>QBKD01000001.1 GCA_003053925.1 Microbacteriaceae bacterium MWH-Ta3
GATGTATGCGCAAGCTGCAGCGTTTCCACTGTTGATTCTGCTATTCGCAGTTGCGATAGTAGCCGCACTGCAGCCAAAGGTGATAAGCCCGCGAAATTCGATTACATTGCCACCAATCCGCCTTGACCCTTTTCGTCCGATTTCCAGTATTCCGAAACCAGGACCGGCGCCAACAATTGGTCTGATTCCCAAGAGGCACGAAATATATCGCATATTTCCTATCGGAGTGGCAGACACTTGGAAATACGGAATCACTGGCGATCCGCGCAATAATTACGAATATCGTCCTTCGAGTCAACTGAAGGCTTGCGCGGCATATTATTCAACAGCTTGTGATTGGAGAATGATTGGAACGGCCCCTGACTATCTAACTGCGAGAGCGGAAGAATATAAATATATTTTCCAATACGTGTTGACAAATTGGCGGTGCCCGCCGGGGCAGATGGTGAGCTGCAAATGACGGATGAAGCGTTAGCGTCTCTGAATAAATACTTAAGAAAATTTTATCTCGAATCGGGATTGACGGTTGATAAATCGTTTTCCACCTTGAAAATCGTCCGCTACTGTTTTCCCTCGCGTCGCGTTGACGGCGTTGTGGAAGAAAATTTTGCCTATCTCAGAATGGAACCTATTCACGATTTAGTCCATGAAGCAAGCTGCACCGCGATGCAACGTAAACCGGTTACGGTTCTCGATGTGCAAGAGCACCCTGTTGTGGATAAGCGCAAACCGATTGTCGCATATGAACGAACTTGGCCAGTCAACGAAACAACAGAACGATTGATTGGAACTTTTGGCGAATCACTCACTGGCAAGCGTCGTGGGCCAACTGCGATGTTCGGTGCACAACCAGAAAGTTGCCAGCCTTTTTCTGATGATTTGCCTCGAGAGTTGCAGGAGCGTAATTCCTTAGTTTCCGGGATGCGCCATGCCGCTCAACACGATTGGGAATCCGACCCCTGGCTGTCCGAAACCGAGTTTTGGCATTTCGCGACAACACTTTTCGTCTACCGTCACGACAACACATTTGTCGAACGTTTGATTGTTTTTCCCCTAGGTTTTGAGGAAAACCTGAACGATGCGACCATCCTGTATTCCGAGGGCTTCGCGTCGACAAATCCCGATTATGACCTGGTTGCACAGCAGCTCTACGACGGCCATTACGTGAATATTGATGATGGTGTTTTTGCGTTCTTAACTTTGCGTGATCCATCCGTGGGGATCGAAGAGTACGCGGCGCTGTTCAATGACTGACAACAAGCCTGGTTTTCGGCCGGATCAGAAGGTGACGTCTGCGGCAATTCGCGAAGCGCTCATCAGCGAGAACCATGCAGGTGCAACGATTCACATTGAAGTTTCAGATGGATTTGGTGTTGACGAGCTTGAGGTTGTTATTGCCGAATGTGAATCGGTCGGTGTTCGTTGTGAAATGTGGCTGTATGCACGATTCGATACTCGAATTCGAATTCGTATTCGTGAGCGTTGGATCACTGGCGTCGATGACGAATTTAATTCTGAGCGAAAAATCTCTAATCTTTGCAGAATTATTCGATCAGTATGTGTCGGCTCTGCGTCATCGGTTGATCAGTTGTTGTCAATTCTGTCCTCAATTACCAAGTCGGAATGGTGGGTTGAAGAAGATTCCTGCGAAGCAGATCTGAGCTGTAAGGCGGTTGTCCATCGCGCAATCGATTTAGCAGGCTGGCCTGCGCGACAAAAGCTGGATTTTTCCCATGGTCATGCACCTTTCTACGGAATTACTCGTCGTGAATTTGCAAGAATCGCATGTCGGGAGCATCTGTGGGCTGTGAGTTTATGGGGAGTGCATGGTAGCGAACGAACTGTAGTGATTGAGCTGCCCACCGGCGAGTATGCCCTCCAGTTGCGATCTTGCGATTCTCGCACGGTGGAGCAGTGTTTGGCGGCGATTATTACCGCAGGGCGACAATTGCCTTTGGAATGCGTTCACCACAAGCTCTTGTGGCGGACGTCAGATTTTATTGCTGGATTTCGGGTGAAGAAGTTGCCAGTGGGGTTTAGTTTGCCGCCACTGGGCATCTAAAAGTCCAACTACGCCTCGTGCGAGTCAATGCGCATATCGAATTCATACATGAGTTGTTCGTATTCGGTTTCACTGACGTACTGTCCCGACTACTTTAGAACCACACCGAATCGAAAATCCACCAACGGAACATCAGCTTGATCGGCGTCAAGAAGAATTCCGGGGATTGTGCAATAGCCGGCTTCGCGCTCTTTACGTATTTTTGCGCGAACCCAAGGTGGATTGAAAATTTGCACTCCGCTCACAATCAGCCCTATTTCACCAAGCGCAAAGGCATAACATCTTCTTGATATAGGAGAGCGTTAGTCACGCAAAGCGCAATACTCAATGAGTACATTGCAAACCAGGATGATTCTTTGATGATGTATGCGCTGCGCCCGGGAAGCAGCGATACCTGCAGATTTTTGGGAATCATACGAATGATAATTCCCTAATGTGGCGGCCGTCGTGTTCTTTCCGACTTGAGTTGCGTACCGCCTGATAATTCCACAAGATGTTTGACATATTCTTCCGATTCTCGCTCCAACATTGAGCGGAGTGCGAGGTCGCCAAATCTGTTCACGAATTGATGATTCCCAATTTTATGAATCGTTCCATCGGAGAAAGCTAATCTGACCTGCCACAAGCTATGTGTGTTGTTACGATCGATAATTGTGTGAACTTCGGTGATACTTGACCACGGGACAGATTCAATCAGCGTCGCGATTGGCGTCTTACCCTCGCCTGGCACATAAAAAAGCTGTACACCATCGGACGTGAAGGCAATTGCGTAAGTCCGAAAGATGTGACGTTTGTCGTCGGGGGTATTTTTGGCTATGCGGCCGTGGAAGAATTCGGCATCGAGCTTGTAAATTTTTCGCAATGGTCTTTGATGAATTACGGCATCACCCGAGGGAAAATGTGCGGCAATAAGCGGCCGAATTGATCGGGCCATGCGCTTAATTTTGTTGTACAGAATCCAGAATATTGTCCATCCAACTATTACCAGTAGCAACGTGAATTCGAGAAGCAGGTTAGGCCTGCCGGGTTCGAAAAGTTTCACTACCAGGCGCGCAATTGCTCCGATGACCACAATGATCATGAAAATGCTGAATGGGTTTTTGATTCTCATAGGGCCTTTGGATATCTGAATGGGGTTGGTACCGCGTTGGGTTAGGCTACCTTAAATCAGGTTACAACTTCAGGTAATAACAAAGCATTTGTCGCGAAGTTCAAGGACGTTTTGTTAGATGAAGCACACCAGGAAGGTGCCCGTCAGGCCAATGGATAAGTTGCAAGTGAGTGTGGAAGCAAGAGAATCTGCTTTCGCGTACCTGAACACGGTAATTAAGAGCACTGGGGTAAGCGTAGATAATTCGCATAAGTCGTTCAAAATAATCCGTTATTGCTTCGACTCTAGTCGAAGCCCAGGGGCCGTTGAAGAGCATTTTGCCTACCTGACGATGGACCCAATTGACGATTTTCAGGACGAAGCATCTTTTATCGCTATGCAGCGCAAACCGGTTACGGTTCTTGATGTGCAAGAGCACCCTGTTGTGGATAAGCGCAAGCCGATTGTCGCCTATGAACGAACGTGGCCAATCAACAAAACAACGGAACGATTGATTGCGACTTTTGGCGCGTCGCTTACCGGCCAAGGTCGAGGACCAACGTTGTTATTCGGCGGGCGTCCAGAAGGTTGCCCGCCAATAAGCGGCGATTATGAACAAGCATTAGCTAACCGATGGGCTGAGTTGGGTTCGAGTCGTGCAATGGCGAGACATGACTGGAAAGAAGACCCATGGTTGGACCCCCTAGAATTTTGGCACTTTGCCAGTATGGTTTTCGTCTACAGGTCTGTACATGAATTTGTAGAACATCTTGTTGTGTTCCCGCTCAAGTTCGGACAAACCTTGACAGACGCAGCACAGACCTACCTTCGAAACTATTTATCCAGCGACAAGGAGCTGAAATGTGTGGGTTCGCAGGAATTTGACGGTCACGATATGTTGATTCATTCTGGCCAAATTGCATTCATGACTCTGCGCGATCCATCCGTGGGGATTGAAGAGTACGCGGCGTTATTCACCGATTGAGGGGATCGCCAGTCAGCCATTGGGCGAAGCTGCGTGAGCCCTTAACGACAGAAGGCCCCGAACCGAAGTTCGGGGCCTTATCTGTGCGCGAAGGGGGACTTGAACCCCCACGTCCTTACGGACACTAGCACCTCAAGCTAGCGCGTCTGCCATTCCGCCACCCGCGCAGGTGTTGTGTAGCAACAGGTACAGACTCTAGCACGATGTGCGCCAGAGTGCGAACCCGATACGGTGGAGTCATGTCAGAAAACACCGAGGTTCTGAGCGAAACGGCGGCAATCGCACGCGATCTGATTCGATTCGATACGTCCAATTACGGAGATGGTCGAGCGAACTCGGAAACCGAGGCAGCCGAATATATTGGCGCGTATCTGCAGAATTTGGGATTGGTTCCGAGGTACATCGATGCAGCACCCGGCCGCACCAGCGTGGTGGCGCGCGTAAGGGGTCGTGAACCGCATCTGCCCGCGTTGGTGGTGCATGGTCACACCGATGTCGTCCCCGCCGATCCAGAACATTGGAGCGTGGATCCGTTTGCCGGGGTGGTAAAAGACGGCATGCTGTGGGGTCGCGGGGCCGTCGATATGAAGAATATGGACGCCATGATTCTGACCGCACTGCGCGAACTGCACGAATCGGGTGGTGCGCCCCGACGCGACCTGATTATTGCGTTCTTCAGCGACGAAGAAAACGGCGGCGAATTTGGTTCGCATCACGTGGTGACGCATCATCCCGAAATCTTCGAGGGCGCCACCGAGGCCATCAGCGAGGTGGGCGGTTACTCCATTGATGTTGCCGGACGCCGGGCCTATGTGCTGCAAACGGGGGAGAAGGCACTTCTGTGGATTCGCCTCACCGCACGCGGGGTTGCGGCGCACGGTTCGCGCGTGATCGCGAACAATGCGGTGACACGCCTGGCCGAGGCGGTTGCTGCGGTGGGTCGCGAAGAATGGCCCGTGCGACTGACGCACACCACCGAACTGATGGTGGCCGAACTGGCCAGACTGCAGGGGATTGAACCGGGCACCGTGCCGCCGCGCGAGGTCGTGACACGCACGGGACTGGCCGCAGGTTTTATGGAAGCTGCGCTGATGACCACCAGTAACCCCACCATGTTGTCGGCCGGTTACAAGCACAACGTGATACCCGATACGGCGAGCGCCGTCATCGACATCCGTACTCTGCCGGGTGACGAGGATTCGGCGCTGGCCCGTGTTCAACAGATTGTCGGCGACGATATCGAGATCACGGTGACCCACCGCGATGTGGGGCTCGAGAACAGTTTTAGCGGTCCCATCATCGATTCCATGTCTCAGGCATTGTTGACTCACGACCCATCCGCCGAGATTGTGCCGTACCTGCTGTCGGGCGGCACCGATAACAAGGCCCTGTCGTTGCTGGGCATTCGCGGGTATGGGTTTGCCCCGTTGCAACTGCCACCCAGCCTGGATTTCCCCGCGATGTTCCACGGTGTGGACGAACGGGTGCCTCTGGCTGCTCTGGACTTCGGCCATCGAGTCGTTCACGACTTTCTGCGCGACTACTAGGCACAATGGGGTTGTGAACTTTTTCGACGTAACGCACCTGTGGGAAGCCCTTGTTTTGGGCCTGATTCAGGGGCTTACCGAGTTCCTGCCCATTTCTTCCAGCGCCCACCTGCGCATTGCTGGTCTGTTTCTGCCGAACGCCGAAGACCCGGGGGCCACGTTCACCGCCATCACCCAGATCGGCACCGAGTTGGCGGTGTTGCTGTACTTCCGCACGGATATTGCCCGCATCATTCGGTCGTGGTGGCTGTCTGTTTTTTCGCGCCGTCGTGGCGCGGGTAAATACCTGACCAGCGATGATCGGGCCGATGCGCGTCTGGGCTGGTACATCATTGTGGGAACACTCCCCATCGCTGTATTGGGAATCATTTTTCAGGACGACATTCGCACCACGTTTCGGTCGTTGTGGATTGTGGCAACGGTGCTCGTGGTTTTCGGCGTCATTTTGTTGATCGCCGATCGGTGGGGTGCCAAGCAGCGCGAGATACGGTCGATGAACACGGGCCACGGCCTGACGTTGGGGTTGGCCCAAGCGCTGGCGCTGATTCCGGGCGTATCCCGTTCCGGTGCCACTATCTCGATGGGTCTGGCCCTGGGGTACACCCGGGCTGCAGCAGCCCGGTTCGCGTTTCTGCTGGCGATTCCCGCCGTATTGGCCAGTGGGTTGTATGAATTGGTTCACGCCATCCAGGAACCGGCCAACGTGTACAGCGGCATCGAGACCCTCACGGCCACGGTTCTAGCATTTGTGGTGGCTCTGGGGGTTATCGCTTTCCTGATGCGGTACCTGGAAAAGCGATCGTTCATGCCGTTTATCGTGTGGCGTATCGCGGTGGGCGGGGCGCTACTGATTGCCCTGTCGAACGGCGTGATTTCCCCCGAATAAACGGGCACTCATACTGTCGCGGTTCTAGCGCGAATCGCCCTCTTCGGTATCACGCAGGAAACGTTCGAACTCTTCGGCAATGGCATCGCCCGATGCCTCTTCCGAATTCGCGGTGTCACGCTGTTCCTCCAACTGCGCAATGTATTCGCTCATGTCGTCGTCCGAGCCCGCCATTTCGTTGACGCTCTTTTCCCACTCAATGGCAGCGGCAGCCAGCTCCACGGTGTCCAAATCGGCGTGCGTGATGTCCTTCAGCGCTTCGACGAGCGCTAATGCCACCTTGGGCGAGGGCGAGTTGTGCACATAGTGGGGGACCGACGCCCACACCGCCACGGTGGGAATACCGACCTGCTCGGCAAATTGCGCAAACACGGTGGGAATTCCAATGGGACCTTCGTATTGTGAACGCTCGCAGCCCAACAGCTTGCGCACGTCGGCGTTGTCGCTGGTGCGCGTGACCTCGATGGGGCGCGAGTGCGGAACATCGGCCAACATGCTGCCCACCACAATGATTCCCGTGATGTCTGCGGCGAGCGCCTCGTCCAGGAATGTTGCGGCAAAAGTGGGCCACGACCGCGAGGGTTCCGTACCCAGCAGCGCGTGAACGCGTGTGGTCAGATCGGCGGGAACAAAAAGGCTGGTGGTTGGCCATGCAATGCGCCGCGAGTCGTCGGCGAATTCAATCGTGGGGCGCACCAATTGGTAGTCATAGAACAGCTCGGTTTCCACGCCAAAACCCTGCACCAGGTTGTACCGGTCAATAATCGCGCGCACGGCCGTACTGGCCGCCTCGCCCGCATCGTTCCAGCCCTCGAACGCCACAACCAACGGCCGCCCCGACTGCACCGAAAACATCGACATAGTTCCTCCTGTCGACTCCAGCCTAAACCGCACCACCGCCGCGGCACGGGCACGCCCTAGACTCGATGCTTGTGACTTCCTTGCTGCCTGCCGCCGTCCTGTGGGACCTCGATGGAACCCTGATCGATTCGGAACCGTTCTGGCTGACCGCCGAACGCAGTTTGGTGGCCGAATATGGTGTGGAGTGGACCGATGTCGATGGGCTGTCGTTGGTGGGCAAAGGCCTGATGGATTCCGGCCGCTATCTACAGTCACGTGGCGTTGACATGGACCCGGCCGACATTGTGGACCGCCTGGTCACCGAGGTGCGGCTGCTGTTGCAGAACGATATCCCGTGGCGTCCCGGCGCCCTGGATCTGCTGCGTTCGGTGCACGACGCGGGGATCCCGCAGGTGCTCGTGACAATGTCGTATCGTTCACTGGCCGACATCGTCGTGAATGATCTGGGTTTCCTGGCGGCTTCTATCACCGGCGATGAAGTCACGCACTCCAAGCCCCACCCCGAGCCCTACCACCTCGGTGCCGCTGCCGTACAGGCGAATATTCGCCACTGCGTCGCCTTCGAGGACTCAAAGCCCGGCGTGGCATCGGCAACCGCAAGTGGCGCCACCACCATCGCGGTACCGCTGCACGTGCCTCTTCCCGAAAACCCCACCGAATACGACACCTGGCACACTCTCGTGGGCCGAACGGTTGTGGATATTGCTGCGGTGTACACACAAAGGACCACTCGATAATGACCACTCAGCGCGTGCGCGGCCCCTTCGAATACGGCGATCGCGTGCAACTTACCGACGCCAAGGGTCGTAAGACGACCGTAACCCTGATTCCCGAGGGCGGTTTTCACTCACACCGCGGAGTCCTGCACCACGCAGACCTCATCGGCAAGCCCGAGGGCAGCGTCATACCCAATTCATTCGGAATCGAGTACCTGGCACTGCGCCCACTTTTGGCCGATTTCGCCATGTCCATGCCCCGAGGCGCGGCCATCGTGTATCCCAAGGACGCCGGCCAGATTGTGGCCTTCGCCGATATCTTCCCGGGCGCACGCGTGGTCGAGGCCGGCGTGGGTAGTGGCGCGCTCTCGATGTCGCTGCTGCGTGCCGTGGGCGACGGCGGCGAGGTCATTTCCTTTGAACGCCGCGAAGAATTTGCCGAAATCGCCGCGGGTAACATCGCCGCACAGTTCGGCGGTTCACCCGCCAATCACCGCATTGTTTTGGGCGACCTCGCCGAGGCGCTGCCCCAGACCGTCGAGGCCGGTTCGGTGGATCGCGTGGTGCTGGACATGCTGGCACCGTGGGAGTGCCTCGATGCCGTCACCGAGGCACTGACGCCCGGTGGTGTTCTCGTGTGTTACATCGCGACGGTCACCCAAATGTCGCGCGTGGTTGAGGCGCTGCGTGCCCGCGGCGACTACGCAGATGCACAGTGTTCGGAAACGATGGTGCGCACCTGGCATGTCGAGGGCTTGGCTGTGCGCCCCGACCACCGCATGATTGCGCACACCGGTTTCCTCGTGATTGCACGCCGATTGGCGCCCGGCGCTGTTCTGCCCGTGCCGCAGCGCAAGAACAAGCCCGAATTTGCCGAAGACGACATCGAGGCCTGGACCCCCGGATCGCTGGGGGACCGCACTCCGTCCGATAAGCGCCTGCGCAAGGCCGCTCGTAATGCAACGGAATTGGCCGAACAGACGCTGCGACCCGCCGAGTAAACTGAAGGAATCATGACAACGACTTTTGTGCGCCGTATGGCCCGTGTATCCGCACTTGCAGTGGCATCAGTACTGACTGCCGTAACTCTGACGAGCTGCACCGCCGCCGAAGAGTGTGCACCCACGATTGCAACCGACGGTGTTGCCTCGGTTGTCACGGCCACTGGCGCATTGGGCACCATGCCCACCCTCGATTTCCCTCAGCCCGTTGTGGCGGAAGCCCCCAGCCTTCACACGCTGACCGCGGGCACGGGCGACACCGTGCGCTTCGGTGACTATGTGGACTTTGAAGCGGTCGCCGTATTCGGCGCCGATGGCAGCCCCATGACCAGCACCGCGTACTACGCCGACCAGCACGAGCGCCTGTCGATTTCCGCCGAGGGCAGCCTGGTGGCCCAGTCCTTCCACTGCCAGACGGTGGGTTCGCGCGTTGTGCTCGTGGGATCAGTCCTCGATATTTTCGGTGATCTGTCGGCTAACGGCCTGGACAACGACGCCACCGTCGTCGTGGCCCTCGATGTGCTCGCGCGATACAGCCACAAGGCCGAGGGCGCGGCACAGCCCGCCCAAGACGGAATGCCCGCCGTTGTGTCGGCGCCCAACGGCGAACCCGGCATCACGCTTCCCAAGACCGCGGCACCCACCGAGTTGCGCGTTTCGACTCTGATTCAGGGCGAGGGCGATGTGGTGGCCGAGGGCGACACCATCGTGGCGCACTACACGGGCTTGCTGTGGGACACGGGAATCGTCTTTGATAGCTCGTGGGACCGTGATAAGCCCGCGAACCTCGTGGCACAAGATTTCACCACTCACGATGGCGCGGGCGTTGTTCCCGGCTTCGCTCAGGCCGTCATCGGTCAGACGGTGGGATCACGCGTGCTTGTCGTCATTCCACCGGCACTGGGGTACCCCGAGGGCTCGTCACCTCAGTCGATTCCGTTCGGTTCGACCATGGTGTTCGTTGTCGACATTCTGGGTATCGGCTAACACACCAGAAATGGTTCCCCACGCGGCGAGTGTCGCGAGGATTCTTCGTCGCACCCGTTAGCATGGGCACATGTCCGCCTCATCTTCCGACCAGTCGATTCGCTTAGACCGCGAGGTCAAGGCCGAGGAACGACTGCTGTGTTTACTGATGGCTCTGCTGTCCACACACCAGGGTCTGAGCAAAAAAGACATTTACGAAAATGTCCGTGGATATCGCGAACGGTTCCTGAACGAGGGCTCGTCGGAATCATTGGATCGACTGTTTGAGCGCGACAAAAAAGACTTGAAATCGCAGGGCGTGACGATCAGTGACAATGGAGCGGAAAATCCCGCCGATACTCGATATGTCATCGGCGCGGATGACTACAACATGGCCGAATTCACGCCGACCGAAATTAACCTGCTGAACTCGGCGAGTGCCATCTGGCAGCGCAGCACGCTGTCCGACACCGCCCGCACAGTGTCGCGCCGAGTCGCGGCGTTGGGTGTCGATGCCGCCGACGAATTCTTCGGTTTCGCGCCTCGAGTCACCACCCATGACCGTGCCTTTGCACCGTTGTCGCGTGCACTCGAATCCGGTAACGCGGTGACCTTCGACTATCTGAAGGCCGGAGCTCACGCGGCCGAATCCCGCGCGATTTCGCCGCTCGCGTTGGTGCAATACCACGGCCATTGGATGGTCAACGGGTGGGATCATGCGCGCAACGCCGAGCGCAACTTTTTGCTGGCGCGAATCGTCAGCGACGTAACGAAGGTGCGGGGATCTGCGCAACGCACGCCGGAAGCGAACCACGAATCCACCGTCATTGCGCACCTCGACGAGCTGTGGGATTCACTCACCGCAACGGTCACGGTAGCACCCGGTTCCGAGGCGGACATTGTTCTGCGCAACCGCCAGGACACCACCGCGAGCGAGACGGGTATGGTCATCCATTACTTCGATGAAGCGGTGCTGGCCGATGAACTGTGTGCCTTCGGCCCCGATGTGCGTGTCGAAGAACCGGCCTCGTTACGATCCGCCGTCATCGATCGCCTGAAGCGCTTGGAGGCAGACCATGGCTAGATTGCCCGGGGATTCGGCCCTCGACCGACTGGAGTTGTTCACCTGGACCGCCGCGTATTTGTTCCAGAACGGTGGCCAGATTTCGGTTCAGGAAGCGGCCGACGCATTCGGCACAACGCCGCAAAAGGTCATCGACGCCATCACCATCATTGGCTGCGCCGGTGCGATGGGCGAAGCATCACGCGGACTTGACCACGACATCTTCGATATCGACTGGGATTTGCTGCACACGGACGGAATCATTCAGGTCGTTGTGGCCGATGTCATGACCAAGCCGGTGCAATTTTCCGCTCGCCAGCGCGCGATGCTGTTGACGGGACTGCGCATGTTGGGCAAGCACCCGCGATTCGCCGCCCTACCTGAATTCCACAGCGTGATGGACAAACTGGGCGGCGTCGTGGACGAACCCGAGGCCGTCGGTCTGGGCGTGACGGTGTCGTTGTCGTCGCCCGCTGCACAACTTTTGGCCGAGGCACAGGGGCTTAATCGGGTGAAGTTCGACTACGTCAACCGTGCGGGTGGTTCGTCCACCCGTGAACTGGACCCCTACTTTTTGCATTCCGAAGACGACAATGTGTACGTCAAGGGTTGGTGCTACAAATCGAACGAGGTTCGCACCTTCGACGTGTCGCGGATTACCAACCTGCACATTTTGACCGCTCCTGTCGATGACACACTGGTCAGCCCTTTCAATCTGAGCCCCGAACTGTTTGTCGCCACCGATAACGACGTGGTCGCTACGCTCGAGCTTCCAGAATCGGCAGTACCCCTGATTGCCGACTTTATTCCCGCCGGTGAACAGGTGGCAATCACGGGGGATACCGCACGAGTGCGAATCCCGTTCGTGCATGTGGGGCGTCTCGTGCGATTGGTTATGGGCCTGCCGGGTGTCGTGCGCATTGTCGATAACACCGAGGCACAGTCCGAGGTTCGGGCGCGGGCGCGCGCGGCGCTAGCGCGCTACGACGCGGCGTAATTTGTCACGTAGACTGAGATTCTTAGGGCAAAGGAGTCGCACATGTTGGCAAACCTCAACGGTTGGCACGCAGTCATCATTCTCGTCATCATTTTGTTGATTTTCGGTGCACCCAAGCTTCCGGGATTGGCCAAGAGCCTCGGGCAGTCGCTCAAGATCTTCAAGAGTGAAATCAAGTCCGCCGAGACCCCCGAGGTCGAAGAATCCGATTCGTCGGATAAGCCCGCCAAGAAGTAATCATGGCGCGTACGCGCAATCCCGAGGGGCGTATGTCTCTGGGTGAGCACCTTGTGGAGTTCCGCAAACGTTTGTTCAGTGCTGCCCTCGCAATCGCCGCCGGCGCAATCGGCGGTTTCCTTTTGTCGGATCTGGTGTGGGCCGCGATAGCCGAACCGATTTTGGCGATCGGTGAACGCAGCGGCCGCCTTGCCGAAATCAACTACACATCCATCACCGAGGCGTTCGACACCAAGATCGCCATATCTCTGACGGTGGGAATCATCATCACGAGCCCGGTCTGGCTCTATCAAATTTGGGCGTTTATTGTGCCCGCTTTGGTACGCAAAGAGAAGGTGTATGCCGTCTCGTTTTTTGCCGCGGCGGTACCGCTGTTCCTGGCAGGCTGTGCGGCCGGCTGGTGGGTATTTCCGCACGTTGTCGAGCTGATGGTGAGTTTCGCCCCCGCCGAATCCACCACACTGCTGACGGCCAAGTACTACCTGGATTTCACCATCAAATTCATTCTGGCCATTGGCGTGGGCTTCGTGCTGCCCGTGTTCCTGGTGCTTCTTAATTTCGTCGGCGTTCTGAGCGCACGGGCCATCCTGAAGGGATGGCGCTGGGCGATCCTGTCGATTACCGTGTTCACCGCGATGGCGACGCCGGCGGCCGACGTGCTCTCGATGTTTGTCTTGGCAGTCCCCATGGTGGCGTTGTACTACTTGGCCGCACTCATTGCCGTCATTCATGACAAGCGTGTGGCCAAGAAACAGGCCGCACTGCTGGGAGACCTCGCGTGACCGACGATCAACCCTCACCCGCGGAACGATTTGCGGCGGCCAAGGCAAAAAACGCGCATCCGCACCTCAGCGCCTTTCGTGATGCACAGAAGTTCGATCTCGACGCATTCCAGATAGCGGCGTGCGAGGTGCTGGAAGAGGGCCGCAGCGTGCTGGTGGCCGCACCGACCGGCGCGGGCAAGACCATCATCGCCGAATTCGCGGTGTATTTGTCGCAGGTTACTCATGCGGGTAAAACTTTCTACACAACGCCCATGAAGGCGCTGTCGAATCAAAAATTCAACGAACTTGTTGCCGAATACGGTGCCGAAAGCGTGGGACTCCTGACGGGTGATACCTCGGTGAACCCCAACGCGCGTATCGTCGTCATGACCACCGAGGTACTGCGCAACATGCTGTACGCGGGAAGCGGCGCACTAACCGATCTGCACTTCGTCATTTTGGACGAGGTGCACTTCCTGGCCGACAAGTTCCGCGGGCCGGTGTGGGAAGAAGTCATCCTGCACCTTCCGCCCAGCGTCACCATCGTGTCACTCAGTGCGACGGTGTCGAATGCCGAGGAATTCGGTGACTGGTTGCAGGCCGTTCGAGGCTCGACCGATGTCATCGTCAGTGAAGACCGCCCCGTGCCCTTGTATCAGCACGTGTATTCGGGCGGTAACCTCACCGACCTGTTTGAGCAGGGGGGCGAATGGGCCAACCCGCCGCGAATCAATCACGACGTGATTCGGCTCGGCCATTCCAACGGTCCGCGCCGCGGGGGACAGTTCCACCGCGAGCGCCGCAGCGGCCCCGTCGACATAGTGTGGACGCTGCACCAGGAGGGTTTGCTGCCCGCCATTTACTTCATTTTCTCGCGCGTGGGATGCGATCGCGCCGTCGATGACATGTTGTACGCGGGTGCCGAACTGACCACCCCCGACGAGCGCGCGGAAATTCGCCGGGTGATCGACGAGCGCACCGCACATCTGCACTCGGAAGACCTGGCCTCGTTGGGGTTTGCCGAATGGGAAGAGGCGCTGCTGTGTGGAGTTGCGGCTCACCATGCCGGGCTCATTCCCGTGTTCAAGGAAACCGTCGAACACCTGTTCCGTCGTAAGTTGGTGAAGGTGGTGTTTGCCACCGACACCCTGGCGTTGGGCATCAATATGCCCGCCCGCAGCGTGGTGTTGGACAAGCTGGAGAAATTCAATGGCGAGGCACGCGTTCCGATCACCGCGGGTGAATACACGCAGCTCACAGGTCGCGCCGGGCGACGCGGAATCGACACCGAAGGTCACGCGGTGATTGTGTGGCGTTCGGGGATGAACCCGCATGCCTTGGGCGCGTTGGCCTCCCGCCGGTCGTACCCGCTGTATTCGTCGTTCAAGCCCACGTACAACATGGCCGTCAATCTGATTGAACGATATGGTCGCCAGGTTGCGCGCGAGATCCTCGAAGAATCTCTTGCGCAATTCCAGGCCGACCGAGCTGTCGTCACGCTGGCACACGACGTCAAAAAGAATCAAGCGGCGCTGGGCGAATACGAAACGGCGATGGAATGTCATCTGGGCGACTTCGCCAGCTATTCGTCGATTCGCCGGGAACTGTCGGACCTTGAACGCAAGGACAACCAGGCCGGACCGGGACCCGTGTCCGTGCGCCAGAAGCGCCTGGCACACATCGAGAAGCTGCGCGCCTCGTTGCGCAAGCATTCCTGCCATGCGTGCCCCGACCGTGAAAAGCATGCGCGCTGGGCCGAACGGTATTGGCGACTACGCAAGCAAATCGATTCCGCCACCCGCCAAATCGAGGGCAAAACCGGTGCAATTGCCGTGATTTTCGACCGAGTGTGCCGCGTTCTGACCGAATTGAAGTATGTCGAGGAAGATAAGGGCGAACTGTTTGTCACCGAGGCCGGCGCAAATCTTCGCCGAATCTATGGCGAACGTGATCTGCTGATTGCCGAATGTCTGCGCAAGGGAATTTGGGACGACCTATCGCCCGACATGCTGGTGGCGGCAATTTCGTGTGTCGTGTACGAGGCACGACGCGAGGAAGAGAACTGGCAGATGGGCCGCCTGCCCAAGGGCATGTTCCCCGATGTCCTGACCGCAATGGAAAATGCCTGGGACCACCTGACCGATCTGGAGGATTCGGCAAACCTGCCCGGAACCCCGGCACTGGCAACGGGACTGGCACTGGGCATGCAGCGGTGGGCTAAGGGCCAGCGCCTAGATTCGGTATTGCGGGAATGCAATCTTGCCGGTGGCGATTTTGTGCGCTGGACCAAACAAATCATTGATGCACTGGACCAGATTGCGAAGGTTCGCGCCGATGGAGTGGGGGACACCGCACGTACCGCCATCACCCAGATTCGACGCGGCATTGTTGCCGATTCGGCCACCCTGTAGGCACTCTCATGTCCGTATTTCCGCGCACTCTGGCTACTGCACTTCCGCAGGGCGTCGCGGGTGCGTGGCTGATGTCACAGTCGTTCCCCGAGCCCGGGATTTATCCGCTGATGTTCGTCGGTTTGGCCTTGGTGATTCCGGCATTCCGACGCTTGCATCTGTTGGATGCACTTGCACTGGGGTCTGTCGTGGGCTTCATTTATTACGGATTCCTGGCCGACTGGACGACCGTGTATTTGGGCTTTTTGCCCTGGTTTGGATTGGTGGGCGTACAGGCCATACTCGTTGCCGTCGGCGGTGTGATGTTGACGGCGGCATGGCGCATGGGCGATGGACAGCGGCCTCGTCGAACATTCCCACTGTTTGATGAACATCCCGCCACCATGCGAATGCGGATAGTGACCGCACTGTTGGTGTCGGCCGCATGGACGTCGCGCGAAGCGATCGCGGCAGTCTGGCCATTCGGCGGTTTTGCGTGGGGCCGAGTCATACACTCGCAAGCCGACAGCGTCCTGGGCCACCTCGTGACGTGGTGGGGAACCTCGGGAGCCGGCTTCCTGGTTGTGGCTGTTGTGACATATGCGGTCTTAGTGCTGACGGAACGACCGGATTACGATTCGGGCCGCGCCGACTTAATTCCCGCGCTGGTCGCCCTGCTTGTGTGTGTTCCGCTCGCCGCGCCCTTCGCGGTGGGCACGGGTGACACCATCCGAGTGATGGCGGTACAGGGCAACAGCAATTCGGCGCTGTTTGCCGACCGACAGCCCGGCGAAAGCATTACCGATCACTACACCGCAATGAAAGATGTGCTGGACGAAGACGTCGATGTGGTGGTGTGGCCCGAAAATGCCGCCGATGTCAGTCCGTTGTCCAACGACGATGCGTACGAACTCATTGACCACATCGCGCGCAGCGTGGATGCGCCGTTCGTATTTGGAACCATCACCTGGGAAGGCGACGAGTCCTTCAACTCGGTGTTGCAGTGGCAGGCCGGGGTCGGGCCCGTCGACCAATACGACAAAATTCATCCCGTGCCGTTTGCCGAATACCTTCCGGCTCGGGAATTCTTTTACCCCCTGGCGCCCCACATGTTCGACATGGTGCCGCGCGACTATTCCTTTGGCACGCGTGACACGGTATTCGACATCGACGGCGTGACCGCCGGTGTGAACATTTGCTACGACATCGTTGACGATTCAATATTCCGGTCCATGGTGGCCAGTGGCGCCGAGGTAATCCTCGCGCCCACGAATAATGCCGATTTTGGTCGCAGTGAACAGAGCATTCAGCAGTTGGGGATTGCGCGGATTCGTGCGATGGAAACGGGACGCGCCGTGGTGAACACCTCGACCGTCGGCGTAAGCGCCATCATCGGACCCGACGGACGCGACATCGCGCGACTCGAACCGTTCACGAAGGGCGTCATGATCGCCGACGTACCGTTGTCCACGGTGATTACGCCCGCGATGATCGTGGGTTACCCGCTGGAACAGGCCATCATTCTGTTGGGAATCGCACCGTTATTTGTTCGGAATCGTCGCAATGCCTGAGCTCGTGGTCGTTGTGCCCACCTATAACGAGGCGACGAACCTCGATTCGATTATCGGTCGAATTCGGGCGGCTGTACCCGACGCCACCGTCTTGGTCGTGGACGATGCCTCGCCCGACGGCACGGGTGCGCTGGCCGATGCGTGGGCAGCACGGGACGATCACGTTCAGTGCTTGCACCGCGCGGGCAAAGACGGACTGGGTGTGGCGTATCGCGACGGTTTTCAGTGGGCCCGGAATCGAGGCGCCACCTGGGTAGCGCAAATCGATGCCGACGGATCCCACAATCCCAACGACCTTGTTGCACTGTGCGACATTGCCCGAACCACCGGTGCGGCACTGGTGTTGGGGTCGCGCTGGGTCGCCGGTGGCGCAATTTCCGGGTGGTCCCGTATTCGCGAAGCAATTTCCCGCACGGGTAACAGCTATTCCCGCATGATGCTGAAATCACAGATTCACGATTTGACCGCGGGTTTTCGTGTGATCCGCACGGATATTCTGCGGGATATCGATATCGACCGAGTGGCCAGCAGTGGCTATTGCTTTCAGGTCGAAGTGGCGCATCGAATCGAGTCGCACGGCGCGTTAATCGTCGAACACCCCATCACGTTCACCGAACGCGCCTCGGGTGTATCGAAGATGCACGCCGGGATCGTTGTGGAGGCCCTGCTGAGGGTGACCGTGTGGGGTGTTCAACGGTGGCTTAATCGCCGAGGCAATTAGGCCGTTTTCTTCAATCCGCTGGTGGATTCGCCGCGACTTTCTCGCAAAATCGCGATACGATCGGCCAACAGAATTTCGAGCTCCTCGACGGAACGACGCTTCATCAGCTGTTCCCAGTGGGTGACCGTCGGGGGAGTGGGGGCGGGGGCATTGGGGTCAATTCCCTTGACTGGCTTGCCCTTGGCATCTAAACGACGCCCAACCTGACCGGTATGAGGCGATACCCATTCGAACGGCAGTTCAGCATCGGCGCCAAACGGAACAGTAAATTCCTCGCCGGCTTCCGTGCGATAGGTGGCAATCGTCCGTGGGGCGAATTCAACGCCCTCTTCACTTTCGAAACTCAAACGCCCCAGGGTGTGCCCGCGTAAACGCTTTTCGCTCATTGCTTTCTCCTCTCGGCTTGTGGCCTTTGAGAACATAGTTCGCGACAACCCTGAGAAATTCCCCAGAAAACCCTCAATTACTGCACAGAATGCGTCGTTCCGCCCAGCGCGCCCGATGCGAGGTCGCATCGATCAGTCACAATCCCGTCCACACCCAGCGCGACCAACCGGCGCATATCAGCGGGGTTATTGACCGTCCACACATGAACCTCGACACCCGCGCGATGAAAGCGGCGCACAATTGCGGGCGTCACAACGCGCAGCCAGCCATATCTTTCCGGAATCTGCACCGCATGAAAGCCCGCCATCCGAGGCGTCAGTCCGACAAGCGCCTGTAGCCATGCGCGAAAAAATTCCGAGGCCGCGGTACTGGTTGCGACGCCGGGCAGCTGCGCGACGGTCGCACGGCGCCTGCGGGCGCTAAAAGAGGACACCAACACGCGATGTTCCGCCGAGGCCTGGCGAATGGCGTCCACGGTACCCGTAATCGCGAGCTCGTCCTTGACATCAATATTGAATCGAGCGGTCGGAAATTCGCGCAACGCGTCGGCCAACGACAGAAAAGTCTGGCCGCCGCCGAGGTCAATGCGCCCCAGTGCTTCCGACGTGAAATCGGCGACGCGGCCGGTCATTCCCGCAATACGACCGAGGTCCACGTCATGGCACACCATGGCGACACCGTCACGCGACCCCACGACATCGGTTTCGATGTACGCGGCGCCCGCATCGAGAGCCGCCTGGAATGCGCCTCGAGTGTTTTCGGGGTGATGTGTATGCAACCCGCGATGCGCAAAAATCCTGGGGGAGTGGCCCTGGAAATAGGGGTGCGGTTGCGCCTGGTTGCTCACGACACGACGCTATCACGGGGGCGTTTCACGCTAGGGTTTACGCATGAGCCACAATCCCTTGAAGCCCGGCCAGCTTGCCGGCAAGACCGCCTTTGTTTCCGGATCGTCGCGTGGAATTGGCGCGGCGACCGTCGGATATTTTGCCGAGGCAGGCGCCAAGGTGGCCATTAATTTCCGCAACAAAGAGGCTCGCGCCATCAAGCTGCGTGACCAGATTGTCGCGGGCGGCGGCGAGGCCATTATCGTGGGCGCCGACCTCACCGACTACGACACCATCACCGCGTTGCGCGACACCTTGGCCGCCGAGTTTGACGGTTCGCTGGACATTCTGGTGTTGAACGCATCGGGCGGCATGGAGGCCGGCATGGGCGATGACTACGCCATGCGTTTGAACCGCGATGCCCAGGTCAACCTGTTGCAGACGCTGCGTCCGCTCTTGCACGAGGGATCGCGCGTGGTGTTCGTCACCAGCCACCAGGCTCACTTCATTCACCAGAAGGACACGATGGACGACTACGCGCCCGTCGCACTGTCCAAGCGTGCGGGCGAAGACGCACTGCGCGATTTAATTCCCGGCCTTGCGGCCGACGGCATTGGCTTCACCGTCGTGTCGGGCGACATGATCGAGGGCACCGTAACCGCAGCACTATTGGACCGCTCGAACCCCGGTGCGATCGAATCGCGTAAGGCCGCGGTGGGCAAGCTGTACAACGTCGAAGAATTCGCCGGGGAAGTGGCAGCCGCTGCCGTTGATGCCGTACCCGCCGACAACACGCGCCTCGTCGGCGACGTCAGCGACTTCCTCGCCTAAACGGCCACACCGTGGTCGCCAGCATCGATTTCCCGACCCCAAAGGTCATGATCCGGCTGATTGCCGGCCTGTATCTGTTCGGGTTGGGCATTGCGGTGCAGATTCGGTCACACCTTGGTGTTGCACCGTGGGACGTGTTCGGTCAGGGCGTGTCCAACATCACGGGGCTCAGCTTTGGACTATCCACTGTTCTCGCGAGTGCCATAATTCTGCTGCTGTGGATTCCGCTGCGCCAAAAGCCCGGCATTGGCACGGTCTTTAATGCGCTTCTGATCGGGCCTTTTGTTGATTTATCGCTGCGATTCGTGCCCTCGGCCGAGTCGTGGCCACTGTGGGCGCAAATCCTGTGGTTTGTCCTGGGCATGACGACAATTGCCGTGGGAACGGGCATGTACATTGGCGCTCGGCTGGGGCCTGGGCCTCGTGACGGCTTGATGACCGGTTCGGTGCGTAAGTTCGGCAAGCCTGTGTGGATTGTGCGCACAGCGATCGAAGGCATTGCGACAGCACTGGGATTCCTGGCGGGCGGCCACGTTGGACTGGGCACGTTGATTTTCGCGCTGGGCATTGGACCCATGGTGCAGGTGTCGATGCGAGCCTTTGGGCTCGTCGATAAGCGCGGCGTCTGAAGCGCGGCTTGCGGTGTGCGCGGCGTCAGCACGGCGGACTCCGCACTAGTGCACGGTCCGCATCACGGGCTCGCACCGCACCATTTCGCACTTTCCGCACCACCGGCACGCACCTGCACCACACTCCGGCCCACCCTACCGTTTGTCCGATAATGCACATTATGTCAGTTAGCGTGAATTGACGCTTGCCTCTCATGGCTCACGGCTCGTCCGCCGGCACGACCTCGACTAAGCGCGTCGAGTCGCAACCACGGCGTTTCCTCACCACCCCACGTCGCGAAAAACTGCAACCAGCCGAGATCGCTTCGCAATGCCACTGCTTTCCACCCGAAAAATTGCAACCAGCCGAGATCGCTCCACAATGCCAACTGCTTTCCACCCGAAAAATTGCAACCAGTCACCGCGAAAGCACGGTTTCGAGGGTTTCAGCCCCTTTGGTTGCAATATTTCGGAGAAATATTTCTACTATTCACAGTTCTGAGACATCCGCTGGCACGACCTCTAACAGGTCCCCCGGCGTGCACTCCAACGCATCGCACAGCGACTCTAGTGTGGTGAAACGAATCGCGCGTGCGCGATCGTTCTTCAACACAGACAAATTGACAATCGAGATTCCGGTCCGCTGCGACAGCTCCGTCAGTGTCATCGACCGCTGCTGGAGCATCTGATCGATTCGCACACGTATCCGTGTACTCCCCTGCTCGCCCATCTACACCAACCCGTCCACTTCGGTAGCGTTGCGCACTCCCGCCGAGATAAGCGACCGCAGGACGGCAAGACCGAGGGCCACAACGAAGAAGGTCCAGGTGATACTCCAGGAATTCACCGTGAAATCCAATAGGGCCATTTCGTCATAGATCCCCATCGTTGCGAATTTCGACGCCACCTCTCGGAATACGGCAAGAGTCAGCATCGCGGTCGCTGACATGGTTACAGCACCTCGTGCTCGCTCGGTGAATCCGGCTGTGCGAATCAGGTCATGACAGAGCGCAAAGAGCACCAAAGCGACAATCATCCACATCAGAAGGTCTGCGACCGATGCGGCTATTACCCACGTCATCGTGGCATCCGAGAATCCGCTGACCTCCAGGGTTCGGGGAACAAACATGTTCTCCCACACCTGAGCCGCACCGTTGGACTGTTGCGTGAGCAGCACTGTGGCGGCACCGTCGCCCGCGGCGGGCGTGATCCCGGCTGCCGTCGCAAAGGTGAATTGCAGAATCGGGCGCGGCGTTAGCGCCTCGACGACAACGGCAACCAATTGCCCGCCGAGCGAAATCATGGCAAGAATCGCGACGACGCGGCCTGTTTTTGCCCACACACCCGCGGCATCGCGAATTGCGGATCGCGACCACAACAGCAACCCGACGGTAGCAGCGGCAACGAGGGCGATAATCCCCCACTCGGACAAGTTCATGGGCAACCTTTCATAGATTATGTGTTAACGAATATCGTTAACTTCATCGATTCTCAAGGTGGGACCATAACAATTTGTCGCGAAAAATCACAACCAGTCGCCACGAAAGCACGGATTCGAGGGTTTCAGCCCCGTTGGTTGCAATTTTTCGACTGAATAGGGGCCTGAAAGCACGGAAGCGAGGGTCTCAGCCCCGATGGTTGCAAATTTTCGGCAGCATTGCTGGTCGCAACGCCCATCTGCCCGCGAGTCTGCACAACCGCGAGGCGATGCCTCCGTCTCAGGCCGATGCAGGCTAGTTGGTTGCCGCCACCCACGCGGCCAGCTGGGTCGCAGCAGCGCCCGAATCAATCGCGCGCCGCGCCACGTCGACGCCCTCGGACATGCGCTCGACAAAGGAACGATCGCGCTCGGCCGGATTCAACGACAGCTGGTAAGCAACGATTCCAGCCGCCGCATTCAGCAGAACGATGTCGCGAACTGCGCCGGACTCCCCCGCAAAAACCTTGCGTGCCGCCTCGGCGTTCTCGGCCGCAGTGCCACCGCGAATGTCCTCGATGCTCGTGTACGCGAAACCGATCTCGCGAGGGTCAAAATCGTGCTCCGTCACGCTACCGCGGGCAACTTCCCACACGTGCGAGTGGCCCGTCGTGGTGATCTTGTCAATGCCGTCTTCGCCGCGGTACACCAGTGCCGCCGCTCCCCTGGTTTGAAAAACGCCGACAACGAGCGGAATTCGAGCCGGATTCGACACACCCAAGGCGTTGGCGTTGGGACGAGCAGGGTTACACAACGGCCCCAAAATGTTGAAAATAGTGGGAATTCCCAACTGGGTGCGAACGGGTCCCGCATTGCGGAAACCCGGGTGGAACACCATCGCATTGACGTAGGTCAGTGAAAGTTCCGAGAACACTCGGGCCACGGCATCCGCCTCGATCGAGATATTGACGCCCAGCTCGGTCAGAATATCGCTGGCACCCGACTTGCTGCTGGCCGCACGATTTCCATGCTTAATAACGGGGATACCCGCAGCCGACACCACAATCGAGGCGATGGACGACACATTGGTCACACCAACGGGGTCTCCCCCGCTTCCCACAATGTCGACTGCGTTCGCCGAAATATCCAGGGGCAGCGCCGCCTCCAGAATCGCATCGCGAAAGCCCACTACTTCATCGACGGACTCGCCCTTAGCGCGCAAGGCCACAAGAAATGCTGCCAGCTGCGCCTCGGTGACGGTGCCATTCATGACGGAACGCATCGCGCCACTCGCCGTCGCAATTGATAACGATTCGCCCGCAAGAAGCGTTTCAATGAGTCCAGACCAATTCGCCGATGTCATGTCCCCATGTTATCGCTCCCCCAATTGGGACTTTTGTCCCGAAACCTCTGAAAAGAAGCGCAAAACAGGCGCGTTGCGGTTCATACGACGGTTGAAATAACGCCATAATAGATACCGTGACTAGTGCCTCAATTTCTCGACCCATGCCGGTCGTAAATCGCCCTAACTCCGTTGCCGTTGGCACAATCGTGTGGCTTGCGAGTGAGGTGATGTTCTTCGCCGGCTTGTTCGCTATCTACTTCTCGTTGCGCAGCATGGCCCCCGAAATTTGGGCCGAGCAGACCGAGAAGCTGAACATCTCGTTCTCGTTGATGAACACCACAGTGCTGGTCCTGTCGAGTGTCACTTGCCAGTTCGGTGTTTTTGCCGCCGAGCGTCTGCAGCCTCGTCGTACCGGTTGGGCACCCTCCAAGTGGGGCGTCATCGAGTGGTTCTGGCTGACCTACGCCATGGGTGCCTTCTTCGTTGTGGGCCAGGTGTACGAATACGCCGTGCTCACCAGCGAGTGGGTTACCCTCAACAGCGACGCATACGGTTCAGCGTTCTACCTGACCACCGGTTTCCACGGTTTGCACGTCACCATCGGTCTAATCGCGTTCGTCATCATGATTGGCCGCATGTACGCACTGAAGCACTTCACTCACCGCGACGCATCGTCCATGATTGCCGTGTCGTACTACTGGCACTTCGTTGACGTGGTGTGGATCGGTCTGTTCCTCGTCATTTACGTCCTCAAGTAAACGAAAAGAAGAAAACGATTATGCGCAAGATTTCGCACCGTACCGGACGCCGCCACCCGCTGGCGTCTGTCGCTCTGCTGGTCGTCGGTTTGTTTACGACGGGTGGCGCCTACGCGTTGTTCACGGGTACCGCAACGGCTGAATCGTCGGCAGTTTCCGAGGCTCAGTTGGACGAAGGCAAGAAGATTTTCCAGGCTAACTGTGCCTCGTGCCACGGCCTGAACGCAGAAGGCACCAATGCGGGCCCCTCGCTGATTGGCGTGGGCGCTCTTTCCGTCGAGTTCCAGGTGGGAACGGGGCGTATGCCCATGGCGGGCAGTGGCCCCCAGGCCGAAGTCAAGCCCGTTCAGTTCGTTCAGGAAGACATCGACGCCATGGCTGCATGGGTCGCCTCGTTGGCCCCTGGACCCGCACTGCCCGAAGAAGAGATGCTGTCGGGTGGCGACGCCTCGAACGGCGCTGAGCTCTTCCGCGTGAACTGCGCCATGTGCCACAACGTGGCCGGTGCTGGTGGTGCACTGACCGAGGGCAAGTTCGCACCTCACTTGAAGAACATCGATCCCGTGCACATTTACGCGGCGATGGTCACTGGTCCCCAGAACATGCCCGTGTTCTCGGACATGAACCTCACCCCCGAAGAGAAGCGCGACATCATTGCGTACCTCAAGTACATGGACGGCAACGCTTCGGTAGGCGGCCTCGACCTCGGTGCGCTCGGACCGGTTTCGGAGGGTCTGTTCATTTGGATCTTCGGCCTGGGCGGACTCATCGCCATCACCGTGTGGCTTACCGCCAAGTCCAACTAATTCATCGCGTCAGTTACGAAAGGTCAGACAGTGACAGATTCAGGTAAAGAGTTGGTCGACGCGGGCGCCGCAGTCGCCCACTCCGACGCAATCGAAAACCCTGGTTTCCAGCCCGAGCACAAGCGTGTTGCGGACCTGGACCCCCAGCGCGCGAAGGGCGCCGAGCGCGGCATTGCTGCCCTGTTCATCGCCTCGATCGTGTTCACGATTCTCGCCGCCGTGGCATACAACATCTTCCCGATCGTCGAGGGTGACCCCCAGTCGATTCGGCTGAACAACATGTTCGTGGGTCTGGGTATTGCCTTCGGTCTGCTGGCTATTGGTGTGGGAGCCGTTCACTGGGCCAAGGCGCTTATGCACGGTCACGACCTGGTCGAAGAGCGTCACGGCACCCGTGGCACCGAAGAAACCCGTACGCGTGCCGTCGAGATTTTCAAGGAAGCCAACGCCGAATCGGGCTGGACTCGTCGCAAGTTGGTCCGCAACACGATGATTGGCGCCATGGTTGCGACGCCCATCCCCGCGATTGCACTGTTCCGCGACCTCGCTCCGGCCGGATCGCCCCAGGAAGTTCTGAACCACACCATGTGGAAGGCGGGAGTCCGACTCACGCGCGACCCCAACGGAACCCCCATCAAGGCCAGCGAAGTGACCATTGGTTCGGCATTCCACGTGATTCCCGAAAACCTCCTCGAGGTGGAAGAGGGCTTCCTGGACGAAAAGGCCAAGGCTGCTGTTCTGCTGATGCGTCTGAACCCCTCTGACCTGAAGGAAGCGGCCGACCGCAAGGATTGGTCGTACGACGGAATCGTTGCCTACTCGAAGATATGTACCCATGTCGGTTGCCCGGTAGCACTGTATGAGCAGCAGACGCACCACCTGCTGTGCCCCTGCCACCAGTCACAGTTCGACGTTACCGAGCACTGCAAGGTCATTTTCGGACCGGCTGCGCGGCCTCTTCCCCAGCTGCCTATCGCAGTTGACGCCGAGGGCTATCTCATCGCCCAGAGCGACTTCCTTGAACCCGTCGGACCTAGCTATTGGGAGCGTGCACTATGAGTAACACCCTCGAACAGCCGAAGGCTGGAATGCGTTTTGTCAACTCGGCGGCCAACTACATTGACGAGCGCACCAGCATCTCGGGCGCCGTCAAGGCACTCGGTCGTAAGATCTTCCCGGACCACTGGTCGTTCATGCTCGGTGAAGTCGCCCTGTACAGCTTTGTCATTATTCTTTTGTCGGGTACCTTCCTGACCTTCTTCTTCGATCCTTCGATGACCGAGGTGCACTACGAGGGTAGCTATGTGCCCCTCAAGGGAATCGAAATGTCGGTCGCCTATCACTCGGCTCTGGACATCTCGTTCGATATCCGTGGTGGACTTCTGATGCGCCAGGTACACCACTGGGCTGCACTGCTGTTCGTTGCCTCAATTGGGCTGCACATGCTGCGCGTGTTCTTCACGGGTGCATTCCGCAAGCCCCGCGAACTTAACTGGGTTATCGGTTTCGTCCTGTTCATCCTGGCAATGGCCGAGGGATTCACGGGCTACTCGCTTCCCGATGACCTGCTGTCGGGCAACGGCCTGCGCATCATCGACGGCATGGTCAAGTCCTTCCCCGTGGTCGGTGCGTGGATTTCGTACATGCTCTTCGGCGGCGAGTTCCCCGGACACGAGATCATCCCCCGCCTGTACGTGCTGCACATCATGTTGCTGCCCGCAATCGTTATCGCGATGATTGCTCTGCACATGATTCTGTTGATTGTTAACAAGCACACCCAGTTCGCAGGCCCGGGCCGCACGAACGAGAACGTTGTCGGATCGCCCATCCTCCCCGTGTTCGCGGCAAAGGCTGGTGGATTCTTCTTCCTCGTCTTCGGTGTTGTGATGTTGATTGGCGCGATGGTGACCATCAACCCCATCTGGTCGTACGGGCCGTATGACCCGTCGCCCGTTTCGGCGGGAACCCAGCCCGACTGGTACATCGGATTTGCCGATGGCGCGCTGCGACTGGCGCCCAGCAACCTGGATTTCGTCATCGGTGGTTACACGTGGTCGATGGGCATCCTGTTGCCTGTGCTGGTTCTCGGACTCTTCATCGTGGCCGTCATGTTCTATCCCTTCATCGAAGCGTGGGTGACTGGCGACAAGCGCGAACACAACATCGCCGATCGCCCGCGCAACGCGCCTGTCCGTACCGCTATCGGTGCTGCCGGAGTCTCGTTCTACGGCATCCTGTGGGCTGCAGCCAGCTCTGACCTCATCGCCACGCACTTCCGTGTGAGCATCGAGGCCGTCATCGTGATTCTGCAGTTCGGTCTGTTTATCGGTCCGGTCGTCGCGTTCTGGGTCACGAAGAAGCTGGCTCTTGCTCTGCAGCGCAAGGACCGCGAGATCGTTCTACACGGTTTCGAGTCCAGCCGTATCGTGCGTTTGCCCGGTGGCGAGTACCGCGAAATTCACACGCCTCTCACCGACGCCGAGCGCTGGCAGCTGGTGTCGTACGAAGAGTACGCGCCGGTGGTCCTGCGGCCGAACACAAAGGGCAAGATTACCCTTGGAGCACGCTTGCGCTCTTCGCTGTCCCGTTTCTACTTCGAGGACCGCATTGCGCCGGTTTCGAAGGGCGAACTGGAGAGCAGCTCGCACCACTAAGTTCGACAGTAGAAGAGGGGCTCACGCGCTGCGTGGGCCCCTCTTCTACGTTCTCAGGCCCCACGTGTACACGGCAACCTTGGCGCGGAAGCTAGTCGACCTGCGTGGCGTATCCGGTCACACCAACACGTGACTCCCCCACCGAAACGAGGATTTCCGAGGGCCGGCCCATGTGCACACCCTGCAGGACGACGAACACGTCGCCGGGTACAACCGTCCCAAGCTCCCGCAAATACGCTCCAAGGGCCGCTGCGGCCGAACCCGTGGCAGAATCCTCATAGACGCCGCCAAATGCGAACGGATTCCGAGACAACCATTCTCCGTTTTCCATAGGCGCGACTAATTGGATTGTGGGCCATATGTGCTCGGTGCATAGCGCTCGCAATGCCTCGAAATCGTAGTCTAAAGATTCCAGACGATCGGTCGAGCGCGCCACCAGCACGGGATGGTGATTACCCGCAAACGCCACCATAGGCGTTGCCGCGGGGTGCACATCGGATCGCGACCATCCCAGAATCAGCAGCAATTCGTCCAGAAGCGAATCGTCGAGCGGCGCGACGGAGGTAGAGACCGACAACAACGTAGCCCGCAGACGACCATCGTCGTCGTGCTCGACCAGCACGGGGACGACACCCGCCGCGGTCTCGAACACGAACTCTCCTGGTCCTTGACGTTCTCCGAGAGCAACAGCGGCGGCAATGGTGGCATGACCGCAGAACGCGACCTCGGCCGCCGGCGCAAAGAACCGCATCGCGAAACGGCGGTCACCCGCGGGAATCACGAAGGCAGTCTCGGAAAAGCCCGCCTCGGCCGCAGTGCGTTGCATCGAGTCTCGATCGAGTCCTCGGGCGTCGAGGACGACACCAGCAGGGTTACCGCCCTCTGTCGAGGTGCTGAATGCTGCCAGAGTCAGGACTGCAGGGGATGACGAGCTCATCGCTCTAGCCTAATTCCGTCTTAACACAGTTGTGCCCCAGCCGAAGCCGGGGCACAACGTGATCGCGTCGTCTTAGCGACGGAAATTACCGCGCACCGGCTCGTAGAACCAGCCGAGGAAGGTAATGACGACGGCGCCAATACCAAAGAGTGCCAGCCAAATTCCGACAGCCATACCGAGCATGACAATGCCACCGACAGCACCAGCGAAGAAAGGCCACCACGACCAGGGTGAGTAGTAACCCATTTCGGTGTCACCGTCATCGATATCGGCGTCCAGACGGTCTTCGGGAAGAATTCCACCCTGACGGCGCAGGTTCAGGAACAAGAACCCGCCCAGCAGCAGGTACATTGCCAGCGTAAAGGGCAGCGCAATTGCTCCGACCCATTCAAGCTCGCCCTGGACGTTAGACACCCACACAGGGTAGATGATCGAGAATGCCAGGAAGAATACGGACAGAATCGCGTAGAGAACGACGTTAGTTTTCATGTGATGTCCGCGTCCTTACTTGTCGTGGTAACCGTCTGGAGCGGTCTCGGGGTGGTTCAAATCGAATGCCGGAGACTCCGAACGAATACGGGGAATCGAGGTGAAGTTGTGACGAGGCGGCGGGCAGGAAGTCGCCCATTCGAGCGAGCGTCCATAGCCCCACGGGTCGTTGACCTCGACCTTTTCCGCGTTGCGGTGAGTCCACCACACGTTGAAGAGGAAGGGAATCATCGACAGCGCCAGGATCATGGATCCCACGGTCGACAACTGGTTCATCCAGGTGAAGCCGTCCTCGACCATGAAGGTCTGATAACGACGGGCCATTCCCATTACGCCCGCCCAGTGCTGGATAAGGAAGGTCATGTGGAATCCGATAAAGAGCAGCCAGAAGTGCAGGTGACCGAGCTTTTCGTTCAACATCTTTCCGGTCCACTTGGGCCACCAGAAGTAGAAGCCCGCGAACATGGCGAATACGACCGTACCGAAGATAACGTAGTGGAAGTGCGCCACAACGAAGTAGGTGTCGGAAACGTGGAAGTCAAGCGGCGGCGACGCCAGGATGACTCCGGTGAGGCCACCGAATACGAAGGAAATCAGGAAGCCGAGCGAGAACACCAGCGGCGTCTCGAACGTGACCGAACCGCGCCACATCGTGCCGATCCAGTTGAAGATCTTCACACCCGTCGGCACAGCAATCAGCATCGTCATCAGTGCGAAGAAGGGCAACAGCACCGAGCCAGTGACGTACATGTGGTGAGCCCATACCGTCATCGACAGCGCGGCAATAGTAATCGTGGCGAAGACCAGCGTCTTGTAACCGAAAATCGGCTTACGCGAGAACACGGGAATGATCTCGGAGATAATTCCGAAGAACGGCAACGCGATGATGTACACCTCGGGGTGACCGAAGAACCAGAAGAGGTGCTGCCAGAGCAATCCCCCACCTGTGGCTGCGTCATACACATGGGATCCAAATACGCGGTCCGAGCCCAAAGCCAGTGCGGCGGCGGCGAACACGGGGAACACCATGATGACGAGCAGCGAGGTGATCAGGGTGTTCCAGGAGAACACCGACATACGCCACATGGTCATACCGGGTGCACGCATCGTAATGATGGTGGTGATGAAGTTCACGGCGCCCATGATGGTACCGAAACCGGACAGACCGAGTCCGAATACCCACATGTTCGATCCAATGCCGGGCGAGAACGTGGTAGTCGACAGCGGCGTGTACGCGAACCAACCGAACGAGGCGGCACCTTGGGGGGTAAGGAAGCCTGCGGTTGCGACGGCCGAGCCGAAGAAGTACAGCCAGAAGGCCAGTGCGTTCAGTCGCGGGAACGCGACGTCGGGTGCACCGATTTGCAGCGGCATCAGGACGTTCGCGAACGCGGCAAACAGCGGAGTTGCGAACATCAGCAACATAATCGTGCCGTGCATGGTGAAAAGCTGGTTGTACTGCTCTTTGGTCACCAGGTCAAGACCGGGCTGGAAGAGCTGGGCACGGATGATCAGAGCCATCACGCCACCAATGAGGAAGTAGACGAACGACGTCACAAAGTACATGTACCCGATGGTCTTGTGGTTCGTCGTGGTCAGGTAGTCAAGGAAAACCAGACCGGACTTCCCCGCGCGGACGGTGCTGGCACCGGCCGGGATCGGGGACACTGCGGGACGAGGAGCTGTAGTGGTCATTGTTCAGCCTTATCCTTCGTTGTTTCCGGTTGTACCCGGGAGGTTGAGGTTCACGTTGTAATCGGGACCGAGTCGACCAGTCTGGCCAGCGTCACGAAGCGACTGCACGTAGGCGTCGTATTCTTCCTGCGACACGACCTCGACGTTGAAGAGCATCAACGAGTGGTATTCGCCACAGAGTTCAGCGCACTTACCTGCATAGGTGCCTTCCTTTTCCGGCGTCACGTACCAGTGGTTCGTCTTACCGGGGATGGTGTCCTTCTTGTAGAGGAAGTCGACAATCCAGAACGAGTGCTGGACGTCACGCGACTCCAGGATGATTTCCGTCGTCTTGCCAACGGGCAGGTACAACGTGGGAAGCGACTCGGCGATGATGAGGTTGTCCTCGTCCTCCTGGGCCTGAATACCCGAGAAGTAGACGTCGTCACTGATGTAGTTGAAGTCCCACGCCCAACGCTTGGCGAACACCTCGATGGTCACCTCGGGCTCGACAGGCTCTTCAATTGCGGCCTGGTCACGCGCGGTAAATGCAAAGAATCCGATGATGAGAATCAACGGGACAATCGTGAAGAACGCCTCGATGGGCGTGTTGTAGCGCAACTGGGCAGGAATTCCCGTATCGGACTTGCGGCGACGGTACGCAATCGCGGCCCAGAGCAGCAATCCCCACGTGATGATTCCGACGATCATCAACACAATCCAGGAGGTCGACCAGAGGCCAATGACGCGTGAGGTTTGGTTGGTGATACCCGCCTCCGACGGGAGCCAACCGGTCAATTCCTGCTGGGTGCAGCCGGATAGGGCCAGTGCGGAAACTGCAGCGGTCGCCCCTGCAATCCAACGAAGTCGGTTTTGTGACACCTCGTACCTCTCGAACGTCAATGTGTCTAATGAGTATTGTCAGTCTACGCGGTTGAGGTCACCGATATTGCGCCTCACACGCCTATTACGCCGCGTATTGGGACAAAAAGTGCCCCTCGCGCACGTAGTTGTGACTTTGGTCCCAGTTCCTAGTGGAATGAGTCGCCACACGCACAGGAATTCTGTGCGTTGGGGTTGTCAATCTGGAATCCCGACTTGGCAATCGAGTCTTCAAAGTCGATGACAGCGCCGTTGAGATACGGTGTGCTCTTCTTATCAATAACGACCTCGACGCCGCCGAAATCGACGATTGCATCGCCCTCCAACACGCGCTCATCGAAGAACAGGTCGTAGCGCAAGCCGCTGCAACCGCCCGACTTGACGGCGAGGCGCAGACGGTAGTCGTCACGCTGTTCGCGCTCCATCAAAGCCTTTGCCTTGGCTGCTGCAGCTTCGGTCAGAAGCACACCGTGGGTGGCTTCGGTGATGGGTGTTCCCGTGAATTCAGTCATACTGCGATTTTACCTGACGCGATTACTCTCCGCGCTCATCCAAACGTGATAACAGCAACGTTTCCGCCAGAATCGCGCGGTGAAACACAACCAGCGACAGGGATTCATTGGGACTGTGTGCTCGCGATTCCGGATCTTCGACGCCCGTTACCAAAATTTGCGCGTCGGGGAACACCGAATTCAACTGCGCAATGAACGGAATGGACCCACCGACACCGGCGCACACAGGATCGGCGCCGTCCCACGCGTCGCGCAGCGCCTCGAGTTCGAGCGCCGCGGCCGAACCCGATGCATCGACAAGGAAGGGATTACCCAAATCCACATCGGCAATATCGACGTGCGCTCCCCATGGCGTGTGTGCCGCAATGTGGGCGGACAGTGCTTCGAAGGCAGCCTGCGCCGTTTGACCGGGCGCCACACGCATCGATACCTTGACGCGCACCGAGGGCAGCACCGTGTTGGACGCGTTCATCACAGTGGGCGCGTCAATTCCGGTGACGGTCAACGATGGCTGGAACCACAGGCGCGACAAGATTGGCCCCGAACCAATATCCGATACCCCTGGCAGCAGACCCGAATCATGCTGCAGCTCATCGAGGGTAAAGTCCGGAACCGGCGCCTCGTGTCGGTGAAGTCCCGCGATGGCCACGCTGCCGTCCGCGGTATAGAAGGAATCAAGAAGGCGTACTGCCGCCATCATGCCGTCGGGTACCGCTCCGCCCAACATGCCGGAGTGCGAGGCGTGGGCCAGCGTCGACACCGTAAGAGTGCACGTGACATTGCCACGCAGGCTCACCGTAAGCGACGGGATATCCACCGATCGGTTGTCACTGTCGGCAACGACGATGACATCCGCTGCGAGGCGGTCGCGCCACCGCGACAGAATCTGGGGGAAGGATTTCGATCCAAATTCCTCTTCGCCCTCGATAAAGACAACAATTCCAATATTGGGGTTGCCCGCCGTGACGGCAGCCAGGGTGTCGAGCGCCGTGAGGTGCACCATCACACCTGCCTTATCATCGGCTGCGCCGCGACCGTACAGGCGGCCGTCCCGAATCTCGGGGTCGAACGGGTTGCTGTCCCACAACTCGAGGTCGCCCTCGGGCTGCACATCGTGGTGGGCGTACAACATGACCGTGGGATACCCAGGTGCGGCGTTCCGACGAGCGATGACGGCCTCGCGCCCCATGGCAGTATCACCACCTCCCTGTGAATCCGAAGCGGGTTCACGCACAATCCATACGCCCTCGTTGTCGCCACCGCGAGCGAAGAGGGGCGAAGCAGACAGACGAGCGTGCACATGCTGCGCCGTGGCGGCCACGTGAGTCAGGTCAAAACCGTCCCACGACACACTGGGAATTCGCACCAACTGCATGAGTTCATCGAGAGCGCCGGGAAAGGCCGCCGCCGTGGCGTCTCGGAGGGAATCGAGTGAGCGCAAAGAATCGGTCATGAGGGTAATCTTAGAACCCTTGATACAAAGGAGTTCGGGTGACCGAGAGCAACAAGGACGAGACCACACCAGTAGGCAAGGGTCACGCCACCCCCTCGCGCAAGGAACGAGAAGCCGCCAACAAGCGCCCGCTCGTTTCCGCCGACCGCAAGGCTGCCCGCAAGGCACAAGCCGCACGCAATGCCGCGGAACGCGCCAAGGTGCGCGCGGGCATGGAAGCGGGCGACGAAAAGTACTTGCCGCTGCGCGACAAGGGGCCCCAGCGTCGTTATGTGCGTGATTTTGTCGACGCGCGCTGGACCGCAGGCGAATTTATGGTTCCCGCCATGATCCCCGTTGTCATTGTGTCGTTATTCCCCAATTTCAACGATGCGGCGTTCCAGCTGTCCATTCTGGTGGCGATTTATGGCCTGTTCCTTCTGGCAATCCTCGACGGTTTGATTATTGGCCGTCAGGTCTTCAAGCGCCTGGAAGCGAAGTACGGTGCAGGAAATGTCGAGAAGGGCGTGAAGTGGTACGCCGCGATGCGCGCCTTCCAATTCCGCCCACTGCGTCTGCCCAAGATTGCCGTGAAGCGCGGCGAGTTCCCCGTCTAGATCGTTTTTACTGCGCCGAGGGCCGCATCGTGCACGACGATGCGGCCCTCGGCATTTAACGAATGAATTACGCGGTGACGCGACGCGCACGCTCGAGGCCGCGCGTAATGTGCCGAGCCCACCAGGGTCCTTCATAGATGTATCCCGTGTAGCCCTGCACAAGGGTCGCTCCCGCGTCGAGCCGTTCCGCCACATCCGCTGCAGTTTCGACACCGCCCACCGAAATAATGCACATCTCGGCAGGAACTTCTGCTCGTAACACCGACAAGATCTGCAGTGAACGCTGGGCGACGGGCGGACCCGACAGGCCACCGGCGCCAATCGATTCCACCTGCGACGCGGGGGTCGACAACCCGTCACGCGACAACGTCGTATTGGTCGCAATGATTCCCGCCAATTCCAGTCGAGTCGCAAGTGCCGCGACCGCAGAAACGCCGTCGTCCGTCAGGTCGGGAGCAATCTTGACCAGAACGGGGGTGGGCGCCGACGCGGACTTGACCGCGGCCAGCAAGGGTTCAAGTTTGTCGATTTCCTGCAAGCCCCGCAATCCCGGTGTATTCGGGGAGGACACGTTGACGACGAGGTAATCGGCTAGCGGGGCCAGAAGCGTTGCACTGGCCACGTAATCGGCCTCGGCATGATCGACATCGACCACTCGGCTTTTCCCAATATTGACGCCGACGATGGGGCCGGGGCGCTTGCGGTGTCGCAGACGCGGCGCGACCGCCTCGGATCCGTCATTGTTGAAACCCATGCGGTTAATCAACGAACGGTCCGGGATCAAACGGAACAATCGAGGCGCCGGGTTCCCCGACTGGGCCAATGCGGTCACCGTGCCCACCTCGACATGACCAAAGCCAAAACCCCACAGCGCGTGGAACATCGTGGCGTTCTTATCAAAACCCGCGGCAAGACCGAACGGTGATTCGAAGGTCAGACCCAGCGTCTGGACACGCAATGCCGGGTCAGGGCGAGTCACACGACGCAGCAAGGGAACCACGCCCATTTTCTGTACCATCTTGAGGAACCCCGCAACCACATTGTGAGCGGTCTCGGGGTCCATGCGTGCGAAAAACGTGCGGAAAATAAACGCGTACATTACGCGTCCTCCCCCGGTTCGGCCACGTCGGTCAGGCGGCGTTCGTCATCTCGGAGGCTTTCAATAACGCTCTCGAAATCAGCCAAGGAATCGAAACCCTGGTAGACCGATGCAAAGCGCAGATATGCCACCACGTCGAGGCCGCGCAACTCCGGCAAAATTGACAATCCAATGTCGTTCGCTTCAATCTGCGAGACGCCCGTCTGACGGATCGCCTCTTCCACCCGCTGGGCAAGTCCCGCCAAATCGACATCGGTCACGGGGCGGCCCTGGCAGGCCTTGCGCACACCTGACACGATCTTGTCGCGCGAGAAGGGCTCGACGACTCCGCTGCGCTTGATCACCATCAAACTCGCGGTTTCGGTCGTGGAGAAACGCCCGGAGCATTCGGGGCACTGTCGCCGACGGCGAATGGATAAGCCGTCATCAGAGGTGCGCGAATCGATTACCCGGCTATCGGGATGACGACAGAAAGGACAATGCATGGTTGACCTATCGGTTGAGGCGGGCGGTTACGGCATCGCCGTGAGCGGGAAGGTTTTCGGCACGGGCAAACGTGACAATCGCGTCGCCGATCTCGCGCAGAGCGGATTCCGAGTAGGTCACAGTCTGCCGTGGGCGCAGGAATGTGTACGCGCCCAACGCGCTGGCGTGGCGGGCGTGTCCGTGCGTCGGCAGGACATGATTCGATCCGGCGAGGTAGTCCCCCAGCGACACCGGCGTAAACGAACCCACAAAAATTGCCCCCGCGTGGCGAACGCGCGCAGCCAGATCGGCGGCATTACGCGTGTGAATCTCGAGGTGTTCGGCTCCATACGCGTCGCTGATGACGAGAGCGACATCGAGGTTCGGCACGACAATAATGCGCGACTGTTCGCCCGCCAGGGCGGCAGCAACACGCTGTGCATGGGTGGCTACTGCGGCGCGCACCGCAACACGTTCGTTGACTGCGGCAGCAAAATCAGCGGAATCGGTGACGAGCACCGCACTCGCCGCCTCGTCATGTTCCGCCTGGGAAATCAAGTCTGCGGCAACGAAGTCGGGATCGGCCGAGTCGTCCGCGATGATCATGATTTCAGTGGGCCCCGCCTCGGAGTCAATCCCGACGACGCCCGACACCGCACGCTTTGCGGCAGCGACAAACATGTTTCCCGGACCCGTAATGACCTGAACCGAACGCAACCCCAACTCGGGCACGCCGTAGGCCAGAGCACCGATGGCTCCTGCACCACCCACTGCATACACCTCGTCGACGCCCAGGATTGCCGCGACGGCAAGGATGGTGGGATGGACGGAACCGCCATGATCACGTTGGGGTGGCGAGACCAATGCGATGGACTCGACACCCGCGGCCTGAGCCGCGACGACGTTCATGATGACGCTGGAGGGATACACCGCCTTGCCGCCGGGAACATAGAGCCCCACGCGTTCGACGGGAACCCAGTTCTGTTCGATAACGGCCCCGGGTGCAATCTCGGTGCGCTGCGATGCCGGCACCTGTGCCGCGGAACCACGCCGAACGCGGTCGATCGCGATATCGATTGCCGTGCGAAGCGAGGGATCCAGCGTGGCCAATGCAGCGTCAAATTCGGCGGGTTGCACACGCAACGATGTTGGTGCACCACCGTCAAAACGATCGGCGTGCTCGCGCAACGCCGTTTCGCCGCGGCGACGCACATCGTCGACTAATACTCGCGCGGCCTCGAAAACGGTATCGGGATCCAGAGCCGACCGTGGAACAAGCACACGTGCCTCGTCCGCCGTGAGGTTCGTTTCCGTCACCGAGAGTATGTTCAGCATTCCCACGATTCTACCGCGACTCAATCGAAGCAATTCGGGCCGAGAATACGCTTGATCTCGGCGTACAGATTGCCACTCGGTGTGACACGTTGTTCGAGTGCAAACACGCGTGTGCCGCTTGGCGTAAGGACGCGAAGTTCCACATCGACATCTCCAGAGTGGCGTGCCAATACGGCGGCAAGTTCAGCCATTCGCGATTCCGTCGTATGACGTTCGGGAATCGAAAACTTCACCACCGATACGGTTTCGTCGCGACTGGAATCCAGCGTGCGCACGTCAAAAACGCCCACCGATACTTCCGCTTCGCGCAGTCGAACGCGACCGCGCACCGCAACGATGGCGTCCTGGACCAGCGCATCCTTATTTTCCAGGTAACTCTTGCCCATCAGCGAAATCGTGATGTTGCCCGCGAGGTCCTCGAGAACTGCCATCGCGTAGGGATTACCAGAATTACGTGCAACGCGGTGTTCAACAGAGCGCAATAGACCCGCCAGGCGAATCGTATCCCCTTCGCGCGCTCCCTGCAGTTCGTAAATGACGTCCGATTCGGAATCCTCGTCGTCGCCCGCCACAATTTTTTCTTCAACGCGCAGCGTGGCAATCGGAAAGTCCGATTCCCGTGCCAGCATGCGGTCTAAGCCGTTCAGCGGGTGATCACTGACAAACTGACCCAACATTTCCCGCTCGAATTCAAGTTTAATCTTCTTCGGCCATTCGGGACGTTCCGGAATCGCCTGAACGGGTTCGTCATACAGTTCCGCAAAGTCAAAGCCGATGTCACCCTTTGACGCGCCACGCTTGTCCTTTGCGGCCTCGTCCACCGCTGCCTCGTGAATTTCGAGGAGAGCCCGTCGGCTGTGCCCGAACCCGTCGAAAGCACCCGACTTAATCAAGGCTTCGACGGTTCGCTTGTTCAAAGCCTGGACAGGAACCTTCGACAGATAGTCGTAGAAGCCCTCGTAGGCTCCCAAGGTCGTTCGTGCCGACTCGATGTGCTCGGTCACCGCGACACCCACGTTACGAATCATTCCCAAACCAAAACGAACGTTATCGCCCACCGCAGCGAAGTTCACGCGCGATTCGTTGATGTCAGGCGGCAGAAGAGTCACGCCCATGCGCCGCGCCTCGACCATGTACATGCCGAGCTTTTCACGATCGTCGCGGACCGATGTCAAGAGCGCCGCCAGGTACTCGGCCGGATAGTGGGCCTTCAGATAGGCGGTGAAATAGGACACCACACCATACGCAGCCGAGTGCGACTTGTTGAAGGCGTAATCCGAGAAGGGAACGAGGATCTCCCACAGAGCCTTTGTGGCCTCCATCGAATATCCGCGCTCGAGCATTCCCGCCGAGAACGGCGCGAATTCTTGGTCGAGAATCTCCTTCTTCTTCTTGCCCATAGCGCGGCGCAGCAAATCGGCCTGGGCAAGCGTGTATCCCGCGACGATGCGTGCGATTTCCATGACCTGCTCTTGGTACACGATTAGGCCGTAGGTGGGTTGTAGAACGGGAGCCAGCGAATCCTTGAGCTCGGGGTGGATGGGCACGATTTCTTGCAAATTATTTTTGCGCAGCGCATAGTTGTTGTGAGAATCCGCACCCATAGGCCCGGGACGGTACAACGCAAGAACGGCCGAAATATCTTCGAAGCTGTCGGGCTTCATCTTGCGCAGGAGGTCACGCATGGGCGGTGAATCCAACTGGAAAATTCCCAGCGTTTCACCCGTCGACAACAATTCGAACACGCCTGGATCGTCAAACGGAAGGTCTTCGAGAACAAGGTCGATTCCGCGATTGGCCTTGATGTTCTCGAGGGCGTCGTCGAGGATGTCGAGGTTGCGCAGACCCAAAAAGTCCATCTTGACGAGGCCCAACTCTTCACACGACGGATAGTCAAACTGCGTGATGATCTGGCCGTCGGAATCGCGCATCATGAGCGGAACAATGTCGCCCAACGGCTTGCTCGACATGATGACACCAGCGGCATGGACACCCGTATTGCGCTTGATTTTTTCCATGCCACGGGCAGATTCGTAGGCAATCTTGGCCTGAGGATCGAGCTCGACGACCTCGCGGAATCCCGCGGCCTCTTTGTAGCGGGGGTTTGCCGGGTCGAACAGTTCGTTCAACGACATGTCCTTACCCAAAACGCTGGGCGGCATGGCCTTGGTCAGGCGGTCGCCCAATTCATAGGCAAAGCCGTGCACGCGCGAGGCATCCTTCAGAGCCTGCTTTGCCTTGATGACGTTGTAGGTCACGATCTGAGCGACGTGATCACTTCCGTACTTTTCGGTCACATAGTGTTTGACCTCGTCGCGGCGACGTGGACCGAAGTCGATATCGAAGTCGGGAAGAGATTCACGTTCGGGGTTGAGGAATCGCTCGAACAGCAAACCGTGTTCCAGCGGGTCCAGATCGGTAATGCCCATGGCATAGGCGGCAATGGACCCCGCACCCGAACCACGACCGGGGCCTACGCGAATGCCGTTGTCCCGCGCCCAACGGATGAAGTCGGCAACGACAAGGTAATATCCGGGGAAACCCTTGCTGGTTATGACACCGATTTCGTACTCCGCACGTTGGCGAACTTCATCGGTAATTCCTGCCGGATAACGACGATCCAACCCGGCCCAGACCTCGCGCACGAAAAGACTGTCTTCCGTTTCGCCCTCGGGCGCAGGGAAACGCGGCATGTAGTTGGCCGAGGTGTCGAAAGTCACGTCACACCGTTCGGCAATCAGCAACGTGTTATCGCACGCCGACGGCAAATCGCGAAACAGCGACCGCATTTGCTCGGCCGACTTCAGGTAAAACTCGTTCGAGCCGAACTTGAAACGATCGGTATCTTCCAGCTTCGAACCGGTCTGAACGCACAAAATGGCTTCGTGCGCCGTTGCATCGTGTGCGTGCGTGTAGTGCAGATCGTTGGTGGCAACGAGGGGGATACTCAAATCCTTTGCCAGTCGCAAAAGGTCCATCATCGATCGCTTCTCGATGTCGATGCCGTGATCCATGATTTCGACAAAGTAGTTATCGGGGCCCAGAATGTCACGCATTTCGGCTGCGGACTGAAGCGCCAGGTCGTATTCACCGCGTCGTAATCGAGTTTGAACCTCACCACTCGCACAACCCGTGGTGGCGATAATGCCCTTGCCATATTGCGACAGCAACTCGCGGTCAAGGCGCGGCTTTTGGTAGTACCCCTCCAGATATCCCGCCGACGACAATCGGAACAGATTGTGCATGCCCTCGGTGGTTTCCGCCAGAAGCGTCATGTGTGTGTAAGCACCTGCACCCGAGATGTCATCCTCGCGGTCGCCACCCCAGCGAACAGGCTTCTTGTGTAGTCGACCTTCGGGGGCTGAATAAGCTTCCAACCCAATGATGGGCTTGATGCCCGCCTTGGTCGCTTTCTTCCAAAATTCGAACGCACCGAACATGTTCCCGTGATCGGTAATAGCCAATGCAGGCATGCCCTGTCGCACGGCTTCGGCAATTGCGTCATCAATTCGCGCCGCGCCATCCAACATCGAATTATCGGTGTGAACGTGCAAATGGACGAACGAATCTGCCACAAAATCTCCTTGACTGGGACTCCCAGTTTATGCGGCGGAGCGCCGCCGGTCGTGCGTACTAGTGCGCGTCGAGGATGTCGAGGGCGCCCTGCAAGTCCGCCGGATACGGCGCCGAAACTTCGACGACCTCGCCCGTGACGGGGTGATCGAACACCAGCCGAACAGCGTGTAGCCACTGGCGCGTGAGGCCCAGACGAGCACCCAGCGTGGGGTCTGCTCCGTACAGGGTGTCCCCGACTAGCGGATGCCGATGTGCGGACATATGAACCCGGATTTGGTGTGTACGACCGGTCTCCAAATCGATTCGGAGCAGCGATGCCGCGGTGTACGCCTCGATCGTTTCATAATGCGTCACGGCATGGCGCCCGTCGCTGATCACGGCAAATTTCCACGCGGAACCGGGGTGTCGCCCCAGAGGCGCATCAATCGTTCCCGACGAGGGGTCGGGATGCCCCTGAACGAGTGCGTGATATTCCTTGGACACCTCACGGTTGCGGAACTTATCCTTCATGACCGAATACGCGATCTCACTTTTTGCCACGATCATGAGGCCGCTAGTTCCCACATCCAGTCGATGAACAATGCCCTGGCGCTCGGGCGGACCCGATGTCGAGATGCGATAGCCTGCGCCGACGAGAGCACCAACAACCGTATCCCCCTCCCATCCCAACGAGGGATGAGCCGCGAGGAATGGGGGTTTGTCGACAATCACGATGTGGTCGTCGTCATAGACGATGGCCATCTCGGGGATGACCGCCGAGACAACGGTGGGCTCTTTTTTGTCCGACCACGTGACCGATAGCAGAGAATTCGCCGACACCCGATCGGATTTCCCCACGCGTCGACCATCAATTTCCACGCCACCGGCATCAACGATTTCGGCCGCGAAGGTACGCGAGAAACCCATCACTTTCGACAGCGCACTGTCAACGCGCTCCCCCACAACACCATCGGGGACGGGAATTACGCGGTGATGTGACACCCGAACTATTCGGCGGAATCGCCGGCGTCGGCGGGTTCGCTGCGGACCAATTCGTTCAACTGGGTTTCCAGGAACTGCTTCAGGTGTGTGCGGTAATCGCGTTCGAAGCCCTTGAGCTCTTCAATGCGGCGCTCGATAAGGATTCGTTCCTGATCGAGTTCGTTTATGCGGATGCGCTGTTGCGCCTCGGCTTCCTGCACAATGCGCTCGGCCTCAGTCTTGGCATCGTTGACCAAACGCTCACGCTCGTCCAGACCCTCCTGGACGTGCTGGTCGTGCAACTTGCGCGCAAGCTGTAGGAACTGGCTCGAGGTTGCTGCCTCGGCTTCCACGGACAGTGCACTGACGGGAGCGGCCGTTACAACAGGTGCATCAGACGATGCTGCACGCTGCAATTCCTGGATGCGCGCCTCGGCGGCAACGAGGCGCTGACGGGCTTCTTCCAGACCGGCACGATCCTCGCGCATCTGCGCAACAATGAGGTCAAGAAATTCTTCGACCTCGTCCTGGTCGTACCCTTCGCGGAACTTCGTCGATTGGAACTGCTTGTTGACGACGTCTTCTGCGGTCAGCGTCATGGCTGTGCCTCTTTCTCGTGAAACGTAGAGTTACAGACTACAACGCCGTGGCGGAGGGAATAAAGGCGGAGACGAAATACGTGAGCAAGAGCAGTACGGTCCACGATAAATCGATGGCTCCGCCTCCGATGCGAACGGGCTTAATCACCGTGCGAACGGCGCGCAAGGGCGGATCGGTGACGGTAAATACTGCTTCGGCAAGAAATAAGAGCGCGCCACGGGGTCGCCAGTCAGGTTTGAGAACACGCATCCAGTCCAGAACGAGCCGGCCCCAGAGGAACAGGGTGAAAATCGTCAGCGCGAGATTCAGAACAAAAAAGAGGATGTTCATTAGTCAAGCAACGACGAGTCGGTTCCTGTGAAACCTTCTTCGGTGTGCGCGTCCTGAACCAGGTCCATGCCCGCCGGAGTCAACATATACACCTTGCCCGATACGCGGTTGATGTCGCCATCGAGGCCCTTCACCAGGCCGGACAGGAAGTCAATCATGCGCCGCACTTCGTGATCCTGCAGGGTTCCCAGATCGATGACCATGGGCGAACCTTCGCGGAAAGTGAGTGCAATGCCTTCGGCCTCGGCATATCTCGTGGGACGAACCTGGTGGATTGTCGCAAAAGCCGGTTCCGAGTAACCACCGCGGCTCGGCGCACGCATGCTGGAAATAAAACCATTCGACGGTGCGGCGGGCTGCGCAGCACGCGCAGGCTGACGCACGGGAGCCGCGGCACGTGACTCGACAGGAGCGAGGTTACGCGCGGCCGAAGGCTGACCCTCTGCCTCGGGTGCAGCAAGCCCGAAATATACCAACGCTTTCTTCACGGTAAACCTCCTGTTGTGTCTGTCAAAAATCTAACCCACAGCGGGGCGATTGCCCGTGATTGCGGTACCGATTCGCAGGTGTGTCGCACCGTAGCGCAGAGCTACCTGCCAGTCGTTGCTCATGCCGGCCGAGATGTCCGTTGCACCAGGATGCACAGTCGCAAGAATCCCCGACAATCGCTGCAGTTCGGCAAAGGCGTGGTCGGCACTGCCCGTCAGCGGCGCAACTGCCATGACACCTCTCAAGGTGATGGCGGGAACTTCAGTGATGAGTGCGGCGAGCTCGAGTAGCGCGGTCTCCCCCATCACACCGCCACGAGCCGGGTCGTCGGTGAGGTTGACCTCGATAAAGCCGTCAACGTGCGATTCCGATGTGCGCAAGGCCGCGACAACACTGGGTCGATCCAACGAATGAAGAACCGAGGCGTACTGTGCGATGGCTTTCGCCTTGTTGCTTTGAATCTGGCCCACAAAGTGCCATCGGATTGTGTCATCGCCGATTTCCGCAACTTTGGGTGCAGCATCCTGATGCCGACTCTCGCCAAAGTCCCGGGCGCCTGCCTCAATAAGCTCGCGCACGAGCGACGCAGGATGGAACTTCGTGACGGTCACCAGAGTAACGTCGTCGGGATTGCGCCCCAACGTTTCACATTCCGCGTCGATGGCGGCGCGCACCGCGCGCCACCGCTCGGCGACTGTGGTCATTACTTCAGAAATTCTGGCAAATCGTAACGGTCATCCGCATCGTCAAATTGGCTAGGAATCGTGGGAACCTCGCCCGATGCGTACGTGGGAAGCGGCGCAACCGCAGGGATCTGCTGCGACACTGCGACAGCGGGGACCGCCGTGGTGTCGTGAGCGTCGCGCGCGACTTCCTCGTCAAAGGTTGCAAAGCTGGGCAGCGGATCGCGCGGGGCCGAGGGCTCACTACCGTCAAATCCCGCGGCAATGACTGTCACACGAACTTCATCACCCAGTGTGTCGTCGATCGACATACCGAAAATCACGTTGGCATCGGGGTGGACAACCTCGGTGATGAGCGATGCGGCCTCGTTGATTTCATGGATTCCGAGGTTCGAACCACCCTGAATCGACAGCAGTACTCCCTTGGCGCCATCGATGGTGATGTCCAACAGGGGCGATGCGATCGCAGCCTCGGTCGCCTTCACGGCACGCTCGGCGCCGCGGGCGGTACCAATACCCATGAGAGCGGTTCCACCATCCTGCATGACCGAACGGACGTCGGCGAAGTCCAGGTTAATCAGACCCGGGTTCGTGATCAGGTCAGAGATTCCTTGCACACCCGACATCAGTACCTCGTCGGCGATGGCGAATGCTTCCGGTGCGGAAATGGCACGGTCCGCGATTGCCAGGAGGCGGTCGTTGGGGACAACGATGAGCGTGTCGACCTCGTTGGCGAGCTTCGCAATGCCTGATTCGGCCTGCTCCCGCCGGCGACGTGCCTCGAAGCTGAATGGCTTGGTCACAACACCGACCGTCAACGCACCGATGGACTTGGCAATGCGGGCCACAACGGGCGCCCCACCGGTTCCGGTTCCGCCACCCTCACCTGCGGTTACGAACACCAGATCAGCACCGGCCAGGCATTCTTCGATCTCCTGTGCGTGGTCTTCGGCGGCACGACGACCCACTTCGGGGTCGGCTCCTGCACCAAGTCCTCGCGTGATTTCCCGTCCGACATCGAGCTTGACATCCGCCTCGCTCATGACGAGAGCCTGCGCGTCGGTGTTGATGGCGATGAACTCGACACCCCGAATACCGGCCTCGATCATGCGGTTGATGGCGTTAACGCCACCACCACCGACGCCGACGACCTTGATTACCGCGAGGTAATTGTGCGTTCCGGCCATTGTGCCCTCCAACCTTCAGGTTTTACTTGAAGTCAAAACTATTTGCGCCCGTATCGGGCACAGAGAGAGTAGGTGCAGTCGACGGGAACTCGCGGAGGCGCTCCGCGTGTCGCACAATTACCGGCGAGGGCTAATGACGAGGCTATCCGGAGCCGAGACGTCGATGATGTACGAGCCCCCGTTTCGCGCGAGTGCCTCGACGGCAGATGCCAAGACGACCGCCTTGACATCGGATTTTTCGCCCGAACCCCACTGCACCTCGTGCTTCGAATCGCGCAGCGTGAATCGCACCGAATCGCGGGATGCTGCCGAAATTTCGTTGATTTGTCCGCGAAGCTCGGCGTTCAACGACAGCATCACATCAACCACTGCGCCGAAGGTGGCGTCTGAAGCCGACGTGACCTGCAGAATCGGCAGCGAGGCGGGCCGTTTCGCCGTGACCGCGATCGTGACGCCCGCGCTGTCCACAGTTTCGAAGGCGCCATCAACCGCGATAACGCCCAGCGGACGCCGTTCGACAACACGAATGATGAGCGTATGCGGCGGCACAATTTCCGTGGTGAACGATTCGATAACGGGCAGCTGCGCTAACTGCGTTTGAATCTTGTCAAAATTGACAAAGGCCAGTGGACTGCCAATTTGATCATCGACTGTCGCAATGATGTGCTCGTCCGTGAGCGTCTTCGTCCCGACCACCTCAACCGTGGTGAGAGTCATGAGAGGCGAGACGACTATTCCCACGACCAACACTATTGGAGCGACAACGGCCGCAACAATCACAGCAATGGTTCGCCGTCGGCGGCGGCTGCCTTCGGTAAAGCGGCGAACCTCGTCGCGTTCAACCGCCGTGCGGCGACGGCGAATCTCGCGGGAGTCAGGCACCGCATGGGGAACCGGACGCTTCATTCCGCCGCCAAGGCATCACGAACGGCGGGAATGATCCGATAGATATCACCACACGACAGCGTCATGATGATGTCACCTGACCGAGCGGCCTGTGCCGCAACGCGCGCGGCAACCGCCCAGTCAGGACAAAACGCGACGAGCGACGAATCGTGGAAACCCTCGGCGACGAGTTGACCAGTGACGCCGGGGATGGGATCCTCGCGCGCCCCATAGACGTCAACGACGACGGTGAAATCTGCCGCGGCCTCGTACTCCGCCGCAAACTGCCCTGCCATCGCCTGGGTGCGCGAGTACAAATGCGGTTGGTGAATGGCGATGACGCGTCCGCTGCCCACCACGCTTCGGGCTGTCGCCAGCGCGGCGCGTACCTCGGTGGGGTGATGTGCATAATCGTCGTATAGTCGCACTCCCCGCACCTCACCATGGGGCTCGAATCGGCGACCAGTTCCGTGAAATGTGTCGAGCGCACGGGTGGCGCCCTCCAGAGTAACCCCTGTTGCCACAGCAATGGCAATGGCTCCCGCCGCATTGAGCGCGTTGTGGCGACCGGGAACGGGCATCGTCAGCCGCGAGCTATCACCCTTCCACGTCACGGTAGCGGACACGCCCTGTGCAGAGGATTCAATATCGGTTACACGCACATCAGCAGATGCTGCCTCGCCGAAACTCGTGATGGGCGTGGTGATGCGCGAGCGAATCGCGGAAACGCCGGCGTCGTCGCTCGAGAGCGCAATCGTCCCCGAGACACCATTGGCGAATGCGACGAATGCATCGTTGACCGCGTCCTGCGACCCGTAATGGTCCAGGTGATCGGTGTCGATATTGGTAATAATTCCGAAATCAGTGTCGTACAGCAGGAATGAACCATCGGATTCGTCCGCCTCGATAACAAATTCGGGCGTCGTGCCCTCCGCGGCTGAAACGCCGTACCCCGATACGACTCCCCCGTTGACAAAACTGGGATCCCGATTGTTGCCTCGCAGAATGGTGACAACCATCGCCGTCGACGTTGTCTTTCCGTGTGCTCCTGCCACAGCACACACCACTCGGTCGCGCAGCAACCAATTGAGTGCGACAGATCGGTGCGCAATAGGAATTCCTGCGGCACGCGCCTGACGATACTCGGGGTTGTCCTCCCACAGTGCTCCCGTGACGACGACGGCGTCGGCGTTGTCCACGTGTGCAGCATCGTGGCCGATATGCACCGTAATGCCGTGTTGTACCAGCGCGCGGGTCGTGGCAGATTCGCTGCGATCGGAACCCGTCACTATGATACCGCGATCGGCGAACATCCGCGCGATGCCGCTCATGCCACTTCCGCCAATACCCACAAAGTGAACCCGTGACAGGGTGCGCGGAAGTACAACGGTTAGGTCTGGCTTAATCACGGTGTAAGCCTATGCGCGCTGCGGCTCAATAGCGCGAAGCACGAAGTCAACGAAACGCGCGGCGCCATCGCGGACACCCGCTAATCCTGCTTTGTGGCTCATGTCTGCACGCTGATTCGCCGAGGTCATCACGGGCAATAGCTGCGCCCGGACCCACTCGGGCGTGAAATCTCGATCGAGACACAACATCGCACCACCCGTCGAGACGAGGTCGTGGGCGTTCTTGACTTGTTCGCCATTTCCCACGGGATAGGGTATGAACGCCGCGGGAATTGACAGGGCCGCAAGTTCAGACATGGTCGCCGCACCCGAACGAGACACCGCGAATTCTGCTGCTGCCAAGGCCAGATCCATTCGGTTGCAGTACACCATCGGGTGATATCCCGGTATCTGTGGGTCGACAAAATCACGGGACTCGCCGACGGTGTGCACAATATGCCAGCCGGCGGCAACGATTTCTGCGGCCGTTTCCCGAATGGTTTGGTTGATGCGCGCAGCCCCCGTGGACCCACCCGTTACCAACAGAACGCGTGCCGAATCGGGAATTCCGAAGTGCGCCTTGGCTTCCGAACGCGTCGCCGCGGCGTCCATGGTGGCGATCTCTGCACGCAAGGGCATACCCACAAAGGTGGCGCCCGAAATGGGCGTATTGCGGAACGCCGTCGCACGATGCCGTGTCAGGCGCGCCCCGATAACGTTGGCGATTCCGGGGTGAGCATTGGCTTCATGAAAAATCAGCGGAATGCGCGCTAGCCATGCAGCGACATAGGCCGGTGCCGCGGCGTATCCCCCGAAACCCACGACAGCGCGAATAGAACGCCGACGAATGAGGCCTACGATTTGGGCCACTGCTGCGGCAAAACGAAAGGGAAAAGCGAGTGCCCCGAGCGACGGTCGACGCGGAAAAGGCAATTTCGCAATGGTGACGAGTTCATAGCCACGTTCGGGTACCAAACGTGACTCGAGTCCCTCGCGGGTACCCAATACCACGATTTGGGCTTCGCCTCGGCGTGTTAATTCATCAGCCGTAGCGAGCAAGGGATTGACATGCCCCGCCGTCCCGCCGCCGGCAAGAAGGAACGTCGTCATCGCGGCACTCCCCGAGCGAATTGGGTGCGATTGACGTCCGCCACACGAACGGCACTCACAACGAGTCCAACGGCCATGAGGTTGGCCATCAGCGAGGTTCCGCCACTCGACACGAACGGCAAGGGTACTCCCAGGACCGGGAGCGCCCCCAGGACGACCGCGATGTTGACGAGCGATTGGCCGACCAGCCAGAAAAACACGCCTGTTACAACGAGCCGCGTGAATGTTTCGTGATATTCACGAATGAGCATGACAAAACTCCACGCCATCACGGCAATCAGCAACAATACGAATGACGCCCCGAGTAAACCCATTTCTTCGCCCACGATGGCAAATATGTAGTCCGACTCGGCGTGCGGCAGCCACGACCACTTTGCGTGAGAACTGCCCGGTCCCAGCCCAAAAATACCGCCCGTGCCCAGCGCCCAGAGTCCGTGCTGACTTTGCCAGCAGATTCCGTCGTAGTCTTCGACGGAACATCCCTGCAGCCAGGCCGCAATACGATCGCGTCTCGACGACGATGCATTCATCAGGAATCCAACAATTACAAGGCCCAAAAGAGTCACGAGTGCGAGCAGCCGGCCGTTGAAACCCGCCAGAAGCAGCATTCCCATCAGAACAATCGCAACAATGAGCGTTGTCCCGAGGTCACCGCCCAACAAAATTAGTGCCGTCGGGCCGCCCACGTAAATCGCCGGCATTTTCCAGTCGGCCAATCTACCCTCGGTAATAACCCATTCGTTATCGGAAATCCAGATCGCAAGCCACAGAATGATGGCCAATTTGAGAAACTCAGACGGCTGAATCGTGGTGAACCCGATGTCCAGCCAATTTCGGTTGCCGCCGTATTCCAAGCCCAAGGGCGTGAACACAAGTCCCTGCATCAGCGCACCCAAGTAGATGAGATTATTCGCTTGACTGCGCCACGTAAATTCGGGAAACCGTGCGATAAAACCCAGCAACGCAAACCCAATAGCAGCACCACCCGCCTGCTTTAAGGTCTCTTGGAAATAATTGCCGTTGTTCGCCAAACCACTCTGAACCGCGGACGCGGACAACACCATCGTGATTCCAAAGAGCGTCAGAAAGATGACGGCGCCAACCAATCGAAACACGACAGGGTGGTCAATGTGAAAAAGGTTTCGCAGCCGAATGGCAGCCTGCGAATTGAGGACCGACGTCATGATTGTTCCGCAATCGATTCGGCGACCGCGGACGCGAACTTCCTGCCTCGGTCGGCATAATCGACGAATTGGTCCATCGAGGCCGCGGCCGGCGCGAGAAGCACGGTGTCACCATCGCGCGCAAAATCTCGCGCCGCGGCAACCGCCTGCGTCATGACATCGCCGCCCGAAATCTGCTTCCACGGCACATGAGGCGCGTGTGCGGTAAGCGCACGGATGGGCTCCGCGCGGTCTTCGCCAATGATGACGACGCCGCGCAGCCTGGAGGCATGTGCCTGCACAATTTCGTCGATTTGAGTGCCCTTGAAGAGCCCGCCGACAATCCACACAATCGACGGGAACGCGCGCAAGGACGCATTGGCCGCATGCGCGTTAGTGGCCTTGGAATCGTCGACCCAGGTAACCCCGCCCGCCTCGGCAACAACCTCGCATCGGTGATGGTCCACCACAAATGAATCGATCCCTCGCGACACCGCTTCGGGGCTGATGCCTGTCGATCTCGCCAAAGCGGCGGCGGCAAGAATATTCAAAATCATGTGCGGCTGGGCCATCCCCAGCTCGGCGAGTCGATCAATCGTGGTGAGTTCCTGCGCAGATTCATGGCGATTCTCGACGAACGCTCGATCCACGAGAATTCCCTCGATAGTCCCGAAACCGCTGGGACCCGGAACCATGAAACCAAACCCGATGGCCCGGCAGCCTTCCTGCACATCCGCATCCTCGACCATGGTTTCCGTGATGTGGTCCACGGTGCTGTACACGCACGCAACCTGGGTGTTGGTGTACACCGACGCCTTTGCCTGGCGATATGCATCGGCACTTCCATGCCAGTCGACGTGGTCTTCCGCCACATTCAGGCACGTGGCGGAATAGGGATGTAGCGCACCCGCACCCGAGCTGGGAAGCCAGTGCAGCTGGAAACTCGACAATTCAACAACCAGGTAATCGAACCCCTCGGGATTCCGAACGGCATCCAAGACTGGCACACCGATGTTTCCACATTCGATGGCGCGCAGACCAGCCGACCGCAGGAAATGCGCGGTGAGCTGCGTAGTCGTGGTCTTGCCATTGGTTCCCGTGATGACAATCCAGGGGGCTGCCGTGATTTTGTCGCGCACGCGCCACGCCAATTCGATGTCGCTCCACACGGGGATGTCCGAACGAGCAGCCCAATCCAGGATTCGGTGACGGGGCGAAATTCCGGGCGACACAATGACGATGTCCGGCGCGAATTCCGCCGCCGAAGCCTCGCACGATTCGGGTGAGTCCGTGATCACGTGTTCCACGCCCAAGACATCGAGCATCGCCTCGTGGTCGGGTGACGGACGATCCGACGCCACATGCACCACAGCACCCAGTTCCCAGAGTGTGTCAGCAACGGCAAAACCGCTCACTCCAAGGCCCACCACGAAGACGCGCAGCCCCGACCAGTCAGCATGCCAGCTGGTGAGAGAATCAAGCGAACGTGTCATTACTGACCAGCCCATTCAAGGTAGAACACGCCGATGCCGACCGCAACGCCCAGCGCAGCAATCAACCAAAAGCGCACGACCACCGTGACCTCGGCCCACCCCTTGAGTTCGAAATGATGGTGCAGAGGACTCATCAGGAAAATGCGTTTGCCCCGCGTGATCTTGAAATAGACACGTTGCAGAATGACTGAGCCTGCAACGATAACGAACAACGAACCAATCAAAATAATGAGCAGTTCGGTTCGAGTCAAGATGGCGAGTGCAGCGAGTGCACCGCCCAAACCAAGGGACCCGGTGTCGCCCATGAAGATCTGCGCAGGCGATGTGTTCCACCACAGGAAGCCGATTGTGCTGGCCGCGATGGCGGCGGCAATTGCCGCGAGATCGAGGGAATCGCGAACTTCATAGCACTTGTACGCAACCTCGGGGTCAAGAACAACGGAATAACACGACTGGTTGAACTGCCAGAAACCAATGATGATGTACGACCCAATGGCAAGGATCGCGCTGCCGCTGGCCAGCCCGTCCAAACCATCGGCGACGTTGACACCGTTGGATGTGGATACGACGATGAGGTTCACCCAAAGGATGAAACCGACAACACCGAACACGCCACCCCACGCAGCAAATGTCAGCCACTCGATATCGCGGATAGCACTGATGGCCAACGATGCGGGGGTGATTCCGTTTTCGTCTGGGAAATTGATAGCGAGAACCGCGAACAGTGTGGCCACTATTACTTGTCCCGCGACCTTGGCCCAGCCCGTGAGCCCCAGGCTGCGCTGCTTGTGGGTCTTCGTGAAGTCATCGATGAATCCGACAAGCCCCATTCCCACCATCATCACAATCACAAGCAGGGCACTCACCGTGATGGGCTCCGTGGCAATCACGTGACCCGCGAAATATCCAACAATCGCTCCCACGATGATGACGATTCCGCCCATTGTCGGCGTTCCGCGCTTGGTGTGGTGGCTTTGCGGGCCGTCGTCTCGAATGAACTGACCCCAGCCGATGCGCCCAAACAATTTGATAAACACCGGGGTCATCAACAACGTGAACGCCATTGAGAACGCGCCGCCGAGCAGAAGTGCTCTCATGCGCTGTCCCCTTTCAATAGGGCCACGATGTCAGACATCGCTGTCACGGAAGATCCGGTCACCAAAATGGCGGTTCCGTCGCCTCTCAGCGGCCGTACTTCATCGTACGCGCGCTGCACGTCTGAAACGAGGAGCGACTCCCCGTCCCACGATCCCTCAAGCCCCGCTGCATTATGAATGTGGCGCGCACCCTCGCCCACGGTGACAATTCGATGGACGTTAAACCGCACGGCAAGCCGGCCCACCGCGTCGTGATCGTCCAGCCACGAGTCGTGAGTGGTGTTAAGTTCGCCCGCGACATGTACCGTGCGGGCGCCGCGGTGCTCCCATTCCGCGAGTTGCTGCTGAAAGGTGCGAACCTCGCGCTGCGTCACGGCAGCGGTGCCATCAATGAGCACCGTTCCATCGGTCAGTACGGTTTCCATCAGTTCGCCCATCCCGCTTCCCTCAATGAAGATCGCGCCAGATCGCGTGCCGAGTACACCGTGCGCACACCGCGAATGTCCCGATAATCCTGGTGGCCAGGCCCAGCCCACAGAATCGAATCCCCTTCGCTAGCCAACGACACCGCAAGTCGAATGGCGTCTTCGGGCGGCGACACCTCGTGAATTTCTGGCCCATCCGTCACGCTGTGCGCTCCCTCCAACAACATGGCGCGGATGGCAGCGGGGTCTTCGAAACGTGGGTGGTGATCGGTGATGACCAAAATGTCGCATCCTTCGGCGGCGACCCGGCCCATGTCAAACCGCTTTGTGGCGTCGCGGTCACCGTCGGCTCCAAACACCATGATTGTCTTGCCCGGAGTGAACCGCCGCACCGCAGCTAGGGTGTGCTCAAATGCATCGGGCGAATGCCCAAAATCCACATAGACATTGGGGCCAGATTCGCCCGACACCTTTTCGGTGCGCCCCGGCAGGTGCGCGTGAATGCCGCCATCTCGGTCCAAGGCATGCGCGATGGCGTACGGGTCGTACCCCGCCTCGATGAGCATGACGATGGCCAAAGCAGCGTTCGCCGCCATGTGCCGACCAATTACCGGCTCGCGCGTTGTCATGGTGAATCCGTCGCGTGACGTTAGCGTGAATTCCGTGTAGGCAGGGTTGTCTTCGACGATCTCGACTGACCACTGGGCGTCAGGATGCCCCGTTGACGAAATAGTTGTGACCGGAATGTGGGCTTCCGCAACGATTCGTTCGCCCCACACGGTATCGAGGCACACCACACCGCGACGGGCGACATCGGGCTGAAAAAGTCGTGCCTTCGCGTCGCAATACTCCGACATGTCCGCGTAGTCGTCCAGGTGATCGTGGGACAGATTTGTGAAGCCCACTGTGTCGAAACGAATTCCCGACACACGATTGTGCGTCATGGCCTGAGCCGAGACCTCGATAACGACCGCGCGAACGGCGTGTTCTTTCATGCGCGCAACGAGTGCGTGAAGTTCGCTGGCTTCGGGGGTTGTCAGGCGGGACACGACCGACATGTCGCCAATGTGGCGTTCGGCGGTCGTCGACAATCCAGTCACGATACCTAACTGCTTCAGGATGCCCTCCAGCAAGTATGCCGTTGATGTCTTGCCGTTCGTTCCCGTGATTCCGAAGAATTGCGGCGCGTCGTCGTCGGTTCGGTAGAACCACGCACTGATGTCGCCCAAAAGGGCTCGAGGATCGTCCGCGACAACCAGTGGGACTCCCGCGTCACGAGCTAGCTCGGCACCTGCGGGGTCGGTCAAGATTGCGACGGCTCCCGAGGCGACCGCCTCGGCGGCAAATTCCGCTCCGTGTCGGTTAATTCCGCGCAGGGCGATGAAAATATCACCCGGGACAACCTCGCGCGTCATGACCGTCATACCCGTTGCCTCGACGCCGTCGGCATCACCGATTATGTCGAGCCCACATTCGTGTGCCAGCGCCGCCACGGGGCGTGGCAACAAGCGCTCGGGGCGAAGCACCGGTGGAATATTTCCCGTCACGACGTTTCTCCTACCAATTCGTTGGGTAATCAGGAGCCTTCACCGTGGACGGCTCGACTCGGTAATACTTCAGGACCTGTCCCATTAGGGTACTGAATGCCTCGCCCGCGTAGTACGAGCTCTTGCCGTATTTCGGCAAACCAAAGGTCACGATGACGGCGAACTGCGGATCTTCTGCAGGCGCAAGTCCCGCCACCGAAATGATGCGGTCGCTGGTGTACACACCATTGCGCGCAACCTCCGCGGTACCCGTCTTGATCGCGATGCGGTAGCCCGGAACCTTAACGACGTTCGCCGCCGAACCCTTCCGCGCAACGACTTCCATCATTTCGACTGTGGTGCGCGCGGTTTCGACGCTGACAACCTGCGTGGTCTCTGTTGGCGGCGTGTTGGTTACCGTGCCGTCCTCGGCCACGCACCCCTCGACAAGGGTCAGTGGAACGCGCAGACCGTCATTGCCCAGGGTCTGGTAGACCTGAGCCATTTGCGCCGAGGTGACGGTGACTCCCTGGCCAAACATCTGCGTGTTCTGCGTGATGACATCCGCGGTCGCGGGGTCCGCGAGGTATCCCGAATCTTCGCCCAAGAATCCCACCGATGTGGCTTGTCCAATCCCCCAGGACTTCAACAACGAGGTGCGTTCCGCCGCGTCAAGCGGAGTACTGAGCACGCTCAAACCCGTGTTTGAGGAATTCACCAGAACACCTGTCGTAGTCCACCGTTCGTTCCCATGAGAAAACGAGTCTCCAATGCTGCTGCCACCGACCTTGAAATAACCCGGTGCAATAATTTCCGTCGTCGGGGTGATCAACCCCTGCTCCATCAGGGAAGCGACGACCATGGGCTTGAAGATGGAACCTGGCTCGAATGGCGAAGAGAAAATGCGGGAACCCAAGTCGTCGGGCTTCGTGGCATCGACGTTATTGGGATCCACGCTGGGCCAATCGGCTGCCGCCAGAATGTGGCCATCGGCCACGCGCACGACCATCGCCGTTGCCCACGCCGCACCGCGTTCGCGGGCCTGCTCCTGCAGAGTGCGCTGGGCAAACCATTGCAGGTCGGAATCGATCGTCAGCGTGATATCCGAACCCTGTTGTGGCTCAACCGTCACGATGGTCGATCCGGGTATACGAACTCCGTCAGCACCCCGCTCGTACGTGGACGTGCCGTCAGCACCGGCCAAGCATTCGTTCATGTAGTACTCGACACCCGTTTGCGCACCGTCGGTTCCCATGAAACCCACAAGGTTTCCGGCGACGGCTCCCCGAGGATAGGTACGCGAGGGGTGCAGGACCGAATACACCCAGGGGATGTCCAGTTCATCGATTTGGCGCAACACGTCGATGGTCACGCTTTTCACAAGGTAGGCGAAATCCGATTCAGGGTCTGCCGTCACGATGGTTTTCAGGTCCGACAGTTTCTGGCCCGTGATGAATGCGATTTCCCCCAGTGCTTCGTCGACCGTGACCTCAACACCATCGCGTTTAAAGGTGGTGGTGAATTTGGGTGACACCGTGATGTCGTAACGCTCTACACTGTCCGCGAGTACAACACCATTCGTGTCATAAATGGCGCCACGGGTTCCGTACAGCGTTTGGACCACCGAGCGGCGGTCGTTGGCCTCAGCCGAAAGACGTGCCGAATCAAAAACTTGAATGTAGACCAGTCGAGCAATAAGTAAGGCGATGATGACATACACGATGCCGATGACCCACGACAAACGACGAGGCACGTTGTAGTGATGAGGCATAGAGCCCCCTCCTGCCTCTAATTCGTCTGTGGTGCGGGGATGTCAGCAGTCGATGCGACTGTTCCTGCGTCCACCGTCGATTGTTCCGTGACCGCGGGCTTTTCCGGAGTTGCCACGCCCGACACGACGGGAGTCACGCCCAGTTGTGCGATGAGGTCGTTGGCGATGGGTACAGCAACACCCGCAGTTCCGCGCGCACCGGAGGGCGATCCAAAGACCTTGGAGTCGCTGAGCCGCAAATATGCGGGCTTCGCATTCGAGATCATGCCCATTTTTTCGGCCATAGTGGCGAGGTTCTGTGGCGAATCCAACACGTTGAGCTGCTCGGTCATAAATTCCGCATCACGCGAAAGGTTGATTTGCGCTTGATTCAATGCGGCAATCTCGTATGCCCCGGCGTCCACGCCGACGGATACAAGCTGGCGCAACAGATAAATCGAGACCAGGGCCACCAGCATGATGGCCGTAACGCGTCCTCGCGACATGGCAGGTGCATCAGCACGGGGTTCACGCTCGACGCGACGCAAGGTTGGTCGGCTGGCGGAAATGGACGGTGCCACGGGACGCGACGGTGCGTATCCGGGACGGTGTGCGACTGCGCTCATTGAGAGGCCTCCACTCGTTCGATCGCGCGGAACTTCACTGAAGCGGCACGCGAGTTGTATCCAATTTCTTCGGCACTCGCGGTGCGAGCTCCGTTAAAAAGCAGCCGGAATTCCGCCTTCATCGAGGCTGGCTCAACCGGCAAGCCGACGGGTGCCCGTGACGAGGTACGCGCGGCAAACTCTGTCTTGACCACGCGGTCCTCGAGCGAGTGGTAGGACAACACGGCCAGCCGTCCGCCCACCGCAAGTGAATCGAGAGCCGAAACGATGGCGTCGCGCAAGATGTCGAGCTCTTCATTGACTTCGATACGCAGTGCCTGAAAGACACGCTTTGCCGGATGGCCGGAATTGCGCAGGGCGTACGGTGTCGCGTCGTTAAGAATTTCGACGAGTCGGCCCGAACGTTCAATGGGCGCTTCCGCCCGCGCTGCGAGAATCGCGCGAGCATATCGAGGTGCGAGCTTTTCTTCGCCATAGGTGCGGAAAATGCGAATGAGGTCGTGCTCGGAATATGTGGCCAAAATGTCGGCGGCCGTCACACCCGTTGTCTGGTTCATGCGCATATCCAGTGGCGCATCCTGCGCGTACGCAAATCCACGATCGGCTTGGTCGAGCTGCATTGAGGACACACCGAGGTCCAGCAGGATGCCATCGGCCGCGTGAAAACCCGATTCGGCCAAGGCGAAGGGGATTTTGTCGTACGTCGTGTGCACACCACGGAAACGGTCGCCGAATTCTGCGAGACGAGCACCCGCGTGAGCCAAGGCCTCCGTGTCACGGTCGACACCGATTGCGGTAACAGTCGGAAAACGTCGAAGAACGGCCTCGGTGTGGCCGCCCAGCCCCAATGTTCCGTCAACGTATACCGCGTTCGAGCGTTCGAGAGCCGGCGCCAGGATGTCGAGGCACTCAGTGAGTAAAACGGGGATGTGCGTTGGTGTCGAGTTCATGATGATGTCCGGTGAATCCCGATGCTCCGATTCCCTTCCGCTGACCTGCTACCGGGGAAGGTGTCTCAGGGCGCGGCGGGGAGTCGCAGCATCGCGACTAAAAGAGTCCGGGAATCACCTCCTCGTCGGTTTCACTAAAGGCTTTTTCTTTGTCGCTGTAATAGGCGTTCCACGCTTCGGTCGACCAGATCTCGGCACGGTTTCCCGCACCGATGACAGTGAGCTCGCGCCCAAGATCGGCGTATTCGCGCAAGTTCAAGGGAATCGTGACCCGGTTCTGCTTATCGAGCATTTCGTCGCTTGCTCCCGACAAAAACAACCGCAAATAATCGCGCGCACTCTTCGAATTCACGGGAGCCTGACGAATGCGCTCGTGGAGTTCGCTGAACTCTGCAGCCGAGAAGACATACACGCAGTGCTCTTGGCCACGGGTCAGGACCACGCCCTCGGCAAATTCGTCACGAAATTTCGCGGGAAGGATGATGCGTCCCTTGTCGTCGAGCTTTGGCTCGTATGTGCCCAGTAGCATGAATCCCTCCCTTCTTCCTCCACTTTACTCCATTTTGTTCCATTTTGCTCCATATTTTGCAAATTTTTTCGCATAATTTCCCACTGACACAGCCCGGCGAAGCGCATCGAGGCACAGGCTAGGCACCGGGAACCGCGCAGGAAAAATGGCGTTAAAAAACTCATGACCCGGCCGAGGCCGGGTCATGAGTGAAAAACGGTAGCTTAGGCGTCGCCGTTGGTGCGGCGATCCCATCGCTTTTCGAGGTTGTCGTACATCGTGGAGCGCGGTGCGGCGGCCTTACCGACTGCCGGGCCTCGGCGATTCGCCATCAATGATGCACCGACGACCATCACGGCAAATCCCGCAACGCCAACTAGTGGCTGCGTGATCATGACACCCAATACGAGAACACCGATGCCCGCCACGAGCGCAATTACGCCGACGATGACCAAACGCAAGTTCGGTGCGCGACGCTCGGACGTGGACACCACATCGGCCGTGCCCGACGTCAACTGGCGCTCCATTTCATCTAGCACACGACGGTCTTCTTCAGATAACGACATCGCAACTCCCTTCGGGGTACTCCTATCAGTGTACGCCCGTTGAGGCTTGTAGTCTGGGTGAATGTCTCAGGCTCCCCTCATTACCGATGCCGTTACCGCACGGATTGATGCGCTCGTGTCACAACGACGTGACGAAATGCACGCGATTTCCCCCGATACGCTCGAGATGAATCACATTGCAGCCGGCCTGCTGTCCGGCGGAAAACGGTTTCGCGCGCGACTCGCCTACTGGGGTTGGCGTGCCAGTGTTCTCGCCCATGACCCCGCCTCTGACGTCGCAACGCATACCGGTCGCTCGGCAATTGAAGCACTCGCAACCGGACTGGAAATCTTCCATGCGGCAGCTCTCGTTCACGACGATCTGATGGATAATTCAGACACGCGTCGCGGCATGCCCGCCGCCCATCGACGATTCGAAACGCACCACCGGGAATCACAACTCGCAGGCAACGGGCAGCACTTCGGTCTCGCGGGATCGATTCTTCTGGGCGACCTGCTGCTTGCGTGGAGCGACGATTTATTCCTCGAAGCCGCACTGACTCTCCCACAGGCCCCTGCCCAGGTGTTCCGCACCGAACTGCGCACAATGCGCACCGATGTAACGGTCGGCCAATACCTCGATGTTTTCGAGTCGGTCGCGTGGCCACATGTTGCCGATGCCGATGCGCTTCGTCGCGCCCAACAGGTAGTGGTGTACAAATCCGCAAAGTATTCAATGGAAGCTCCCCTGGTTCTCGGTGCGCTGCTTGCAGGTGCAAGCCCCGAGTTGGTGGCATCGCTTCGTGCATTCGCGCTTCCCTTGGGATTTGCGTTCCAACTGCGGGACGACCTTCTGGGCGTATTCGGCGACGAAGCGACCACGGGAAAACCTGCCGGAGACGATCTACGCGAAGGAAAGCGCACCGTGTTGCTGGCAATCGCTCGCCAACGGGCCGATCGCTCAACCCGTGACCTTCTGGATGAACTCGTGGGTGACCCCGAACTCTCGCGTGAACAAATCGACATGTTGCGCCAGACACTGCAGGACAATGGTGCCGTCGACGAAGTCGAGGCACTAATCGAGCGATCGCGCGTGCGAAGCCTCGAGGCACTGGCCGGCGCGTCACTGGATTCGCAATCACGCCACGAACTCACGGCACTGGTCGACGCCATCACGCGCCGCGCCGTCTGACGACACGAAGACATTACCGCCCTTCAGGCGCCGCATCCGCCAGAATAAAGGTGGGGAAAGGGGCATTGTGGACGACAACGCGCACGCACAGTCGCACGAGCCTCATCCCATTTTTCAGGGCTTGCAACCCGAGTTACCGTCGCGTAGCGAAATACGAGCAACCGAGCGCCGGGCTCGGATTGTGCGGGCTACCGCGCTCGGCACCATGCCCCTGGTGGTTACCGGTGTCGTTGCCGCTGTAGCAGGTGCGCCGCTCGCGGCCGATGCAAGCCCTGACACCCATCAAACACCGGCAACCCCCGACAACACCGAGGCATCGACCGATGTGGTCAGCGTCACTGGAGCGTTAGATCACGTGGTTCGAGATGGCGAAAGCATTCAATCGATTGCACGTATGCACAACATTCCCACCGCCGCACTTCTGGCACTGAATGGGTTGTCCTGGCGAACAGCGATACATCCCGGGCAAATCCTCGTCGTCAGCAAGGAGCGTCGCGGAGTTTTACGCACGGCAGAGGTTGCGGAAACCGAGATTTCGCAGTCGCCTGTCTTGGCTTCGGGACAACGCGCATCATCAAACGGCTCTGTCGCTGAGGGCGATCGCGTTGTGGTCCTCACCGAAGAAATGCGACGCAACGCGCGCACCATCATCGCGGTCGGACGCGAAATGAACGTTCCGAACTTTGGGATTGCCATCGCACTTGCCACCGCCATGCAGGAATCACGTTTGCAGAACGTCAATTACGGCGATCGCGACTCGGTGGGACTATTCCAACAGCGCCCCTCATCAGGCTGGGGCAGTGTTTCGCAAATCCTGGATACGCGTTTCGCCACACGGGCATTCTTTGGCGGCCCCAACTCGCCTACGCCCGGCGCCACTCGTGGCCTGCTGGACATTGCGGGATGGCAAACGATGTCGCTCACGAATGCCGCACAAGCGGTGCAAATTTCCGCCTTCCCGAATGCTTACGCACAGTGGGAAGCAAGTGCATGGAATTGGCTTTTCGAGCTCACATAAGCGTGTGCGCACGGCACATGCCGTGCCCTCAATAGACTCTCTATGTGACTACGAATTCCCACGACAGACTGATTGGCGCCACCATTGATGGGCGCTATCGCATTCTGTCGCGTATCGCCCGCGGCGGTATGGCGGGAGTGTATTTAGCCACAGATTTGCGTCTTGAACGTAACGTCGCTATCAAAATCATGCACGGCCACCTCATTGATGACCCTGCCTATGCCGAAAAATTTATTCGCGAGGCGCGGCACACGGCCCGGCTCACGCACCCCAACATCGTGTCGGTGTATGACCAAGGCCAAGAGAACGACATTCTGTTCTTGGTCATGGAATATTTGCCCGGAATGACGCTGCGCGAGCTTCTCAATGATTTCGGCACGCTCACCGTGGACCAGACTCTCGACATCACAACAGCGGTTCTTCAAGGACTCGATGCCGCTCACCGCGAAGGCATTCTGCACCGCGATGTTAAGCCGGAAAACGTGATGCTGGTCGACGATGGCCGCATCAAAATTGGTGACTTCGGACTTGCGCGACCGGTGACCTCTGCGACCCAGACCGGCGCAACGCTGATGGGCACCATCGCGTACATCGCACCCGAATTGCTTCAACGAGGAACGTCCGATTTTCGCAGCGACCTGTATTCGGTCGGAATCATGCTGTACGAGATGCTGACGGGACGACAGCCGTTTACTGGCGATTCGCCCATGCAGGTGGCGATGCAGCACGCAAACAACCCCGTGCCCACTGCCGTGGGCGTCAACCCCGATGTGTCGAGCGAATTGGACGAGATCATTCAGTGGGCGACGGCGAAAAATCCCGAACACCGCCCGAAAGACGCCCTCGCGTTTCGAGATGGTCTCCGTGCCGCCGCACAGGGCATCGCGACGGACACGACAACCGCACCCATTCCCACAGTCGACGAGACAATGGTTCTGGAGCGCGTGGACACCGCTGCGACCCAGGTGATTCAGCGGCCTACTGCACCAGCGGCTCACCGTACCGAAGGTGCCGCACTTCACGCCACCGATGCTCTCGTGCGCAGCACGCACACACGCCGGCGTCGCGGATTCATCATCGGCGCTCTCGCGCTTGTCGGTGTTCTGTTGGCCGGCGGAACGGGCTGGTGGTTCAGCATGGGCCCGGGCGCACTCGCGTCGGCAGGTGCCGTCACCGGACTCACGGTCGCGAGTGCCACCGAGCAACTTACGGCCTCGGGAATCGTTGTGATTGATCCCCCGCTCGAGGAATACAGCACCGATATCGCCGAAGGTCTTGTCATTGGGACCGAGCCCGAAATTACCGGCCCCGTTCCGAAGGGCACCGAAGTTCAGCTGATTGTGTCATTGGGAGCGGAACCTGTCGCACTGCCCGATTGGGCGCAGCAGTCGGTAGCCGAATACACGTCCGCGCTCGAGGCGTTAGACATCAGTGTTCTTGCTGCGGTCACGCAATTTGATGCGAGCGCTCCCGCCGACTCCATCATGTCGGTGTTGTCCCCCGATGGAACGAACATCGCGGCGGGTGTTACCCTGCATCGCGGCGACTCCATTTCGCTCGTAGTCTCGGCAGGCCCCATCCCCGCTGTGGCAAACAAAACCCCCGCGGCCGCCACAAAGCTTCTGACCGATGCCGGACTTCTGGTTTCCGAGACCACCGTCAGTGAATTCCACGACACCATTGGCAAGGGAAAGGTTATTCGCGTCGAGGCGGCGAACCCACTGAGCCCCGGTGACACGGTCACGTTGGTGATATCCAAGGGCCCCGAATTGGTGATGATTCCCGAGGTGTCGGGCCTGACGATTAAGTCGGCAAAGGAATTGCTGGAATCCCTGGGATTTGCTGTCGAAGTGAACACCGATATTCCCGAATCGTTCTGGGGAGATGCCTTCGCGCAGGCCGTATCTCTCGAACCCGCTTCCGGATTGATGGCTCCGCGCGGATCGACCATCGTTATCAACGGGGTGTTCTAAAGCCCCTCACCTCAGACGGTTCGGGGCTTTAGCGAGTCGTCGATTCGACGAACAACGGTTCTATCGCGCCGCCAGTTCCTCGGCGACAAGGAAGGCCAGCTCAAGCGACTGCTTGTGGTTCAGGCGAGGGTCACACAATGACTCGTACCGAGTCGCCAGCGTGTTTTCATCAATCATTTCCGCACCGCCCAGGCATTCGGTCACGTCATCGCCCGTGAGCTCGACATGTAAACCGCCGGGGAATGTACCTACAGCGCGGTGTGCTTCGAAGAATCCCTTGACCTCATCGACGACATCGTCGAAACGACGGGTTTTAAATCCATTAGGCGTCGTCATGCCGTTTCCGTGCATCGGGTCCGTGATCCACAGCGGCAGCGCATCGCTGGACTGTGCGGCTTCGAGCAACGGAGGCAGAGCATCGCGAATCTTGCCCGCACCCATACGCGTGATGAACGTCAGTCGGCCTGGCTCGCGGTTCGGGTCGAGCTTGTCAATCAGGCGCAGCATGTCATCGGGCGTCGTCGACGGGCCCAATTTCACGCCAATGGGGTTCTGGATGCGCGAGAAGAAATCTACGTGTGCACCGTCTAGCTCACGCGTGCGTTCGCCGATCCAGACGAAGTGCGTCGAGGTGTCATACGCCAGACCCGTGCGCGAATCGATACGCGTCAGAGGTCGTTCGTAATCCATGAGAAGGCCCTCGTGGCTGGCGAAAAATTCGACGCGCGTGAGTTCGTCGAAGTTGGCGCCCGCCGCGGCCATGAACTTGATGGCCTTATCGATTTCGCCCGCAAGTTTTTCGTAACGCTTGTTCGCCGGGTTCTCGGCAAAGCCTTTGTTCCACGAGTGCACCTCGCGCAGGTCGGCAAAGCCACCCTGAGTGAAGGCGCGGATGAGGTTCAGCGTCGAGGCCGACGTGTGGTAACCCTGCACCATGCGCTGCGGGTTGGCGCGACGCGACTCCGGCGTGAAGTCGTATCCGTTGACAATGTCTCCGCGGTAGGCAGGAAGAGTGATGTCGCCACGTGTTTCGGAATCGCTCGATCGTGGCTTGGCGAACTGGCCGGCCATACGACCCATCTTGACGACGGGCATCGACGCGCCGTACGTCAGGACAACGGCCATCTGCAGGATTGTCTTAACACGGTTGCGAATCTTGTCCGCAGTTGCACCGTCAAAGGTTTCCGCACAGTCACCACCCTGCAGCAGGAATGCATCGCCGCGAGCCGCACGAGCCAATCGAGTCTTCAGCATGTCCACCTCGCCCGCGAATACCAGCGGCGGCAGCTTGGACAACTCGGCCGTTACCGCACGGACCTCGTCCAAGTCGTCCCAGCTGGGCTGCTGCTTGATGGGCAACGAACGCCACGCGTCCAGGCCCGCAAGAACATCAGAGGTGGCGGCGTTGGCTTGGGCGTCGGTCACAGTAATCCTTTGTTAAAAGCGTGGTTCTAGCCTACTTGAGGCGGGCGCGTTGCGTGGCGCGCTCGAGCGGCCGATGCATATTCATCGACATATTCCTGACCAGACAACGCGGCAAGTTCGTGAACGATTTCATCGGTGATTGCGCGCAAAACGAATCGATCGCCCTCATACCCCTCAAATCGAGTGAAATCCAATGGCTGCCCGAATACCACACCGACGCGGCGAACCTTAGGCATGGATGCACCGATGGGCATGACCTTGTCGGTGTCGATCATGGCCACGGGGATGATGGGAACGTGCGCTTCGAGCACCATGCGGGCGATTCCCGTGCGTCCACGATACAAACGGCCATCGGGGCTTCGGGTTCCCTCGGGGTAGATTCCCAGAAGTTTGCCATCAGCCAGCGCCCGAAGTCCTGTGTTCAGAGACGCCTCGGAGGCCTTGCCTCCCGATCGATCGATGGGGAGCTGGCCTGCCGCACGGAAGAACAATCGGATGAAGAATCCCTTGATTCCACGGCCGGTGAAGTAATCGCTTTTTGCGAGGAAGACCACCGGTCGGTTCAGAACGAGAGGCAGAAATATGGAGTCGACGAACGACAGGTGGTTGCTTGCCAGAATCGCAGGTCCCTCGGTGGGCACGTTTTCCAGACCCTTGACCCACGGCCGAAATGCGCTGGTGAGAATCGGGCCGAGCACGAGGTTTTTAACGATCCAATAGAACATTGACGACCCCTAGTGGTGCGTTCCGAGCGACGATCGCGCCAAGTCGGCCGCACCGATTAACCCGGCTTCGCCCGACATCGCCGCAATTTTGATTTCGGCGATGGGGCGACGTCCCGATGCCGAGACTGCAGATTCAAAGGAGCGGCGAATGGGTCCCAGAAGTGGCTCGCCCACGGCCGAAACACCGCCGCCAATCACGAAAAGCTCGGGGTCGAGTACGGCTTGTAATACCGCGCAGGCCTTGCCCAGTTCCGCGCCAACATCACTCAATGCGCCCAATGCGCCCTCGTCACCGGCCTCGACAAGTTCGATGAATCCATCTGCGGTAATCTCACCCGCTCGATCGATGAGATCTTGCAGGCCACCGCCATCGCGTTCGGCGCGACCATGCGCATATCGCTGCAGCGCGCGACCGGATGCGTACTGCTCGATACATCCGCGTGCACCACACGCGCATTCCAGGCCACCCGGGTGCACACAAATGTGCCCCAATTCCGCAGCCGAGCCAAACCCGCCACGGAATACTGATCCGCCGGCAATGATCGCTCCCCCGACGCCCGTGCCGATAGTCAACATCGTCATGTGCGCCACGCCTCGACCCGCACCGAACCGATGTTCGGCCCAGCCCGCAGCATTCGCGTCGTTCTCGATCAACACCGGCAGGTCCGTGCGCTCGGCAAACAGTTGCGCAACGGGCACATCGTGCCAGTCAATGTTCGGCGCGATGCGCACATTTTCCCGCGTAATGTCCACAAATCCGGGGATTGCGATGCCCACCGCAACGGGCTCGTATCCCACCGATAATTCCTCGACCATTATGGCCACGGCGTCGATGATTTCCGGACCAGCAGGCGTATCAATTCGCGCCTGCGCGACGATGTCGCCCTCGGCCGTGACGACGCCACCGGCGATTTTCGTCCCGCCAATATCAATTCCAATTGCATGCACGACAGAAGTCTACGGTTCACCTTGGGAAGGCCCGTAACGACCAGTAGAGTAAGGGGCAACCTACCGGCAACAAAGGAGTATCCGTGAACGAGTCCCGCACGCCCATCCTCATTCCCCACGTGCCATCGGATAACATCACCGACCTTTTGGAAAACCGGTTTATTCAGACTCCTGATCTTCCGATCTTCAGCCTTCCCCAAAATGATGGCTCGTGGTCGAACGTGTCTGTCGCAGAATTCCGCCGCCAAGTCATTGCGCTGGCCAAGGGCTTTATCGCCGCGGGTATCAAGCCCGGCGACAAGGTGGGCATGATGTGCAAGGTGCGCTACGAGTGGACGCTCATTGACTTTGCAATGTTCTATGCCGGAGCCACACTTGTCCCCGTCTATGAAACCTCGGCGTCCTCACAAATTGCCTACACACTGCAAGATTCGGGTGCCATCGCACTCATTGTGGAAACAGCGGAATACTTCCAGCGATTCGATGAGGCGCGCCCCGAGCTCCCCGGGATCAGCACGGTATGGCAGTTGCACCTTGACGACATTGCCAAATTAATGGAGGCTGGTCGCTCCGTCTCGGATGCCGACGTCGACAAGCGTCGAACCCATGCGCAGTCACGCGATTTAGCCACCCTCATCTACACGTCGGGATCGACGGGTCAGCCCAAGGGATGCATGCTGAGCCACGGCAACTTCGTCGACACCATCCGCAATTCGTCGCTCGCGTTAGACGAGGTCGTCAGCATGCCGGGCGCATCGACCCTGTTGTTCATTACGGCCGCACACATTTTCGCCCGATTCATTGCAATCCTCTGCGTGCACGCCGGCGTTCGTGTTGGCCACCAGCCTGACACCAAACTCCTGCTGCCATCACTGGGCAGCTTCAAGCCCACGTTCCTCCTGGCCGTTCCGCGAGTATTCGAGAAGGTATACAACGCATCCGAACAGAAGGCGGAAGCTGCGGGCAAGGGCGCCATCTTCCGCAAGGCTGCCGCAACGGCCATTGCGTATTCGCGTGCACTCGATGCTGGACACGTCCCCTTGGGTCTGCGTCTGCAGTTCACCGTGTTGGACAAACTAGTCTTGTCAAAGCTTCGGGCCGCACTGGGCGGCAAGGTCGTGTACGCCATCAGTGGCTCGGCGCCTCTGGGCAACCGCTTGGGACACTTCTACCGCAGCCTCGGCTTCCGCGTACTCGAGGGATACGGGCTCACCGAGACCACTGCCCCCGCCACCATGAATCTTGCCGACAAGTACAAGATTGGTACCGTGGGTCCGGCGCTGCCCGGCGTCGAAATCAAAATTGATACGGATGGCGAAGTGCTCGTCAAGGGAATCGATGTCTTCCAGGGCTACTGGCACAACGATAAGGCAACCGCCGAGGCCTTCCAGGATGGCTGGTTCCGCACGGGAGACATCGGGTCATTGGACGAGGACGGCTACCTCACCATCACCGGGCGCAAGAAGGAAATCATTGTGACCGCGGGTGGCAAGAACGTGGCACCGCCGGTCTTGGAGGACCCGATTCGGTCGAACCTGTTGGTCGGTCAGTGCGTCGTTGTTGGCGACCGTCGCCCGTTCGTGGCCGCACTCATCACCCTTGACACCGAAATGCTGCCCGTGTGGTTGCACAACGTGGGGCTGGACCCCAACATGAGCCTGGCCGAAGCCGCGACGCACCCCAAGGTCCTGGCAGAAATCCAGACTGCGGTCGATCGGGCCAACAAGCGGGTCTCCCGCGCGGAATCGATCCGCAAGTTTGTCGTTCTGCCGACAGAGTTCACCGAGGCGAGCGGACATCTCACCCCGAAGATGAGCATTAAGCGCTCGGTGATTGTTGCCGACTTCGCCGACGCCATCGATGACCTGTACAGTGACACTCCCGAGACCAAGGAAATGGCGCTTACCGACTAACCGCGGTTCCGCCACTCATCGCGATTCCTGAATTAGTGGCGGAACCAGCTGGCGGCGCGAATCTGGCGCATCGCATCGCGCTTCAGTTCGGGATCGAGCCCCTCGATGTACAACACGCCGTCAAGGTGATCGGTCTCGTGTTGAAGCGCCTGCGCCAAGAGCCCCTCGCCAGCGAGTTCCAGCGGATTGCCTTTCAGATCGATTCCCGTCACACGTGCCCACGGAAAACGGCGGCGCTTGTAGGTGAAACCGGGTACCGACAGGCAGCCTTCGTCGACCAACTGGGCCTCGCCACGAACCTCGACCAGCACGGGATTCAGGATGTACCCAATGACACCATCAACGTTGTAACTGAAGGCGCGAAGACCCACCCCAATCTGAGGCGCAGCGACACCCGCACGTCCCGGAAGCGCAACACTATCGAGCAGGTCGCGAACGAGCGCGTGGGTCCCTTCGGTGATCGTGTGAATCGAATCCGACGCGCTGCGCAAGACAGGGTCGCCAAAGAGGCGGATGTCGCGTGCAGTCATTACTTCGTCGGTGCCTGAATTCCCTCGACGACGAGCGCTGCCAGCAGCGTGACCGAATCGCGGGTCAGCTTGTTTAGCTTGCCCCACGTAATCACCGAACCCGCAGCAATGTGGTCGTCATAGGGAATGCGCACGACGTCGCGCACCCGTGAACGGAAGTGGTTTTCGATTTCATCGAGCTTCACAAGAATGGTTCCCTGCGTTGCCGTGTTCAAGGCCACCACCGAATTCTTGACCAGATCTGAATAACCGTTGGTCTCGAGCCACGTCAGGGTCTCGGAAGCTAGGCGAGCTTCATCAATCGAACCACCCGACACGATTACCAACGAATTGGCGCGCTGTAGAGTGGGACGCATCACGGAGTGGACAATGCCCGTACCGCAGTCGGTCAATACGATCGAATAGTACCGCGACGTGATGTCGGCGACGATGTTGTAGTCAAACTCGTCAAAGGCCTCCGAAAGCGCGGGGTCTGAGTCCGATGCCAAGACATCCAGACGGGTCGCATCTCTCGACACAAATTCCGAGAAATCGGTGAACGAGGAAATCGACGGTGCCTTGTTGACGACGTCGCGAATCGTGTAGCGTGTCGCGCGCGGAACGCGCTCGGCGAGGGTTCCACGGTCGGGATTGGCATCAATTGCCACAACGCGGTCTTCACGCATACGGGCCAAGGCCATTCCCAACAGGGTGGTGGTCGTAGTCTTACCCACGCCGCCCTTGCGCGTCAACACGGGCACAAAACGCGCGTTTCCGGGCAGAGGAACGGCAATACGCGCCTCCAAAGCCTTACGGGCGCGAACCTTCGCTGAATCCCCCATGTTGATCGTGCGGAACGAGGCATTCCACACGGCGCGACGGAAGGCTCCTTCGGGAGCCGAACGCTTGTCCTTGATGTCGAGCAGACGTTCGTCGGTCAGAAGCGCGGAAGGTTCGGGCAAATCCGATACGCCTTCGTGACGTCGTGAATACATAGCGGCATCGGCGCGGAATGTCAGCGACGTCTCGGTCCCCGTCGTCACCACGGCATCGGCCGAATTTGCCGAAGCTTCCGGCAGATCGGTGACCTCGGGAACCTCCGCCGCAGGATCCGCACTGGTCGGCGCGCTGCTGTCCGCAGTCGGTGCCTCGACAGTCGTTTCTGGCTCAACGGTTACCGCGTCTTCCGACGTCGTAACCTGTTCATTTGCGGCGCCCGCAGACTTCTTTGCCTCAGCCACGTGGACCTCCGATGTGTAGTGTGTCGACTGCTAATTCTACCGAATTTCGGCCTACTCGGTCACCGGCTCTAGAACCGCAAGCAGGTCCCCCGGCTCGACCTGCTGTGTTGTGGGGACCACAATACGCGCGACGCGACCTCGAGTCTGAGCCGTAATGGCCGCCTCCATCTTCATCGCTTCAATGGTGGCAACTACACCACCCACCTCGACGATGTCACCGACCGCGACCTGCATGGTGACGACTCCAAGGAACGGAGCGCCGACGTGCGACGCATTCGCCAGATCTGCCTTTTCCGCAACCGAGGCCTGAACTTCGATCGTCTTGTCACGAATCAGCAGAGGCCGAAGCTGGCCATTAAGCGTGGCCATGACCGTACGCATACCCTTGTCATCCGGCTCGCTAATTGCCTCGAGCGTGATGAAGAGTGCGACACCCTTCTGAATTTCGACCACGTGTTCCACGCCCACCTTGAGCCCATATAGATAGTCGTGTGTGGTGAGAATCGACAGGTCACCGTAGCTCTCGCGCACAGCGTCGAACTGTTCCGTGGGTTGCGGGAACAACAGGCGGTTGAGCGTGGCGCGACGGGTCAACGAATCCGAATTCAACAGTGCCTCGTCGGCGGGGTCGAGGTCCTCCTTGACGGGCTTGATCGTGCGACCTGCCAGCACCTTGGTGCGGAAGGGCTCGGGCCATCCACCGGGCAGATCGCCGAGTTCGCCCGCCATGAATCCAATAACGGAATCCGGGATGTCGTACTTTTCCGGGTTGTTTTCGAAATCGAGGGGGTCGGCGTTTGCTGCAGCAAGGTGCAGTGCCAAGTCACCCACAACCTTCGACGAGGGCGTGACCTTGGTGGGACGGCCCAGAATGCGGTTCGCCTCGGCGTACCAGTCTTCGACCTTCTCGAACTGATCCCCCAGCCCCAACGCGATTGCCTGCTGGCGAAGGTTCGACAACTGTCCGCCCGGAATCTCGTGCTTGTACACACGACCCGTCGGACCGGGCAGGCCCGACTCGAAGGGCTTGTACATCAGGCGAACGGCTTCCCAATAGGGCTCCAGTGCACTGACAGCGTCGAGAGAAATCCCGGTGTCGCGTTCGGTGTGTGCGAGTGCTGCAACGAGCGCCGAGGCGCTGGGCTGACTGGTGGTACCGGCCATCGGCGCGCTGGCCACGTCGACCGCATCCACGCCCGCCTCGCTGGCGGCAATCAGAGTCGCCAGCTGACCACCCGCGGTGTCGTGGGTGTGCAGGTGTACCGGAATGTCAAAGCGCTCTCGCAGCGCGCGCACCAACGTGGATGCAGCACCGGCACGCAACAGACCCGCCATGTCCTTAATGGCAAGGATGTGCGCACCCGATTCCACGATAGATTCCGCCAAGCGCAGGTAGTAATCCAGTGTGTAGATGTCTTCGTCGGGATTTAGCAGGTCACCCGTGTAGCACAAGGCCACCTCGGCTACCGCACGGTTGGTCTCGAGCACGGCATCAATCGCGGGACGCATCTGATTCACATCGTTCAGCGCGTCAAAAATTCGGAAGATGTCCACGCCCGTGGCGTCCGCCTCGCGAATGAAGGACTCGGTCACGGCCTTGGGATACGGCGTGTATCCCACCGTGTTGCGACCACGAATCAGCGCTTGAATGGCGGTGTTGGGAAGCGCTTCGCGCATTTCCGCCAGGCGCTCCCACGGATCCTCACCCAGGAATCGCAGAGCGACGTCGTAGGTTGCACCACCCCATGCTTCAACAGACAGCAAATTCGGGGTCAAGCGCGCCACGTGGGGCATGACAGCCACGAGGTCGCGCGTGCGAACACGGGTGGCCAACAGGCTCTGGTGGGCGTCGCGGAACGTCGTGTCTGTCACGGCCAAGGCCTTCTGCGCGCGCAGATCCGCTGCAAACGCAACGGGCCCGAGCTCGGCAAGCCGCTGACGCGAACCTGCGGGAGCCGGAATGGTCAGATCAAGAGTGGGCAATTTCAGGGCGGGATCGATTGTTCCTGCGCCGTCACCGTTGGGTTGGTTGACGGTCACCTCGGCAAGGTGCGTGAGGATTCGGGTACCGCGGTCCTGTGAACGACGTGCGCTGACCAGGTGCGGCCGTTCGTCGATGAACGACGTCGACAGATCGCCCGCAATGAACGCAGGCTCGTCCAGCAGTGCCTGCAGGAACGGAATGTTGGTCGTTACGCCACGAATACGGAATTCGGCAAGGCCACGTCGAGCGCGCGCGACAGCGACCGTGAAGTCGCGGCCTCGCGTGGTCATTTTCGCCAGCATGGAATCGAAGTGCGGCGAAATTCGCGCACCCTGAGCGATGCTTCCGCCATCCAAACGGACGCCGGCGCCGCCGGGCGAACGATAGGTCGAAATGCGGCCCGTGTCGGGACGGAAACCCTGCGTGGGGTCCTCGGTCGTGATGCGGCACTGCAGCGCGGCACCGCGCAACACCAGGGTGTCCTGTGACAGGCCCAGATCCGCCAGGGTCTCCCCCGCAGCAATTCGCATCTGCGATTGCACGAGGTCCACATCGGTGACCTCCTCGGTCACCGTGTGCTCCACCTGAATTCGGGGGTTCATTTCGATGAACACATGCTGTCCCGCGCGGGGACCCGCGGTGTCCAACAGGAACTCCACCGTTCCCGCATTGACATAGCCAATGGACTGCGCAAACGCCACGGCATCGCGGTACATTGCCTGGCGAATGGTTTCGTCCAGGTGAGGCGCGGGCGCAATCTCGACAACCTTTTGGTGGCGACGCTGCACGCTGCAATCGCGCTCGAAAAGGTGCATGGTGTTGCCCACGCCGTCGGCCAGAATTTGAACTTCGATGTGGCGAGGACGCAAGACTGCTTGCTCGACAAACATTCGACCATCGCCAAAGGCGCTCTCGGCCTCGCGCATGGCGGCCTCCAGAGCCGAGCGCAGGTCCTCGCGCTTTTCCACGCGGCGCATTCCGCGGCCACCGCCACCCGCCACGGCCTTGGCGAACACAGGGAAGCCAATGGTGTCCGCAAAGGCGATCAGAACATCGAGGTCAGTGGTTGCCTCAGACGACTGTAGAACCGGCACGTTGGCACGGATGGCGTGTTCCTTCGCCGTGACCTTGTTACCGGCCATTTCGAGAACGGACGAATTGGGGCCGATAAAGGTAATGCCATTTTCGGCGGCGGCCTGGGCCAGATCGGGGTTCTCGCTCAGGAAGCCATAACCAGGATAAATGGCGTCAGCGCCAGACTCCTTGGCCACGCGAATGATTTCGGCAATATCGAGGTACGCGCGAACGGGGTGACCAATTTCACCAATCTGATAGGCCTCGTCGGCCTTGAAACGGTGCGTTGATTCGCGGTCTTCATAGGCGAAGACGGCAACCGTCTTTGCGCCAAGCTCATAGGCCGCGCGAAAAGCGCGAATAGCAATTTCGCCGCGATTCGCGACAAGAATCTTTGAAAACATTGTCTCCCTTACCCTGGGGCGGCAATTGATGGACTTCGTCGGCCGTGGTGTTCCGCCCTTCTAGCCTAGTGAAAGGTAGGCTAGGTATCGTGCAGGTCGTAAGTGTGAGCTCCCTCAAGGGCGGTGTCGGTAAGACAACCGTCACTCTTGGCCTCGCTTCGGCGGCTTATGCCCGCGGTTTGCGCACTCTTGTTATCGACATGGATCCCCAATCCGACGTATCGGCCGCGCTCGCCTCACGGTCGTCGCATGGATTCACCATCGACACGATTTTGACAACATTGAGCGCCAAAAATGTGCGCAATTCCGTTGGCCCCAGCTCGTGGACGGGCCCATCAGATACGCCCGTAGACATTTTGATGGGTTCGCAATCCGTCGCACGCCACGACTCCCCCACACCCACAAAGAACGAATTGTGGAAGTTGGAAGAAGCCTTGGTGTTTATCGAGCGCGACTACGACGTGGTTCTCATTGATTGCCCGCCATCGTTCAACGCGTTGACGCAAACGGCGTGGACTGCCTCGGACGCCGTCGTTATCGTGGCGGAACCTGGACTTTTTTCGGTGACCGCCGTGCACCGCACGTTACTGGCCCTCGAGGCGATGCGTACCAAGATGTCGCCTCGACTTCGCACGGCCGGAGTGATCGTGAATCGGTACCGCACGGATTCGACGGAACACCAGTTCCGGCTCGAAGAAATGGAACAGTTGTTCGGCGACACGGTACTCGAACCCATCATTGAAGAAACTCTGACGATGCAGCAGGCAACGGGTGCGGCAACGCCGATTCACCGCTGGCCGGGGAACACCGCGCAAGGGCTCGCCGCAACGTTTGATTCTCTGCTGGACCAGGTCCTCAACCCTCGCGTCACAAACGACGTCGAGAACTAGTCCTCGTCACTCGAGTAACCGCTCGGATTGGCGCGCAGTTCCGTAATCGAGGGCGTAAATTAGCTGGCGCGCGAGGCGCGCTTGACGGCCAGTTCGTCCATGGGCGCGTTGGCGTCGATGAGCTCGAAGTCAATAAGTGACGTTTCGACCTCGCGCAGTACCTTGCCGACAGCAATACCGAAAACACCCTGGCCACGGTTTACAAGGTCGATGACCTCGTCGCTCGACGTACACAAATACACCGATGCGCCGTCGCTCATCAGAGTAGTTTCGGCCAAATCGCTGATACCCGAGGCCCGCAACTGGTCGACAGCAACACGAATCTGCTGCAGGGAAATGCCGGTGTCCAACAGTCGCTTGACAAGCTTCAAGACCAGAATGTCGCGGAACGAGTACAAACGCTGTGATCCCGAGCCCGTTGCGCCACGAACCGTTGCGGGAACAAGTTCGGTACGTGCCCAGTAGTCCAACTGACGGTAGGAAATGCCCGCAGCGTTTGCCGCCACCTGACCACGGTAACCCTCGGACGATTCTTCGCCGCTGGGGGTAAGCATGTCGCTCATCCGCTCCCTAACCTTCACGTTTAACTTGAAACTTTGTGTTCTCACACTAGCGACTTTGACTGCGCAATGTGATGTGTGTTTCCGCGTGTCGCGTTAGCCGATGCTTTCTTCTACAGCGCGCATCAACACCGAACTGCGGATCTGCTCCAAATGTGCCGACATATCCCGTGCGATATCCACGGCCTTCTGCTTGCCTACTCTACTCGCGCTCTTCACATACGGAAGTACCGCGGTGTGCACGATTGCGGCGTCTTTTTCGGCCTGCGCGCGAAGCTGCTGCAAGTGGCGAGGCTCGATTCCCGCCTTGTGAAGCCCCACCAGAGCCGACAGCGTCTTGACCGCGTCCTCGGTGTACAAGTCCGCAGCGACGATCAACCGGGTGGAAATGGCATCCGAAAGGAGCGAGGCCGTCGCTCCCGTCTTTGCTAGGAGCTCACTGCGGGTGTACCGCACCTCGACCGACAGAATTGATTCGACCGAGACGGGCGCACCGCCGGGAAGAACCGGGTTCTTGCCCGCATCGATATCAGACAAGATTTCGCCGATGACACGCAACGGCAGGAAGTGGTCGCGCTGAAGTGACAGCACGATACGAATTCGCTCGACGTGTAACGCCGTGTACGTGCGGTAGCCACTGGCGCTGCGTTCGGGAAGAACGAGCCCCTGATCCTCAAGGAATCGAATTTTGGACGACGAGAGTTCGGGGAACTCTATGGACAACTTCGCGAGAACCTGCCCGATGGACAGATTGTTCGCGGAGTCCTTTCGAAGGGGAACCGCAGCCATGCCTTAACTTTCAGATCCGAGATCGTGGCGTGACGCATAGAAGGTCATACGGTATTTACCGATCTGGACTTCTGCGCCGTCGGCGAGGGCGCCGGAATCGACACGGACGCCATCCAGGTAGGTGCCGTTCAACGACGTCAGATCGCGAATAGCGAATCGCGCACCGTCGCGCGTCACTTCTGCGTGACGTCGTGACACCGTGACGTCATCCAGGAAGATGTCGGCATCCGGGTGACGGCCGGCAACAATCACATTCGTGTCAAGCAAGAATCGTGCACCCATATTGGGCCCGCGGCGGACGATGAACAAAGCGCTTCCCGGAGGCAGCGCGGCAATGGCCGCACGCTCTTCCGCGGAAACGTCGCCAACGAGGTCATCCATTCGTGCGGCAAATTCTTGCCCGAATTGTTCCGTTGTGTGACGGTTCTCGTTGTCGCTCATGCTTCCTCCGCTAGCCACACTACCCGAAACGCGTCAGTCCGGGGAGACAGTTTTTCGTGGCACGAGTTGCCCCAAATAAATGAGGCCGGTCACCCAATAAATTAGCGAGCCAACGCCGCCCAGGAACCATCCCAACGCTGCAATAATCTCGGCGATATCGGGCTGAGGAACCAGCGTGCTGACCACAATGGTGGGAAAGGCAACAAACAGCACGAAGGTCGCGACCTTGCCCAGGAAATGAACGGGTGGAATGTCGGAGAGTTTCCGGCTCTTCACCAGGTAGGCGACAAGCAAAACAACGTCACGCGCCAGAACCACAGCCAAAAGCACCCAGGGAATCATGTCGCGGATAACCAGCGCGACCACGCTGGCGGCAATAAATAGTCGATCGGAAATGGGATCCAATAGGGCCCCGAGTCGTGTCACTTGGTTGAAACGGCGCGCGATGAACCCGTCGACGAAATCACTCGAAGTAGCGGCGACCAAGACAATTAGTGCTGTTGAGTCCTGACCCGAAACCAACAGCCAGAAGAACAAAGGAACGGACAAGAGCCGAGCAAACGAGATGACATTGGGCACCGTCCAAATGCGATCGAGTCCGGTCCGAGCCATTCCCCGAGTCTAATCGGAGTGTTGAGATAGGCCGGCGCGACACCACGATTACCATGGTGACCATGTCCTGCGTTCGATTCAACACTCCGGCCCAACGCCAGCAGATGACCGATGTCACTCGCGGGGTTCAGGCCGATGAACCCATCGCCCAATTCCTGGGTCCGGCCATTACCGAATCGAAAATTGCGCGTCTGCGCCTCATGGCGGCTAGCCCCAACTCGAAGATTCGTGAAACGGTCGCCGCGTCGTATCACGCACCCGAAGACCTGTACGAAATGTTGTCACACGACCCCGACCCTGGCGTGCGCCAATGGTTGGCGCGCAATGAGCATGTCCCCTGCGACATCCTGCGCCGTTTAGCTTCCGATGAGGACGAAACGGTGCGTTCGTTCGTTGCAATCAATTACTTCGTGCCCGCCGACGCCATGGAAACGCTCTCCGCTGACGAAAGCCCGCGCGTGCGGGCTTTGGCCGATTGGAAAGCGGCCCTCGCGGCAGAGACGAACGCTCTCGCGTCATAACATTCCGGTTCGGGTACTCCCCGTACCGGAATGAGCGGCTTAGGCCAATCCCAGCGCCACCGATGATTCGTGCAGCGCCTGCGCCGAGCGGTGGAACATCTCTAATTCGTGTGCGTCGAAATCAACGTTGAGGACGCTCGCGACACCCGTCGAATTGACGATCGATGGAACACTGAGCGCCACGCCGGACACACCGTGATAGTCGGTCAAAACGCTCGACACGGGGAGCACAGCACCCTCGTCCGACAATATGGCCTCGACAATTCGCGCGCCGCTCAGGCCGATGGCATAGTTAGTGGCACCCTTGCCCTCGATTACCTTGTAGGCAGCGGTTTTGACGGATCCGGCAATGTTCGCGAGTTCCGCTTCCGTGATCGCAGCGCCCGCGGAATCGCGCCATTCACGCACAGGCACCGGTCCAATTCGCGATTGCGACCACAGCGGGAACTCCGAATCACCGTGTTCTCCCACGATGTACGCGTGAATCGATGACGTCGCTACGCCCGTGCGCTCGGACAACATCCAGCGCAGTCGCGACGAATCCAGAACCGTTCCCGACGAGAACACGCGATTCGCGGGGAGTCCGCTGAACTTCATGGCCGCTGCCGCAAGAACATCACAGGGATTAGTGACCAACAGGAAAACGGCATCGGGTGCGCGCTCTACCAACTGCGGCATAAGGTTGCGCAGAATTTCGACATTCGTACCCGCCAGATCAAGGCGGCTTTGGCCCGGGTTTTGCTTTGCTCCCGCAGTAATAACGACGACATTGGCGCCGTCAACAGCAGAAATATCGCCACCTCCCGACACCGTGGAGGACCCAGTGAACTGTGTGCCGTGCGCAAGGTCCAAAACCTCGGCCTCGGCCTTTGCGGCATTCATGTCATACAGCGCGATTTCGCGGGCGCTGCCTCGAATCAAGGCCGCATACGCCAACGAGGTTCCCACCGCACCGGCGCCAACAATTGCAAGTTTTGAATTTGTGACGACTCCCATGAACTCAGTGTGACACGAGTTGACGGCGTATGAGTGTGGACTTTGTACCCAGAATTACGCGGGCAGAAATGCGCCCCTCGACGTTCGCCAGATGCTGACGTACTCTAAGGACATGCAGAACGCAGCACTAATTGTCATTGACGTCCAAAACGGTTTCGACGATCCTCGGTGGGGCGCTCGAAATAACCCCCAGTGCGAATCGCACATCATTGCGGCCGTGGATGCGTGGCGTAACGCCGATCTGCCGGTGGTGTTGGTGAGGCACGACAGCACATCCCCGACATCACCCCTCGCACCCGGCCAGCCGGGCAACGATTTCAAACCCGGTGTCGCGGGAACCGCTGCCCTCACCATCAGCAAGCACACAAACTCAGCGTTTTATGGCGACCCGTCCCTAGAAAGCTGGTTGCGCGACAACGGAATCACCGATGTCGTAATTTGTGGCATCACGACGGATCACTGTTGTTCCACCACCGCGCGCATGGCCGCGAATTTGGGGTTCACCGTATGGTTCGTCGGTGACGCCACTCACACCTTTGACCGCACGCTCCCCGATGGCACAATCATTGGCGCCGACGAGGTGGCGCGGGTAAACATGGCGAGCCTGCACGACGAATTCGCCACCGTCATCACAACGGCGCAGCTCCTCGAGAAAATCGAGGCATAAAGTCCCCCTCCGCAGCCATACCCCGGGGAGTATCGTCAACAACGAGGAAACACCTCATGTGCCCCGCGGGAGTTCTCATGAAAATTATTGTTGTTGGTGGTGTTGCGGGCGGTGCCTCCGTTGCCGCACGAGCACGCCGTTTGGACGAATCAGCCGAAATCATCGTGTTCGAGCGCGGTCACCACGTATCGTTCGCAAACTGTGGATTGCCGTATCACATCGGCGGCGTGATTACCGATCGCTCGCGTTTGCTCTTGCAGAACCCTGACTCGCTGCGCGAATCGCTCGATCTCGATGTTCGGCTCGCGTCCGAGGTGATGTCAATTGACCGCACCAACAAAACGGTAACGGTCCGCAATGTTGACACCAACGACGAGTACGTCGAGAGCTACGATGCACTCGCGTTGTGCCCGGGCGCTGACGCCGTGCGCCCACCGCTGCCGGGTATCGATCTTCCCGATGTTCATGTCCTTCGTCGCGTGGGCGACATGGATGCCATCAAGGCGGACCTCGATGCGCTGCTTGAGTCCGCCCGTGAACGCAAAACTCGCGTCAATGTCGCCGTCATTGGCGCGGGATACATCGGCCTGGAAATGGCCGAAAACTTGGTTCATCGAGGCGCGACCGTCGAAGTTGTCGAGTTAGCAGACCAAATTCTGCCTCCGCTTGACCGCGAAATGTCAATCCCCGTCGAGCACCACCTGCGCTCGCGCGGAGTCCTTGTTCATTTATCGACCAAGGCTGCGGCATTCACGCCACGTGACGGTGGTGGACTTCGTGTCGAGCTCGACAATATGTCGACGTTGTCGGTCGATATGGTGATTTTGTCTGTAGGCGTTCGCCCCAACACAAGCCTGGCTGTTGCCGCGGGCCTGGAACTGGGGCCGCGAGGCGGAATCACAGTTGATACCCATATGCGAACCTCGGATCCGCATATCTGGGCAGTCGGCGATGCAGTCGAGACCCCGCACACCGTGCTACCCGGCACGTACCTGGCACCTCTTGCTGGTCCGGCCAACCGTGAAGCCCGCGTGGCCGCGGAAAACATCTGCGGGCGCACAACGGAATACACGTCGACGCAGGCAACATCGATTGTCAAAGTGTTTGACATGGTGGCCGGAGGCACAGGAGCCACCGAACGACAGCTGACGGCTGCCGGCATGGACTTCCAGACTGTTCACGTGCACCCCTCGGGCCACGCGGGTTATTACCCGGGTACCGCAAATATGGACCTGAAGGTCATATTCCATCCCGAAACGGGGCGGATTTTGGGCGCGCAGGCAGTTGGTTTCGACGGAATTGACAAGCGACTCGATGTATTGGCCACGGCGCTTCGCGCGGGACACACCGTGTTTGACCTGGAAACCTACGAACTGTCGTACGCTCCCCCGTTCGGATCAGCTAAAGACCCGGTCAACATGGCGGGATTTGTTGCCAGCAACGTCGTGCGTGGCGACCTGAAACTCTGGTATTCGCAGGATTACCCCACCGTGACAGACGGCGCCCGCCTCATCGATGTTCGAACGGCGGATGAGTTCGACATTTGGCATATTCCTGGTGCCGAAAATGTCCCTCTGGGCGATATCCGCGCGGCCTCGGCGGAGTGGGATCGCAGCACTCCGATTCGCCTGTATTGCGCCGTCGGCTTCCGGTCCTACCTGGCGTATCGTGCCCTGGTGGGACGAGGTTTCACCGATGTGATGACTTTGTCTGGCGGTTCGAATACCTTCAAAACATTCCATGAGGTCGACCTCGATTTTTCGGCACCCATCCCTGCAATCGAAAACTACGCGGAAGCGGAATCGTTGTTCGTCATGCCGCCCAAGGGTTCGGGCGTATCCATTGATTTGGATTGCACGGGGCTTGCCTGTCCCGGACCGATCATGAAGTTGTCCGAACACATGAAGTCTGCGCATTCTGGCGACCAGGTTGTGGTGCATGTGTCCGACCCCGGCTTCGCCAATGACGCACCCGCCTGGGCACGGAAAAACGGCCACGAACTCGTCGACATCACTCCGGAAGGGCCGGGCTATCGCGCAACCATCCGTAAGGGTGGGGCCGTTGCCGCACAGGCGGGATTCACGACCCACTCATCGGGACCGGGAAAAACAACATTCGTAGTCTTTTCTGGCGACCTCGACAAAGTCATCGCCGCGTTCATCATTGCCAATGGCGCTTTGAGCATGGGCGACGAAGTCACGATGTTCTTCACCTTCTGGGGACTCAATTCGCTTCGACTGCGCAAACCTCCGCGCCGCCGCCACACTGTTCTCTCGAAGGCGTTCCTCGCCATGATGCCGGCGGGTGCAGACAAGCTCACGCTTTCGAACATGCATATGGCCGGAGCGGGAACCCGCATGATCAAGTGGGTCATGAAAATGAATGGCGTACATTCACTGCCCGAGCTCATTGCCGAGGCGCAGTCCAACGGTGCGCGTATCGTGGGGTGCACGATGACGATGGATTTGCTCGGCATCGTGCAGTCCGATCTTCTGCCCGGCGTTGAACTCGGCGGCGTCGCCACGTTCCTGGGCGAAGCGGCCGAATCCGGCACCACATTGTTCATTTAATTGCGGCACCGTATTTGAGTTAGGTATCACCATGTCAACACCACGTCTCGGCCACCGTCTTGTTTCTGAATTCGTGGGAACGGGCGTGCTCTCGTTGACCATTGTGGGGACCGGAATCCAAATGTTTGCGCTCACGCAGAGTGTGGGAATTACCCACTTGTCTATTGCCGTGGCCGTGGGCGCGGTTTTGGCCATGGTGGTCGCGTTGGGGCTTCCCATCAGTGGGGCAAATTTCAACCCCGTGACGACGCTCACCGTGGCGCTGGTCGAGGGCGCACGCGACTACGGGCGCATCGCGATGTACATGGTCGCTCAGACCCTGGGCGCAATCGTGGGCGTCATGACCGCTAACATCCTGTGGGATTCCACACTGGTGTCTTTTTCCACAAGCACTGCCGAGCCCTCGCTCAATCTGCTCCTGAGTGAAGTGATCGCGACGGGAGGCCTGATGTTCTTGATTGTGGTCATGGTGGCACGTCGCACACCCACGAAGTTGATTTGGGTGCTTCCTGCCTGGGTTATTCCCGCCGTGCTCTTCACGCCGTCGGGCACCTGGGCAAACCCCGCAATCACTGTCGCTCGATTCTTCACGGACTCCTTTACGGGCGCTCCCGCCGGATTTGTGTTGCCGTATGTTGCCGCACAGGTTGTGGGTGGCCTGGCAGTGGTTGTCGTCTGGTGGGTTATTCGGCGTACTCGGTAGTCTTAGGGCATGGCCAAGAAGTCTCTCGTTCCCGCTCTTATCGCTGAATTTGCCGGCACCGCCGTTGTGGTTCTCGCTCAAGTTGGCACCGGCGCACAAATGTTCCTGCTCACGGGCAATGCGGGATTGACGATCATCGCGGTTGCCGCGGTCACGGCGCTTGCGCTCGCATTTGGGCTGCGTCTTGCTGGACCCATCAGTGGTGGTCACTTTAATCCCGCAGTGACGTTGACTCTGGCGCTGACCGGCTCGATCCGTTTGACCTACCTCTTGCCCTACGCCATTGCACAGGTTGCGGGTGGCATTAGTGGCGCAATTGTGGCCAATGTGTTGTGGGGCGAGTACGCGGTTTCCGCCGCCCCTGGCATTACGCCCACTCTGCAACCTCTCATCAGTGAAATTGTCGCGAGCGTCGTTCTGATCTCGATTTATGCACTTGCCGTGTGGCGCGGTACGCCCCGGCTTACTGTTTCACTGGTGCCGTTGTGGGTAGGTGCAGCGATGCTTTTCACACCGACAAACGCCGTGGCCAACCCTGCATTCACTATTGGTCGCGCCTTCACCGACTCGTTTGCCAGTATCGGAACCAACGCCGTAGCCACCTTTGTCGGAGCGCAGCTCATTGCAGCCGTTGCCGTGGCTGCATTGCAGTGGGCAACGGGGCGCCGGGGCGACCAGTAGCCACTAGGACCCCGAAGCCGGTATGTGTCGCAGGCGAATTCCCGCCATCTCTTTGGCAACACGAACAACCTGATGACTGTATCCGTATTCGTTGTCGTACCAGACATAAATCACGGCATGGTTGTCCTGCGCAATCGTCGCTAACCCGTCAACGACACCCGCATGAGTGGAGCCGACGAAGTCAGTGGATACCACTTCCGGTGATTCGATGTAATCAATCTGATTGCTCAGCTGAGATCCCAACGCCGCCGTACGCAGCGCAAGGTTGACCTCGGTGGCCGATACCGAATGCTTGAGAGTCAAATTGAGAATCGCCATTGATACGTTCGGAGTAGGCACACGGATTGCGTTACCCGTGAGGCGTCCCGCGAGTTCGGGAAGCGCCTTTGCGACGGCTTGGGCCGCTCCCGTTTCCGAAATGACCAGGTTCAGTGGCGCACTGCGGCCGCGTCGGTCGCCGCTGTGGAAGTTATCAATGAGGTTCTGATCGTTGGTGTACGAATGCACCGTTTCCACGTGACCGTAGTCGACACCGAAGGCATCGTTGATGACCTTGAGCACGGGCGCAATGGCATTTGTCGTGCAGGACGCCGCGGACAAAATTCGGTCCGACTCGTCAATTGTTGATTCGTTGAGACCGAACACGATGTTTTTCAGAGGACTCTTGCCCGGGGCGGTCAGCAGCACCTTGGCGATTCCCGTGCTGCGCAAGTGTTGCGAGAGCCCCGCCTCGTCACGCCACTTTCCCGTGTTGTCAATCAGTAACGCGTTCGAAATTCCCCATTGTGTGTAGTCGACAGCGGCCGGGTCGTTGGCATAAATCACCTGAATTTCGGTGCCGTTGGCAAAGATGACGTTTCGATGTTCGTCAATGGTGATTGTTCCCGCGAATTTCCCATGGACGGAATCCCGACGCAACAAACTGGCGCGCTTGATCAGGTCGCCCTCACCACCTTTGCGCACCACAATCGCGCGCAACCTCAGGCCACGGCCGTTGCCGCCGTGACCCAGCAGAATTCGCGCAACGAGGCGGCCGATTCTGCCGAATCCATACAGAACCACGTCAGTGCGTGCCTCGGCAGCACCGTTGTTCACGCCAATGGGCACGCTCGATGCAAGATAGTCACGCATGGAGGACAACGGTGAGCCCGCAAAATGCGCTTTCACTTTCGCCACGTCCACCTTGCAGGGACTCACATCCAAAGTTGACAGAGTTTCCAGGATCGCGAGCGTGTCCTCGACGGGCAAGGGCGAACCGTCCCGATGCCGTGCCGCGCGATGGACTTTCACCAGATCGATGGGTGAGCAGTCAATCAAGCTGCGGCCATTTACCGAGAGCACAACGCCCTTATCGCGGTATAAACGTCCGATGAGCGGAATGAGCCGCTCGGCTACAGAGATGGTTTTCGACCAGTCTTTTTCCGACTGTGTAATGTCCACGGTGCTCCCAGCGTCATTGCAGTGAAGGGTGATTCTGTGTGGTGGACACCCACATACTATTACGGAACGAGCCGCGCCGCGTGAAGGACATCGAGCACCGTGTCGTGCCGATTGAAGGCATAGAGGTGGATGCCCGGAGCGCCACCTGCCACAAGTTCATTCACGAGTTTCGTCGCATAGTCGACACCGACCGCTGCTCGGCCCTCGGCGGTGGGCTCAATTTGCAAATTGATCGACAATTCAGATGGTTCTTTTTCGCCCGTCAGCTCTACAACGCGGGTCAGGCGCTGGTGTGAGGTGATGGGCATAATCCCCGGCAAAATCGGCATGGTGACCCCCGCGGTGCGGGCCTTGTCCACAAATCGGAAGTAATCATCCGAGTGAAAAAACAACTGGGTGATGGCTAAATTCGCGCCAGCAGCCTGCTTGGCCAGCAACGAATCAATGTCCGCCCTCGTCGCTCCCGATTCGGGATGACCGTTCGGAAATGCGGCGACGGCCACGTTCACGGGCGCCGGGGTCGGATCGATTCGGCGAGCGGTCGAACCCATAACCGGGTAGTCAGTCCAGGGCGCGCGCTCTGATTGGACGTGCTGAATCAGCTGCACCAATTCCGCAGCAGTCTTTACATCGCCGATGAAATCATCGATGTGCGCCTCGTCGGTGGGAGGGTCTCCACGCAGTGCGAGGAAACTGGTAATTCCGGCGTCCAGAAATTCGCGCACCAAATCTGCCGCTTCTGCGTGAGTGGTGCCGACACACGTCAGGTGGGCCATGGGCTGCACATGAGTGTTATGGAGGATGTGCGTGAGTACCTCGAGCGACGAGCGACGGGACGAACCGCCCGCACCAAAAGTCACCGAGATGAATCGCGGGTGAACCGCAGCGAGTGCGCGAATCGTTTCATACAGCGACGGGGCTTTGTCCGGCGTGCGCGGCGGGTATACCTCGAATGACACCGGCACCGCGCCCTCGCCGAATGGGTTCACCACACAGCCCTCCGATAATCGTGACAGTCGCACACTATGACGGTGCGTTTCGACATGGCCTCGCCGTCGCGACCGTGACAATTCTATCGCGAGCAGACGTAGGCTGGAGAGGTGCGCGCCACGACTGCAAACCTGAAACGTGAAGTCCTCATGACGTTCACCGGAGACCCCGACGGTAATCCCGAGTGGGCGCAGCGCCTTGCGGAAGGCGAGGACACGGGCTTTTTCCCGGTAGGTAGCGACCCCTGGGTCATTCATTCCAGCTTCCCCACGCTCGTTGCGGGTATTCGCGCGCTTTTGGTGCAGGCTCTCCACCCTGGCGCTCTCGCCGGAGTTCACGACTGGTCCCGTTTTCGCGAGGACCCCCTGGGGCGCCTCGCGGGGACAATCCGTTGGCTTGCAACTGTCACGTTCGCCGATACGGAACGTGCCGAAGCGGAATGTGCACGGGTTCGACGGTTGCACGATCGCGTATCGGGGACGTATGTGACGGGGACTGGCGCGACCGTTGACTATTCCGCCCATGATGACGATTTAGCGACCTGGGTCCACACCGTCTTCGCTGACAGCTTCCTCACGACCCATCTGGCGTTACAGGGTGGCATCGACGACGGTGGCGACCGTTATGTGCGTGAATGGGCTCCCGTTGGCACACTTCTGGGTGTCAGCACTCCCCCACGATCCGTGGCCGAGCTTCGGCGGGACATTGATAACTTCCGCACGTCGGGCGCCCTGCGGGTCGATGATCGCACGCGCGATGTTGTTGCCTTTGTGCGACGCCCGCCGCTGCACCCCACACTGATGCCCGCTTACGGCGTGCTGTTCGCTGCCGCGGTTGCCACGATTCCCGTCGAACTTCGCCGTATGTTGGGCCTGCGGCGCACGCCGCTGCCCATCCTCACGACCGCTCGGGTCACACTGTGGGCGCTTCGTCTGGTGATTGGCACCACGTCGCCCGCGGAATTACATGCGCTGAGTCGCCACGAGCGCCTTCGCGCAAATTAACCGACACGTCCCACCTAGGCGGGGTGCGCCTCGGTAAATTCCGTGCGTGGTCGCTTCACAATCCACGACAACCACGCCGCAACGACACACAGCGCTGCGCCGCCCAGCCATGCGTAGGTGTAGGTGCCGAAGAAATCGCGCGAGAAACCCGCGGCCGTAGCCGCGATAGCCGCACCCACCTGGTGGGCAGCAAAAACCCAACCAAAGACAATGGATGCGCGGTCGCCAAAGTATTCGCGACACAGTGCGACGGTGGGCGGGACCGTTGCCACCCAATCCAGACCGTAGACCACCACGAAAATGACGATGCTGGGGCTGATGTCCTGCGACAGTAGCGTGGGCAAAAACGCCAGGCCGACGCCTCGAAAGAAGTAATAGCCGGTCAGCAGGTACCGAGGATTCACCCGGTCGGTGAGCCATCCCGAGAGAACTGTGCCAATGATGTCAAAAACACCGACAATCGCCAGAAGTCCCGCGGCTGCGGTGATGCTCATTCCGTGGTCGTGCGCCGACGGCACAAAGTGCAAGCCCACCAGGCCGTTGGTGGTGGCGCCACAAATCGCGAAGGCGGCGGCGAGCGCCCAGAACGTTGTGACCCGAGACGCGTCACGCAGAGTCACGAGTGCGCGACGCATTGCCCCCTTCTGGCGAGCACGCGGCGTGTAGTCGGCCACATCAACGCCCAACGGCGCCACACCCAGGTCCGACGGGTCATTCCGGATGAATCGCAGGACAAGCGGCACGACGGCCAGCGCCGTACCCGCGATGATCAACGATGCAACCCTCCACCCCGTGGTTTCGGACATCGAGGCAACCAGCGGCAGGAATACTAATTGTCCGGTTGCGCTGCCTGCCGACAAAATGCCTACAACCAAGCCACGCCGGGCAACAAACCACGTGCCCGCGATTTCCGAAGCGAATACCAGGGCCATCGAGCCGGTACCCATGCCGATGAGGACACCCCAGGTCAGGAACAACTGCCACTGTTCTGTAGCGAAGACGGTGAGGCCGCTACCCGCCGCAATCAGCACCAGGGCAACCGACGTGACCGCGCGAATGCCGAACCGACCGATGAGGGCGGCGGCAAACGGTGCGGTGAGGCCGTAGAGAAAGATGTTTACGCTGACGGCCATCGACATGACACCGATTGACCACCCGAACTCGTCGTTGAGCGGGATCATGAGCGGACCCGGCGCCGCACGGAACGCGGCCGCACCCATCAGTGCAACAAATGCAGCTGCCGCAACAAACCACGCGGGGTGTATTCGTCGTGTACGCGGCATTGCGCTCCCTCATTCTGTTTCCACTCAATGGTGGGTTCAGCCTATTCCGTCGACTGTCCCCGCCCCGAACAATTCACGCCGGTGACATACGGGGAAACACGAGCGTAATACGCGAACGTAAAACTTGGCCCATGTCCGGCATTTTTGATGGTTACACACCCAGCACCTCACCGAGGAAAATCACCAGCCTGCCGGCCTGGGACGAGATGTTCGCCAGCGTCGTCGGCAGCTCGACTCCTCGTGACAATTACCGCGAAATATTTAGCGCACTGACCCACATGTCCCGAACCGAATTGCTGGGTCGCACCGAGGCGCTTGCCAGTTCCTACCTGGCCCAGGGTGTCACGTTTGACTTCGCGGGTGAAGAGCGTCCGTTCCCCATTGATCCCGTTCCGCGCGTTATTGATTCCCTCGAATGGAGTCGCATCGACAGCGGCGTCGCGCAGCGTGTGACGGCGCTCGAGATGTTCCTTGCCGATGTGTACGGTCCACAACTGGCCGTGCGTGACGGTGTGATTCCCGCATCGTTGATCGTGACATCGCAACACTTTCACCGCCAGGCCCACGGAATAGAAACTCCCAATGGTGTGCGGATTCACGTGTCGGGCATCGACCTCGTGCGCGACGAGCTGGGCGAATTCCGAGTCCTTGAGGACAACGTGCGGGTTCCCAGCGGCGTCAGTTACGTGATTTCCAATCGTCGGGTCATGGCTCAGACGCTTCCCGAGCTTTTTCACTCTCTGAGTATCAGGCCGGTCGGCGACTATCCGCATCGGCTGTTGACCGCCCTGCGCGCATCCGCTCCCGAAGGTGTCAGCGACCCCACGGTCGTCGTACTGACACCCGGCGTGTACAACTCGGCATACTTCGAGCACACCCTGCTGGCGCGACTAATGGGCGTGGAATTGGTCGAGGGCCGGGACCTGTTTTGTTCGGGCGGTTCGGTGTGGATGCGCACCACGTCGGGCCCGATGCGTGTGGACGTTATCTATCGACGTGTCGACGATGAATTTGTGGACCCGTTGCAGTTCCGGCCCGATTCGATTCTGGGCTCGCCGGGAATTATGCAGGCCGCGCGCAACGGTACGGTGACGCTTGCCAACGCGATTGGAAATGGCGTTGCCGACGACAAGCTCGTGTACACCTACGTACCCGACCTGATTCGGTACTACCTGGGCGAAGAGCCGCTGATCCGCAATGTCACGACCTGGCGCCTAGAGGAACCCGAGGCGTTGGCCGAGGTGCTCGATCGCCTGGACGAATTGGTCGTGAAACCTGTCGACGGCAGTGGCGGCAAGGGACTGGTCGTCGGACCAGCGGCGAGCGCCTCGGAACTAGCAGAACTGCGCACGAGGCTGATTGCAGACCCGCGTGGATGGATTGCACAACCTGTCGTGCAACTGTCGACCATTCCCACCCTGGTTGCCGATGGAATGCGCCCGCGCCACGCAGATTTGCGGCCATTTGCCGTGAATGACGGTAACGGAATTTACGTGTTGCCCGGGGGCCTCACGCGCGTGGCACTGCCCGAGGGCGAGTTGGTGGTGAATTCCAGCCAAGGTGGCGGTTCGAAGGACACCTGGGTGGTGGACCGAACATCTTTTATGCCCGGTACCCGCAGCGTGTCGGGACTTGTCGCGGAACAAGCCGCGCGGGACTACGACGATGTGCCGCACCGGATTGGCGTGCCGCTGGACAAGCTGGCCGCACCCGCGGCGTCTCCCACTGACTTTGACGCATCCGTGCGCCAACAGCAACAGCAACAGCAACAGCAACAGACGCGAGAGGACGGTGACCCCGAATGCTAAGCCGAATTGCCGAGTCCCTGTTCTGGATCGGCCGCTATGTAGAGCGCAGTGATGGAACGGCACGAATTCTGGACGTGCACTTGCAGATGCTGCTGGAGGACCCCTGGGTCGACGAGGACAGTGCCTGTCGCGCGCTGTTGTCGGTTATGGGCAGTGACGACCACCCGGGAGGCGCACTGACGCGCGCGGACGTCATTTCGACATTGGCGGTGGACCGACACCATTCGGCATCCATCGCATTTGCCTTGGTTTCCGCCCGCGAAAACGCACGCCGCGCCCGCGAGATTGTGTCGACCGAGCTGTGGGAGTGCCTCAACACCACCAACTCGCGCATTCCGCGCAAACTTGCCGTTGAGAAAACGCACGACTTCTTCCGTTGGGTTCGCGAAAGGGCCGCGTTGGCAATCGGCATTGTCGATTCCGCCACGAGCCACGACGAAGCGTGGCAATTCTTTAGCCTGGGCCGAGCCATCGAACGAGCCGACATGACCGCACGGTTGCTTGCGACACGATCGTTGACCGAAGCAAGCGGGCCATCCTGGACAACCATCCTGCGATCCTGTGGCGCCTACGAGGCGTATCTGCGCACGTACCGCGGCACGCCCTCGATGCACAATGCCGCCGAGTTCCTGTTGACCGACCGCCTGTTCCCACGCTCGATCCTGTTTTCCATTATCCGTGCCGAAGAGTGCCTGTCGGCAATCGACCCACAGTCGTCGCGCGTGGGCATCAACGATTCGGCCCAGCGATTGCTGGGGCAGGCGCGGACCACCCTCGAATTCCAGGGAATTTCGAGCCTGCTGGACAATCTTCCCCAGCACATGGAAGAAATTCAGACCGTGACATCCTCGGTGAGTGACGCGGTTCGTGTGAAATTTTTCCCCAGCCATGCCGTTCCCGTCTGGACGGGCGAACAATCATGAGCCGAGTGACGATTGTGCACCGCACGGGTTTCACGTACGAGGCGCCGTCCACCGCCAGTTATAACGAGGCACGAATGTTGCCGCGCTCGACCGATTCCCAAACGGTGTTGGCGTCGCACCTCGAAATCGTTCCGTCCACCGCGCAGCACGAGTACACCGACTACTGGGGTACCCGAGTCAGCACCTTCGAAGTTCTGATTCCCCATTCGAGTCTTGCCGTCACCGCGACATCCGTTATTGATGTCCATGCCGGCACGCCCACTGATGGCAACCTGTCCTGGGCCGAGTTGGCACAGGAGTCCAGCGCCTCGACCGAACTCGTCGAGCTGTCCCTCACAACACCGCACACCGCCGTTCCCGCTGAACTTGCCGAACGTGCCGCGGCGATTGCCGATCAGGCCACCACGCCACACGAAGCGGCACTGCTGATCTGCCGCGAGATCCATGGCGCTCTGACCTATTCACCGGGCTCGACGGGCGTGCATTCCACCGCCCTCGAGGCCTGGGAATCGCGGCGCGGAGTCTGCCAGGATTATGCGCACCTCACCCTGGCGGCACTGCGGTCGGTGGGCATCCCCGCCCGGTACTGTTCCGGGTACCTCAATCCCAAATCGGATGCCACCATTGGCGAGACCGTTCTCGGCGAATCCCACGCGTGGGTGGAATGGTTCGCTGGCGACTGGTGTGGCTTCGATCCCACCAATGTCATCGAAATTGGCGACCGCCACGTGCTTGTGGCGCGTGGGCGTGATTACACCGATGTGTCGCCGTTGCGTGGCGTGTATGCGGGCGGAAATACCTCTGAAGTGTTTGTCACGGTCGAGATCACCCGGACCGCCTGAAACCGACTCGCGAGCCGCGATCGGAATTGCGGGTACACTGGACATATCGAGGCCGTGAATTCGCGCCTCTACGTCGGAAGTTTCTTCCCTCACCGCATTTCGCGGTTGACATTTTTCTTGCGGCGAACGGATGCACCGATTGGGTGCGTTCGCCATCCCGCTCCTCGCACACGTGAGTGCTGCGATTCGAGCATCAGTGAAATAGGTACATCCATGTCTATACAGACATTTGCATCGCTTGGCGTGCCCGCCAAGCTTGTCCAGGCACTCACCAACAACGGCATCGAGTCGCCCTTCCCCATTCAGATCGACACCCTTCCCGACACGCTGTCGGGTCGCGATGTTCTGGGCCGCGGAAAGACCGGCTCGGGCAAGACTCTGGCATTCTCGATTCCCCTCGTCGCACGCCTGGGAACCACTCTCGCGGGCGGTTCGCGTCGTGCGGGACGCCCGTTGGGTCTGATTCTTGCGCCCACGCGCGAACTGGCCACCCAGATTTTGTCGACAATCGAGCCCCTCGCTGCCGCGTACAACCTCACGGCGATGACCATCTTCGGTGGTGTGTCACAGAACAAGCAGGTGGCACAGCTGAAAGCTGGCGTCGATATCGTCATTGCGACACCGGGGCGTCTGGAAGACCTCATGAAGCAGAAGCACGTGTTGCTCGATGCGATAGAAATCACCATCCTGGACGAGGCCGACCACATGGCCGACCTCGGCTTCTTGCCCGGCGTGACCAGAATTTTGTCGGCAACGCCCACCGACGGCCAGCGCCTGTTGTTCAGTGCCACGCTGGACAACGGTGTGGACAAGCTTGTGTCGCGATTCCTGCAGAACGAGGTACTGCACTCGGTCGACGAGGCACACTCCCCCGTCGTGCAGATGACGCACCATGTGTTCGAGACCCCCAGCGTGGAATCGAAGCGCCAGCTGGTCGAGGCACTTGCCTCGGGTACCGGCCGCCGCATCCTGTTCATGCGCACCAAGCACCACGCCAAGAAGTTGGCTAAGGCTCTGTGCGAGGCGGGAATTCCCGCCGTCGATCTGCACGGAAACCTGTCGCAGCCCGCTCGTGACCGCAACCTTGCGGCATTCAGCGATGGAACCGTCAACGTTCTGGTGGCCACCGACGTCGCAGCCCGTGGCGTTCACGTTGACAACGTCGAATTGGTCATTCACGTGGACCCGCCCATGGAACACAAGGCGTACCTGCACCGCTCGGGCCGCACCGCTCGGGCCGGCAATGAGGGCGACGTCGTCACCATCTGCCTGCCCACGCAGAAGAAGGACTTGGCGCAGCTGTTGCGCAAGGCCGCGATCACCGTTACGCCCACCCCGGTCACGACTTCGTCGCCCGAAGTACTGGCTCTCGTGGGTGAGGTTGCCGCAAAGGTAGCCTATGTTCCTCGCGTCGAGCACAAGGGCGGCGGACAGTCGAACGGCGCCAACGCACAGCGCAAGCGTGCAGCACGTGATTCCCGTGACCGCTCGGGCCGTCCCGAGGTCAAGGCTGCGGGCAACCGCGCCGAGGCCCGCGGTTCGCACAAGGCGGGATCCGCACAGGGAATCGATCGATCGGGTTCGCGTCGTGCGAATGCCGGGCGCAGCGAATACCCCGGTGCCGCACGCGGTGCCGGCGGAAACCGTCGCGCAGCACGCCCCCAGGGCCGCTAACACCTTTTAAACGCTCAGCGGGGTGGTCATCCTTAAGGTGATGGCCACCCCGCTTCGTCGTAAAGTGTTCTATCGAGCGGCCGAACCAATGATCGCGTCGACGTCGATTTCCACCAGCATGTCGCCGGCGGCAAGTCCGCTGACCTCGACAGCAGTTGCGGCGGGTCGAATGGTGCCGAAAATTTCGCCGTGTACCTTGCCTACCGCGTCGAAGTCGGCGATGTCACGCAGGTAGATGCGGGTGCGCACTACGTCGCCAAAAGTGGCGCCTGCCTCGGTGAGTGCCGCCTCAACACGGCGGAAGATCTCGCGCGTCTGTTCGGCGGGGTCGGTGCCACCAATGGCGCCACCCGGAGCACCCGAGGTAGTTCCCGCGACAAAGACGAAGTCACCCACGCGCACCGCACGCGAGTACCCGACGACGGGTTCATAGACGGATCCGGAAGAAATCAGCTGTCGCTCATAAGTCATGTGCCGATTTTATCGAGATTCACGAGCCGCTCGACACGCCCATGTTCATCAGTTGATATATATCGGTCATCGTAGTATCTTCACTTCATGGCACACATCGAAATCCGAGAACCCACCTTCTATATCCTCAGCGCCCTGGCAACCGGCCCCAAACATGGATACGCCATTGTCAAAGAGGTCGGCGAAATGTCACACGATCGCATAACCCTGCGTGTTGGCACGCTGTATTCGGCATTGGAGCGCCTCACCGAAAGCAACCTGGTTCGCATCCACGGTGAAGAAGTTGTTGACGGGCGTCTGCGGCGATATTACGCGCTGACCGACACGGGCGCAGGCGCACTGCGAGACGAGGCCACCAAATTGGCTGCGGCATCACGACAGGCCATTGCGCGACTCGGCACCTGGACTCCGTCGCCGGCACTAAGAGGCGCGTGGGCATGAGCGACATCCGCGAGCACCACATCCGCACGCTGCTGAGGTGGTACCCGAGGCGCTGGCGCCTTATCAACGAAGAGGTCGTTGTCAGCGACCTGCTCGACACGCTCGACGCATCGCCCCATCCCCGACTCCCCTTCACCGAAAGGTTGGCACTTATGTCCAACGGACTCATTCACCGGCTGGCCTCGGCGCTTCCCGCCGATTTGCGCGCACGGGTCGCACTCAACACGTTTGCTCTTGGGCTCTCGTTCGCCATGATCTACAGTGCACTGCACGTGTGGGCTCCGTGGGCGCCTGTACCTTACGGCTATCTGCCCAACGCCGTGCTGGTCGGCGTATTCAACGAATATGGCATTTTCGCCAATCCCGGGGTGGGCTATGTCTTCACGTGGGGAATCGCGGGTCTCGGCGCCCTGCTTGCCAAACCCATTGTGACTCGGATTGGCTTATGGCTCACGATCGCGCTCAGCATAGTTTCGGCCGTACTGGTGTCCACTCACTGGATCACCTGGGTGGGGCCGGCTACCGAGACCACTGTGCTGATGCTCGCGAGTGCCGCGTGCGCACTGGTCGGCCCCCTGGCGCCACCTCGTCGTGTGCTGATTCGCACGGTGGTGATGTTTGCCGCCTGGGTGTGACTGTACACCTTCTTCATCTACTACCCCAGGTCTGAATTCGTGAGTGACTCCTGGATTTGGAGATTTGCGCTATCGCCGGCGAACCTCATTATTGGCATCATCGCAATTGGCCTGTTGTGCATCGCTCTCATGCTGATGAAGCGCGGGCGGCACGCCGCATCCCTGGCGCTCTCGTCACTCCCCTGGATTGCCGTTGTGGCCTATTGTGCACCCGAGGCCATACTTTTCGGTTTGGCTTTTGCCACGGTCGTGGCACTTGCCGCAACCGGAGTCGCGGCGGCTCTTCGACAGTCGGGATACACCGTCTCGCGACCCACAACCGGGTCACGCGAGGCCGATGCACCACTACCGATCTGGGTGTGGGCCCTCGGGCTGGGCCTGACCGCCGCTTTCGTGGTCTGGCGATTGATGTTCTGGTTCGTTGAATCAAGCAACTGCATCGCGCAAGGCTTCATTATCAATTTTGGCGTCGGCGCACAGTGCATGGTCGATGGCGTGACCGCAGAATTGGGCCAAATTATTGGCTGGGGACTCGCGGTGCCCGCCGCGGCCTATCTCATCACGGGTTTGGTACGCAGCGTGCGCAACCGTCGCACGATCGCACCCGCCGTCGCGTAAGCGCACGAAAACAGCGGAGGGTCCTCCCCATGGGACGGCCCCTCCGCTTTTTCCAACCGATGCCTACAACTAACGTGATGATATCTTCAAGTTAGCGGCGTTCGCGATGGAAAGGTTCTCAATGTCAAACACAGATGACACAAACGACACAATTCAGATCATGAGCGACGGAAATGGCATTGCCCTATTTGGCGATGCCGCAACCCTCGATCGTTTTCTTTCCACCGCGGGTGTGCCATCTCACGAACTAGAACTAGGGAACTCGCTGAATGACGCGCTCCATTTCGGGTCTGCCGTAGTTGCGGGCGGCGCGGAAATCACAGCGAATGCGGGCCGCTGGGTGAAGCTAACTGAGGAATCAGCCGAGGCCTTAAAACTGGCTAACGCACTAGGTAACGTGATGAAAGGTTCGTCGGGTAGCGTCAGCCGCGCAATTGTGAAAACAAGCAAGGGCAAATTCGCCAAGATATTGGAGTTTGCGAAGCCGGGGACAATCGGTTCAATGCTTACAAACCCGGCCGCGCTCGCAGGTGTCGCGGGAATTATGGCCCAGATGGCCATGCAACAGACCATGAAAGAAATCACGGACTACCTGGCAGTCATTGACGAAAAGGTTGATGACATTCTGCGTGCGCAAAAGGATGCCCCTATTGCACACATGATTGGCGTCGGCTTGGTAATTGACGATGCAATCCTGAAGCGTGAACTTGTCGGTCGAGTCTCAGAAGTTACGTGGTCGAGCCTTCACGGTGCCGCCCAAACCATTGCCGAAACGCAGTCCTATGCACTTCGTCAACTTGATGCAATTGCGGCAAAGCTGGAAAAAAAGAGTTCGGTGAGTGATCTTGCGAAAAGCGCAAATAACGCCGAGCGCGAAGTGGAGGAATGGCTGGCAGTGCTTGCACGTTGCTTCCAACTCCAGGATGCTCTCGCCATTCTCGAATTGGACAGGGTGATGGACTCCAGTCCAGCTGATTTAGACCGTCATCGCGAAGCACTACAAATCGGTCGCAATAGGCGTCGCGAGCTAATTGCAGAGAGCACAGGCCGGTTGCTCGAACGCATGGACACCGCTGCTTCAAAGGTTAACAGCAAAGTCTTGCTACATCCCCTAAAGCCTGGCCAGGTTATTCGCGCGGGCAATGAAATAGGAACAGACGTACTGATTTTTCACGAAACCCTCGGAATTGCCAGCACGAGGGACGCTCTCGAGCAGAAGCGGTGGGCAACTGCCGCCGCCGAAGCTCGAGACTCGATCATCGACAAGGGCGAGGTCGGTTTGCACATTGCGGCCAAAGCCGGTTCAGCAGGCGCGACAGCAGTGGGAAGACTCGGCGCAGCAACGTCGGAGAACGCAAAAACTGCAGCGAGCAAGATTGCGGATGGCCTGAAGAAAAAGGTACGACGGCCCGGCCCCGAAAGCCAATCTGAACAGTAAACGGCCCGATACTCATCCACATAGCGCAAAATAGACAGCGGAGGGGCCGCCCCATGGGACGGCCCCTCCGCTGTTATGTGGTCGGGCTGACAGGATTTGAACCTGCGACCCCTTGACCCCCAGTCAAGTGCGCTACCAAGCTGCGCCACAGCCCGTATGCCTTTCGGCAACCTCTCAATACTACTGTGTCGGGACGGGTGGTCGGGACACTTTGGGAGGAATTTTGCGAAACTATTCGCCCAAAAGCTCGACAATCGCTTGTTCGAAGATCGCGTGATGCTGCATGACATCCTCGACGGTCGTTGTCGGGCACATGAGTGCCATGTTGTGGAACGGCGTCAGCATGATTCCCCGGTTTGCGAGGTACAGGTGCAGGAAATCTTCCAGTTCCGCATCGGCCGCGGCATGTGCCTCGGTGCCGTTCTTCGGGTAGGGCGTAGCGAAACGGTATTCGGCGCGAGCGCCCAGTTGATTGATCGACCACGGCAGGTTGTAGTGGGCAAACAGCTGGTTCATGCCATCCGTAAATACCGTTGCCGTCTCGATCATGGTCTCGAACGCCGCTTCGGTCAGCACTTCGCCGAGCGTTGCGCGCATTGCCGCGACCGACAGCGGGTTACCCGCAAGCGTTCCGCCCACGCCGCCCATATCCACGAGGTCCAGATCGGTACGTGCCAGCACCTTTTCGGCGAATTCGGCGCTGAGGCCGTAGGCACCGGTTGGCACACCCCCACCGATGGCCTTACCGATCACAACAATGTCGGGCTCGAGGTTGTGGGTTCGCGTCATGCCGCCAGGGCCCGCGCTGAAAGTGTGGGTCTCGTCGATAATCAACAAGGCGCCGTACTTGCGCGTTAACGCACGAACACCCTCGTGATATCCCTCGTCGGGAAGGACAATTCCGATGTTCGTCAGCGCGGGCTCGATCAGCACCGCGGCAACATCGCCATGCGCCAACTGGCGCTCGAGTCCCTCGAGGTCGTTGAACTCGGCAACACGACTGGTCTCGGTCACGTCGACGGGCGAACCCACGTTACCGGGACGGCTCATGCCCTCGCCATCGGGACCCACGACGATCAGCGACTCGTCGACGGAACCGTGATAGCAGTACGAGTGGAACAGCACCTTGCTGCGGCCGGTGACCGCACGCACGAGGCGGATGACCCACCGGTTGGCGTCGGTAGCTGTCAGCGAGAAACTCCACCGTTCCATGCCGAAGCGGCGCGACAATTCCGCACCCACCCATTCGGCATCTTCGGTGGGAAGCATGGTGGTGAGGCCACCAATGTGGTCCACACGGTACTTGATTGCCGCAACAACAGCGGGAGCGGAGTGCCCGGCCATGGCACCGGTATCCCCCAGCGCAAAGTCGATGTATTCGTGGCCGTCAATGTCTCGAATGCGATTACCCCGAGCCGATTCCAAATACAGCGGGAATGCGCCCGCCTTCTTGTTCATCCACGTCATGGGAACGCGACCAAAGAGGTGGTCCGCGCGCTCAAACGCTTCCTGGGATTTCGGGTGAGTTGCGATGAAGATTTCCTGCTCACGAGCGGTGAGCTCGGCCAGGCGTCCGCGGTCGATTGCGGTCACGATTTTCACATCCTTGTAAGAAAAACCGAAGTGGTTAGTTCGAATCTATGCGAAATCGATGGCGTTTATCAAGTTTGGCGATGAAAATCGTCGCGAACCGCACGAACGAGCTGCAGAAGGTCCGGCCACGACGCACCGAAACGAGGATGCAGATCCATGGCAGCGACATCATCGACGGGTACCCAGCGAAGCTCGATGCTTTCACCGTCGTTGTCCTGCGGATCAAATGGCTCGACGGCGCGCACAATCACCGTCGTGTATTTCCAGAACCCCAGATCAATAACAAATTCGCCCGCGGCAATCACGCCACCATACGGCACGCCCGCCTCTTCGTGCGCTTCACGATAGGCGCCTTCCACGGGGCTCTCCCCCATGCGAATTGCCCCACCGGGGATACCCCACGTTCCGCCATGATGGCTCCACAGCGCCCGCAGTTGCAGCAGCACGGAATCGGATGTGGGCTCCCACACCAGCACGCCCGCGGCACCAAACGTGCCCCACACCTTTTCGCCGTTAGGCCCGTACACCCAGGCATCGCCGGGGTCTCGAAGATGCGGCGGCGGAAGGTGTCCCATATCTGTAGCCTACGACCGTTGCGCCCGCTGAATTATTTCTTGGGCCCGCGGCGCTCGCGCACACGCATGTTCACCTGAATGGGCGAACCCTCGAAGCCCCAAACCTCGCGCAAACGGCGCGTGATGAAGCGACGATACTGAGGGTCGAGGAATCCCGTGGTGAACAACACGAATGTCGGCGGGCGCGTGGATGCCTGCGTACCGAAGAGAACGCGAGGCTGCTTGCCGCCACGAACGGGGTGAGGGTGCGCCATCGCCAATTCGGAAATGAAGGCGTTGAACTTGCCCGTGGGAATGCGGGTGTCCCACGATTCCAAGGCCAGCTCGAGAGCGGGAACGAGCTTTTCCAGGTGGCGTCCGGTGCGTGCCGAGATATTGACACGAGGCGCCCACGCAACGTGCGCGAGGTCCTGCTCGATTTCGCGCTCGAGGTAACGTCGACGATCGTCATCCAGCAGGTCCCACTTATTGAAGGCAAGAACGAGCGAACGGCCCGATTCCAGCACCATGTCAATAATGCGAATGTCCTGCTCGCTAACTGGCTCGGTGACATCGAGGACGACAACGGCGACCTCGGCCTTTTCCAGAGCGGCAGCGGTGCGCAGCGACGCATAGAAATCGGCACCCTGCTGCAGGTGTACGCGACGACGGATTCCAGCGGTGTCGACGAAACGCCACACCTTGCCACCCAATTCGATTTGTTCATCGATGGGGTCGCGCGTGGTTCCCGCCAGCTCGTTAACGACAACGCGTTCTTCGCCCGCGGCCTTGTTCAGCAGCGACGACTTGCCCACGTTGGGGCGACCGAGGATTGCAACTCGACGAGGACCACCGATTTCTGTCTTAGCAACGGCACTGACCGACGGCAAGATCTTCATTGCGGCATCGAGCAGGTCGTACACGCCGCGACCGTGCAAGGCCGAAACGGGGTACGGCTCGCCCAGACCCAGCGACCACAGTGCGGCGGCTTCGACCTCCATGCGGGGGTCATCGACCTTGTTTGCGACGAGAATTACGGGGCGGTTGGTCGAACGCAGCATTTTGACAACGCGCTCGTCGGTCGCGGTGGCACCCACGACGGCGTCGACAACGAACAGCACGGCGTCGGCCAGTTCGATCGCGATTTCCGCCTGCGCTGCAACACTCGCGTCGATGCCACGGGCATCGGGTTCCCATCCGCCGGTGTCCACGATCGTGAACTTGCGGTCGTTCCATTCGGCCTTGTATGACACGCGGTCACGGGTCACGCCGGGGGTGTCTTCCACGACGGCTTCACGGCGTCCCAGAATGCGGTTGACCAGCGCGGACTTACCCACGTTGGGTCGGCCCACAATGGCCAGCACGGGAAGAGCAGGAAGCTCGATAACCTCGGTCGAGTCGCCCAGTCGCGCCTCGATGATGGCGATGTCATCCTCATCAAGGTCGTAATCCGCCAAACCCTGGCGAAGCGACTCGGCACGAACCGATGCTTCTTCGTCGCTCAGCGCCTCGAGCTTGTCATACAGGTCGGGCATTTCCGGGAAGTCGTCGTTGTCGCTCATGGCAGACTCACTTTCGCACGCACAATGTCATAGACGGCGTCCACCGTCTGGTCAAAATTCAAATCCGACGAATCAACGGGAACAACGCCCGGTGCTGCCGTGAGGAAGTTCACGACACTCGAATCCTTGGTGTCTCGCGCACGAAGCGATCGCTGCGTGTCGGCAAGAGAAGCGCCAGCAACTTCACCAGCGCGCCTAGCCAGTCTAACCTCTTCACGCGCCGTCAGCAGAATACGAGCCTGCGCATCGGGCGCAACGACTGTCGTGATGTCACGGCCTTCGATGACGATGCCGGGCTTCTCGCACTCCGCCGCCAAACGCCTCGTGAGGTCCTTCATGAACGCACGAACCTCGAGGTTCACAGCAACGGCGCTCACCGCGTCGCTGATTCGCGACTCACGAATGGCTGTTGTGATGTCGGTGCCATCCACCGTGACCGCCTCGTGAGACGGCTCAATCGAAATTGCGTAGGGGAATTCGGGAAGCAGCGCGGCGACGCGTGCCTGATCGGCCGGGTCCACATTGGTCTCGAGCAGCCACCAAATGAGAGCCCGGTATGCCGCACCCGTGTCGAGGAAGCCAAAACCGCAGCGCGTGGCGACTGCCCGCGATACCGACGACTTACCGCTACCCGCGGGTCCGTCTACCGCAACAATGAGTGTGCTCATGCTTCCTCGCTCGCAATCCGCCAACCCCGAGCCTCGAGATCGGCAACTAATCGTTCCTCTGCCTCGGGAAGTACCGAAATTTCCGCAAAGCCCACCTGTGCGCCGGGCGAATGCTCGAGCCTCAGGTCTTCCATGTTGACACCCAACGACCCGATTTCTGTCAACAGCGCCGCCAACTGACCGGGGCGGTCATCGATGATGACCAAAATCTGCGCAAACCGATGACTGCGACCGTGCTTGCCCGGAATTCGCGAGACGCCCGAGTTACCTCGCGCCATGAGCGTTGCAATTGCACCCGCCGAGGCACCCGATTCCAGAGCACTGATTACGCCGTCAAGATTCGAACGAATGCCACGCAAAACATCGGCAACCGGGCCCGCATTAGCCGAGAGAATCTGCACCCACAGGGCAGGATCGCTGGATGCTACTCGCGTCACATCGCGCAATCCCCCGCCGGCGAGCGCCACCGCATCGTCCGATGCGCCGATCAAGCTCGCGGCTACTGCCGACGACACAATCTGCGGCACATGCGACACGAGCGCTACCGCAGCATCGTGTTCGGCCGCCGCCAAGTGCACGGGTGTTGCGCCACAGTCCGTCGCCAGGTCTTCAACCAGTCGAATGGCCGCGGGGTCCGTTGACTCATCCGCACACAGAATCCAGGCTCGCCCGGTAAAGATATCCGCGCGGGCGGCAATCGCACCGCCTCGTTCACGGCCGGCCATCGGGTGCGAGCCCACGTAGCGGGCCATATCCGCACCACGAGCGATGAGTGATTCACTAATGGCTTCCTTCACGCTGGTGACATCGGTCACGACGGCGTTCGGGAATGCCTCGAGTTCTCGGGCAATCGTGTCGGCTGCCACGTCGGGTGGCACGCAGACAATGATGAGCGTCGGATTATCCGTGGGTGATGCCGGTCGTCCAGCGCCGTATTCCACCGCCAGGGTCACGGCGGTGGGCGACACATCCACAAGTGACACGTCCACGCCGTTACGCGCCAAGACCAGACCAATCGAGGCACCCAGCAGACCCGCGCCGACGATACGCACCTCGCCCGCGATACGTCCCTTAGTCACGGGGATCCTCCTGTACGTCGTTGCGGCGCGCTAAATCGATAATGCTGCGCACCTCCAGATTAGTAAGTTCACGACTCTGTCCCGCCTTGAGCCCGCCAATATGCAGAGGCCCGAAGCTCTTGCGGTGCAACGCGATGACGGGATGGCCTACGGCCTCACAGAATCGTCGAACGATTCGATTGCGCCCCGAGTGCAGCGTGATTTCGATAATCGAGCGTCCGCGCGACGAATTTCCCACGGCGTGCACGGAATCGGCACGAATAAATCCGTCGTCCAGTTCGATGCCGTCCCGCATCGTGCGCAGAGTGCCGGGAGCAATGTCACCCTCGACAGTTGCAAGATAGGTTTTCGAAACCTCGAACGAGGGGTGCGCCAAGACATGGGCGGCCTCGCCATCGTTGGTCAGAATGAGCAGTCCCGAGGTCTCGTAATCGAGGCGACCCACGTTGAAGAGGCGCTCGTCGTAGCGTTCCGCAAACTCTCGGAGGTCGGGGCGTCCCTTGTCATCGAACATCGACGAGACGACACCCGTCGGCTTGTTCAACATGACGTAACGCTTGCTGACATCGGTTTGAACGGCAACGCCATTCACCGTGATGCGATCAACTTCGGGGTCGACGCGGGAACCCAATTCGGTGACAACCACGCCATTGACCGTTACGAGCCCGCGCTGAATCAAGATTTCGCTGGCGCGACGCGATGCCACACCCGATGCGGCCAGCACCTTCTGCAGGCGCTCAACTGACATCGTCAAAGCCTTCGGAGCCATCATCGAGGAGCGGGGAGATCAAAGGCAGGTCGGAAATAGACTCGATGCCCAAGTGCGTCAGCAACATGTCGGTCGTGCCATACAAAATCGCGCCGGTTTCGGTGTCCGATCCGGTTTCCGTAATCAAGCCACGTCCCACGAGCGTGCGAATCACGGAATCGACGTTTACCGCACGAATGCTGGACACCTGCCCGCGCGAGATGGGCTGCTTATAGGCGATGACCGCGAGGGTCTCGAGCGCGGCTTGCGACAATTTCGAGGGGTTTTGCGAATGCACGATGTCCCGCACCAAATCATCGAATTCCTCGCGAACATAGATTCGCCAGCCGCCACCGACCTCGCGCAGCTCAAAGCCGCGCTGCGGGCCGTCGCCCTCGCCGTTGTAGTCCTTCACGAGAGCATCCAAGGTGTCGCGCACATCGGCGACGGGAACCTCGAGTACAGTCGCCAGTGACACGACGCCCTGTGGCTCGTCGGCCACCATCAGGATCGCTTCGACCGCACGCGCAAGGTCACGCACCATAATCTGCTCCTAGTGTGATGAGGTTTTCGTCGGACCAGCTCGAGGCGGTCCATTGAATGGTGAGTTCGCCCAGTGGCTCCAGCTGCTCAAAGGACACGGCAGCCTGCCGGTACAACTCAAGAATGGCGAGGAAGCGTGCGACGACCACGCCGCGTTGGTCTGCGCCCGCAATCAGCTGACGGAATGTGGTGGCACCCGTGCGCACCATGCTCACGACAATGGCCGCCTGCTCACGCACGCTGACAAGTGGAGCGTGCAGGTGGTCGAGGCCCACGATGGGAATTTCGCGAGGAGTCAACGCAAGCAGAGCGATCGTGGCAAAATCACCAACCGAGGTGTTCCAGACTAATTCGGGGACGCGCTCTCGATATTTTTCTTCAAGCCGCACACTGCGCGGATGGCGGCGCGATTCGGCCTCGATACGCGAGTTGAACCATACAGAGATGTCCTTGAATGCGCGATATTGCAGCAAACGCGCGAACAGCAAGTCGCGTGCCTCCAAAATGGCGACGTCTTCCGCATCGGCATATTCACCCTGAGGCAACAATCCCACGATCTTCATGTCGAGGAGCGTTGCGGCCACCACCAGGAATTCGCTGGCGGCATCCATTTCGGCAATACCGTCGAGGTCGCGCAAGTAGGAAATGAACTCATCGGTGACGGCGCTCAGCGAGACATCGGTGATATCCAGCTCGTGCTTCGAAATCAGCCGAAGCAACAGGTCAAACGGGCCGTCGAAATTCGTCAGACTGACCCGGAAACCGTCCTCGAGATCAGGCAATCTTTCCACGTGCAATCAGTTCCCGCGCAAGGGCACGGTACGCGTGAGCGGCGGCATGGTCGGGCGCAAAGGTGGTGATGGGGGCACCCGCAATCGTGGAATCGGGGAACTTCACCGTGCGGTGGATGACCGAATTCAAGACCTTGTCGCCAAGGTTGTGGTGCAACGTGTCTAGAACTTCCTTCGAATGCAACGTGCGAGGGTCGTACATTGTGGGGATGATGCCATCAATTTGAATAATGGGGTTGGTACGTGCCGTCACCTTTTCAATGGTGTCCAGCAGCAACGCCACACCGCGAAGCGCAAAGTACTCACACGCCAGCGGAATCAACACGCCGTGCGCCGCGGTGAGCGCGTTGACGGTCAGCAAGCCCAGAGATGGCTGGCAATCGATGAAGATGACGTCGTACTCATCGAGGATGGGCTTCAGGACCGACGCCAAAATATTTTCGCGAGCGACCTCGTTGATCAGCTGCACTTCGGCAGCGGAAAGGTCAATATTCGCGGGAATCAGGTGAATACCCTCGACCTTGGTCGGCTTGATGACCTGGCGAATATCACGCGCTGTGCCGATGAGGAGTTCGTAAATGGTGTCGCCTTCGTGGGACATCATTCCGAGTCCGGCCGTCAGGCCACCCTGTGGGTCAAAGTCGACAACGAGTACCTTACGGCCGTATTCCGCGAGTGCACCCGCGAGCGAAATGGTCGTGGTCGTCTTTCCCACGCCACCCTTTTGGTTGCACATGGCAATGACCTTGGCGGGTCCGTGACTGGCAAGAGGTGCGGGCTCGGGGAAATCGGTCATGGGCCAATTCTATCGGCCAGCGCGCGGGAATTATCGCTGTCTTATTTTCGCGAAATCTGGGCGCGAGGATGCGCTGCACGATATGCCTCAGAGAGAGCATCGGGAGTCACTCGCGTGTAGATCTGTGTTGTCGCGACCGATGAATGGCCCAGAATTTCCTGAACCACGCGGATATCTGCGCCGCCCTGCAGAAGGTGCGTTGCGCACGAATGCCGCATGGTGTGAGGCGATACGACGGCGGCAATGCCCGCACGTTCCGCGACCTGCCGGATGATCAAAAAGATCATCTGGCGCGACAGCGGGTTTCCGCGCGCACCCAAAAACACGGCAGCACTTCCTTTACGCGAGGCTAAAACGGGCCGGCCTCGTACCAAATATGCCTCCAGTGCGCGTCGTGCGTAACTTCCGAGAGGAACGATGCGCTGTTTATTACCCTTTCCCGTCACAATCACGGCATCGCGTATGGCCTCGTCCAGGACATCGTCCAGCGACAACGAGACAGCTTCCGATACGCGGGCGCCCGTGGAATACAGAAATTCCAGCAATGCGGAATCGCGCAGGCCAATCTCTGTGCTGGTGTCAATCGAATCGAGCATTCGCGCGATTTCGTCCACGCTCAACGCCTTGGGCAACTTTGCCACGGTGTTGGGTGTCAAAACCGATCCGGTCGGGTCACGCGATATCAGACCCTCGTCGACAAGAAATCGGTGGAACGAACGAACGACGGAAAATGCTCGAGTCACGCTGGACTGCGCGAGTCCTGCCGCGCGCAGCACCGAAAGGTACTCCGAAACGTGCGCGGTGTCGATATCCGACAACGCTCGCTCGCCCACGAAATCACACCACCGGCGCAGATCGCGACGATAGGCCGCGACCGTATGAGTGCTGCGCCCCTGCTCGAGAGCGACAAACCGCACGAAGCGATCCACGGCATCGGGGCAACCGAGACTCATGTCGCCTCAACCCGAACGCTCATGACGTACGAACGCCTAGTTCGATTCCGAATCGTCGAACAAGACTTCGGCATTGTGGCGTTCGATCGCCGCAGCCACGAGGCCCTTGAACAATGGGTGTGCGTCCGTGGGACGTGACCGCAGTTCGGGGTGAGCCTGGGTTGCCACGTAATACGGGTGAACATCGCGGGGAAGTTCCACAAACTCCACGAGCGAACCGTCAGGGCTCGTGCCCGAGAACCACAAGCCAGCATCGCTGATTGCGGGACGGTAGCTGTTGTTGACCTCGTAGCGGTGTCGGTGGCGTTCGAATGCGGAATGCGAACCGTAGACCTCGGCTACTACCGAGCCGTCTGCGAGCGCTGCCTCGTACAGGCCTAAACGCATGGTTCCGCCCAGGTCGCCGCCCGATACGATATCGACCTGTTCGGCCATCGTTGCAATCACGGGGAATTGTGTGTCCGGGTCGAACTCGGTCGACGACGCGCCCGCGATTCCCGCCACGTTACGGGCGTACTCGATGACCATGCACTGTAGTCCCAAGCACAAGCCGAGTGTCGGAATGCCGTTCTCGCGCGCAAATTTCAGTGCGCCGAGCTTGCCCTCGATGCCTCGAATACCGAATCCACCGGGAACACAGATTCCGTCAACGTCCGCCAAGTTCTCGGCGGCACCGGCTTCGGTCTCACAGGTGTCCGATGCGACCCAACGGATGGTGACCTTGGCATCGTTCGCGAAGCCACCAGCGCGCAATGCTTCAGTGACTGACAAATACGCGTCGGGCAAATCAATGTACTTTCCCACCAGCGCGATGGTGACTTCGCGCGCGGGATTGTGAACGACGTCCAGAAGATGCGCCCACTCGCCCCAGTTCACTTCGCCAGCCTCCAAGCCCAACTGCTTGATGATGTAGGCATCGAGACCCTGCGAGTGAAGCATGGCGGGAATGTCATAAATGCTGGGAGCATCGGTGGCATTGACCACCGCGTCTTCATCGACATCACACATCAAGGCAATCTTGCGGCGATTGCCTGCCAATACGGGACGGTCCGAGCGCAGCACAAGGGCGTCAGGCTGGATACCGATGGAGCGCAATGCGGCAACCGAGTGCTGAGTGGGCTTAGTCTTCTGCTCGCCCGAGGCACCCATGTAGGGCACGAGTGAGACGTGGACAAAGAACACGTTCTTACGACCGAGTTCGTGGCGTACCTGGCGTGCAGATTCAATAAACGGCTGACTCTCGATGTCACCCACGGTGCCACCGATTTCGGTGATGATCACGTCGGGACGAGGCGACTCTTCGGCCTGGAGGCGCATGCGCCGCTTGATCTCGTCGGTGATGTGGGGAATAACCTGCACCGTTTCACCGAGGTACTCGCCGCGACGTTCGCGCTGGATGACGGTCGAGTAAATCTGGCCGGTCGTGACGTTCGCGGCCTGACCCAGGTTGATGTCCAAGAAACGCTCGTAGTGCCCAATGTCCAAATCGGTTTCCGCACCGTCGTCGGTCACGAAGACCTCGCCGTGCTGGAAAGGATTCATCGTGCCCGGATCAACGTTCAAATACGGGTCAAGCTTTTGCATGACCACACGCAATCCACGTGCGGTCAGAAGATTTCCCAGACTGGCTGCCGTCAAGCCCTTACCGAGCGACGATACAACACCACCCGTCACAAAAATATGCTTAGTTACAGGGTTTTCCCGGCCGAAATCTTCATCGTTCATCACGGGGTTTAACACTATCGGCAGTTGGCGGTTTTCGCCAACGTCAGGGCGCTAGAGATGTCCGAAAATCGCGCGCCATCTCTAACAATTCGGACGCGTGGGCCCGGGCATTATCGCTGTCAGGCGTGCCACTAAGCAGGCGCGCGACCTCGGAAACGCGTGTCTCGCCCGCGAGGTTTGTGATTGTTGACTCGGTGATGTCGCCACTCGTGTCTTTGACAATGTTGAGATGGGCATCAGCGAATGCTGCCACTTGCGCCAAATGGGTCACCACAATCACCTGCGCAGACTGAGACAACCTGGCCAATCGTCGCCCGATCTCGAGTGCGCTGGCACCACCCACTCCCGCATCAACCTCGTCAAACACCAGGGTAGGCACGCTGTCTGTACCGGCGATGACAACCTCGATCGCCAGCATGATGCGCGAAAGTTCACCACCCGACGCGCCCTTTGCCACGGGACGAGGATCGGCACCCGGATGCGGCATCAGCAGGAATTCAACCGAATCACGGCCGAACGACGTGAATTCGTCACCCGTCTGCACACGGACAACAAACTGAGCGGTGGGCATGGCCAAGGCATGAATTTCATCGGTCACGCGCTGACTGAGCAATTCGGCGGCCGCCTGTCGGCGTGCGGTAATCATGGTGGCGACCGAATCGAGTTCCACCTCGAGGTCACCAATCCGCGCATCGAGTTCGCCGATTTCGTCGTCGGTGCGGTCGAGTTCCCACAAGCGATCGGACGCAGATGCCTGCAGCGCCAGCACATCGTCCAGGGTGGGGCCGAATTTCCGAACCAGTGCGGAGATTGCCGCGGAGCGCTCGTGCAGCCCGTCCACATCACCGTCATCAAATTCCAGCCCATTCGCATAGTGTGCGACGGACTGCGATGCCTCGCGAATCATCAGGGACGCTTCCGAAATTTGTGTGACCAGCGTCTCGAGCGCAGGGTCCACGCCCACAACGCGCTCAAGGGCCCGGCGAGCCGTTTCTACCAGCTGAACCGCATCAAGTCCCGCCTCGTCGCTGGCGAGCGCCTCGTGAGCCTCGTGAGCGGCGCGACGAAGGTCGTCAGAATTCGCAAGACGCTCGGCCCGTTCACGCAACAGAACATCTTCACCCGCGACGGGGGCAACACCCTCGATTTCGAGTACAGCCTCTCGCAATTCCGAGGCCTCGGCCCGGCGGGCCTCGCTGGACCGCACCAGTTGCTCGCGCCGTGTACGCGCATCGCCCCAGGACGCGAATAACTCGGAGTAGCGCGCGAACGGCACATCGGAAATTCCAGAAGCGAAACGATCGAGTGCAGCGCGCTGTGCAACGGGCGACTTCAGTCGAATTTGGTCGCTCTGTCCGTGAATGGCCACCAGGTGCTCCCCCACACTGGCGAGTGCGCTGATCGGCGCGCCGACACCACCCAGCGCAGCCCGAGAACGACCTTCGGAATTCACCGTCCGTGTGACAACCAGTTCCCCGTCGTCGACATCTCCGCCCAATTCTTCGACACGAGCAACAACGTCCGCCAGTGCCGTCGACCAGCGGCCCTCCACGACAGCTTTGTCGCTTCCATGCCGCACAACCGATGAATCGGCCCTATCCCCCAACAGAAGCCCGAGTGCCGTAACCACCATGGTCTTGCCCGCGCCGGTTTCTCCGGTTACCGCGGTAAATCCTGGGCTCAGCGCCATGCGCGCTGATTCGATGACGCCCAGGTCGCGAATAGAGATTTCACTAATCACGGTGTGTGCCACCGCCTCGCCACCCCGTGACGGGAAGCGCAAACTTCTTTACTAAACGGTCGGTAAACGGACCCGAGTGTACGTGCGCCAACCGAACCGGCGTGTTCGAACGACGGGACACAACCCGAGATCCCGGAACCAAGTCAAATGTGCGACGACCGTCGCACCACAACACGCCTTCGGCACCCGTTCGCGTGAGGATCTCAACCTCTAGAGTCGAGTTGGGTCCCACGACAAAGGGTCGCGCGAAGAGTGCATGCGCCGACAGCGGGACCATAATAAGCGCCTCGACGCTTGGCCACACGACGGGGCCGCCCGCAGAGAACGAATAGGCGGTCGAGCCCGTTGGCGTTGCCATGAGGACTCCGTCGCACCCAAAGGTCGAGAGCGGTCGTCCGTCAATAGAAATCACAACCTCGATCATGCGCTCACGCGCGACCTTCTCGACGCTCGCTTCGTTCAAGGCCCAGGTGGAATAGCGCACCGTGTCGTCGACAAACACGTCGACGTCCATCGTCATGCGCTCTTCCACGGTGTATTCCCGGGCAAGGCATCGCGCAACGGTGTCTTCGAGGTTGTCCGGCTCTAGCTCGGCAAGGAACCCGACGTGACCCAGGTTGACGCCCAGAAGTGGCGCCGACCCACCCCGCATGATTTCGGCGGTACGCAAAATTGTGCCGTCGCCACCCAGGACAATTGCCATTTCAATTTCGGACACCGCAACGTCTGATCCCAGAGTCGCCATTTCCTCTGTCGAAAATTCGTCGAACTCAGCCCGCTGCGAATCCAAGCACACGACCGTGGCCCCGCCGTTCGTCAGCAGCTCACACACCCGACGCGTGGCGGCTAATGATTCAGGCCGACCCGTGTGCGCCACTACAAGAAATGGTCGTCGTGTCATTGTGGCCTCCTCACAGTGCGTCGATGCGGTTGTTCCATTCTTGCGTATCGAGCGCCTGGCCACCGCCGCACCACAACAACACTTCAATATTTCCGTGTTCACCGGTGACTGGGGATAACTGAATACCGGAAATGGTGAGTCCGGCCGCGGCAGCAGCATTGACCACCCGGCGCACCGCATCACGGCGCTGAATGGCCGATCGCGCAATTCCGTCCGAAACGCCGGTGCGTCCGACCTCGAATTGCGGCTTGATAAGAAAGACGTAATTGACCGCATTACCGACTGTATCGACCAATGCCGGAATCAACAGAGTCAAGGAAATGAAGGACACGTCCGAGACAACCCACGTGATGGGCGGTGCATCCGGCGCACACTCACGCAACCGAAGAGCCGTGAGGTATCGGGCGTTTTCCCCCTCGACCACGGTCACACGCGGGTCCTGACGGATGCGATCGTGAAGTTGGTTGTGACCCACGTCGAGCGCCACCACATGGCGAGCGCCCTCGCTCAACACCACTTCGGTGAAACCGCCAGTGGATGCTCCAACATCCAGCACCACGGCATCGCGAAAGTTAAGTTTCCATTCCTCGATTGCCGCAACAAGTTTGACGGCAGCGCGTGACACCCATCGTTCGGTGTCGCGCACGGCGATAACGGCCTCTTCAGTGACGCGAGTGCTGTGCTTTGTCACCACATCGCCATCAACACTGACGTGTCCGGCCTCGATAAGCCTCGCTGCGCGCGTTCGACTCTCGACAAGCCCGCGCGATACCAGCGCGACATCAAGTCGCTCGTCAGCGGGTGGAGTCATCAAGTCGACGGCGCAATTCTTGTTCGAGCTGCGCGAAGCCCTCGGCGCGGTGCGCGAGTGGTTCTTCCGCGATGCGCGCAAGTTCGTCACTGAACGATTCAGAGAACTCGGGTTCGATTACGGCGTCCATGGTTACGAATATATCGCGGGTTCCACGTCGAGCCCGTAGATACGCAGCCCCGAGTTATAGACGACAGCACACGCAGCACGCAACAGGTTGATTCGACTCGTGCCGGGATGCGCAATTCGGACCACATGTGCCTTCATACGGACAACAGCGTCACCAACGGTTGCGCTTGTGACATCACCGTCAACGTCGAGGCGCACCTCGGGGTATTCCTCGTCCAGCTGACGCAGATCTTCCAGAATGTAGGTCGGACGCATCGTTTCGTCGGCCGCTATGGCTTGCTTCGCCTGATCGATTCCTGTCAATACGAGAGCGGACCGCATTCCCGCTCGATTCGCGCCCAGGATGTCGGTATCCAAACGGTCCCCGATGACCAGGGGGTCCGATGCGTGGAAACGCTCTCGGGCGTAATCGAAAATTGCCTTTTCGGGCTTACCCGCAAAGACAGGCAAACGGCCAACCGCCAAATGAACCGCGGACACGAGAGTGCCGTTACCCGGTGCAATGCCGCGCGCGACGGGAATCGTCCAGTCGGTGTTCGTCGCTACCCACGGGATTCCCGTGTGCAGGGCAAATGACGCCTCGGCCAGATGAACCCATCCCAGGTGAGGCGCGAAGCCTTGGATAACGGCAGCAGGAGAGTCCTCGGCTGAATCTGTGACGACAAAACCGTTATTGGTAACTTCCGTGGTCAGGCCCTCGCCACCGATTACGAGAATTGTGGCGCCCGCGGGAACCAGCGTCTTGAGTAACCGGACAGCGGCCTGCGGTGAATTGACAACGTCGTCTGCACGGGCTGGCAATCCCAGTTCGCGCAAATGTTCGGCCACCGATTCCGGCGTGCGCGACGCATTGTTGGTGATGTACGCCACGCGCGCGCGAGCGCTCGCGTCTACAAGTGACTCAACCGCGAACGGAACGGCGTCAGCACCCTTGTAGATCACTCCATCAAGGTCTGCAAAGACGACGTCGGTTCCGTCCAGCGGTGTAGCCATTCGCGTTATTCCTTCGGTGCCTCGTCGTCTGCGACTGCGTCCGTCAAGGAATCGGTCAACGGTGCGTCCTCAGCAGGCGCGGCATCTGCCATGGCGTCGTCGAGTGCACCGCCTTCATTTTCGAAGCCGGCTTCCTCATCTTCGGAGTTGTCCTCTTCGGGATCGTCTTCGTCGGAAACATCATCCAGCAGCTCGTCGAGTTCTTCTTCGTCGCTCACCGGAGGTTCGTAGGCGGGGTCGATGGTGTCCAGATCAACACCGTCGCCCTCGAGCTCTTCTTCCGTGAAAAGTCGCTCGGTGTGGACGTCCAGAGTTTCATCCGGCGCATAGGCCGCCTCGGTCAGACGAGCGTATCGGCGCCACTTTGCGGCTTCCTCGTCACGACCCAGTTCCTCGAGGACCTCGGCGTGCGCGTCGAACAACCCGACGCACTCAACCGTTGCCTTGGTGGGATCGAGCTGCGGGATCTGCAATTCAGCCAATGCGCGATCGGCTTCACCGCGATCCAACCGAATTCCCGACAACACAATTGCGAGGTCGATCTGAGCTTCGCCGGGCAGGCTCGTACGGTCAACGGCGCGCGCCAACTTCAAGGCATCTTCCGAACGATCAAGCGCACGAAGGCAGTCAATGATGATGGCAATCTGCGCTTCGGACCCACTGATGCGCTGGAAAGTACGAAGTTCCGCCAGTGCCGTCGCGAAGTCTTCTGTCACGTAGGCCAGCAGACCCACGGTCTCGCGAACTACAGCCAGACGCGACGCACGACGCTTTGCCGCAAGCGCATGCTGCAACGCACGCTCCGGGTCTTCATCAAGGTAATACGCAGCGGCTTCGAGGTGACGTGCCACAATGAGTGCGTTGTCTTCGTTCAGAGTCGACAGGTCGCGCTTGACGCTCTTGTCGAGGTTGTCACCCGTGATGTGCTCGTCAAGAGCTGGCTCGGCATGACGCTCTTCCTTGCGGGTGCGCTCATCATCGCGCGCCGGACGGAAATCATCGGTCGAGCGCTCGGCACGATCGCCGTACGCGGGACGCTCGGCGTCGCGCTGCGGACGGTCGCCGTAGGGACGACGTTCACCGTCTCGAGCGGGACGTGAATCGCCACCGTTGAACGACGCGCGTTCACCATCGCGTTGAGGACGATCGCCGTACGGGCGACGTTCACCATCACGCTGAGGACGATCACCATAAGGGCGACGTTCACCATCACGCTGAGGACGATCACCATAAGGGCGACGCTCACCATCACGCTGAGGACGATCACCATAAGGGCGACGCTCACCATCACGCTGAGGACGATCACCATAAGGGCGACGTTCACCGTCGCGAGTCGGGCGAGAATCGCCACCACCCGAATAGGGACGTCGTTCGCCGTCTCGCTGCGGACGCTCACCAAAGGGACGACGCTCACCGCCGCCAATGAACGGACGACGCTCACCGCCACCGTTGAACGGACGACGCTCACCGCCACCGTTGAACGGACGACGCTCACCATCGCGTTGCGGACGGTCACCGTAGGGACGACGCTCCCCATCGCGAGCGGGACGTGAGTCACCACCACCCGAATAGGGACGTCGTTCGCCATCGCGCTGAGGACGATCACCAAAGGGACGACGCTCACCGCCACCGTTGAACGGACGACGCTCTCCATCGCGCTGCGGACGATCACCAAAGGGACGACGCTCACCGCCACCGTTGAACGGACGACGCTCTCCATCGCGCTGAGGGCGGTCTCCAAAAGACCGACGCTCTCCATCACGAGCTGGGCGAGAATCGCCGCCACCCGAATAGGGACGTCGTTGGCCGTCCCGCTGAGGGCGGTCGCCATAGGGGCGACGCTCGCCATCACGCGCGGGGCGCGAATCATTGCTGCGGAACGGGCGATCACCCTCGCGGCGAGGTCGATCATCGTTTCCACGATATGGAGGACGCGAATCGCCATCACGACGCGGGCGAGAATCGCCCGATCGTCCGGATGCGGAATCGTTGCGACGCGGACGGTCTCCGCGATCGTCGCGGCCGTTACCCTCGTTGCGGGGTCGTTCGTCGTTCATAAAATCCTCCTATAAGCACAAATGGCCACCCTCGAAAGGGTGGCCATTTGTAAAAGAAGTCCGGCGGTGTCCTACTCTCCCACAGGGTCTCCCCTGCAGTACCATCGGCGCTGGTGGTCTTAGCTTCCGGGTTCGGAATGTAACCGGGCGTTTCCCCACCGCTATGGCCGCCGAAACACTATTGATTTATCAGTCTTCGGCACTCAATTGAGTGCGTGATCCTTGACCGTCAATCAAGAACCACAAAGTGGACGCGAAGCATACATAGAAAGTAATCAAGTCATCGGTTTATTAGTACTGGTCAGCTACACGAGTCTTTAGTCCTCGCTTACACATCCAGCCTATCAACCCAGTCGTCTACTGGGAACCTCTCACTCTCTAGGAGCATGGAAGACTCATCTTGAGGCCGGCTTCCCGCTTAGATGCTTTCAGCGGTTATCCATTCCGAACGTAGCTAATCAGCGGTGCCCTTGGCAGGACAACTGACACACCAGAGGTTCGTCCAACCCGGTCCTCTCGTACTAGGGTCAGATCCTCTCAATCTTCCAACGCGCGCAGCGGATAGGGACCGAACTGTCTCACGACGTTCTAAACCCAGCTCGCGTACCGCTTTAATGGGCGAACAGCCCAACCCTTGGGACCTACTCCAGCCCCAGGATGCGACGAGCCGACATCGAGGTGCCAAACCATGCCGTCGATATGGACTCTTGGGCAAGATCAGCCTGTTATCCCCGAGGTACCTTTTATCCGTTGAGCGACAGCGCTTCCACAAGCCACTGCCGGATCACTAGTCCCGAATTTCTTCCCTGCTCGACCTGTCAGTCTCACAGTCAAGCTCCCTTGTGCACTTACACTCGACACCTGATTGCCAACCAGGTTGAGGGAACCTTTGGGCGCCTCCGTTACTTTTTGGGAGGCAACCGCCCCAGTTAAACTACCCACCAGGCACTGTCCCTGAACCGGATTACGGTTCGAAGTTAGATATCCAGAATGGCCAGAGTGGTATTTCAACAATGACTCCACGAACACTGGCGTGCCCGCTTCATAGTCTCCCACCTATCCTACACAAGCCACACCGAACACCAATACCAAGCTATAGTAAAGGTCACGGGGTCTTTCCGTCCTGCTGCGCGTAACGAGCATCTTTACTCGTAGTGCAATTTCGCCGAGTTCGCGGTTGAGACAGCTGGGAAGTCGTTACGCCATTCGTGCAGGTCGGAACTTACCCGACAAGGAATTTCGCTACCTTAGGATGGTTATAGTTACCACCGCCGTTTACTGGGGCTTAAATTCAGAGCTTCGCTTACGCTAACCCCTCCTCTTAACCTTCCAGCACCGGGCAGGCGTCAGTCCGTATACATCGACTTGCGTCTTAGCACGGACCTGTGTTTTTAGTAAACAGTCGCTTCCCACTGGTCTCTGCGGCCTTCAATGCTCCGGGAGCAAGTCCCTTCACAAATCCGGCCCCCCTTCTCCCGAAGTTACGGGGGCATTTTGCCGAGTTCCTTAACCACGATTCTCTCGATCTCCTTAGTATTCTCTACCTGACCACCTGTGTCGGTTTGGGGTACGGGCCGCTGGAACCTCGCGTCGATGCTTTTCTCGGCAGCATAGGATCACTGAATTCGTCTTACGACTACGCATCGGATCTCAGGCTATGTGAATGACGGATTTGCCTATCATTCGCCCTACGTCCTTACACCCGGTCTACCATCGCCGGGCTCAGCTACCTTCCTGCGTCACACCTGTTAATACGCTAACCGCACCAACATAGGGTCAGATGCTAGCCCTCAACATCACCCCGAAGGGATCAACAGAGGATTCGGATCCTTAGCATTATTGGATTAGTTTGGGCGGTTCTTCGCGGGTACGGGAATATCAACCCGTTGTCCATCGACTACGCCTGTCGGCCTCGCCTTAGGTCCCGACTTACCCAGGGCGGATTAGCCTGGCCCTGGAACCCTTGGTCTTCCGGAGGACGGGTTTCTCACCCGTCTTTCGCTACTCATGCCTGCATTCTCACTCGTGTGGCGTCCACGGCTGGGTTACCCCGCCGCTTCACTCGCCACACGACGCTCTCCTACCAATCCGTACGGCTGGACCACGAAGGCCTACCTAAAATACGAATTCTACGACTTCGGTGGTGTACTTGAGCCCCGTTACATTGTCGGCGCGGAATCACTTGACCAGTGAGCTATTACGCACTCTTTCAAGGGTGGCTGCTTCTAAGCCAACCTCCTGGTTGTCTCTGCAACTCCACATCCTTTCCCACTTAGCACACGCTTAGGGACCTTAGTCGGTAGTCTGGGTTGTTTCCCTCTCGACGATGAAGCTTATCCCCCACCGTCTCACTGCTGCGCTCTCACTTACCGGCATTCGGAGTTTGGCTAACGTCAGTAACCTTGTAGGGCCCATCGGCTATCCAGTAGCTCTACCTCCGGTAAGAAACACGCAACGCTGCACCTAAATGCATTTCGGAGAGAACCAGCTATCACGAAGTTTGATTGGCCTTTCACCCCTATCCACAGCTCATCCCCTCGGTTTTCAACCCAAGTGGGTTCGGCCCTCCACGACGTCTTACCGTCGCTTCAGCCTGGCCATGGATAGATCACTTCGCTTCGGGTCTAGGACATGCGACTGAATCGCCCTATTCAGACTCGCTTTCGCTACGGCTACCCCTCACGGGTTAACCTCGCCACATATCGCTAACTCGCAGGCTCATTCTTCAAAAGGCACGCCGTCACACCTACAAGGGTGCTCCGACGGTTTGTAAGCAGACGGTTTCAGGTACTATTTCACTCCCCTCTCGGGGTACTTTTCACCATTCCCTCACGGTACTTGTCCGCTATCGGTCATCTGGGAGTATTTAGGCTTACCAGGTGGTCCTGGCGGATTCACACGGGATTTCTCGGGCCCCGTGCTACTTGGGATACTCTCCGGGCCATTGCGACATTTCGACTACGGGGCTGGCACCCTCTGTGGCTGACCTTTCAAGGTCATTCGTCTATATCGCGTTGTAACCCTTGTTGGTCGGCAGACCAACTGGTGAGTCCCACAACCCCGATCATGCAACTCCTGCCGGATATCACACATAATCGGTTTGGCCTCTTCCGCGTTCGCTCGCCACTACTTACGGAATCACATGTTGTTTTCTCTTCCTGTGGGTACTGAGATGTTTCACTTCCCCACGTTCCCTCTACCCGCCCTATATATTCAGGCGGGAGTCACTGGGTCTAAATGCCCAGCGGGGTTTCCCCATTCGGAAATCCTCGGATCAAAGCTCGTTTATCAGCTCCCCGAGGCTTATCGCAGATTACTACGTCCTTCTTCGGCTCCAGATGCCAAGGCATCCACCGTCTGCTCTTAGAAACTTGACTACATGAGTATGAATCGATCGCCGTAATAAATTACGGAGATTGACCAATGATCTATGTCGGAGTATGGCATAAGCCATACTCGCTAAATCAAGAGCGTGAAATAAATCACGCTCTAAGATGCTCGCGTCCACTGTGTAGTTCTCAAATGACGGTCGGTACTCTTCGTTCCGTGCCTTCCGGCCGGTAACTAGGAGTCCGAGGTTCGTCCCCCGGAAATCCGGTGTCGGTCCCTCAGGACCCAACAGTGTGCATATTTACTGTGCTGCTGTTCACGCGTTCCAGACCCGAGGGTCGTACTGACGATTCCGTTAGCGCAGCAAATCTAAGTCAATGTTCCACCCATGAGCTGACCCCTCACAACGTTTGTGTGAGTGGGCTCTGGACACCCGAGGGTGCCAAATGCTCCTTAGAAAGGAGGTGATCCAGCCGCACCTTCCGGTACGGCTACCTTGTTACGACTTAGTCCTAATCACCGATCCCACCTTCGACGGCTCCCTCCAAAAGGTTAGGCCACCGGCTTCGGGTGTTACCGACTTTCATGACTTGACGGGCGGTGTGTACAAGGCCCGGGAACGTATTCACCGCAGCGTTGCTGATCTGCGATTACTAGCGACTCCAACTTCATGAGGTCGAGTTGCAGACCTCAATCCGAACTGAGACCGGCTTTTTGAGATTAGCTCCACCTTGCGATATCGCGACTCTTTGTACCGGCCATTGTAGCATGCGTGAAGCCCAAGACATAAGGGGCATGATGATTTGACGTCATCCCCACCTTCCTCCGAGTTGACCCCGGCAGTCTCCCATGAGTTCCCACCATTACGTGCTGGCAACATAGGACGAGGGTTGCGCTCGTTGCGGGACTTAACCCAACATCTCACGACACGAGCTGACGACAACCATGCACCACCTGTATAGAGACCTTGCGGGGCATACATTTCTGCATGTTTCCTCTATATGTCAAGCCTTGGTAAGGTTCTTCGCGTTGCATCGAATTAATCCGCATGCTCCGCCGCTTGTGCGGGCCCCCGTCAATTCCTTTGAGTTTTAGTCTTGCGACCGTACTCCCCAGGCGGGGAACTTAATGCGTTAGCTTCGTCACAGAAGCCGTGGAATGGCCCCTACAACTAGTTCCCACCGTTTACGGCGTGGACTACCAGGGTATCTAATCCTGTTCGCTCCCCACGCTTTCGCTCCTCAGCGTCAGTTATGGCCCAGAGATCTGCCTTCGCCATTGGTGTTCCTCCTGATATCTGCGCATTCCACCGCTACACCAGGAATTCCGATCTCCCCTACCACACTCTAGTTTGCCCGTACCCACTGCAGGCTCGGGGTTGAGCCCCGAGATTTCACAGCAGACGCGACAAACCGCCTACGAGCTCTTTACGCCCAATAATTCCGGACAACGCTTGCACCCTACGTATTACCGCGGCTGCTGGCACGTAGTTAGCCGGTGCTTTTTCTGCAGGTACCGTCACTTTCGCTTCTTCCCTGCTAAAAGAGGTTTACAACCCGAAGGCCTTCATCCCCCACGCGGCGTTGCTGCATCAGGCTTTCGCCCATTGTGCAATATTCCCCACTGCTGCCTCCCGTAGGAGTCTGGGCCGTGTCTCAGTCCCAGTGTGGCCGGTCACCCTCTCAGGCCGGCTACCCGTCGTCGCCTTGGTGAGCCATTACCTCACCAACTAGCTGATAGGCCGCGAGCTCATCCTTCACCAAAATTCTTTCCACGCGCATGGGATGCCCCAGCGCGTCGTATCCGGTATTAGCATCGATTTCTCGAGGTTATCCCAGAGTGAAGGGCAGATTGCTCACGTGTTACTCACCCGTTCGCCACTAATCCAGCCGGAGCAAGCTCCAGCTTTCATCGTTCGACTTGCATGTGTTAAGCACGCCGCCAGCGTTCGTCCTGAGCCAGGATCAAACTCTCCGTTAAGGTTGTTTAGCCGGGCGAACCCAGCAAACTTGTTCGGGGCTAGAGAGCCCCAGAGTTTAATCTGACTATCTGAACTGTCTACTGACAATTCGTCTAATCCAAAGGAATCTCTCATCTAGCACGCTAGATGACGAGGTTTATTGGCATTGACTTAGTGCACACTGTTGAGTTCTCAAGGACCGATCGCTCCTGGCGCTTCACCTTGCGGTGTTGCTGCCTGGGCAACTTGTCTAACATAGCATCTGTTTTGGGATCTTGCAAATCGACGTGAAATCTTTTTGCGCTGACCCCTCAACAGTGAGATGTCGTGTTGGCCTCCGGGTCTTTCTGCTGCAATGAGCTGTGACCTGGGCCGGTGTCGCGCACTTGAGGCTGTGAGGCTTTCCGCTCTCTGCGCCTTTGGGCTGACTTGTATTACTTTACGTGCGATCTGGGGCTTGCCCAAGTAAGTGATGCATCCCGGGCGTGTCGTGTTCTGTCCCTTCGGCCAGTCCCCAGTGTTTAGGCGGAAAACACGAGAGCGGCGAGTGTCTTCTTGCCACGGCGCAGTACCGATACACCACCCGCGAGCGTTGCGGAATCCAACGTTGCGGCCTCATCAGACACCGCTATGTTGTTGACCGCGACGCCACCCTGCGCAATTGCTCGACGCGCCTCGGACAATGACGAGCACAGTCCGGTTTCGACAAGTGCACCCGCGACAAGGTCTCCGGCCGCAACCCTAGCGCTGGGAAGTTCCTGGGTAGCACCACGAACCGTCTCGGCATCCAGTGCGAATAGATCGCCGTTGCCGAACAATGCAGCACTTGCGGCAACAACGGCATCGGCCGCGGCATCACCATGAACCAAAGCAGTGACATCCCACGCCAGGCGGCGCTGTGCCTCGCGCTTAAATGGCTCGGTCTCCACCTTCGCGGCATACTCGTCGATTTCCTCGCGAGTCAAGAATGTGAAGACCTTGAGGCGCGCAATGACATCGGCGTCGAGCGTGTTCAGCCAGAACTGGTACATCGCGTAGGGCGAGGTGAGACTCGAATCTAGCCACACCGCATTGCCTTCACTCTTGCCAAACTTCGTGCCGTCGCTGTTGGTGATCAACGGCGTGCCAATGGCGTGTGCGGACACACCTTCGACCTTGTGAATCAGATCGGTACCGCTGGTGAGGTTGCCCCACTGGTCGGAACCACCGGTCTGCAGCACGCACCCGTATTCGCGGTAGAGCTCGAGGAAGTCGAGGCCCTGCAGAACCTGGTATGAAAACTCGGTGTACGAAATGCCGGCCTCGGAATTGAGGCGCGCGCTGACTGCATCCTTCTTCAGCATGGTTCCGACACGGAAGTGCTTGCCGATTTCGCGGAGGAAGTCGATAGCCGACATGGGCGCAGTCCAGTCCAGGTTATTCACCAGGCGTGCAGAGTTATCGCCCTCGAACGCCAAGAACTTGGAAATCTGGTTTCCCAGGTACCCGACCCATTCGGCAACGGTTTCGCGTTCATTGAGTGTGCGCTCGGCGGTGGGCTTGGGGTCACCAATCAGACCGGTCGATCCACCCACGAGTCCAAGAGGCTTGTGCCCCGCAAGCTGCAGTCGGCGCAGCAGCAACAACTGCACGAGGTTTCCCAGGTGCAGGCTTGGCGCCGTCGGGTCAAATCCGCAGTAATACGTGATGGGGTCGCCCTGCAGCAGAGTGCGCAGTTCGTCTTCGTTGGTCGAGACGTGAATCAGCCCGCGCCAGTGGAGTTCGTCCCACAGCGTGGGGAACGACGCATCGTTGGACTGACGGGACAGTGCAGCAGAGAGAGTCACGGGGTTTACCAATCGGTTGAAGCGGAACGAAGAGCCGAGGCCAGCGCCTCGAATTGGTCGGCAACGCGTTCGGGCGCAGTACCGCCGCGTCCCAGACGGGCAGCCACCGAACCTTCTGCGGTGAGTACGGCACGAACACCGGGCGTGAGGTGTGCCGAGATGGACAGGTATTCGGCATCCGAAGGTTCGTGAAGTTCCAGGTCTCGTTCCTCGCAGAACCGCACGAGCGCACCACTGATTTCATGGGCATCGCGGAACGGGACGTTGTTCTTGACCAACCATTCGGCGACGTCGGTGGCCAACGAGAACCCGGCGGGCGCAAGTTCGGCCATGCGGTCGGTGTGGAATGTCAGGGTCTCGACCATTCCCGCGAGCGCCGGCAACAAAACATCGAGGGTGTCCGCCGTATCGAACACGGGTTCTTTGTCTTCCTGCAGGTCGCGGTTGTAGGCCAGCGGCAATCCTTTGAGCGTGGCCAGTAATCCGGTGAGGTTTCCGATGACACGGCCCGCTTTTCCACGCGCCAATTCGGCGATGTCGGGGTTTTTCTTCTGCGGCATGATGCTGGAGCCGGTCGAATAGGAATCGTGCAAGCGCACAAAACCAAACTCGCGGGTCGACCACAGGATTAGGTCTTCGGCGAGGCGCGAGACATCGACACCAATCTGGGCGCCAATGTAGGCGAACTCGGCTACGACATCGCGCGCACTAGTGGCATCGAGCGAATTCTCGGCTGCGTGCCGGAATCCCAGCTTGTGTGCAACCAAATCGGGGTCGAGGCCCAGCGTGTTTCCTGCCAACGCACCGCCACCGTAGGGCGAGACCGTGGCGCGCTTGCGCCAATCGGACAAGCGCTCGATGTCACGCACCAATGGCCACGCGTGCGCCAACAGCGTGTGTGCAAGAAGAACGGGTTGTGCGTGCTGCAGGTGGGTACGTCCCGGCATGATTGCGGTGGGATGAGCCTGGGCCTGTGCCACCAGCGCGGCAATCATGCGATTGAGCGACGCAACGATTCCCGCCGCTTGGTCCAACAGATACATGCGGATCAACGTGGCAATCTGGTCGTTGCGGCTACGACCCGCGCGAAGGCGCCCGCCCAGTTCGGGGCCGACCTCGGCGATGAGCGCGTTTTCCAACGCTCCGTGAACGTCTTCGTCTTCGTCTCGAGCAACCAGTGCACCGGAGGCGATCTTGTCCGACAGGCGTCCGAGGCCCGCAATCATGGCCTCGTATTCATCATCGGTGAGGAAACCCGCCGCGTTGAGCGCCGCCGCGTGGGCCGTTGACCCGGTGATGTCGTACTGTGCAAGTCGCCAGTCGAAGTGCGTCGACTTCGACAGTCGCGCCAGTTCGGGACTGGGACCGCTGGCGAACCGAGCACCCCACAGTGCGCCCTCGTTGGTCTCCCCCACGGAATCCTGCGTCACGTTACTTTCCTTCCGTCAACAGGAAGTGCATCAGCGCCTTCTGTGCGTGCAAGCGGTTTTCGGCCTCGTCCCAGATCACACTCTGGGGTCCGTCGATGACCTCGGCGTCGACCTCGTATCCGCGATATGCGGGCAAGCAGTGCAGGAACAGGGCATCAGTCGAGGCCACGGCCATCAGTTCCGGGCTGACACGGTATCCGCTGAAATTGCGAATGCGCTCGGCCTTCTCGTCTTCCTTGCCCATGGAAATCCAGGTGTCGGTGACGACGACGTCGGCACCCGTCGCGGCAGCGTTGGGATCAGACCCGATTGTCACGCTTCCGCCCGTTTGTGCTGCAATTTCTTTGGCTCGCGCAACGACGGCGGCGGCCGGAGGATAGACGGCGGGCGTCGCGAGGCGCACGTGCATGCCGGCAGTGGCACACGCAAGCAGGTATGAGTGCGACATGTTCGACGCTCCATCGCCGATGAAGGCAACGGTCTGGCCCGCCAATTCGCCGCGGTGTTCGCGAATCGTTAAGAGGTCGGCCAACAGCTGGCACGGGTGGAAGTCGTCGGTCAAGGAATTAATGACCGGAATGGTGGTGCGATCGGCCATCTCGTCCAGCGCCGACTGCTTGTACGTGCGCCACACAATCGCCGAGACCATGCGTTCGAGCACGCGAGCGGTATCCGCCACCGATTCCTTATCGCCCAGCTGCGAATCACCCGGCTGGATGATGAGTGGGTTACCACCGAGGTCGGTAATACCCACAGAGAACGACACACGCGTACGCGTGGAGGTCTTGTCGAAAATCACCGCGACGGTCTGCGGGCCTTCGAGCGAGCGATAACCGTATCGATCGGACTTCATGGCGACGGCAAGGTCGAGGATGCGAGCTTGTTCCGCGGGTGTGATGTCGTCATCGCGGAGGAAGTGGCGAACCATAGTTCTCTCTTTTCGTTCGTGAGCGTCCCTAGGAGGGAACGACCTCGGTGCCGATACCTTCGGGCGTGAAAATTTCCAGTAGGACCGAGTGCGGCTCGCGGCCATCGATCATGGCGGCCTTGGAGACGCCGCCCTCTACCGCCTCGACACAAGCCAGCGCCTTGGGAATCATGCCGCTTTCCAGAGTGGGCACCAGTGACCGCAATTCCGAGGACGTGATACTGGACACCAGCGAATCTTTGTCGGGCCAATTGCGATAGAGGCCCGCAACGTCGGTCAGAATCACCAGCTTCTCGGCGCCCAAGGCAACAGCGAGCGCCGCAGCGGCCGAATCGGCATTGACGTTGAGGCTCTGCTCGAGGTTCTCGATGTCGGGCGCAGTGGAGGACACCACGGGAATGCGCCCCGCCTCGATTTCAGCAAGCACAGACGAGGGGTCCACCTCGATGACATCGCCCACCAATCCCAGATCGACGGTGACACCGTTCTCGACGGCGGTACGCCGCTTACCAAGGAACAATCCCGCGTCCTCGCCACTTACGGCTGTTGCTAACGCACCGTGACGGTTAATGTGGCGCACCAAATCGCGGCTGATGGATCCCGAAAGAACCATTCGCACGACATCCATGGCCTCGGGCGAGGTGTAGCGGTAGCCCGCGCGGAACTCGCTCTCGATGCCCAGCCGCTCCAGCATGGCGGAAATCTGCGGGCCTCCCCCGTGTACGACGACCGGCTTGATGCCCACAGAGCGCAGGTACACCATGTCTTCGGCAAAGGCCTGTTGCAGTTCGTTCGAGATCATGGCATTACCGCCAAACTTCACGACGACAATCTTGCCGGCGAAACGGCGAAGCCAGGGAAGGCTCTCGATGAGGACATCGGCCTTCGCCTTGGCGGATTCATGGGTGCGTTCAGGTGTCGTCATTAGCTGGAGTATGCGCTGTTCTCGTGGACGTAATCGTGGGTGAGGTCGTTGGTCAGGATGGTGGCGGTCTGTGTGCCCGCGTGGAGGTTGATCTCGACGAGCGTGTGACGCGGCGTCAGATCGACATCGGTTCGCGGGCGATCGGGTCCGCCCTGCGTGCAGAGCCGGACACCATTGAACGACACATCAACGTTGTAAGGGTCGAATTGTGCCGCAGTCGTGCCCAGTGCCGCCAGGACGCGACCCCAGTTGGCATCGTTCCCGAAGATGGCTGCCTTGAACAGGTTATTGCGTGCGACGGAGCGCCCCACCTCGACGGCGTCGGTTTCTGATGCAGCACCGGTGACGACAATTTCGATGTTGTGCGAGGCACCTTCGGCATCCGCCTGAAGCTGACGAGCCAAGTCTTGGCAGGCATCACGCAACAGCGCGGCGAACTCCGCCAAGTCGGGCACGACGCCGCTAGCGCCACTCGCCAGCAGAGTGACCTGATCGTTGGTGGACATGCAACCGTCCGAATCAAGACGGTCAAACGAGTGACTCGTGGCGGCCCGTAGCGCGGAATCGAGGTCTGCGGCGGACACATTGGCGTCTGTCGTGAGAACAACAAGCATTGTGGCGAGGCCCGGCGCGAGCATGCCCGCACCCTTGGCCATGCCCCCGATGCGATAGCCCGAGCCCTCGCGCGTCACGGTCTTGGGAACCGAGTCAGTGGTCATGATGGCTTCGGCCGCATTCGCGCCGCCATCAACCGATAGTTCTGCCACGAGCGCAGTGACCCCCAAGAGGAGCGTGTCGACGGGAAGCTGCTCGCCGATGAGCCCCGTCGAACAGACAACCACATCACCACTGGACAGTTCCAGCGCATCGGCAACGGCTTCAGCGGTGCGATGCGTTGTCTGGAAACCCTGCGCACCGGTGAAGCAGTTGGCGCCTCCAGAATTAAGGACGACGGCTGTGACCTGATTGTCCTTGAGTACTTCCCTCGACCAGATGATGGGATTCGCCTGCGCACGGTTCGACGTAAATACGGCCGCTGCAACATCGAGCGGACCGAGGTTGACGACAAGCGCCATGTCGCGCTTGCCCGATGACTTGAGCCCAGCAACCACGCCGGCGGCCATGAACCCTTCGGGATAAGTGACGGTCACGGTGCGACTCCTAACAGGGGAAGAGCCATCGCTTCGGGAAGCCCGAGCGCAATGTTGGCGGATTGAATGGCGGCACCCGCGGTGCCCTTGACCAAGTTGTCGATGGCCGACACAATCACCACGCGCCCGGCGCGTTCATCGACGGCAAGTTGAAGCAGTGCGGTATTTGCGCCCAGAGTGTCCGCGGTGCGCGGCATCTGGCCCTCGGGCAGAACGCGGACAAAAGTTTCAGACGAATAGGCATCGGCCCACACAGCACGCACGTCGGCGACGGACACGCCCTCGACCAGGCTCGCGGAGTTAGTTGCCAAAATGCCGCGCGACATGGGGACCAGGGTTGGCGTGAACGACAGTCGAACGGACAGTGCGCCCGCAACCCGCAGGTTTTGGCGAATCTCGGGGTTATGGCGGTGCGTTCCGCCCAAGGCATAGGGCGACGCGGAACCCAGAATTTCCGAGGCCAACAGGTCTTCGCGCAGGCTCTTGCCCGCACCCGACGGGCCGACGGCGAGTACCGAGACCAGATCGGTGGGGTCAATAATTCCCGCACGAATGCCGGGGGCAAAGGCAAGGGTGACAGCAGATGCGTTACAGCCCGGTGCCGCGATGCGCGCAGCGCCCTCGAGGAGTTCGCGCTGTGTCGAACCGTCGGCGTGAACAAGTTCGGGCAGGCCGTAGGCCCAGGGCTCCGAGAAGTCGCCACCGTAGTAATCGGTCCAATCGGTTGAATCGGTCAGTCGGCGGTCAGCGCCACAGTCCACAACCAGTCGGGAATCGGCGAGCGCCTCGCCCAGCGCACCCGACGCTCCGTGCGGCAACGCGAGGAACACGACATCGTGTCCGGCCAGAACTTCGGGTGTCGTCGCCTGCAGCGTCAAGCCCAGCGGAGCAAGGTGCGGATGAACTGCACCGAGGCTGTGCCCCGCGTTTTTGTGCGCGGTTACCGTCACCACATCAAGTTCGGGATGTGAGGCCAGAAGCCGCACGATCTCGCCACCGGCGTATCCGCTGGCACCGGCGACGGCAACACGCAACGACATGATTACTCCCTAATCCGACAATCAAACTGAGCCGCGGCGGCCGCAACACCGGCAAGCTTGGCTTCGGTCGCTTCCGCTTGGGTCAAGGTGCGATCGGCTGCTCGGAAACGCAGCGCGAAGGTCAACGACTTTTCTGTGTCGTCAAGTCCCGTTCCGCGATAATCGTCGACGAGTACGGCGGATTCGAGTAGATCACCGGCACCCGCCACGACGGCGTCGCGAATGTCTGCCGCCGCAACCTCGCAGTTGACAACCAGCGAGAGATCCTGGGTTGCGGCTGGGTACACACGAACCGGTGTCGCCTCGACGTGGTCCGGTATGGCGGCAATGATGGCCGACACATCGAGTTCCAGTGCGGCGACTACGCGCGGCAGATCGCGTGCGGTGGCTACTGCAGGCAAAATTTCGCCTGCAAATCCAACGGATTGGCCGGCGGCGAATACTTCTGCGCACCGTCCGGGGTGGAACGCCGCGTGGCGACCTTGACGAATCTCGAGCTCCACACCCGTGGCCACCGAAATGGCGCGAACGGCATCCAGCGCATCGGCAATCGATGCCGCAACTGCCGACTGACCCGGCTGCTTTGCAACAACGGAGCCGACAAATGCAGCAGCAACATGCCACGGCTGAGCGGGCGTGCTGGCGTAGAGTTCCGCAAGATCCTGAGCGCTCGGTGCAGTCGTGCCACTGGGAATCGAAGCGGAACCTGTGGGTGCCTGCGGAGTAAACACCGCGCCGAGTTCGAAGATTGCGAGGTTCGTCAGACCGCGTGCGACGTTGCGCTTGGCGTTGTCCAGCAATCCGGGCAGAACAGACACGCGCAGCTGAGCGTTGTCGGGGTCGAGCGCGTTGGCCAACGTCATTTCGGGGACGGGTTCGCCCTCGATCGAGCCGAACAGTGCGTTTGTTGCGCTGTTGGTAAAAGGGTACGCGAGCGTTTCTGTCAGACCCGATGCCGCCAATACCTGGGCAACGCGGCGACGAGCGGCCTGCGACGCGCTGATTCCGCGCCCAGGAGGGGCAACGGGAAGCGCCGAAGGAATGCGATCGTAACCGTGGATTCGTGCGACCTCTTCAGCCAACGACGGAGCATCAACGATGTCGGGGCGCCAGGACGGAGGCACAACGGCATAACCCGAAGACGTCGTCGTAACCGCGGCCCCAATGTCGGTGAGCACCGATTCAATCTCTGCCGGCGTGTAGTCGACCCCAATGAGGTTGCGAATAAAGCCCGCGGGCAGATCGAGCGGCGCGGGCGCGGCGTATCCGATGTGCGTCGAGCCGAGTGAGTCGGCAACGCCCCCCGCTAGCTCGACAAGCAGGTTCACCACGCGCTGCGCTGCGGCCTGCGACACCAGCGGGTCTACGCCACGGGCGAAACGCTTCGAAGCTTCGGAGGGCAGCTTGTGACGACGTGCCGAACGAGCAATCGTGACGGGATCGAAGGTTGCGGCCTCGACCAAAATGTTCGTCGTGGTTTCGCTGACTTCTGTCGACGCTCCACCCATGACGCCGGCCAGACCGATGGGTCCGGATTCGTCGGTAATCAGCAAATCTTCTGGCGACAGCGTGCGGGTTTGCTCATCCAGTGTGACGAGTGTCTCGCCCGCACGAGCCCGGCGAACGGTGATGCCGCCCGAGAGCGCATCGAGGTCATAACAGTGGGTGGGCTGCCCCAGTTCCATCATCACGTAATTCGAAATGTCTACGGGAAGCGAAATCGAGCGAACGCCCATGAGCGCCAAACGCTTAATCATCCACGCGGGAGTCGTCGCTGCGGGGTTAATCCCGCGAACAACACGCGTGACAAAGCCCGAGCACCCCTGAACGCCGCGAATGGGAGCGTCGTCGGCCAACGTAACCGAGAACCCGGTTCCCGGTGTGACCGTGACTGCCGCGGCAGGATCACGGAATGCTCTACCGGTTGCGTGGGCGTATTCGCGTGCAACACCGCGGATTGACATGGCGTAGCCGCGGTCGGGTGTGACGTTAATTTCAACGGCGAAATCATCGAGACCCAGTAGCGCAATGGCATCGGTTCCGACCTCGGGATCAAGGCCCAAGGTTTCCAAACGAAGAATTCCGTCGTGCTCATCCCCCAGACCCAGTTCGCGGGCCGAGGCAATCATGCCGTCGGACACATGACCGTAGGTCTTGCGCGCAGCGATGGGGAACGGCCCGGGTAGAACTGCACCGGGCAGGCTCACGACAACCTTGTCACCGACAAAGAAGTTCGAGGCGCCGCAGACGATTCCACGAACGGCGTCGTCACCCGACTCAGCAACGCGAATCTGACACCAGCGAATCGTCTTGCCGTTCGACTGTTCTTCCGGTGTGAATTCCAGAACCTGCCCTACAACGACGGGACCGGTGATTTCGGCGGGGTGGACATCTTCTTCTTCAAAACCCACAGAGACGAGTGCCTCGTGCAAGTGATGTGCATCGACGTCGGCGGGAAGGTCAACCCACTCCGCGAGTTGCTGTGCGGGAATACGCATTTAGACCACCATTCCAAACTGCTGCGAGAAACGAATGTCGCCCTCGACCATGTCGTGCATGTCCGCGACATCGTTGCGGAACATCAAGGTGCGTTCGATGCCCATGCCAAAGGCAAAGCCCTGGTATTCGTCGGGATCAATACCGGCGGCACGCAACACGTTGGGGTTGACCATGCCGCACCCTCCCCATTCGATCCAGCGAGCGCCGCCACGGAATGTGGGGTGCCAAATGTCCAGTTCGGCCGACGGCTCCGTGAAAGGGAAGTAGTTGGGGCGCAGGCGAATCTTGGCGTCGTCACCGAACATGGCCCGCGCAAGGTGCTCGAGCGTTCCCTTGAGGTGCGCCATCGTCAAACCTTTATCGATGGCAATTCCCTCCATCTGGTGAAAGACCGGGGTGTGCGTGGCATCGAGCTCGTCCGTGCGGTACACGCGGCCCGGGGCCACAACGTACACGGGAAGTTCGCGCGACAGCAGCGACCGCACTTGTACGGGTGACGTGTGCGTGCGCATCAGGAGGTGACGATCGACGGGCTCAACGAAGAAGGTGTCCTGCATTGCACGCGCGGGGTGGTCCTCGTCGAAGTTGAGGGCATCGAAGTTGAACCACTCGTTTTCGAGTTCGGGCCCTTCGGCAACTTCCCAACCCATACCCACGAAGATGTTCGACATCTCTTCCATCAGCAGGTTGAGGGGGTGACGCGCTCCGACGGTACGGCGCTGTGCCACAGCCGTGACGTCGACGGCTTCGGCCATAAGGCGCGCGGTCTCTTCGGCCTGGGCCAATTCACCCTCGCGCTGTGCATAGGCCTGGTTCACGGAAGCACGAGCCTGGCCCATGAGCTTGCCAGTTTCGGCCTTCATTTCGGGAGCGACATGGCGCATCCCGGCGTTCAGCTGACCGAGCGGCGAGGCCTCGCCGACGTGTGCGGTGCGGGCCTGCTTCAGTTCATCAACGGTGGTGGCCGCGGCGATGGCCACGAGGGCATTGTCGACGGCGGCGGCAACCGCTTCGGGCGAAATTACTGTACTCACCCGCCAATCTTACCGTCGCGCACCAGGCTGAAATGGGCTAAACGGCGGAGTCACGCCGAAAAGTACGCCGTAATTAGCCTTGGCGCTGTGCGAAGGCGGACTCGTACAGGCACACGCTGGCGGCGGTGGCCAGATTCAATGATTCCGCCTTGCCGTAGAGCGGCACCGACACACTGCGGTCGGCGTACGATTCTGACTCGGCATCCAGGCCGCGCGCCTCGTTTCCGAACAGCCACGCGGTGGGTTGCGCCAGGTTCTGTCGTTCCTCCAGCAGGCTTGTCCCGCCCAGCGCTGCAGCGAGAACTACACCGCCCTCGGCGCGAACCGCATTGATCACATCCTGAAGGTTGTGGTGTTCGATGATCGGCAGGTGGAACATAGAGCCGGTGGTCGACCGCACCAGCTTGGGGTTGTGCAGGTCAACGGAGTCGCCCGTGAGGACCACCGCGTCAGCACCAGCGGCATCCGCCGCGCGGATGATGGTGCCCGCGTTACCGGGGTCACGGACCTCGTGACAGATCGCCACGAGACGCGCGCCCTTCAGTGCCGCCAAGCCCGCGTCACGCAACTGCGCGACGGCAATGATGCCCTGTGGTGTCACGGTGTCGGCCATCGCGACGAGAACTGCCTCGGAAACCTCGTCGACCGTTGCCGACGACCGGACGGCCATCTCGTACAGGTCGGGATACCGCGTCATGAGGGTTGCGGTGTGGAAGATATCGACCACCGATGAGGGATCCCATTGGAGCAATTCACGAACCGCCTGCGGACCCTCCACCACAAACAAGCCGGTATCGAAACGGCGAGCCTTGACCGCCAGTCGTGACACGTCGCGAACGATGGTGGCCTTGGTGTTGGTAATCATGTGACAAGGCTAGGGCACAAAACAGCGCCCCCGAGTTTCCTCGAGGGCGCTGCGGCGGTGCCGTCAGGCAACCGCCCTGGCCGCGTTGACCCCCATCATCGCGGCCAAGCGGGGGAATTTAGTCTTCGTCGTCGTCCGAATCGTCGTCACCGTGGTGTCCAGCCTCGCCGTCATCGCCGTGGTGGTCGCCCTCGCTGTCGTCGTCAGAGTCGTCCGAATCGTCGTCAGCGTTGTCATCATCGTCGTCACCGGTGTGGCGGCCATGGTGTTCGCCGTCCAGAACATCGTCGTCATCATCAACGGTGACGGTGCCGGGATCAGTCGTGCCGGGATCAGTCGTGCCGGGATCAGTCGTGCCGGGATCTGATGTACCGGGATCAGTCGTGCCGGGATCAGTCGTGCCGGGCTGCAGCGCATCAACCTGAGCCTGAAGTGCATCCAGCTGCGAGATGAGATTGGCATTGAGCAAGACGGCCAACTCTTCAGGAGTCACCGTCGAGACACCATCCACGACGTCGGAAACCGCACCCGTCAGTTCCGGTGCAATCAGATTGTTCGCGAGTGCCTCGGTAATCAAATCTGAGACGAGCGTGGTGTCGGTCAAACCTAATTGCGCGGCTACCGCGTCGACGAGATAAGACTGAACCTGTTCAGTTGTGGCGGCCTGAGCACTGGTCGCGAACCCCCAGGAACCCAGCGAGATGACTGACGCGATGGCCAGTCCCTTCGTGAAACTGTTCATGATGTGCACCCTTTCGTGTGATGTATCCCCTCGATACAGTTGCGACGTTACCCAGCGCATTCGGGTGCTCGCGGGGACTTTGACAAAACTTTGACGTGCCTTGGACGTTTCTGGGAAAAGCAAATGCCCCGCGGAAAATCCACGGGGCATTTGACGGTAAAACGTTACAGACTAGGCAACCTTGGGCGCCGAGGTGTCTGCGGGAAGTGCTGCCTTGGCAGCCTTCACCAACGAGGTGAAGGTTGCTGCGTCGTTCACTGCGAGCTCGGCGAGCATACGACGGTCCACCTCGATACCGGCCAGAGCCAGGCCCTGGATCAGACGGTTGTAGGTCATGCCGTTCAGACGAGCAGCAGCGTTGATGCGCTGGATCCAGAGGCGACGGAATTCACCCTTGCGTGCACGGCGGTCACGGTACGCGTAGCCGAGCGAGTGTACGACCTGCTCCTTGGCCTTGCGGTAGAGGCGCGAACGCTGGCCGCGGTAGCCTGCGGCGCGCTCGAGCGTGGTACGACGCTTCTTTGCCGAGTTGACGGCATTCTTTACTCTTGCCATTTCAAATCCCTAACTAAATAATCTCGGACTACAGGCCGAGGAGCTTCTTGATGACCTTCTGGTCCGCAGGTGCGAGGACACGGTCACGGTTCAGACGACGGGTAACCTCGCTGGACTTGCTTTCGAGGTTGTGGCGCATACCGGCGCCCTGCTTCTTGAGCTTGCCGGTACCGGTGATCTTGAAGCGCTTCTTGGCACCCGAGTGGGTCTTCTGCTTCGGCATTGTTCTCTCTCTTCGTTATTCCGCTACTGCGGGGGTCTCATCGATGCGTGCCGACTCCGCGGGCTGTGCACCCTTGGACTCGGTGGTCTTGGCCTTGGCGGCCTCGGCCTTCGCATCGACCTTGTTCTTCAACGGGGCGATGATCATGGTCATGTTGCGGCCATCGACGGTCGGAGCGTGCTCGACCGTTCCAAACTCAGCAACAGCCTCGGCGAACTTCTGCAACAGGCGAACGCCTGCTTCGGGTCGGGACTGCTCACGACCACGGAACTGGATCATTGCCTTTACCTTGTCGCCTCCCTTAAGGAAGGTCACGGCGTGCTTGAGCTTCGTTTCGTAGTCGTGCACATCGATCTTCAGGCGGAAACGAACCTCTTTGAGGACCGTGTGAGCCTGATTGCGACGTGCTTCCTTTGCCTTCTGAGCGGCTTCGTACTTGAATTTGCCAAAGTCCATGATCTTGACCACGGGCGGCTTGGCTTCCGGAGCAACCTCTACAAGGTCGAGGTCTGCTTCACGCGCAAGGCGCTGTGCAACCTCAATCTTGACGACGCCAACCTGTTCACCGGCGGGACCGACGAGTCGGACCTCGGGAACGCGGATGCGCTCATTGATGCGGGGTTCGCTGATAACTGTCTCCTTCGTTTGTGTGGGTAAACCCACCTGGCGGACGACGCCCCAAGGAAACATAGAAAACCGTACACAGTTGCCTGTGTTCGCGCCCTTCACGCTGCCACAACAGTGGCGGAGCACAACGACCCGGTGAACTTCTTACGAACACCAAGGTGGGATTTCTCCACTTCCTTGTTCGAGTTGCCTCGAAACCTTGATAAGACTAGCAGGAAAACCGCGCAGATGCATCCCAACTACAGTAGAGACGTGACCGAAGAGCTCAACGACGACATCCGCGACATCGCCGATGTTCCCGCCATCGAAATCATCAACCAGGTTGCACTGCACCTTCTGAGTGCCTCAGCAGTGAAGTGCGGGTTGGCCGAAGACGCCGCGCCGGACCTCGCCGAGGCGCGTTCCTTGATCACCGCACTGGCGGGATTGGTCACTGCTGCTGCACCCGAAATCGGCGATCACCACGCCCGTATCTTGCGTGACGGACTGCGCACCGTGCAGTTGGCATTCCGTGAGGCATCGACCTTCCCCGATGCGCCGGGTGCTGGTCCGGGCGAAAAATTCACCGGTTCCGTCATCTAACTGTCGTTTCGACGATGAGCAACACCAACGCGACCCCGCAACCCTTCGACCTGGTCACGCGGGCCGTGAAAGCGCAGCCCGATGCGCCTGCCATCGTGTCGCGTGATGCACGCATCAGCTACCGCGAACTCTTTGACAGCGCGAAACAAGTCGCCGGGGCACTGCGCGATGCCGGCGTGCACCCGGGCGATGTCGTGGGAATCAGCCTGCCGCCGCAACTCGAAGCGGTCGTGATTGCCGCGTGTTTCCACGAGGCCGCAATCAGTTGCCATCTCTCCCCCGCCGTGACGGATACACAAGCCCTGGGTATTGCGTGGCACATCACCGACCGCCCTCGCGCTGACTTCCCCGAAGACCGCACGATTGTCGTGACGCCCGAATGGCTGGCGGCCGTGGCGCGCCGACCCGTGGCGCTGGAACAGCGCCACTATGACAGTGGATCAGCCATCTGCCGTTTGGTATTTTCCAGCGGCACAACGGGCACGCCCAAGGCTGTACCGTTCTCGATCGACTCCATCGAATTCCGCACGCGCACCGCGACCGACTATTGGATGAGCGTGACGCCGTTCATGTCGCTTCTGGGTATTGACACCGTCAGCGGCTTCCAAACGTTTTACGCGCAGCTTGCGAATCAGCAACCGTATGTCGTTCCGGCCGACGGCGAGGCCAACCGCCACTTGCTGGAGTCCGAAGGTATTCGGTCGATCAAGGCCTCGCCCGCGCAGTTGGCGCTGTTAAGCGATGCGTTGACCACGACGCCGACCGCGCTGTCGAGCCTCGAATTAATTCAGACAGCGGGAAGTTCCCTGCCGACGGTACTGGCGCAGAAACTGCAACAGCAGACTTCCGCACACATCGTGAATCTTTACGGTTCTACCGAGGGCGGCACGATTGCCATTCGGTCGGGCGACAACCTCGATCCCAGCGATGTGGGCACGATTGTGCACGATGCCGAGGTAGAAATTGTCGACGACACCCACGCGCCCGTTGCCATCGGTGTCGAGGGACAGATTCGCTACCGACGCCCGTTCCAGGCGAACGAATACTTCCGAAACCCCGACGCCACGGCGGTTGCGTTCCGCCACGGGTGGTTTTATCCCGGCGATCGCGGTCGCGTGGATGACAATGGGCACCTGTGGCTAGCAGGCCGCACAAGTGAAATCATCAACGCGGCGGGAACCAAGGTGGACCCGTCGCGTGTCGACAACCTTGTCATGTCCCTGGGCGTTGTGACCGATGCGGCTACCTTTGCGGCAACCGATGCGAACGGACTGCACCGCGTGGGCCTGGCATTCGTGTGCGAACCCGGTGCCGACATTCGAAGCATGGGCGAGCATTTACGGGGCATCTTGGCCGATTCGGCACCCACCGTTTACTGGCGAATCGCCCAGATTCCTCGAAACGCGATGGGCAAGCCGTTGCGGCGCGAACTGACCGAACGCTACGCGGCTCGCGGGTAGCTTCGGGGTTAGTCGGCGACGGCCAGCGTCAACTCCACCGAGTCTGCGGCCATTTGCAGCGTGCCACTTGTGGACAGCACCTCGTTCAACTGTGTGACCACGCGCGTGAGAGCCGCCTGATCCAACCCCGGCACAAGAAACAACACGATACGCAGTTCCGCACCTGAACCCGTTGCCCCGGGGTCAGCGGGTGCGAGCGTGACACGCACGGCGCCCGTGACCTTGGCAATCGCCTTGGTCAGGTGCTCGAGGAGTTCGGTTGATTCCCAACCGGGTACCCATTCGTAGCCTTGAGCAAGCGCCCACACACCGGGGCGGCGCAGCACAATCTGCTGGGGGGTTGTGGCATTCACCACGATACGGTCCACGCCCTCGCTGGCAGCAGCCAGCGCAACGCGCTGTGCATCCATGGGGATGGGGCGCGCCTCGGGGTTCCACGCTTTCATGGCCTCGGCCGATGTAAAGGCGGGGATGATGGGTTCGCCATCGGGACCTGCCACCGTGACGACGGCCAGTTCCTGAACCTTGTCCTCCATGATGGGCGCGTTCACGTCGAAGTCATCACCCGCGTGGGCGACGAGCGGGATCAAAAGGCGCGTGCCGTGCAATGCGGCCACAACATCGGCCAGCGTTCCCGTGTTGGCGTGGAACGCGTCGAGCGCTGCGGCGACTGCCGGTGGCGTCGTGCCGTCGTCTCCGGCAAACGGATTGTCGTGGAATGCCCGGCCTTCCCAGGAGTTGCCCGCGGAGTCCGTCACCGACGGATCGTGATCGCGCGCGAAACGCTCGGCACCGTTGCCGCCGTGATGATGTTCGTGCGACACGGGTTAGCTACTTGCCGGACGCGACGGCGAGCGCCTCGGTCAGGGTGAAGGCTCCGGCATACAGAGCCTTGCCCAGGATTGCGCCTTCGACACCGATATCGACGAGGTCGCGAATCGCGGCAATGTCCGCAAGCGACGAGATGCCGCCCGATGCGATGACCGGCTTGTCCGTGCGCGCACAGACATCGCGCAAGAGTTCGAGGTTCGGGCCCTTCATCATGCCGTCCTTGGTGACGTCGGTCACGACGTAGCGGCTGCATCCTGCGGCGTTCAGGCGTTCAAGCACCTCGTACAGATCGCCACCCTCTTCGGTCCAGCCACGTGCGGCAAGAACCGTGCCCCGCACATCAAGACCAACGGCAACGCGATCACCGTGCTGTTCGATGACCCGTGCGGTCCATTCGGGGTTTTCCAGTGCTGCGGTTCCCAGGTTGACCCGGCGTGCACCCGCGTCCAATGCGCGATTCAGCGACTCGTCGTCGCGAATACCACCCGACAGTTCGATGTTCAGCTTCCCCGCCAATTCATCCACTACCCGACGCAACACGGCCGTGTTTTCACCGCGACCAAACGCGGCGTCGAGGTCTACCAAGTGCAGCCACTCGGCGCCCTGATCTACAAAGTTCTGTGCGGCCTCGAGCGGGTCGCCGTATGCGGTTTCGGTGCCGGCGGCACCCTGCGTCAGGCGCACGGCCTGACCATCGGCAACGTCGACAGCGGGAAGAAGAATGAGTTTCGACATGAGTGCTTTCGTTTTACAGTGATTCGATCCAGTTTGCGAGAAGCTTCAGCCCCGCCTCGCCGGATTTTTCGGGATGGAATTGAGTCGCGGTAAGTGGGCCGTTTTCGACAGCCGCAATGAAACGCTGACCGTGGGTGGCGTAGGTCACCTTGGGTTGGGCGAAAGCGCCATAGACATCGAGGGTCCAGTCCTTCGCCGCGTAGGAGTGGACGAAGTAGAACCGCTCGTCTTCGATTCCGCGAAAGAGCGTCGACCCCTCGGCGGCCTCAACGGTGTTCCATCCCATGTGCGGCAACACCGGGGCGTCAAGCTGGGTGACCGCGCCAGGCCATTCGCCCAGACCCTCGGTGTCGATTCCGTGCTCGAGGCCGTTCTCGAACATCACCTGCATGCCGACACAAATACCCATGACCTTGCGGCCTCCCGCCAACCGGCGTTCGACGAGTTCATCACCGCGAACATCGCGCAGTTGCTCCATGACGGCGGCGAATGCGCCAACCCCGGGAACAAGGAGCCCATCGGCGTCCATCACGGCCTGTCGGTCGCGTGTGAGCGTGACCTGGGCCCCTGCTGCCTCGAGCGCTTTTACCGCTGAGTGGACGTTGCCCGAACCATAATCCAGGACCGCAACGGTGGGTGCCGCGGCCTCCGCCACCTAGAGCGCTCCCTTGGTAGAGGGGATGCCCGACACGCGCGCGTCACGTTCCACGGCCTTGCGGAATGCACGGGCAAATGCCTTGAATTCAGCCTCGGCGATGTGGTGAGGATCGCGGCCCGCCAGAACAGTGAGGTGCACGGTCAGTCCCGCATTCAGGGTGATGGCCTCGAAAACGTGACGCACCATCGAGCCGGTGAAGTGACCGCCGATGAGGTGCATCGAGAAACCATCGGGCTCGCCCGAGTGCACCAGGAAGGGGCGACCCGAGACGTCGACAACAGCACGCGCGAGAGACTCATCGAGCGGAACATGGGCATCGCCGTAACGGCCAATCCCTGACTTGTCGCCCAGAGCCTGACGAATAGCTTGACCCAGCACAATGCCGGTGTCCTCGACCGTGTGGTGGACATCGATGTGGGTGTCACCGTGAGCCTTGATGGTGAGGTCACACAACGAGTGCTTGGCGAATGCGGTCAGCATGTGGTTGAAGAACGGGACATTGGTCTCGATGTCGGCAATGCCGGTGCCATCGAGGTTGATGGTCAGTTCAACAGACGATTCACTCGTCTCGCGCTTAATGGTTGCAATTCGCTGGTTTGTGCTCACGCACACAGTCTAACCGAGCGCTTAGCGCCCGATTTCGGCGAGTGCGGTGAGGAACGCCGATGTTTCATCGCGCGTTCCCGCCGTGACGCGAAGGCTGTGCGGGATACCCACATCACGAATAATGATGTCGTGCTCCAGCAACGCGCGGAACGTGGCCTGCGGGTTATCCACGCCGCCAAATAGAACAAAGTTGGCGTGAGATTCATGGGCGTCGTACCCCAGCGCGGTCAGTTCCGCAACCAAACGATCGCGCTGTTCGCGAATATCGTCTACCATCGCGAGCATTGAGGGAGTGTGGCGCAATGCGGCGGTTGCCGCCGCCTGCGTGATGGCCGACAGGTGATAGGGCAGGCGCACTAACCGTAGGGCATCGACTGCAGCGGGGTCGGCAATGAGGTAGCCCACGCGTGCGCCGGCAAAGGCGAAGGCCTTGGACATGGTGCGTGATACCAACAAACGTGGCCGGCCCTGCAACAGCGTCGTCGCACGAGGCTGGCTGTCTGGCATGAACTCGTGATACGCCTCGTCCACGACCACGATGCCGTCGAATGCGTCATATGCGGCGCGAACGACGTCCAGGTCAAGCGGCGTTCCCGTGGGATTATTCGGCGCGCAGAAAAACACAATGTCGGGCTGGTGCGCGCGAATCGCGGCGACAGCGATGTCGGGGGTAATCACGAAGTTCGCGCCGCGCGATGCAGTGACCCAGCGTGTACCGGTGCCCTCGGCCAGTAGGGGATACATGGAATAGGTGGGCGGGAAACCTAAGACGGTTCGCCCTGGGCCGCCGAATGCCTGCAGAATCTGCTGCAGGACCTCGTTTGACCCGTTCGCAGCCCACAGGTTATCGATTGTGGCACCCGAACCATAGGCGAGTTCGTGTGAACCCGTCTGCGCGTCGCCGTCGTTGACATATGTGGCGAGCGCGGTACGCAGGGCCGTGAATTCGCGATCGGGATATCGGTTGATGGTCATCAGGGCATCGCGCACGGATCGCGCGATGTCATCGGCGACCTCGACGGGCACGGGATGCGTGTTTTCGTTAACGTTCAGCTGAACGCTGACATCAATTTGCGGGGCGCCATACGGCTTCTTCCCGCGAAGGTCGTCGCGTACGGGCAGTTCGTCAAGGCTCACCCGTCAATCGTAGGGCGTACCCCGATGGCCCCGAGCGCTAGTTCGAGTACTTGACGGGAATGGCCAGGCGCTGACCGGGCTGCACAACCGACGATTCAAGCTGGTTCAGAACGACAATGTCGTCAATGACCTGCTGTGCGTCTGCGGTGGGAGCAATGTCCGACGCGATGCTCCACAGTGTGTCGCCCATGGCCACGGTGATGTAATCGAAGGACACCGTCGTGACGTTTACTTCGGCGTCGGCCTGCGTTGCACCCGCACCCAACAGGTAGGCGCCGAACAACAACGGTAGAGCGATCGCGATGCCGACAACGATGCGACCACGGCGGGTCAGGTGAAGACGTTCCGTGGACTGCGATGCAGCCTGACGGGTGAAACCGTGGAACTGCGGAAATCCAACTGCTACTGCGCTCATGGTGTCTCCAATCGTTGGGAATGTTCGCTCCGAGCCCTCGGCCGGGAGGACCCGGTGCGAACTTTCGTTTCGAACATACATTCGAACTTTGTCTGTGTCAAGTTGTTTTTCCGAAGAAATTTCCGCGACACTTCGAACAAAGGTTTCATTTTGGCCGTGTGCACTGATAATCTGTCGAACATTCATACGAATAGTTCAGCACCGACCTCCGACACGTAATGAAAGGCAGCGCAATGAGCACTCCCTTTGACGGCCTCTCTGCCAAGCAAGAGCAGATTCTGCGATTCATCATGGAAAGCACTGCGATGGGCGGCTATCCCCCGTCGATGCGCGAGATCGGCGCCGAGGTCGGACTGTCGGCAATTAGCTCGGTCAGTCACCAGCTCAACCAACTAGAGCTGCGCGGATTCATTCGACGTGACGAAAACAAGAACCGCGCCATCGAGGTGCTCATCGACATCCCCGACGACAACGTCGCGGATATCCCCCGCATCGGCGAATCGGATGTCGTGTCTGTTCCCTTAATCGGTCGAATTGCCGCCGGTGTGCCCATTACTGCGGAAGAAAACGTCGAGGACCGCTTCGCCCTGCCGCGCCAGATTGCGGGCAAGGGAAGCAGCGACCTCTTTATGTTGGAGGTTCACGGCGATTCGATGATCGATGCCGCAATCTGCGAGGGCGACTGGATTGTGGTGCGCGCGCAGAACACCGCCAACAATGGCGAAATTGTCGTTGCGCTGCTCGACGGCGAGGCAACAGTAAAGGTATTCAAGCGCACCGACGGCCAGACGTGGTTGTTGCCGCGCAATTCGGCCTATGACCCGATCGACGGCACACATGCCGTTATTCAGGGCAAGGTTATTTCGGTCATCCGCGCGATCGACTAACGCCGCAGGGCACCCTTCGCGCGAACGCCGCTAGACCTCGAGGTAGCGTTCCAACTTCGCAGCAATTTCCGGCTTGACCCGCGCATGCACCCGGGTACCCGATTCCACATAATCCATGTCCAGCACCTGAGCCTGCTCGTGCAATTGGCTTACCAGCTGGCCGTGGTCATAGGGAATGACAACCGTAATCTCGATGTCCGGCTGCGGGATCATCGACGCAATCTTGTCGTCGAGCTCGGCGATTCCTTCCCCCGTAAACGCCGATACGAACAGCGCGTGAGGCTCTAGACCGCGCAGCAGGATTCGCTGGTCTTCGCTGATGAGGTCGCACTTGTTGAACACAACAATTTCAGGGATAGACCGCGCATCGACTTCACCGAGCACGTCGCGCACCGTCTGAATCTGCGAAGCGGGATCGGGGTGCGAGGCATCCACCACGTGAACGACGACGTCGCTCATGGTGACTTCTTCGAACGTCGACCGAAATGCTTCCACCAACTGGTGGGGCAGGTTGCGCACAAAACCAACCGTATCGGCAAGTGTGTACGGGCGACCGTCCGGAGTTTCCGTCTTGCGCACTGTGGGATCCAGTGTGGCGAACAGCGCGTTTTCGACCAGAACCCCCGCCTTGGTGATGCGGTTCAGCAACGAGGACTTGCCCGCGTTGGTGTACCCCGCAATTGCGACTGATGGAATTCCGAATCGTTCGCGATTCGCGCGCTTCGTGGCTCGTGACGGTGCAAAGCTCTTAATTTGAGTGCGCAACTTGGCCATCTTGGTTCGAATTCGGCGGCGATCCAGCTCGATCTTGGTCTCACCGGGGCCACGCGAGCCCATACCGGCACCCTGGCCACCCACCTGGCCACCAGCCTGGCGGGACATCGACTCACCCCAACCGCGAAGTCGAGGCAGCAGGTACTCCAGCTGCGCCAGCTCTACCTGTGCCTTACCTTCACGCGACTTCGCGTGCTGGCTGAAGATATCGAGGATTACAGCGGTGCGATCAATGACCTTCACCTTCACCGCGTCCTCCAACGCACGACGCTGGCTGGGCGCCAATTCTGCATCGGCCACCACCGTGTCGGCCCCCAGTTCCTTGACGATTGCGGCAAGTTCTTCTGTCTTGCCGCGACCCAGGAAGGTGGCGGGGTCGGGATAGGGGCGCTTCTGCAGAATTCCATCGAGCACGTTCGCACCTGCGGTTTCACACAGCGCTGCAAGCTCGTGCATGGAATTCTCGGCGTCTTTCACCTGACCCGCGGTGTGCACACCAATCAGGACAACGTTTTCCAGACGCAACTGGCGGTACTCCACCTCGGTGACGTCTTCCAGCTCGGTGCGCAGGCCATCCACTCGGCGCAACGAGGATCGCGCCTCCAGATCAAAATCGCCCGTTGTCGTGCCGCTCGTCGAGGCGCGAGCCGCGTCTTCGGGTGCCGATATCGCTTGTGCCGCGCGACCAAAAACCGTGACGCGCGCGCCACGCTGGGCAGCATCAGAATCGCGCGTGAGGACGCGGTCAACCGCCGTCGTTTCGTCGTGCAGTTCGTCGTCGCTCATGTGTACAGTGTACTTCTCAAATGTGTTCGTCATTGCCGCCTTAGGTGCGGTGAGGCGGCAAAAATTCCCATTCCGTGTCAGGGGTCTGCCGTATCCTCTGGTCTCTGTCGCCGCCCGTGGCACAGTGAACGAGAGGAAGCGAATGACCGAGAACGAATTCGAAGAAGCCCTGCGTGACTACCTGAGTGCTGAAATCGGCGAGGATCAACTGATCACAAACTGGGTAGTCGTGGCCGCGACCGTCGACCCCGAGACGGGCGAGGAAGCGGGGTTCACCTACAGCGGCAATGACGCGGCTCCGATTCACCTACGGCTGGGTTTACTTCAGACCGTCATCAATGACATGAACAATGTGGCGCTCCTCAATGTTTTGCGGCCACGCCGTCCTCGTGGCGACGCCTCGTAATTCTTGGACGATTCTTAGCAGTCACGGCACGCGCGCAGCGGATTTAGTGTCACACTGAAATTATGAACATCACGCTGCGTCGCACTCTTGCCCTCGGTTCCGCTATCGCCGCGGCAGCCGCCCTGACGGCATGCACGATCAACATCGGCACGGGCAACGACCCCTATGGTGACCACATGAACGACGGTGGCATGATGCACCAATCTGATTCGGCGATTGGCACCATGGACCTGATGTTCGCCCAGATGATGATCCCCCACCACGAACAGGCCATCGTCATGTCTGACCTGATCCTGGAGACCACAACGAACCCCGATATTCGCGCTCTGGCCGAACAGATCAAGGGTGCACAAGCTCCGGAAATCGAACAGATGAAGGGCTGGTTGGACGACGCCAACACCTCGCACCAAATGGACCACGACATGGGCATGGATGGCATGCTGTCCGCGTCGGAAATGGCTGAACTCGAGGCCGCAACGGGCGTCGAGCGCGACCGCCTGTTCCTTGAAGGCATGATTGCGCACCACGAGGGCGCTATTCAGATGGCCGACATGATCATTGATTCGCAGAACGCCGAGGCGCGTGCCCTCGCCGATGCGATCGTGACCGGTCAGACGGCGGAAATTGCGACGATGACCGCGCTCTTGTCGGCGCTGGGCTAGTTACGCGCCTGCGCCACTAGTCCTTGGGCGTGAGCGGACCGCGGTGCAGTTTGTGCTGCGCAGCCTGAGCAACAGGGCGAACAACGACCTGGTCGATATTGACGTGACCAGGTAATTCGAGGGTGCTGACAATCACGTGGGCAACATCGTCCGCGGTCAGCGGCTGTTCCACTCCGTCATAGAGCGCGTCGTATTTTGCCGTGTCACCGCCAAAACGATGCAGTGCGAACTCTTCCGTCTTTACCTGGCCAGGAGCAACGTCAATTACACGGATGGGCTCGCCAGCGAGCTCGAGTCGCAGCACGCCCATCAGCGCACGCGCCCCGTATTTCGCCACGTTGTAACCGCCGCCGGTTTCGTAGGGTGTGAATCCTGCGGTGGATGTGACGGTCAGGATGTCGGCATGACCGTGTGTACGCGCGGAATCGCGCAGCAGATTAACGGTTTTCGCAATGATGCGTTGCACGCCGATGACATTGAGTTCGAACATGGTTCGCCACGAGTTCGGATCGGCGTCCAACACGCTCGCGGCATCCGTCGCACCGCCGGCAATGTTCAGGACTGCATCAATTCCGCCGGTGGCCCGAAGGTGCTCGGCAATCCAGTCGGTGTCATCTTCGTTCGTTACGTCGATGGTGTGAACCTCGATGCCCGTATCCAGCGCAATGGCAGCAAGGCGTTCGCTGCGCCGGGCAATACCGACCACGCGATACCCGCGTGACGCCAGGAGCCGAGCCGTGGCCTCGCCGATTCCGCTCGAGGCTCCCGTGACAAGAATTCGACGTGAAGTGGTCATATGCACAGAGTACCGCTCGAAGAAAGTACCCTAGAGACATGCGAATTGTGTCTGTTATCCGCGGTGCCGCACTGGCCGCCGCCACCACTCTTGCCCTCACGGGATGTTCGGTCGTTCCCGTGGCGAGCGAGGCCGACAAGCAGGCCTGCGAGGTCTATGCGGTGGCGCAAAACGCATACTTGGCGACATCCGCTGCTATCGCCGAATTGGCCGAGGATCCCCAGCAGGTGACCGCCGAGATGATTACGCAGTTCGAAGAGCGCCAGGCCCAGCTGATCGCCACGTACGATTCAGCGATCGCCACTGTGGAATCTACCGAGCTTAAGACCGCGTTCGAGAACGCACGAAACATCGATGCGGCAATGTACGCCGATCTGGCGAATGCATCGGACCAGCAGATTCAGGAATCGATGGCCGCTGCCGCCACGTTGGTATCGACCTGTCTGCTGTCGGGCGTGGATATCGCGCAGCTTCTGAACGGCTAGGAATGAATCACTATTTCGCGCCAGGCGACGGCGACTGGCGCACGCGCGAGATCACCGTATCGCTCGCCGGTCGTGAGCTTGTCGTGGAAACTGCGTCGGGTATGTTCAGCCCCGAACACGTTGACACGGGAACTCGGGTACTGCTGGACACTGTTCCTGCGCTACCAGATTCCGGAATCCTGCTGGACATCGGTTGCGGCTGGGGCGCCATTGCGCTGTCGATGGCGCTGGAAGCACCAGGCGCCACGGTCTGGGCCGTCGATGTGACAGATCGCACCCTGGCGCTTACGGGGCGAAACGCCGAGCGCGCGGGCGTCACGAACATCCGCGTTGCCCACCCCGACAACGTTCCCGCCGACATCCGTTTTCACACAATCTGGTCGAATCCCCCCATTCGTGTGGGTAAGGCCGAGCTACACGCGATTCTCGAAACCTGGATTCCGCGACTGGAAGTTGGCGGCGAGGCATGGCTTGTCGTGGCCAAACAGTTGGGTGCTGATTCGCTGCAGCGTTGGATTGCCGAACGCTGGCCCACCGCCCATGTGGAACGCGTCACCACCGATAAGGGCTTTCGCGTACTGCGCTGTGTCTGGGCGGGTTAACCGACCGCAATCACGCCGCTGAACACTAGTTCGGCAGGGCCGCTGAGCGCAATGTGCTCTCCATCTTCCGCCGGGAACATGTGTACGCCTAAAGTTCCACCGGGAACCTCGACCTTCCAGTTATGAGGCGCGCCCACACCCGCCCAATGCCGAGTTGCGAGCGCGGCAGCACAGGCTCCCGTGCCACAGGACAGCGTTTCGCCCACACCGCGCTCGTGCACCCGCATGCGAATTCGGCCGATGCCATCGTCGACCAGTGGCTCAAAGGGCACCACGAATTCGACATTCGCACCGAGCGGCGCAACGGGAGTCAGCTCGGGGGCCTCGGACAAATCGAGTGCGTCGAGTTCCGCAAGGGTCTCGAGCGCAACAACGGCGTGCGGGTTACCCGTGTTAATGCCCAAGGATGGTCGGACTCCCACGAGGCCTCGTGCGGCTACGTCGGAATTCGCCGGCGCCGTAATTCCATCGCCCAAGCGCCAGCGCCCCAGGTCCGCCCGGAAATTACCGTTGCCCGCTGATTGGACATCTTTCACGCCATCGCGCGTGGCAATGGCAATGCGCTCGCCCCGCTCAAGCGTGATGTGACCTGCATGAATGAGGTACGCCACGAAGACGCGAATACCGTTGCCGCACATTTCCGAGGTCGAGCCGTCGGCGTTGCGGTAATCCATGAACCATTCCGCATCGGGATCGGATTCCAGAATTGATACGCCATCGGCAATGTTCGCCGTGCGCACGGCGCGAATAACACCGTCACCGCCAACACCCACGTGGCGGTCCGCAAGAAACGCGTACTGGCTGGGCGACAGATCGATGACGCCGTCGGGGTCGCTGAACAGCACGAAATCGTTTCCCGTTCCGTGACCCTTGGTGAATTCCAACATGCGCGTCATGGGGTTTAGCCTACGCGCGTTGCGCACGTGCCTCGTCGTAAAGGGCGACAATCTCGTGCGCATCTGCCGGAGTATCCCGCCACGCGATTGCCGCATTGCGACCAAACCATGACACCTGCCGGCGGGCAAAACGCCTGGTAAGCGCGGCGGTTTCGTCGATGGCGTCATCGCGGGTCATGCTGCCGTGAATCACGCCCAAAGCTTGTGCGTAGCCAATCGCGCGCGACGCCGTGACGCCGCGCTCTATTCCCTGCGGAATCAGCTGCCGAACCTCGTCTATCAGACCATTGTCGAACATGGCGCGCGCACGGGCATCGAGGCGTGTCACCAGTTCCTCGCGGGGCACACGCAAGCCCACAACCGTGGAGTCACGCCACGGGCGTTCCTGCGCGGCGAGACCCGCCCCGAAGGTGTCGCCGGTGATGGCAATGACCTCGAGGGCGCGCACCACACGGCGGTGGTTGCGTGAATCGATTGCCGCATAGGCGACTGGATCGAGGCGCTCGAGTTCGCGGGCCAGAATGTGAATGCCCTCGGATTCCAACCGCGCCTCGAGTTCCTCGCGCACTGCGGGGTCTGTGCCCGGGAATCGGAAATCATAGAGAACCGCTGAGACATACAGTCCACTGCCGCCGACAAGAATGGGGACGACTCCCCGGACCTCGAGATCCTCGATAACGGCTCGTGCCTGCTGTTGGTAGTCCGCCACCGACGCCTCGTCTGTGACATCCAGTGTGTCGAAGAGGTGGTGCGGAATTCCGCGGCGTTCGGGCACGGTCAGTTTGGCGGTACCGATATCCATCCCCCGGTACAGCTGCGAGGCATCGGCATTGATGATTTCGGCCGGTCGGCCCTCGGCAATCAGGCGTTCCGCTACATCGAGCGCGAGATCGGATTTGCCCGTTCCTGTGGCCCCGACAATTCCCAGAATCACGGACTACCCCAGAAGGTTGGGTGCGGTGCGAACCCCGGGAAGCCCCAGTGACACGGCGCCTGCCGCGGGCGCAGCATCGGTGGCGCACGATTCGGCTTGTGCGCGGTCCCAGGCATCGCCCGCGCGGGTACGCCGAACCTCGAGGCGCGTCCCCGGCTGTGCGTCGGCCAACAGGTGGAAGGGTGCGGCTTGAGTGATGGTGACCGTCACCACATCACCGGGGCGTGGCACATCAGAGCCTTCGGGTACATCGAAATGAATCAGTCGATTGTCTTCGGCACGACCGGACAGACGGTGCGTTGCCGCGTCCTTGCGGCCCTCGCTTGCGGCAACCAGCACGTTGGCTGTCGTTCCCACGAGGCGCTGGTTCTCTTCGAGCGCCACACGATTCTGCAGTTCGAGCAGGCGCTCGTATCGCTCCTGCACAACGGCCTTGGGGATTTGTCCGTCCATATCCGCCGCCGGAGTTCCAGGGCGAATCGAATACTGGAAGGTAAATGCGGTAGCAAAGCGCGATGCCTCGACGACGCGCAGAGTTTCCTGGAAATCTTCTTCTGTTTCGCCGGGGAAACCCACGATGATGTCGGTCGTGATTGCGGCGTGCGGCATTTTTTCGCGGACACGATCGATGATGCCCAGGAACTTTTCGGAACGATACGAACGACGCATGGCCTTGAGAATGGTGTCGGAGCCCGACTGCAACGGCATGTGCAGGCTGGGCATAACCGAGGGTGTTTCCGCCATTGCGTCGATCACGTCATCGGTGAAGGCCGCGGGGTGAGGGCTGGTGAAACGAATGCGCTCGAGGCCCTCAATCTGGCCGGCCGCGCGCAACAGTTTGCCAAACGCTAACTTATCGCCAAATTCAACACCGTAGGTGTTCACGTTCTGACCCAGCAGCGTGACCTCAATAACGCCGTCATCCACCAGCGCCTGTACTTCGGCAAGCACGTCGCCGGGGCGACGATCCTTTTCCTTACCGCGAAGGCTGGGAACGATGCAGAACGTGCAGGTGTTGTTGCAGCCTACCGAAATGGACACCCAGCCCGAATGGGTGGAATCGCGTTTGGTGGGCAGAGTGGAGGGAAAAACTTCGAGCGATTCGAGGATTTCCACCTGGGCTTCGCCATTGTGGCGGGCGCGTTCCAACAGAGTCGGCAGCGACCCCATGTTGTGTGTACCGAACACGACGTCAACCCACGGGGCCTTGGCCACGATATCGGACTTGTCCTTCTGCGCCAAGCAACCGCCGACCGCAATCTGCATGCCGACGTGGTCGCGCTTCTGGCTGGCGAGATGCCCGAGCGTGCCATAGAGCTTGTTTCCTGCGTTCTCGCGGACAGCGCACGTGTTGAGAACAACGACGTCTGCCAGCTGACCATCGAGCGCGGGAACATACCCGGCGGCTTCCAGCGAACCGGACAACCGTTCCGAATCGTGGACGTTCATCTGGCACCCCAAGGTGCGCACTTCGTAAGTGCGAGGAGTGGAGAGAACTGACGTCGACATGTTGCCTAATTTTACCCGAGTTTTGGGCGGCATATTGCGGCTGCGCTAGATGAAGCGTACGGAACTGCCGCCACCCGAGGGACGCCGTTCCGCGAGCACCTCGCGCACCGCCCGCGAGATATCGCTGGAGCGGAAACCACGACGGGCCAGGAATGCGGATAAACGGCGCTCGGCCACATCGCGGTCCAGCGACCCCAAGCGAGCCGCGCGATCGCGCGCAATGTCCATGATGCGTTCGGATTCGTCGTCGGAATAGAGAGTTTCAAGTGCCAGATCGATTGCAGATGAATCAATCATGCGCTTTGAGAGTTCCGAGCGGATCGCCTGACGGCCCAACCCCTTGCGCCCCACGGAACGCTCGATGATGTCGAGCGCCAGCGCATTGTCGTCGAGTAAACCGACGGATTCAAGCCGAGCAATTTCATCGGCAACGGCGTTGTCGTCCATGCCGCGGGATCGCAGCAAACGGTCCATCTCGCGCACCGACATTGACCGGCGTGTCAAGGCGTGCATCGCGACGTTTTCAGAACGGCGTGCGGCCTTTTTCTCGGCCTTGATGTCCGCGGCGCTGGGCGGTTCACTGGCGGAATCGGAATCGTCCGAGTCGGCGGATTCACCGAGTGCCGCGGTGCGGGCAGAGGCATCCGTGACCCAGGGGAGGTACGTGACGGGAGCCAGCCCCTCCCCTGAGTTCGTGATGCCTGACATGGTTTACTCGGCCGCGACCTTGAGCGCGGGCAGCTTTGCAGCTGCCGCCGGTGCAACAGCGGCGCCGTCGGTGCCGGTTGCCTTTGCCGCAGGCGCAGCAATGGCCTCGGGAGCATCGATGATTCCTAGTGCGGTCAGGATCTTGGTCTCGATCTCGTTTGCAACCTCGGGGTGTTCGATGAGGTACCGGCGCGAGTTTTCCTTGCCCTGGCCCAACTGGTCGCCATCGTAGGTGTACCAGGCTCCGGACTTGCGCACGATGCCCTTGTCGACACCGAAGTCCAGAAGGCTGCCTTCACGCGAGATACCAACGCCGAAGAGAATGTCAAATTCTGCCTGCTTGAAGGGCGGGGCCATCTTGTTCTTGACGACCTTCACACGGGTGCGGTTACCGACGGCGTCGGTGCCTTCCTTCAGCGTTTCAATGCGGCGAATGTCCAGACGAACCGAGGCGTAGAACTTCAGCGCCTTGCCACCGGCGGTGGTTTCGGGGCTTCCGAAGAACACACCGATCTTTTCACGCAACTGGTTGATGAAAATCATGGTGGTTCCGGTGGAGTTCAGCCCACCGGTGAGCTTGCGCAGAGCCTGCGACATGAGTCGGGCCTGGAGACCCACGTGGGTGTCGCCCATTTCGCCTTCGATTTCGGCACGAGGCACCAGTGCCGCGACCGAGTCGATAACGATGAGATCAATAGAGCCGGAACGCACGAGCATGTCGGCGATTTCCAGCGCCTGTTCACCCGTGTCGGGCTGCGAGACGAGCAGCTGGTCGATGTCGACGCCCAGCTTCTGTGCGTATTCGGGGTCCAGAGCGTGTTCGGCGTCGATGAATGCGGCGATACCGCCGGCGGCCTGAACGTTTGCGATCGCGTGCAGCGTCAGGGTCGTCTTACCCGAGGATTCCGGGCCATAGATTTCGACGATTCGACCCTTGGGCAGTCCTCCCACGCCGAGGGCGACATCGAGGGCGATGGAACCGGTGGGAATAACGGCAACCTTGGCACGCTCTTCCGATCCGAGGCGCATGATGGCGCCCTTTCCAAACTGACGGTCAATCTGCGCGAGGGCAGTTTCAAGTGCCTTATCGCGATCTGCTGTGGGATTTGCCACGGTGTCTCCTTGGTAGTGGGTTGCTGCCTATCTGCTGTCGTTCCTCACCAGGCCGATGAAGCCAGGCCCGGTGTCTTTCGACAAGGCATCTGAGGACGAGTTCCACGGTACGGTCGAGCTCCGACATTCACGGCGGAGAGCCACCACCCCGTGGATAACTCGTCGTTCAGGGGTGTTGTGGACAGACTACCGTCATTCGAACATCTGTTCGAATGACGGTCGCTCGGCGTGTCGCGACCGCCCTATTTCTTGGGTTCGGGACGCCCTGCGCCGTGAATGCGGCTGTCGGGAACGTCCATTTCGCGACACAGCGCCTGCCACACATCACGGGGCCGCACACCGTCGGCCAGCGCCTGTGCGCCCGTGCGATCAAGTTCGGTCAGCACCAGATCACGCACCAGAGCGCGCCCGTAATCCACGCCAAACTCGTGCTCGATTGCACGCGTGAACTCGCTGTGTTTCACGAACGCTAGCGCGAGAAATCAGCGGGGTCGAGCGAGTCGACCGAGAAGTCTGCCGGAGCTTCGGGAAGAACGAGATCCAGGTCGGGCATGTCTTCCAGACCCACCATTCCCCGCGCGAAATCGAAGTCTGCGGGAATGGACTCGGGTGCACGCAGAGTGGGGTCGATGCGCGCCAGTTCGGGCTGCACCGATGCCGCACGAGGCACCACGCGAACATCTTCGAGTTCTGCCACACGAGTACCGACCTCGAACAGAACTTCCGACAGCGTCATGCCGTAGGCACGAGCCAAATTATTGATGACCTCGCTGGAGGGCTCTTTCAAACCGCGCTCCAGTTCCGAGATATACCCCTGCGACACACGCGCCGATTCCGACACGACGGACAGGGTCAGACCTTGGCGCTTGCGTGCGTCACGGAAGACGCCGCCCAACTGCTCTCGAATCAGAACCATGGGTTCTCCTCTCGGTCTGGAAGTTCAGTGTATCTCAGCATAAAAGCGTCGAGCCCTGACTTTTATTCCCCCAGCCCAGAATTTCCTAAGAGTTGCAGAGCCAAATCAACGGTGCTCGAACGAATGTCGTCGCGCGATCCCTCGAAGTGCGCCTCGCGGACAATCTCGGTGCGATCCGTCACCACCGCGACGAATACCGTGCCCACCTCGCACCCATCCTGCGGGTCGGGGCCGGCTACGCCCGTCGTGGCGACACCAATGGTGGCACCCATCTTCGTGCGTACACCGCGTGCCATGTGTAACGCCACCTCGGCATCGACCGCGCCGCGTTCCGCCAACAGCGCTTCCGGAACGCCCAGAATGGTGGCCTTGATCTCGGTGGAGTAGGCGACGACGGCTCCCACCACCACTCGCGAGGCACCCGCGGGTTGCACCAGGGCCGCCACGACTAGACCGCCGGTCAGCGACTCGGCCACGGCCACGCGCTCGCCCGCCTCGACAAGTTGTTCGTTCAACGCGGCGACGCGGTCAACGCTCCACGATGTCATCGCGCGCGCCAGGCCTTCCACAGGTATTCCGCGCCGCTCCATACCGTCAGTACCACCGCAGCCGCCATGACAACGGTGTTCACCGCATACATCCAAGTCCCCAGCAGGTCGGCGAAGGGTGCCAACGCAAGCGACACCGCGATCGACTGGGTCACCGTCTTGAGCTTGCCCGCCCAGGATGCGCCGTGCACCTCGCGATGCAGAATTGCCATACGGAACACCGTGATTCCGATTTCGCGCACCAGGATCACGAGCGTAATCCACCAGGGCAGCTCGTTCAGCACGGACAACGCCACCAGTGCGGCGCCAATCAAGACCTTGTCGGCAATCGGGTCCAAAATCACGCCGAGGCTGGACCGCAGATTTCGGCTGCGCGCAAGCCATCCGTCCACACCGTCAGACGCCGTGCCCACGACGAACAGCGCGAATGCCACCCATCGCAGGGGTCCGTGCGCATCCGCGAACAGCAACCACACAAACAGCGGAGCCAGCAGGATTCGCGCCACCGTGACCTGGTTTGCCACATTCCACGGTGAAACAGGACCCTCCCCCGAACGCAGCACGCGCCTCGACATGTCTAGTCGCGCCCCGTCAAGCCCCAGGCGTCCTCGTCGGACTCACCCTCGACCTCGGGAAGCCCCTCGGGGATTCGCCCGATGGGGTCGTTGTAGCGTTCGTCGGCGCCCAGATCATCCGCCGAATACTGCGGTGCCGGAATGCCCTCGAACGGACCCGTGGGCGGTTCGACAGCGGCAAAACCGGGGTCAAAATTCACGTGCGATGTTGCCGATCGTGGTGCGGGAACCTCGGCCGTGGAATCGGCCTCGAAATACGCGGCGGTATCGGTCGGACCCGACACGGCGTCGTACGGTTCGTCAAGAATGGCAGTCGTTTCCGCGGTGGCGGGCTCGGGCATCGAATCACCTGCGACCTCTGCGGCCACCACGGCAACAGGAACGGCCGGCGCTTCGTCGGGCACGTCCTCGCCGCGCAGTCGCGCCAGAACGGACGGTAGCTGCTCGGCTCCCACCAATACTTCGCGCGCCTTCGAGCCCTCGCTGGGCCCGACGATGTCGCGGGATTCCATGAGGTCCATCAGGCGGCCGGCCTTGGCGAAGCCCACGCGCAACTTGCGCTGCAGCATCGAGGTGGAGCCGAACTGCGTGCTCACCACCAATTCGACGGCCTGCAACAGCACATCGAGGTCGTCGCCGATGTCGGCGTCGATGGCCTTCTTTTCACCGACCACCGCAACATCTTCGCGATATTCGGGATCGGCCTGGTTGCGCACGTGGCGCACGACGTGGCCAATTTCTTCCTCGGTGACCCACGCACCCTGCACGCGGACCGGCTTGCTGGCACCCATGGGCAGGAACAGTCCATCACCCTGGCCGATCAACTTTTCGGCACCGGGCTGGTCGAGGATGACCCTCGAGTCGGTCATCGACGACACGGCAAACGCCAGACGCGACGGCACGTTGGCCTTAATCAGACCGGTGACGACATCGACCGACGGACGCTGAGTCGCCAGGACGAGGTGAATACCCGAGGCACGTGCCAACTGCGTGATGCGCACGATGGAGTCTTCGACATCGCGCGGGGCCACCATCATGAGGTCGGCAAGCTCGTCCACAACAATCAGCAGGTAGGGGTAGGGGCGCAACACGCGCTGGCTGCCCGGCGGCGGCACGAGCTTGCCCGAAATGACATCGCGGTTGAAGTCATCGACGTGGCGATACCCGAAGGCATGCAGATCGTCGTATCGCAGATCCATTTCCTTCACGACCCACTGCAGCGCCTCGGCGGCCTTTTTGGGGTTCGTGATGATGGGCGTAATGAGGTGCGGCACGCCCTGGTACGCAGACAGTTCCACGCGCTTCGGGTCGATCAACACCATGCGCACCTCGGCGGGCGTTGAACGCATGAGAAGCGACGTGATCATCGAGTTCACGAACGACGACTTACCCGCACCGGTTGCACCAGCCACCAGAAGGTGGGGCATCTTGGCGAGGTTCGCCACAACGAATCCGCCCTCGACATCCTTTCCGATACCGATGGTCATGGGGTGGGTCGATTGCTTGGCCGTGTTCGAGCGCAGCACGTCACCGAGAGTCACGATGTCTCGATCGGTGTTGGGGATTTCGATACCGATGGCGGACTTGCCAGGAATCGGGGTCAGGAATGTGACCTCGTTCGACGCCACCGCGTATTCGATATTGCGCGACAGCGCAGTCACGCGCTCGACCTTGACACCCGACGCCAGTTCGACCTCGTAGCGGGTAACGGACGGTCCACGGGTAAAGCCTGTGACCTTCGCATCGACGCCGAATTGTTCCAACACGTTGGTGATCGAGGCGATGACCTTGTCATTGACAGGCGACGACGCCTTGGGCGGCGACCCGGCTCCAAGAACCGCGTCCTTGGGAAGAACGTAGGGACGCCCGGTGCGCGGCGCAGGAGCGTTCTGAGTCGTGGGGATGTCATCCACCACAGCAGGAGCAGCGGCGGGTGCGGCGGGAACAACCGGGGCAACCGTTGCCGTCGTGGCATCTGCGGGGGCGATGGCCTGCGTTGCCGCAAATTCGCGCGCCGCTTCCTCGGCTCGGAACATATCCTGCAGGATGTCGGTGGCGGTGGGTTCGGCCTCGACGGCAGTATCGAACGCGACATCCTTCTTCGGGCGCTTCCACCAGGGGCCCCGCTGGTCGGCACCCAGATCGCTGTGCGACGAGATTCCGCCTAACGGCCCGGTGGAAGCCGACACGGGGGCAGCCGAGGCATCACGCTGCGGGAAGAGGAACGCCCAGGCTTCGCGAATACGCGTGATCACCAGAGCAGGAGGAGTCTTGGTGATGATCAGAACGGCCATTATCGCGACCGCGCTGTACAGAGGAATGGTGGTCCAGGCCGTGGCGAGGTTCGTCAAGATGTCGGCGGCAAGCCAGCCGATTACACCGCCGGAACGCGAGATGACCATGTCGGCATCCGAGGGCTGGGGCTGACCAGAGACGATGTGCGCCACCGCACTGGTGGAAACGATGAGCAGGCTAAGGCCCAGCGCAATGCGACGAGCATCGACCTCGAGGGTGGGGTGGCGAAATAGCCAGAACGCAAAGCCGATGAACACGACGGGCAACGCAAAGGCAATATTTCCGGTGAGGAGCCCCAGCGTAAAGGTGTCGAGTGCCTTTGCCCAGTCGGTGAGCGGCAGGAACCACTTCGTGATGGCGCCAGCGATGCCCAACAGCACCAACAGGAACGGCAAGCCGTCGCGGCGATCGTCCTTGGCAACGGGCTCTGAGGTGAACAAACGGAACACCGAACCTGTCGCATGCGCCAGCGCAAGCCACACCACAACGAGCGGGTTAGGCCCTTCGGGTCGCACGGTTGCGCGCGGAAGCGGGCGCGTCGAATTCGATGAACGTGGGGTACCCGGCTGCGGGCGCGATGAACGTGCCATGGCTTCAGGGTATCCGTCACCGCCCGCGCGGGGGCGGTGCGACACAGGCTAGGCCTCGATAACCACCGGGACGATCATGGGACGTCGGCGCTTCTTTGTGGACACCCAACGACCCACCACACGGCGAACCACCTGCTGGAACTGGTGTACATCGCGCGTGCCTGCAGCCGAGGCCTCGACCAACGCCTGGATGATCTGGGGCTTGACCTCGTCGAACACGGCATCGTCCTCGGCAAAACCACGCGCCTGGATCTCGGGACCCACAATGACCGCACCCGTGTTGGCATCCAGGGCCACGAAGATCGAGATGAATCCCTCTTCGGCCAAAATGCGGCGGTCCTTGAGATCGGCGTCCGTAATCTCGCCCACGCTCGAACCGTCGACATAGACAAACCCGAGGTCCAGCTGACCGGCCAACCACATGTCGCCCTTGCGCATGTCGACAACCGTGCCATTTTCACAAATGATGGTGTTCTGCGCGGGAACGCCCGTCTTGATAGCGAGGGCCGCGTTGGCATGCAGGTGGCGCGGTTCGCCGTGAATCGGAATGACGTTCTTGGGCTTCACGATGTTGTAGCAGTACAACAGTTCGCCCGCCGCGGCGTGCCCGGAGACATGCACCTTGGCGTTGCCCTTGTGAATGACGTTGGCACCCAAAGAAATCAGGCCGTTGATCACACGGAACACCGCGTTTTCGTTGCCGGGAATCAGCGACGACGCCAAAATGATGGTGTCGCCCTCGCCGATGGAAATCTGGTGTTCCTGGTTGGCCATGCGCGCCAGAACGGCCATGGGCTCGCCCTGCGAACCAGTCGACATAAACACGACACGGTCGGCGGGAAGTTCCATCGCCACCTTGAGGTCCACAATCGTGCCTTCGGGAACGGTCAAATAGTCCAGCTCCGAGGCGATTCCCATGTTGCGCACCATCGAACGCCCCACGAAGGCCACACAACGGCCGTTCGCCACCGCGGCGTCCACAATCTGCTGCACGCGATGAACGTGGCTTGCAAAGCTGGCGACCACGACACGACCTGTCGCACGGTGCATGACCTGCTCGATGACCGGCCCAATTTCGGCCTCGGGCGTGGTGAAACCGGGGACATCGGCGTTGGTCGAATCCGTCATGAAGACGTCCACGCCCTCTTCACCCAGACGGGCAAAGGCACGCAGGTCGGTCAGGCGGCCATCCAGCGGCAACTGGTCCATCTTGAAGTCGCCGGTGGCCAAAACCATGCCCGCGGGCGTTCGAATGGCGACGGCCAGGGCATCGGGAATCGAGTGGTTGACCGCGATGAATTCGAGGTCGAAGTTCCCCAATGACAGGCGCTCGCCGTCGGCCACCACGCGCATGGTGGGGTGAATGCGGTGTTCCTTGGTCTTTGCCCCCACGAATGCGAGGGTCAGACGCGAACCGATCAACGGGATGTCGTCGCGCAGCTTCAGTAGATAGGGAACGGCACCGATATGATCCTCGTGGCCGTGCGTCAACACGATTCCCACGATGTCGTCAAGGCGCTCGCGAATGGGTTCCCAGTCGGGCAAAATCAAGTCAACGCCGGGCTGCGTTTCTTCGGGAAACAACACCCCGCAGTCCACAATGAGCAACTTGCCGTCAAATTCATAGACGGTCATGTTGCGGCCGATTTCGCCCAAACCGCCGAGCGGGATGATGCGAAGGGTGCCGTCTTCCAAACGGCCGGGCGTACTAATAAAACGAGGCATGAGGCCTCCTGTCAACTATCGGGTTGTGCCGGCAATCTTCGGCAGCGCGCCACCGGCGGCTGCGTTGCGATCCGGACGGAATTCAGCGAAATCGACTCCGGCAACACCGTGGACCAGGGCAACCGAATCCTCGATGAGGGCGGCTTCATGATCTTCGGGACCCACCAATGGCAAACGGACACGCGGCGAACCGATGCGACCCAGGCCGTGGAGGATGTACTTCGTTGCGACCGTTCCAGGAACGTGCGTCATGGTGGCGCGCACCAGTGGCTCGAGCAGCTTGTGCTGTTCGGTTGCCGCGTGCAGGTCTCCACGGTTCACGGCATCGACCATGATGCGGTACGGAGTCGGGGCGATGTTTGCGGTGACGCCAATAAGGCCAGAACCACCGATGGACATCAGGGGCAAAACGTTTGCGTCGTCACCAGAGAAATACAGCAGATCAGTCTGGTTCATTACGCGGGATGCCTCGGCGAGGTCTCCCTTGGCATCCTTCATCGCAATGATGTTGGGGTGCTTGGCTGCGCGCAGGATGGTCTCGTACTTGATTTCGATACCCGCGCGACCCGGAATGTCATACATGATGACGGGCAGGTCGGTGGAATCGGCAATCATGCGGAAGTGCGTCAGCACACCCGCCTGAGTGGGCTTGTTGTAATAGGGGGTGACGATCATGACGCCGTCGGCGCCCACCTTTTCACTCTTCTTGTAGAGCTCAATGGCGTGCGCGGTCTCGTTCGAGCCACCGCCGGTAATAATCTTGGCGCGGCCCGCGGCGACCTGCTTGCCGACCTCAACCAACCGAATCTTTTCGGGGTCAGTCAGAGTCGAGGTCTCACCCGTAGTTCCGGTGACAACAATGCCGTCGGCGCCATTGGTAATCAGGTCGTCCATCAGCTGTTCGACTGCGGGCCAATCGACCTCACCATCGGCCTGGAACGGGGTCACGAGAGCGACCAGAACCTGGCCAAAAGGGTTGCCGTTGTGATGCGTCATAGTGTCTCTAGCCTAGCAACTACGGGGCAACACGGCCGTTGGCGTTGAAGGCCTCGGCGGTCATGGGCATAAGGTCGACCCAGAACTGCTCCATCTTTTCCGCCACCATCTCGATTTCACGCTGCGGGAACGAGGGGAAGTGAGTGCCCTCGCGCATGGTGCGCAGGCTGAGGAAGTTCATGAGTGCACGAGCGTTCATCGTCACGTACATCGACGAATAAATGGTGACGGGCAGTACCGTACGTGCCACCTCGCGGGCAACACCCGCCTCGAGCATGCGCTGATAGGACTCGTAGGCCTGCGTGCACGACTGGCGAACCTCGCGGTCAACAAGCTCGTACTGCTCGGGCGTGCCCGGGATGAATTCGTAGTGACCGGTCTTGCCGATCTGCACGAGGTTGCGGTCCTCGTTAGGCACATAGAACACGGGACGAAGCTCCCGGTAGCGACCGCTTTCTTCGTTGTACGACGCAATGCGGTGACGCATGAATTCGCGGAACACGAAGATCGGCGCCTGCACATAGAAGGTCATCGAGTTGTGCTCGAAGGGCGAGCCGTGGCGGTCACGCATGAGGTAGTTGATGAGGCCCTTATCGCGGGCGCCCGCTTCGTGGTCGGCACCTTCCAGCGACTGTTCGCCCTGAGTGGACACGCGGGCGGCGAAAAGAACATCGGAATCCTGAGCGGCCGCGCGGACCAGCTCGACGGTGACATCGCTGCGGAAAATCGGTTCGCTCATATGCGCAAGTCTAGTCAGTTGCGGCTAGTTCCTGGCGCGTGCGACCGGCGTTCACCTGGCGCACGTGTGGCGCTCGCCTGGCGCATTATTCACGTCGAGGCTGCGGAGCCCCAATCCTTCCCGGCATTCGGGAAAAACTGCAACCAAACACCTGCAGCCCAACCTCCCTCACGAAAAACTGCAACCAATACAACCGCGCCCTGACTGCCCTCACGAAAAACTGCAACCAAACACCCGTAACCCGACTTCCCTCACGAAAAACTGCAACCAAACGTGGTGAAACTTTCGTTGGGCGCATCTCGCGCCCATCCGTTGTAATTTTTCGCGTGAAAACCGGGGTAGGTGTGGGACATGGGGCACGCAACGAGTGCAGGACGTCGCCGGCGGGGATGCGTAACACGGCGAAACGAATACACACGACGAGGCGCATGCCCGTACCGTTATGACATGACCACATTCCTCGTCCTCGGTGCCCTTGTCGCCGTCGCGACTGCGCTGGGGCTTATCTGGAAGAGCGGTCAGGGAAAACTCCGGGCTTCCGCGACACACTCGGTCATTCCCGCCGAATTCCTCACGCCGGGAACCACGACACTTCTGCAGTTCACCACCGAAATGTGCGGACCGTGCGCGGCGCTCAAGCCTCAGCTGCAGAAGATTGCGTTGTATCGCAGCGACATCACCCACCGCGAAGTGGATGCCGTCGATCACATCGACCTGGCGTCGAAGCTGAACATACGATCTACCCCGACCACCCTGATTGTCTCGGACACCGGGGAAATCCGAGGCCGCATCAATGGTGTCGCGCCCGCCCGCGTTTTCCTCGACGCCGTCGACGGAACACCCACTGCAACACAGGAGAACACACAATGAACGCACACTCCCCCAGCGGAATTGACCCTCGTGGCCCCCGTTTCGGTGCGGCAATCACCGCCACACTGCTGTTGATCACAGTCGGAGCGGGACTTGAAACGGCCGGCACGCCTGCCGCCGATCTGGCAACTCGAGTTTCCGAATTCCCCTTCGTGCTTCTGACGGTGCTGTCGGCACTGTTCCTGTGGGGCTTCATCGGCGGAATCACCCGCCACCCCTACGGCGCAATCTTCAAGAAAATCGTTCGCCCACGCCTATCGGCACCGGAATTTCTGGAAAGCGCTGCCGGTCCCACCTTTGCCCAGGGCGTTGGTTTCGTAGTGACGGCGGTCGGTGTCGTGCTGCACATCTCGGGCGTACCGTTCGGGCTCGTCGGCGCTGCCGGTGCCGCATTCATCGCGGCATTCCTGAACTCGGTGTTCGCCTATTGCCTGGGATGCGAGATCTACCTGGTCTTCGCGAAGCGCGGAATCACCTTCGGACTCGATCGCCGATTTGGCGGCACACCCGCCGAGGTCAGCGACCCGCAGATTTAGTTCGCCACAGGCGTAAGCCTGCAGCGGCATCCACCGGAACTCCTCCCCTATCGTTAGTGATAACGGGAGGAGTTTTCCATGTCGGAGTCACTCACAGAACGCACCGCGGTTATTGCGGGTGCGTCCGGATTCATCGCGCAGGCACTGGCAGATCGCTTGCGCTCGCACGGTTGGCGCGTCGTTCGGTTGGTTCGAGGGCGCCCCGTGGGCGCGAACGAAGTGGCATGGAACCCCGCGGCCGGTGAACTTGATTCGTCGGCAGTGTCCGGTGTGGATGCCGTGATCAACCTCGCGGGCGCCTCGATTGGGAAAATGCCGTGGACCGCTGCCTGGAAGCGGGAAATCATGGACTCGCGAGTAAACACCACGCGCACCCTGGCCACTGCAATCGCCGCAGCCGATGTGCCGCCGAAGGTCTTCATCAATGCTTCCGGCACCGGCGCCTACGGACACAGGGGCGACGAGGCACTGACCGAGGCATCCAGCCGATCGACCGGCTTCCTGGCCGATGTGGTGGTGGCCTGGGAAGAGGCCGCCGCGGGCGCAATTGCAGCAGGGGTCCGCACGGTGTTCCTGCGCACGGGAATTGTCTTGGGAAATGGTGGGGCGCTGACCCCGCTTCGACTGGCCACAAACCTCGGAGCCGGTGCGCGCGTTGGTTCGGGGAAACAGTGGTGGCCCTGGATCTCGTTGACCGACGAGGTGCGTGCCATCGAACACCTGATCGATTCCGCCGTTGCGGGTCCCGTCAATTTGGTGGCGCCTACACCGGCTACCAGCGAAACAATCACTCGTGCTTTGGCGCGATCCATGCGACGACCCCACCTGTTTGTGATTCCCGAATGGGTTGTTCGGTTGGGCTTTGGTCAGGGCGGGGTTGAACTGCTGCTGTGGTCGCAAAAGGCATCGCCCACCGTACTGACTCGCGATGGTTTCGTGTTCGAGCACACGACCGTCGACGACGCACTCGCTGCGGTCTAAAGCGGGTCCAGCGCGGGCCTAACCCCGGCCGGGTGCGGTGTTAGGCGTTCGAGGCGCGCTCGGCGGCAATGGCGCGGCGCACCTCTCGACGGGCCTCGGCGCGAGTGCTGACCACATCAACGACCAGCGCACGTCGAAGAATATCGCGCCACTCGTCGCCCGCGGGGGCTGCTGCTAGCGCGGCTTCGACGGCGGCCTTGTCACGTCGGTTTACGACCGGCACCTGCGGCGCCTCGCCGTCTTCCGTTTTCAGAATTTCGTACAGTCGCGCAGCCTCGCGGCCAAATCGGATTTCACGCACCAGCGACCACACGCCAATGATAGGCGCGACGAATAGTGCAATACCGAATGCCAAAGTCAAGGGTTCTGCCGCCGTCACCAACAGCGCGGCCAGATAGAACGCCATCCCGATGTAAATCACCAACAAGATGGACATGATTACGACACCCGAGATGGTGCGAAGTGAAGACCAGGACGATGTGCGCGATGGCAACGGTGACGGCTCGCTCATGCGCTGATTCCTAACACTCGGTCGAGGCCCACGATAAGTCCCGTGTGCGCAGGGCTGGCGGCAAAGCGCAAAGTGGCGGAAATTCCCGCGTCATAGGAATCACGTGACAGCGTGACGTGCGACAGTGTCACGGTCTCGCCGGCACCCGCAAAAACGACATCCTGCTGCGCAAGGACCCCGGGAAGGCGCAACGAATGCACGGGCACGCCCGCAACGTTGTGCCCGCGTGCTGGTTGAGACTCTGCGCCCTGTGGGACGGCAGGGATGCCGTCGAGGCCCGACACATCGCCCCGCGCCTCGGACACGATTTCGGCCGTACGAATGGCTGTACCCGACGGGGAATCAACCTTGTTGATGTGGTGCGTTTCCACGATTTCGACCGCGGGAATGTGGCGGGCAATTAAACCAGCCACGACCGTTGAAATTGTGGAGCCCAGCGAAAAATTGGGGATAACGACAACAGTCTGGCCCTCGTCCAGGGAATCCTGCAATTCCGCCAGCCGCTCTGCCGACCAGCCGCTCGTTCCCACCACAACGCGGGCGCCGTGCGCCAATGCGGATGCGACGACCGCGGGTGATACATCGTGGCGCGTGACGTCCACGACAAGATCGGCGCCGGCGAGCGCCTCGAGTGAATCCTTTGAGCCCAGACGAGCGAACAATTCGAAATCGTCCTCGGCCTCGACAACGCGACACACTTGCGAACCCAACCGGCCGCCCGCACCCACCACCGCAACACGAATCATGGTTCCAGCGTAAACGGTGAGCGCAGGTGTCGTGAGCCGCACCGTGCCCGAAACGGTGAACTGCGTGCCGTTCAGGCGAGCGAGACGAACAGTTTTTCGATCTCGTCGACGTTCAGGCCGTCTGACGACTCGCCGTTCGACATGCATTCGCGCATGGCCGTCGCAAGAATCGCGAAACCGGCCTTGTCCAACGCACCCGTCACGGCACTGAGCTGCGTCACCACGGCACGACAATCGCGCCCCTCTTCCACAGCCGTAATCACGCTGGCCAACTGGCCCTGCGCGCGGCGAAGGCGATTGAGGATCTTGCGCTGCGCCTCGATCTGATCAGCCTGTGTGGGTTCCATGGTGACTCCTTATGCCCGTGCCGCAGCTAGCGCGGCCATGCCCTGGTGGTACGTAAGGCATCCACCATCGAGATTAGCAACCTCTATGCCGTTCGCGCGCAGGATTGCGGCGGCCGTGTGACCGCGCTGACCCACGCGGCAGTGCACGATAACGCGCTGACCACGAAGGTCGTCAAGGTGCGACCGCAGCGACTCGAGGTTGATCAGGGTCGATCCCTCGATTGCGCGTGTTGCATACTCGTCCTCGGTGCGAACATCCACGAGCATCCAGCCCTCGGCCAAGCGGTCAGCGACCTCGTGCCACTGGACGGCCTGTTCGCCATCTGCACGATTCTCGTTGACATAGCCCAGCATGTTGATGGGGTCTTTTGCGCTGGCGAACTGCGGCGCATACGACAACTCGAGGTCGGCCAAATCAGTTGCCGTGAGTCCACCGGCCATCGCAGTGGCGATTACGTCGATGCGCTTGACCACACCATCCTCGCCCACACCCTGGGCGCCAAGAATCGCATCCGTTTCGGGGTCAACCATCAGCTTGAGTGTCATCTGTTTCGCACCGGGGTAATACGTGGCGTGATCGAACGGATGAATGTGAATCACGCGCGGAGACTTACCCTGCGCACGCAGTACCGTTTCCGAGGCACCCGTGACGGCGGCGGTCAACCCGAAAAGCCCGATGACGGCCGTACCCACAGCATTCTTCACGTCGATTCGACGACCAGCAATGGCATCGGCAGCAAGACGCCCGTGGCGATTCGCAAGGCCGGCAAGCGGAACGAGGCCCGGGCCACCGTCTTTCGCCTTTGCCACGGCATCGCCCACCGCCCAGATGTAGGGATCCGAAGTGCGCAGCTGGTCGTCCACCAGAATCGCGCCATTTGGCAACGTTTCGAGCCCCTCCGCCAGGCTCGAATCGGGGCGCACCCCAATGGCGGCGACCACGATATCGGCGGGAATCTCGGTTCCGTCATTGAGCGTGACGTGCGTGTCCGTGATTGCCGTCGCTGTGCGGTTCAGCCGGACCGAAACGCCGTGTGCGGTAATTCGCGCCTGCAGCAGGAACGCGAGTTCGGGATCCAACGGCGTGAAGATTTGCGAGCCGGACTGCACAACAGTGACGTCGAGGCCTCGATGCCTGAGGTTTTCCGCAACCTCGAGCCCAATGAAACCGGCGCCCAGAACAACGGCAGACGTCGCGCCGTCCAGCGCGGCGATGATGCGGTCCATGTCCGAAAGATCGCGCAGCGCAAGGGCTCGGTCGCCGCCAGGGATTGCGGGACGAACCGGCGATGCGCCGGGACTGAGCACCAGTGCGTCGTAGTGGATGGTGGATTCCGTACCGGTCTCGAGGTCGCGGGCGGTGATGGTGCGGGCGGCTCGATCGATGGCCACGGCCTCGGTGCGTACACGCACGTCCAATAGGAAACGGCGGGCCAACGATGTCGGAGTCTGCAGTTCAAGCGCCGATCGATGGGGAATGACCCCACCGATGTGGTACGGCAGGCCGCAGTTGGCAAAAGACACATCGTGCCCGCGCTCGAGCACGATGATGTGTGCCGTCTCGTCGAGGCGGCGCAAACGTGTCGCGGCAGACATTCCGCCGGCTACACCACCGACGATGACGAAGGTCTTGCGGGATTCAATTGCAGGTGCTGATGTGGGTGTCGCACTCGTGGTCACTCGGCTGCTCCTCGGGTCGTTGCGGTTCCATAATACCCCCTGGGGTATCTGTATTCGCGCCGTCTCGTGCGAAATCTGGGCATCCCGCCCGGGAACAGCGCGCCTAGCGCCCTGCGCCCTGCGCCCCGCGCCCTGCGCCTAGCGCCCTGCGCCTCGCGCCTCGCGCCCTGCGCCTCGCGAAAAATTACAACCAACCAACGCGAAAGGCGGGAAAACAAAGGTTGGACCTCGAAGGTTGTAATTTTTCGCGTCAACAACCAGTCCCGCGGCCACTAGGTTGTAAATTTTCGCGCGAACACCTAATACCGCGGCAAATAGGTTGTAATTTTTCGCGCTAATCACCGCGCGACGGGCGCATTGGCGGAATTGTGCACGCTGTCGCGATCGGCCGCGACCGGCAGCGACCTATTAACCAGTCAAGGTCCGATGCCGACGCGTCGACATCCGCCGGCGCAGCTGTTCCAGCACCCACGGCCACTCGTGCATAACCTGCCGGTACGTCACTTCAATAACATCCCATCCCAACGACTTCAACTCGAGTGCCCGTCGTCTATCTCGCTCCCAGGCTTCTTGATTTGCGTGAAATTCGGCTCCATGCGTCTCGAGAACAAACCGACCAGCAACGACAAAATCTGCTCGATATCCGCCAATCGCAACCTGAATTTCGAACGGTATGCGTGCACGTTTTAATCGGTGTCGCACAATCGACTCCAAGGCGCTCTCGGACCGAGGATCCCGATCTGCAATCACACGACGACCACGCGCCACACACGTCCGCGAAAGCTCATCCCAGCCAGACGACGATACGAGGCTCGCACGCGCAGCCGCGTCAACCAACGCCTGAGCATGATCAAGTTCTAGGCAAGCCAGCGCATCGCGCAGCGCCTCGATGACCGTCACCGCGCCCCCTCGAACAGTGGGAGCATCGCGCCGGCGATGGCACACCACTCCCGCCTCTATCGGGGGAATCGGTCCGTGCACGCGGATGTGGAGCGAATCACCGGCGCGAATTAGCCCACGATCCTCGAAAAATGATGTACATGTCAGAAAACCGTGGTTGCGCAGGGCCATCAGCTTCAGCGGTGACGCAGTGGGCAATGTCAGCCAGCCGTTGCGACCACGGAGAATTTCGCCCCGCCGCAACGCCGTGCTGATCTGTGCACGGCTGACGCCCTGGGCAAGAACCGCGCGGACTGGAGCAACACCACCCAGTTTCGTGACAATGTGCGCAATGTCCATGAGGTCATGGTGCAGGCTATGCGCGTGGCGCAGGTGGTCGGGACACGAGCCTGTGCGCAATCACAGCGCGGTCGGAAAGTGTGGACAAATTCGCTGAGCGTCGCCGATACACGTCATCCGATAACGCACATATTTTCAACCAACATCGCGGCCAGCCGCTCGCGATAGCGAAAAATTACAACGAAATTACGTGAAAGGCTGGAAATGGGCCTGCCAGCCTCATTAGTTGTAATTTTTCGAGGGGCTAGGCAAGAAAGACAGTCACGAAAGGCTTTGGTTGTAATTTTTCGTGATGTGCGGTCTCCGCGACCAGGTTCCCTGCAATCTATGCCAAGTGCGCGAACGACTTCGCGGTCACGTCCCCCACGGCCGACACGGTGATGCTGTTGCCGGCGAGGTCGGCTGCGACCTCGCGCACCGAATCAACGGTGACGAGGTTCAACAGTCGTTCCGTCTCGTCCAAATCGCGGTACACGCCCATGAATTCGGCGCGCCCCAAACGGTTCATGCGCGAATCGGAGGACTCCAGCGACAGGGTCGAGCCGCCCAGGATTTGGCCACGCGCACGGTTGAGTTCCACCTCGGTGATTCCATCCGCTGCGATTTCGGCCAGTCCGTCGCGCATCAAGCGCGTGACTTCACCGACAACCTTGGGCGCACAACCGGCACCCATACCAAACGCACCCGAATCGGAATAGTAGATCGGGAACGCATCGACCGAATACGCCAGGCCGCGCTTTTCGCGAATCTCTTGGAAGAGCCTCGACGACGATCCACCACCCAGAACCGATGCCAACACACCGACATCGCTGCGGTGCTCGGTGCCCGCGCGATAGCCCGGGACGCCCATCAACACGGCAACCTGTTCGAGCTCGCGGTTCGTCACGGCCACCGTTTCGCGCCCCGTGATCACGGCATCGACATCGAGGCGCCGCTCGCGCGGATCGGCCGACACTGTCAAATCCCATCCCGTCAATGCCGCGCAAACCAGGTCGACCGCGACATCGTGCTGCACGTCGCCGGCAATGGTGACCACCAGATCGCGGGGCGAATATCGAGCAGCAAAGTGTGTCGCGACCGTGTCGCGAACCGCATTTTCGATGTCCGCGAACGACCCACCGATAGGCCTGGCCAATGCGGAATCCCCGAACACCGCGGCGAAGAACTGCTCGCCACACACATCGTCCGGGTCGTCCTGCGCCATCGCCAGCTCTTCGAGAATAACGGTGCGTTCCAGCTCAAAATCTTCGTTGCGCAGGACCGAATTCGAGACCTGATCGGCCAAAACACTGATCGCCATCGGCAAATCGACGGATCGCACCTTGGCCAAATAGCAGGTGCTTTCCTTGGCAGTGAGGGCGTTGTGATGCGCGCCAACGGCGTCGAACGCCTCGCTGATATCAAACGCGCTGCGCGTCGTCGTTCCCTTGAACAACAGGTGTTCGAGGAAGTGCGTGGAGCCAAATTCGCCCGCCTGCTCGTCGCGCGAACCCGCGCCAATCCAGAATCCGATTGACGCCGACCGCGAACCCGGGACTCGCTCAGTCAGAATACGAAGGCCGCTGGGATGAACGGTGCGACGAACCTCGCAGTCACCCGCCGACATAAAGGACAATTCGGGCTGAGTCAGTGGCAGTTCGATAAGCGTCATAAGAGTTCGAGCCTACCCGCGGACAGAGCTGGGGATTTCACCTCATCAGCACGCGAAAAATTACAACGAACGAGGCTCCTGCCGACGTTTCCGCTGAATCTGCGCCAAAAAATTACAACGAACGAGGCTCCCGCCGACGTTTCCGCTGAATCTGCGCCAAAAATTAACACCAACGAAAGGCAAACCCCTGTAAACGCAACCTCAGCCCGACGGGTTGTAATTTTTCGCGAGAGAGCGGGGAACGCGAGAGAGCGAGGAACGCGACAGAGCGGGGAGCGCGAGAGGGCGGGGAACACAATTGAGCGAGGAACGCGAAGGTGCGATGCACAAAAGGCGTGGAGCGCGGAAGTGCGATGCACAAAAGGCGGGGACCGCGGATGTGCGGCCGCGCTTCTGCGCTGCAGGTTAGGCAACGGCGTGAAATGCAGAATGGGGCGGGCCGAAGCCCACCCCATCCGTGTGTTGCGATGCGTTCGCGGCCGATTATTCGGCGGCTGCAGCCTCGGAGCCCTCTGCGCCCTCTTCGAGGACGGGCTCGAGCGACAGCTTGCCGCGGTCGTCGATCTTCGCGATCTTCACGAGAACCTTCTGGCCCACCGAGAGCACGTCTTCGGCGTTCTCGACGCGCTTGCCACCCGAGAGCTTGCGGAACTCGGAGATGTGCAGCAGGCCGTCCTTACCGGGCAGCAACGACACGAATGCGCCGAACGCGGCCAGCTTGACCACGGTGCCCAGGAACTGGTCGCCGACCTCGGGGTTGATGGGGTTCGCGATGGCGTTGACGCGCTGGCGCGCTGCCTCTGCCGACGGTCCATCAACGGCGCCGATGTACACGGTGCCGTCCTCTTCGATCGAGATGTCTGCGCCGGTCTCGTCCTGGATCGCGTTGATGGTCTTACCCTTGGGTCCGATCAACTCGCCAATCTTGTCAACGGGGATCTGCACCGAGATCACGCGAGGCGCGGTGGGCGCCATCTCGTCAGGTGCGTCGATTGCCTCGTTGATGACATCGAGAATCTGCAGACGTGCATCGCGGGCCTGAGCCAACGCACCAATCAGAACCGATGCGGGGATACCGTCGAGCTTCGTGTCCAGCTGGATAGCCGTGATGAAGTCCTTGGTTCCGGCCACCTTGAAGTCCATGTCGCCCAGTGCGTCTTCGGCACCGAGGATGTCGGTCAGGGTTGCGTAACGGGTTTCACCGTTGACCTGGTCCGAGACCAGACCCATGGCGATACCGGCAACGGGAGCGCGCAGGGGCACACCGGCGTTGAGCAACGACAGGGTCGATGCACAGACCGAACCCATCGAGGTCGAACCGTTCGAGCCCAGAGCTTCCGACACCTGGCGGATTGCGTAAGGGAACTCTTCACGTGCGGGAAGCACGGGAACGAGTGCACGCTCAGCGAGGAAGCCGTGGCCGATTTCGCGGCGCTTGGGCGAACCCACGCGGCCGGTTTCACCGGTCGAATAGGGCGGGAAGTTGTAGTGGTGCATGTAGCGCTTGCTCGTGGTGGGGGTCAGCGCATCGATCTGCTGCTCCATCTTGAGCATGTTCAGCGTGGTGACGCCCAGAATCTGGGTCTCGCCGCGCTGGAAGATTGCCGAACCGTGAACGCGAGGAATGACCTCGACCTCGGCGTCCAGTGCACGAATGTCGGTGAGGCTACGGCCATCGATACGAACACCCTCGGTGAGGATACGACCGCGGACGATCTTCTTCGTGACCGACTTGTATGCAGCACCAACCTGGGCGAGCGCTTCGGCGGGCAGGCTGCCGGCCTCGACTGCTGCCTGGATTTCCGACTTTACGCGAGCCTTCAGCGCGTCGTCAGCGTTCTGACGCTCCTGCTTGTCGGCGATCTGGTAGATGCCGGTGAGCTCGGCGCTGGCCAGTTCGTTGACTGCGGCGAACAGTTCGTCGCTGTAGTCGCTGAACACGGGGTATGCCTGGATTTCCTTCGCGGCCTGTGCAGCAAGCTGCTCCTGGGCGCGAACGAGTGCGGTGAGGAAAGGCTTCGAGGCCTCGAGGCCCTGTGCCACGATGTCCTCGTTGGGCTTGATGGCGCCGCCCTGGATGAGGTTCCACGAACCTTCGGTTGCTTCGGCTTCAACCATCATGATGGCAACATCTTCCGAACCGTCGGCGTTCTTGATCACGCGGCCGGCCACAACGAGGTCGAAGACCGCGTCAGCAAGCTGGGCGTGAGTGGGGAAGGCAACCCACTGGCCATCGATGAGGGCCATGCGGATACCGGCGATGGGACCCGAGAAGGGCAAGCCCGAGATCTGGGTCGAGGCGCTGGCCGCGTTGATTGCGAGTGCGTCGTAGAACTCACCAGGAGCAATCGACAGCACGGTGATAACAATCTGGACCTCGTTGCGCAGGCCGTCGACGAACGACGGACGCAGAGGCCGGTCGATCAGGCGGCAGACCAGAATTGCTTCGGTCGAGGGGCGGCCTTCGCGACGGAAGAAGCTGCCGGGGATCTTGCCAGCTGCATACGAACGCTCTTCAACGTCGACGGTCAGCGGGAAAAAGTCGAAGCCCTCACGAGGCGACTTGCCGGCGCTGGTAGCGCTGAGGATCATCGTTTCTTCGTCGAGGTATGCAGCAACGGCACCCTGTGCCTGCTGTGCGAGTCGTCCGGTTTCGAAGCGGACAGTGCGCTTGCCGAAGCGGCCGTTGTCAATAACGGCTTCCGCAAACTTGATTTCGGGACCTTCCATGGTCGTCCTATCTGTGTTTCACGCGCCCCCTGTGGGCGCGTCCTCATAAGCAGAGCACGACAGAACGAAGCGCGTTTTCACGCACATGTTGCACGAGTTCAGCGACTTCGTGCTGGCCACCAGTAGAAATCCACCGACATAAATATTCGGTAAACCACCACCGAGGACCAGCGAACTGTCCGCCTGCTCTTCCTCCAGAGTACCAGTCAGGTCCGACATTGGGGAAGTCATTGTGCAGGTGAGTCTGTGGACGCGCTCGTGCCGCGGATCGCGCCTCGAATCCCCACGAACTGTGGGTATAAAAATCGAAGGCCCCTAGGGCGAGCTAGGAGCCTTCGAAACTGGGAAAAATTAGCGGCGAATACCGAGGCGCTCGATGAGCTTGCGGTAACGAGTGATGTCCACGCCAGCGAGGTAGCTGAGCAGACGACGACGACGACCGACCATGAGCAGCAGGCCACGACGCGAGTGGTGGTCGTGCTTGTGCTCCTTGAGGTGCTCGGTGAGGTCCTTGATGCGCTTGGTGAGCATTGCAACCTGGACCTCGGGCGAACCAGTGTCACCGGGGTGCGTTGCGTATTCTTCCATGATGCTCTGCTTTACAGCGGCGTCGAGTGACATGTTCGATCCTTTCAAGATCCGTTGCGCGGTGCTGAAACCTGATGCCTCAGCGCTCTGTATCCGCGGCCGTTAGACGGCAACCTCACTACCTTAGCAGGTCGAGGCGCGAGCCGCGACCCCTCGTAGGCTTGAGGCGAAGGAGGCCCGTCGTGAAAATCAGCGTGCACGCCAAGCCCGGCAGTTCGAAAGGGCCACTTGTCGAGGCGCAATCCGACGGCTCGTACACGGTGTACCTCAAGGCGCGTGCCGTTGATGGCGCGGCCAACGACGACCTGGTGGCCGTGCTCGCTGCACACTTCGGCGTGCGCAAAGCGGATGTGACTCTGCTGCGCGGCCAGGGGTCGCGCCACAAGATTGTGTCGATTGACCTCTAGCCCTGAATAGTGGTGCGGGCAGGGCCCGCGCGACTTGATTTTCCGTTCGGTAACCCTTCGTCGCGAAAAATTACAACCAGTGGATGCCGCAGGCCCCGCCCCCGCCACTACTTGGCGAAAAATTACAACCAATGGATGCCGCAGGCCCCGCCCCCGCCACTACTTGGCGAAAAATTACAACCAATGTGCGCGAAACCCCTAAAACGAGGGTATGCGATTGATTGGTTGCAATTTTTCGCGAGACTTTAGTCGCACGAGGCGCGCTAGTTGCAGTTTTTCGTTGGACACCGCCAGGGATCGATGGCACGGGCCTTGCCCGTTCGATACTCCGGAAATATTTGGTGCGGGCAGGGCCCGCGCGACTTGATTTTCCGTTTGGTAACCCTTCTTCGCGAAAAATTACAACCAGTGGATGCCGCAGGCCCCGCCCCTGCCACTACTTGGCGAAAAATTACAACCAATGTGCGCGAAACCCCTAAAACGAGGGTTTGATATTGATTGGTTGTAATTTTTCGCGAGACATGAGTCGCACGAGGCGCGCTGGTTGCAATTTTTCGCGAGAAGTTAGTCGCACGAGGCGCGTAGGTTGCAATTTTTCGCGAGACGTTAGTCGCACGAGGCGCGTAGGTCGCAATTTTTCGCGAAACGTTAGTCGCACGAGGCGCGCTGGTTGCAAATTTTCGCGAGAAGTAGTGTGCGGGCAGGGCCCGCTCCCCTAGTGTTCGGCGCCGGACAACTTGGCGGGCGACAGAGCTTCGTCGACAGCGGACTCGGTCATGAGTCCGGCGCCCACCACGAGTTCGCGGATGGGTGCGCCCGTCTTCAGTGCCTGCTTGGCCAGTTCGGCCGCCTGCTGGTACCCGATCACGGGGATCAGCGCGGTGATGACGCCAACGCTCATGGCGACCATGGCCTCGAGCCGCTCCTCGTTTGCGGTGATGCCGTCGATGCAGTTGATGCGCAGCGTGCGGCAGGCGTTCGTCATCCAGGCCAGCGACTGCAGAATGCTCGAGGCGATGACGGGCTCGAAGGCGTTCAGCTGCAGTTGCCCGGCCTCGGCCGCGGCGGTTACTGTGGCGTCGGCGCCAATAATACTGAAGGCAACCTGGTTGACGACCTCGGGAATAACGGGGTTGACCTTGCCCGGCATGATTGACGAACCCGCCTGCATGGGCGGCAGGTTGATCTCGTTGAAACCGGCCTGCGGGCCGCTGGACAGCAGGCGAAGGTCGTTACAGATCTTCGAGAGTTTGACGGCGGCACGCTTCAACTGACCCGATACGGTCATGAAGATTCCGGCGTCGCTGGTGGCCTCGATGAGGTCGGCGGCGGTTTCGATGGGAAGGCCGGTGATGGCGCCCAGGTGGCGGTTCACGGCTGCCGCGTAACGAGGATCGGCGGTAATGCCCGTTCCAATGGCGGTGGCGCCCATGTTGGTTTCACACAGCCACGGGATGATTTCGGATAGTCGGTCTTGGTCTTCGCGCAGTGTGGTCGAGAAACCGTTGAATTCCTGGCCGAGAGTCATGGGCACGGCATCCTGCATCTGCGTGCGGCCGACCTTGACGATGTTCGCGAATTCGGCGCCCTTGGACTCAAACGAGTTGGCAAGGCGCAGGTGTTCCTTCAGCAGTCGCTTGATGCCGAACACCATCGCCAACTTGATCGACGTGGGGTACGTGTCGTTCGTGGACTGGCTGCGGTTGACATCGTCAATGGGGTGCATGAAACGGTAGTCACCCTTGTCGTGCCCCATCTTTTCCAAACACCGGTTCGCGATGATCTCGTTGGTGGACATGTTCGTGGATGTTCCGGCGCCGCCCTGCAGCACGCCCAGTACAAATTCTTCGTGCAGCATCCCGCCGATGATTTCGTCACAGACCTCGACAATGAGGTCGGCCTTCTCGGGAGCAAGCACACCGATTTCCTTGTTCGCCAGCGCCGCGGCCTGCTTTACGCGGGCCAACGCAACGATGAGGTCGGGGTAGTTCGACAACGCACGACGCGTAATGGGGAAGTTCTGCAGGGCGCGTGCCGTGTGGATGCCCCAGTATGCCGAGGCGGGAATGTCCATTTCACCCAGCGAGTCCTTTTCGCGGCGAGTGGGGCCGTCATAGTTTCCACCAGCCCCGACGGTAAAGATGGGTACACCATCGTCACTCGTTGTAATCGACGGACCGGGACCTGTTGTGTGAACCATTTGGCGCACCTTTCTGGCGTCGTTGCCACTGGGTACTTACAGGCTATCGCGCACCGTTCGCATGCAAACGGTTACGACACCAATTCAGGCAAAGAATTGCGCTCGGTTCTCGTTTTATGCCTCGTACACATCGTGATCGGCGATTCGCGCCAGCTCGAAGTAGCCATCTTTGCGCCGCCAATAGTGCAGCCGCTTCGCTTGCGAAACGCCCTTTTCCAAGTGCACTCGCCAACAGGCATCACCGTTGGGCCGCCTGAGTTCGGGTGCGCTGACGCTGTCACCCGTACGCAACGCATGTTCGTGGTACACATTTTCGCGCGCGTTGCGCCGCGACACCACGTTCACGATCACGCGCAGGGCCTTGCGCTGCTCGCCCGCATCCAGCGCGATGAAGGTGTTAACGAAGTGCGGTCCAAACTCCCACATCTCGGTCTCGATGTTGTGGGTCGCACGATCAGCGGGCTTGAAGATTGCCAACCATGTGCGTCGTATTTCTTCGCGCAGCCACTCGGCATCGGAATCAAAGCGCTCGCGGCGCGACGCAATCGTTGATGTCTGTTGCGACAATCTCGCAGTATCTTTACGAGCCTCGGACAGCTTTGCCTGCAGATCAGCACGCTGCTTGCGCATAAGATCGACGACCTCTTTGGCATTGGCCAGTTCTGTCAGTAGCTCACCATATTGCGCCTGAATGCGATCGCGGACGGCAACCGCAGCAGCCAATTCGCCGCGCATTCGCTTCAGCGCAAAGGCGTCGAGGCTGGCCTGTTTCGGCGATACCAGTGTGGTGGTGTGGGCGCCAGCGGTCGTGCGCACGATGCCGCCCGCACCGGGAATGGGACGCGGGCCCTCAGAAGCCCCGAAAGGATCCGAAACGCCCGGATCACCGGATTCACCCGAACCACCCGAATCACCGGATTCACCCGAATCACCCGAATCACCCGCATCGTCGGTCGCCTGCGCGATTATCGAATCCATTAATGCATCGAGGTCGGCACTCACGCCTAATTTGGCCAAAAGGTCATTCATCGCCACGCGCAGTTCGTCGTCGTGGTGCGGTTCGTCCTCGAACTGCTTCAACATCTGTTCGAGCATTGCGTTGTGTTCTTGTTCCAGCCATGGCTGGCCGCCTTCGACAAGAACTGGAGCGGGTAACGCCACCTCGGAATCATCGATGTCATCAAGTCGTAGGCGCGTCTCGCCCTGCGCATTTCGATAGACGCGAACGCGCACAATGTCGCCCTCGCTAAAAAGCCCCTTGACAAGATCGCGATTGTTGCTGCTGATTTCGGATCGCGACACCTCCATCGGCAGTGACGGGTGAATCGCGATGCGGCCCGTCTGCCTGTCAACGGCGGTGAACATTCCGAGCGTCACCGATTGATATGGATATGCCTCGACAAGGTCTTTCACCGTCCACACCGAACGGTCCAGCGTGAAATTTCGAGATTGCGGATCCCATGTTCCCGACACTTCCTGCCCCACCGAGAGATACCACGAGATGGGCACACCGGGGAAAGTCGTTTCCTCGAGAACAGACAACAATTGCGGAACCACGGCGCCATGCTGGCCATCGTGCGGCCGAATCACGGCAGAGCCTGCAAACATCTGGCTGACAACACCACGCACCGCAACCGCCGATTCCGACGGTTGGTCAAACAGTCCCGAGCGATAGGCCATGGTTCGCGCCTCGCCGACTATCCGGCCGGTTGCGCGAAAGACCCCATTTGCCGTTTCCGTTTGCGGCGCAAAGCTGAACCGAAGGCCGTCATCCCCCAGCGACACCGCGCCCCATACCGCGGCAATTCCCTCGGGCGCCATGAGGTTCTGCCCCGTGAGCTCGGACAATTGCGAGGCCGTGGCCGAGTCCTCGACTGTGAAAATGTCGCAGTACTCCCCCAGTTCGTCCACGATGTGATTGACATCGAACCGATATCCACCCGCAGCACGCGCGACCACAACCACAATGGGACGCGTTCGTGCCCCCGACTGAATGTCGGACGCAAGCGAAGGCAAATCGGATGATGCGGTCAATGACGTGTGGGACATGGAAACCTTTCGTGAGTGGTACGAGAATAATTCGCACCTCTGACACGGAATCGCTGCTTCATGACCGCCGCTGCGACTAGCCGAACGTCGCTGCACCGCCTACGCTGAACTCAGGAGGAAACAATGACCGTAGAAATGTATGGAGCCATGTGGTGCGGTGACTGCGTGCGCGCAAAGATGCTGCTGGACCACCACAAAGTCGACTATGTATGGCACGACACCGATGCCGACGACACCAACCGCGAACGCGCACAGGCAATTAGCGGCATGCCCAAGATTCCCGTGATTCAGTTCCCCGATGGCACGTGGCTGAGCGAGCCGTCGAACCCCGCTCTTGTCGAGCGACTGGGCGCGAACGGCCTTCTGCCCGGCACCGAATAGCCGGCACCGAATAGCCGGCTCTTCACCACCCATTAAACGAAATCGGGGCCCCGCACACGCGAGGCCCCGATTGTCGTATCAGCTCTTAGTAACCGTATGCACCAGCAGCTGCGCCCAACGCAAACAACGGGATGACGAACAGGAACGACAGGATTGCGCCACCGAACACCAGAACGGCGGTGACGATCCAGGCCATGGTCTTGTTCTCGGCGTAGCCCTCCAGTGCACGGCCCTGTGCGTCCTTCATGGATCCGGCCAAAATCAAAATGAGGTCAACAAGCGCCCAGATTCCACAACCACCGAGGGTCAGCAGCTTGGCGATTCCGAGGCCAATCTGGCCCAGGTAGAAACGGTCAACGCCCAGAGTGCCGAGGAAGTAAGACAGCAACCACGTGGCAACAAATGAACGGGGGGCGGGAACGGGTGCGGCGGGAATTCCCGTCGAAGCGGAGTCAGTCATGACATACCTTTCAGGATTCGCACGAACTTCGTGCATTTATCAATTTAGTCACTGAATGCCGCCATGTCGAGAATTTTTCTCGGCGATTTGCATAACTCTGCGAGAATTATGAAGTGCCACGACGGCGCAGGAAACTTTGGAGGCACAATGGCGCGCTGGATCGAGACTCACCCCACGTTCATGAACAAGACCGATCTGTCGTCGATCATCGTTCACGCGGTGCATGACGAGGCCGGTGTGTTCGCCGCAAGCCTCGAAGGAGTGTCGTACGCACTGGACAACGGTGACATCACCGAACTTCGCGACCTGTCCTTGTTGCGCTGGAATACCGCGTACATCATCACGCTCGACGCACACCAAGACGGCGCCGAGGCGATAGTCAGCGAATCTGCGGAAGACACCGTACAGGCGGCCGTTGCTGCGGCCTTCACCGCATTCACCGTGGAATATACCGACACCCGGGAGGCGCCGCGTGGGGTTCGTGAGATTCGTGTGTCGTTCAGCCGCAGCACCTACCTGGATGAAACCGGCGAGGCTCTGGGCGAGGGCGCGAGCGAACGAGTGATGCCCGCGCTACGCACCCTGGTGGAAAATCTGTCCACCCACTACTTCACGCAGGTTCGTCGCTAACCACATCCACTTCCACGAACGCCGATGGGCGGCTGGCCGAGGCCAACCGCCCATCGAATATCTGAAGATACTAGGCTCGTACGCGACGGCGAGCCGCGACAACAACACCAGCCAGGATCGACATCAGCGCTGCACCAGCAAGGGCACCAGCCTCGATACCGGTCTCGGCGAGGGCTTCCTCTTCGGGCATCGTCCAACGCGAAGAGGTGAAGCCACCAAAGCGGATGAGTGCCTCTTCCATACCAACAGAGTCTTCCGATTCCGCCATTTCGCCTTCAACGTGCACGAACCATGCACCCATGGCGGGCGAGACAACGAAAGACGAGAGGTCGTAGTCGCTGTCGAAGGCAAGAACGAGTTCGGCGGGAACCGAGGGGTCAGACACCGTGAAACGGTACAGGCCCGCTACCGAGTTCACTCCGTCGTATCCCGGTGCAACGATCGAGTACACGCCGCTGGCATATTCCAGAACACCGGCGCCCACAGCGGTGGTGTCGGACTCGCCGCTGTTGCGGTTGATGTCGGGGTAAGTGGCATCGGTTGCAACGTCGGTAACAGTGGTAACTACGCCGGTTACGGGATCAATGTCGTACAGAACTCCGGTGCAGGTATCCCAGATTGCAATGCGACCCCAGCCCGATGCGGCATAGCTGCAGAAGTGGTCTTCTTCGAGGTTTTCATCGAAGTAGCCTTCCCAGGTCAGATCTTCCGACAACGAAACTGCGGCGCCTGAGTACTCGGCGTCTGCACCCACAGGTCGCACGTCGGTGGCAGTGAACAGTGTTTCGGGGTCGCCACTGGTGACACCAATGACGTCGTAGGCGATTTCCGTCGACAGGTCGGTGAGCAGAAGGTCGCCGGGTGCACCATCGAAGTCTCCGATGAGGTTGGTGCTCGCAACGCCGTCCGTCATCGTCATGCCATCAACAGTCACAACAGCGCTGTCACCGCGCCACAAAAGGCTGCCACCGGACAGGGCAACGAAGCCACGGTCATCACCCGCAGTCAAGTCGGCGTCGTAAGCAAGCGAATCAGTGAACTCAATCGACGAGATGACGAAGCTCTCGTTGGCTGCACCAGCAGGCACAACGGTGGCAACGGAAACTGCGGCGGCGGCAAACAGCGCGCCAGCAGCTGCGAAGGGGGTGGAAATGAATTTAGTCATGACAACAACGCTATCGACCTTTTCCGGCCCATTTATGCGAAAAACAGGGGCTAAGTCAGTAATGTTCGCCCCAGCGAACAAAAAAGTTCATCCAATTTCGACGTTGTCACAACTGGGCCACCTGGGCCTTATGAAACCCGCTGAACTTCCAACACAAATGCGGTTTCCGGGTCGATGATGGGCGGTCGCAGGCCCACAGATTCCAGCAGCTCGCCCGATATCTGGAACGAGCCATCGGAGGCGGCGGCCCACCAGCCCGGCAGGGCACGGGACACGTGGGTGGGGCCACCGGCAAATTCCACACGTGTCACCGAATACGTACCCGCCGGGTCGAGCCCGGGAATGCGCAGCGCGGCTGGCACCGATCCGCCCGTGGCATTGAGCGCCACATAGGCACAGATTGCGCGTGCACGATCCTGGCTGACAACCCCGTGCACATACACGGCATCGTCGGGGTGATCGACCCGAACGGTGCGACCGCCGTGCAAGAGGTCACGGTTGGCCTTGTAATAGTCGGCCCACGCCTTCAGTGCGGCACGTTCCTCGGGGGTGGTTTCGGTGAGGTTCCATTCCAGTCCGGCGTGGCCGAACAGTGCGGTGCTGGCGCGGAACGCAAGCGAGTGGGTGCGGTGCGTGGTGTGTGCGCGGTGCGGCCCAATGTGGGTTCCCAGCATCTCGGGCGGGATGGCGAACTGGGTAAAGCGCTGAATGCTCTGGCGCTCGAGGGCGTCGTTGCAATCGCTTGTCCAGAAACGGTCGGCGTGGAACGCCATGCCCAAATCGATACGGCCACCGCCTGAAGCACAGGATTCAATTTCGAGGCCGGGGTGGCGCCTCTTCAGTTCATCAAAGAGGCGGTAAATGGCCTGGTTTTGCGCGCGAACGGCGGCGCGGCCCAAGTGGCCGGGCTCGAGCAGAACCATGTTGTGGTCCCACTTGATATAGGAAATGTCGTTCGCCGACAGGACTGCATCGACCTGAGCCAGCACGTGATCGAAGGCGCCCGGGTGGGTGATATCCAGCACGTGCTGACCGCGACCCATGATGGGCGCGCGACCGCCCATGTGCAGAATCCATTCGGGGTGTTCGCGGAACAGATCGGAATCGGGCTGCACCATCTCGCCCTCGAACCACAGGCCGAATTCCATGCCGTGGGCCTTCACCATGTCGATCAGCGGTGCCAGGCCGTTGGGCCATGCCTCAGGCGACACCACCCAGTCCCCCAGCCCTGCGGTGTCGTCGCGACGAGCACCAAACCAGCCGTCGTCCAGAACGAAGCGTTCCACACCGATCTCGGCGGCGACCTCGGCCAGGCGGGTCAGTTGTTCCAGGTCGTGATCGAAGTACACGGCTTCCCACACGTTTAGTGTCAACGGACGAGGACGAACCGCAGTGGGGTGTTCGGGACGCGATCGTAACCACCGGTGGTGCGCATTCGTAATTCCGTCAAAGCCATCACGTGAATAGGCCGCGGCTACGGAAGGGGCCTCGTAGGTTTCACCGGGCTGCAGAATGACTTCGCCGGGCAGCAGCAGTTCGCCTGCGCCGATGGACTGTCGGCCCGTGGGAGTTTTCTCGACGATGTGCCGGCAGTTGCCGCTCCACAGGACACCCACCGACCAGGCCTCGCCCGACTGATAGCTAGCCGATTCGGTGTGCGCAATGCTGATAATGCTGTGGTCGTGGCCCGATCGCCCCTCGCGGCTTTCGCGCAGCCATTCCCCCACCTGAATGGTGTGGTGTTGGGCTTGGCGTTCCTTGGTCCATCGACCGGTGAAATCCAGCACCTGGGTGGCACGATCGGGCAGCGGAAGAAATGTGGTGAGTTCGTTCAGCGTGTACGCGGCGCCACCAGTGTTGGTTAGTGACTGGCTGACGAGAACCACTCCGCCCGGCTGCAGCGCAAAGGTAACGGTGACGGCCAGTTCGGCCTGAGCATCGGCCGAGTGCACCGAAATGGTGGTGTCGGCGGCAACAACCTCGGTGACCTCGAATTTGGGCGACCAGTCGTACCCACCGCGGTGGCCATCGAGGGCGGGGCGACCCAGGAATCCCCGAGAGTTTTCGCGCCAGATTCCCGGCCGCGGGCTGACATCGGACAAACCATGAGGCACGCCCTCGGTGCTGGCATCGCGCAGCGCCTGCGCATCCAGCGCGCCCACCGGTGCACCCCAATACAGAACCTCGACGCTTCCGCCGGTGGTGTTGATAACCAACGACACGGTGTCGTTCTGAATGTGGTGCGTGCTCATGGGCGGCGATTCCTTCTCTAGAAACAGCGACGGCGTTCCCCCAAATCTAGCGGGAGAACGCCGTCTGCCGTTGAGCAGGTTTTGCGCAGATTTTGACTACGGCATGAACTTTCCAACGGAAACATCCGAGTTCACATTTGCCACCGAGGTGATCGCCGTGATCGAGTCCGCGATCCAGCGAGTACGTGCCGAAATTGCCAGCGCTGTCCAGTTGGGCAGACCGATAAGGTCCGCGTTCATCGCGATCGACGACTTATCGATTCCCTTTTCAAGGTTCTTGCCTTCAACCTTGGTGCGCCAATCCGCATTCTGAATCGACGAGTTGATTTCGTACTCAAGCAAAGTCAAGTTGCCCCACTGAGACAGATAGTCGTCGTATGTGGGATTACCTGGAACTGAGGCCACCTTGGGTGCGACATGTTCGTACCAACCTGCATCTAGGAGCGGACTTTGCGGCGCAAGATGCTCGATGTGGATGGCCTTCCGACTCCACACAAGCTCAGTCTTAGTGAGCCCGAAATTCAGCTTCTTCAGCACATAAAAGCGGAAATTCGAATCACGCTTTGCCGCTGCGCTCTCCAGCGCTGCATGCGTAAGCTCATCGCTGGGCACGACCGCAAGCAATTCTTGAATTGCAGCATCTAGCTGCGCACCATCATTCTTAGTGACCTTCAAGGCCACCTTCTGGTACAGGGACTCAATTTCCTGTGCGTTACCACCGATCAGAATCCATCGGAATGCAAGAATTTCAAGGGCACGCGATGCGCGACGCAACTGTTCATGGGAGTAGCCGAATTGGAATATTCTCAGCAAGAAGACGCGATGGGTTTCGGAGAAAAGGTTGATTCGAGCAAGAATTTCGTCGAGCTTCGGGTCGCCAGAAGGCTTCTCGCCCAAAATGATCGCGTAATGGCCCGCGGCAACCGTCAGTTCATCCAAGTTTCGCAATGCACCATTTTTGCCGTGTGCCTTGATGATCTCCTTGAAGAGCGCGAAGATTTTCTTGGCCTGCACCTTTTGGTCCTGCACCGACAGTAGGTAGTGGCGCAAGAATTTTGTAAAGGGGAAGTCCCCCAATACGTCCACTGCGTCATCCCACTTATCGAGCGCATCGATCGCTTGTAAAGGTGTCGGACCATCCTGAATTTCGCGCAGAGTGAAGCTCTTGAGCAGATCGCTTGCAGTCAGGCGTAAACCACGATCATTCAAAGTCTCAAACAAGATAAAGGCATCATCTTCGTTATCCACGACGATACGCAGCAGTTTTGCACCGGCACGCACAGTCACGATTAAGCCATACAGTCGTCGCTTCATTTCGTCTTCGTCCGCGGCAAAGGGCAACAGTTGCGCCTCGAGCCACTTGGTAATTTGTGCGTGCGCTTTGCGCAAATCAGCTGTGTGACGCTTTTCTTCAGTCGAAAGTGATGACAGGTCGCTCGTGAAGTGCCTACGGTGCGGTGAACTTGGATCGGTGAGAACAAAGTTTTCGAAGATTTTCGAGATTTTATAATTTGCCGAATAGCGCAGTTCAAAATTATTTTCGGTACGCAGCATTGTGGTCATCAGCATGTCGAGCCCAATGGGGTGCCCGTGCTGCATTACGTATCGATCATCAAAATGTGCGATTCGATCGCGAAGTACGCACAAAAGCAAAACGATTGTCGTTAGACGCTGCTGACCATCAATCACAGAAAAAGGCTTTGATCCGTTATCGAGCAACACGATTGAGCCAAAGAAGTGGTCGTCTTCGGACTCATATGCAGTCTTCAAGTCGTCCAGGAAGGCACCAATTTGTTCACTTTTCCATGCATAATTCCGCTGATATGCGGGGACTTCGTAACGCAAGCCGCCCGAGAAGATCTCGGCGACTTCTTTCTGCTGTGCATCTAGTTTCATTGTTTCTCCACTCAAATACGCCACTAACGGCGACACGCTCAGTAGATCACAAAGCACCGACAAAGAAAAGAATGCTCGATCGACTTGTGCGCACCCGGCTCCGGGTGTAGCTATGAGATATGGCTTTTTATCCGCAAGAACAAGACCAACTTCGCGAAGAAATATTTGCCGAAGTCACGAGACTCGCTGATGAAAAAGGTGGGTTCTTTACCTTCCAGGAACTTCTTAATTTCGAGCTCAATGGTGTTCGCATACCGCTTGTATCGCAAAGGGGTATTAACAATCCACAAATTTTTGACGCCACACTCAGCGTGGTGAGCGCCGCCGATGGACCGTACGACGATCACGTAGGACCGAACGGACTGTTGCGTTACAAATTCGAGTCGGGCGACCCTCGAGCGGGCTCCAACCGTAAGTTACTCGTCGCGATGACCACCAAAACACCGATCATCCTCTTCGAGCGACCAATGACGAACGTTTACGTACCGTTTGTGGGCGCCTATGTGATCGATGCCGATTACGACCAAGAGTTTGTGACAATCGCTGTGGACCGCACGATGAGCAAGATGTTCGATGTGGCCGAGAGCGAAATCGAACGCAGATACGTCACTGCAGAAGTTCAGCGCCGTGTCCACCAGCCCGTATTTCGTGCACGCGTGATTTCGGCATACCAGCGCAAATGCGCCATTTGCCGACTCGCGCATGTCGAGCTCCTCGATGCCGCTCACATAATTTCCGATAAGCATGACGACGGTTTAGCTATCGTTCCGAATGGATTGTCACTGTGCAAGATCCATCACGCTGCATATGATCGCAATCTGCTGGGAATCGACCCAAACTTCGTCGTTCATATTGACGAGGAACTACTCATCGAGATCGACGGGCCGATGCTTCAACACGGGCTTAAGGATATGCACCTCAGTACGATGAACGTTCCATCACAGAACAACCTCAAACCAGACCGCGACCGACTCGCTCAACGGTTCGAACTGTTCATGGCATAGTTCAAAAATCGCACAGCGACCGACTCTAAACAACTCTCACGTATCCTGTAAGCGGAGGATTCATGAGTCGCTTGCCTAACCGCATCAGCACCTGGGGTGCCGCATTACTGGCGATTCTGCTATTCGGCGGAATCGTCAACCTGGCAACGGGACTTGCGACGGGAACGATATTCGGGTCCGTTGCCGATCCGGGCATCAGTGCCTCGGAGTCCCCCAATCCCAGCGCAACGACGCCGGCCGGCGAAGAGACTCCCGCACCAGAACCCACGCCAACAGAATCGAATGACGAGGGCAGCGGCCAGGTATCCGGCGAGGTCGATACCGCGCTGGAACTGTTGTACACGCTGCCCGTGAAGCCGTGGGATACCGCCGGCGGGTACGACCGCGACAACTTCGGCGATTCGTGGGAAGACGTGGACGGCAACGGTTGCGACACGCGCAACGACATTCTGCGGCGCGACTTCGAGACCATCACCGCGCAGGAAAGCTGCAAGGTGTTGCGCGGCACAATCGATGACCCGTACACGGGCCAGACCATCACCTTTGTGCGCGGGCAGGACACATCGGCCGAGGTACAGATTGACCACATGGTGGCGCTCTCGAATGCGTGGCGTACCGGCGCACGAACCCTGTCGTGGGACATGCGGGTGGCGCTGGCGAACGACCCCCTGAACCTCCTGGCCGTGGACGGCCCCACCAATGGCGCGAAGAGTGATTCCGATGCCAGCCAGTGGTTGCCGCCTCGAGTCAGTTATCACTGCGCCTACGTGGCCAAACAGATTTCGGTCAAGGCCGCATACACACTGTGGGTGACCGCCAGCGAAAAGGCGGCCATGATCGATGTGCTGGAGGAATGCCCCACCCAGCGCATGTACACCAGCACGTACCCGCGCAGGGTTGCAAGCGGCACGCTGCTGATTCCCGCCGGCCCCAGCGCATCGGGATCGGGTGGAACGGTGGATTCGGGCGGAACGTATGTGTACCCCGCGGGCGCGCAGCCGTGGGCATCGTGCGCGGCGGCTCGGGCCGCGGGCGCAGCACCCGTATTGAGGGGAACGCCCGGGTACGCGCCCAGGCTGGATCGCGATGGCGACGGTGTGGGGTGCGAGTAGCCGAGATTAAAGGGAGCTGACCCTAGACAAACCTAGGCGCGAGGCGCCAACGTGCCGTCGGCGAAATACACATATTCGTCGGCCACGTAGTCGCCCTCGAGCGCCTCGGGCAGCCACTCAGCGGCATCGGGCCACATGGAGTCAAACGGCAATGCCGTCAGCGGGAACCACTGGGGATTCAGTTCTTCGCTGACGGTGGGCTCACCCTGCCAATCGATCGCGACAAACGCGTAGGACTGCTGCGACCATTCGGGTTTGTCTGCAAAGGGGTAATACATGTGGGCAATGGGCACGAGGTCGTCGGCATTCACGGTGACGCCCAGCTCCTCGGCAACTTCGCGCACCGCCGCCTGGCGGATGGATTCACCCGGCTCGACCTTGCCGCCGGCGCCCACGAATTTGCCCACACCAAGGCCCGTCAGCTTTTCGCCCAGCAGCACCTCGATGTTTGTGCGAAGAAATCGGCGCTTCTCGCGAATCAGGTACACCACCACGACGTCATACATGATTCCACCGTACCGTTCGCGTAGTCTGGTGATGATGCTGCAAAGGAGCGCAATGTCACCCCTCTTCGAACCCACAACGGCGGGCGCCCACACGCCCACACGCCACGTGATATTCGCGCGCGCAATTCGCCGCACCTTGGGTGTCGTGAACTTTGCTGCGTCGTTGTTGATTGTGGTGGCGTTGTCGATGCAGATCACGGAAAAGGTTGTGAACGATGTGTTCCGCCCGACCGAATATTTCGCGTTCTTCACCATTCAGTCCAGCATTATCAACGTGTTCGTCTTGGTGATGGGTGGCGTTCTCTCGCTGAAACGTGGGACTGACCCTCGGTGGTACACGGCTACTCGTGCCTGCATTGTGGCGTACGCAATCATCACGGGAATCGTCTACAACCTGTTGCTGCGTGATGTGCAACCGCGCGACGGATTCATTACGGAATTCCCGCACCTGTCTGACATTGTGCACGTGTACATTCCGTTGTTCATTGCGCTGGAATGGATTCTGATGCCCGGCCGATCGCGCCTGTCGTGGAGCATCCTGGGTGTGATTTGCGCGTACCCCGCCGCATGGACCGTGGCCACCCTCATTCGAGGCGCGGCCGACGGCTGGTACCCCTACCCGTTCCTGGAGCCCACCGGCCCCGCGGGCCTGAACGGCGTCATCGCGTATGTTCTGGCAATTGCGGCGTGCCTTGTTACCGTGGGCGCCCTGTCCGTGGCGGTCGAACGGGCACACTCGCAGTTGTTCCAGAAACTGGGCTTGGACCGCACCGCGTTGTAACCCACGGGATTCCGTGTCGGGGGTGCTTTCTATCCTGAGGAAATCAATTCCTTGGCCGGAAGGTAACCATGAACCCCCTTTTTGACAACCCCGATACAGAAGTGTGTCCTGCGTGTGGAAGCGCGGGGCCACTAGAGATTGTGTACGGATTCCCATCGCTCGAAATGATGGAAGCGTCGCAGGTCGGACAGATTGTGCTGGGTGGTTGCGAACACTCGGGCACCGTGCCCGCCTATCGCTGCCGCGACCCTAAATGCCAGCACAGCTGGGGCGACGTTTCTTAACGACCTGTGCGCCCACCCCAAGAACGGGGCGGGCGCATAGGCGTGGGGCTAGAAGCCTCGTGAATTCAGTGCGTCGGTCAACAGTGCGATCAATGCCGCAACCTGTACCGTTTCGCTGGGCTCGAGGTCGGCATCCGATCCGTCCAGCGCACGCGAGGCAAGCCCCGCCTTGGAATCAATGAGGTCCGCAATGCGCGAGTCGATCGTTTGCGCAGCCAAAATACGCCACGCTGTGACGGGCATTTCCTGACCAATGCGGTGAACACGGTCGATGGCCTGGGTCTGTTCGGCACTGGTCCACGACAGTTCGGCAAGAACCACGTTGGATGCGACCTGCAGGTTGATACCCACACCGGCGGCGGTCAGCGAACACACGATCACCTGTACATCGGGATCATTGGTGAAGTCGTCAATCGCGGCGGTGCGCGCGGTGGCGCTTTGGTCGCCTCGAATGCTTGTGGTCTTCAATCCAGCCTTGGCAAAGTGCGCTTCGGCAACATCCATAACATCGATGTGCTTGGCGAAGAACACCACCTTGCCCACGTTCTGAGCCAGCTGCACGGTGTAGTCGGCAGCAAGAGTCGCCTTGGCCTGGCCGATACGACGCACCATCGCGAATACGTTGTCGTCGGTCGTGGACTGCTTTGATTCCTCGACCTCGCTGCTGGCAACCAGGCGCACGATGTCGGCGTCCACCTGCGTAGGCGCATCGCCGCGGCCCGCAATAATGCGGTCGTAGCGTTCCACCAGTCGCTTCATCAGCGCCAGCTCGGATTCGCGAATCGAACGGCCCATCTCGTCGTCGAGTTCGACAGGGATGTCGGCAACACGACGCGCAGGAATGTCCTTGGCCACGTCGGCCTTGCGGCGGCGAACGATTCCCATGTCGATGACCGCCTGGCGCGCCTCGGGGAAGAATCCGGGGTCGGCCGGGGTCAAGCCCAGTGATTCCAGCTTCGACATCAGTTCACCCATGGGGCGTTCGTCGTCGATCCAGCCCAAGAACTTCCAAATCATGCGGAAGTCTTCGACCTGGTTGATCAACGGAGTACCGGTGAGGGCAATCAGCAGCGGGTTCACCTGGCGCTGACGAATGGCCTGCGCGATGGACTGCACATTCTTCGAGCGCTGTGAGTCCTTGTTCTTAATGAAGTGGGCCTCGTCAACAACCATGCCCTTGAACCCAAAGCGCGACGCCCAGCCGGCGTGCCGTTCCAGAATTTCATAGTTGATGATGATGACCTCGGCGAAGGCATCGAGGTCGTCGCCATCGCCGTGCACAACGCTGGTATGGCGGTGCGGAATCCAGCGTTCCACCTCGCGCGCCCAGTTGCGCTTCACCACGTTAGGTACGACAACGAGCAGCGGGAACGATGCGGTGGCCTCGGCGGCAATCAACGCCTGCGCGGTCTTACCCAAACCAGGTTCGTCGGCCAGCAGGTACGAGCGGTGACCCTGACGCGCCGATTCCACAAACTTTGCCTGGTGCAACATGAGATCCAGCCCACCGGGCGTTGCCAGACCACGAGGCTCGGGCATCTCCATGCTGGCGGCCTGGCCGCCCTGTTCGAACGCACGGAACAGCGGCTCGATTAGCTCCCAGTTCTGCAGGCGGCCATTCAGGCGCGGCTTTTCCGTGAACACGGGTGCGAGGAACGGGCGCGCGCGCTCGGCACGACGCACACTGGGCGGCAGAACGTGGTTCTTCGTTTCGACGATCTCGTCGGGTGCATCGTCGACAATCAGAATGTCGTCGACATCCAATTCTTTGCCGCTGGCCAGCAACATGTCGCGGCGCAGTTTCTGCGTGGCCGGTGAAACCTTGGCGTTGGGGTCCAGAAGTGTGGCCAACGACTGATCTTTCGCCAACGACTTCACCATGATCATGGCCAGGCCATCGAGGCGCTTATTTTGCTCCTCGCGGTCCTTCTGGGACAACGTGGTGTCGGAATCCAGGCGAATCTTCTCTTCGCGAATCAGCAGGCCCGCCGCATGGAACTTCGTGCGGTTGGCGGCATTGACCTTGCCGTCGCGGTTCGTCGCGTTTTCGACCTCGCGTACAGCGCGAGCCAGAATGGGGATGATACCTTCCTCATCCAAGGGACGACGACGCTTCGTAGTGCGGGTATTCGTACGGCCGTTCTGGGCCATGGTTCTCCTATGCGGGACCGGATGTCACCCCGAGGCTGATCCTGCGGTGACTCTGAGACAATCACGCCCTGAACCGAAGCATTGCTTGGCGGGCGACTAGGTTCAGCATACCGCACGTCGAGGCGGCTCCTGGCCTATTCCTTGATCCACGATGTCGGTCGAATAGACTTGCACTGCACTTTCCCCCTTCCGACAAAGGAACTTCCATGAAGAAATTCATTTCTGCTGGCGCATTGACGCTGGCGGCCGTAGTACCGTTCACCCTGGCAAGCCCGGCGTACGCCGTACTCGACCGTGCATCAGTTACGGTCGATTGCAATTCACCCGAATCCGGCGAAAACGACCAGGGTCTGCTTGTCGGCGAAACCAGTGTCATCACCTACGTCAACTGTGCGGACGACGACTATGTGCTGGTCGACAACCTCGACTCGGGTAACGCAATTGATCAGAACCAAAACGTTATTGGTGTTGTACCTGTCAGCATTACGAGCGACCCCTTCACTGTCACGGTGACCGAGTTTGCATCCGTGACTGCGTACAGCGACCTCTTGCAGAATGGTTATGAGGTTCGATTCACTGTCGGCAATCAGGTTGCGGACCCCTTCGGCACTCTTCTCGCAACCGAAGAGGCGACTCTGCCTCTCAACGGTCCCGAATTTAATGTGGCAATTGCCACCGATGAATTCACCGAAGTTCCGCTGGCAGACATCGTCGGCTGTGAAATCATGCCCGGTGCACACACATACGGCACCATCGATATCACCGTCACCGATGCGGGGCTCTTTACGTTCCGTGTTGTAGACACCTTCCCCGAGGAAGAGGACCTGTACTTCGGCATTCCCGAATCACCTATCGGCGACAACTTCTTGGCTGTGTACAGCGAGTTCAATGCCGCAGATATCGAATCTGGCCTGATCGGCTGTAACGACGACGGCGACGACTGGGCCGTATCGCAATGGGATGAAACCAACCTGATTGCCGACGAACTGGGCCTTGGCGACGGATTTGTCGAAACCAGCACGGGTTACCTCCTGGACGACCAGTTCCCCTGGTTCGGCGTGAACCTGGAGCCCGGTACCTACACTCTGGTCGCCGCAACGTGGGGCGAGATGTCCTCGGCAGACTGGACTGCGGGCGACACCGGTGACTACACCTGGGAGCCCGTCGACGGCACGATTACCTATGAAATGTGGGGCCCTGAGGGCGGACTGACCATTGGCATGGCCGAGGCAGAACTGGCTGAAACCGGTGTTGACAGCTCGTTCGCTGTATGGGCAGCCATTGGCTTGGCTGGCACCGCAACGGCAATGACCGTCGCTCGCCGCCGCACACAGCGCGCCTAGTCACACACAGAAGCGGGGCCGCGTTCCACTCAGGAGGGCGCGGCCTCGCTTTTTGTGCGCCTGCCTCCTACTCGATCTCGTGTCCTCACGAAAAATTGCAACCAACGGCGGTGAAGCGTGGGAATCTTCGCAAATATTTGCAACCAACGGAGGTGAAGATGCGGAAACGAGGCTGCCGCCTCGATTCGTTGTAATTTTTCGCGAGGGTGATGGCGATCGCGAGGGCAGTGGAACCGTGGAGGCCGGGCAGGCTAGAGACAGAATGTGCCGGCCTGCACGCCAGGCGACACAAGGGCGTCGTCTAGCAGCGATTCGAGCGCGCGGTCGAACTGCGCGAGTGCGCGGGGTGAACCGAGGGGTAGGCCGCACCGGTCGCGAATCTGTTCGACAGACAAGCACGCCTGCACGCCCGCCGAATCGGCATCAGCCGTGTCGGCATCAACCGCTGACACGCCCGCCGAATCGGCATCAGCCGTGTCGGCATCAACCGCTGACACACCAGTCTGCGCCGCACGCAGCACCGCAAGAATGGCACCGCGCATTTGGCGGTCGGATCCGTCGAACTTCGCCTGCGGCTTCTTCACGTGCACGGCGTTATCGGGCGAACCGGCGGCCAGCCACGCGCAGTGTGCGGAAACGGGACAGTCCCCGCATCGAGGCGCCCGCGCGGTGCACACGATTGCACCCAGTTCCATCACGCCCTTGTTGACGTCGATCGATTCGGGGTGTTCGGGCAGAAAGGCGTCCATGGCGCGCATGTCTGCCGTCGAGCGTGGCGGCAGCGGTTGCGCCAGTCCGTCGACCAGGCGCGCTAGCACGCGCCTCACGTTGGTGTCGACCACGGGGTGGTGCTGGTTGTAGGCAAAGACCAGCACGGCGCGTGCCGTGTAGCTGCCCACGCCGGGCAGGGATTCGAGAGCCTCGACGGTGTCCGGCACTTCTCCCCCGTGCTCGTCGCGAATGGCTGCGGCAGCCCGCCACAGGTTCAGCGCTCGGCGAGGATAGCCCAGACGGCCCCACGCCACGAGCACCTCGGACTGCGAGGCTTCGGCCAGGTCGGTCGGTGTTGGCCACCGCTGTATCCAGGCCTGCCATTCCGGAGCCACACGCGCAACGGGTGTCTGTTGTGCCATGACTTCGGACAGCAGTACACCCCAGGCGCTGGTGCCTGGCTCGCGCCACGGCAACGGCCGCTGGGCACGACGAAACCACCGCGCAATAGCGTGTGCTGCTGCGCGGTGGTTCAGGTTATTCGTCGTCGTCATCCTCGCGGGGATGAATGTACGGGTCGGCATCGCCGGCAAAGCTCTTGCCTTCTGCTTCCTTGGCCACCAGCGCGTCGCGGATTTTGGCCTGCAGCAGCAGGTCTTCCATGTGCGCCGATGTTTCGGGCAGAGCGTCCAGCACGAACTCTAACGAGGGGGTCAGACGTGACGTGATGTTGCGCCCTACCTCGGTGCGCAGCATTCCCGTCGCGGCCTTCAGGGCCTTGAGGGAATCCTGGCGTTCCTCGTCGGAACCGTACACGGTGAAGAAGACGGTGGCGTGCTGCAGGTCACCCGTGACGCGCACATCGGTAATCGTCGCGAAGCCCATCCGAGGGTCACGAATGCCCTTTTCGAGTCGACGAGCGATGATTTCCTTAATGCGCTCCGCGAGCTTGCGCGCGCGATCCGGGTTAGCCATTACGCGCGCACCTTCTCCTTCATCTCGATGGTTTCGATTTCGTCACCAATCTGGATGTCGTTGTACTTGCCCAGGCCGATACCACACTCGAAGTCCGTGCGGACCTCGGTGGCGTCGTCCTTGAAGCGCTTGAGCGACTCGATGGCCAGACCGTCTGCGATAACAACACCGTCGCGGATGACACGGGCCTTCGAGTTGCGGGTAATCGTTCCGCTGCGCACGATACATCCGGCAATGTTGCCGAACTTCGAGGAACGGAAGATTTCGCGAATCTCGGCGACACCGCTCTGAATCTCTTCGAACTCCGGCTTGAGCATGCCCTTCAGCGACTGTTCGATTTCGTCCAGCGCGTTGTAGATGACGCTGTAGAAACGCACGTCGACGCCTTCACGCTGTGCGCGCTCGCGCGCCTTCGTGTCGGGTCGAACGTTGAAGCCCACGATGATGGCGTTGTCGATGGTGGCGAGGTTGATGTCGCTTTCGGTGATCGCACCCACGCCGCGGTGGATGATGCGCAGCTGCACGCTGTCGTCCACCTCGATCTTGAGGAGCGACTCTTCGAGAGCTTCCACGGCACCCGACACATCACCCTTGAGGATGAGGTTAAGGGTGTCGACCTTGCCGTCTTCGAGGGCCTTCGTGAAGTCTTCGAGCGAAATACGCTTGCGAGCCTTCGCCAGCTGAGCGTTGCGCTCGGCTGCCTCACGCTTTTCAGCGATCTGGCGGGCGGTGCGGTCGTCGTCGGTCACGATGAAGGTGTCGCCGGCGCGAGGCACCGAGGACAGACCCTGCACGAGAACGGGACGCGAGGGGTACGCCTCTTCGACCTTTTCGCCGTGTTCGTCGGTCATGGCACGCACGCGACCGTAGGCGGTTCCCGCCACGATGGCGTCTCCGACGCGCAGCGTTCCCGACTGAATCAGGACGGTGGCAACCGAACCGCGACCCTTGTCGAGCTTCGCTTCGATGGCCACACCACGTGCGGACTTGTTGGGGTTTGCCACGAGGTCCAGGCCAGCGTCGGCGGTCAACAGCACAGCATCGAGCAGTGCGGTCACGCCGTCGCCCTTCAGCGCCGAGACGTCGATGAACTGGGTGTCTCCGCCGTATTCTTCGGCAACCAAACCGTATTCGGTCAACTGCTGGCGAACCTTTGCGGGGTTGGCGCCTTCCTTATCGACCTTGTTGACGGCAACCACGATGGGCACGCCAGCGGCCTGTGCGTGGTTCAGCGCCTCGATGGTCTGAGGCATAATTCCGTCGTCGGCTGCAACCACGAGGATCGCGATATCGGTGACCTGCGCACCACGGGCACGCATTGCGGTGAACGCCTCGTGACCGGGGGTGTCGATGAAGGTGATGGCACGTTCGATGCCCTCATGTTCGGTCCACACCTGGTACGCACCAATGTGCTGGGTAATTCCACCGGCTTCGCCCGCGGCCACGTCCGCGCGACGAATCGCATCGAGCAGTCGGGTCTTACCGTGGTCAACGTGTCCCATAACCGTGACAACCGGAGGACGGATGACGAGGTCATCTTCGTCGTCTTCACCCTCGAGGTCGATCGCGAACGATTCGAGGATCTCCTTGTCCTCTTCCTCGGGCGATACAACCTCGATGCGGTATCCGAGTTCCTCACCGAGGATCTCGAAGGTTGCCGCATCGAGCGATTCCGTTGCGGTCGCCATTTCACCGAGCTGGAAGAGCACGGTGACGAGGTTTCCGGGAGGTACGGGAATGCCGGTCAGCTGTTCAATCTTGTCGGCGAAGTCCGAGATCGAGGCACCCTGGCGCAAGCGCAGGATGGTCGAGCCGTTACCGCGGGGTACCTTGACGCCACCAAGCGACGGGGCCTCGCGCATTTCAAACTCTTGGCGCTTTGTCCGCTTCGACTTCCGAGCCTTGCTCTTTCCGCCGCCACGACCGAATGCACCCGCGGTGTTACCACCGCGACCGCCGCCGGGACGACCGGGGCCACCACCAGGACGACCGGGGCCACCTGCACCGGGTGCTCCGCCGGGAGCACCTCCGGGACGCTGGAATCCAGCACCCGCGGGACGTGCGCCGGGTCCGCCGGTACGCGCCTGGAACGGCGCGTTGGGACGGCCGGGACCGCCGGGACGACCTGCGCCACCAGCACCTGCACCGGGGCGAGGCGCTCCAGGACGAGGCGCAGCCGGACGCGGTGCGCCGGGACGGGGCATGCCCTGAGCCGACGAGAACGGGTTGTTACCGGGACGCGGTCCGCCGGGACGAGGCATGCCCTGAGCCGACGAGAACGGGTTATTACCGGGACGCGGTCCGCCAGGCTTGGCCGCATCGGCGCCAGCGCCACCCGCAGCGGGTGCGGCGGGCGCGGCAGGTGCAGCCGGCGCAGCAGCAGCCGGAGCGGCGGGTGCAGCAGGCGCCGCGGGAACTGCAGGAGCCGCGGCCGAAGCGGGGGCCGAGGGGGCCGCAGGTACAGCAGGCGCGGCAACAGGTGCCGTTGCATCAACGGCGGGGCGTGCGCCCTGTCGTGAACGTGAGGCGCCGCGTGCGGACGATCCGGAAGCCTGGGTGGCAACAGGCGCAATGCCTTCCTTTGCCAGGGCTTCCTTCAGCTTGCGCACAACGGGGGGTTCGACGGTCGACGACGCACCCTTAACGAATTCACCGAGAGTGCCAAGCTTCTCGATTACGATTTTGCTTTCGATGCCGAACTCAGCGGCGATCTCATGCACGCGTGGTTTTCCAGCCACAATTCTCCTGTCCTTTGGCGTGCCCTAGGACAGGGAACGCCACTATTGCGTAACGGAACTCATTTCGAGCCGCTCATTAGTGGTCCATCAGCCAATCAACCTTTTCCGTTGGTGTTACCGATCAGGGCGGAAAGCCCTGCCGTATCGAACTGGCCGCCACGACGGAACGACCGAGCAAATCCACCCCGCTTGATCGCTGCAGAAATGCAGGATTCTGTGGGGTGAACCCATGCCCCACGACCGGGCATTGTGGCCGACGAATCAACAACAACCTCGAGGTCGTGCAACACCACCCTCAACAGGGCGGCCCGATCATCGCGCTCGCGACAACCGATACAGGTTCTTACGGGTTTCATTCTACCCCGAGGGCTACGACAACTCGTCCATCAGTGCGTCGCTCTTCACGTCAATCTTCGCGCGCGTCAACATCGCGGCCAGGCGAGCGTTTTGCCCGTCCTTGCCAATTGCCAGCGACAACTGATATTCGGGAACGAACGCACGAACGGCATTGATGGTCTCATCAACCATAATCGCTTTGGTGACCTTGGCGGGCGACAATGCGTGAGCAACGAATTCCACGAGGTCGGGCGAGTAGTCAACGACGTCGATTTTCTCGTCGCCCAGTTCCTTCGACACGTTGCGAACACGCGCACCCAGTTCGCCGATGAACGCACCCTTGGCGTTGAAGCCGGGTTCGGTCGAGAATACGGCAATCTTCGTGCGGTGACCCTGGTGGCGCGAAATCGCGGCAATCTTTACGAGGCCCTGGCCCAGTTCGGGAACCTCAAGTTCGAACAGGCGCTTGACGAGATCGGGGTGGTGGCGGCTGACCGTGATCGACGGGCCCTTCATACCCTTCTTCACATCGGTGATGACCACGCGCAAGCGACGGCCGTGCGAATAGTCCTCACCCACAACCTGCTCGGGCTTCGGCATGACGGCCTCGAGGTTCTTGCCAATCAGCACGTGGACCATCTGTGCGTTCGACGACTGCTGAATGACACCCGAAATCAAATCACCCTTCTTGTGCTGGAATTCGCCCATGATCTTGTCATCATCGAGGGAGCGCAGCGCCTGGAAGATCACGCGCTTGGCCTCGGAGACGGCGATGTAGCCAAATTCTTCGAGGTCGACCTGCTCGTCACCGATATAGGTGTCGTCTTCGTCGTAGGCGGGAACGAAAATAGCGATGTCGCCGGTTTTGCGGTTCAGCTCGACGCGGGCGCGCTCGCGGCCGTGCTCGTCCTCCATCTTGATGGCAGGCGGGCGGTCACCAAGGTCGTGAGGAATAGGGGTGATGTGCTTGACATAGGCACGCTGGATGGCGGCTTCGACGATTTCGACGAGTTCACCGGCCGGGATTTCCTTCTCGATTTCTACGTCGCGAAGCTGCTTAATATCGATGTGCATCGGGTCCCCCTATTGAGATTTTGCCGCGCAACAACCGCGCGGGCTTTCCCTAGAGTACCCGAAACCTCGTTACTGTGCGTTGGCGCGCAACCAGGCGAGGGCCTCGGTTGCCGGAATGTCGCTGCGCTCGCCGGTGCGGCGGTTCCAGACCTCAACTATGCCATCGGCTGCGTTACGACCGGCGATGACGATAAACGGAACACCCAGAAGCTCGGCGTCACCAAATTTCACGCCGGGCGAGACCTTCGGGCGGTCATCGATCAGCACATCGAAACGTTCCGCCTCGAATTCGGCGGCCAAGCTTTCGGCCAGGGTGATAGCGACATCGTCCTTGCCCGTTGCCACAACCTGCACGTGGAACGGCGCCACCTCGAGCGGCCAGATCAGGCCCTTCTCGTCGAAGTTGGCTTCAGCAATTGCGGCCAGAATGCGGGTGACACCAATACCGTAGGAACCCATCGTGACCGTGACAAGCTTGCCGTTTTCGTCCAGAACCTTCAGCTCGAGTGCCTCGGCGTATTTGCGCCCCAGCTGGAAGACGTGACCGATCTCCATACCGCGCGCGGTTTCGATTGGGCCGGAACCGTCGGGAGCGGGGTCGCCATCGCGAACGTCGGTGATGTCTACAACGCCGTCCGCCACGAAATCACGGCCCGCCACGAGGTTGAACACGTGCTTCTGGTCGAGGTTCGCGCCGGTGATCCACGCAGTGCCATCGACCACGCGTGGGTCGCGCATCAGGCGAATGCCCGTAGTCGATTCCTCACCGAGCACGGCGCCATCAGCAGACCAGGGGCCAATGTAACCCTTGACCAGGCCGGGGTGCTTTTTAAAGTCGTCCTCGTTCGCGGCCTCGACCTCGGCCGGGGCGAATGCCGCCTCGGCGCGCTTGAGGTCAACATCGCGGTCGCCGGGAACAGCCACAACCACGAGCTCTCGCGTGCCGTCCAGGTTCGTCAGGGCCAGCACAACGTTCTTCAGGGTGTCCGCGGCAGTCCAGGCACGATCGGCACGGGCGTGACGGTCGTTGGCCAGTGCCACAAGCGTGTCAATCGTGGGGGTGTTCGGCGAATCGAATACGACGGGCTCGGGCTGACCCTCGAGCGGAATCGAGGCAGGAACCGGCGTCTGGTATGCCTCGACGTTCGCGGCATAGCCACCGGCGCTTCGCACGAAGGTGTCCTCGCCGATGGGCGTGGGGTGCAGGAATTCTTCGGATTTCGATCCGCCCATGGCACCGGCATCCGCCTTGACGATGACATACTCCAAGCCGAGTCGCTGGAAAATGCGCTCGTAGGCATCACGCTGTGCCTGGTACGACGCGGCCAGGCCTTCGTCGGTGTAATCGAACGAGTAGGCGTCTTTCATCGAGAATTCGCGACCGCGCAGGAGGCCGGCGCGGGGACGGGCCTCGTCGCGGTACTTGTCCTGGATCTGATACAGAGTGACGGGCAGGTCCTTGTACGACGAGTACAGGTCCTTGACCATCAGGGTAAAAACTTCTTCGTGGGTGGGCGCCAGAAGATAGTCCGCATCCTTGCGGTCCTTCAGGCGGAAGATTCCGTCGCCGTATTCGGTCCAGCGACCGGTGCGCTCGTAGGGTTCACGGGGCAGCAGGGCAGGGAAATGCACCTGCTGTGCTCCGGCGCGCGCCATTTCCTCGTGGATCACCTGTTCCACACGACGACGAACCATGAGGCCCAACGGCAGCCAGGCGAAAATACCGGGGGCCTGGCGGCGAATGTAGCCGGCGCGCACCAACAAGCGGTGCGACGCAACCTCGGCGTCAGCCGGGTCTTCACGAAGCGTGCGAACAAAAAGCGTTGAGAGTCTGGTTACCACGCCTGCCAGCCTACCGTTCGCCGCGTGGTCGCCCGCGTGAGCTCACAGCCCGACGAACGTTATGAGGTGAAGACTTCGGGCGTGCCCGATTCGGCGTTGGGCATCGACGCGGCCAAACGGTTGGCTTCCTCGATCAGAGTCTTGACAATTTCCGATTCGGGAACGGTCTTGATGACCTCACCCTTGACGAAAATCTGACCCTTGCCGTTACCCGATGCCACACCGAGGTCGGCTTCGCGGGCCTCGCCCGGTCCGTTGACGACACAGCCCATAACAGCCACGCGCAGCGGCACGGTCATGCCCTCGAGTCCCTTGGTGACGTCCTCGGCCAACGTGTACACGTCCACCTGGGCGCGGCCACACGAGGGGCACGACACGATTTCCAGCTTGCGTTCGCGCAGGTTGAGCGATTCAAGAATCTTGAGGCCCACCTTGACTTCTTCGGCAGGAGGTGCGGACAGCGACACACGAATGGTGTCACCGATGCCCTCGGCCAGCAGAATTCCGAAGGCCGTGGCGCTCTTGATGGTTCCCTGGAATGCGGGACCCGCCTCGGTAACACCGAGGTGCAGCGGCCAGTCACCGCGCGCAGCCAACTGGCGGTAGGCGTTGACCATCACGACGGGGTCGTTGTGCTTCACGGAAATCTTGAAATCGTGGAAGTCGTGTTCTTCGAACAGGCTGGCTTCCCAGACAGCGCTTTCCACCAGTGCCTCGGCGGTGGGCTTACCGTACTTCTCCAGAAGGCGACGGTCCAGCGAGCCGGCGTTGACACCGATACGAATACTGACACCCGCGTCCTTGGCGGCCTTGGCGATCTCGCCCACCTTGTCGTCGAATTCGCGAATGTTGCCCGGGTTCACGCGAACCGCTGCACAGCCCGCGTCGATTGCCTGGAATACATACTTCGGCTGGAAGTGAATGTCGGCGATGACCGGGATTTGGCTCTTCTTCGCAATGATGTGCAGCACATCGGCGTCGTCCTGGGTGGGCACGGCCACGCGAACGATGTCGCAGCCCGTTGCCGTCAGTTCGGCAATTTGCTGCAGAGTTCCGTTAATGTCTGTGGTCTTGGTGGTGGCCATGGACTGCACCGACACGGGCGCGTCACCACCAACAAAGATGTTTCCCACCTTGATCTTGCGGGAAACACGACGAGGGGCAAGAGTCTCGGGGACTCGGGGCATTCCGATATTTACAGCAGGCACGTTTACACAGTACCCCTCACTCGCGTGTTGCGGACGAAGGCTAGAAAATCGTGACCGGGTTGACGATGTCCGCGTAGATCAACAGCAGGCTCATTCCCAGAAGCAACACGGTGACCGCGATGGTGATGGGGACAAGAACGGCCGTGTCAACGGGACCAGGGTCGGGCTTGCCTCGCCACGTCGCGATACGCCGGCGGACGCCTTCCCACAGGGCCGCAGCAATGTGACCGCCGTCGAGTGGCAGTAGCGGCACCAGGTTGAACACAAACAAGGCAATGTTCAACGAGGCCAGCACGCTGATAAGGCCCGCGACGCGGCTGGTGTCGGTAATGGCGTCGCTCGAGGTGATTTCTCCGGCAATACGCCCCACGCCCACGACACTGAGAGGGCCGTTCATGTCACGCTCGGCCCCGCCGAACGAGGCGTCCCAGATCTGGCCCAACTTTTCCGGAAGATTCAGGATCATCTGCCCGGTACCCACCACCGCGTCGCCGACAGTAACAAACACCGCACCGACATCGGTTGGTTCGCGCTGGAATGACGGCCCCACGCCGATGTATCCCGTGGGCTGAGTGACGGGGTTGCCGTCGGAATCGAGCACCAGGTTGCCCGCACTATCAACCGCGTACCGGTCTACGAGCATGGGCGTGACGGCGATGTCGAAAGCGACGCCCTCACGTTCGATAGAGATGGTGATTTCGGTATTACCCGATTCACGAATGATGGCGGTGCCCTGTTCCCATTCGGTCACGGGCTGGCCATCGATGGCCACCACGCGGTCGCCGGGCTTGAGCCCCGCCGCGGCAGCGGGCGATTCGGGATCGGTTGCCGCACACTCGGTGCGGGTTTCCGTCGCCGGAATCACGCATTCGGACACCGCCTGAATGGTCGTTGTGGTCTGTGGCACGCCAATTCCCAGAAGTAGCACCCCGAACAGCACCGTGCCAATGATGAGATTCATGAACGGGCCGCCGAACATGATGATGAGCCGCTGCCATACGGGTAGCGAATAGAACGGCCGTGAACCGGCTTCGAGGCTTTCCGACGAGGCATCGCGCGCGTCTTGGATTAAGCCCCGGAACACGCGCCCTCCCCACCAACGCGACGGGCGCGATTCCGGCAAATACATTCCCGGAATCGATACATAGCCGCCCAAAGGTATTGCCTTGATTCCGTATTCCGTGTCGCCACGCTTGGTCGACCACAGGGTGGGCCCGAAACCGATCATGAACTGGGGAACCGTCAAACCGAATCGACGTGCGGGCAGAAAATGCCCCAATTCGTGCAGGCCAATCGACAACGCGATGCCCACAACAAAGATCAGAACGCCTGCGACATAACCCCAAATATCCACGGCTTCAGGTTACCTGCGACCAGTGACATGGAAGTCCAGGGTTAGACGATATTGAGGGTTTCCTTAGCAATCCGTCGCGCCCATGCATCGGCGTCTAACACCGCATCGAGCGACAGTGCGGAGGGTGCCTCGTGTCGTGCAATCACCGTCTGAATCGTGTCGACAATCTGCAGGAACCCGATCTGCCCGGAGTTAAAGGCTTCGACCGCAACCTCGTTCGCCGCGTTGTAGACCGCGGGGAAGGTCGATCCTGCCGCACCGACCTCGCGCGCCAGGCGCACTGCGGGAAATACGGTGTCGTCCAGTGGCTCGAACGTCCAGGTGTGGGCGGCGGTCCAGTCGATGGGTGCCGTCGCACCAGGAACGCGGTTGGGCCACTCCAAACCCAACGCGATGGGAAGGTGCATGTCGGGCGGCGAACACTGCGCCATCGTCGATCCATCCACGAACTCCACGAAAGAGTGAATCACCGATTGTGGGTGGACCGTGACCTCGATGCGATCCAGGGGAATATCGAAAAGCAGGCTCGCTTCGATAACTTCGAGGCCCTTATTCACGAGAGTTGACGAGTTCGTTGTGATAACCGAACCCATGTTCCAGGTGGGGTGCTTCGCTGCCTGCGCCGGAGTCACCGATGCCAATTGTTCGCGCGAGTACCCGCGAAACGGTCCCCCGCTTGCGGTCACGATCAGTTTGGCAACTTCCGAATGCTTGCCGGCCAGCAGCCCCTGGGCCAGTGCCGAGTGCTCGGAGTCGACGGGAACAATTTGCCGAGGCGCGGCAGCGGATGTCACGAGGGATCCGCCGATGATCAACGATTCCTTGTTGGCCAGCGCCAGGGTTGCGCCCGATGCCAGAACTGCCAACGTGGGCTCCAGGCCCACTGCGCCCGTGATGCCGTTGACGACAACATCGGCACGTACCGACTGCACCAGCTGGGTTGCTTCGTCTGCGCCGAAGGCTACATGCTCGATTCCGAATTCTTCAGCCTGCGCGTGGGCCAGCAGTCGGTTTGATCCCGCGGCGATACCCACGACACGAAAGCGGTCGGGATTCGCCCGCACGACATCGAGGGTCTGTGTGCCGATAGAGCCCGTGGAGCCCAAAATGATGACGTCGCGCATGGCTCAAGTCTGCCACCGTCCGGCCACGCAATTCCTACGGCAACACCACGGAGTCAGACCACGCACTTGACGTGCCGTTGGAATACACCGCTTTTACCTGAACCCGCCCCGGATAACGAATACCGGTGATGGTGGAATACCGAGCAGTCGTTACGGTACCGGCAAAAGTCGTCACTGCCCCGTTTGAGGTGCGCGTGTACCTCACGACGTAGTCACGAATCACGAGGCTGGTGTTGGGATTCATCAGATTCCACGCAACTTTGTAGGTGTTTGCCGCTGTCGCAACCGCCGAGATTCGCGTGGGTTTGGGTGTCGAGCTACCCAGCATGATCGCACGGAGTGGGCCGCTTCCACTCGCGAATAGAACTGTTCCGCCCTGATCGCGATCGAGTAGGTAGGAGAGGTTTCCCACCGAACGAATGGTTGACACCCTGCCCGTCGAACGGTTGAGAGTGACCAGTGAACTATTGGAGTAATCAGCGGTCGGCAGAGTGGAATAAAGCGTGCCGTTGGGAGCCTGCACTAACCCACTAATCCAGGTGTTGTCGCCGGATGCGCCAAGCACCGGTACCTCCGTTTCGAGATCCAGGGTGTCGGCGTTGTACAAATACAGGAAACTTCCAAACCCGGAGCTCACAAGGAGAGCCAAGCGGCCGTCCGACAACACAATCATCGAGTTCAACGCCATGGTGTAGCCCTCGACTACCGGCGCGGACACAGTGCTCACGTCAAACGCAACGAGAGTTTCGCCGTCGGGATCCGTCGGTGCCACATAGAGTGCGTTGTTTCGACTATTCAGCAATACTTTCGCGCCTCCCCAAATTGCGGGATAGTCCGTAATCTGTGTGCGCACAATGCTTCGTGTGGCGGTATCGAGATGCAAGAGGGTCGTGGCGCTGCCGTCAAACGTCGCGATGTACAGTCGACTGCCATCAGCGTTCGACGCGAGGTCGTAGATGTTTCCACGCGTGTACGAATCACCGGGCCATAGTTGGGTGAAATTGGACGGCGACACGGTTGTGGCGACAAGTGTGGACGTGTCCACCTTGAGAATAGTCCGAGCAGTGTAGATAAATAGGTAGCGACGATTGCCGCTTGGTTCGATTCCCTCAAACGAAGCACCCACTCGGGCGGTAATAGTCAACTTGACCGCACGAGTATCGGCGGCGTACAACACAACTCTCGAGGGGGAAGCCACCGCGATTATGGTGTCGCTTCGTAACGCCACTGACCCGAGTTCCGACGTTGAGCCCAGAGACCCCACGACACACAGTGATGTACACGGAGTCGCCTGCACGGGAGATGTGGTGATAAAAACACTGGACAGAGCGAGGGTGAGCGCCAGAAAATCGCGAATTGCGCGGCGCGTGCCGCGAACAACGTTGTTCATGGTGAGAACCTATCGGATTAGGGGCCGATTGGCTAGTCCGCGACCGACACCGTTCGGTCAATCGTGAATTGGCCCAGTACACGCGTTCCCGCATAGAGCACGGCGGTCTGCCCCGTGGCCACACCATTCAGTGGAGTGTGCGGACGCACGATGGCTTCCCCCGCAACGACCGAGATCGTGGCGGCAACCGGGTCGGCGTGTGCACGAATCTGCACCTCGCCCTCAAAAGGTTCGATGTCCGCGTCGGTCCCTTCGGCCAGCTTCGATTCGACCGGGCCGAGCCCCGCCCAGGTCAGGCGGCTGCCCGCGATTTCGGCAATGTCCAGCGCAATGCGCGGTCCCACGACTACCTCGTTGGTGGCGGGGCGCACCTCGACAACAAAGCGGGGGCGGCCGTCGGATGCGGGGACGCCCAGGTTTAGGCCCTTGCGCTGACCAACCGTGTACGACAAGGCACCATCGTGGCGGCCCAGAACGGTGCCGTCGCGATCGATGATGTCGCCATCGGTCATGGGGATCCGTTCGGACAACCAGCCCTTGGTGTCGCCATCCGGGATGAAGCAGATGTCGTGGCTATCCGGCTTGTTGGCGACCGAGAGACCGCGGCGCTCCGCCTCGGCGCGCACTAAATCTTTCGAGGGCGTGTCACCCAACGGGAAATACGAATGGCGCAGTTGGTTGGTCGTGAGTACGCCCAAAACGTAGGACTGGTCCTTGGCCCATGCCGAGGCACGGTGCAATTCGGGTGCATCCGATTCGGGGTTCAGAACGGTGGCGTAGTGGCCCGTGCACACGGCGTCGAAGCCCAGCTCGAGCGCCCGATCCAGCAGCGCGGCGAACTTGATGCGTTCGTTACAGCGCATGCAGGGGTTGGGCGTGCGGCCTGCCGCGTATTCGGTGATGAAGTCGTCCACCACGGAATCGATGAAGGTGGCCGAGAGATCCCACACATAGAACGGAATGCCGATGATTCCGGCGGCTCGGCGCGCATCGAGAGAGTCCTCGATTGTGCAGCAACCGCGGCTTCCCGTGCGGAAGGTGCCCGGCATGCGACTGAGGGCCAGGTGAACGCCCGTTACATCGTGTCCTGCCTCGACCGCGCGTGCGGCAGCGACTGCGGAGTCCACTCCGCCACTCATCGCCGCCAATACCTTCACTCGGCTATTTTACGCGCGAGCGCGAACTACACCGATCCGATGCCTCGAACGCGGTCAATGAGGCCCGGCAATACTTGCAGGAACTCGTCGATTTCCTCGCGTGTATTTGTCACGCCCAGGGTCATGCGCAGTGCGCCGCGCGCATCCGACGCACCAATTGCCCGCAGCACGTGCGATTCAGATTCGACGCCCGCGGTGCAGGCGCTGCCGGCCGACACCGAGAACCCCGCCTCGTCCAGCGCAAACAACAGATAGGCAGAGTCAACGCCTGGGATTGTCACGTGCAGATTCCCTGCGACACGATGGGTTTCTGAACCGCGCACGGTGGCGTCGGGCACAACACGCATCAGGCCGTCGCGCAGGTAATCACGCAGGTCCGCGAGGCGCGCCGCATGCGATTCGACATCGGATGTCGCACGTGAAATCGCCACTGCCGCGGCAATGGTTCCCGCCACGTCGAGGCTGCCCGACCGCAGGAACTGCTGCGAGCCGCCATGAATCAGCGGAACGATGGTCGTTCCGCGGGCCACGGCCAACGCGCCAATACCCACGGGACCGCCCACCTTGTGTGCCGATATGGACAGCGCACTGGCGCCGGAATCCGTCAGCGACAACGGAACGTACCCCAGTGCGGCCACCGCATCGAAATGAGTGGGGACGCCGAAGCGGGCCGCGAGCGCCGAAATCTGGGCCACGGGTTGGACGGTGCCGATCTCGTTATTGGCCCACAGGGTGGTGACTAAGGCAACGTCGTCGCCCAACAGTGCGGCCAGCGCCTCGAGGTCAATCACGCCGTCAGCATCGACCGAAACGACGTCCACGTGTGCACCGAACGAGCGCTCCAGCCACTCGACGGCATCGGTTGTGGCGTGGTGTTCGGTCGCGGTCGTGATGATGCGCGGTCGCGGCAATACTGCAGGCAACGGCGAAGTGGCGGTCATTCCGTTGCGCGCCCAAAAGATCCCCTTGATGGCCAAGTTGATGGCCTCGGTGCCGGAACCGGTGATGGTGGTATCGAAAGCCTTTGCCCCCAATGCTGCACCGATTGCTTCGCGCGCTTCCTCGAACGACAGGCGTGCGCGCTGTCCATCGCGGTGTGTCGAAGAGCCGTTCCCCACGTATTGGTTCGCGGCAACCCAGGCATCGATAACCTCGGCGGGCATGGGCGACGTCGCAGCGTGATCGAAATACGGCACGGGCACCTCCCTCTTTCTAATACTCTAGAACGCGTGCCCCACACCGAGACGCTGCGTTACGCCGGATACCACCCCACCGTGTTGGGCGGTCGCCTGAGCGTTTTCAGCGAATCCGCCACTCGGCTGGAGGTTCGGGTGTGGTCTGCACAGGACCCCCAATGGCTCGAGCACATCCTGCCGATGGAGCGCGGCACCGACGACATCTGGTCGGTCGAATCCGAATTCCTGATTCCCGGCACTGTTTATTCCGTCCATGCCGACGGCCCCACGGGACCCCGCCACGCATTCGATCCCGATATCGCCTTGGTCGACCCGTATGCGCGCGGAATTATTCGCACCGCGAACGGCGAGCGCCGCAACGTGATTGTCGACAACACTTTTGATTGGGAGGGTGTCGCCAAGCCGCGCATTCCCATGCGCGACACGGTGATCTACGAAGCGCACATCAAGGGCCTCACCGCGGCACACCCCGACATCCCCCATGCCCTGCGCGGCACCTATGCCGGCCTGGCGCACCCCGCGATGATTGCGTATCTGAAGGACCTGGGCGTAACTTCGGTCGAGCTACTGCCGATTCATATCTTTGCCAGCGAGATGCGCCTGACCAAGCAGGGCCTGCACAACTACTGGGGCTACAACACGCTGAACTTCTTCACGCCCCACCCCTACTACGCATCGGAATCGAATCTGGCCGCGGGGCCATCGGCCGTATTGGCCGAATTCAAGGGAATGGTCAAGATTCTGCACGAGGCAGGACTCGAGGTGATCCTCGATGTCGTGTACAACCACACCTCCGAGGGTGGTTACCAGGGCGAGCCCGTGAGCTTCCGCGGTTTGGACAACGCGAACTACTACCGTCAGACCGAGGCGGGCGAATACATCGACACCACGGGCTGTTCCAACACCCTGAACACGTCGGTACCCGCCGTTCACCGCCTGATCGTGGATTCTCTGCGGTTCTGGGCAGACGAGTGCGGCGTTGACGGATTCCGCTTTGACCTGATGGCATCGCTGGGCCGCAACGAGATTCATCACTTCGACCCCAAGCACCCGTTGCTGCAGGAGATCCTCTCGGACCCGATTTTGTCGGAAACGAAATTGATTTCCGAACCGTGGGATACCGGCATGGGTGGTTGGCAGGTGGGCAAGTTCCCCGCGGGCTACCACGAATGGAACGATCACTTCCGCGACCGCGTGCGTCAATTCTGGCTGCGTGACATCGCCGAAACGCGCGCGTGGTCGGTTGCGCCTCAGGGCGTCGCCGATTTATCCGCCGCACTATCGGGCAGCACGGCAATCTACGGCGAAAAGCGCACCCCGTTGGCATCGGTCAACTTTGTCACTGCCCATGACGGTTTCACCCTGGCCGACCTCGTGTCGTATGACGTGAAGCACAACAAGGCAAACGGCGAATCGAACCGCGACGGGACCGACAACAACACGTCGTTCAACTTCGGTGACGAGGGAATTACGCAGAACGAGGTCGTCACGCTGCACCGCCGACGCGCCATGCGATCTCTGTTGGGAACACTGTTTGTGTCCGCCGGTGTGCCCATGTTGACCGCGGGCGATGAAACCGGTCGCACGCAAAACGGTAACAACAATGCCTACTGCCATGATTCGGCGCTGACCTGGCTGAACTGGGATTTGGCTGGCTGGCAGCGCGCCCACCTCGATTCGACCAAGCGCCTCATTCAGATTCGCCGCGAGAACCCCGCACTCCGAGGCGTGACCGCGGCACGGCCCAGCGTGCGCCGCACGGCCGAAGGCGCGATCGAGGAATCGACGATTGAACCCTTCGTGGGACTGATGGACTGGTACACCGCCGACGGCCTGCCCATGGCGCTGGATGATTGGCACTCGTCGTTGGTACGTACGGTTCAGTATCTGGTGGGAACGCCCGCGGTCGAAGACGTACAGAATCGCGTGCTCGTAGTGATTCACGGGCTCGAGACCTCGCAGGATGTCGTCTTCCCCGCCCGCGATGATGTGCGCGGCTACACGCTTCTGTGGGATTCGTCGCACGCCGCAGAACCCGAACACCGTGAGATCGCGCCGGGTGAGACCCTGACGATGGGCCCCACCTCACTTTCGATCTACCGCGTCGACTAGAGCGTGGCAACCAGCCCGAGTTCGGCGTTGTGCGCCAGCAGCGGGTGGCGGGGCACGACGCGCACGGTGTAGCCGAATGATCCCGCGCGGGACAACTCGATCTCGCCCGTGAACTGTGCCGCCCGACCCAACTCGTGACTGTGGAAGGTCAGAGGCGTGACCGTCGTCAGGGTCAGCGCATCGTTGTCCAGCGCCTTGCCGTGGACGATTTCGACAGACACATCCGAGGGCTGCAGTGCGGACAGATCCACCTGCACACGAACCTTCAGCCGGTCACCCACCTGGGGCGATTCAAGCCCACCGGATTCCACGTGCAAGACCTTGACCCCCGGCCACACGTTGGTGATGTGACCCGCCCATTCCGCCAACGTGCGTGCCGCCTCGTATCGATTCGCGGTGAACGCGCGTGCCGAATGCGCGGCGGGTACGTAAAGGCGCTCGACGTATTCCGTGACCATGCGGTCGGCGCTGAGTTCCGGCGACAATGTTGCAAGCGTGTGGCGCACGGATTCCAACCAGCGCACGGGAATTCCGTCGTCGGTGCGGTCGTAGAACCGCGGCGCCACCTGGTTTTCAATGAGGTCGTACAGCGCGGCGGCCTCGAGTGCATCACGCGCACTGTCGTCACCCGTGGAATCGGCCGTGGGAATGGCCCAGCCGTTTTCGCCGTCGTAGTATTCCGACCACCAGCCATCCAGGATCGACAGGTTGAGCGAACCGTTGAGCGCGGCCTTCATACCCGAGGTGCCACACGCCTCGAGTGGTCGCAGCGGGTTGTTCAACCACACGTCGGTGCCGGGATACAGGTGCCGCGCCATCGCCATGTCGTAGTTCGGCAGGAACACGATGCGTTCGCGCACCTCGGGGTCCTGTGAGAACTGCACCAGGCGCTGAATGAGCGCCTTGCCGCCGTCGTCGGCCGGGTGCGACTTTCCCGCAATCACAATCTGCACGGGGCGCTTCTTGTTCGTGAGGATCTTCTTCAGGCGATCGGGGTCGTGCAGCATGAGGGTGAGGCGCTTGTAGGTGGGCACACGTCGTGCGAAGCCGATAGTCAACACCGAGTCGCTCAACAGCGAATCCATGTAGGCGGGCGCCGGGACTCCAGGGTTCTCCTCCGCAAACGACGCCTTGGCGCGGCGGCGGGCTTCCGCCACAAGCTTTCCGCGCATTTCGGTGCGCACGGCCCACAGGTCGGCATCCGTGACGGCCGAGTCTTTCCAGGCTACACGCGTGGTGTCGGCCGAACCCAGCTTGTCTTCGGCCAGTTGCACCATCGAGGAATCGGTCCACGTCGCCGCATGGACACCATTAGTGACCGAAGTGATGGGAACTTCGGTGGCATCGAAACCTGGCCACAGGTCGCCGAACATTCCGCGCGAAACCTCGCCGTGCAGCTTCGACACACCGTTGGCGCGCTGTGCAATGCGCAAACCCATGTGCGCCATGTTGAACACATTGGGGTCGGCCTCAGCGCCCAACGACAGGATGTCCTGGATATCCACGCCGGGCAGAAGTTCGGCGTGAAAATAGCGTTCGATCATCGAACGCTCGAAACGGTCAATTCCGGCGGGGACGGGCGTGTGCGTGGTGAACACCGTTCCCGCGCGAACGACGCGCAGCGCCTCGGCGAAACTCAGGCCCTCGGCTTGCAGTTCACCGATGCGCTCGAGGCCCAGGAAGCCGGCGTGGCCTTCGTTGGTGTGATACACCTCGGGCATCGCCGTTCCGGTACGACGGCAGTATTCGGTGATGGCGCGCACGCCACCGATACCCAACAAAATTTCCTGCAGCAGGCGGTGTTCGCCACCGCCGCCGTACAGTCGATCGGTGACGCCCCGCAGATCGTCGTCGTTATCGGCGATGTCGGTGTCCAACAGCAGCTGCGTGACGCGTCCCACCATCAATTGCCACACGCGCGCGTGCAGCACACGGCCCGCGGGCAAGGCCAGGGTCACCAGAACAGGCGTGCCATCTGCCTGACGCAGCAGGCGCATGGGAAGACCATCGGGATCCGACACGGGGTAGCTTTCACGCTGCCAGCCGTCGCGGCCGATCGCCTGACGGAAATAGCCCGCGCGGTAATACAGGCCCACGGCAATCAATGGCACACCCAGATCCGAGGCGCTCTTCAGGTGGTCGCCCGCCAAAATGCCCAGGCCGCCGGAATATTGCGGCAGTGCGGCCGCGATGCCGTATTCGGGCGAAAAGTACGCGATGGTGCGCGGTGCGTCGGTGAGCAACTGGTACCAGCGGGGTTCGCTGAGGTACTGGTTCAGATCGGCGGCCAGTGCGTTTGCGCGATTCACGAAGTCGCCATCCGTAGCCAACTCGGCCAGGCGGGCGGGGTCAATTTCGCCCAACAAACCCACCGGGTCGTGCCCCAACTGAGTCCAGGTGGCGTGGTCCATGTCGCGGAATAGATCGCGGGTGGGCTTGTGCCACGACCACCGCAGGTTCGCGGCCAGCGCACCCACCGACGCGAGCGCCTCGGGCAGCACGGTACGGACGGTAAAACGACGAATAGCCTTCACGAACAATCCTCCTTGACGGTGCGTACCATGATGCTTCACGGTAGCGACCGCGAGTAACAGCAGTGTGTCCCAGTGTAAACGGTTACGGAAACGTCACGAAACGGGCGATTGCCACGCAAAAATCGTCACACGACAGGCAAATCGCGGTACATTTTGGCAGTGACCACTCGCGAGAACACCACCACGCTCATCGGCCGAATTCCCATTCGCCACCTTTCCCCGCAACAGCCCGAGGGACTGTGGCCGGCCAAGGCGTATGTGGGCGAAGTGGTTCCCTTTCACGCCACGATTTTCCGCGAGGGCCACGACCTTCTGGGCGCCGACCTGGAACTGACGAATCCCGAAGGAAAGACGGTCGTCCACCCGTTGGCGCAGGGAGCCCCCGGCACCGATCGCTGGGAAACCGATGTGCGAGTCGACGTAATGGGCATGTGGACGTGGCGCGTTCGCGCCTATGCCGACGATTGGGCAACCTGGTTGCACGCCGCAGAAATCAAAATCGAGGCGGGCATCGATGTGGAACTCATGTTCGACATGGGAATCGGCCTGATAGACCGCGCGCTGTCGGCGGGTCGAGCCACCAAGAAGACGGAAATCCTCAAAGAAGCGCGTGCCGCGTTCGCCGCACGCACCACCCCCGCTGCACAGCGTTTGGCTGCCGCGCTTGACCCGCGACTCACGCAGGCCTTGGGCACGCGTCGGCCCGTGTCGTTGGTCACCTACTCCCCCACCGTGACGCTGCGGGTGGAACGACAGCGGGCGGGCTACGGAGCCTGGTACGAATTTTTCCCCCGCAGCGAGGGCGCCCAGCGTGCCGCCGACGGTTCCATCACAAGCGGCACGTTCCGCACGGCCACCGCTCGACTAGCCCAGATTGCGGCCGACGGGTTTGATGTACTGTACCTGCCGCCCATTCACCCGATTGGCGAGGTCAACCGCAAGGGTCCGAACAACACGTTGGTCACGAAACCCGGCGATCCCGGATCCCCCTGGGCTATCGGCTCGGCGGCAGGCGGGCACGAGGCGGTGCACCCCGACCTGGGGACGGTGGACGACTTTGCGGCGTTCGTTGCCGAGGCCACCAGCCACGGCCTCGAAATTGCCCTGGATTTGGCGCTGCAGTGCGCACCCGACCACCCCTGGGTGACGACGCACCCAGAATGGTTCACCACGCTTCCCGATGGCAGCATCGCGTATGCGGAAAACCCGCCCAAGAAGTATCAGGACATCTACCCCCTGAACTTCGATAACGACCGTGACGGCCTGCGCGAGGCTGTCCTCGAAATTGTCGAATTATGGATTTCGCGTGGCGTTCGGATCTTCCGCGTGGACAACCCCCACACCAAGCCCGTCGAATTCTGGGAGTGGCTGATCGGCACGATCAATGCCGCACACCCCGACATCATCTTCCTCGCCGAGGCGTTCACGCGGCCCGCGATGATGCACACCCTGGCGGCCGTGGGATTCCAGCAGTCCTACACCTACTTTACTTGGCGCAATAAGAAGTGGGAACTGGGCGAGTACCTCACGGAATTGTCGAAGGATTCCAGCGCGTTCTTCCGGCCTAATTTCTTTGTCAACACCCCGGATATCCTCACGGAATACCTGCAATTCGGCGGAGTTCCCGCCTACAAGATTCGTGCGGCGTTGGCCGCAACGGGGTCGCCCACCTGGGGAATGTACGCCGGTTACGAATTAATCGAAAACGTGGCGCGCCCCGGCAGCGAAGAAAACATCGATAACGAGAAGTACGAATACAAGGTGCGTGACTTCGCCGCGGCACGCGCAAATGACACCTCTATTGCGGACTACATTGCCGACCTCAACCGCATCCGTCGCGCACATCCCGCACTGCAACAGCTGCGTAATCTTGATGTTCACTGGAGCGACGACGACTCAATTCTCGTATTCAGCAAATTCACGAGCGGCCGCCACACGCCATCGGGCACCAGCGACGGCATCATCGTGGTGGCAAACACCGATCCGCATGCGGTACGCGAAACCACTATTCACCTGGACATGGCACGTTTCGGACTAACCAACGGAACACAGTTCGAGGTGGTTGACCTGCTGACGGCCGAACGCTGGCAGTGGGGCAACGACAACTTCGTGCGCCTCGATTCCTTTACTCACCCGGTTCATATCCTGCATGTTCAGTACCCGAAAGGCCACACGGCATGACCGACAAGAAGCCCACTCGACGCTCGACTGCACCTAAATCTGTAACGCCCGCGGCTGTCTCGTTGGTTGCCCCCGAACTTCATCCCGAGCACGTGCGGTCGTTGGTCGAGGCGCGGCACCCGAATCCACACTCCGACCTGGGCGCCCACGCCATCGATGGCGGTTGGGTGTACCGCGTAATTCGACCGCTTGCGGATTCCGTCACAATCGTGCGCGCGGACGGCGTGACCGTAGCGCTCTCGCATTACAGTGATGGCCTGTGGCACGGCGTTGCGGCCGGCGCAGGGGCGGCCTACACCGTGCGTGCCACCTACCCCGGCGCGCCCGTGTGGGAATCCGACGACCCCTATCGATTCGTTCCCAGCCTGGGCGATGCCGATCTGTACTTGTGGGGCGAGGGCCGCCACGAGGAAATTTGGAAGGTTCTGGGTGCACAGCACAAGCAGCATGAGGGCGTCTGGGGAACCGGTTTTGCCGTGTGGGCACCGCACGCTCAGGCGGCCCGTGTTATCGGTGACTTCAACGATTGGAGCGGCACCGCACACGCGATGCGTCGCCTGGGCAATGACGGGCTCTGGGAAATCTTTATTCCCGGCACTCAGCGCGGCCAGACGTACAAGTTCGAACTACTGACGGCGGCGGGTTCTTGGGTCACACGCGCTGACCCCTTTGCGAACCACACCGAGGTCCCACCCCTGACAGCCAGCAAGATCACGACCGCGGAATTCGAGTGGACCGACACGGACTGGATGACGGCACGCGCCGCCACGAACCCGCACAACCAGGCCATGTCGGTGTACGAGATGCACCTGGGATCCTGGCGACCCGGTCTGGGCTATCGCGAGATTGCCGAACCCCTGATCGGATACCTGTCCAGCCTGGGTTACACACACGTGGAGTTCATGCCGCTTGCTGAGCACCCATTCGGCGGCTCGTGGGGCTATCAGGTCACCGGGTACTTTGCACCGACATCGCGTTTTGGTTCCCCCGATGACCTGCGGTACCTGATCAACGAACTGCACAATGCCGGCATCGGCGTCATCATGGACTGGGTCCCTGCCCACTTCCCCAAGGACGAGTGGGCGCTGGCGCAATTCGATGGCCAACCCCTGTTCGAACACCCCGACCCCCGCCGCGGCGAACAACCCGACTGGGGAACCCTGGTATTCGATTTTGGTCAACCACAGGTGCGTAACTTCCTGGTCGCCAGCGGCAGCTACTGGCTCGAAGAATTCCACGTTGACGGCCTTCGAGTCGATGCCGTCGCCTCGATGTTGTACCTCGACTATTCGCGCAAGGACGGCGAGTGGTACGCCAACGAAAATGGCGGACGCGAGAACCTCGAAGCAATTCGCTTCCTGCAAGAGGCCACCGCCACCGCCTATCGCCGTTACCCCGGAATTGTCATGATCGCCGAGGAATCGACCGCATGGCCGGGAGTCACCAAGCCCACCAGCGAAGGCGGCCTGGGATTTGGCATGAAGTGGAACATGGGCTGGATGCACGACTCGTTGTCGTACATGCAACGCGACCCCATGTGGCGTTCGCACCACCACGGTGAGGTCACGTTCTCGTTCCTGTACGCATTCAGCGAGAACTACATGCTGCCCATCAGCCACGACGAGGTCGTCCATGGCAAGGGCTCGCTGCTGTCGAAGATGCCCGGTGACCAATGGCAGAAGCTGGCGAACGTGCGCGCCTACCTGGCCTTCATGTGGGCACACCCCGGCAAGCAACTGCTGTTCATGGGGCAAGAATTTGGCCAGCCCAGTGAATGGAGCGAAGAGCGCGGATTGGACTGGTGGATTCTGGATCAGCCCGTCCATCAGGGACTCGCGCGACTGGTGGGCCAGTTGAACCACCTCTATCGCGGCGCACCCGCCCTGTGGTCGCTCGACAATTCGCCAGAGGGCTTCGAGTGGCTGGCGGGCGGCGATGCGGGGAATAACGTTGTGGCCTTCCATCGTCGCGGTTCGGCCGGCGAATCGCTTGTCGCCGTTGTGAACTTCAGCGGCAACCCCGTGCACGACTACCGCCTTCCCATGCCTGCGACGGGAGTGTGGACCGAGGCGCTCAACACGGATGCGACCGATTTCGGTGGTAGCGGCGTCGGGAACTTCGGTACTATCACGGCGGAATCCGTTCCGTGGGGTGGCCGCGAGGCATCGGCCGTGGTGCAGTTGCCGCCGCTGGCTGCCGTGTGGTTCACACCGCAGGACGCGACCGCGTAGAAGTTTACGAGGTTGGTAACGCGAACGCCTTGACCAGCGAGTAGCTGTATCCCAGCAGGCGCACGGGTTCTGCAGAGCCAATCTGCGGAACGTAGAACAACACCTGGTACTCGTACTGCGCGGTAACGCCGGTCACCGAGTTCGACTTGCCCGACAACACCTTAACCGCACCCGAGGTGGAAATAGCGGACCCCTGCTGTTTGGGCTTCACGGTCTCAGACTCGATAAAGGTCATGACGACGAGTGCCCCCGCGTCGCTCGTGGCCAACACGAAGGGCGCGAAAGACCCCACGTCTTCCTTCCACGAGAACTTCGCCGAGGCGCCCAGCTCGGTCGCACGCGCAGCCTTCGCCGCTGCACCCACCTGTTCTTGCAAAGTGTCGGCCGCAAATGATGCGGCAAACTCACTCTCGGTGCCCTTGATGATGAGGTCACCGTATTCGTTGATGACGGCCATCGGTGACTTCGCCAAGAGGTCGGTATCGGGGGCCAGCTGGGCGGCGCCCAACTGGGCCGACGCCACCTCGGGAATCACGACGGAGGGCTCGAGCGAAACGGCGTATGTGATCTTGTAATTGTCGCGCGGCGAGTCCTGCACCAGCGTGAGTGCAACAGAAGGCGAATCGGGGTTGGACGCATCGTCGACAATGGCGAAAACGGATCGCGGCCACGCTTCGGTTTGCTGAGGCAACACGAGGCGAACCGGCCCGCTGGGGATCGTGAAGAAGTCCCCCAGGTCGGGGCTCGCCGCGCGCAGGCGGTAGGCGATGGAGCGGAACTTCAGCGCCGCGCCCGCAAGACGAGTAGCGGCGAGGTTTTCGTCACGCGTTTCGTCTGCCGTGGCCATCGTCTGTGAGGCAGCCGCAATGATGCGGTCGAATTGTTTCTCGGTGACGGCCACATAGGGTATCTCGGCCGGCTCCGTCGGTTCGACGGGCGTGGGCGTGGCGTCCGTACCCGGCGCACTGCACCCCGACATGACGGCGGGAACCAGGGCCATGGCAACGACAAAGCGACGCACTCGGCGGCCCCGCGGCATGGTGGGGAATACCGAACGAGGGCGCCAGCGCGGTCCGCGCGGCGCACGGGGCATGCGACCTTGACGGTGACGCCGGCGGCGGCGCTCTTGGAACAACGTCCACACATAAATGCCAATTCCAATGGAGCCGATTCCCAGACCAATGGTGATGAACGCCGTGGGAACTGTTACATCGACAGGGATTGTCCACGTAACGCTAAACGAAGCGGGTGCCGGCAGTTGACCGTCCGTGGCAATAACGAGCGTGTAATCATCGGGAAGCACCACCGAAGTTTCTAGATAGTCGTCGGATACAACAACCGACTCCCAAATGTCCGATGCGGCGGGGTCCGGGACTCGGGCTTCGGCACCCACCGTGACCGTTGATTCCAATGCACCGGTATCGGCGACGACGGAGACACGCTGATACGTAGCGCCATCGATCCACGCCATGACGTCGCGCGTGCGACCGTATGCAACGACAACCCGCGTGCTGGATGCCTCGACTAATTCGGATGTGGTGTCGGTGGGGTCCGAGTAGGTCAGGCCCTCTGCGCCACCCGTCACCGAATAGAACTGTTTACGCGATACCGTATTCACGTCGCTGGCGTCGAGAAGCGTGAGGCTCGCGGGCTGGTCGATCGCAATCGATTCGGTGTGCGTCGAGGGCGGCGCCAAAACGGTGCGCTGCACTATTCCCACGGCCAACAGAATCACGGACAATCCCAGCAGTACAAGGGAAACGAATCTGCGCAACTCGTCCTCCTTGGTCACGGTCGGCGGCAAAGTCCAAGGATACCCCACCACCTGTACAACCGCCATGTGACCATTTCGCCCCAGGGTCCCCGACGGCTAGAATCGGAAGGCTAAGAACCGTGAGGAGGCGCAATGAGTGCAGAGGATAAGTTCCCCATTGTCATGCGCGGATACAACCGGGCCGATGTCGATAAGGCCATCGCCGACCTGCAGCGCGAGGTCATGGAGGCCAATACCGAACGGTCGTCCCAGGCCCTCGAAATTAAGCGTATTTCCGACCTCCTCGAGGTATTCGAGGCCGACGCCGTCAGCGGCGACAAGCCCACCTACGCCGGACTGGGCGCCAAGCTCGAGCAGGTGCTGCGCACGGCCGAAGAGCAGTCGACCCAGCTGATTTCCACCAGTGATATCGAGGCGCAGCGCATCCTTGCCGCAGCCCGCGCTGAAGCAGAACGTCTGGTCAGTTCTGCACAGGCCACCGCCGCCAGCATTGTGGCCGAGGCCGAAAGCGCGGCAACACTGTTGTCGTCTAACGCCGCCATTGACGCCGCCAACATTGTCGAGGTTGCCCGCAAGGATGCCGATGCAACACGCGAGGCCGCAGTACGCGAAGCCACGCGTGTGCGTGGACAAGTTGCGACCGAAGCTGCCGAGATGCGTGCCACAACCCAGCGCGAAACGAGCACCGCACGCGCCAACGCTGAACGTGAAATCACCGAACTTCGCCTGGTTCTCGACAAGGAAACCACCGAGGCCCGCGCCGAAATCGCCCGTCTTCGCGCCGAAGCAGAGCGCGCCAAGCTTGACCTTGAAGCCGAAACCAAGGCCCGCCGCGTCGCGGATGAAGAACGCCTGCTGGAACTTCATCGCGATGCCGTCGCACAGAACGAGCACTACCTGACCCAGGTGAACCGCGAATACAGCGAGCTGACCGCCGCTATTGAAGAGCGCAAGCACGAATTGAATGGCCTCGACATCGAAATCGCAAAGCGCGATGCCCAAGCAACGTTTGATCGAGACAAGGCCGCAGCAGATGTCATCCGTGCAGCAGAAGAACGCGCGAGCGCGATTATCAGCGAAGCAGATGAGGCCTCACGCAAGCGCGTGGACGAAGCCGAACGCCGACTCGCTGAACTGCGCGCGGAACGCGACGGAATCGCCGACTACGTCGCGAACCTGCGGGATGCCGTCACCAATGTTGCGAAATTAGCGACGGACTAGACATGACAATTCACGGCGCCTTCCGATTCGGTCTACTGGGTGGATTGGGCGTCTTGACGGCGCTGGTCATTGGCGGCGCCATCACCACACTTGCGACCGTGATCACCTACGTGGGCTTTGCGCTGTTCCTCGCCCTGGGATTGAACCCGGTAGTCGCACGCCTCGTCGCATGGAAATTCCCACGACCTGCGGCCGTCGCCACGGTTATCGCCGCCGTCTTCGCGCTGATTGCCGGCTTTGTGCTTGCCGTAATCCCCGTCATCGTCGAACAGACCACACGGCTGTACAGCAGCGTTTTGACGATGCTGGAATCATTCGATTCGTTCGGTGCGGCTCTTGAGTCACTTCAGAAGCTGGTCCCCATCGAAGTTCTTGATGTGAACGCTACGTTCGTGTCGATTGTCGAATTTATTGGCAACCCCGCCAACCTCGCGGGCATCGGCGGCGGCGTTCTGTCGGTGGGTGCCGGATTCGCGAACGCCGTATTCGGCGGAATCATGGTGATCATGATGACGGTGTACCTCATCGTGTCGCTGCCCAGCATTACGCGCCAGGTCACGCGCCTTGTCCCCGCCAGCAAGCGTGAACGATTCGACAATGTGGCACAGCAAATCATTGCGGCCGTGGGTCAATACGTTGCGGGCCAGTTCACGCAGGGACTCGTCAACGGCGCCCTGAGCTTCATCGTGCTCAGCATCATGGGCGCCCACTACCCCGCACTCTTCGCCTTTGTGGCGTTCATGTTTTCGCTGGTACCCCTGGTGGGAACGCTCACCGGCTCGATTCTGATTGTGCTGACCCAGTTCCTCGTGGATCCGACCCAGATCGGCACTGTGATCGCGATGGGTATCTACTACCTCGTGTACATGCAGGTCGAGGCCTACGTGATCGGCCCGTACATCATGAAGCGAGCCGTGCGCGTGCCCGCACTCGTCGTGATTATTGCCGCACTTGCTGGTGGTGCGCTGCTGGGTGTACTGGGCGCATTGGTGGCCATCCCTGTGGCCGCGTCACTGCTAATCATCACACGCCAGGTGGTTATCCCCCACCAAGACGAGCGCTAGGCCTCAACCGGGAATTCGGTGGCCAGCGGCAGCGCCGTGGGGTTCACGCGCTGCACGATTTCGGACAACACGCGGTACGTCTGGCGCTCGCCCACCCACAGGTGCTTGCCCTCGTCAACGGCTACCACGTCGATTCGCGGAACGACGCCGAACCGCTGACGTGCCTCGTCGGGCTTCAGGTAATCATCGTGCTCGGGAATGACCGCGACGATGGGTACGGTGTTGTCATTCCAGCGGCGCAGCGCTTCCTCTGAGGTGCGATGCAGCGGTGGCGACAACAGAATCAGGCCCGCCACATCGTGCGCGATGGCGTGGTTCAACGCAACCTCGGTGCCGAACGACCATCCCACAACCCACGGATTGGGCAAGCCGTGTGCACGAATCCAGTTGAGTGCGGCCTCGAAATCCATGCGTTCGTCGACGCCGTGACCAAAGGTGCCCTCGGATGTTCCGCGAACGGAGGTCACGCCGCGAAAATTGAAACGCACAATGGCGAGGGACGCCAGTGCGGGAAGACGCGCGGCGGCCTTGCGGATGATGTGCGAATCCATGAATCCACCCGCCGTGGGCAGCGGGTGCAAAAACAGCACCGTACCAAGCGGCGGTCCATCGAGGGGCAGGCTGACCTCGCCCACCAAACGGTGGCCATCGGCCGTCGTGAAGTCAATGTCCGTGCGACGGGCGGGCAGCACCGTGCTGCTGCGAATCTCGATCATCGTTAGTGAATCCTCCAACAGTGAGTGTGCCAGTGACGGCGGTCGCTGACGGCCCGTTCGGCCCCGAAGAGACCCTCTTCATGCCACGCGACAACGTGCGGAATTCCGGGTGCAATCATGACCGTGCACCCGGGGCACACGTAATCCTTTTGTGCGCGTTCCGCCGAAATTGACTGCACAATCCAGGATTCACCGCGCTTGAATTCGGTCCGTCGCATGCCGCCTCGAATGCGGTCGATATCCAGCGGCTCGTCGTCGCCCCGGTCGCGTCGATTTCGGCGCGCCACGATTAATACCAGCCCGTGTCTTGGCTGTGTTGCCACGCATCGCACGGAGAACCGTAGCGGTTGTCGATGTAGCCCAGTCCCCAACGAATTTGGGTGCGAGGGTTCGTTTCCCAGTCGGCTCCGGCCGAGGCCATCTTGCTTCCCGGCAATGCCTGCGGAATACCGTATGCGCCGCTGCCCACGTTGTGTGCGCGGTAGTTCCAGTGTGATTCGCGATTCCACAGGTTGACCAGACACATGAATTCGTCTTCGTTCCACCCGAGCTTCAGAACCTCGGCAAGCGCGAATTCCTGAGCGTCGCGAATGTCGGTCGCGGTCGCAAGATACACACCTGACGACATCGACCAGTCGTCAAACGACACGGACGAACTGTTGTTCGCGCCTTGGAAGTTCTGAGCCACATAGTCGGAACCCGAGCTGGAATACGCCAGAGTGGTGGCCGTGAAGGGCGCCAGGATGGGCGACATAATCAAGATCAATACGCCCGCGACGGCGGCTACATTCACGCCGCGACTGGGGCGCAGTCTTGCGCCGTAGACCATTACTTCACCGCGAGCATTACCCGCACGAGTTCGTCGAGCATCGCATCAACCTGCGACTCGGTGTACCCCCGCAGTTGTGCCCGGAATCCGACGCCGCGCACCTCGCTGCGCGACAGAGGCTGACCGTGCTGGAAGAACCCGACGACGCGATCCGCAAAGGCATCGACGTCGTCCGTGTGGTAACCGTACGTGAGAAACGAGGTGCGCACAAACTTGCGTCCTTCATCCCGCGCGGCACGGTTCAAAATTTCTTGTGCAATCGCTCGTGCCTGCACATTCCATGCGTCGAGACCCATGACGGCAATCTGTTCGTCACGTTCGCGATCGGCAAATGCGTCTTCGAGGCGCTCAATTGCGGCATCGACCTCGGCGATGACATAGCCGCCCTTGACCGTGTCAAAGGACACCGTGCGCACGGCCTGCGATGTGAGGGGTTCGCCCTCGCCTTGGAATGCCAAACGCGCCGTGTGCAGGAATGCGTCGACCGCCTCGGGGTCGTACCCGATGGTCTTTTTTCCTGCGCGCGCGAAACTCACTACTCTATTGTGCCTTAGGCAACGAGGATGGCGAAAACGGAAGCCACGAACATCGAGGGAAGCACGGAGTCCAGGCGGTCCAGGAAGCCACCGTGACCGGGCAGAAGATTAGAGGCGTCTTTGGTGGCCAAGTCGCGCTTAATCAACGATTCAATGAGGTCGCCCGTTGTCGCGGTACCCACCATGAGAACGCCGAGGATCGCCCCGATGTACCAGGGCTGACCCAACATGGTGAGGGCAATGATGATGCCCGCGATGATCGCAGCAATAACAGACCCTGCAAAGCCTTCCCACGTCTTCTTGGGGCTAATTTTCGGTGCCATGGGGTGCTTGCCGAACAGCAGGCCCGATGCGTACGCTCCGGTATCCACGCTAGCAATGATGATCATGGTGCCCAGAGTCCACCATTCGCCGCCCTCGCGCGCGGCCATGGACACGGCGAAGCTGGCGAGGAACGACACGTAGGTCAAGACAAAACCGCTCATCAGCACATCGCGGTCGGTGACTGCCGCTCGCGAGGCAACGCGCACCACGGTGTGCCAGACAATAACAAACACGATTCCGCCGGCCAGAGTTAAGAGCTGACCGATGGGGCCAAGGTAAAAGGCTGCGGGAATCATGGCGATAGCCGCGAGCAACATGGGTATGCGCGGAACGTATCGAGTGTCGGTGCGCGAAATCGTGGCGAGTTCCCACGTGGCAAACCCCACAAGAACCGCGGTGAAGATTTGGAAATACTGTTTGTCAAACACCAAACTGACAATCAGAATCGCGCCCATCGCGATGCCAATGGCTAAAGCGGCAAACAAGTTGCGGCCGGTTCGAGCCTCGACGCGTGCCGTTGTTTCCCGAATCGTCACATCGATGTCGTGCAGCGCATTTTCCATGTCGTGCAGCGCCGCCCGTGCATCAGACACACCGCTGTGGCGTTCGCCCGACGTACGTTTCGGCGAACGCTCGGGAGCGTCGTCGCTGTGGGCCATTAGACCTCGAGCAGCTCGGCTTCCTTCTTCTTGAAGGCCTCATCGACGGCGTCGATGTGCTTCTTCGTGATGGCCTCGATTTCCTTCTCAGCACGCGAGATTTCGTCCTCGCCGACCTCCTTCAGAGCTTCGAGGTCTGCAATTCCCTTGCGGCGAACGTTACGAATGGCGACACGGCCGTCTTCCGACTTTGCCCGCACAATCTTCACGTATTCCTTGCGGCGCTCTTCGGTGAGTTCCGGCATGGTCACGCGAATGATGTTTCCATCGTTCGTGGGCGTTGCACCCAGGTTGGGGAAGTTCACGATTGCGCGTTCGATTTCCTTCAGTGCGCCCTTGTCGTAAGGCGTAATGATGATGGTGCGGGCCTCGGGGTTCTGAAGGCTACCCAACTGAGCGAGCGGGGTGGGAGTGCCGTAGTACTCAACCATGATCTTCTGGAACAGGGCGGGGTTTGCGCGTCCGGTGCGGACGGTGGCAAAGTCTTCTTTCAATGCGTCAACGGACTTCGACATCTTGTCGGCGGTTTCAGCGAGAATGTCGCTAATCATGTGGTCCTCCTTGGGTACCCCCCGAGTCTATCGCGCGACGCGCTAGCCCACGGCGAGAAGCGCGATGCCGCACAGGACAATCGCCGAACCAATAACGCGCTGCACCATGTGCGGTTCCTTGAAGAGCAGGCCGCCGCCCAGCGCAACCAACACGACGCTGATTTCGCGTGCGGGCGCCACCAACGACACAGAGGACAGCTGCACGGCGGTCAAAGCCAACACATACGAGGCGGGACCGAGGATCCCAATGACGGCGATTTCGATCGGATAGCGCCTCAATGTGTGTGTCACACTGACGCCCTTGGGGAAGGCCGACGGTGTGAAGAGAACCGCCTGAGCGACCAACGCGACCCAATAGTAGCCGATGGGCGGTAGCTCGAGCGTTCCCACAGACCAACCGTCCCACACGGTGAACGACGCGATGAGAACACCGACGGCGAGACCATAAAGAACGGAGTGACCGCCGGGTTTCCGCGGACCGCGTGTGCCCGCGAAACCAATCACGGCAATACCCGTGACGACGATGACAACACCCCCAAGCGCCAGGGGCGACGGAGTCTCGCCCAGCAACACGATGGCGCCCAGAACCGACAGCATGGGGCCGGTACCGCGAGCGATTGGGTACACAAGCGAGACGTCGCCCACCCGATATCCGCGCTGCAACAGCACAAAATAGATGACCTCAAAGATGCCACACACCGCCGCAAGTCCCAGCCACCACCACTGGAAGTCCGCCGTCATGAGTGACGAGATACCCCACGGCGCAAAGACAATCGAACCGACAACGAAGGTCAGCCACAACAGGGCAGCGGGTGCTTGCCCCACGCGCTTCAGCGTGAGGTTCCACGTTGCGTGGGCAATCGCCCCCAGCCCTATCAGGAGGGCAACGGTCAGACTAATTCGAAACCCGCGTGCCCAGGCGTTCGCCGCGGATAGCCTTGGCGATATTGCCGCCGGGCTCCATGCCAAAGACCATCATGGGCATCTTGTTGTCGCGGCACAGCGCAAACGCGGTCGCGTCGACGACCTTGAGGCCGCGCTTCATGGCGTCGCCGTAGGTGATCTCGTCCAGCTTGACCGCGTTGGGGTTCGTGCGGGGGTCGTCGTCATACACGCCATCCACACCGTTCTTCGCCACGAGGACCTCGTCAGCACCGATTTCGAGCGCGCGCTGCGCGGCGACGGTGTCGGTCGAGAAATACGGAAGTCCTGCACCAGCTCCGAAAATGACAACGCGGCCCTTTTCCAGGTGACGGATGGCACGAAGCGGGATGTAAGGTTCGGCGACCTGCGTCATTTCGATTGCCGACTGAACGCGCACGGGCTGGCCGGCCTGTTCGAGGAAGTCCTGCAGCGCCAGAGCGTTCATGACGGTGCCGAGCATGCCCATGTAGTCGGCACGCGAACGGTCCATGCCGCGCTGGCTGAGTTCAGCGCCTCGGAAGAAGTTGCCACCACCGACGACGATCGCAATCTGTGCGTCTTTTGCGGCCTCGGCGATCTCGCGCGCAATGGAACTCACGATGTCGGGGTTGACGCCCAAGGTGCCACCGCCAAATGCTTCACCGGACAGCTTCAACAGAACACGACGGGTCATGCGCACCTCACTTTTCTTGTCTATCGTAGCGCGGGGTGAATCGCGACGCGCCCACAACAAAGGGCCCGCACCTTTCGATGCGAGCCCTCTGTGCGATGAATCGGTTAGGCGCCGACCTTGAAACGAGCGAAGCCCGAAACGGTGAGGCCAGCCTCGGCCAGAACCTGCGAGATCGTGAGCTTGTTGTCACGTGCGTAGTCCTGCTCGAGAAGAGCAACCTGCTTGAAGAAGGCGCCCAGGCGACCCTCGACAATCTTGGGAAGAGCAGCCTCGGGCTTGCCCTCGCCGCGGCTGATTTCCTCGACGATACGACGCTCGTTCTCGACGGTCTCGGCGGGAACCTCGTCGCGGGTCAGGTACTGGGGGTCAGCGAACGAGATGTGCTGTGCAACCGCACGTGCAGCCTCGGCGTTGTCGCCCGTGTATGCCACAACGACGCCAACCTGCGGGGGCAGGTCCTTGTTGGTGCGGTGCATGTAGATCTCGAACTTGTCGCCCTCGATCTTCGAGAGGCGGCGGAGTTCCACCTTCTCGCCGATGATGGCGGCGTCGTCGGCGATGCGGTCAGCAACCGACTGGCCACCGACCGAGGCAGCGAGTGCCTCGTCGAGCGTCGATGCGCCGGCGGCCGCAACGGCCTCGACAACAACATCGGCCAGCGCAACGAACTTCTCGTTCTTTGCGACGAAGTCGGTCTCGCACGCGAGCTCGATCAGGTAAACAGCGCCGGCGGTTTCCTTGGCGGCAACGAGGCCTTCGCTGGTGGAGCGGTCGGCACGCTTTGCGTTGCCCTTTGCGCCCTTCAGGCGAAGGATTTCGACAGCCTTCTCCATGTCGCCGTCTGCTTCAACGAGAGCGTTCTTGGTGTCGACCATGCCGGTACCGAGGCGCTCGCGCAGGACCTTGACGTCCTCGAGAGAAAAATTAGCCATGATTTCTGTGCTTTCTGATGGAAGGAAAAATTACTCTGCGGCGGCGTCGGCTGCGGGAGCCTCGGCTGCTGCGGGGGCTTCGACGACCTCGGCTGCAGCGGCAGCAGGGGCCTCAGCGGCAGCGTTCGACTGCTCGAGCAGTTCGCGCTCCCACTCGGCGAGGGGCTCGACGGCGGACACGTTGCCAGCCTCGGCGGGCTTCTCGTGACGCTTGATGAGGCCCTCGGCCACGGCGTCGGCAATCACGCGGGTCAGCAATGCGACCGAACGAATGGCGTCGTCGTTACCGGGGATGGGGTACGCGATGTCGTCGGGGTCGGCGTTGGTGTCGAGGATTCCGATGACGGGGATACCGAGCTTCTTGGCTTCGTCAATTGCAAGGTGCTCGCGCTTGGCGTCGACGATCCACATGGCACTGGGAGTCTTGGTGAGGTTACGGATACCACCGAGCGACTTGTGGAGCTTCTCGAGCTCGCGGCGCTTCATGAGGAGTTCCTTCTTGGTGAAACCCTTGGTGGTGTCGCTGAAGTCCAGCTGTTCCAGTTCCTTCATGCGCTCGAGGCGGCCCAGAACGGTCTGGAAGTTGGTCATCAGACCACCCAACCAACGCTGGTTAACGTAGGGCTGGCCCACGCGGATTGCTTCGGCGGCGATGGATTCCTGAGCCTGCTTCTTGGTGCCGACGAACAGAATCGAGCCACCGCGAGCGACCGTCTCCTTGACGAAGTCGTAGGCGTTGTCGATGTGCGCAAGCGACTGCTGCAAGTCGATGATGTGAATGCCCGAACGCTCGGTCAGGATGAAGCGCTTAACCTTCGGGTTCCAACGCTGGGTCTGGTGACCAAAGTGAACGCCAGCATCGAGCATCTGGCGAATAGTTACAACGGCCATTGCCGTCTCCTTTTCTTGTGGTTTTTTCCATGACGGTCGTCATGAATCCTGGTGCCCCTGGACCCTCCGCCCTGTGACGGGACCGGTGGAGGTTCTCAGTGTGTGAGCACGCGAAGTCGACCGCTTTCGCGATCGCTGTCCTTAGTGTATCAGCGTTGTACACAACGGCGAAACGGCGGGGATTTATGCACCGCATCGGTTCCCCGCGCACCCGCCATCGCGCCCACACCGCACAGTGAAGAGGTGAACCCACACCAGCGAATCCCGCCACCGATCCTCGTTGTCGTGATGACGGTTGTCGTGATGTGGTGTCATGCGCAGTGGGGCGTCGGGGCACGAGCCGATTCGACTCGCCAATGGCCCATCATCGGGTTCGTACTGCGCGGCTTTGACCCACCGGCCACAGACTATGGAGCGGGTCACCGAGGCGTCGATATCGCCGCACGTTCTGGAGACACGGTGGTCGCGGCTGCCAGTGGCACGGTCACCTTTGCGGGCCCGGTTACGGGCAGAGGTGTCGTGACCATCTCGACGACCGACGGCTACCTGATTACCGTCGAGCCCGTGCAGGCGACCGTCAGCCACGGTACCGCCGTTGCGGCGGGTGACGGCATCGGAACACTGTCAACGGGCACACATTGCCCCGAAAGTTGCGCGCATGTCAGCGTTCGACGCGCCGCGTCTGCGGCCTCGGCCGACGACGCGGACGCGAATTCACCGTCGTATGTGGACCCGTTTGCCGTGTTGGGTGAGCTCCCCCGCCCCGTGATTGTGTGGTCTCGGTTGGATGTCCAGGAACTGCGGTGATGTGGTCGGCACCATCGACGATGCTAAATCGCTAGGCCCGGGGATGCGCCTGGCCGTGGGCGGCCCGCAGGCGCTCGTTCGACACGTGGGTGTAAATCTGCGTCGTACCGACGCTGGCGTGCCCCAGAATCTCTTGCACGCTGCGTAAATCGGCACCACCGTCCAGCAGATGCGTCGCGGCGGTGTGCCGCAACGTGTGCGGCCCCTTCGGCCCAGTGCCGGGCAGTTCCCCCACAATCTCGGACACGATTCGGTACACCGCACGCGTGGACAGTTGGCCGCCGCGGGCACCAACGAATAACGCGCGCTGGGCGGGATCCTTAACCAGCAACGGACGCGCACGCTCGATGTACTGGTGCATAGCGACAGCGGCGGGCTCGCCCAGCGGAACAACGCGCTCCTTGGAACCCTTGCCCATCACCCGCACGGTCCGCGCCGACCAATCACAGGATTCAGCCGTCAGAGTTACCAGCTCGGACACGCGCAACGCCGACGAATACAACAACTCCCATACAGCGCGGTCACGTAGCGCCAGCGGATCACCATCCTGCGCCCGCGCCTCGAGACCATCCAGCACGTCGTCGATCGCCGACCGCGACATCACCCGAGGCAGGTGACGCGGGCGTTTGGGCGCCGACAATCGAAGGAAAACATCCGACTCGGTATGGGCCATGGCGTGGCACCAGTGACTAAAACTTTTGAGGGCCGACACGCGCCGGGCGATTGTCGTGGCGGCATCGCCGCGCTCGGACATCGACCAGACCCACGTGCGAGCGTCTTCCAACACGAGTGAATCCAGCGTGGTCGCTTCCGCCGCGCGCAGCGAATTCACGAATAAGTCGAGATCGGCTGCGTACGCCCGCAGCGTGTGCGGACTCGCCGAACGCGCTCCCTGCAATTCAGACAGGAAGCGCGTTACGGCGATATCGATGCGCACGTTTACAGTGTGCGACCGTTGTTCGTTATTTCGTTGTGGACACGCTGGCAGCGGGGCGGCGCGGCCACCACATGCGCTCGCCCACCATGAAGGTCAGCGAGGGCACAACCACGGTGCGTACCAGCAAGGTGTCCAACAGAACACCGACACACACGATCACACCGATTTGCGTCAGGGTGATGAGCGGCAGAACTCCGAGCACGGCGAACACCGCGGCCAACAGTACGCCGGCACTCGTGATGACGCCACCGGTTGCACCGAGGGCACGAATCATGCCCTGGCGAATACCGGTGGGCACACCGCCCTCGACGACTTCGGATTCCTCTTTCACACGTGTCATCAGGAACATGTTGTAGTCGATTCCCAGCGCGACAAGGAACAGGAACGACAACACAAACACGTTCGCATCCAGCGCGGGGAAGCCCCAGATCAACTGGAACAGGAACCAGCTGGCACCGATCGCTGCGAAGTAGCTGGCCACAACGGTAGCCAACAGCAACGCGGGGGCAACGAGCGCACGAAGCACGATGACAAGCATGAGGAACACGATGGCGAGAACCGTCGGGAAGATCAGCGCTTCGTCGGCATCGATTGCGGCCTCGGTGTCGACGACAACCGCGTCGACACCACCCACCATGGCCGTACCGTCGCCCACCGAATCCAGCTCGTCACGCACGTCCACAATTGCGGCCTTGGCGTCATCGGATTCCGATTCGTGATCGAGTGTGACGCTCACCAGCGTGTAACCGCCGGCGCTCGACCCTGCGGCTACTGCCGTGACATCGCTGCGCGAATCGAGAGACTCGACAACCTGATCGACATCGGAATCGGGCGAGACAACCGTGGCGCGCGAGCCCTGGAAGGCCTCGAACTTGTCGGTCAAAATCGTCTGACCCACGACCGCATCGGGCGTCGACATGAAACGCTCGGCCTGAGTCAGACCGCTCTGAATCGAGAGTGCCGGGATGGCCAGAACAAGCGCGACGACCACCGAGGCGAGACCCGTAAGGACGGGACGGCGCGCGATTCCGGCGCCGGCACGAGCCCACAGCGATTCCTTCGCGGCAACCTGGCCGAAACGGGGAACGCGCGGCCAGAAGATGCCGCGAGGCCAGACGACCAGGGCAAACGGAAGCACGAGGATGCCGGCGGCCATGGCCACTGCGATTCCCACGAGTCCTGCAAGGCCAAGGTTGAAGTTGCTGTCCAACTGAGCGAACAACAGCGTTGCCATAACGAGCAACACGGTACCGCCCGACGCCAGAATGGCGGGAGTGACGCCTCGCACGGCCTTGGCCATGGCTTCGGCCTTTGATTCTGTGCGAATGAGTTCTTCGCGGTAGCGCGAAATCAGGAGCAGTGCGTAGTTGGTGCCCGCACCGAAGACCAGCACCGACAAAATTCCGGTGACCGAGGCATCGAGCTTCTGATCAAGCAGCGTGGCGACGTATTCCGCCATACGACCCGCAAGCTGGTCGGCCACGCCGACAACAGCCAACGGGATGATCCACAGAATGGGCGAGCGATATGTGACCAGGAGCAGGACGACGACGACCGATGCAGTCACCGCCAGCAGCGTGAAGTCGGCTCCGGCGAATACGTTCGAAATGTCGATAGCGAAACCTTCGGGACCCGACAGGTACACCTTCACATCGGTGAGATCGGCGTTCGCGAGCTCGGCGATTGCGGCATAGCGCTCTTTTTGGTCTTCGACGACATTTGTCTTTTCCAGCGGAATGATTCCCACGGCGGACTGTCCGTCATCGGAAACCTGTGCGCCGGGGAGCATGGGAATATCGGTGAATTCCGCCGTGATCTCGGACAGGTTGGCGTTGATTGTCTCGAGTTGCGTGTCGGTGAGGTCCGATGCCGAGTCGTAGACCACCCAGATTGACGTTCCCGCGCTTTCGGGGAATGCCGACACAATGCGGGCAACCTTGGCGGCTTCGGATGCGCTCGGCGCTCCCGATTCTGGTGCCGTTTCGACATCGGTCGTTGCGGACAATGCAAATAACCCGGCGGTGACGGCCAGCGAGACCAGCAGACCCGCCAATGCGGTCCACCGGCTAAAGACGCGGTTGAGGAACATACTTAAATCCTTTCGATATTGCGATATTACGATAATCGAAATACTTAGTTGCTACACTACCCCCATGGAATCGTTGCAGCAAACTCCGGAAGGCCGGCCCGAAATGGGTTCGTTCCACCTTCCCACCATGTTGCTGCGCGCCATCATTCAAAAATCGCGCGCCTTTGAACGTCACATTGAGACTCTGACCAAAGTCAACCCTACGGACCGAGAAGTGATGGAGACCCTCATCATGGGCGGGCCGCAATCACCCAGCCAGTTGGCCACCGCCGTGGGCCTCTCCCCCGCCGCCATGACGTCGTCCATCGATCGCCTGACAGGACTTGGCCACGCCCACCGCGAGGCGCACAGTAGCGATCGCCGCAAAACCGTCGTGCGACCCAGTGATGAATCGGTGCGCATCATCATGAACGAGCTGATGGGTATGGTCCGCGGAATCAACGCCGTGATGAACGACTATTCCGAGGCCGAGATTGCCATCATTACCCGTTTCCTCACCGATGTGAACAACGAATACGCGAACCACATCAACCCCGAAGATGTCGTGGGATACGCCGCCGCTCAGTAGCCCGAGCGAGGGTCGCGTGGCGTTTTAGCCCAGCGAACCGGGGGTAACCGCCTCGCCGCCGCCACTGATGGCCTGTTCCTCGCGGTTGTGGGCCGAGCGCTTATTGCTGACCATCTCGAAGATCTCTTCAGTCGAATACTGCGTGAGCATCTCGCGCTGAGTGGCGGGATACGCAATGACCGAACGGGATTCCTGGATGGGAACGATGGTGTGAACGACCTGCTGCGGGTACACGTGCACCAGCTGAATGGATTGCGAGCCATCAACGCCACTGAGCAACAAATCACGAGGAGCGCCGAAGTCGACGGTGTAGCACGTGGCGCTGGCGACGGCCACGGGAATTCCCGCGAAGGTGGAATACGTCGAATAGTGCAGATGGCCGCCCAAAATTGTGCGGACATCCGTGCCCGACAGAACCGAGGCCAGACGCTCCTGATTGCGCAGTTCGATTATCCGAACAAATTCGTTGTGCGACGGAATGGGCGGGTGATGCAGTGCCAGAATCGTGCCGTGTTCGGCGGGGCTTGCGAGTTCCGCAGCCAGCCACTCGAACTGCGACTCTTCGATGTCACCATGGTGGTAACCCGGCACCGTGGAGTCCAAGGAAATGATGCGCAGGCCGTTTACCCAATAGACGCGGTCATGAGGCTCGCCGGCCGATTCCTCGTCAAAGAGTTCACGCGCATAGGGCTCGCGCTCGTCATGGTTACCCATCGTCCAAACGACTTGGGCACCCATTTCGCGCGCAAGAGGTTCAACCGTCGCGCGCAGGAAACGATAGGCCTCGGGTTCGCCCAGGTCGGCAAGGTCACCGGTAAACACGAGCGCCTCGATGTTGTGCTCGCTGTGCGCAAGGCGGGACATGATGGTCGTGATGTTCGCCGCAACGTCAATGGACGAGAACAGCTTGCGGTCGCCGCCCAGCAGGTGGGTATCAGAGATATGGGCAATGGTGTGCAGCGGTGCATCGACCTCGAATGACATATCTGCAGAGTACCGCGCCTACGCGACATCATCGCCGAGACACAGCGGTCCAGCCCTCGTCGCGTCGGGTGACCCGCCCATCCAATTCGAGTGCACCGAGTGTGGACATAACCACCGCAGCGGCAAGGCCCGAACGATGCGCGATGTCCGCCACCGTTCGCGGTGCTCGGCCAGAGAGCGAATCAACGACCTGCAGAACCTCGGGAGCATCGTGCCTATCGAAAGGTGCTGCCTCGGCATCGCCCGACAGGAGTTCGCAGATGTCGGCGGCAGAGGTGACCACGCGGGCCGCGAAGTTTTCCCGCAATAGCCTGTGGCAGCCGGCGCTGGACGCGCTGGTGATCGGACCGGGCACAACACCCAGCGGGCGGTCGAGGTCTCGCGCATGCGTGGCGGTGTTCAACGACCCACTGCGGTGACCCGCCTCGATGACAACGGTCGCTCCCGCCATTGCAGCGATCACACGATTACGTTGCAGAAACCGCCAGCGCGTGGGTGCCCCGCCGCAGGGAACCTCACTAACCACAGCGCCATCGGTCATGATTCGGCGCAGTAGTTCATCGTGCCCCGCGGGATAGAGCTGATCCACGCCGCCGGCGAGGACCGCGACGGTCGGGCTACCCACGGCGAGCGCCGCGCGGTGCGCCATGCCATCGATTCCGTAGGCGCCACCCGACACGACGGTGAGGCCTCGCTGCGACAACGACGCCGCGAAGTCCATTGCCACGTGCTCGCCGTAGCCCGTGGATGCTCGAGCGCCGACGATTGCCACCGACCGTTCCGGACTGGGTAGGGCGTCAATTTTTCCGCGCACCCAGAGCGCGTGCGGCGCATGATCGCCCAAGTCGTTGACGCCCTCGGGCCATTGGGTATCGGTCGGTACGACTATCTGCACTTCCAGTCGAGCGGCCGCCGCCAGACTGCGAAATAGAGCGGGGGCGTCCAGCCGACTCTCCCAACGGTCGAGTGCTTCGCGCGCCTCGGATTCAGTGAAGTCGTGCCCGCAGTGATCTACTATTGCGTGCGCGGGTGTGCGATTCACGACCGCATCCAGCGCACCCCCGGCGCCCAGCACCCGCACCATGGCACCCGCGATGCGGTCGCCCGGTTCAACAAGGTAGCTCCAGGCAACATGGGCGAATGCTTGGAGGGAATCAACAGGCGATTCGTTTTCTGGTCGCAACGGTTGAATGCAAGCAAGGATGTCGATGATGGGTATGCGCCACCGTGCATCAGCGGACGACTCGTGAGCAACGGGTGATGTGGTCATGACATTCCCTTTCGTAGAAATAGGGCGCGATTAAGGTGTTCGGTGGTGGGCGACGCACTGGCATCGAGATCGGCGAGCGTCCAGGCAATGCGAATAACGCGGTCGAAGCCGCGCATCGAGAGCGCACCGCGTTCCAGGGCTCGATCGAGTGGCGCAGTGACATTCCTGGGCAGACGATGCTCGGCCGCAGAAATCACTCCACCGCGCACCCGCGCATTGATATCGCCCCACCGTGCGATCGCTCGGGCACGTGCCGACGTCACGCGTTCACGTGCCTCGTGGGATGTTACGGAACCGGGCAGCCCCTCGCGGACCAGCGCCGCCGATACACGGCGGACCGCCACATGAATGTCGATGCGGTCCATGAGTGGCCCCGAGAGTCGGCCGAGGTACCGCCGCTTCACGATGGGAGTGCACGTGCACGATTCGCCGTCGCCACCGCCCAGGCCACACGGGCACGGGTTAGCGGCCAAGATTACATGGCAGCGTGCGGGAAATTCGACGACCGAGCTGGCACGATGCACCACGATTCGGCCGGACTCCAGCGGTTGCCGCAATGAATCCAGCACGCGAGCGGAAAATTCCGGTGCCTCGTCCAGGAACAACACACCGCAGTGCGCCCGCGAAATGGCGCCCGGTCGGATAATGCCCGAACCGCCGCCAACCAAGGCCACCCCGGTCGCCGAATGGTGCGGCGCCTCGAAAGGAGGCCGAGTAACCAGCCGTGACACCGAACCGGAATTGGCCACCGACAGAATCGACGTGACGTCCAACGAATCCTCGGTCGATAGCTCGGGCAAAATTCCGGGCAACCGCGATGCCACCATTGTTTTGCCTGCGCCGGGCGGACCGAGCAACATCATGTGGTGACCGCCCGCTGCCGCGACAATCAGGGACTCGACAACCTCGGGCTGACCCACCACGTCCGACAAGTCGCCGGGGAAATCTAGCTCGTCGTGCACGGATGCCAGCTCAAACGGCTCGACGGGAATCTCTGCGCACTCGGCTCCGTGCAGAATCGCCACTTCGCGTAATGACGCGACGGGCCGAACGTCGAGACCCGGTACCAATTGCGCTTCAGCCCGGTTGCCATGCGGCACGACGACTCGCGAGAATCCCGCATCGCGTGCCGCGCGAAGTGCCGGCAATATGCCGGGCACGGGCCGAATTCGGCCGTCCAACGCCAATTCACCGATGTGGACCCACTCGGTCAATGCGTCGGCCGATAGGTGACCCGCCCCCACCAAGATCGCCACTGCGATTCCCACATCGAATCCGCTGCCCTGCTTGGGTATCGAGGCGGGCGACAGGTTGACGGTAATTCGCTGAGGCGGTACCGCGAATCCGGAATTAGCGAGAGCGCTGCGTACGCGATCCTTCGATTCCGCCAAGGCTGCATCCGGCAGCCCAATCAACACCAGAGCGGGAAGCCCCGACGAAATATCCGCCTCGATATCCACAACGCGTCCCGCAACCCCCACGACAGAGACCGCCCGGGTTCGCCCGACCGTCACGATGCAACCGCAATTCGGTGCTCGATGCTGGATACCGTCGTGCCGTCACCAACGATTCCCACGGCATCGATTCGGAGCCGCGCAACACCCGGGCGGCTTGTCGACTTGCACCATTCGCCTGCCAGGATGCGCAATCGTGCACACTTTCGCGGCGTAATCGATTCCAGCGGGTGGCCGAATTGTGTGGTGCGCCGCGTCTTAACTTCGACGATGACAATGCAGTCACCGTCCACAGCAATCAGGTCAATTTCGCCCGATCGGCATCGCCAATTCTGTTCCAGAATTGTGTACCCGCGGTTGCGCAGTGCGTTGGCGGCGACCGCCTCACCCCATCTGCCCAGTTCGTCCTTGTTTACCATGTGGACCAATATCCGCGAATGTGCGGATGGATGGCCAGATAATTTGTGTCCTGTCAGTAAGAAACGGCGGAAACCACCTTGTGGATGGTTTCCGCCGTGACATACGCAGGCAAGGGGCCTTACTTCACGCCAAACCGATTCGCAGCGTCGAGCGTTCCCGTGACCGTAACCGTGAACGGAATCGTTGCTGAATACTTCACCGTCGCAACGACCGGACCCTCTACCTGTTCATATCGGTATCCCGAAGTCCAGCAATATTCGTAGTCATAGGGGTCCCACGAATCGTAGTCTTGGTACCAGGCATCCCAGTCAATGTCGCAAGACTGGATGGGAATTCGAACGTTTTGCGCTTTCGTGAATTGCTTGGAGTAGGTGACAACCTGCGTGCATTCCACGGTGCGGGTCATTGAACTCGCTGTCGTCAACTTGTCGGCCGCCTCTGTTCCACAATCAGTTGCACCCAATCTGAATGCGACGTCACGCTGTGAATAGTAATTTTTCGGCGCGGTGCCACTCACCACATCTGCATTTTTGACAACGTCTGCCGATGTAAAACATTTCGAGGCACCCTTGGTATCGATCGCCGCACAACGCTTTGCAGCGGCAAGCACGCCTGCTTCTAGCTTCGCCTCGCCCCCCTCAGGCAGCGATATTTGGTTGCCAATTACAATTTCCGCGTCCGTCGATGTAACGACTAATTCCTGGTTCGAAGCCGCAAGCAACTTGTAGGCCGGTGAGACTAAGGTGTACACACCAGGCAAAAGGGCATATTCTCCCGACTCAATTGCCACCCCATTGATTTCTACCGTGGTCTGTTCTGCGCCAATGAGAAACTCGCTCAACTGGAAATTAACTCGAGCGGGAGCCATCTCTGCGTTGAACACCGCGTGATCAATTACATCCCACAGTCGAGTCATCGACGACGAAGTAGACACCGACCACTCGAGGGAATTCCCGCCGGCCAATGGCCACTCGATATTGACAATCGCGTCAGTGTTGCCAACTTCCCACTGATCTCCCGACTCATTCACCACCGAAATCGATGGGGATTCTTTGAGTGCGGATAACGCAACAGCCATAACTTCGGCATCTATCCATTCGTCTGCGCCGACTACTGCAGTGTCATATCGACTCACCAAACTTTCAACATCGCCAGCGTTAACCAGCTCTGAAAGCTCGGCACCAATCAAGCTCGGCGAATCCGTCGCGCCCCAGATGCGCTCTGCAGTTGCCACCGAAAGCGGTACGGCTAAGCACAGGATCAGGGCGCCAATAAAGGCGCGCCCGCTCCATGCCGCAAATTGATTCCTGCTGACCAGCAGGGTTGCCCCGGTCGCCACATTTGTCGTCCGAGGAAATGCGGAGCGAAGTCCGTGTGTGGCGTATTGCGTTCCGAAGTAAATCGCGACTGACACGAGGATCGACAACGCGAACAAAGAACCGAGTGTCACACCAAATTCAACGAAGCTCGAAGGTAACGTGACCGCGGGTGACGATTCACTGAGTACTTCGCTGACGGCTGGAGTCCACTTAAGGCTCATAGTCGTGAAAGAGTGAATGACGTAAATCGATACGACGACTGAGCCGATAACTAACAGCAGATCTCGCAATTTACGCGGCTGATACCCCAGCTTGAGCGCGGCAGAGATACCCGCAATGGACGCAAGAAGTCCCACGAACACAAAAATTACTGGGTAAATCCACCATCCAAAAGTTCCCGCCACGGATACGGAAGGTGCTGTGGCAAACGCTGGATTCACAGACTGAACCCACTCGCTGATTACGGAAAAATCTGCCGAAGGCGAGAGCAGCAGTTTAGATTCTGCACCCATCGACAAAAACAAAGCTGAAACCAGCAGAGTGGGTACAAACAACACAAATCCCACAATGAGCATGGTTGTTTCGCGCGCACCAAGCCCTAAATCAAGCTCGGCCTGAGGTGCCGAATGAGCAAAATCGGGCTCGATGAGGTTTACGACAAGGAAGGCAACAATGGCTGCCGATGCCAAAACCGCATACAGAGCAAAAAACCGTCCGAGTGCAGCGAATGCCCATTGCCAAGCACTGATTGTTTGTTCGGGCTGCGCACGAAATGCAGCCACCCACGACGGCACTGCCACAACTGCAAAAATTATGGCAACATTCGCAAATGAAGGACCGGCGAGTGCGACTTGCGCGATATCAGCGACATCCACTAGGCCATAAGCGCTGGCATATACAAAGGCGATGGGGATTGCGAAACCCGCACCAAGGCCGAATGCGTGAAAACGTGCTGCGGCAGTGCCCGCATTCTCGCGACCGAATTTTCGACCTATGAAATAGGCAATGAGCACGAGACCCAACGTCAGAAAGGTGGGGTGAATCCCCCACTCAACGACGGTATTTGACTCAAGACCAAAGGATGCGGGAGCAAAATTAACTGACGCACCGGTCGCCCCAACCGACAAAACGATCGCGATAAGAAGCGCACTACTCAGAGAATCAGCAACACCTGAAGAACTGAATGCTAGCGCCAAAGGTGCGACGAGTAGCGCAATAAGAGCGACAGCGACAGTTGCACCGCGGACAGCGCCTTGTATGAAGAATGGCTTCGCTGACCCAACGGGCCATACGAATTCAAGAATTCGGTTTGAGAAACTTTTTAGTTGATCCACAATTTGCGTGGCAATGGGTGACGTCGACATGCGCAATAATCCTCACAGTAGGTTAAAGAGATTATTGCGACTTACCTTCAGAAACGCAAGTGTTGCACACTTTCGCCGCGAAGAACCTGCGCCTAGGATTCACCGAAAGCCAAATCCTGGGGCAACTTCAATTCCTTCTTGCCGGTCTCTTCCACGTTGATGTCCTTGAACGTGAGAATCTTCACTGACTTCACGAAACGGTCGCTGCGGTACACATCCCACACCCACACATCGGTGAGCGTCAGATCGAAGTAGAAGTCGTTGCCCACCTGGCGCACAACCTGCTGAACATCGTTCGCCAGATAAAAGCGACGTTCGGTTTCGACAACATACGAGAATTGCGAGGCGACATCGCGGTACTCGCGAAACAGCTGCAGTTCGGCGTCGCGGTCGTAGGCGTCGAGGTCGTCATCGTTCATGGTGTTCCCAGTTTAGCGATGTGCCGCATCGCCCAGCACGTTGCCCAGCCAGGTCATGCGGTGCTCGGAATGAGGGCCGTGCTCGGCGATGGCCGCAAAGTGCCCCGCACTGCCATAGCCCTTGTTGGATTCCCATCCATAGCGAGGTTCGGCCGCGCCCATTTCGATCATCATGGTGTCGCGATGCACCTTTGCCCACACCGATGCGGCGGCGACAAGTGCACAATCGCGGTCCGCCTTGGGCCGCACCCGCACCTCGGCGCGGGGTAAGTCCGCACCCGCCAGCCAGTTGTGGCTGCCGTCCAGCATCATGACGCTGCCATTCAGTGGCACACCCCGACCGTGCAGCTCGCGTAGAGCGCGCTCCCCCGCCATTGCCAGCGCCTTCACAATTCCGACAGTATCCACCTCGAGCGCCGACGCCTCGCCCACGGCAATTGCATCGACCCACGTGCCCACGGGCTCGATCAACCCCCGGCGCTTGGACTCAGAAATCAGTTTGGAATCGCGTAAGCCCGCGGGGAAACCGCTACGCGGACGCCCCAGCACCGACACACCGACGACGACAGGGCCTGCGATCGCGCCTCGGCCCACCTCGTCGATACCAATCACAACGGGAAAGCCCTCGTCAAAGAGTTCCGTTTCCCACTGGAGGGTGGGGTCAGTCGACATTCGCAAAAACGTCGGGATAGTTATCGAGCCACGTCCAACGTTCCAGCGGCCAGCTGATCACAAACGCGCGACCCACCACGTTCTCGATGGGCACGAAGCCGTTTCCCGGCTTGCCCTGGTTGTATCGCGAATCTGCCGAGTCGTAACGGTTATCACCCATGACCCACAGGCCACCTTCGGGCACGGTGACCTCGAATTCGATACCGCTGGCGCGCGTTTCGTTCGTGGGCAACTGGATGTACGGCTCGTCGATGGGTTCACCGTTGATCAGAAGGCGCCCCTGCGCATCACAGCATTCAATGACGTCGCCCGGCAGTCCAATCAGGCGCTTCACGAGGTGCTCGTCGCTATCACCGGCCCCCAGTCCGACCGTCGTCAGAATTCCGTCGATGGCCTCGTGGAACCAATCCTTCTCGGTCTGCACCGATGCGCCCAACCATCCGCCCGGATCACTAAAAACGATGACGTCGCCGCGACTGAGCGGGAATAGGTCGGGTGTCAGCTCATTCACGATGATGCGGTCATTGACCAGCAGCGTGGATTCCATCGACTCGGACGGAATGTAGAACGAGCGGAACAGGAAGGTCTTGATAAGGAACGAGATAACCAGTGCCGACAGCACAATCACGCCCAAGTCCTTGAGGAAATTCAGCACGTTCTTTGTTGCCGGTGACATCGTGCGCATCCTTTACCTCGCCCGCGGATTCGAAGACCACGGTTGTTCTCAATCTTATGTCGCCTACGACGACCCGAGGCGCGACCCTCGCCTCCACGGTGTGCCGTCGCGAAAAATTACAACCGATGGGCCGAAGTAGTGCATAAACCCCACCTCGAACCCGTTGGTTGCAATTTTTCGCGAAAAAATTTGGAGGTAACGAGGGTACGGGAAGCGGATAATGAGAACATGAGATTTCAGTCGATCGCGGTCTTGTACGACGGCGAATGCCCAATCTGCCGCAACTTTGCGATGTATCAGCGGCTGGGTCAACTCGCAGAGTCGGTTGAGCTGGTCGACATGCGCACCGGACTCAATGCGTTCCGCGCGGAACTCGCCTCGGCTCAGATCAATCCCAGCGATGGGGTAATTGTCGCGATACGCGACACGGAATCGTCGGCCTGGCGATTCCTGAGTGGCGTTGACGCCGTGCATTTCTTGGCGACACTGGACACCCCACGGGGAATCATCGGCTGGCTGAATAAGCGATTGCTGTCCTACGACAGCGCCCGGCGCATTTACCCGTGGCTCTTTCGTGGCCGATTGCTTCTCTTGAAAGTGCTGCGCATCAATCCGCGCATCGACAACTAAGAGCTGCACTCATCACGCCGAACGGGTGCGCGTTAGCCCTATACACACAACGAGGCCCATCCGTGCGGATGGACCTCGTCATGGGAAAACGATTTATACGTCGCGCTTTTCTTTGATCTTCGCGGCCTTGCCACGGAGCTTGCGCAAGTAGTACAGCTTGGCGCGGCGAACGTCACCGCGCGAGACGATCTCGATGTGATCGATGATCGGGGTGTGGACGGGGAACTTGCGCTCGACTCCGACCTGGAAGCTGACCTTACGGACGGTGAAGGTTTCGCGAACGCCGTCGCCCTGACGACCGGTGACGACACCCTGGAAAACCTGGATACGGCTGCGGTTACCTTCGACGATGTTGACGTGAACCTTCACGTTGTCACCGATACGGAAATCGGGGATGTCGCTCTTGAGCGATGCGGCATCGATTGCATCGAACTTCTGCATTTTTTCTTTCGCTTTCTGCACTCGCCTCAGGTCGACTGCGGATTGGGTTCGTACACACGCAAAGCCTGGCTGCTCCCCTGAGGCGGAGAGCCGACAACGTGCGATTGTGCCGTGAACAGCACAAGCCTCAATCTTGCCATATCCCGCCGCTGTTCGCGAAATCCGATGAGCCTCATCGCCTAGGCTGAATGGTGAATCATTCGAGAGGACACCATTGTGATTGAGCTTCGCACGCCCGCCGAAATCGAGGCCATGCGCCCCGCGGGAAAGTTTGTTGCCAGCGTGCTGGATGCGGTTCGTGCATCCGCTTCGGTAGGCACGAACCTGTTGGAGCTGGACCGGGTCGCCCACGACATGATCACCAAGGCTGGCGCGGAATCCTGCTACATCGACTACCACCCCTCGTTCGGTGGCTCACCGTTTGGCAAGGTCATCTGCACCTCGATCAACGATGCCGTCCTGCACGGCCTTCCCCACGACTACGCGATTAAGGACGGCGACATCGTATCGATCGACTTTGCCGCCAGCGTGAATGGGTGGGTTGCGGATTCCGCGGTGAGCTTCATTGTCGGAACGCCCCGCGACGAGGATCTGCGCATTATCGAGGCCACGGAGGTCGCTCTAGAGGCGGGAATCGCCCAGGCCGTTGTGGGCAACAAGTTGGGCGACATTTCGGCCGCAATCGGTGATGTTGCGCGTTCCTACGGGTACACCGTCAATATGGACTTCGGCGGGCACGGCGTTGGCCGTGAAATGCACGGCGACCCGCACGTGCCCAATGATGGGCGCGCCGGCCGTGGCTATGGCATTCGCGAGGGCCTCGTTATTGCCATCGAGCCCTGGTTCATGCTGGGGACCGATCGCATCTTCACCGACAAGGACGGCTGGACGCTGCGTTCCGCGGATGGATCACGAGGCGCGCACAGCGAACACACCGTGGCAATCACCGCGGACGGCCCTCTGGTGTTGACAGCTCGCGACTAACCGATTTATCAACGAAATGCGCATCGCCCCTTCGGGCGGTGCGCATTTCTGATTTAGTGTCAGACCTTCGCGTCAGAATGTCATAGAGTATTTTTTGCGTTGCACATTCACAACACAAACCCGGCCGGGGGCGTGAAGACGTTAGGTAAAAGACCATGGCAGATCGAATTGAACTGGCACTCCACGACAGCGACACTGTGGGCGTTCGTTCCGAGACGCTGGCCAACGGCGCGGTGCGAGTGCACGTGACGCCCGCCACAACAGCAGAGCAGCTCGCCGAGTTCCTCGCGGCGGTTCATCCCGAACTCACTACCGAGGGACATGCCCTGTGGGCTGACGACACCTACCCGCGTGCGTTCGTTCCCGAGGACGGGTTTATCGCGATTCGTCCAGCAGGCGCTGATCCTCGGCCGTAGACGCTCCTAGTGCCCACAACAGCGTGGCGGGCGATACCTGCAGCGCACGACACAATCCGGGAATCACATCGATGGACGGCCGCTGCAACTGGCGGAAGTAGCGCGAGAGGGTCCCCTTGTTGACGCCAGTCGCTTCCTCAAGCTCTGCTAACGAGCGAATGCCACAGTCACGCATGCGGGCGATAAGCCAGTCATGCGATTCATCGGCGCTGAGCAAGTTCGTCATGGTGAAGTCCTAAGGTACAACCTTAGTCGTCCAACAAATCCGGTCGACGCTCGCGCGTGCGCTGAACCTGTTGCTCGTGACGCCATTCGGCAACCTTGCCGTGATGTCCGCTCAGAAGCACCTCAGGCACCTCAAGGTCGCGCCAGATTTTGGGTTTTGTGTACGACGGATACTCCAGTAATCCCGCTTCGTGACTTTCCTCGGTCAGGGATTCGGGGTTACCCACCATGCCCGGCACCAGTCGCGCAACGGCCTCGATCATGGCCATCACCGCAACCTCGCCGCCGTTCAGAACGTAGTCCCCCAGCGACACCTCGCGTACGCGAATCCGCGTCCGATAGTGATCGATGACGCGCTGATCAATGCCCTCGTAGCGCCCACAGGCAAAGGCGATGTGCGTTTCGGCCGCGAGCTCACGGGCCAACTTTTGTGTGAAGCGTTCGCCCGCAGGGGACGGCACAATCAGAAGGGTCTCGTCCGTCACGATCGAATCGAGGGCCTCGCCCCACGGTTCCGGCTTCATCACCATTCCCGCGCCACCGCCATAGGGTGTGTCATCGACGGTGTGATGTGCGTCGTGGGTGAAGTCGCGAAGATTGTGTACGCCCGTAGCAATCAGTCCCGATTCGCGAGCCTTACCAATGAGCGACACATCGAGCACCCCGAAGAACTCGGGAAAGAGGGTGACAATGTCGAAGCGCATGCGACAAGTCTAGGATTCGACCCGAGCCGAGGTTCCCGTGTAGGTTTCGTCCGGTCCGTCGTCCACGATCTCTTCGAAGAGCCCGGTGGGCGGGGTGATGTCCATGACGCGCTGGGTCATATCGACCGAGGTCACGATGGCTTTCACAAACGGAACCATAACCTCGCGCCCGTCGGTCGCCGTCACAATCAACAGATCTTGTGCGGGCATGTGATCCACGCGAGCAACTGTTCCGACGGTAACGCCGTCGCGGCGAACTGTGACTCCGACCAATTCGTGGTCGTACCAGGCGTCGTCCTCGGCGGGACGTGCATCGCTGGATTCGTCAATCCACAGAATCGCCTTCGCGAGGGACTCGGCACCGTCGCGGTCGACGACACCATCAAAGAACACCACGGGGTGGCTGTTGTACCAGCGCAGTTCGGTGAGGGTCAGCGTCTTGCCGAACCACGGCGAATCCGCGGGAACCTGCAGAGTGTAAACCGATCCGGGGACAAAACGCGCGTTGGGGTCGTCGGTGTAGAGCTCAAGTTTGATTGCGCCCTTGAGTCCATGAGCCTTGAGCAAACGCCCAACGCGAAGCCCGGACTCGGGCGATTCGATGGTTGCCATTATTCCGCGGTGTCGACGATGTCAACACGCACGCGGCGGCCGTCGGCCACGGCAAGCAAAACGGTGCGCAATGCCTTTGCTGTGCGGCCGCCCTTCCCGATTACACGACCGAGGTCGTCAGGGTGCACGCGAACCTCAAGAAGGTCGCCACGCGGAGTGTTCTTCGCCGAAACGGTAACACTCTCGGGGTGGTCAACAATTCCCGAGACCAGGTGCTTCAGGGCGGCCGCCAGCATCAGACTATTCGGCCTTTTCTTCGGCTGCTTCGTCAGCAGCAGGAGCCTCGTCAGCGGCCTCAACGGCTGCTTCCTCGGCGGCGGGTGCCTCTGCGGCTTCGACGACCTCTTCGGTCTCGACAGCTGCTTCGGCAACCTCGTCCTCGACGGGAGCTTCTTCCGCTTCGACGACAACGGGCTTCTCGACCTTGGGCTTGACAACCGACTTCTTGGCGGTGTCGGCCACGAATTCAGCCTTCGATTCCTTGGTGATGACGGTGCTCTTGGCGTTTGCGTCACCCTTGAACTTGCCCCAGTCGCCGGTCAGCTTGAGGAGCACGAGGACCTGCTCGGTGGGCTGTGCGCCAACCGAAAGCCAGTACTGAGCGCGCTCCGAGTTGATCTCGATGAACGAGGGGTTCTCGGTGGGGTGGTACTTGCCGATTTCTTCGATCGAACGACCATCGCGCTTGGTGCGCGAGTCGGCGACGACGACACGGTAGTGGGGTGCACGGATTTTACCCATGCGCTTGAGGCGGATCTTTACGGCCACGATTCTCCAGATTGTTTGCGATTGAACACGCACCGCGCATCACGAGTGGGGTGCACATGATTGCGGAAGCAGGATGCTGTGACGCCGGGTTAGAGGGTCCAACGACACAGACTCAAGGTTCTAGTCTGCCAGATAAATGGCGGGAGCGCCAACCACTAGGCGCGGCGCGCGAGCGCGACACCACCCAGCGCCAGCGCACCGCCCACAATGGCGAGCGGATGCGGGTACTCCCCCAACAGAATCGCCGATTCGATGATGACGAGTGGCGGCACCAGGTAGGTGGTGACGCCGAGTCGCCCCGCGGGCATGCGCTTCAACGCGTATCCCCACAAACCAAAGCCCAGAGCCGTGGGGATTGCACCCAGCCAGATGACGCCCCACCACGCCTCGGCGGGCGCGACAGCGAGATTGCTCACGGCCGTGGGCGCCCAAAATGCCAGCGGGAACCAGGCGATGGTTGCGCCAATCAGCGTCACCTGGGCCGACGGCAACCGGCGCAACGTGGGCTTCTGTGTCAACACGCCGATGGTGTATCCCAGCATGGCAAGAAGCGCCCAGCCCACTCCCACGATGTCGAGGTGGTCGCTCTGAGCGGTCGCCCACGCAATGACCCCAACGCCGCCCAATGCAACGAGCGCACCCGTCACCAGTTTGGGCGGCAGGCCCTCGCCCAGGAACAATCCCGCGCCGATCGCGATCAGCAATGGTCCGATATTTACGATGAACGACGCGGTTCCCGCATCGAGCGTCTGCTCGGCGGTGTTGAGCGCCACGATGTACATGCTGAACCAGGTCAGCCCAAAGATGGTCAGCAAAACCCATTCACGAGCGGTGGGCTTGACCCACTTGGTTCCGATCATGAACAGTGCGAGCAAGGGAACGGCCACCGTTTGCCGCGCCAACGCCAGCGCGCCGGGATCGAAGTGAGGCCCCACCGCACGAATTGCGGTGAATGCGCTCGACCAGGCGAACAGCACCAGGACGATGGCAACGAGCACCTTCGGCTGGATTTTGTCGGGCACTAGATGCCGCGTTCGAGCAGCTTGCGCATGGTCTCGAGGTCGGATTCGCTGGGCTGCCCCGCACCCGAACCGGCGCCCAGGCCAAAGCCCGAACCCGTCGCGGCAGTACCCGCCGCAATGCCTGCATTTTCTGCGGCGCGCTTCGCGGGATTACCCGATTTCGAACCCTTTTTCTTGGGTTGTTGTGCTTTGCTCTTGGGTCGGGGCATGCCCGGCATGGGACCCATTCCCGGAATGTTCGGCATACCGCCACGCGCGACGGTCTTCATCATCTTCGCCGCCTGCTCGAAACGATTGACAAGTGCGTTGACATCGGTCACCGTCATGCCCGAACCCTTGGCGATTCGTAAACGACGGGATCCATTCAAGAGCTTGGGATTGGTGCGTTCCGCGGGCGTCATCGACCGGATTATGGCCTCGGTGTGGTCGATTTCCTTCTCGTCGAATTGCTCCAGCTGTTCGCGCATCTTTCCCGCGCCGGGCAGCATCGCAAGCATCGACTTCATCGAGCCCATTTTGCGCATCTGCTGCAGCTGATCCAGGAAGTCGCTCAGAGTGAAGGTGTCGCTGGCGATCTTGTCGGCAACCTTGCGCGCATCTTCTTCGTCGAACGCCTTTTGTGCCTGTTCAATCAGGGTGAGAATGTCACCCAGATCCAGAATTCGGCTGGCCATGCGATCGGGATAAAACGGTTCGAGGTCGTCGAGGCCTTCACCGGTCGAGGCAAAAATTATAGGCCGGTTGGTCAATCCACGGACAGACAAAGCAGCACCACCGCGCGCATCACCATCGAGCTTGGACAACACCACACCGGTAAAGTCCACGCCATCCTGGAACGCCTTCGCGGTAGCCACGGCGTCTTGACCGATCATGGCGTCGAGAACAAACAACACGTTGTCGGGGTTCACGGTGTCGCGAACCGCACGCGCCTCGGCCATTAGTTCGGCGTCCACACCCAAACGACCGGCGGTGTCGATGATGACCGTGTCGAATTGCTTGGCCTTGGCGTGCGAAACGGATTCACGCGCGACGGTCACAGCATTGCCCACGCCGTTGCCCGGTTCTGGCGCAAAGATAGAGACACCCGCCTGGCCCGCCACGACGGTCAGCTGGTTCACGGCGTTGGGCCGCTGCAAATCACAGGCCACCAACAACGGGGTGTGTCCCTGCGACTTCAAAAGTTTGGCAAGCTTGCCCGCGAAGGTGGTCTTACCCGAACCCTGCAAACCGGCCAGCATGATGATGGTGGGACCGGTCTTGGCAAACTGCAGCTGCGCCGTGTCGCCACCCAGAATCGCCACCAATTCCTCGTTGACAATCTGCACAACCTGCTGCGCGGGGTTGAGCGCCTTGTTAACATCGTCGCCCAGTGCGCGTTCCCGAACCTTGCCCGTGAAGTCCTTGACCACGTCGAGCGCGACGTCGGCCTCGAGCAGCGCGCGTCGAATTTCACGCACCGTGCCGTCAACATCGGCGGGCGAGAGCTTGCCCTTCGTACGCAGGGACGAGAGCGCCGAGGTGAGGCGTTCCGAGAGTGAACCAAACATAGCCATTGTGGTTACAGCCTACTTTCCCCCGCAGCTGTTTTCCGAAGTCACGCCGCGCAGCGCGAACGGCGGTTAGTCGTTACGCGCGTGTTCGTCTTTGGTGGCGCGATACCGCTCCGCATTCAGACGGATGGCCGCGACCTCGTCATCGGTCAATTCGCGGCGCACCTTGGCGGGCACCCCCGCGACGAGCGATCGGGGCGGAACAATCGTGCCCTCAAGAACCACTGCGCCCGCGGCCACCAGGGATGAGTCGCCAATTACCGCGCCCGATAACACGGTGGAGTTCATGCCAATGAGGCAGTCGTCACCAATGGTGCAGCCGTGCACCACCGCCGCATGACCAATGGATACATTGCGGCCGATGATGGCGGGGTGCCCGTAATCCACGTGAATGGCGACATTGTCTTGAACGTTCGAGCCCTCACCCAATTCGATGCGATCCATGTCGGCGCGCAACACCGCCCCAAAAAACACGGACGCCTGGTCGGAAATTGTCACGTCTCCGGCAAGGGTTGCATTCGGCGCAAGCCAGGCGGTGTCGGCGATTCGGGGACTGATTCCCCCATACGTGCGAATGAGTGCCATGCCTGCAAGGTTACTGGGCTAGGCCAGCAGTTGCTGCACGAAAACGTGCGGCGTGAAACCCGTGAGGTCGTCGATTCCCTCGCCCTGACCCACCAGCTTGATGGGCAGACCCGTCTGTTCCTGAACCGCAAAGATGAAGCCCGCGCGTGCGCTGCCATCCAGTTTTGTTACGACGAGGCCGGTGACACCCGCCGATTCCACGAATGCCGCGGCCTGCATCAGTCCGTTCTGACCGGTCGTGGCGTCCAGCACCAGCAGCACCTCGGAGATGGGCGCTTGCTTTTCGACGACTCGGCGAATCTTGGTGAGCTCGTCCATCAGACCCGACTTGGTGTGCAGTCGCCCCGCTGTGTCGATGATGGCGATGTCGGTGCCGCTGGCAATGGCGGATTCGACGGTCTGGAACGCCACCGACGCGGGGTCCTGGCCGTCATGCTGCGGGCGCACAATGGTCGCGCCTCCGCGTTGTGCCCAGGTTGCCAACTGGTCAACCGCGGCCGCACGGAAGGTATCGGCCGCCCCCACGACAACGCTCTTGCCGCGGGTCGTAATGAACTTGGCAAACTTGCCAATGGTGGTGGTTTTGCCCACTCCATTGACACCGACCACGAGAACCACAGCGGGAACACCGGGTTGGCTCGAAAGATGCAGCGTGGAATCGAATGTCGCGAGGCGCTCCTCGAGCACCTCACCCAGAATGCGGCGCAGATCGTCGGTATCGATTCGGGCCGAGCGATCGGCAACGGCGCGCACCGAACTGATGACGGAATCGGTCACGGCCGGACCAAAATCGGCGGTCAGCAGCGAGTCTTCAAGGTCGTCCCAGTCCGTGTCCACCACGTCGCGGGCTTCCGCAAACATGGATTTGAGGGCTTTACCCAGCGACCACGAGGCCATTACGCCTCGCCCGCCTTCACGCGCTGACCGACCACCGCAGACACACCGTCCTGCCGCATCGAGACGCCATAGAGCGCATCCGCAATTTCCATCGTGCGCTTTTGGTGCGTGATGATGATCAGCTGCGAGCTTTCCCGCAAGCCCTCGATGATGGTCAACAGGCGCCCAAGGTTGGCGTCATCCAGTGCGGCTTCCACTTCATCGAGGATGTAGAACGGCGAGGGGCGCGCCTTGAAAATCGCCACGAGAAGGGCGACCGCGGCCAACGAACGCTCACCACCCGACAGCAACGACAGTCGTTCAATCTTCTTACCCACCGGCTTGACCGAGACTTCAATGCCGGTTGTCAGCGGCGAATCGGGGTCGGTCAACAACAGGTGCCCGGTACCACCGGGGAACAGCACGGGGAGAATGTCTTCGAACGCGGCCTTCGTGTCGTGGAACGCCTGCAGGAAAATAACCTGCATCTTCTCGTCGAGTTCTTCGATGATCTGCAGCAGATCGGCACGGGTTTTTTCCAGGTCCGCCAGCTGTTCCGTCAGGAAGGTGTGGCGCTGCTCGAGTGCCGCAAACTCTTCCAGAGCCAACGGGTTCACGCGGCCCAACTGTTCCATCGAGCGTTCGGCGGACTTCAGTCGAGCGGCCTGTTCGGCGCGGTCGAACGGAATGGGGTCGCCATCGACCTGGGGAACGAGAGTTTCGGGACCGAATTCCGCGATTAACACCTCTTCCACAAGCCCAAATTCATCGGCCGCGCGTTCCAGAAGACTCGACAGGTGCAGCTTCTTTTCGTAAATCTGCATTTCCAGACCGTGCACGCCGTCCGTGATGCGCGAATACCGCTCGCGCAATTCCGATTCCTGCCGGCGCAGGTCTGTCAGGGCGGCCGAATTTTCGTTACGGGTCGCTTCCTCTTCCGCCAAGCGCACATGCGCTTCGGCCACAGATTCGTCAACGGCCGCCAGGACGGGCGGGAGATAACTGGCGATGTGTTCGGCACGATCCAGCTGCGCACGACGCTTCACACGCAGTGCCGCACGTTCGGTGACGGCGGCTCGTTCCGCGTCTCGCGAACGAGCAAGTTCCTCGGCGCGATCGCGCTCGGCGCGATGACGCTCGCGCAGCGTTTCCATTTCGATGCGCACGGTCATTTCCGACTGCCGCGCGGCATCCAGTTCGGCCACAGCGCGGTCGCGACTCGTGGCGTCCAACACCGGGCGGGGTCGTGCCAAGAATTCGTCAAGAGCACGAATGGCGGCATCCGTCTCGGCTTGGGCCTCGGCAACCGTCGCACGGGCCTTATCTAATGACGCATCGAGGCGCTCGAGTTCGGCAATTGCCGCATCACGTCCCGCACGCAACCTCGACACGGCCTCGACCTGCTCGGCATGGCGGGCGTCGAATGCGCGCAGGTCGGTCAGTGCTTTCTGCGAACGCTGTTTGGCAGTGGTGACCTCGTCGCGCAATGCCTCGACGGCGTTGCGGTCGCGCTCAATCTGCGTGGAAATCTTTTCGAGCTTCGACTGCGCCTCGTCACGTTCGGCGGCAAGTTCAATCCGCGACGGCTGGGCTCCCTGCCCGCCCCGCAACAGGAAGCGGGTGAGGACTTCACCGGATCGGGTAACAAGCACCGCGGTATCGGCAAGACCAGCATCAACGATCGCCGGCCATGCGGCGCGTGCGGCATCCAAGTCGGCGGCGATGTACGCCCGTGCAAGAACTCCCCGAACTCCCGCGGGAGCTTTCACTCGGTCGAGTGCGGCATCCAGTCCCGCGATGGCAATCGCGGATTCCACGGCCCCATCGGTCTCGGCGAACAGAATGTCCACACGACCGGCGTCGGTGGAATCCACGTGATTAAGCGCCGATACCGCGGCGTCGCGCGAATCCGCAAGGACAGCCTCGGCAAGTCCTCCCAGCGCCGCGGCGATGGCCGTTTCGAAACCCGCGTCAACCTGCACCGCATCGGCGACGATACCGCGGATGCCCGAACGACCCGCCAGAGAACTCGATCCATCGCGACTGTCCAGGGCCAACGACAAGGCGGAAACACGAGCCGCCAAACCATCGCGTTCGCGTTCCTGCGTGTGCAGTGCCTCGCGCGCAGCATCGAGTGCGCTTTGCGCGGCGAGCGCCTGCGTCTCGGCTGTAGTGACGGCCTCTTCGAGCTCGGCGTTGTCGCCGCCATCCAATGTGTCCAGGCCGTCGAGTTGTGTTTCGGCGTCGTCACGACGGGCGACCGCGGCGTCGCGTGCGTTGTCGTAGCGCAGCTGTTCGCCCTTGGCGCTGGCGACTCGCGAACGGGCAATATCGACCCGTGATTCCAATGCGGCCTTGTCCAGGTCGTGCTGGGAAATCAGGGCGCCCTGCTCGGCAATTTCATGGTCGATGGCATCGAGCGACGCTGATGCTGTTGCCGTGTGTGCCGCGGCGTGGCCCAATCGTTCCTCGACTTCGGCGATCTGCGCGTGCATAGCCACAACGTCGGCCCGCGCCTGATCGACCATGTCGTCGGTCACGCTGATGAGCGGCACCGATTCCGCGATATCCGATGACAGCAAGACAATGCGTTCGTGCGCGAGGTTTGAGAGCGAACGCAGACGTTCCCTCACCTGTTCGAGGTCGTGAGCGGTGCGACGAGCGCCATCGACCGCATCCGATGTTAAACGTTCTTCCAGGTGGGCCAAACGCAGTGTGACCTGCTCGAGCTGCTCACCCACGACAATACGTTCCGTCTGGCGCTCGTTCTCGGACCGTTGGTGGTCATCGACCTCGCGGCGCAACGTGACGACGTCGTCGGCCAGTATGCGGGATCGCGCATCACGCACGACCGCCGCAATGTTCTGTGCTTCGCGTGCCACCTCGGCCTGCTTGCCCAGTGGCTTCAGCTGGCGCCGAATTTCACCGGCGAGGTCGTTCAGTCGGGTGAGATTGGTCTGCATCGCCTCGAGCTTGCGGACCGTCTTTTCCTTACGACGGCGATGCTTCAGAATTCCGGCGGCTTCTTCGATGAAGCCGCGGCGATCCTCGGGTGTTGCCTGCAAGACGTTATCCAAACGACCCTGGCCCACAATGACGTGCATTTCACGGCCCAGCCCCGAATCGCTGAGAAGCTCTTGGACATCCAGCAGACGGCAGGACTCACCATTGATGGCGTAATCGCTTTGTCCGTTGCGGAAGAGCGTGCGTGAAATGGTGACTTCGGTGTATTCGATGGGCAGCGCACCATCGGCGTTGTCGATGGTGAGAATTACCTCGGCGCGCCCCAGAGGTCCGCGCGTGCTGGTTCCCGCGAAAATGACATCTTCCATCTTGCCGCCGCGCAGGGTCTTTGCGCCCTGCTCGCCCATCACCCAAGCAAGGGCATCGACGACGTTCGACTTGCCCGAACCGTTCGGGCCAACAACGGCGGTGACGCCGGGCTCAAACTGGAAAGTGGTCGGCTGCGCGAACGACTTAAATCCCTTGAGCGTGAGGGACTTGAGATGCATGTGTCTATTATCCCGAGTACACGTCGTTCAGGAAACTCGCTGGCACTGCGGACAAAAGTGCGACGAACGGTTCTGCCACTTCGCACGCTCGATCGGCGCACCGCACCGCGGACACGGTGTGCCCTGTTGCCCGTATGCCGACAACGACACGTCGAAGTACCCAGATTCGCCATTGACGTTCACATACAAGGAATCAAACGAGGTTCCGCCCGCGGTCAACGCCACGCGCATGACGCGCTGCGCCTCGGAAATCAGGACCTGGTAATCCTCGACCGTCAGGCGATTCGCGGGCGTCAGGTAGTGAATTCCCGCGGCCCAGAGGGCTTCGTCGGCATAGATGTTGCCGATTCCGGACAGCAATTCCTGGTTCAGGAGGGCGACCTTGATGGCCACCGTGCGGGTACGCATACGGGCAATGACCGCGTCGAGGTCCAGGTGTGGGTCAAGCGCGTCGCGGGCAATGTGCGCCACCTGACGCGGCAGTAGCGCTGCATCGGACCCCAGCCCCGCCGCGAATCCATCACGTGTGGGCACAAGGTGATCAATCGCGAGTGAACCGAATAAGCGCTGGTCCACATACGACAGCGGCGGTCGATCGTTCAGCACCATCCGCACGCGCTCGTGCCGCAGTGAGTCGTCACGCGACACGCGGAACTGACCGCTCATGCCCAGGTGCGCGACAAGAGCGTCGCCCGAATCGAGGGGCAGCCACACAAATTTTCCACGCCGCACTGCGGCGGTCACCGTGTGCCCGGATAATTCCGAGGCAAACGCGGCAGCCGAACCCGGATGGCGCTTCAGTGCGCGCGGGTCGAACACCTGCACGTCGTCGATTCGCGCACCCACCAGGTGCGTCACCAAGCCACGACGCACCACCTCGACCTCGGGAAGTTCGGGCATGGGCGCTACGCCGTGGTTCCGGAAATCTTTTCCCAGGCCGACAGTGCTGCCGCGGCCTCGGCGGCCTTTTTGCTGGATCCCGTACCCGTACCCGCCGGTGTTCCAGCGAACGACACGGTGGCCGTAAACGTGCGCGCATGGTCGGGGCCATCCGCCGTCACGGAATACGACGGCTTCGCCATCCCCGCGCGGTCGGCGTGTTCCTGCAAAGCGGTCTTCGGGTCCATCGACGCACCAAAGCGATCGACCTCGTCGAACAGCGGACCCACCAAATGCATCACGAGGCGCGAGGCGGCATCTTGGCCACGCGACAAGTACGTGGCTCCGATGATGGCCTCGACGACATCGGCCAAGATCGATGCCTTCGCGCTTCCCCCGGTGGCGATTTCGCCGTTACCCAGGCGAATGTAAGGGCCGAGGTCCAGTCGGCGGGCAACCTCGGCCAGCGCGACCGTACTAACGAGAGCCGCACGGCGCTTGGCCAGGTCGCCCTCGGACATATCCGGGAATCGGTGAAACAGTTCGAGCGTGACAACCTGCTGCAGCAACGCGTCACCGAGGAATTCCATGCGCTCGTAGTTTTCACCGCCGTGTTCATAGGCATACGAACGGTGTGTCAGAGCCGTGACAAGAATCGACGGCGGTACCGACACCTCGAGAACCTCGTCGAGGTGCGAGGGCGAACGGAACGCGGGGTTAGCAGACATAGTCGGGAAACGAGTCAGCGCGCCATGGAGTGACTCCGTGGCGCGCTGTCATCGAATTATTAGACGTCGGCGACCTTGCGGCCCTTGTACTCGAGGAAGAGCTCGGTGCCGGCCGAATCGGTGACGACGTTGGCGCGGTGGGGAAGACGGTAAACGGTCTGACCGTTCTCTACCGACTTGACGAGCTGAATGTTTTCAGCCTTCCACTGCGAACGGCGTGCGCGGGTGTTGGAACGCGACTGCTTGCGCTTGGGAACTGCCATGGTTATGTCCTCTGTTTCGGCGATTACTCGCCCGTTTTCTCGGTATTCAGTGCTTGTAGGGCGGCCCATCGTGGATCGATTGGCGCATCCTGCTCAGCGCGAGGCCCGTTCAGCTTCTTGCCCGTTTCCGGATCAAGTCCCCAACAGCCCTCGTCGCACAGTGGTTGGAACGGCAGAGACAACACCACCGCATCTCGAACTACTGGTTCACAATTCACGTGATTCTCGTGAACCGTGTAGTCGAAGTCCTCCGTAGGAGAATACGGGAAAAGTTCCTGAAAATCCACTTGGACCGGAATTTCGAGCGGGTCGAGGCAGCGCACGCACTCGCTCGTCGCGGTGGTGTGCACGTTTCCCGCCACCAAAATGCCGTCGTGAAGCCCGTCGAGACGCAGGTCGAGGGTCATCGGAGTGCCCGCCAAAACCTTGGCAAAGCCCTCGCCCAACTGCTCGGGGACGGGGAATTCCCGGTGCAGTTCGATCTCTTCACCGGTGCGGTGACTGACATCAATGACGTTGACCAGGAAGGGGTCGTTTTCTGTTGCGCTCACATCGCAATGGTAGTGCGCAAAATTTAGTTGGCAGATTCCTCGTCAAGAAAACGTGTGACGGCCGGCGGAACATAAGCCGAGACATCGCCGCCCAGCTCGGAGACCTGGCGAACAAGCGAGCTCGAGACATAGGCATGCGCGGGATTCGGCAGCAGGAATACCGTTTCAATGTTCGCGAGGTTGCGGTTCACGATGGCCATGGGGGTTTCGTACGTCACATCGACCTCGGAACGGATGCCCTTGACCAGAACGGTCGCACCGACCTCGAGGCAGTAATCAACCAACAACCCGACGCTCCAGTTGGTGACGGTCACGTTTCCATTGATTCCCGCCTCGGCCAGTGACTGTTCAATCAGTTCCACGCGACGCGCGACGGGCAACATGGCCGACTTTGCGGGGTTGTGCACGACGACAACGTGGACCTCGTCGAAGATTCGTGCCGCACGTTCGATGACATCAAGATGCCCCAGGGTAACGGGGTCAAACGAGCCAGGAACGACAGCGAGCGAGGTCATGCAGTCAGCCTAGTGAGGAATCGGCACGGCGCTGGGGTTCATGGCGGGATGTTACGACTTCGCGAGGAATTCGCGTTCGCGTTGCGAGAGTCGGCGCTCGAGTGCGTCCCGCAAAGCGGGAGTGCCTGACAGGGTGGGGTCGGAGTCCATCGTGGAGTCGACATCGTGGCGTGCCAAGTCGATGAGTTCACCGTCGAGCGCGACACGCAGCAACACCAATCCGCTGCGGCCGCCCGATTGCCGTTCACCCACGACGTCGCCTTCGCGGCGCAATTCGAGGTCGCGCTGCGCCAATTCGAAACCGTCGAGTGTCGCGGCCACTGCCTCGACGCGTTCACGGGCCGTCGTACCCTGCACCGCATTAGTCACGAAGAGCGCGATGCCCGGTACACCGCCACGACCCACACGACCGCGCAGCTGGTGCAACTGACTGACACCGAACCGGTCGGCATCCAGCACCACCATCGTCGAGGCGTTGGGAACGTCCACGCCCACCTCGATGACGGTTGTGGCGACCACGGCATCGATTTCCCCTGCGGCGAAGGCTCGCATGACGGCATCCTTTTCGTCGGCGGGCAAACGTCCGTGCACGGCCTCGACACGACGGCCCGGCAATGCCGCCCGTACAACGGGCAGCATGTCATTCACCGAGGCGATGGGCGTTTCGGGCGACTCGGTGTCCTCGAGTGATTCCGATTCCGCCTCGGCATGCGCTTCGTCGATGCGGGAACACACGATAAACGCCTGGCGGCCTGCCTGGATTTCCTCACCCAATCGCCCCCAGACACGTGGCCACCAACCCGGCTTGTCCGCCAACGGCACGGCGTGGCTCACGATGGGGGCGCGGCCGGCCGGAAGTGTGCGGATGATCGATACATCGAGGTCGCCGAAAACGGTCATGGCAATCGTGCGCGGAATTGGCGTTGCCGTCAGCACCAAAACATGCGGCGCGGTTCCCTTGCGACGTAGAGCCTCGCGTTGCTCCACGCCGAAGCGGTGTTGCTCATCGATGACCGCCAAGGCGAGGTCGGCAAATTGCACGGTGTCACTCAGCAATGCGTGCGTTCCCACCACAATCCGCGCGGCTCCCGCCGCAATACGCAACAAGGCCTGTCGTTTCGCGGCCGCACCGAGGCTTCCGGTTAGCAACACAACACCCACCTCGGGAGCCAGCTCGCCCAGTGTGGCTTCGAGCGATCGCGCATGCTGTGAGGCCAGAACTTCGGTAGGCGCAATTAGCGCAGCCTGGCCGCCGTCCTCGATAGCCGTGAGCATGGCGCGCAGGGCCACAAGCGTCTTGCCCGACCCCACTTCACCCTGCACCAACCGGTGCATGGGGTGTGATTGCTGCATGTCGGAATCGATTTCGAGGCCCACATGTGCCTGATCGGTCGTCAGGCTAAACGGAAGCGCAGCATCGAAACGTTCCCGAAGTTGGCCAGGCACTCGCGGATGTGCGGCGATCGACCTCAGCTTGTCGCGTTCGCGCCGCAACGCCGTCTGCAGCACAAATGCCTCGTGATATCGCAGAGTGTCGCGGGCCGCATGCCAGTGTTCGTGCAGCGTGGGTCGGTGGATTTTCTCCAGCGCATCTCGGTACGTCAAGAGTCCGCGCAATTCCCGAATGGCATCAGGAATGGGATCGGGGAGGTCTGCCGGCACCAGTTCCAGCACGGTGGCGACGGCCTTCGCGATTTGCCATGAGGCGATTTTGCTGGACGCGGGGTACAACGGAATGGGCAGATCCGCCCACTGTCGCGCGGTTTCCTCGGTGGCTGATTCGTCCTCGAAAAGTTCATAATCGGGGTGGGTCAACTGGCGCGTACCGCGATACTCCCCCACCTTGCCCGCAAAGATTCCCTGCACACCGGGCCGCAGCATGCGGGCACGCCACGACTGATTGAAGAATGTCAGAGACAGCTTCCCCGTGCCGTCGGTGATGATGACTTCGAGCATTCCGCCCGGCCGGCCGCGCATCGGCCGTTCCGATACCCGCACGACCTCGGCGAGTATCGTGACCGTTTCATCCAGGGGCAGGGAATCGAGGGCGGTGAGCTCGCCGCGCTCGGCGTAGCGCCGCGGGTAGTGGCCCAGCAGTGCGCCAACCGTGTCGATTCCGAAGGCAGCAGCGAGGGCCGCGGCCGTCTTGGCACCCAGCACACGCGTGAGCGGGGTGCTCATCACATCGGTCGGTGTCTCGGTCACCCCTTCACGGTACAACGCGCGGAGCTCACTGTGGCACACGCGCGGTTCCATTCTGCAGGTTCCACGAACTACCCTTAATGACATGACGCGAATTGTGGCCGGCGACGCCGGTGGATTGAGCATTGCCGTGCCCGATAGCGGCACGCGCCCCACCTCGGACCGCGTACGCGAAGCGATTTTCTCGACCCTCGATTCGATGTTTGATTTCGACGATGCGCGTGTTGTGGACCTGTTCGCGGGGTCGGGCGCGCTGGGGCTGGAAGCATTGTCCCGAGGCGCAAGCGATGTCACGTTGGTCGACAAGTCCCCCGCCGCCGTCGGATTGTGCGCGGCGAACGGTCGAATCGTCGCCGCTGCCTGCGAGGCTACCGGCCGATCGGTGTCGGTGCATTCGCTTCCGCAGAGCGTCGACGCATTTCTTGCGCACGCCGCGCAGCGGGAATTTGACCTCGTGTTCCTCGACCCGCCCTATGACCTCGATAACGGTGCGCTCGAACGCAGCCTAGGCCTCGTGGCATCGATGGTGCACGACGACGCTGTGATTGTGGTGGAACGGTCGTCGCGCGATGCGGAACCGTCGTGGCCGCTCCCGTTCATCGTGGAGCGCGTGAAAACCTACGGTGAAACGACCGTGTACTTTCTGGAGGTCGAGGCTACGGCCTAACGTCACCGTCGCGCAGCGGATCCCAGCCGCCGCTCTCGGTGAACGGCGCGCCGTCCACAAAGATTCCGTCTCGGGGCACGACGCGGCCGATCACGCGAAATTCTGACGGAAGTGTGGCGGCCAGCGGAAAAGTGGCAAGCATGGCGTGATCCTCGCCACCGATGAGCGCCACGTGCGAGCCCACCGCGGCCAGATCGAAGTCGATGCCCACGCCGCTGGCGGCCGCGATTCGCCGCGCATCCATGACGAGCCCGTCACTGACGTCCATCATGGCGCTGGCACCGGCGAGCGCCGCACGACGACCCGCGCTGATGGGCGGCGCCGGACGAAGTTGTGCCCCGATGTCGTCGGGGTGCGACTGCCACAGGCGCTCGACCGCCGCGCGGTCAACGTGACCGCGTGCGTCGACAGCGTGGTCAAAGAGCAGATCCAACCCGGTCCGAGCACGACCCAAGTCTCCGGCAACCGCAACGACGTGTCCTACCCGTGCACCCGCGCGCGTGACCGGATCAACACCATCGAATTCACCGGTTGCCGTGACGGACAACATGATGACCGGCGCGGTCGAGAGATCGCCACCCACAACACCGCAGCCGGGGGCAAGCTGCTGCGCGGCGTCGCGCAAACCGCGGGCGATCCCCTCGAGAAAGTCAACGGGAGTGTCAGCCGGCGCTGCCACGGCAACAATCAATGCTGTCGGGGTCGCCCCCATGGCCGCGACATCGGCAAGATTGGTGGCACACGCCTTCCAGCCCACGTCGTAGCCGGTGGACAAGCCCACTCGGAAATCGGGCCCTTCGATCATGAGGTCGACGGTCAGGGGTACTCGGCCATCCGGCACGGACACCACAGCACAATCGTCACCAGGCCCCAGCAGCGTGCGCATGGATTCCGGCAACAGCGGAATGATTCGCCCCAGCGTGGCGGCCTCGCCCAATTCACCAATGGTGGTCGGTGCGGCCTCGTCGTGTGCGCTCATGGAACAACGGTAGCCTGAAAGGGATGGGCGTGAAAATTGTTCTGCACAGCCTCGCGGCAACCACTCTGGTACTGACGGGCTGCGCCTCGACCGTTCCCTTGAATGCCGCGGTACTGGCCAACGACCCCACCTGCGCCGAAGTCATGGTGCGTCTGCCCGACACGATCGGCGAATTGGAACGGCGTTCCACCAACGCACAATCCACCGCCGCGTGGGGCGATCCCGCCGCCGTGTTGCTGCGATGCGGCCTGGAACCCACAGGACCCAGCGAACTTCCGTGCTTCACTGTTAACGGAATCGATTGGCTGCGTGACGATGCGCAAGCGCCGGCCTTTGTGTTCACGACCTACGGGCGCACGCCATCGGTCGAGATTGTCATCGACTCTGAAGCAACGTCGGGAACCGAGGCGCTCGACGCGCTCGGCAATGCCGTGGGAATGATCCCCGCCACCGCGGAATGCCTCTCGGCCGAAGACGTGTTCGGCTAGCGTCCGCCCAGGCCCAGCAGCTTCGAGGAAATTCCGCCGGCCGCACGAAGTGCGACACCGCCGCCGTGCCCCGCCTGGGGGAACACGACACGTCGGTCACGCGCCTCGATGAGAGCATCGCGCAGAACGACAAGAGCGGGGTGCTTCGGTGCCCACAAATACAGCGATAGCGCGCCGGGGATGGAGTTGACCTCGTTGACAAAAAGTTCGCCCGTCGACTCGTCCAGTAGCAGGTCAACGCGAACGATACCCGTCAAACGCGTCACATCGGCCACGCGGCGTGCCAGTTCCGCCGCGGTGTCGGCAATTCCCGCTGCAACGTTGGCAGGGAATTCACGCGGGGCACTCGCGAGGCCCGCCTCGGAACCCGCGCCGCCCGCCAGATACTTTTCCGCGTAGGAATAAAGCCCGGACTCGTCGGAGCCGCTGCGCAACGGGCGCTCCAGATCGGTAATTTCCAGGTGGGGATAGGTGCGGAAGCCGATATTCAAATCGACAAGCTGAGGCCGATAAGGCTCGACAACAGCACCGTTCTTGAGGTGAGGGCTGCCGACGGCCAGCGCACGGGCCGTCTCGAGATCCTGTGCGATTTCGATACCGATGGACGAGCCGCCAAAGCGGGGCTTCACAATGTACGGCGCGGGGAATTCGGGGGCCGTGTGCTGCGAGACGGCACGACGAGCAAGCGTGGGGATGCCCGCGCCCTCCATCAGACCACCGAACGCCAGCTTGTCCATACCCACGGCACCCGCAAACAGCGTGGAACCCGTTGCGGGAACGCCCATGATGTCGAACAACGCGGCAGCGCCGCCGCCTTCACCCACGCCACCGTGGAAACACAGCAGGGCGGCCTCGATGTCCAGACGGTCCGAGCCCAGGCGCTTCTTGACGAAGAAACCCGAATCGCCCGACAGTCGAACATCCAACAGTTTGGAATCCTTGGGTGCGCCCTCGAGATAATCGCTGGCTTCGGTGCCGTTGGGCACAAGGTACCAATCGCCGCTGGGAGCCCAGTACAGCGGCAGCACTGCGTCGCCAGCATCGGTCAACACGCGTTCGGCCTGCAGGCCCGTCAGAATCGAAATCTCGTGTTCGGGACTCGGTCCGCCAAATACGACAGCCCAGGGTGCGGCGCTCATGGAAATCCCGTCTCGGTTCCCCTGCCGCGGAACCGGGTTACGCGTAGTGATCCGGCAGGTCGTTCTCTACGAGGATAACGCCCGTTGCCCCCGCACGCTTGAGCGCCTCGGTCATGGCCTCGGTGCGGTGTCGGAACCACAGCGCTTCGGGGTTGCCCTGGCGCAATGCCGCGCGGTTCGTGTAGCCCACCGCGCAGAGGGTGCCCCCTGCCTGCGCAATGGCTTCGGCGAATGCGCGGTTGCGTTCGGCCTGCACAGAGCCCAGTTCGATCATGCCCGGAGTCACCACCACCAGGGGCCCCCCACGCTCGGCGGCGAGCGCCGCAGCGCCCTCCAGTGCACGATGTGCACCGACGGGGTTCGAATTGTAGGTGTCGTCCACGATGGCCGCGCCACTGGGCGCCTGGGCAATTTCGGCGCGGTGCGATGCTCCCGGCAGATTCGACAGGCGCGGTGCGTAGGACGCCACGGGAACGTTCAGCGCGAACGCAATGCCCGCAGCGACGGCGATGTTGACCGCGTGACCGACACCGGGGATGACGACCGGCACGGTCTCACCCTTTGATGTCAACGTCCCCGCTACCGGGTCGATCGACACGTCGGCGGGCGCACCCTGCGCACTTACAGTCACAACCTCTTTACCGAGCTTTGCGCACAGTGCCGCAAGATCGGCCAGCATGGGGTCATCGATCGGCAATACGACGATGCGGGCCTTCTCGGTGATTTCGGCCTTGGCCTGAAAAATGGTCTCGCGGTTCCGCATGCGCTCGAGGTGCGCCTCGCCGATGACGGTGATGGCCGCGATATCGGGCGGGAACGACTTCGCAAGTTCGCGAATCTCACCCGGTTGATAAACGCCCATTTCGGCGACAAAGACCTCGGTGCCGGGAGTGAGCTTGTCGTTGACGGCACGTGACAGCCCCAACAGGTTGTTGAAGCTCGCGGGGCTGGGGACAACGGAATATTGCGCCTGAAGCAGATGCGTGACGTATCCCTTGGTGGACGTCTTACCGTACGAACCCGTAATGGCCACGACGGTCGGTCGCACCTGCTTGATCTTCTTCTGCGCCGCGACCAACCACTTGTGCGACAACAACGATTCGAGCGGCTTGGCGATGACAAGAGCAAGGTCGGTGAGTGTCGGCGCAAGAATCACGGCCACGACCAGCGCCGCGTTATTGACAATGGCGGCACAGAGCATCAGCGCGACAAAAGCCGCCTCTGACGACATTGCGAGTGGGCCCAACGCAACAATCAGCGCTGCCGACAGCATCTGCAGCACCACGATGAGAACCGCAACGACGCCGAGCCACAGGACGAACCAGATAACGGCAAGACGCTTCACGCGATCCGTCCACGCGAATTTCGAGGACGTTCCGCGGATACGTAAACCCCACGGGGATACGGTAGCGACCAGTGCGGCCACCACAGGCGCGATGTAAACAACAGCGACCCATTCGAAAACGGCGGAAATAACGAAGGAAACGGGCAACACCACGAGGATGGCCGCAGCGATGGGCCACCACGAGAGCGGTTTGGTGCGGTACCAGCCGCGGGCGATACGCGCGGTCCAGCCCGGAATGTAGTGCTCGCGCTGCGCGACCCGAAGCCACTTGGGCATCAATACTGCGGCCAGCACAAGGGCGGTAACGCCCCAGATCACAAGAAAGGGATCCATTAGTTCGTTCCGTCCTGTACCGCGCGGAGGACTGCATCACGCACCGCGGTTTCGAGTTCACCCTGCATCAAATGTTCGGCGCCAGGCACAACCTGCCACGTGGCACCGGCAATGCGCGTCGAGGCCACCCGGCCCGCCTCAGTCGGCGCCGCCGTATCGTTCTCGCCCCATACCATTGACACGGGCACGCGCAACGCGGCCAAATCGGCGTCATAGTTTTCGTTCACCACGGTCACCAAAATGTCGCGCATGATTCCCTGGGCAGCGTTGTAATCAGCGCTTCCCCGGGCCCGCCTCAGTGCCTCCATGCGCTGGTCGCTGATGATTCCGCGCGCGTGCAACCATTTTGCGAGTTGGTACGAGGCCGCCGGCTTGCGTGTCGCGGCAAGGCGCACGAGTGGTGCACCCGTCAGGACTAGGGCTGAGACGAGCTCTGGGTGACGTGCGGCAAGGCGCACCGCGATACGACCGCCAAAAGAATGGCCCACTACGACGACGCGACCGAATGGGCGTATGGCTCGCGCAACGAGTTCCGCGTACTGTTCGGTTCCCCATACCGATTCTGGTGGCGACGTCGGGCCAAATCCGGGCAAATGAATGGCGATTGCGTCGAGACCCGCAAGGATGCGATCAAAATCGTTCCCGCTGCGGCCCCACCCGTGCAGCGCGACAACGGTCGGTGGCAGATCGCCCGTGCGTTCCGCGAGAACTGCGCCGTCTGCTAATGCCTGAATCACAATCCCAAACTACCGTTTCTCGTGTCGCGACAGGGTGTCACGCGCCTCGCTACATTCCGAGGTGCGATAGATTCGGTTACTCGGCCGCCGGTGTCGACGAGTCGTCGGTCGCGAGGTGCGGCGCAAGTTCGCGCGGATCCAGAGTGCCTTGCAACACCTGTTCCACCTGCGACACAATCGGCATCGAGACCGACTTCGCGCGCGCCAACTCGAGGACGGGCGACACCGAGGACAGGCCCTCGGCGGTCTTGTCCATCTGACGAATCACCATGTCATAGGAATAACCCTGGCCCAACAAGCGTCCCGCCGTGTTGTTGCGTGACAACGGGGATTCGCAGGTCGCGATGAGGTCGCCTAAGCCCGCCAGTCCCCACATTGTTTCGGGCTTAGCACCGTAGGCGGCGGCGAATGCCGAGAGTTCGGCAAGTCCGCGCGTGATAATCGAGGCCTTTGTGTTGTCTCCGTACCCGACACCATCGGCGATGCCCACCGCGAGCGCGATGAGGTTTTTCAGGACCCCACCAAATTCCGTACCGATGACATCGGTGTTGACGAAGGACTTGAAATATGGGTTCGTGGCGAGCGCCGCTACTGCGGTGGCGGTTTCGATGTTGTTTGACGATACAACGGCTGCGGTGGGCTCTTCTTTCGCAATTTCGAGGGCGAGGTTGGGACCGGACAGAACGGCGATACGCCCCGTGTCGATACCCGAAGCGTCGGCGATGACCTCACTCATGCGCAGACCCGTCGAGCGCTCGACGCCCTTCATGAGGCTGACGACGGGAATGTCATTACCCATGAGATCGGCGATTTCGCCCAAAACCTCGCGCAGCGACTGAGAGGGAACCGACAAATACACCTGCTCGGCGCCCGCCAAGGTAACGGCCAGCGACGACGAAGCGGAAATTGACAGCGGCAGGTTCACGCGCTGCAGGTAACGGGTGTTGCGGTGCGTCTCGTTGATCTCGCGCACCACCTCTTCACGGCGTGCCCAGAGGGACACATCGCTGCCGGCATCGGCGAGAACCTTGGCAAATGTCGTACCCCACGAGCCTGCGCCCAATACTGCGACGCGCGTCATCGGAATGCTCCCGTTTCGGTCTGGCCGTGATCGGCTGGATTCCAGCGCTTCTCTGGTGCCGGCTCGCCGCGCAACACGGATTGCAATCGTGCGATTTCGGCCATGAGGTAGTCCGTTGCCTCGGCCAGAAGTTTTTGGTCACGGGGCTTGCCTTCGAAACGGCTCATGTCGAGCGGCTCGCCTATCAGGACTCGGATGGGCGTCCGAGGAAAGAATCGAATCTTTCCGGAATAGCGCGGCATCAAAACTTGCGTGCCCCAATGAGCCGCGGGAATCAAGGGCATGTTTGCGTCAAGAGCCATGCGCACAGCGCCCGTCTTACCGCGCATGGGCCACATTTCGGGGTCACGCGTCAGCGAACCCTCTGGGTAAATGATGATTCCCTGGCCCGCGGCAGCCAATTTTTGCGCGGCCTGCAGGGGAGCAACGGCGCGTTCTTTGCCCTCACGTTCAACCGGCACCTGGCCTAGCCAGCGCAGAATTGAGCCCATGACGGGCACGCGGAACAGCGACGCCTTGGCCATGAAACGAGGCACCCGGCCCGACTTCCAGACGGCTAAGCCCATGATGACCGGGTCGATGGCGCTGTAGTGGCACGGTGCGAGGATAAACGGCCCGGTCTTCGGGATGTTCTGTCCACCCTCGACGGTGATGCGAGAAATGATGTTCATCGCGGGCACCACGGCGCCGGCGATGCCCTTCCACCGCAGAGTACGTTCGCTTGTCGACACGCTTAATCCCCCTCGATTGTCCCCGAGCCTAGTCGGCGAGCTCGAAATCGGCGCCCAGCACGCGCAGCTTGTCGATGAAGTGTTCGTATCCGCGGGCGATGATCCCCACGTTGCTGATGGTCGACGTACCCTCGGCGGCCAATGCTGCAATGAGATGCGAGAATCCGCCGCGCAGATCGGGAACGCGAATGTCCGCGCCGTGCAACGGCGTGGGTCCGGTGATGACCGCGGCCTGTTCCAGCTTGCGGTGCGGAACGCGTCGGGTGATCGAGGCGATACCGTCCTGATGTACCACAATGTTGGCACCCATGGCGTTCAGCGAATCGGTGAAGCCAAAGCGGTTTTCATACACCGTTTCGTGAACCACGCTTTGGCCTTCGGCCTGCGTAAGTGCGACAACAAGAGGCTGCTGCCAGTCCGTCATGAACCCGGGATGAACATCGGTTTCGACCACAACGGGGGTCAAGGGGCGACCCGGGTGCCAGAAGCGAATGCCGTCCTCGAATACCTCGAATTCCCCACCGACCTTGCGGAAGACGTTGAGGAAGGTCAGCAATTCGGGCTGCTTGGCGTTGGCCACAAAAATGTCGCCCTTGGTCGCCAGCGCGGCCGAGGCCCAGGACGCTGCCTCGTTGCGGTCCGAGATTGCACGGTGGGTGTATCCGCCCAAACGGTCAACGCCCTCAATGAAGATTGTGCGATTCGGCTCAACCCAAATGATGGCGCCCATCTTCTGCAAAATCGCAATGAGATCCATGATTTCGGGCTCGATCGCCGCGTTCTTCAGTTCGGTCACGCCCTCGGCGCGTACGGCCGTGAGCAACACCTGCTCGGTCGCTCCCACGCTGGGGAACGGCAGTTCGATGTGCGCGCCACGAAGTCGCTCCGGAGCGGTCAGGTGAATGCCTTGAGGCAGCTTCGTCACCGTCGCGCCAAATGCGCGGAGTGCATTGAGGTGGAAGTCAATCGGTCGGTCGCCGATGCGGCATCCGCCCAAATCAGGGATGAACGCCTCGCCCAACTGGTGCAGAAGCGGACCACAGAACAGAATCGGAATGCGGCTGGAGCCCGCATGAGCATCGATTTCCGCGAAGTGCGCGCTGGTAACGTTGCGCGGGTCAAAGGTCAATTCGCCGTCGCCCGTTTCCGTGACAATCACGCCGTGCGCTTCCAGCAAACCCTTGACGATGAACACGTCACTGATGTTGGGGACATCCTTGAGGACCGACACATTGTCGCCCAAAAGGGCAGCAACCATCGCCTTGGTCACGAGGTTCTTCGCACCGCGCACGTCAATACGACCGGTGAGGGGCTTTCCACCGTGAATTACGATCGTGTCGGCCGTCAGACCAACGCGCTCGCCCTGGCGGCGTGCGTCTTCGCTGAGCGAGCTCATCGGGCCGGCAACGTCGTTGGGCGCCACGATTCGCGGTGCGTTTCAAATTCGGTGATGGCGGCTTCGTGGCGAAGTGTCAGACCAATGTCGTCGAGTCCCTCCATCAGGCGCCAGCGCGTGTAGTCGTCGATGTCAAAGGGGCTAATGACGGAACCACACGTGACCGTACGATCGACCAGATTGACCGTGACCTCGGTGCCGGGTGCGGCGTCGAGCTCGGCCCAGATGGCCTCGACAACAGATTCGGGGACAACAGCGGTGAGTAAACCCTGCTTGCCCGAGTTACCGCGGAAAATATCGGCAAACCGCGGGGCGATGACGGCCTGGAAGCCGTAGTCGCGCAGCGCCCACACCGCGTGTTCACGCGACGAACCCGTGCCGAAATCGAGCCCCGCAATCAGGACGGTTCCCTGGGCGAATGCCGGCTGATTCAAGACGAATTCGGGGTCCTGACGCCAGCGCTGGAACAGCGCGTCCTCGAAGCCAGTCTTGGTAACGCGCTTCAGGAATTCAGCAGGAATGATCTGGTCGGTATCCACGTTGGTGCGCTTCAGTGGCACACCCACGCCCGTGATGACGGTGAGCTTATCCATTAGTTGGCTCCGTTCTCGAGGTCCCACGGACTCGACAACGTGCCGCGTATTGCCGTTGCCGCGGCAACCTGTGGCGACACGAGGTGCGTACGGCCACCCTTGCCCTGTCGTCCTTCAAAATTTCGGTTTGAGGTCGAGGCGGAACGCTGGCCCGGTGTGAGCTGGTCAGGGTTCATCCCCAGGCACATCGAGCAACCGGCAAATCGCCACTCGCCTCCGAATTCTTCGACAATTGTGTCGATGCCCTCGGCTTCGGCCTCGATTCGAACACGAGCCGAGCCAGGAACAACCAGAAGTTGAACACCATCGGCCAGTTTCTTGCCCTTGATGATGGAGGCAAATGTGCGCAGGTCCTCGATACGAGAGTTCGTGCACGAACCCATGAAAACAACGTCAACGGGGATGCTCTTCATCGGCTGACCTGCCGTCAGGCCCATGTATTCGAGGGCACGTTCCGCCGCCGCACGTTCGTTAGGGTCGGTAATATCGGCGGGGTTGGGGACGTTGTCGCTCAACGATACGCCCTGGCCGGGGTTGGTGCCCCAGGTAACAAACGGTTCCAACGCATCAGCGTCGATGAACACCTCGGCGTCAAACTGCGCACCCTCGTCGGTGTGCAATGTACGCCAGTATTCGACCGCGGCATCCCACTCAGCACCGTGCGGCGCGTGCGCACGACCCTTCAAATAGGCGAAGGTCGTGTCGTCGGGGGCAACCATGCCGGCGCGAGCGCCTGCCTCGATGCTCATGTTGCAGATGGTCATGCGGCCGTCCATCGACAACGCGCGAATGGCGCTGCCGCGGAACTCTAGAACATAGCCCTGGCCACCGCCCGTGCCGATCTTGGCGATGACGGCAAGAATGATGTCCTTGGCACTGACGCCGGGACGCAATGTGCCTTCGACGTTAATCGCCATCGTTTTGAAGGGCTTGAGCGGCAACGTTTGGGTTGCCAGCACGTGTTCCACTTCGGAGGTACCGATACCGAAGGCCATGGCACCGAAGGCGCCGTGCGTCGAGGTGTGGCTGTCGCCACACACCACGGTGATTCCCGGCTGCGTGAGTCCCAACTGGGGACCCACCACGTGGACGATTCCTTGTTCGATGTCGCCCAACGAATGCAGTCGGATACCAAACTCTGCGGCGTTGGCGCGCAGAGTCTCGATCTGCGTACGCGAAACGGGGTCGGCGATTTGCGCGGTGATGTTTAGAGTCGGGGTGTTGTGGTCCTCCGTCGCAATCGTCAGATCGGGGCGACGAACGGGGCGACCTGCCTGACGCAGCCCGTCGAATGCCTGCGGGCTCGTGACTTCGTGGACAAGGTGAAGATCGATGTAAATGAGGTCGGGTTCACCGTTGGTACCCGTGACGACACGGTGGGCGTCCCACACCTTCTGCGCCAGAGTACGAGGGGCTGAATCATTCATAAAGTGGGCCCTTTCCATTCGACCAAGACTACCACTCAGCGCGTTTGCATCCCGGCGCGGGCGGGGCTGCAACGGCGTGCTCAGGACCGCAGCACGGACCTCTATCGGGTGTTATTTCGCAAGCCGACGCAAACGGATCAGGCTGGCGATGACGGCCGTTGCCAAGGACACCGCAATGACCACGAGTGACCACGAGGTTTCAATTTCGGGCAGCCACTCCACCGGGTGTCCGCCGTTGATGAACGGCAGCTCGTTGGTGTGGAATGCGTGCAGAACGAGCTTTACGCCGATGAACGCAAGAATGACGGCCACACCGTGCGCCAGGTAATGCAGTCGGTCGACCAACGCGCCCAACAAGAAGTACAACTGTCGCAGACCCATGAGTGCGAAGACATTGGCGGTGAACACCACGAACGCGCTGGTCGTAATGCCAAAAATTGCGGGAATCGAGTCGATGGCGAACAGAAGGTCGGTGACACCCAGCGACAGGAACACCAGGAACACGGGCGTAAACATTCTCTGTCCGTCGACCACGGTGCGCCACTTCGTGCCGTCCCACTCCTGGCTGACCTTCAACGACGCCTGAAGTTTCGCAATCAACGGGTTTCCGTGGTCTGGGTCGTCTTCGTGACCTACCGACTTGACCTGCTGGATGGCCACCCAGAACAGGAATCCCCCAAAGATATAGAACAGCCAGGTGAAGCTTTCGATGAGCGTGGCGCCCACCAGAATGAACGCGCCGCGCAGCACGAGCGCAACAATAATTCCCAGCATCAACATTTCTTGCTGGTACTGCTTGGGAACCGAGAATCGCGCCATGATTAACAGGAACACAAAGAGGTTGTCGACCGACAGGCTGTATTCCGTCAGCCACCCCGCAAGGAACTGGATAGAAATCTCGCCGCCCAGCTGGCCGGTTGGATCCGCCGAATTTCCGACAAAGAAAATCATGAGCGCAAAAATCAAGGCAAGTACGACATAAAAAACCACCCACATCGTGGCCTCACGGGTGGAGGGAATGTGCGGGCGGCGGGCGATGACGAACAGGTCCAACAGCAAAATGATGCTGATCACAGCAATGCTCGAAATTTCAAACCAGAGCGGCAACGTCGTGTCCATGCGGTGGCGTCCCTTTCGTCTTCAACAGGTTACCAGCCCGCACTTCACAGGTACGAAAAAGCCCCCGACCCTGGGGAAACCAAGGTCGGGGGCGATGCGTGACCCCAGCGGGATTCGAACCCGCGTTACCGCCGTGAGAGGGCGGCGTACTAGGCCGCTATACGATGGGGCCGTAAAGCAACTCGGCAAGTATGGCACAGTCGGCACCCCCTGCGCAAACCGAGCGACCCCGCACTACTGCGAAGCAGTGGCAAGCACCGCCAAGGCACCGGGGCGCACCTCGATGTCAAAAGGCAACGGTCCAATACGTTCGCCATCGGAGTACCCCACCAAACCCGGGGACTCCAGACGGATGCGGCGAGCCAGTCGAATCTCGACTCGCGGGTCCTTCACGTGTTCACCGGTGAACACCTTGGGGAAGATTCGCAGCAGATCGAAGCGGGACACGGGGCGCACCACCATCACGTCCAACAGGCCGTCATCCCACTTGGCGCTGGGACAGATCAGCATTCCGCCGCCATAACGACGGTTGTTGGCCACGGTCAACAGCACGCCCTGTTCTTCGGTACGCACGCCATCAAGCGTGAGTATATAGTGAATAGGTTTCAGCCCGACAAGTTCCAGCAACATGGCAACGATGTAGCGGTTGGGGCCTTTCGGCCAGCGCATATGGTTGGTGCGCTCGTTGACTTTTCCGTCAAAACCGGCCGACACGGTGGATACGAACCAGCGTTCGATTCCATCGTGCGTCATGACACCCGCATCGATGTGGCGCGCGGGTTTGTCCAACGAGTCGATGATTGTCGCGATGGCCGCGTCGATGTCACCTTCGGGCATACCCAACATGCCGCAGGCGGTGTCATTTCCCGTTCCACTTGGCATGACACCCAGCGGAACGTCGGTTCCCGCGCACGCGTTGGTCCCCAACTGAGCCGTGCCGTCGCCACCCACGACGATCAACGCGTCAATTCCCGCGGCGACAGCCTGCTTCGCTCCGGCCAAGAGGTGCTCGTAAGAATCAGTTTGGATGACGTCTACGGTTCGCCCCGTCGCTCGCAGCGCCTCGACAAGATGAGGACCAACGTCTTTTCCCTTGCCTTGGGATGCACTGGGATTGATAGCGACGGCAAGGTGGGAACGGTGGGACGGCGTTGTCATCCCTCGATATTGGCATAAATTTCCCCCGATTCGAGGGCAAGGCGCGCGACATGGCACACCAGATTCCGAACGCGACACACCGAAGTTTCAGCCTCCCCGATTGAATCCGATAAATATTTATTCTTGGCGCATGAAGGTGCTCGTTGCCATGAACGCCCTGAAGGGAACGCTAGACACTGTTGCTGCGGGAACGATCATCGCCCGCACGTGGCGAAGCCTTCGACCGGATGATTCAATCACGCTTCTCCCCCTCGCCGACGGGGGCGACGGCACGATTGAGGCCGTCATTGCCGCGGGCATGGGAACACTGCATGACGCCGGGAGCGTGACGGGACCTGATGGCCGCGCCACGAGTTCGGCCTGGGTGGAACTTGTGACCGGCGACGTCCTTGTGGAATTGGCTCTGTGCGGCGGGATTAGCCGCATGAGTGAGCTTGATGCCATGAACGCCACGACGCGCGGGCTGGGCGAGACCATCGCGGCGGCCATGCGTCACCGCACGAGCCAGAACTACACCCTGTTCATCGCGCTGGGTGGGTCGGCCTCGACCGATGCGGGCCTCGGGGCGCTGCGTGCTCTGGGCCTCGAGGCGACAGACGTCAACGGCGCGCCAATCCCCGAGGGCGCCGCAGGCCTCAGCAGCGTGGCACGCTTGGACCTATCCGCAATGCCCCCCGCGCCTGCGCGAGTCGTTCTGCTGACTGACGTTCGCTCACCCCTACTGGGCCCGCACGGTTCGATTCGCTTTGCGCCGCAAAAGGGTGCGGCCACCCACGAATTGCCGCTCATCACCGCGGGATTGACGAATTTGGTGGATGTTATGCGCTCCAGCGGACTTCGCGTCGCCCGCGAGCCGGGTGCAGGCGCCGCAGGAGGCACGGCATTCGGCTTCAGTTCGCTCTGGGGCGCTCGTTATGCGGATCCCTACGATTTTCTGTTCGGCGCCTTCGGACTGGACCGAATCGTCGCCAGCCATGACCTCGTCATCACCGGAGAAGGTCGCTTTGATTCGTCGTCACTCGCGGGAAAAGCCCCCGGTCGGATAATCGAGGCTGCTCGGCAGTCAACAGGTGCGACTCACGCAGCGGTGTTGAGCGGCAGCATTGACTGGCAGACCTTTCCGACCGACGTCACGGGAATCGAACTCGCCGATGCCACCGCACAAATGTGGGCCAAACGAAACCCCATCGAGGCACTAGCGACGGCGACAAAAACGCTGTCGAGACAGTTCGATTGAGGGACTTTCTTGCTGGGGTGCCTGGACTCGAACCAAGAACAAAGGTACCAGAAACCTCCGTGTTGCCAATTACACCACACCCCATTGGGCGACTGCGTCGCGATTTACTACATTACCCCATTGCGCGGGGTAAAACGAACCACGGGCTACGACAATCCCAACATTGTGCGGTTGATCATCGCCGCCATGCGCTGCCCTGCACCCGCCGCAATCATGAGCTGTTCGGGCCCGGGCGGCGTGATGTCGCCCACCGCCCACACTCCGTGAACGCTAGTGCGGCCCTCGTTGTCCACGGCAAGGAGGCCATCGTGGGTGGTGACCAGATCAAGCCCCGCCGTGAATGCCAAGCTAGGCGTCCACGTGGGTCGCACAAAGATTCCGCGGCGCGGCAGGAAGTCGTCATCCTCGAATCGCACGCCCGTGAGGAATCCGCCCTGCTCGCCTTCGATATCGCGAATGGCACGAGTGTCGACACGAATGCCGCGCTCGGCAAGGCGCTCCTGCCACCAGTCCGATACCACATCGGCACCGTTGGTCAACAACACAACGTCCTTCGACCACTGCGACAGCAGAACTGCACGCTCGGCCACGTCATCGGTTTCGCCGATGAGCGCGATGGGCGACCCCTTGTACTCGTATCCGTCGCATTCCATGCAGGAATGGGCTGACGTGCCGTAGTACTGGCGAAGGCTGGGAATCTTGGGGAACGATTCCACGAGCCCCGAGGCCAGTACAACGTGCTGCGCCTGGGCAGAAACCGTCTCGCCCGCGCGGGTGGTTCCGGTTACGAGAAAGCCCGTGCCTTCGGGAACAATCGAGGACACGGTGGCCTGCCAAACCTGGGCCTCGTCATAGGATTCGACTTCTTCACGGCCCATACGCCGGAATTCGAGGGGCGGCGCGCCATCACGCGTGACAAATCCGTGCGACCGCAACGTGACGGCGTGGCGCGGGCGGTTCGAGTCACAGACGACGACGGTCCGGGCCGCCCTGGCCAGGTTCAGAGATACGGCGAGGCCAGCGGGCCCAGCCCCAATTACGACCACCTCGACCTGAACCATTTAGACCAGCTTTCCTCGAAGTGCATGGATACGTTCCAGTGACAGATGGCGGCCCAAAACCTCCATGGACTCAAACAGCGGCGGGCTGATGCGACGACCCGAGATGGCCGTGCGCACGGCGCCAAAGGCGCTGCGGGGCTTGAGCCCCATGCCGTCCAACAATGACTCGCGCAGGGCAGCTTCGATGGTCGCCGTCGACCACACCTCAAGCTCGCTCAGCGCCGCGTGCGCGGCCAGAAGCACGTCGGGTGCAGCATCGTCGAGGCCCGCCAGAGCGTCTGCGGCAACCTCGAATTCCGAACCCGAAACGAAAAGGAATCGAATCATTTCCGGGATTTCCGAGAGAACCGTGACGCGTTCGCGAATGTGCGGCGCAATCTCGATCAGGGTCGCCTTCTGCGTCGACGTTGCCGGCGAATCGACAAGGCCAGCGGCGTGCATGTAGGGCTCGATGCGTGCGACAAAGTCCTCGAGCGACAGTAAACGGATGTGATCGCCGTTGATGGAATCGGCTTTCTTGAGGTCGAATCGCGCGGGGTTCGGGTTCACATCGTGAACATCAAACGCGGCCACCATCTCGTCCATCGTGAAGATGTCACGATCATGCGAAATTGACCATCCCAGCAATGACAGGTAGTTCAGCAGCCCCTCGCGGATGAACCCACGGTCGCGGTGATGGAACAAATTCGATTCGGGATCGCGCTTCGACAGTTTTTTGTTCCCCTCGCCCATAACGTAGGGCAGGTGGCCAAATCGAGGCACAAAATCGGTGATTCCCACCTCGATGAGTGCGTGGTACAGCGCAATCTGACGCGGCGTGGACGACAGCAGGTCTTCACCACGAAGTACGTGCGTGATCCCCATGAGCGCATCGTCAACGGGGTTCACGAAGGTGTACAGCGGCTGACCGTTGGGTCGCACGACAACGAAGTCGGTCGTCGTTCCGCGCGGGAACGTGATGGGCCCGCGCACGATGTCGTCGAATCCCAGTTCCACGTCCGGAACCCGCAGGCGCAAGGCGGGCTGACGCCCCTCGGCGCGGAATGCAGCGCGTTCTTCCTCGGTCAAGTGGCGTTCGAAGTTGTCGTACCCCATCTTGGGGTCGCGGCCGGCCGCAACGTTGCGAGCCTCCATTTCGTCGGGCGTGACATACGACTCGTACAGATGCCCAGTTGCCAACAAGCGCGCGATGATGTCTTGATAAATGTCGGTGCGCTGCGACTGACGATACGGAGCATGCGGTCCGCCCGTGACGACGCCTTCATCCCAGTCCAGGCCCAACCAGTTCAACGCATCCAGAAGCTGTTCGTAGCTCTCCTCGGAGTCGCGTTCCGCGTCGGTGTCCTCGATTCGGAACACAAACGTCCCCCCCACATGACGGGCGTACGCCCAATTAAAGAGCGCCGTGCGAATCAAGCCCACATGTGGCGTTCCGGTGGGCGACGGGCAGAAGCGAACTCGGATATCAGATCCGGTAGCGGTAGTGAAAGGAGTGTCCATTTGTCCCAATTCTAGACCTCGACCGTAACCCGAGGCGGGCCTAGAAATCGCGGCGATCAGCGAGCGTGCGATGTATGAGCATGAGCATTACGAGGGCAGCACCGACAAACCCAAAGGCGGCGACCGACAAACCGGAGTAACCCATGACAGCGACGGCGGGACCCGCAAGCGCACCGGCCAGCGCACCGGACCCGCTCATCACGAGATCACTACGTCCCTGGATGCGCGTCTTGTTCTCGTCATAGCAGGTTTCGACAACGAGCGTCGATCCCGCGACAGTGTTGGCGCTCCATCCCAGGCCCAGCAGAAACAGCCCGACGATGACCAGCGAGGGAGTTTCGGCGAATACCGACGTGAACACAAGACTGACACCCATGATGACCTGGCCGAGAACCATGATGCGAACTCGACCCCAACGGTCAGCAGCAATGCCGAAAAGCGGGGAAAACGCATACATTCCCGCCACGTGCAAGCTGATCGCAAAGCTGCTCGATGCCACGGATTCACCATGGTGTGTCAGGTGCACGGGCGTCATCGACATGACCGCCACCATGGTGGCGTGGCCCAAACCGATTGCCGCAATAATCAGGACAACACTGCGCTGGATGGGCCGGCGCAGTGCGTCCGACGGAACATCGACGGCGGGAATCCATTCACGACGCACCGTAAGCGGATCGGGCCGAAGCCCCCACACGTACAGTGCGGCGGCAAGCAATTGCGCGGCAATCGTGTACACAAATGGCCCCGTCATGTGTGGCATGCCCAGGGCATCCCCCATAGCCGAACCGATGCCATTGAGGTTGGGGCCAATCACCGCGCCGAGGGTGGTTGCCCACACGACGATGGACAAATCCCGTCCGCGGGTGGCGGGTGCTGCAAGGTCTGTCGCGGCAAATCGAGCCTGCAGATTCACGGCACCACCGACGCCCACTAATGACAGCCCCACCAGGAGCGTCGGCAGGCTTTGGCCACCGCCCGCCGAAATGATGACTAACGCGCCAAACGCGGCGATCAAGGCCCCGGCCGACAGTGCAAATGCTCGGCCGCGTCTCTGCGCCGCTCGGGCCAAGGGAATTGCGGCAATAGCGGACCCCAAGGTCGACATCGTTGCGGCCATACCCGACCAGGCTTCGCTACCCGAAATGTGTTCGGCCAAGAGAGCGCCCATTGTCAGGGTTGCGCCTAGGCCCAGTCCCGCCAGAACCTGTCCGATGACCAGAACCCCGCGCGTGCGTCGCTGCAGGGCAATCAGGTCAACGGTGTCGGTCACGGTCGGTCGTCGCGATTTCGTGCGGGATTCGCCAACGTGCCGATTCCCTCGATAGTGATTTCGACGGTTTGACCGTCGAGGAAACCGCCCAGGCCGGCGGGCGTGCCCGTCAAAATCACATCGCCTGGCAGCAGCGTGAATGCGTTGCTGACGAACGCCATGATTTCCGCGATGGGGTGAATCATGTCCTTGGTGTTGCCGTGGCGGCGCGGTTCGCCGTCGACAAACGTCGAAATTTCCACGTTCTGCGGGTCAAGGTCGGTTTCGATCCACGGCCCAATGGGGCAGAACGTGTCGAACCCCTTGGCACGCGCCCACTGGCCGTCGGCGAACATGACGTCGCGTGCGGACACGTCGTTGCCAATCGTGTACCCCCACACGGCGTCGCGCCAGTTGTCTTCCGTCAGTCGGTGCGCAACTTTACCCACCACAATCGCTAGTTCGCCCTCGTGCACGATTCGTCCGTCCAACGGGGGCAGAACGATGGGGTCACCGGGGCCCACGACGGCCGTCGACGGCTTGAGGAAAATCAGGGGCGACTTCGGACCGTCGTGGTGCATTTCGGCAACGTGTTCGGGATAGTTCATCCCCACACACACAACCTTCGAGGGAATGACGGGCGCCAATAGGCGCACCGAATCCAGGGGAATGCGCTCCCCCGTGGTGTCGTATCCATCAATGAGCGGGTGTCCGACCAACGCGACCACGGCGTCGTCATCGACAATTCCGTAGCGAGGCGCAGCGCCATCGGTAAAACGTGCGATTTTCACTCGTTCACTCTATCGATTCGTACGGGCACAAACTTTCCGGACCGACAAAAAAGGCCCTCGCGCGCACATAAGTGCACCATGAGGGCCTTTTTCTGAACTTTGTGTACTACGACTGGTTCTGCTTCTTCAGGCGCGAAGCGGCACGAGCACGCTCGTTGGCGTCCAGCGCCACCTTGCGAATACGCACCTTTTCGGGTGTGACCTCGACGCACTCGTCTTCACGCGCGAATTCGAGGCACTCTTCCAGCGACATGTCGCGAGGAGGCGTCATGCGCTCGAGAACATCCGAGGTGGACGATCGGATGTTGTTCAGCTGCTTTTCTTTCGTCACGTTGACGTCCATGTCGTCGGCACGTGAGTTCTCGCCGACAACCATGCCCTCGTAGCACTCGTCACCGGGGTGAACGAAGAAGGACATACGTTCCTGCAGGGCCATCATGGCGAAGGCAGTGGCGACGCCCGAGCGGTCGGACACGATCGAGCCGTTTTGGCGCGTCACAATCGAGCCAGCCCAGGGGCCGTAACCATGTGAAATCGCGTTCGCAATACCTGTGCCACGCGTGGTGGTGAGGAACTCGGTGCGGAAACCAATCAGACCGCGCGAGGGAACGATGAACTCCATGCGAACCCAGCCGGTGCCGTGGTTCTGCATGCCGTCCATGCGCCCCTTGCGGTTCGCCAGAAGCTGCGTTATGGCGCCGAGGTATTCCTCGGGGACATCAACGGTGAGGTGCTCGAAAGGCTCGTGCTTCTTGCCGTCCACCATCTTGGTCACAACCTGGGGCTTGCCCACGGTCAGTTCGAAGCCTTCACGGCGCATGTTTTCCACCAGGATGGCGAGCGCGAGTTCGCCACGGCCCTGAACTTCCCAGGCGTCGGGGCGACCGATGTCGACCAGCTTGACCGAGACGTTACCAATGAGCTCGCGGTCGAGGCGGTCCTTCACCATGCGTGCGGTGAGCTTGTGGCCCTTGACCTTGCCCACGAGAGGCGAGGTGTTGGTTCCGATGGTCATCGAAATTGCGGGGTCGTCCACCGTGATGACGGGCAGCGCGCGTGCATCGTTGGCGTCGGCGATGGTCTCACCAATGGTGATGTTTTCGATACCGGCAACGGCGACGATGTCACCGGCGCGGGCCGACTCGGCGGGGATGCGCTCGAGCGCCTTGGTGATCAGAAGCTCGGTGATGCGCACGGATTCGACGCTTCCGTCGTGCTTCATCCAGGCGACCGTCTGGCCCTTCTTGATCTCGCCCTGGAAGATACGCAGAAGCGCGATACGGCCCAGGAACGGCGAGGCGTCGAGGTTGGTGACGTGCGCCTGCAGGGGGTGCTCGTCATCGTAGGTCGGTGCGGGAATGCGGTCGAGGATGGCCTGGAACAGGGGCTCGAGGTCATCGTTGTCGGGCAATTCACCGTCGGCGGGCTTGTTCCACGAGGCGGCACCAGCGCGGCCCGACGCGTACACGACGGGCAGGTCGAGGATCGCATCGAGGTCGAGGTCGGGGACCTCGTCGTGCAGGTCCGAAGCCAGACCCAACAGCAGGTCCTGAGTTTCGTGAACGACCTCGTCGATACGAGCATCGGGACGGTCGGTCTTGTTCACGAGCAAGATCACGGGCAGCTTGGCGGCCAACGCCTTACGCAGAACGAAGCGAGTCTGGGGCAGCGGGCCCTCCGAGGCGTCAACCAGAAGAACAACGCCATCCACCATGGACAAACCACGTTCGACCTCGCCACCGAAGTCGGCGTGGCCCGGGGTGTCAATCACGTTAATGGTGATGGGGGTTCCGCTGGCGTGAATTCCGGAGTACGAGACCGCGGTGTTCTTCGCGAGAATCGTGATGCCCTTTTCGCGCTCAAGGTCGTTCGAGTCCATGACACGGTCTTCAACCGTGCCGTGCGATGCGAACGATCCCGTCTGGCGCAACATGGCGTCAACGAGCGTGGTCTTGCCGTGGTCAACGTGGGCAACGATTGCCACGTTTCGCAGGTCGGAGCGGGTGGCAATAGCCATAGTGAATCCTTAGGTGTGTCGTGCGATACGCCGTGCACGCTGTTCCGTCGGATCGGGAACAGGTACCGCAGCAATGAGGCGGCGAGTGTACGGGTCTTGCGGGTTACGCAGAATCTCATCTGTTGAACCCTGCTCGATGATTTTACCCTGATGCATGACCACAATGCGGTCACTGAGCAAATCAACGACGGCGAGGTCGTGGCTGATGAACAAAATTGCGAATTGTTGCTCCCGTTGAATCTTGATGAGAAGTTCCAATACGCGGGCCTGAACCGACACATCGAGGGCGCTGGTGGGCTCGTCCGCGACCAACACCTTGGGGCTCAAGGCGAGAGCACGTGCAATACCGACGCGCTGTCGTTGTCCTCCCGACAGCTCGTGCGGGTATCGGTTGCGGTACGAGTGCGGAAGCTCCACCATGTCCAGCAACTCGACGACACGCGTGTTGATCTCATCTTTGCTGAACGAACCATTTAGAGTCAATGGTTCGGCAATCGAGTGACCAATCGGCCACCGCGGGTTCAGCGATGAACCGGGATCCTGGAACACAATTCCAATGTTCTGGCGCAGTTCGCGCAGTTCCTTGGGCCCAATTCCCGCCATGGTGTGACCATCAATGGTGAGGTCGCCGCCCGCGATGGGCAACAGACCCACGAGTGCTCGACCGATCGTGGTCTTTCCCGAACCCGACTCTCCCACGAGGCCGACTACCTCGCCCGGGTAAATCGAAAAGGTGACATCCTGCGCCGCGTTAAATGCCGCGACTCGACCGCGCTTGGGGTACGTAATGTCGACACTCTTAAACTCGACAATCGGAGTCTGGTTCGTTCGGTCGGCAAGTGCTCCCTTCGAAGCGGGGCCGGTGCCCAAGTGCGGCACTGCCGCGAGTAGATCACGCGTGTATTGAGCCGTGGGGTTGCCAAAGATTTCGGCGCTGGAACCCGACTCGACGATGTGCCCGTCCTTCATCACCAACACGTGGTCGGCCATGTCGGCTACGACGCCCATGTCGTGGGTGATCAGAATGATGCCCGTGCCCAGTTTTTCGTTCAGTGAACGCAACAGGTCAAGGATTTCGGCCTGCACGGTGACGTCGAGCGCCGTCGTCGGCTCATCGGCAATGAGCACCTTGGGGTCACACGAGATCGACTGGGCGATCATCGCGCGCTGACGCTGGCCGCCCGACAACTGGTGCGGGTACGAATCGAAAGCCTTTGCAGGATCCGGAAGTTCCACCAGAGTCAGAAGTTCCAAGGCCCGCTCGCGCGCCTCGGTGCGGGTCATGCTGGGGAAATGCTGTTTCAGCGCCTCGACGATCTGAAAACCGATGGTATACACAGGGTTCATCGCCGTCATGGGCTCTTGGAAGATGACGGCAATGTCCTTACCGCGAATCTGGCGCAGGCGTTGCGTCGTGGCCGTCAACGTGTCTTCGCCGTCCAGCAACGCGACACCGTGTGCGCGGCCGTTCGGAGGCAACAGTCCCAGCAACGACATCGAGGTGACCGACTTACCCGAACCCGATTCACCGACGATTGCCAAGACCTGGCCCTCGCGGACGGTGTACGAAATGTTCTCGGCCGCCGTGACCCATTCGCCATCGACCCAAAAATCAACGCCCAGACCGCGGGTCTCCATTACTACGCGTGGTTCGGTCATTTGGTGGCCGCCTTTCCGCCAACAAGTTCTTTAAATTCGCGCCACAGACTCGTGGACTTGGGCATGCGACGCTGGCGCGGATCAAACGCATCGCGCAGGCCATCGCCCACGAAGTTGATCGACAGCGCAATCATCACGATGAACAGACCCGGCCACCAGAACAGCCACGGACGCGTCTTGAACGCCTCGTTGTACTCGGAAATGATTTGTCCCAGCGAGATATCGGGGGGCAGAATTCCGAAGCCCAGATAGGACAGAGCGGTTTCCGTCAGAATTCCCGCGCTCATCAGCAAGGTGGCATTGACCACGATGACACCGATTGAGTTTGGCAAGATGTGGCGGAAGATGATGTGGCGACTCGATGCACCCGCAACGCGGGCGGCATCAACAAATTCGCGTTCGCGTAGAGCCAGGAATTCACCGCGCACCAGTCGAGCAAGACCAGGCCACGTGATGAGGCCCAGCAAAATGCCCAGCGCCACCGCATTGCCATTGAGCGAGTGGCCGAGAACTGCACCAAGGACCAGTCCAGGGATGATGAGGATGACATCGGTGATGCGCATCAGAACCGCATCAACCTTGCCGCGGAAATAGCCCGACAACGCGCCGACAAGTACACCCATGACGGTCGCCAACATTCCGATGAGCACGACAACCGCAAGCGACTGTTGTGTGCCGCGCATGACGCGCGCAAAGATGTCTTTACCCAGAGTGTCCTGGCCGAAGGGGTGTTCCCAGCTGGGAAGCCCGCCGGGGTTCGACAACGGGTAGTTCTCGTACCAGTTGTAGGGCCACCAACCGCTGATGCGGAAGCCGTCTAGCGCGATCAGACCCGATGCGGGGTCGGCGGTGAGCTTGCCCGTTCCCCCGATAATTGTTCCCACCGATGTGAAGGCCAGCAGGACAATCACACCCAGGACAATGAGGCTCGTGACGGCGGCGCGGTGACGGAAAAAACGACCGCGAACCAGGTCACCGAGGCTCAGCCCAACGACGTCGCCTGTTTCTGTTCGTTCTACCGATGCGGCCATGGTTATGCCTCCTCGCTCAGTCGGATGCGCGGATCAAGTACCGAATAGGTAATGTCCGCGACGATGTTGAATGCGACCGTGGCAATACCGGTGACGAGGAAGAAGCCCATCACGAGGTTGACATCGGAATGGTGCAGCCCGTAGCTGAAGAGCGATCCCATGCCCTGCCAGGCGAAAACGCGCTCGGTGATGATTGCGCCACCGATGATGGCACCAAAGTCGAATGCGATGATCGTGGCAATAGGAATCAATGTGTTGCGGAAGGCGTGGCGCATGACCACGGTGGACTCATTCAGGCCCTTGGCGCGTGCGGTACGGACGTAGTCCTGGTTCAGGACTTCGAGCAACGTCGCGCGCGTGTAGCGCGTGTACGCCGCGATCGAGATGACCATCAGTGCAATGGTCGGAAGCACGAGGTGCGCCGCCGAGTCAAGCATGCGTAGCCACGTGTCCGGGTGACTCGCCATCGTCGGCGTGTTTGCACCAATGGTCGCGATAACGCCGCTCTTCAACGAGCTGAGGTTCGTATAGGTCTCCCAGCGAATGAACAGCTGGTCCAGAAGCAATGGAATGGTTGCCAGAGCGCCCACAATGGCCGCAATTCGGGCCACGTCCTTGCGATCATCGCCGCCGATAAACCACCCCAGCAGCCAACCCAGAACCGCGAGAACCAGGGCTACGAGAATTACCGTGAGCGGGTTGTTGAGGAAGAACCACACGAACTGCAGCGGGAACCACAAAGCGACAACGAGCGCCGCAGTGGCGCCAATCGCGATGACGTACCGACGCTTGGACATGGACGACGTGGCAAACAAGATGAAGGCCGCAATACCGGCCACCGACAAGGTCACGCCGATAATGCCGATCGAGGGCTGCGCAAACCATTGAGTTGCATCGAGGATGACAAGCAAAATGGTGGCCAGGACAGCAACGGCGCCGGCGATTTTGAGTCTCGCAACAAGCCGACCACCGACGATGGCCTGGGCGATGAATCCGAACACGAGCCCCAACCCGATCGCGACTCCGAGCGGAATGTCCGGGGCACCAAGGAACTCGTTGAACTTGATGGCGCCGAACTCCTTCAACAGCACGGCAACCCAGAAGATGGGCAGCGAGTAGAAAATAAAGGCACCGAAGGTGACCGTGTAGTCATACGCCGAGTATTGGCGCAGCGCGGTGGTCATGCCGATGGCGATGCCGAAGACGATGGCAAGAATCGTGGCTAGGACGACCAATGACAGGGTCGACGCCATGGCGGTGCCCAGTGCCGCAGCCACGGGCTGATCGCCGCGCGAGAACGCGATACCCAAATCACACTGACCGATCACACAGCCGGCTGCGCCTCGAAGCCAAAGGAAATAGCGGAAGAAGGGAGGCACATCGAGCTGAAGTTTCTCGCTCAAAATGGCCATCTTGTGTTGTGCACTTTGGTCGTTAGAGACCCGCAAATCACGCAAGGGATCACTTGTCAATGCGACAAGCATGTACACAACGAACGACGCGACAATCAACACCACGAATGTGGCGGCGAGTCGGCGACTAATGAATTTCAACATTGATTTTCCTGACCTGATTCCGACGGTGGAATACAGCCTCGAGCCATCCTAGCCGTGACCACGATGACCCCACAGAATGGGGCCGGGCACTTGGCGCCCGACCCCACTGTGTTGTGGTTCTGACTAGGAAGCAGCCGAAACCGGGGTCCACTCCCAGAAGTTCCAGAAGTATCCGGGCGACAACGGTGCCGAGGAAACGCCCTCAACGGCCGTCGAATCCCACCAGATCAGACCGGGGAACTGGAAGATCGGCAGCGATGCAGCGTCTGCGAACAGCTCTGCTTCGACGGCGGCCTGCAGTTCACCCTGAACGGCGGGGTCAAGCTCGGTTTCGAGAGCTGCGAGGGTCTCGTCCACAACCGAGTTCGAGTAGCCCTGGAAGTTCGAGGGCTTGCCGTCACCGTACATCTGGTCGGAACCAGTGACTGCGAGGCTCGTCGACTGCCATCCGAAGATCACAGCGTCGTGAGGGTTCACGGGGAACTGCGAGGGGTCGGTGAACAGCCAGTCAGGCTCGGAGGTGTCAACGACCGAGAAGCCAACCTTGGCGGCATTCTCCTGAATCAGCTGGAATTCCTGGCCACGACGGACGTTGCCTGCGGGGTACCAGAACTTGACCTCGATGGGTGTGTCAATGCCAGCGTCGGCAAGAATCTGCTGCGCCTTGGTGACGTTCTCGTCGTCGGTGCCATAAAAGTCCGAACCGTTAGCTGCGACGATGGAGTCGTAGTTGGGTGATCCGGGAACCGTGAGGAGCGAGTTACGGACCTCGGCGGTGGGGTTCAGCGGCTTGATGATCTTGTCGATGATCTGGCCACGGGGAATCGACAGCAGGAAGGCCTGGCGTACTGCAAGAGCCTTGGCCTCGTCTCCACCGTATGCGGCGGGGTCGAAGGGTCCGCCGTTGTTGAAGGTGAGGTCAACGTGCTCGAACGTTGCGTCATTGCCGGCTTCGTATTCGCCATCCGTCAGGCCCTCAACGAGAGCAAGGAGGTCGGCGGTGGGCTGGCCCGATGCGATCTGAACTTCACCGTTGGCGACAGCCTGTACAGCTGCGGTGGGGTCACCGATTTCGCGGATGGTGATGCGTTCGTACTTGGGCGAAGGTCCCCAGGTGTACTTGTCGTTGGCAACCAGCGTGACGTGGTCGTCGGCGACGAGCTCTTCGATCTTGTAGGGGCCGCTGGACAGGAAGACGAGCGATTCAGCAGCTTCTGCTGCCGTTGCGTCGGTCTTCTGGTATCCGGTGTTCCACACATCGGCAACCTTCTGCAGCCACTCGATGTCTTCCGCGGCAACGGCCTCGACGAATGCCTTCTTGGCTTCGGCAGGGTCGGTGATCTCGGGGTACGCAAGCATGACGGCACCGTGAGCGGCAACGCCTACACCGAACTGAACTTCCCAGTCCACGTAAGCCTTGTCGTAGGTGAATTCGAATGACTTGCCTTCCGCAGCAGGCAGCTCGGTCGACAGGTCGTCACGAGGGTTGGCGTGCTGGAAGATGTATCCGCCGTCGGCGTCCTTGAAGTACCCGAAGGTGGTGATCCATGCGAGGAGCATGTCGGCGCTGTCAACGGCGACACCGTCCGACCACACAACGTTGTCTGCGATCGTGTACTTCACGGTCAGCGGCGAATCGCTGGTCTTTTCGTAGGTACCAAACTGCTCCGACTTCTGCAGCGCAGGGGTGTTGTCGTAGTAGCTGAAGCTGCCGTTGGTGAAGTACGCAACGACGGCGTTTGCGGTGTTGTTTCCGCTGGCCGAGTTCGTGTTGAACTCCGATGCCAGGTCGTTCCACGCCACGGTGATGGCGCTGTCCGCAACAACTTCGGACTGATACGGCAACGCACACCCGGTCAGCACTACTGCGCTGGCTCCGAGGGTGGCAACCGACGCGAGAATTCGCTTGAATTTCACTGAGTTACCTCCTAAATAGCGGAAGGAGTATCTGCACAACGCACAGAAGACCCCGTTCCAGGGATATCCCCAGACTATTGCGGATAATGTGATGGTGTGCAAGAAATGGGAAACAGTTCTGTAACGAAAGGTAACGACGATGTTTCGTCGATGCCTTCGAAATCCCGCACTGTGTGGGAAATGTGCTGCGTTTTGCTGCTGTCGTATGGTCTTTCTGCCGCGTATTCGCTTGTCAAAATAATTGACCGGTTGTCGCAGCCCACTCCCCTGAACCAGCAAACCGCCACCATCAACCAGCCCCTGGCACATCGCGAAATCTTCGACCTCTTGTACCAACTCTTGGGCGTGGTGTCAGGTCTCGCGCCCGTCCTGCTCGTGCTGTTCGTGCTGTGGCGTGACCGCGCTCCGCACCTTGCGAGCCTGGGGCTCACCGCGCCACGCGGGTGGCGCAGCATCGGACGGGACTCGCTACTCGGCCTGGGCCTCGCCGCCGCCATTGGAATCCCGGGCATTGGGGTCTACCTAGCCGGTCGCGCCCTGAATCTTGGTGCAACGGTTGTTCCCACCGCTCTCGACACTTACTGGTGGACGGTGCCGGTCCTCATCCTGTGGGCGATTCGCGCGGGGCTAGGTGAAGAAATCATCGTTGTGGGCTATCTGTTCCATCGACTGGGCCAGCTGGGCTGGAAGCCCTGGGTCATTGTCGTGAGTGCCGCGGTTCTTCGAGGCACGTACCACCTGTATCAGGGCCCGGGGGCGTTCGTGGGGAACCTCGCCATGGGCCTGATCTTCGGCTACATCTATCTGCGCACTCAGCGCATCGCGCCCCTGATTGCCGCACACGTCATTATCGACACGGCAGCATTTGTGGGATACCCGTATGCAGCGATGGCGTGGCCGGGAGTTTTCGGCTCCTAGCCACGCCATCGACTGCGGTGTGAGATTACTCGAACGCCGACGGGTCCGGGCAGGCACACACGAGGTTGCGGTCGCCGAACGCACCATCCACACGGCGAACGGCAGGCCAGTACTTCACATGTCCTGCGGGCAACGTGAAACCGTCGAGCTGACGCCACGGGAAGGCCGCGACTTCACGCGAATACGGGTGAGTCCACTCCCCCGAAATTACGGAATCCGCGGTGTGCGGCGCATTGTGCAGCGGGTTGTCATCCGCGGGCCATTCGCCACGACCGACCGCATCCGCCTCGTGCTTAATGGCGATCATCGCATCGATGAAGCGATCCAATTCGGCGATGTCCTCGGATTCGGTGGGTTCGACCATCAGCGTTCCCGCAACGGGGAACGACATGGTGGGCGCGTGGAAGCCGTAATCCACCAAACGCTTGGCCACGTCGTCCACCGTCACACCCGTTTCCGCGGTGAGCGGGCGCAGATCCAGAATGCACTCGTGCGCCACCAGGCCGTTGTCTCCCGAGTACAGCACGGGGTAGTGATCGCGCAGTCGCGCAGCAACGTAATTTGCCGCCAGCACAGCAGCAGCCGTGGCAAAACGCAGTCCTTCGGAACCCATCATGCGCACATAGGCCCAGCTGATGGGCAGAATGCTCGGGCTGCCGTAAGGGGCACCCGACACTGCGCCACCGCCGTGCACGAAGGCGCCAGCCGCACCGGTACGACCATCAAACGCGGGGTGAGCCGTCGACTGAGCGAAGGGGTGACCGGGCAGGAAGGGCGCGAGATGCGCCTTCGATGCCACGGGACCTACGCCCGGACCGCCACCACCGTGCGGGATTGCGAACGTCTTGTGCAGGTTGAGGTGCGACACATCGCCACCAATGTCGCCGTAACGAGCGAAACCAAGCAGCGCGTTGAGGTTCGCGCCATCGATGTATACCTGGCCACCGGCCTCGTGAACCGCATCGGTAATCTCACGGATGCCGTGCTCGTACACACCGTGGGTTGACGGGTAGGTCACCATCAGAGCCGCAAGCTCGTCTCGGTGTTCCGCGATCTTCGCACGCAGGTCGTCGATGTCGACATCGCCGTTGTCGTTACACGCGACAACAACGACCTTCATACCCGCCAACACGGCAGAGGCCGCATTCGTTCCGTGAGCGCTCGACGGAATCAAGCACACCGTGCGGTGGTTATCGCCACGGGACAGGTGGTATCCGCGAATTGCCAAAAGTCCCGCCAGTTCACCCTGGCTGCCCGCGTTGGGCTGCAGGCTTACCGAGTCATAGCCGGTCAGTTCCGTCAGCCACTCTTCCAGCTGCGACGTCAATAGCAAGTAACCCGACACATCTTCTGCCGGAGCGAACGGGTGTAGTCCGCCGAATTCACGCCACGATACTGCTTCCATTTCGGTGGCGGAATTAAGCTTCATCGTGCACGATCCCAGCGGAATCATGCCGCGATCCAGCGCAAAGTCCTTGTCGGCCAGGCGCTTGAGGTATCGCATCATCGAGGTCTCGCTGCGATAGGAATTGAAATTCACGTGCGTGAGAATCTCGTCTGTGCGTTCAAGGTCACCCGGCAATGCGGTGTGGTCGTAAGCCAGCGCGTCGACATCGTCAACCGACGTGCTCGAACCGGATTCCTGAATCTTGCGAATTCCGAATACACCCTCCAGGAGTACGTCGTCGCCACCCGCCAACAAACCAGTGTGCTCGCCAATCGACAGTTCGTCGAACGAGAGCTGCACGGTATCGGCGTCGGCGACGTAGACCAACAGATTCTTCTCGCGGGCTGCCGCACCGAGTGCAGCGGCAGCACCGGGCACGCGAATCTGGACGGTGTCGAAGAAATCGGAATGCACGACGTCGAGGCCGGCTGCGCGCGCGGCATCTGCAAAACGGGCTGCACGCTCTGCGACGGCCAACGCAATCGCCCGCAGGCCCTCGGGACCGTGATAAACCGCGTACATCGTGGCCAAAACGGCCAAGAGCACCTGTGCGGTACAGATGTTCGAGGTAGCCTTCTCGCGGCGAATGTGCTGCTCGCGCGCCTGCAGGGTCAGGCGGTATGCGGGATTGCCGTCGGCGTCGCGCGAAACTCCAATCAAACGACCGGGCATCGATCGCTCGAGACCCGAGCGCACCGCGAAGAATGCCGAGTGCGGACCACCGAAGCCCAAGGGAACACCGAAACGCTGTGAATTTCCCAGCACAATGTCGGCGCCCATCGAACCGGGCGACTTCAGAAGCGTCAACGCGAGCAAATCGCTGGCGACCACAACAATGCCGCCGACCGCGTGAATCGCCGCGATGGCGGGTTCGATGTTGCGCACGGCACCCGAAGCACCGGGGTACTGCACGAATCCACCAAACGCATCGGCGAGATCCGGGGCTGTCGACCAGTCCACCTCAATTAATTCGATGTCCAGAGGCTCGGCACGCGTCGCGAGCACAGCCTTGGTCTGGGGGAACGCATCGGCGTCGACATAGAACACAGCCGACGACGACTTCGAGGCGCGGCGGGCCATGAGCATCGCCTCGGCCGCGGCCGATGCCTCGTCCAACATGCCGGCATTGGCGGTCCCCATGCCGGTCAGGTCTGCAACCATCGTCTGGAAGGTCAGGAGCGCCTCAAGTCGGCCCTGCGAAATTTCAGGCTGGTAGGGCGTGTACGCCGTGTACCACGACGGGTTCTCCAGCACATTGCGCTTGATCACACTGGGCATGATGGTGTCGTAGTAGCCCAGACCCATCATCGAGCGACGAACCGTGTTCTCACCGGCAATGGCACGAAGCTCGGCGAGCGCCTCGCGCTCACTGGCCGCCGCGGGGATTGTGGATTGACTGATGACTGCCTGGCGAATTCCCTGCGGAACCGCTGCATCCATGAGGGCATCGAGCGAGTCGTAACCCAGGGTGTCGAGCATGACTTTTTGAGCCGCGGCGCCGATACCGACGTGGCGACGAGTGAATGCGGTCATCGATTACTCCGCGATGTGTGCTTCGTAGTCGTCGGCCGAAATCAGCTCGACGGTGTCGGTGAAGCGGACGGTGAACATCCAGCCTTCGCCGTAGGGGTCCGAGTTCACGAGTTCGGGAGAGTCGACGACGGCCGAGTTCGTTGCGACGACCTCACCGGAAACGGGGGCGTACAACTCACCAACCGACTTCGTGGACTCTGCCTCACCAACGATGGAACCCGACACAATGGATGCGCCAACCTTGGGCAGGTCAACGTACACGATGTCGCCCAGAGCGTCTGCAGCGAACTGCGTGATTCCGACATGAGCGAGGTCACCCTCGATACGCACCCATTCGTGCTCGCGGGTGTACTGGAGGTTTGCGGGGATGCTCATTATCGGGCCTTTCGTGAATAGAACGGGAGGGTTACTACGGTTGCAGGGATTGCGGTGCCACGGACATCAATGGCAAGTTGTGTGCCGATCTCGGCATATCGAGGCTCGACCAACGCGAATGCGATGGGGTACCCCAACGTGGGCGACAGCGCGCCACTTGTGACCTCACCGACCGTCTGGTCGCCCGACAGAACCGCGTAGCCGGCGCGGCCAGCGCGCTTTCCTTCGGACTGCAGCCCGACGAGAACAGCGGCATTCGCCGGCATGGGCGCTTCGACGCCTTCGCGGCCCACAAAGCTGCCCTTGCTGAGGTCGACGACGCGAGCCGCGCCCACCTGGGCGGGCTTGAGTTCCGTGGTGAGCTCGTGACCATACAGGGGCATTCCTGCCTCGAGTCGCAGAGTGTCGCGACAGGCCAGTCCGCAAGGGACCAGTCCGTGTGCAGCGCCTGCGTCTACGGTTGCTGCCCACAACTCGGCAGCATGCGTCGCGGCGATGTACAGCTCGAAGCCGTCCTCGCCGGTGTATCCCGTGCGCGCAACGATGACGTCTTCGCCACGGAAATCGCCGCTCTGGCATCGGTAGTATCCCAGGGCGCCGAGGTCAGTCGTGGTGAAACCAGCAATTGCGGCAACGATGGCGGGGGCAGCTGGACCCTGCACGGCGATAAGTGCAACGGTGTCGGATTTGTCCTCGACGACCGCGGTGAATCCCTTCGCGCGTTCCGCGATGGCCTCGGCCGCAACGAAACGATTGCCCGCGTTGGCGACGACCATGAATTCTTCGTCGCCCAGGCGATACACCACGAGGTCATCGAGGATGCCGCCCTCGGTGTTCAACAGCAGCGAGTATTTCGCGCGACCGATCGGAATCGTCGACAGCGTGCCCGCAAGGGCATAATCCAGCGCGGCACCCGCTTCGGGACCGGTCACATAGATTTCGGCCATGTGTGAGAGGTCGAAGATTCCCGCAGCATCGCGAACGGCGTGGTGCTCGGCAAGATCGGAACTGTAGCGAACGGGCATCAGCCAGCCCGCAAAATCGGTAAACGAAGCGCCGGCAGCCTGATGAACAGCGTTCAACGGCGACAAGCGTTGTGCAGTGTCGGACACATGGACTCCTGAGTTCGTGGCGCGCAAAATGCGCCTGCGGAACTCCCCCTCTGTCATTGGCCTGAGAGTTTCACCCCGTGGGGTTTTCACCGTCGGCGGAAGCGATGGACTGCTTCACTTTTCAGAGTGGCTAATGCACTGCGGTACAAGGACCTGAGAGATTGGCGGGGAGGCTTGCTCCTTCGGTGATCGCGCATCCGCTGGGCGGCGGCGATCTCTCCCGCAATGTTTTTTGGCCACGTGTTTAGTTGTGTGTTCAGCATATCCGCCAGCGGCCCGTATGACTATCCCTGCAGCCAGAAAAATGGCTGCGGGCAGAACAACCCACGCTCCATGAAAATCGTCCTGCCCGCCTCGCCAGAAAACCACATCAGCCCGTCCCGACACGGCGTCGGTGAAAACCTGTGGATAACGAAGACGCTTCTTCCCCGCCGTGCCCATCCGCGTTGTTCACCGACGTTTTTCATCGTCGTTTTTCATCGTCGTTCGAACTAGGGACCTCCGTGGCGCGAGTACGCTGGTCAGAGATGAATAATTCGAATCGCGCCGCGTCCACCACTGAGACTCCGGGCCGCAGCATAGCCAATATCGCGCTGCCCGTCAGCATTGAGTTTGTCCTGATACTGGTGCTCAATTTTGCCAACCAAATTGTGGTGGCTACTCTGGGCGACACCGCGGTCGCAGCGGTGGGATTCGCGAACTCCATCAACCTCATCTTCAACATGACGCTCAGCGCAATCGGCGCCTCGGTCGCCATCCTGGTGGCACGGGCGTTCGGCGCCAAGCGCGAAGACCAACTTAATAATGTCGTCAGTGTTGCCCTCCTGACCGGCACCATTATCGCCGCCGTATTCGCGCTGCCCCTTGTGATGTGGCCCAGCGAGGCGCTCAACCTGACGGGCGCAACATCCACCGTTGTGGCCGCAGGCGCCACCTACTTGGCCATCAGCATGGCGACAGTGCCGCTGAACGTGCTCAGCGCAACGTTCTCGGGGGTCTTGCGATCCGCAAACCACGCCCGATCCCCCATGGTGGCGACAATTGCCACGGTGGCCGTCAATGTGCCACTTTCTATCGCCCTCGTTTTTGGCTGGGGTCCGCTCCCCGCGCTGGGTGTCGCGGGCGCCGCCTGGGCCGGACTCATCACGGCACTTGCCAAGGCCGGTGTGCTGTGGTGGCAAACGTTCAGCCATTTCCGCGTTGCACGGTGGGAACTTCCCGCCAGCCTTCAGGTGTGGAAAGACGTCACCGTGCCGCTGTATGTACTGGCCGCACCCATCGGAGTTCAGACACTGTTTTGGACAACGGGAAACTTCCTCTATAACGTCGTCATTAGTCAGCTGGGCGACGACGCCCTCGCAGCCACCAACCTGCTAGGCGCTCTCGAGGGCGTGTTCATCGTGGCGAGCCTGGGCCTCTTGAGCGCCACCACCGCACTGGTGGGACGTGCGGTGGGCGCCGGCGAAGGCGCGTTGGCCGAACAGTGGGTGCGCACCATTCGGCGCGTAGGGTTCTGGTCGGGCATAGCCTTTGGCGTACTTTTTGCCCTCACCGCACTGATCGTGCGACCCGTGTTCCCCACCGTGACGGACACCGTTGTCGCCTACACAATCGTGGGTGTGTTGGCAAACGCCATCTTCCAACCGATCAAGGTGCAGAACGCGATCCACGGAGGCGGAATTCTGCCCAGCGGTGGCGATGTTCGTGGCGTCATGATTGTGGACTTCATCAGCCCGTTCCTCGTGGGCTTGCCCCTGGCATTGGTATTGGGCGTGTGGTTGCCGTACGGATTTGTCGGTGTCGTGCTTGCGCGCCTCGTAGAAGAAATCGCCAAGTACCTGCTGTTCCGTTGGCGCGCACGCCGCCTGAACTGGATCGCGCTGGCGAAAACTCCCACCATCGAAATGTCGATCATTCCCGACGAGGACGACCCGCGCAACGCTCTGGGCCAAGCCTAAATTTCTAGAGGGTGGGGCCTACAAAAAAATGCCACCCAAACCACCACCAGGCCGCGATCAGGCCAATGCGTGCCATGCGCGTGTGCATGACGTGGTCAAGCATGTCGAAAAGAGGTGCAATGAACTCGGGCCGCCGGCGTGCCACGAATTCCACCATGACCGCGATGGCGATGATGACCCAGTACCCCACAACAGTGAACCAATAGGCTTCCACATTGACGATTGCGGTCATTGCGAACCTCGTACGCCGCGTACCCGAATGAGCGCTAGCCCGGCGACGACCCACACAATGACAAAGAACGTACGACCCGCGGTATCGCCCACCACCGGGTCGAGCAGAACGGAAATAGTGGGGAAGGCATCGTCGAAACCGGGCAGTGTATTACTCAGGATGTAGGCGAAGGCCTCCCACAGACAAAACAGCGCCCCCACCAGGCTAAAGAGCGTCGATGATCGCGCGTATGCCCGGTCTGGCCGTCGGTCGCGATCGGGCGTGGCTGGCCAGGCAAGAATCGCCACGGCGACGCCCACCATCACCATCGTGACCATCACCACGATTCCGTGACGCGGTGCCACGATAAGCAGAGCAGCCACCACAGCCGCGCTCATCACTATGGTGGTGCGACGCAGCATGACGGGCCGTCGAACGAGAGCGATGCGGCCACCCGAGAGCGTGTCGGCGACAAGGACCGCAAGCAATGCCACAAAAATTCCGCCGTCTATCCAGGCACCCCGCCACAGTTGGAAAACCGCCATGATCGACAACACGCCCAGCCATAAAAGTTCGCGCCGCGTCCACCGAATCCGAGGCACCGAATCGGCGGTGCTCATGGCCGCGCCCAGCCCGATTCGGCGAGCTCGACAAACTTTGCCTCGATCAGTTCTCGAATGATGTCGATGTCAAGTGGCGCATCCACGGGATGCTGAATGGTCCCCTTATTGCCGGCCAGGGCCGCGGCACTCGCTACCCGACCCCGCACGCTGCCGGAATGGGGGAAGTACGACACGTGCTTCTTAAACCCGGCGATACCCGCAATCACCTTGCCGCCCACGCGAAACCCCGGCATTCCGTACGAGATCACCTGTTCGGCCTCGGGAATTATCGCCACGATTCGGCGACGCATCTCGTGCAGTGTCTCGCGCTGAGGCGCGGGCTGCGCCTCGATGTAGGCGTCGACGTCGGCGGTACTCATGAGGAAACTCTACGACGGTCGCGCCTCGACAAGATTATTCGCACCCGAATAAACTGGTGTTTTCGCCGACGAAAGGACTGCCATGCACACCCGCACTCTGGGCCAAGGATTAGCCGTCTCCGCGCTGGGGCTGGGATGCATGGGAATGAGCGACTTCTACGGGCCTGCGGATGACGCCCGTTCGACCGACGTAATCCGCGCTGCCGTCGATCGCGGCATCACCTTCTTTGATTCAGCGGACATGTATGGCCCTTTCACCAACGAAATCCTGGTGGGACGCGCCCTGGCCGCCGTGCGAGACCGCGTGACGATTGCAACGAAGTTCGGCTTCGAGCGCACCGCCGACGGCGGCTGGGTCGGCATCAACGGGCGCCCCGACTACGTTCGCGCCTCGTGCGATGCGTCGTTGTCGCGCCTGGGCGTCGACCACATCGATCTGTACTACCAACACCGCGTCGACCCCAGCGTGCCCATCGAGGACACGTTTGGTGCGATGAAGGAACTGGTCGACGCGGGCAAGGTTCGCTACCTGGGAATCTCCGAGGCGGCACCGGACACCATTCGACGCGCCCACGCCGTGCACCCGCTTGCTGCCGTACAGACCGAATGGTCACTGTGGACCCGCGATGTGGAACATAACGGCGTATTCGCCGTCACTCAGGAATTGGGTATCGGTTTCGTGCCGTATTCGCCGCTGGCCCGCGGCGTGCTGAGTGGAAATATGCCCGACCCCGCCACGTTGACGGACGACGATTTCCGCCGACACAACCCGCGCTTTCAGCCCAAAAACCTCGACATCAACATGCGCACCGTCGAGGCGGTGAAGGCTGTTGCTCGGCGCATCGACGCCACACCGGCACAGGTAGCCATCGCATGGTTGATGGCTCAGGGCGACCACGTGGTACCCATTCCGGGAACGCGCAGCATCGACCGCCTTGTCGAAAACATCGGCGCCGCCTCGGTGATCCTTGATGAGTCAACCGTGCAGGAACTCTCAGAGATCGCGCCCGACGGCGCCCCCGCCGGCCAGCGATACAACGACCTCTCGGACGTGTACCTCTAATCCAGGCTCAGTGGCCTACCGCTCCGTACTGCACTCCTGCGGCCTCGAGGCCGGCCTGGACTTCGTCGGAGATTTGATCGGCCGAACGACCCGTGCCCGGCTCGGCGCCATTCAGGTCCCACTCGTTATACGTACCGTGCAGCGCACGAGGCACCGTGACTCGGAAACCCGCCTCGAGCGCGCCCAAGGCTGTCGCCTGCAGGCACATTTCGGACTGAACACCGACGATCACGAGGTGGTCAACACCGCGGGCCTTGAGTTGTGTCGCTAACTCTGGGTTCGACTCAAACGTGTTCTGAACAGTCTTGCGGACGACGATTTCTCCGTCAGCGGCGGGAAACAGAAGCTCCCAGCCCGGGCTGAACGGTTCGTCAATATCGCCCGCCGGGCCATCATTCTGCACGTGAACGATTACATCACCGTGCTGACGGGCATCGGCAATGGCCGACTCAACGCGAAGGCCAAGTTCCGTGGCATCAGCCACGGGCCAGGGACCAACGAACATGTTCTGCTGCACATCGACAACAATCAAGGCGTTTGCGCTCATGTCGGTCCTATCCCAGGTAGTTTTCGAGCGAATCGAAGTACGAGTCCATGCCCTGGCGGCTCAGTTCGGCCTGCTCGTCGGGCATCTCACCGTACTGCGCGAAACGCACCCACGAACGATCGCCACGCGACTCGAAATCAATGACGATGCGGTGCGCGGGAGCGTTGTCGTCACGGGCAATAAATTCGGCTTCGTCTTGCGAGTACGACAACGAATGCACCAGATGGACCTCGGGTTCAACAATGCTGTAGCGGCCCCAGAAATACGCCACCATATCGTTCATCGGCACGTCAACGGCGATAGCCCATCGACCGCCCACCTGCGTTTCCGAGGTTGCCGATCCCGGCACGACCGACAGTGCGGTGGGGCTGTACCAGTGCTCAAGTTCGGCGGCGTTGGTCCAGGCCGACCACAGACGGGATACGGGATGTGGGTACTCGCGCTCGACAGAGTACAGGAATCGTTCAGACATGGCGATAGCCTAGGCCACATTATCGACGAAACGCGCGGTGTGAGCCGAAGCCCACACCGCGCGTTTACTGTTCAATTACGAGTTGCGACGCATGCGCGTAACCGCAATGCCCGCTGCGGCCATTGCGAATGCAAGAGCTGCGGTGCCCACGAGACCAGCATCAACGCCGGTCTCGGCAAGCGCCTCTTCCTCGACAGCAATGTCCGTTGCAGCCGGAACGTAAATCAGGGACTCGGCGTAGAAGTTTACGTCGTTGTACGTGAACGGAACAGAGCCACTGTGGGTGCCCTCAATGTCTGTCACATCGGCAGCGAAGAAGCCCGTCAAATGTTCACTCTGGAACCAGCCCATACCGCTCGAATCGAAGGCCAGGCTCGCGTTCGCCTCACCGCTTACGTCGTTCCAGGTGGAGTCAATGAGCGTCATCGCACCTGTCTCAGCGTCAATCGAATACAGATCCTGGGTGTCCCACCACACACCGTAGAGAACATTGGTGATGGGGTTAAACGCGAAGGAGTAGAACGCGGGCGACACATCGTCGCCGTCGTTGAAGTGCCCGATGAAGCTCGCGTCGCCTGTCGCGAGATCGAGGCTGAAGAGTTCTGAATCAGAACTCACAAATGCGTTACCGTCGGCATCAATCGCGACAGCGTACTGATTCACGCCCAAATCGTTGCGCAAATCGGTTACTGGACCGACGGCGGCGACAATTCCCGTATCGGGGTCAATCGTGCTGAGCTGCGGGAAGCCGTCAATGCCGTGGTTCCAGTCGACCGCATAGATCAAGCCATCAGCCGGGTTGTACGCACCCTGGGACCAACACTGATTGGTGGTCTGCTCGCCGATGGGTGTGACAATACCGGTCGCAGTGTCAACCTGACCGAGCGCGTACGGGAACGAATCATCACACGTCAGTACCATCAAGCGGTCGCCGTCGTTGGGCAGACCCACTTCGCCGACAGCCGACGCACCGAGCGTCGAGATCGAGACCAGCGCTGCGGCGGCGAGCGCGGCAGCAGAAATTTTTACAGAGTTTCGCATGTGCACCTTTCGGTTGGGGGAATTCGAATGCCGTGGTTGCCGAAAAACAACGACCTAATCGGCTTAAGTCTTTACACTATCCCAACTCGACCGCACTCGTTGCTCCGAATTGACTCCATCTCCATCAAAGACATTGGCCGTCTATGGAGTGATGATGCGCGGGTTCTCGTCGTCAAGCCCGTCCCGAAGCTCGACGCTGGTCCACTGCAACGGCGCTTCAGCAAACACGGGCTCGAGAATCTCCCACATTGCCGCGCTATCAGTGCCCGAAAAATACAAGTCATACTGATAGTTACCGATGTCGTTTCCGTCAATCCACCCGACACCAGCGACTTGCAATGCCGCGTCTGCGGCGAGCTCATACTCGATCATTGCGCCAAGAACCTCGAGGTCGAACCGATCGTTCCTATCGGCAAAGGTGACGACCACCCATGCATCCGCTTCTTCCATGACCTGTGCGCTTTCTCTCGGTGGCACCATGACACAACCTGCGAGACCAGCGAGCGACACGCTCACCCCCAATGCGACGATGAAATTGCGCAACCATTTCGTCGTGGTTAAAGTGGGCTGTTTGTCCATTACGCCTCCTCGCGATGACTGAGCATAACATCGTGATGTTATGTCAGAGAACGCAGACGGCAGGACTACACGTTGAAGCGGAACTCCACGACGTCGCCGTCCTGCATCACGTAATCCTTGCCCTCGATTCGGGCCTTGCCCTTTGCGCGGGCCTCGGCAACGCTGCCGGCGTCCACCAGGTCTTGGAACCCAATGACTTCGGCCTTAATGAATCCCTTTTCGAAATCGGTGTGAATCACACCGGCGGCCTGCGGCGCCTTCCAGCCCTTGCCAATGGTCCAGGCACGCGCCTCTTTGGGGCCGGCGGTGAGATACGTCTGCAGTCCCAACGTGTCAAATCCGATACGCGCAAGCTGGTCTAGCCCGCTTTCGGTCTGGCCGGTGGATGCCAACAGTTCCGCGGCGTCGGCTGGGTCCAGATCGATGAGCTCGCTTTCGACCTTGGCGTCGAGGAATACGGCCTTGGCGGGGGCGACGATTGCGGCAAGTTCCGCCATCCGCGCCTCGTTGGTCAACACGCTTTCATCGACATTGAAGATGAAGAGGGTGGGTTTTGCCGTGAGCAAGCCCAGCTCGCGCAACGGCACGGTGTCGAAACCTGCGGCGATCAAAGTCGTGCCCTGCTCGAGAATTCCGCGTGCGGCCTGGGCTGCGGTCAAGACTTCGGGGTCCATCTTCTTGCCCTTGACTTCTTTTTCGTATCGCACGATGGCCTTGTCCAGGGTTTCCATGTCGGCCAGGATCAGCTCGGTGTTGATGGTCTCAAGGTCGTCGGCGGGGTCCACCTTGCCATTTACGTGCACGACATCACCGTCCACGAATCCGCGAACCACCTGCGCGATGGCATCGGCTTCACGAATGTTGGCGAGGAACTTGTTGCCCAGGCCTTCGCCTTCGGATGCGCCCTTGACGATTCCCGCAATATCAACGAAGGATACGGGTGCGGGCAACAGGCGCTCGGAACCGAAGATGTCCGCCAGGACCTGCAGACGCGGGTCGGGCAAATTGACGACACCGACGTTCGGTTCGATGGTGGCGAACGGGTAGTTCGCTGCCAAAACATTGTTGCGCGTCAGCGCATTGAACAGGGTCGACTTGCCGACATTCGGGAGACCGACGATTCCAATAGTAAGAGCCACAATCGACGAGTCTACCCGTCAGCGGCGGTTCGACAGGGTGACGCCCGCCAGCACCAGAGCGCCTCCGACAATCTGCCACAGCGTAATGGTGCCGCCCATGAGAACGACGATCACCGCCGTGAATACGGGAATCAAATTAATCGAGGCACCGGTGCGCGTTGCGCCGATTGTCTCGGCCGACATGTTCCAGAGGAAGTACGCCGCGGCCGACGGAATGAGACCCACCCACAGCACGCCGATCCAGTCCATCGTGTCCATCGTGACCCATGCGGTGTTCCCCAAGGCCACATCAATTCCCATGACGGGAAGCATGATGATCGAGGACATGGCCGCCTGGGTGGCGGTTGCCGTAACCGGCGGTGTCTGGATGCGGGGCGCAAACATCGAATAAACGGTCCACAAAACAGTTGCCATCAACAGCATCGCGTCGCCGTATCCGAACGAGAACTGACCGACGACTCCTCCGCCCAGCACAACGACGACGGCTCCGATAAAGGAAATGCCGATGCCGATCTTGCCACGCGTGGTAATGCGTTCGTGCAGCACATATCTCGCAGCAATCGCGATGGACGCGGGATTCAGTGCAACGAGAACCGCGGCCGTGACGGGCGACGTGGTGGTCAGCGCGTAATACAACAGCAGTGCATAACCCGCGTAACCCAGGAGCGATTGCACGATGTGCAGCTTCCATTCGGCACGGATACCCCCCCACGTGGGCTTTTCCAAAATAATGGCCAGCGGCACGAGCAGGACGAGGGAAATGATCCACCGCGCGCCCGTCAATTGAATCGGACCGATGGCGTCGAGGACGGCGGGCGAAAACGCGAAATTTGTTGCCCAAAAGAGTGCCGACAGCAAAGCCGGAAGGTACGCGCGGAATTGCTGCATTCGTCCAGCGTAGCGATGCAATCGTTTCCAGCCCTAAATGGCGCCTGTGCTAATGTCGTTACAAGGTGACAAAGTCGTACCGATGAAACAACCCGAAGGAATACTGCACATGGCGGACGAATCCGATGCCCTGACCCTGGACATTTTTGCGGGCCTCGACCGCTCGGGTCCCATCCCCCTGTATTTCCAGGTTTCGCAGCGGATCGAACAGGCCATCATGGATGGCACTCTGCCCGCAGGCGCACGACTCGAGAACGAGGTATCGCTAGGCGAGCGCCTTCGCCTCAGCCGCCCGACCATTCGACGCGCAATTCAGGACCTGGTTGACAAGGGATTGCTCGTTCGTCGTCGCGGAATCGGCACCCAGGTGGTGCACGGCCGCGTAACCCGTGGCGTGGAACTGACCTCGTTGTACGAGGACCTCCAGCAGAGTGGCCAGAAGCCCAGCACTCGCATTCTGTCTGTCGAGGTCGTGAAGGCAACCGAACTCCTAGCCGACCGACTTGCAGTACCCGAAGGTGCAGCCGTTCTGCACGTCAAGCGCGTGCGTCTTGCCGATAATGTGCCCGTTTCAGTACTGGAAAACTGGCTTCCCACCGAATTTACCGACATCACCGCGCGTGAACTCGAGACCGCCGGTCTGTATGAAATTTTGCGCGCACGCGGCGTCACCATTCGCGTTGCAAAGCAGCGCATTGCGGCCCGCACAGCCACTACAGACGATTCGCTGCTGCTGGACATCGACAAGCACTCGGCGCTCATCACCATGGAACGCACGGCGTTCGATAGCAGCGGCAAGGCCATCGAATTTGGATCTCACTGCTACCGCCCCGACCTCTACTCGTTTGAAGTGACGCTCGTCGAAAAGTAAGTCAGCGCACGCCTTAACGACGTGTGGCCGCCACCCGAAAGGATGGCGGCCACACTGCGTTGGCGACTACTCGGCGCGAATGACCGAGATCTCGTGGGTCAGGGTGTCGAGATCAGCGCCACCGGCCATGGCCTGTGTGAGCTGCTCGAGTTCGACATTTCCACGCTCGAATTCCGCAATCATGCGACCACGGTTCAACAGGTAGAAGCGGTCACCCACCAGGAATGCGTGGTGCGGGTTGTGCGTGATGAACACGACGGCAACGCCGCGTTCGCGGGCGGCCAAGATGTACTTCAACACGATGCCCGACTGACGGACACCGAGCGCACTCGTGGGCTCGTCGAGGATCAGCACCTTGGCACCGAAGTACACGGCACGCGCAATCGCAACGGCCTGGCGCTCGCCACCCGACAGGGTGCCAATTGCCTGGTTGGTGTCGCGAAGGTCGATGCCCATCTGCAGCAGCTGTTCCTTGGCAATGCGCTTGGCCTTCTTGACATCGAGCAAACCGAGAGGCTTCCACCACTTGGTCGGCTCGTTGCCAATAAAGAAGTTGCGCCATACCGACATCAGCGGCACGGTGGCCAGATCCTGGAACACCGTTGCGATTCCGTTGGCAAGTGCATCACGCGGCGACGAGAAGTCGGCGTCTGCGCCTTCGACGCGGAACGCTCCGGAGGTGTGCTTGTGCACACCCGACAGAATCTTGATCAGGGTCGACTTTCCCGCACCGTTGTCACCCAACACGCAGGTGACCGATCCGGGGTTAACGCGCAGGCTGACATCGTTCAGTGCGATGACGTTTCCGAAAGCCTTACCCACACGTTCAAGCTCGAGGGCGGGGGTTACAGTGTTTTCGCTCATTTACGTGCTCCGCTCGCGCGACGGGAAATAAAGGTGTTGACCATAACGGCCGAGAACAGGATGACGCCGAGGAAGGTGGACACCCAGTCCTGGTCCCACAGCGCATAGGGAATACCGATTGCGGCAAGTCCCATGATGGCGGCACCAATCGACGCGCCAATGGCCGAACCAGCACCACCGGTCAGCAGGGTTCCACCCACCGCGGCAGCGATGATGTAGTAGAACTCCTGGCCAACACCCTGGCCCGCCTGCATGCCACGAAGGCGCAACAGGAACATAGCCCCCACGAGGGCGGCAGCCATCGAGGTCATGACAAACAGCGTGATCTTGGTACGAATGACGGGAACACCGGCGTTACGCGCAGCGTTGGCATCGCCACCGGATGCGAAAATCCAGTTACCGAACGTGGTACGAGTCAGCAGCCAGGTTCCGAAGATGGTGACACCAATCCACCAAATGGTGGTGATCTGGAACTGAGCATCGCCCACGGTGAAGGTCGTTGCGAGGAACGCGCGCATCGCCTCGAAGTCTTCAGCCTGGTCGACGCCCGAGACACGGACTGTACCGGTGAACATCTTGGTGACCGCCAGGTTCGCGCCCTTGAGCACGAAGAAGGTGGCCAGTGTGACAATGAACGAAGGCAGGCCCGTCTTAATAACAAGGTAGCCGTTCACGAAACCGACGAAGGCAGCAAAGATCATCGTGGCAAACAGTGCCTGCAGAATGGTGAAACCCCATTCCGAGATGAACATGCCCATCATGAGGCCGGCAGTACCGACCATGACACCGGACGACAAGTCGAATTCGCCCGCGATCATCAGCAATGCGACGAACACAGCGACGATTCCAATGGGGGCCGCAAAGTCGGTCCAGCCCGCGGTGCCGTTCAGAGTGGTGAACATTCCGGTGGTGTCTACCGCCGCGAACATTACGTAAATAACAATTGCACCAAGCAGCGCGCCGAATTCGGGGCGTCGCATCATCTTGGTTATCGCCGAAACACGACCGATCCGCTCGTCGGTTTTGGCTGCCGTCTTTTCTGCCATAGCGAAAATCTCTCTCCTGTAAGTGTGCAGGGTGGTTGGCGAACTCTGCGTCCGCCAACCACCCCGAGGATTGTGCTAGGAACTAGCGGGTTCCACCCTCGACGTACCCCATGACGACGTCTACGTTGTCCTTGGTAACGAAGCCGGGGCCGGTGTAGACGGGGAGTCCACCACCAAGCTCGTGGGCGTTGGTCAGAGCCAAGTACAGAACGACGACGGACATGTAGCCCTGTGCGTACTGCTGCTGGTCGATTGCGAAGGCGAGCTTGCCATCGGCAATTGCGGTCAGTGCGTCAGCCGACATGTCGACGGTACCGATGATCGCGTTGCGACCGGTTGCTTCCGATGCGGCGAGCGCTACACCGGTTGCGATGTCAGCGTTCAGTGCGAAGATGCCATCGATTGCGGGGTCAGCTTCGAGAGCTGCCTCGACCTTGGCTTCTGCACCAGCAACGTCTGCGAGTCCACCATCAATGTTGAAGTTCACAACTTCACCGTTGAAGGTTTCGGCAGCACCTGCACAGCGGTCCTGGAGGCCAACGTTGGCTGCTTCCTGGATGGGGCAGAGGATCTTGGTTGCGCCGAGTTCGTTGAACTTCAGGCCAGCTTCGCGGCCAGCGACGATTTCATCCTGACCGATGTGAGTGATGGCGCCGAGGTCCTTGAACACTGCCGAGCCCGAGTTCATGGTGACGGTGGGGATGCCTGCAGCGTCAGCCGCGAGCATGGCGTCCTTGATGGCGTCGGGGTCCGGTGCCGAAGCGGCGATGGCGTCACAGCCACCGGCCACACCTGCGTCGATCGTCGAAGCCTGCTTCGACGAGTCGTTCGACGAACCCTGGTACTCCAGCGTGATGCCGAGGTCAACTGCTGCGGCCTCTGCACCCTTCTGAGCGACGGACCAGAAGGTTCCGCCATCACCGTGGGTGTAGACACAGATCTTGATGTCTGCGTTTGCGCTGTCGGTTGCCTCGGGAGTTGCGGTGTTAGCTGCACATCCGGCGAGCGACAGAGCGGCAACTGCAGCGATAGCTGCGAGCTTCTTGATTGCCATTATGTGGTGCCTCTCTTCGTTGAGTATGTTGTGTCTCATGGGCCGCCTAAAGGGGAAAGCGACCCACTTAGTTAGTATGTCCTATCATTAGGACAGCGGTGGCACATTTTCGCCATCGTTATCGAACTGAAACCGAATTCACCTGTCGGTGATGCGGTTGGATGAAATAAGGAGTCACCCATGACCACGTCCGCGAAAATTGCCGGCGCCCCCATCTCGTGGGGAGTGTGTGAAGTGCCCGGCTGGGGGCACCAAATGGTGCGCGACCGCGTACTTTCCGAAATGGTGTCGGTCGGATACACCGCCTGCGAATTCGGCCCGCTGGGCTTTCTGCCCGAAGCACCCGCGGAACGCAAGGCCGTACTCGATGCCGCTGGCCTCAGCGCCGTCGGCGGATTTGTCCCCGTCGTGCTGCACAAGGCGGACCACAACCCCGTTCCCGAAATTACCGCCGAACTCGAGGTTTTTGCCGCGTGCGGTGCAACCGTGATGGTTCTGGCCGCATCGAGCGGCGAAGACAGCTACGACAGCCGGCCCATGCTGAACGATGCCGAGTGGTCGACCATGCTGTCGAACCTCGCCACACTGCGCGACCTTGCGGCAACCTACGGAGTCACCGCCGTTATTCACCCCCACGTGGGCACCATGGTGGAAGACAACGCCGACATCACGCGAGTGTTGGAAGGTAGCGACATCGGGTTCTGCTTTGACACGGGACACATGCTGATTGGCGGAACCGATCCCGTGGACTTCGCCGTGAACCACGCCAACCGCATCAAGCACGTGCACCTCAAGGATGTAAACCTTCCCGTCGCTGAACGCGTGCGCGCTGGCGAGATCACGTACTACGTGGGTGTCACACAGGGATTGTATGCACCGCTCGGTCAGGGCGACGTCGATGTTGCCACCATCGTTCGCTCGCTGAGTGCAGCGGGCTTTGACGGTTGGTACGTTCTGGAACAGGACAACGTCATCACCGCTGAACCTGCTGCGGGCGAAGGCCCGCTGGCGGACGCACGCGCCAGTGTCGAATTCCTGCGCGGAGTTCTCGCCTCGTAGTCGCCAACCGGCATACAGTAATGGCCCCGCAGATTGCGGGGCCATTACTGTTCTCGTGACACAACGTTGTCAGTTACAGCTTCCCATCGACCGACACGCTACGACCGGTCGTGGCCGATTCCAGTGCGGCATTCGCCAATACGAGTGCGGCGCGGCCGTCCTCGAAGGTGGGGTTCGTCATGGTGCCGGTGCGCACACCGTCGATGAACACGGCAAGCTCCTGCTGATAGGCCGTGGCATAGCGTTCTAAGAAGAACTCCATGTAGGGCGTGCGGTCTTCAACACCCGCAGCCGAGTACTTGGCGACCGTGTTCGGCGCAACATTGTGGGCATACAACATGCCGTCCGAACCAAATGCCTCGAGGCGCTGGTCGTATCCGAACGACGAGTGGCGCGAGTTCACGATCGAGATCAGTTCGCCGCCGCGGCCCTTCATCTGAACGAGAACACTATCGAAGTCGCCCTCTTCCTTGATGTAGTCGCTGAACACGTTCGAGCCCGTGGCCGTGACCTCGACAATGTCGGGCACGAAGAAGCGAGCCATGTCGAAGTCGTGAATCGTCATGTCGCGGAAGATTCCGCCCGAGACGGCGATGTACGACTGAGGCGCGGGGGCCGGGTCGCGACTAATGATGATGAGCTGCTCGAGCGTGCCCAATTCGCCGGCGGCCACGCGGGCGTTGATGCCCGCAAAGTTGGGGTCGAAACGACGGTTGAATCCCAGCGCAATGTGAATGTCCGCGGCGGCAGCCTTGGCACGCAGCGAATCAACGCGGTCAATATCCAGATCGATGGGCTTCTCGCACAAAACGTGAATGCCCGCATCGATGGCCTGGTTGATCAGATCGACGTGAGTCGAGGTGGGCGATGCCACGATAACGAGGTCGACCTCGCCCGAGGCGAAGACATCCGCGGGGTCAGTGACTACGCGGCCGCCGTACAGTGCCGCCACGGCATTGGCGCCGTCGACAAACGTGTCGCAGACGACGGTGAGTTCGGCACCGGAGGTGTTAGCGACACTCAACGCGTGAACCTGGCCAATACGGCCCGTTCCGATGAGGCCGACGCGAACGATTTCAGACATTGTGCTCCTTGTAAGTGGGTGAGCGGGGTGGATGTGTGGCACGGGAGCCCGCGGTGATCGGGCTCCCGTGTACCTCTGTGTGCGCTATCCAGCGAGCTGCGCGATGCGCTGCTCCATCTGTTCGCGCTGGAAAATGGCAACGGCGCTGGCGTTTTCGTTTTCCGCAAAAACGCTCGAGCACATGACGCTGTTGGGGTTATCGAGGAAGCCGATTTCCTTCAGGCCGCCAAAGAATTCATCCCAGTTGACATCGCCATCGCCCATCTTCAGGTGCTGGTGAACGCGCACCGCATTTCCGGGCGGGTTCGTGATGTAGCGCAGGCCGTGCGAGCGGGTGTGATCCATGGTGTCGGAGACGTGCACAATTCCGATTCGTTCCCCCGCCTCGCGCATGATTCCCAGAGGGTCGTTGCCCATGTGGAAGGTGTGCGATGCGACATAGACCATGCCGAAGTTGGCCGAGTTGATGCCGCGAATCACGCGCCATGCGGCCAGGCCGTTCTCGACGAAGTCATCCGGGTGGGGGTCGATGAAGACCTTGACTCCCTCGCGTTCCACGATGGGAACGATTTCCTCCATCGAACGGTAGAACGCGCGCTCTGATTCCTCGGCTCGTTCGGGACGACCGTTGAATTCCGTGCCGATGGTGTCGACGCCCAGATCGACCGTGATCTGAATGACGCGCTTCAGGTACCGAACCGCGGCCTCGCGGGCATCCTCGTCGGGACCGGACCAGCGCAAAACCGGAAGAGTCGAGGCGATACCCACGCCCGCGGCATCACATGCAGCACGGAACTTTCGCACCAGGTCGTCATCGGCCTTGGGGTGATTGAAGAATGGAATCATGTCCGCGTGCGGCGTCAACTGCAGCCACGAGTATCCCAGGTCGGCGGCGACGCGCGGGAAATCGAGCAGTGCGTGTGAATGATGGAACGGTGTCGGATCGAGTGCGATCTTGACCATGTTTTTCCCTCCGGTGTAGTGGTGTTCGGCGGTAAGTGACGCCGGATGGGGTTAGCCGCGTTCGACTGCTCCGCGGCCCAACAACGGACGCTGACGCGAAACGCTCTGTTCGTATTCGCGCCTGGCCTGCTGTGTGGATTCGAGGGTGGATACCGCCGCAACCGGCACGTCCCACCAGCCCTCACCATCGGGGGCATAAATCAGAGGATCGCTGTTGATGTGGATCAGCGTGGCGTGGCTGCTCGCCTTGGCGTCACGCACGGCTTGCTCTAACTGGGCAATCGAATCGGCGCCGGGTTCGACTCGGATCACGTTCATGCCCAGGCTCTCGGCGTTTGTGGCGAGGTCAACGGGCAAGCGGTCGCCCTTTTCGAAGTTGTTGCCGTCTTTGTCGTGGAAGCGGTAGAGCGTTCCGTAGCGCTGCGAACCCAGGTCCTCGGATAGGTGGCCAATCGAGGCATATCCGTGGTTCTGAATCAAGACAACGATGAACTTGATTCCCTCGGCTACGGCCGACACCATTTCCGAGTTGAGCATGAGGTACGAGCCATCGCCCACCATGACAACCGAGTCACGGGTGGTGTCCGCACGTGCAACACCAATACCGCCCGCAATTTCGTAGCCCATGCACGAGAACGCGTACTCGACGTGGTAGCCCAGGCTGTCACGCACGCGCCAGAGTTTGTGCAGATCACCCGGCAACGAACCCGCGGCACACACCACGACGTCGCGGGGATCCATCGCGCGCTGCACGGCACCAATGATCTCGGACTGACCGGGAAGTTCCAGGCCGCTGGGCTCGAACGACTGATCGACCGCGGCATTCCACGCGGCCATGTTGGCGGTGTAGTCCGAACGGTAGTCGTCGACGACCGCGTAGCCCGCCACGAGCTCCGTCAACTCCTCGAGTGCCGCGCGGGCGTCGCCCACCACCGGCACGGCCGAACCGTGCTTGAAAGCGTCGAACGACGCGACATTTATATTGACAAACTTCACGTTGTCGTTCTGGAACGCGGTGCGGCTGGCGGCGGTGAAGTCGCTGTACCGAGTGCCGATACCGATGACCACATCGGCGTCGTGAGCCGCACGGTTTGCGGCCGACGTTCCCGTTGCCCCGATGGCGCCCAGCAGTTGCGGGTGGTCCCAGTTCAACGAGCCAACCCCGGCCTGCGAGGTACCGACGGGGATTCCCGTGGATTCCACGAACGCCTGCAGTGCCTCGTGAGCGTCGGAATAAATAATGCCACCACCGGCGACAATGAGAGGACGCTTGGCGCCACGAATTGCACGAGCCGCGGCTTCGAGCGCGCTGCGCTCGGCGCGCGGACGACGGATGTGCCACTCGCGGTCCGCAAGGAATTCCTCGGGAACATCAATGATTTCGGCCTGGACATCTTCAGGGATACACACCGTGACCGCACCCGTTTCCACAGGATCAGTCAAAACGCGCATGGCGCTGAGCATGGCGGAATACACCTGTTCGGGGCGGTGAATGCGGTCGAAGAATCGCGAGAGCGGCTTGAATGCGTCGTTGACCGACATGCTCGCGTCGTGCGGTAACTCCAGCTGCTGCAATACGGGGTCGGGTGCTCGGTTAGCGAAAGTGTCACTAGGCAATAACAGAACGGGAAGGCGATTAGTCGTGGCGACCGCGGCACCCGTCAGCATGTTGGTGGCACCGGGACCAACTGATGCGGCGTTGGCGAACGTCGAACGACGACGCGTCATGCGCGAATAGGCGATTGACTCGTGGACCATGCCCTGCTCGTTACGCGCCTGGTAGTAGGGCATAAGTTCGGGGCTATCGACCGAGAACTGCTTGAGAGCCTGACCGATTCCCGCGACATTTCCGTGTCCAAAAATTCCAAAGGTACCCGCAATGGTACGCACGCGGACATCGCCATCGACGGTGTACTGGTGTGCAAGGAATTCGATGATGGCCTGGGCAACGGTCATTCGACGAGTTGACATGGTGGGTCCTTCTTATTCGGCGGTGTAGGGAAGTCGGGAATCGACGGTCTGGTTGTCCCAGGTCTGGCGCACCCACGCATGGGCAGGTTCGTCGGTGATAAGCCAGGTGCGTTCCGGGTCCGGCCCGGCCATCACATTGAGGTAATACAGGTCGTAACCGGGTGCGGCAACGCACGGGCCATGCCAACCAAAGGGCACCAGGGCAATATCGCCCGTGTGGACTTCGGCCAGGGTATCGATAGTTCCGGCAGGCGACGACGAGGTCTGCAGGAACCCAAAGGGTTCGGCCGCGGTCGGGGCAACGGTGCCGCGCGAAACGGCCGTTTCAAAGTAATAGATTTCCTCGAGGCGCGACTCGGCGCCCGGCACATACTCATCGTGCTTGTGCGGCGGATAGCTGGACCAGTTTTCGCTGGGAGTGATGACCTCGCACACGATCATGCGTGCGGCATCCAGGTTCGCCGGAGTGCCAAAATTGTGGACCTGCCGGCTGGACCGGCCCGCACCTCGGAGTTCGGGTTCGACCGCACTCGCCTCGATGTACTGCACGGGCTTGCGTTCGGTCGTGGGGGAACTGGCCACGGCAACACGGCCCACTCCCTGAACGGTCAACGACGCGCCCGTGGGGATGTACAGAACATCGGTGGAACCGTGAAACACGTCGAGGCGCCCCCGCAGTTCCTGCGTAGCACTGTCGCCGTCCACCAAATACGAGACCTCGAACGACCCCTCCAGGGGAACAATCAGTCGCTCTTCGTCGGCGCCCGGCAACGACAACGATTCGCCCGCCGTCAGCACACCCACGCGCACGCCCGTGTACTGCCAGCCCGCGATCGATCCGTCCACAACGGATTCCCAGCCCTCGTGCGCCAAAGCGCCCTGCGGGTAAAACCAACTGGGGTTCGTCATGTCGTCTCCTGAAAGGTTCTCGCGCCGTGACCCCACCACTGGTCACGGCGCGAAATCTGATTAGTTCTGGGGGAACCCGAGGTTGATTCCACCGTGGCTGGGGTCCAACCAGCGCGAGGTCATCGTCTTCTCACGCGTGAAGAAGTTGAAGCCCTGAGCGCCGTGAGCCTTGGTGTCGCCGAACAATGAGTTCTTCCAGCCACCGAACGAGTAGTACGCCACGGGAACGGGGATGGGCACGTTGATACCGATCATGCCGACCTCGACCTCGTTCTGGAAGCGACGAGCCGCGCCACCGTCGTTGGTGAAGATGGCGGTTCCGTTACCGAATGCACCCGAGTTGATGAGCTCGACGCCCTCGTCGTACGACTTCACACGCACAATCGACAGCACCGGACCGAAAATTTCTTCGGTGTAGACCTTCGAGGTCGTCGGAACGTTGTCGATCAGGGTGGGTCCGAGCCAGTAGCCGTTGGGGTCGCCGTCTACCTCGATGCCGCGGCCGTCGACGACGATCGTTGCACCGTCCTGAGCAGCGATGTCGATGTACGACGCCACCTTGTCGCGGTGAACTTCGGTCACCAGCGGGCCCATGTCGCACGAGCGACGGCCATCACCGATTGTCAGTGTCTTCATGCGCGACACGATTTTCTCGACCAACGTGTCGGCAACGGGCTCGACGGCGACGATGACCGAGATGGCCATGCAGCGCTCACCCGCGGAACCGAATCCGGCGTTGATGGCCGAGTCGGCGACCAGGTCGAGATCGGCGTCGGGCAGGACCAACATGTGGTTCTTTGCGCCACCGAGGGCCTGAACGCGCTTACCGTGACGCGAACCCGTTTCGTACACGTACTGAGCGATGGGAGTAGAGCCAACAAACGAGATGGCGCCAACACGGGGGTCCGTCAGCAGGCCGTCGACCGATTCCTTGTCACCGTTCAACACGGTGAAAACGCCGTCGGGAAGTCCCGCCTCTTTCCACAGTTCCGCCATCCAGATGGCGGCGGTGGGGTCCTTCTCGGAGGGCTTGAGGATGACGGTGTTACCCGCGGCGATGGCGATGGGGAAGAACCACATCGGCACCATGGCAGGGAAGTTAAAGGGGCTGATGACACCGACAACACCGACGGGCTGGCGGGTCGAATACACGTCGACACCGGTCGAGGCGTTCTCGCTGAACGATCCCTTCAACATGTGGGTCATCGCGCACGCGAACTCGACGACTTCCTGTCCGCGGCTGATTTCGCCCAGTGCGTCCGACAAGACCTTGCCATGCTCGCTGGTGATGATTTCGGCCAATTCGCCCTTGCGGCGGTTTAGCAGTTCGCGGAAGGTGAAGATGATGGCCTGACGACGGGCCAACGACAGGTCGCGCCATGCCGGGTAGGCGGCGTGTGCCGAGGCGATTGCCTTCTCGATGTCGGCCGCGTTTGCCAGGACAACGCGCTTGGTTTCCTTACCCAAAGCCGGGTCAAAGACGGGCGCGCTGCGGTCGCTCGTACCGTGATCGTGTGCACCGTTAATCCAGTGGGGAACGAGTGAGGCGGTCATATCAGTCCTTTGTTTTCGTGAATTTCAGGGAGAAAAATTTATCCGTGGACCATCGCGACGGCGGTGTCTACGGTTGCTGCAACGTTATCGCCCGCGGGATACAGAATCGAGCGACCAACAACAAGGCCACGCACGCCGGGAAGGGCCAGCGCGTTCGACCACTTGGCGAAGGTGTCGCCCTTGGCGTCGCCGGGATCTCCACCGAGAAGCAGGGTGGGCAGGGTTGTTGCCTGCATGACGCGTTCCATGTCGTCGACGACGGGGAGCTTCAGCCACGACTGCGCCGAAGAATTACCGAGGCCCTGGGCAATGGCGACCGAGAGAATGACCTGATCGGTAGACAGGTTGTTCACGATGCGGCCGTCCTTCCATTCGCTCATGAAGGGCTCGAGCATGATGGGGATTCCGGCTTCGGCGGCATCCGACACGGCAAGGGCCGTGGCCTCGAGAGTGTCGGCGGTTCCCGCGTCGCTCAGGTTGATGCGCACGAGGTTCTTGGCGAAGTCCAGGCGGTCGCGCTCGATCGATTCGATGTCGTATGCGGTGTAGCGGTCGTCCATCTCGAACGCCGCGCCACGCAGGCCACCGCGGTTCATCGATGCGACAACAATCTTGTCGTCCAGCAGACCCAGCAACGCGAGGTCGTCGATGATGTCGGGGGTTCCCAGAACACCGTCGACACCGGGGCGAGTAATGGCCACGGCCAAACGCTCGAGCAAGTCGTAGCGATTCGACATCGCGGTGGGGTTGCTGCCCACTGCGAGTGCGCCACGTGCGGGGTGATCCGCTGCCACAATCATCAGGCGGCCATCGCCATCGCTAATCGACCGAGTGCGTCGGTTCGCATAGATTTCGGCCAGGCGACCAGGGTTGGTGGCCCGCGCATTGCGCAGCGCCTCGAAATCGAGTGACACCATTACGAAATCTCCTTCAGAATTGCGGTGACCTCGTCCGTTGAGGGCATCGCGGTTGAACATTCGAGTCGGCTGGCCACAACGGCTCCGGCAACATTGGCGAATCGAAGAATGTGTTCCAGGTCCCAGCCCTGCAGCAGGCCGTAGCACAGCGCACCGCCGAAGGAATCGCCGGCACCCAGGCCATTGATGACATCGACAAAGTAGGGGGGAACCTCGACGGATGAATCCTGGGTCTTGGCCAGAACGCCCTTCGGGCCCTGCTTCACGATCGCGAGTTCGATGCCGCGTTCCAGCAGGGCATCGGCGGCACGGTGGGGCTCGGTCTCGCCTACCGCCACCTCGCACTCTTCCTTGTTTCCGACGGCAACAGTGACCTTGTCGAGCGCGCGATCGACTTCAGCCGATGCCAGCTCGGGCGATTCCCAGAACATGGGTCGGTAGTCAAGGTCGAGGATGGTTAGCGGAGTGCGACCACGGGCATCCCAGGCGGCGTGGTGTGCGGTGCGCGAGGGTTCCGCGCTGAGGCCGGTGACCGTCGACCAATAAATGCGGGCGTTACGAATGGCCTCGAGGTCCAACTCGTCTTCCTCGATGATGAGGTCGGGCGCGATGGGGTCGCGGTAGAAGTACAGCGGGAAGTCGTCGGGCGGGAAAATTTCGCAAAACACGACGGGCGTGTTCAGGCCTTCGACACCCGAGACGAACTCGTCGCTGACGCCGAGTCGCACCAATTCGTTATGGATGAATGCACCGAAGGGGTCGTTGCCGGTCCGAGTAATGACGGCTGAACGCAGACCGTGCTTGGCCGCAGCAACCGCCACGTTGGTGGCACTGCCGCCCAGGAACTTGCCGAAGGTCTCGACCTTTTCCAGGCCCACACCCACCTGCAGCGGGTAGATGTCGATACCGACACGACCAATCGTGATGACGTCGAATGGCGTCTTCTCGGTCATGCGCATTCACCTTTCCCTGGGTTAGCGACTCCGGATGCGTCGTCGCATTGACTATGTTAGGACATATTGACATCACTCGCAATTCAATCAGGCAAATTGGTGTCGAATTGAGGTCGAAAGCCCCGTAATTCATTCCCCGTCGCCCCCACCTGCAACACTGGTGACATGGACATTTTCTTTCTCGTAATCGGTCTCGTCATCGCCCTAGGCGCTGGTGTGGCAATTGGCTGGTTGGCCCGTGGCCAGCGCGGCGCGGGCGTTGAATCGACGGTGGCCGATGCGGCACTCGTCGCTCGGTTGACGGGCGAGAACGAACAACTGCATATTCGAATTAACGAGAAGGACCGCCTTCTTACAGAGCTCACCGAGCGTCGCGAGGCAGACCAGGTAAAGGATGCGGCGGCACTGGCCGACGAGAATCGTGTGTTGCAAATGCTCGCGCCCGTGAAGCAAGCATTGTCCGAGATGAAAGACAAGGTCGAGCAGGTAGAAAAGGCGCGCACGCAGGAGTACACCACCGTCAACCAAATTTTTCAGGACCTGCGCACACAGACCACGGAACTTCAGCACACCACCCAGGGGCTGAAGAACTCACTGGGCAACGCGAATATTCGCGGCGCGTGGGGCGAAATCCAGCTGGAACGCGTGGTTGAAGCCGCGGGCCTGATGCGGCACGTGGATTTCAGCACGCAGACACATACGACCGATGCCGACGGCGCATTCCGCCCCGACATGGTTATTAACCTGCCCGACAACAAGACCATCGTGATCGATTCCAAGGTGCCGCTCACGGCTTACCTCGAAGCCATGAAGGTGAACGAGCAGGGCGGCGATGTGCGCGGCCTTCTGAACGATCACGCCAAGGCGATGCGCGGTCACGTGAAGGCTCTGTCGGACCGCAAGTATTGGGAGCGCATGAACACCAGCGCCGATTACGTCATCATGTTCGTACCCAGCGACGCCATGCTGTCCGAGGCCCTCGAGGCTGACACCACACTGTTCGATTACGCACTGAACCAGAAGGTCGCATTGGTCTCCCCCGTGTCGCTATTCACCACACTGAAGGCCGTGGGCTACATCTGGAAGCAACAGCAACAGTCCACCGAGGTCGTAAAAATTGTTGAGCTGGGCCAAGAACTCTACAAGCGCCTGGGCACCGCAGCCGATGCCGCCGCCAAGGTGGGTCGCGGCTTAGCCACTGCAGTGTCCGCATTCAACGATTTCGCGGGGTCGTTCGAGACTCGACTTTTGGTCCACGCGAAGAAGTTCCCGGGCATTGACACCGACGCCATTGCCGCCATCGCGACCGTGGACAAAGAAGTACGCGACCTCAGCCTGGGCAAATTCCCCGAACCCGAGGCACTGGTTGCGGGATCCGCCGATGCGCTGGACGAAATCCAGATCAATTTCGAGGATGAGGGTTCGGAGTCCACAATGGACTCTGATGGCACTCGCTAAAAACCGGTCCGACTGGGCTGATGGAATCATCGCCCTGCTGGGTGTCATTTTTGTCGCGCTCAGCATTCGGTCAGCCATCAGTGGCCTCAGCCCGATTTACGACATCGTTGATACCGATGTACCGCTGGATACGCTGGCTCGGAGCGTGCTGGGGACTCTTCCTCCCGTGGGATTCGTACTGGGCGGACTTATCACCTCACGTCTTGCACGGCCCCTGGGCCTCGAACGCTTACTTATCGTTCTTGTAGTCCTTATTCTTGCTGGGCACCTAATTCGCGGCATGGCGACAAGCTGGCAGATGATGGCCGCCGGTTCACTTCTGGCGTTGATTGGCAGCGGTATGGGAAATGTCGCGTTGCCTCCCGTGATTAAGCGCTACTTCCCCACGCGCATCGGTCGCGTGTCGCCGATGTACACCGTGGCGATGTCGGTCACCTCACTCATCGCCCCGTTGATCGCCGTTCCGGTGAGTGAAACGTGGGGCTGGCGAGTGTCGCTTGCGTCATGGGCGATTCTGCCCCTGATTGCCGTCATCCCATGGATCATCGAACTGCGCCGTGGCCACGAGGCGCACGTGGATTTGGACACGTCCCATGGACCGCGCATTCCCGTGGTGCGCTCGCGCACGGCATGGGCCATAGCCTTGACACTCACCGTGTCGTCCATGACGGGCTACACGATGTTTGCGTGGATGCCGTCCATCGCCGTCGACAACGCGGGCCTGGATATGGCCGGCGGTGGGCTGCTGCTGTCGATTTTCGCGGGGATCGGATTACCGTGGGCGCTGATTTCGCCCATTCTCGCCACACGCATGCGCAACATCGCTCCGCTCGTTGTCCTGGGGGTCGCACTCACCGTGACTGGCGCACTCGGGTTCATTGTGGCTCCCACAGCCGCGCCGTATCTGTGGTCGATGATTCTGGGGTCCGGGCCATTGTTGTTCCCACTCGCATTGGTGCTGATCAATTTGCGCACCGAATCCTCGCACGCCTCATTGCAACTGTCGGCATTCACTCAGTTTGTGGCGTACATCGGTGCAGCAATCGCCGCGCCTGTCATGGGCTGGACTCACGCGGTGAGCGGCGGCTGGACCGTCGGCTTGGTGGTGCTGGCCTGCTTCAGCTTGATCGCCCTTTGGTCAGCGTGGGTTCTGGGCAAGGGCAACACGATCGAGGCTGATTTGCGCGCGAGAAACGCAACCTCCGTCCACTGACACGCTCGCGCGTCGTACGGACTTTTCGCGTCGTGCGATTGCCGCAAAACGCTCCGCAGTAATTCCCCGTCGCCCCGCCGCGATATCGTTGTGCTATCACAACGCGGCACTCGGTGTCGCAAACGTGTGGGCTGATTTTTACCCACTTAACTCTGATAAGGTGACGACATGTCGGCGATCCAACCCCCAGCAAGCTCGACTCCCATCGAGCTTCTCGCCGACTACTGCTACGGCATTATTTCGCGGCAGATTCGAGAGGGAATACTCGCGCCCGGGGCACGCATCAACATCGAAAAACTCGCGCGTGAACTGGACGTGTCCCCGACCCCGTTGCGCGAAAGCCTGCCCCGCCTCGAAGCCGACGGTTTTGTGATCAAGAATGCCAATCGCGGCTATTCGGTGTCGCCGTTGTTGAATTCGACAGGCTATCGCAACGCTTTCCACATGCGACTGTTACTCGAACCCGAAGCTGCACGCCTGGCCGCCGAACACTGCACAACCGACGGTCTTGCCGCACTGCAGTCGGCAATCACCGTATTCGTCGAGGCGCAACGCCAGGTAGACCACAACGAACCTGTCAACCACAGCGCCCTTACCCATGCCGACGCCGTTTTTCATGACACCATCGGCGCGAACTGCGGCAATGAGCTCTTGGCCCACACGATTCGCCGCATGCGCGCGCACCTGCACTTGCACTCCTATCCGTTCGATGGCCCCGAAATCGCCCTCGTCGTGACAGAACACACCGCCATCGCGAGGGCGATTAGCACCGGCCACGGCGCTGCCGCATACGCGGCAATGGCTGCTCACATTGAATCGGCACGCGAGCGCATGCACGATTTCTATCCGGCCTAGTCGGCTGCGAGGCGCCGGAAGGCCTTTTATGCGACTCTCGGGACGTTATTCGGACAACCAGCGCGACGCGAGGTAGTCCGACGACACGCGGCGTACGGTGCCCGAGCGCGCGCGGAAAATAATGCTCTCGGTGCGCAACCACGCACCGTCACGGCGCACACCGCGAACCAAATCGCCATCCGTAACGCCGGTCGCCACGAAGAACGTGTTGTCGCTCGACACCAGTTCGTCGGCGCTGTATACGTAATCAAACTTCAGGCCCGCGGCCGCACCGTTCGTGCGCTCCTCGTCCGATTTCGGCATCAGTCGGCCCTGGATAAAACCGTCCAGCGCCTTGATCGCACATGTTGTGGCAACCCCCTCGGGGCTTCCGCCCACGCCGTAGGACATGTCGATGCGGCTGTCGCTGCGTGCGGCATTAATACCCGCCGCGACGTCGCCATCCAAAATCAGGCGTGTGTGCGCGCCGGCCGTGCGAATCTCTTCGATGGCATCGGCATGACGGGGACGGTCGAGGATCGCCACACGAATTTCCGACACGGGCTTACCCTTGGCCTTCGCCAACTCGCGAATATTGTCCGTCAGCGACTGGCCCAAATCCAGAACACCCACGCCATCGGCGTTCGAGACCAGCTTTTCCATGTAGAAAACAGTCGAGGCATCAAGCATCGATCCGCGGTCAGACACCGCCAGCATCGAAATCGCATTTCCGCGCCCGGCGGCCGTCAGGCTGGTGCCGTCGATCGGGTCTACTGCGATGTCACATTCGGGACCGTAACCGTTACCCACAACCTCACCGTTGAACAACATCGGGGCGTTGTCTTTCTCGCCCTCACCGATGACAATCGTTCCCTGGAAATTGACCGTTCCGAGGAACTTACGCATCGCATCAACGGCGGCGCCGTCAGCGGCGTTCTTATCGCCGCGACCAACATAGGGCATTGCGCGAATCGCGGCGGCCTCGGTTGCGCGCACTAGTTCCAGCGCCAAGTTGCGGTCGGGGTGGGAAAAAGGGGTCTCCATGGCATTCGTCCTTCCGGTTCGAACGCGCAGGTGGTGGTCCGCGCACTCACAGCCTAGCCCAGGCCCGACGTGGCTAGACTGGAGGCGACAAACGCACCCCACCACTAGGAGCATCATGCCTGTCGCAACCCCGGATCAGTACGCCGAAATGCTGGACACGGCGAAGAAGAACGCCTTCGCTTTCCCCGCATTCAACGTTTCGTCGTCGTCGACCATTAACGCAGTCCTGCAGGGACTCACCGAAGCCGGCTCGGACGGCATCCTCCAGGTCACCACCGGTGGTGCTGACTACTTCGCTGGCCACACGGTGAAGGCCCGCGCAACCGGCGCACTGGCCATGGCCCGCTACGTCCACGAAGTTGCGAAGAACTATGGCGTCACCGTCGCTGTTCACACCGACCACTGCCCCAAGGACGCCCTCGACGGATTCGTTATGCCCCTCATCGCCGCAAGCGAAGAAGAGGTCAAGGCGGGCCGCAACCCCATCTTCCAGTCGCACATGTGGGACGGCTCGGCCGTGCCGCTGGCCGAGAACCTCCGTATCGCCGAGGACATGCTGAAGAAGACCAAGAACATCAACGCCATCCTCGAGGTCGAAATCGGCGTCGTCGGCGGCGAAGAGGACGGCGTCAGCCACGAAATCAACGACCAGCTGTACACAACCCTCGACGACGCAATTGCGACTGTTGAGGCTCTGGGACTGGGCGAAAACGGTCGCTACATGGCCGCACTGACCTTCGGAAACGTGCACGGCGTCTACAAGCCCGGCAACGTCAAGCTGCGCCCCGAAATCCTCGCCGACATCCAGGCAGGACTCGCCGCGAAGTATGGCACCGGCCCCAAGCCCATGGACCTCGTGTTCCACGGTGGCTCGGGTTCGACCAACGAGGAAATCGCCGAAGCCGTGCGCAACGGTGTCGTGAAGATGAACATCGACACCGACACCCAGTACGCATACACGCGAGCGATTGCGGACACCATGTTCAAGAACTACGACGGCGTCCTGAAGGTCGATGGCGAAATGGGCAACAAGAAGATTTACGACCCCCGCGCCTGGGGCAAGATCGCCGAGACTGCCATGGCAGCTCGTGTTGCCGACTACGCCGCCCAGTTGGGTTCGGCCGGTAAGGCAATCCGCTAATCCAGCGCTTCACACGCAAACGACTGAGCGCCCCGCAGAGATTCTGCGGGGCGCTCAGTCGTTAATAACTACAACGACACCGGCGCCTCAGTGGTGGCCGAACGAAGGGCCGCATCCACAACCCTCATCATGACCTCGGCAGTCTCGAAATTCGTGTCCATCGTCGATCCGGCATGGATAGTGCGAATGAACTCCTGAATCTCCGCGGTGAATGCTTCGGCGTAACCCGTTCCGACGCCGGCACCCGGCATAGCCGCAACATCGGTGAAATACGGATGCGCGGGGCCGGTAATGATGCGCCTTGCGCCATTGAAGGTCGCATCGACCACGCCGTCCTGGAATACGTGGAATTCTCCAGCCGACATTGAATCGAATGATGCAGAACCGCGCGTGCCGTGCACCTCGACACCCAAGGAATTTGGAATGCCATGGGCAATGCGACTGAGTTCCACGTGCGCGATCGCCCCGGATTCCAGTTGAAGTGTGAGCAGCGCCACGTCGTCATTCGTGACTGGACCGGTTTCAGCAGACGTTGACCCACCATGGCCAATCGCGCCGGCTGCTGGCAAGGGGCGCTCGGCGATGACCGTACGCACGGTGGCATTGGTTACCCGCGCTGTCGGCCCCGCAACGAAGTGAAGGGCGTCGATGGCATGAGCGCCAATATCCAGCAGTGCACCCGCGCCCGCTTGCTCGCCGGAGTATCGCCACGACAGTGCGCTCGCGGGGTTTGCCGCATAGTCCGCGTTGTACCACGCGCGTGCGGTGTGCAACTCGCCGATAAGTCCCGAATGCACCGCCTGAGCCAGCCCTGCGAGTCCGGGCAGACGTCGGAACGAGAATCCGACACCAGTGACCGCGTTCGATGCATCGGCAAGGCCGCGAAGATGAGTTGCTTCTGCGAGCGTGCGGCCAATTGGCTTTTCCGCAAAAACGTGCTTGCCCGAGGCCAAAACGCGGGGCAAAATGTCAGCGTGAAGGAAGTTGGGAAGTGCAACACTGATGATGTCGCAATCACTAGAGATGACGTCGTCCATGTTCCCGATTGCCTCCGCAAATCCATAACGCGTTGCCACGGTTCGCGCTAAATCAACATTGGGATCGGCAATGGCCCACAGTTCAACCTGCAGCTCTCCGGACCCCGCCATCGAGACGTTGCGATATCCAAAAGCATGGGCCTGGCCGGCCATGCCCGCGCCAATAACGGCGACTTTCAGTGTGCGTGTCATGCGTGTGATCCTTTGCTAAATGTGACGGGCACACCGCACGATGCGATGTACTCATGGGTGCGACGGGCAATCTGTAGCGGCAACGAGAAATCACCGACGGGGTACATGTCCTGCTCGATTACGGCAAAAATTCCGGGATTTGCCTTCTGCGCCGCTGCCAAAATTTCGGCATAGCCAGGCACGCCATGAGGCGGTTCCACCATGACGCCGTCCGCAACCGCCTCGACAAACGACACATCATTCTTCAAGACGTGTGCCAGCAGAACGGGGTTTACCTGCTTCAAATGCAGGTATCCGATACGGTCGGGGTAGGTTTCAATAAGGCTCACCGAGTCGCCGAAATAGTAAGCGTAGTGACCCGTGTCCAAGCACAGGTTCATAAAATCTGAGTCGGTACCAGCAAGCAATCGACGAATCTCCATTTCAGATCCAACCGGCGATTCCGCGTGCGAATGGAATTGCTGGCGCAGGCCAAATTCGTTCCAGAGACGACGACCCAATTCGTTATGAGTCCGGCACAGCGCATCCCATTCATCATCTGAGTAGGTGCGTGCCGATTCAACAGCACCCAACCCTGCGGCACCGCGTTGCCACATCTCTGGGATCACGATGAGGTGCTCGGCGCCAAGCGCCTGAATGAACTCGGCGATGCGCGCAAGTTCGGGCCATGCGCTCTCGAGTTCCGCTGCGCCTCGGTGCAATCCGGTGAACACCGTTCCCGCAGACACGGCAAGTTCGTGTTCGGTCAGTTTCGCCCGAATTGCATGCACGTCTGCGCCTAGATACCCGAACGGGCCGAGCTCGGTCCACTGAAATCCCGCCTCTCGAATTTCACGCAGATATTGTTCGGGGCCAGGCTGAGCGGGATCGACCGCGTTCCATACACCCCAGGAATCTGGCGCAATGCCGATTCGTGGCCCAAATTCACCGGTTGACATGAATTCTCCTGTTAGATCGAGAGCAATGCGGGGAAAGGAGCGCTCTCGAACCCGGTTAGTGTTCGGTTTCCCGCGTTTTCGAGAGCGCTCTCGAAAAGTGTATGTCCTTCGCTAGACTGTGTCAATGCGCACCATCACCATGGAGGAAATTGCCCGAGCGGCAGGCGTTTCTCGCTCGCATGTGTCGTTGGCTTATCGCAACGCTTACGGAATCAAACCCGAGGTGCGCGAACACATCTTGGCAGTCGGCAGACAATTGGGGTATCGCCACAATCGCATTGCAGCGCAATTAGCAGGCGGCTCAACAGGAACAATCGGTGTGTACCTACAGGACCTGCACAACGACCTGTTCGCCGATATTTTTGACGGCTTGCGTGACGTCAGTGAACCTGCCGGTCGGCAACTCGTCCTGGCAATTGGTCACACCGACGGAAGCCGCGACGCGGCAGCTCTCGAGACGCTGCTCGAGAGTCGTGTTGAGGTAATCGTCGCAGCCGGCCTCATGATTTCGGATCGCGACGTGTTCACCGTTCTCGGTTCAACACCTTTGGTCAGCATTGCGCGCCACATTGACACAGCTGACTCGGTCGTTTCGGATAACGCCGTCGGCGCACACCTGGCGGTGAACCACCTCGTGGAACTGGGACATCGAAGAATTGCGTTTCTTGCCAATCCCCCGACCGATGGATACGGCGAGCGCCGTGCTGGATATCTCGCGACGATGCGCCAGCACGAATTGAACCCGCAGATCATCGAGGGAAGCTATTCGCGCCGCGAATGCGCATCAATCATTGCCGCGATGTTACTGTCAGCGAACACTCCCACCGCAATATTCGCGCACAACGACCAAGCCGCGCTCGGTGCGATGGATGCAATCATCTCCGCGGGGCTCAAACCTGGCGTGGATATCTCGGTCGTCGGGTACGACAACACTGGTCAGAGCCAAAGCCCCTCGGCAGCTTTGACAACAATCGACATTCATGGCGTTGAATTGGGCCGAATGGCGGGTGAGTCGGTGCTGATTCGCCTCGGCAACCCGGAAGCTCCGCGAACGTCACATCACGTCGAGCCAACTCTGGTAGTGCGCGCAACAACAGGACCGCCCGTTCGCGGCTAGGAGCGACGGCCGCCCAACGCGCGTTCGTCCTGCTCGCCGTTGGCGTTCGTGCGCAGTTCCTTCGGCAGGCTGAAGACCAGGTCTTCCGTCGTGGTTTGAACTGTCTCGACATCCACGTATCCGGCTTCGGCCAAATCGGCGATGACTTCCTGCACGAGCATCTCGGGTACGCTGGCGCCGCTCGAAATTCCGATGGTGGCCACGCCCTCGAGCCATTCCTGCTTAATTTCGCTGGCGTAATCCACGCGGTATGCGGCCCGTGCGCCGTACTCGGCGGCAACCTCGACTAAACGCACCGAGTTCGAGGAATTCGCACTGCCGACGACAATCACGAGATCGCATTCGGGCGCAATCTTCTTCATGGCCACCTGGCGATTTTGCGTGGCGTAGCAAATGTCGTCGCTGGGCGGATCCTGCAGGTGCGGGAACCGTGCACGCAACCGGGCGACCGTCTCCATTGCCTCGTCGACCGACAGGGTGGTTTGCGACAACCAAATCAAGTTCTCGGTATCGGGCACCTCGACGGTATCGGCGGCGTCGGGGTCGTGCACGATCGTGGTTTGGTCGGGCGCATGACCGAACGTGCCCTCGACCTCTTCGTGACCAATGTGGCCGACCAACAGAATGTGGAAACCTTGACGCGAGAAGCGTTCCGCCTCGCGATGAACCTTGGTGACGAGCGGACAGGTGGCGTCGATCGACAAAAGATTACGGCTGGCGGCATCGGCCTTGACAGCGGGCGAAACCCCGTGCGCACTGAACACGAGGTGCGCACCCTCGGGCGCCTCGTCGACTTCGTTGATGAACACGGCACCGCGCTGTGTCAGATCACGCACGACCTCGACGTTGTGCACGATTTCCTTGCGCACATAGACGGGCGAACCGTATTGGTCAAGGGCCTTTTCAACGGCGATGACCGCGCGGTCGACACCGGCGCAGTAACCACGAGGTGCAGCCAACACGATACGCTTCGGCCGGTCGACGGCCACCGCGGCAAGCGGAACGGTTCGGCGATGCGAGTGCGCCGGCGGGAATACGGCGGCGGATCCGTTACTGACCAAGTTCACGTGTCCAGTCTAACTTTGCCCAACACTCCCCCAAACGCACACAAGCCCCGCGCGCACAACGACGACGGGGCTTGTATGGCACAACGATTACGCGGTGGCCAGCTCCTCGATCGATGCGAAGCGCCGAGTGCCGGTTGCATCGGTGACTTCGATGGCGAACGCTGCAGCGCCAACGCTCGTAGTGACATCCAGTGTGATGGATTCGTCGGCCAGGCTCCAGCCCAACCGAATGGAGTCGGTACCGGTGATGGCCCAGCTGAATTCGCCCGAGAACGCCGGCAGGTTGCGCAGACGAGCCAGCGCAATGATGGCTTGCGTCACAGGCTGCTGCAGCGCCTCGGCAATCTCGGCGGGCGTGTAGTGGTGACGGTTCACATCGCGACCCTGTTGGGTAGCGGCGAACAGTTCCTGGTCGTCCTTGCCGTTGAAGAGGCCCACATAGTAGACCTGCGGTTCGCCGGGAAGGAAGAACTGCACGGCGCGCGACGCAACATAGGCCACGTCGTCGTTGAGGATGCTGGGCAACGTGGCATTGATTTGGTGGGGCAGCGTGAACCACTGAGGCACAACACTGGCGATGTTCGAATGTCCACCCGTGTTTTCGGCGGCGCGTTCGAAGATGAACGCCATGTCGTCCTGGGTGATGAGCCCCGGCTTGCCGTTGATGGGCCCGCCGTCGATGACGCCGTAGCCGTCGTGGGTGTCCAGCACGTTCAGGCAGTTGGTGGGGCGAATGCTGAACCAATCGCTCAGCTTGTCCACAGTCCCGGTGAAGAACGAGTGCAGCAACAGCGGCGCAGTCTGGAAGTCATAAATTAGATCGACGAGCGGTGCAATGTCCAGCTGCTGCGTGTAGTGCGCGTGCACCTCGACCAGCACGCGCATGCCGTACGAGTGAATGAGTTCGGTAATTTCGGCCACGAACTCGAGCGTCTCGGGAGTCATGAACGAGTCTGTTCCCGGCGTCTTCACGGCGTACCCCACGGCGTCCAGTCGCACAACCTTGACGCCACCCGAGGCCAGCGCCTCGAGGATGCGGCGCAGGTAGGCCTGTCCCGCCTCGTGCGTGATGTCGATGTCGACCTGCGAGGGCATGAACGTGGTCCATACCAAACGGCGCGTTCCGTTCACCTCGTATGCGGTGAAGGGCAGGCCGGGTCGGGGGCGATAGAACGCCGTGATGTCGTGTTCGTTGCCACCGTTGGGGAACACGACATCGAAGGTCAGGAACATGCCGTCGAATTCGGAATCGGCGCCCTTTTCCTGCCAGTCGAGGAACTCGGGCGACAACGACGACGCGTGGTTCACAATGAGGTCGGCGGTCACCTCGTGCGAGTTCGAGATGCGCTTGAAGTCCGACCAGTCACCGAGTCGCGGGTCAACGATTGTATGGTCGATGGGGTCGAAGCCCGCATCGTCACCGTCGTAGGGGTGAAAGAACGGCAGAACGTGGATGCCCGTGAAGTCCGCGAGCGGACCCGCCAAAAGCTTCTCGATTTCGCCGATGTTGCCACCGACACGTTCGGCGTAAACCAGGATGCTGGCGCCAGCCATGAGTACCTCCATGCACAGAAAAGCACGCCGTGGTGGTGGCGCGCATCTTTACTGTACTTCATGGGGATGCAAACGATTACACGTCAGCCATTCGCTCTACACTGAACGATATGAGCGAGGCACACGAGTCCATGGGCGGAGTCCCGGTCATGTCGGTTGCCACTGTCGCCAACAGCATGCGCACGCACATTAATGCGCTTCCACCCGTGTGGATCGAGGGCCAGCTGGCGTCGTGGAATGTGCGCAACGGTCACGCCTATGCCAAGTTGAAAGACGTGTCGGAAGACGCCACAATTTCGGTGACAGTCTGGCGTTCCACGCTCGAGGCGCTTCCCGAAAATTTTGCGCAAGGTGACAAGGTGCGCATGCTGGCAAAGCCCGATTACTGGGTGGGCGGCGGCACACTGTCTTTTATCGCCAAGGACATGCGCCATGAGGGTCTGGGCGACATCCTCGAAAAGATCGAGCGCTTGCGTCGGCAACTGGCGGCCGAGGGCTTGCTCGATGAATCGCGCAAGGTCGCGTTACCGTTCCTGCCGTTGTGCATTGGCTTGATTACCGGCGCGAATTCCGATGCCGAAAAAGACGTCCTGACCAACGCCCGCTTGCGCTGGTCCGATGTGCTCTTCCGAGTGGTTCACACTGCGGTGCAGGGCGAGAACGCCGCACCCCAGGTTGCACAGGCGATCGCTCAATTAGATGCCGACCCGGAAATCGACGTCATTATTGTGGCGCGCGGCGGCGGCGACTTTCTGCATTTGCTGCCGTTCAGCGACGAACGGGTCGTGCGGGCTGCCGCTGCGGCCTCGACGCCGATTGTGTCGGCCATTGGCCACGAGAACGACCGACCACTGCTGGACGAGGTCGCCGATCTGCGCGCATCGACACCGACTGACGCCGCAAAGCGCGTGGTGCCCGATGTCACCCAAGAACTGGCCAACATCACCGCGGCACGTGGTCGAATTGCCAATGCCGTGAACGGCGTGATTCGCACCGAATCCGACCGCATTGCACAGTTGCGATCGCGTCCCGTCATGGCCAGCCCTGCCGCGTACCTCGAACGCCACGAATCGGACCTGGCAAATTACGTACATAAGGGATCCACCCTGATGGATCGCATTCTGGAACGCGCCACCGCAGATTCGCACCGTTTGGCCGCACAAATGCGGGCACTGTCGCCCCGACACACCCTAGAGCGGGGCTATTCCATTGTCCGCACCGCGGATGGCCGGGTGCTCGATTCGGTTGCCCGCGTCACCGCCGGTGACACCATTACGGTCCGCGTCGCCGACGGAACTATTGACAGCACTGTCGCCACCCTGACACCCGATTCCTCCGCCTGACCGAAAGGTACCCTAGAACCATGGCCCAGAAGCTTCCCGACGTAGACACCCTGACGTACGAGCAGGCACGCGACGAACTTGTCACGATTGTGCAGTCACTCGAGGCGGGGACAGCCAGCCTCGATGAATCGGTTTCGCTATGGGAACGCGGCGAGGCACTGGCCGCACGCTGCGAACAGTGGCTGGTCGGCGCTCGTGCCCGGCTGGAAGCCGCCCGAAAGACCGCCGAATGACCGAGCCTGCCGTCGACAAGGCGGCGTTACGCCGGTCACGCCAGACCACCTTCAATCTTGTCATTGCTCTTATTGCCTCGTTCGGCATTGTGCTGTTCCTCATGCTGGTGGTGGTACGCCCCGAAGCCGCCCCCCAAACCAAGGCCGTCGACTGGCATGCAGCTGCTGCCGCGGCGCAGGCCGACAACCCCGAGCGCCTGATCATCGATCCCAAGGTGGGCGACGACGCATGGGCGAATCGCGCCGAGATGTCGTCTGGCGACCAACCCGTGTGGTCGATTGGCTGGGTTCAAAAGGACCCAAATGGCAATTTTTCGTTGTTCACGGCCCTGGACCAATACCCCGGGCAACATGATTATTCAGACCTCGTGGGCGACAGCGCGCCCGCCACATTTACCGATGAATCGGGGCTGGTGTGGACTCAATACGACCGCACCACAACTGACGACCCGGGAAATTATGCCTGGGTGTGGGTGCTCGAGGCGGCCGGAGACACGGTCATTGTGTCAACCTCTGATGTCTCCACCGACCCTCGTGCGGCACTCGACGTAGTGAACGCTATTGGCGCATTCCTTGACCAGAACGGAGCGAACTGATGACCGGACCCCTCCCCACCACACCGCGCGAGGCGTGGGACGACATGAAGTCGGGCAACGAACGCTTCATTTCGGGGGCGCCCGCACATCCGCGCCAAGACGTTGAACACCGCGCCGACCTTGCGGGCGGTCAAACCCCACATGCCGCACTCTTCGGATGTTCCGATTCCCGCTTGTCCGCCGAGATCATCTTCGACTGCGGTTTGGGCGATTTGTTCGTAGTGCGCAACGCCGGACAGACCATATCGAACTCAGTCATTGGTTCGCTGGAATACGCCGTCGCCACGTTAGGCGTGCACCTCATTGTGGTGCTGGCGCACGATTCCTGCGGTGCGGTGCAGGCCGCGATGCAGTCGCGTATCGATGAGGACATGCAGGTACCCGTGAACGTGCGCGGAATCATCAACACCATTCAGCCCGCCATCGATCGAGTGCTCTTGGCCAACGGAACAACTGATGTCCGGGACATCAATATCGACCACGTCGGTGAAGAGCACCTGCGCGACACCATCGCGGAACTATTGGCCACCAGCGAACTCATCACCGAGGGCATTGCCAGCGGTACGCTTGCAGTGGTGGGAGCCACCTACAACCTTCGCGATGGCCGCGTCTCCGCCTCCGTGGTCATCGGCGATATCAACTAATTTCAGGAGCAGAAGCGTGACCGAATACCGCATTGAACACGACACCATGGGCGAAGTTCGAGTGCCCGTCCAGGCGCTCTACAGCGCACAGACTCAGCGTGCCGTCGAAAACTTCCCCATCAGCGGATCCGGCCTCGAGTCGGCTCAGATTGTGGCTCTGGCCCACATCAAGCGCGCGGCGGCCATCGTCAACGAGCGCCTCGGTATTCTGCCGGCCGATATCCGCGACGCCATTGTGTCCGCCGCCGATGAAATCATCGCGGGCCAGCACCACGAGCACTTCCCCGTGGACACCTACCAGACGGGTTCGGGAACCAGCTCGAACATGAACATGAACGAGGTGCTGTCCAGCCTCGCAACCGCACGCCACGGCGCACCCGTGCACCCCAATGACCACGTCAACGCCTCGCAGTCGTCGAACGACGTCTTCCCCACGTCGGTGCACATCGCCGTCACCAACGCGCTGGTCAATGACGCGATTCCCGCGCTTCGCCACCTCGCGGACGCCTTCGATGTCAAGGCCGAAGCATGGAAATCGCACGTGAAGCCCGGCCGCACCCACCTCATGGATGCCACGCCCGTGACCCTGGGCCAGGAATTTGGTGGCTACGCCCGCCAGATTCGTTTGGGCATCGAGCGCATCGAATCGACCATTGTGCGCGTCGCCGAGGTTCCGTTGGGCGGCACCGCAGTCGGCACCGGAATCAACACTCCCCTGGGCTTCTCGGCCGCCGTCATCCAGGAACTGGCATCGGCAACCTCGCTTCCCATCACCGAAGCGCTCGACCACTTCGAGGCGCAGTCCGCTCGCGACGGCCTGGTCGAAGCCTCGGGCGCACTCCGTGTCATCGCGGTGTCGCTCACCAAGATTTGTAACGACATCCGCTGGATGGGTTCCGGCCCCAACACGGGTATTGCAGAAATCCACATTCCCGACCTGCAGCCCGGTTCGTCGATCATGCCCGGCAAGGTGAACCCCGTTGTTCCCGAGGCCGTGCTCATGGTGTGCGCACGCATCATTGGTAACGATGCCACCATCGCCTGGGGTGGCGCCAGCGGCGCATTCGAACTGAACGTGGCAATCCCCGTCATGGGCACCGCCCTGCTGGAATCGATTCGCCTGTTGGCGAACTCCAGCCGTGTGCTTGCCGACAAAACCGTCAGCGGACTCGAGGCAAACGTCGAACGTGCAGCAGCCCTTGCGGGCATGTCGCCGTCGATTGTGACCCCGCTGAACCGCATCATCGGATACGAAGCCGCCGCAAAGGTGGCAAAGCACTCGGTGGCCGCCGGCCTCACGGTGCGCGAGTCGGTCATTGCCATGGGCTTCGTCGAGCGCGGCGAGATCACGCTCGAGCAGCTGGACACCGCGCTGGATCTGCTGTCCATGACCCACCCGGGCGTTGCCAAGTAACACGCGTCTCACGCACGAATGCCCCGGCCGCTGAGGTCGGGGCATTCGTCGTTTCGAAGGGGCTAGGAAATGTCGTAGTCATCCAACAGCTCTGTGACCAAAGCCGCGATATCGCTGCGCTCACTGCGCTGCAGTGTGATGTGTCCGAAGAGGTGCTGACCCTTCAGCGCCTCGATCACGCTGGCAATACCGTCGTGACGGCCCACGCGAAGGTTGTCGCGCTGCGCCACATCGTGGGTCAGAATGACGCGCGAGTTTTGACCGATTCGCGATAAGACGGTCAGCAACACATTGCGCTCCAACGATTGCGCCTCGTCGACAATGACGAAGGAATCGTGCAACGAGCGACCCCGGATGTGCGTGAGTGGCAGGACCTCCAGAAGCCCTCGCTCGATGACCTCGTCCATTACGTTGTCGCTGACCACGCTTCCCAGGGTGTCAAAGGTGGCCTGTGCCCACGGGTTCATTTTTTCGTCGGCGTCGCCCGGCAGATATCCCAGGTCTTGTCCGCCGACCGAATAGAGCGGGCGAAACACCTGGATCTTCTTGTGTTGCCGCTTTTCCAAAACAGCTTCGAGGCCCGCACACAACGCGAGCGCGCTCTTACCGGTGCCCGCCTTGCCACCCAACGACACAATGCCGATGCTGGGGTCCAGCAACATGTCGATCGCCAAGCGCTGTTCGGCGCTGCGGCCGTGCAAACCAAAAACATCTCTCTCGCCGCGCACCAACCGAATGCGCGAACCCGCCTGCACGCGCCCCAGCGCGCTGCCGCGGTTGGAATGAATCAACAAATTGGTGTTGACGGGCAGTTCGGCCACCGCCGCGGATTCCAGGTGTTCGCCGTCGTACAAATCCGCCATCTCGTCCGCCGAGATCTCGACCTCAGCGACTCCCATCCAGCCCGAATCCACAGCCAGTTCGGCCCGGTATTCCTCGGCGGGAAGCCCAATGCTGGCCGCCTTCACGCGCATGGGCAGATCCTTCGACACCACGACCACGTCGTTGCCTTCGGCGGACAGATTCAGCGCAACCGCCAGAATTCGCGTGTCGTTGTCTCCTAATCGTAAGCCGCTGGGCAGTGCGGCATCCGAGGTGTGGTTCAGCTCTACGCGCAGCGTTCCGCCGTCGCCCACGAGCATGGGCATGTCGAGCCGCTCGTGCTTCTGACGTAGATCATCGAGGTATCGCAGCGCGTGACGGGCAAAATAGCCGATCTCGGGATCGTGACGCTTCTTTTCCAGCTCGGACACGACAACGACAGGAATGACAACCTCGTGTTCGGCAAAACGAAACAGCGCCCGAGGATCGGACAGCAGCACGGAGGTGTCCAGAATGTAGGTGCGAACCGTGGTCGACGCCTGCGTCGATCGAGCACTGGTCGAGGTGGGTCGTGTGGTGCGGGCTGTGGTCACGATGACTCCGTTCGAGAATGCCTGGGCATTCGCTCAGGTGGCCGACGGAGCCGGTGGCCTCATCGACCACAACTTGGTTACCTCATATCCCGAAACTACGCCGCGTCGACGCAACACGCGCGCTTCGACACGCGGAGCGTTTCGGTGTTCACGCAATCGTTACCCACGGTTTCCCGGTGTGACTATTGGCCGAAGCGACGGTGACGCCGACCAAAGTCACGCAGCGCACGCAGCACATCAACCTCGCGCAGATCGGGTCCGAGCGCCTCGACAAAATACAGTTCGCTGTGTGCACTCTGCCAGAGCATGAAATCGGACATGCGCTGTTCACCCGAGGTTCGAATAACTAAATCGAGGTTCGGCTGACCCTTCGTGTACAGGTGAGCCGAAATGTTATCAAGGGTGACATCATCGGCAAGGGTCTCGAGGGTCTTTCCGTCGGCCATGTGTTCGCGAATAATGTCGCGCACCGCCTCGGTGATTTCGTGCCGACCGCCATATCCCACCGCAAGATTGATATGCAGGCCCGTGTGCGCGGCGGTGCTGGTCTCGGCGTGCACGAGGGCGTCGGCCAGTGCGTGCGGCAGCTTGTCACGTGCACCGACGTGCTGGACCCGCCAGTCCGGTACCTCGGCGAGGTCCGAGGCGAGGTCGGCGATGATCCCGCACAAGGCATCAAGTTCGGTGCCGTCTCGGCCCGTTAGGTTGTCAGTCGACAGCAGGTACAGCGTGACGACGCTGACGCCCGATTCGTCGCACCAGCCCAGAAATTCATGAAGTTTCTCGGCACCCGCGCGGTGGCCCTCGGCGGTACTGACTCCCAGTTGTTGTCGGGCCCAGCGGCGATTGCCATCAATAATCATGCCCACGTGAGTGGGAACTGCGCCGTTGGCAATGTGCCGCCGCAATCGTGCCGCGTACAGCCGATACAAAACACCTTTGATGGGTGCCGTCACGGCGGTGTACAGATTCATGGCTTTAGCGTAGTCCTGCTCATAACTTCCCGCCGTACACTGAGGACATGAGCACAAGCAAACCGCTTCACTTGCCTCTTCTGGACGATGCCGCGTCCGCCGAGACCAAACCGCTGCTGCGCGGTTGGCTGCATTTAGGAACATTACCCGTAGCCATCGTGAGTGGACTCGTGCTCGTCGCTCTGGCGCAGGGAACGCTCGCAACATGGACAAGCCTGGTGTTTGCACTGTCGTCTATATTGCTTTTCGGAATCTCGGCAACCTATCACCGCATCAACTGGAGTCCGCGCGTGAAGTTAATCTTCAAGCGCATCGACCACGCCAACATCTTTCTGCTGATCGCCGGCACATACACCCCCCTGGGCGCTCTGGCACTACCCCCCGAAAAGGGATGGTGGCTCTTGCTGGGCGTGTGGATCGGGGCCGGATTGGGTATCGGATTCCGCGTGTTCTGGGTGGGTGCGCCTCGATGGGTGTACGTGCCGTTGTATCTGATTCTGGGATGGGTGGCCATGGTATACATGGTGGACCTGTGGATGGCGAATGCCTCGATGACGATTCTGGTGATTGTCGGCGGCCTGGCTTACACGGCGGGCGCCATCGTATACGCGCTGAAGAAACCCAACCCCGTGCCCGGTGTCTTCGGGTTCCACGAGGTGTTCCACGCGTTCACCGTAATCGCGTTCCTGTGCCACTGGTCGGCGGTGCTGCTGATTGCGCTCGCGCCGCTCAACACCTAGGGCGTATTGCCGGTTTCCTTATTGACGGACGCAATCAAGTCGTTTGCGGCCTCTTCGGCATCGATGTTGATGCGGGCCTCTTCGCGGTACCGTACGCGGCGAATGCGGCGCACCATATCCAGCAACAACAACAGGGACACAATCGCAAAGAGCCCCGTGGCAATAAAGCCCTCGACACCGGGGGTTACCTGGTTCGGGTCGATTTCTTCGACAGCCAAAATAAACGTGGTCGCAAGCATGGGTTCTCCGATTCGCGTAGCCTAGTAACTAGAGTACCCAGAGGACGACATGACCGAGACACCGGATAGCCGCGAATCTGTGCTGCAGGCTCGATATGGCCGCACACGATCGCCGTTGAGTCGCCGCACCCTCGTGCTGTGGGCTGCCGGGTTGATTACGGCATTTATAGCCTTTGCCGTGTGGTCCATTTCGCTCACCCCTGGAACGGGCATCGAATTTCGTGATCGGTCAATGACCATTGCGGGCAATTCCGTCGAATTGACCTACACGGTATCGGCGCCAGCGGGTACGACAGTAGCCTGCGCGGTGCGCGCACTGGGCGATGGGTTCACCGAAATTGGATGGATCGTGCAGAAGCACCCCGCGCAAGAATCCACCACCACAACGTACGTTGTCGATATTCGCGCCACCAGCGAACCGGTCGCAGCGGGCGTCGACCATTGCTGGCGTTACTGACACTCAGTACCCGATTTGAGCACGCCCACAGCGTGCTATACCCTTGAAAAGTTCACCCCTAAGGAGCCCTCATGTCCGCAATCTGGCTTAACCAGGAAGCATTCGATCGCCTCGCGCTCGAGCTCGAGCAGTTGACGACCGTTGGTCGCGCTGAAATTGTGGGCCGAATTGAAGCGGCGCGCGCCGAGGGTGACCTGAAAGAGAACGGTGGCTATCACGCCGCCAAGGACGAGCAGGGCAAGATGGAGGCTCGCATTCGTCAGTTGACCGAGATGCTCAAGAACGCCCATGTGGGTACCGAGCCCGTCGATGCCTCTCGTGTCGCGCCAGGCACTGTCGTGACGGCACACATCCACGGCGATGAAGAGAAGTTCCTGCTGGGCTCACGCGAAATCGCGGCCGGCACCGACCTCGATGTTTATAGCGAACAGAGCCCCATGGGCCAGGCCATTATGGGTCTCGAGGCCGGCGACACCACCACGTTTACCGCACCGAGCGGCGCCGAGATCGCGGTGGAAATTATCGCGATCGAACCTTTTACCGGCTAGTAATCAATGCGAGGGTGGTAGCCCTCGGCACGCAGAGCGTCCAGCACCTGTTCGGCATGTTCGGGACCGCGGGTCTCGATGTGCACTTCGAGTTCGACTTCGGCGATGCCCAACCCGGCACCGTGACGAGTGTGGAGAACCTCGACAACGTTGGCGTTTTGGCCCGCGACGATTTCCGACGTTCGCGCCAGCTGGCCGGGCCGGTCGGGAAGTGGAATACGTACGCGCAGGTAGCGGCCCGAGGCCACAAGACCACGCGAAATGACACGTTCCATGATGAGCGGGTCGATGTTTCCACCGGAAAGCAGCACGATGGTGGTGCCCGTTGCCTCGACCTTGCCCGTGAGGACTGCGGCGACACCCGCGGCGCCGGCCGGTTCCACCACAAGCTTGGCGCGCTCGAGCAGCATGAGGATGGCGCGGGCCATGTCGTCGTCACTGACGGTTACGATTTCATCAACCGCGTCCTTGATGATGTCGAAGTTGATAGAACCGGGACGCGACACGGCGATTCCGTCGGCAATCGTGGGCTTGACCTCGATTGTCACGGGCTCCCCCGCAGAAATCGAGGGCGGATACGCCGCTGCATTCTTTGACTGCACGCCAATAACGCGCAGCGTACGGCCGGACTCAGCGGCCTTTTGCTTCATGGCACTGGCCACACCGGCAATCAGACCACCGCCACCGATAGGAACCACGATCGTCTGCACGTCCGGGCATTCATCGAGCATCTCGAGCCCCACGGTTCCCTGACCGGCGATGACCTCGTGGTCGGCGTAGGGCGGGATGAATACCGCGCCGGACTTCTCGGCAAACTCGGTGGCAGCGGCCAGCGATTCTTGGAAGACGACGCCACGCAGAACGACATCGGCGCCATACCCGCGTGTGGCCTGCAACTTGGGAAGAGCAACGCCCATGGGCATGAAAATGGTGGCCTTGATTCCCAGCTCGGCGGCGGCAAGCGCTACTCCCTGGGCATGATTACCAGCCGAGGCCGCGACCACCCCGCGCGCCTTTTCAGCGTCGGTCAGCTTGCTCATGCGGTGATACGCGCCACGAATCTTATAGGCACCCGTGCGCTGCAGGTTTTCACACTTCAAAAAGACGGAATGACCCAGGACCTCGGCGAGGAACCGTGATTCCTCCAGCGGAGTTGCTTGGGCGACATGAGCGACAACAGCGCGGGCGGCTTCGAACTCGGCCAAAGTCGGCCCGGCAAACGTGTGTGTCACTTTTTCCTCCAGGGGAAACGATACCGTGATTCCTATGAGTGAACTGTCGAAACCCGAGGCGCGGCGTGTGGCGTTGGCCGCCCACGGACTGGGAAATACGCGGCGCAATCCCGCGACGTCGGACATCGCTGCGGTGATTGACGGCCTGGGCGTACTGCAGTTGGACTCGGTGAATGTCTTCGAGCGCAGCCACTACCTGCCGTTGTATGCCCGCCTGGGTCGATACGACACCGCGCTGGCCGATGACCTGCTGCTTGCGCACAGCGCGCACCCCACCCATGTTGAATATTGGGCGCACGTGGCCGCCTTCATCCCCGTGGAGTCGTGGCCACTGTGGCGCTGGAAAATGGCGCATCACGAGGCGCGATCCTTTGCCGCGGGAGCATGGGGTGCGGAACACCGCGCGTTTGTCGACGAGATGTTCCGCATTGTCGAGGCCGAAGGGCCCATTACCGCCAGCGACATCGAACACGATCGCAACAAACGCACCGGCGCGTGGTGGGGCTGGAGTGACACCAAGATCGCGTTGGAAACGCTGTTCGACGCGGGGTTACTGACATCGGCCGGGCGCAGAGGTTTTCAGCGCCTCTATGCCGTTCCCGAACGCGTGCTGTCGCCCGATGTCCTGAACACCCACATTGACGAATCGGATGCGGTACGGGAGTTGGTACACAAGGCCGTCACCGCGGTGGGCGTGGGCACCGAAGCGGATATCGCCGATTACTTCCGACTGGCAAAACCTCGCACTCGGCAGGCTTTGGCCGAATTGGTCGAGGCGGGGCGCGTCGTTCCCACGACGGTCGAGGGATGGGCGTCCCCCGCCTTCACAACACCCGGCGTCGAAATACCCGCAGCAATAAAGGCAAACACGATCCTGACACCATTCGATCCGGTCACGTGGCATCGCGAACGCGCGCTGCGGCTGTTCGATTTTGACTACAAAATCGAGATCTACACACCGGCGGCAAAGCGCCAGTTTGGCTACTATTCGTTGCCCATTCTGATGGACGACCGACTGGTCGCTCGAATCGACCTCAAGGCCGACCGCAAGACCAAGACGCTCATCGTCAAGAGCGCGCACTGGGAAGTGTCCCGGCCGCGTAATGCTGTCGACCGCCTGGAGCGAATCGTGCGCGACGCCGCGGCCTGGCGAGGCCTCGAGAACATCGTTGTCGACGATTGGGGCGATGCCAGCCGCGACCTTCGAGCCGTGTTCGGCTAGAACTTTCCGCCGATATCCAGAAGGCGACGGATGCGCTCGGGGATGGGCGGGTGCGTGGCGAACATGCGGTCGAACACGCCGGGCTTCATCGGATCGGAAATCCACAGGTGCGCCATCGAGGCCGACTGTCGGCGCATGGGCGCCTTGTATTCTGCAAGCTTGTGCAGTGCGCTTGCCAGCCCCTCGGGGTTGCGGGTCGTCATTGCGCCCGTGGCGTCGGCGAGGTACTCGCGCTGGCGCGACACTCCCGCCTGAATGAGCGCAGACACCAGCGGCGCGACAATCATCGCGACCAAACCCAAGACCAGAAACAGCGCACCGGCGCCATTGTCGTTGTTGCGTCGGTTGCCGCCGCCCCACATCGCCATGCGAATCAGAATGTCGGTGATGAAACCAACGGCAACCACCAACCCAAACACGATGGTGCTGACGCGAATATCGTAGTTTTTCACGTGGCCCAGTTCGTGGGCCATAACGCCTTCCAGTTCCGCGTCGGTCATGATGTCCAGAAGACCCGTTGTCGCGGCTACGACCGCGTGTTCGGGGTCGCGACCGGACGCAAACGCGTTAGGAGCGGGATCGTTGACGATATACACGCGCGGCATGGGCATGCCCGTGGCAATAGTGAGGTTCTCGACCGTGCGCCACAACCGCGGGTTGTCCTGTTCCGTAATCTGTTGTGCACCCGCCATCGCCACCGCGATCTTGTCGGCGTTGTAGTACTGGAACCAGGCATAGGCGCCCGCGCCCAGCACGGTGGCGATCGTGATGCTCCAGGATCCGTCGCCCATCATCTGCGAAATGAGCCACCCCAGCCCCACCACGATCAGCAGGAATACCCCGATGATCAGAACGGTGTTGCGCTTGTTCGCCGCAATTGCACTGTACATAGGCGGTTAGAACTGAACCTTCGGAGGCTCGGCGATGGCGTCGGGGTTCTCGACCTCGAAGAAATCACGCGTGGCAAAACCCAGGCTTCGGGCGAAGACGTTGTTGGGGAAGACCAGAATCTTGGTGTTGAACTCTCGCACACCGCCGTTGTAGAAACGACGCGAGGCCTGAATCTTGTTTTCCGTGTCGGTGATGTCCGACTGCAGCTGCTGGAAGTTCGCGTTGGCCTGCAACTGCGGATACGCCTCGGCGACAGCAAAAATCGACTTGAGGGCGGCCTGCATGTGGTTTTCCGCCACGGCGACATCGGCGGGAGTTCCCGCGCTCGTTGTTTCGGCGCGCGCACGGGTCACATTTTCAAAGACCTCTTTTTCGTGCTTCGCGTAGCCCTTCACCGTTTCGATGAGGTTCGGCAGCAGATCGGCGCGACGCTTCAGTTGCACCGTGATGTCGCTCCAGGCTTCATCAACGCGAACGTTCAGAGTAACCAGGCCGTTGTAGGTGCTCCACAGGTAGATGCCGGCGATTACAACGAGTCCGACAATAACGAGCAGAACGAGTGTGGTTGTGTCCATGACTTCATGGTAAACCTGACCACCCAGAATTACCTGAGGATTCGCTGGCGGCGTACCTCAGTGCGCACTGCAGTGTGCCCCAACAGGGATTCGAACCCTGACTGTGACGATTTTAAGTCGTCTGCCTCTGCCGGTTGGGCTATTGGGGCGGCGTCTCTAGCCTAGGTCAGACCACGAGATGCCAGAGCGCCCCGCACCTGTCGGCGTGGGGCGCTCTGAAAGGGAATTACTTGGCTGATGCCTTGGGTGCGGCCTTCTTAGCGGCGGGCTTCGCCGCAGCCTTCGTGGCGGTTGCCTTGGCGGCCACGGGGGCCTTCTTCGCAGCAGGCTTTGCCGCGGGCTTCGCAGCTGCCTTGGCGGCGGGCTTTGCCGCAGCCTTCGTAGCCGTGGCCTTGGCAGCGGCGGGAGCCTTCTTCGCAGCGGGCTTCGCTGCTGCCTTCGCGGGAGCCTTCGCAGCTGCGGGTGCAGCGGCGGGGCGCGATGCGTAGGCGGCGAAGTAGTCACGAGGCGTCTCGCGTGCCGAGATGCTGGCAACGTCGCGGCCAACAATCAACTGCAGGAACCAGTCGCCGAAGACGCGAAGCTTGCGCTCCCACATGGGCATGGCCAGGCCGTGGTAACCGCGGTGCATGCCCCAGGCAAGGAAGCCCTTGACCGAGATCTTGCCCGACTGGAACACACCGTGTCCGATACCCAAGCCGGCAACAGCGCCGAGGTTCTTGTGCACGTAGTCCACGGGCTCTTCGCCACGCAGCACGGCAACGAGGTTCTTCGACAGGCGCTTGGCCTGGCGAACCGCGTGCTGAGCGTTGGGAACGCACATGCCGCCCACGCCACCACCGGTGAGGTCGGGAACGGCCGAGTTGTCACCGGCAGCCCATGCACCATCCACGATCGCACCGTCTTCGGTGGTCACGCGCAGGTCGGCGCGGGTACGGATGCGGCCGCGCTCTTCGATGGGAAGGTCGGTCGAGCGCACAACGGGGTTCGCCATAACACCAGCGGTCCAGACAATGAGGTCCGACTCGAAGGTCTGGCCGGTCGACAGCTGAATGACGCCACCCTCGGCGCTCTGCAGCTGGGTGTCCAGGTGAACGGTTGCTTCGCGCTCGGCGAGGTTCTTCAGAACCCACTGCGAGGTCTCGAGCGACACCTCGGGCATGATGCGACCCATGGCCTCAATCAGGTGGAAGTGGGTGTCAGCGATGGTGAGGTTGGGGTAGTCCTTCAGCAGCGACGAGGCCAGCGAACGCAGTTCGGCGAAGGTCTCGATTCCGGCAAATCCACCACCGACAACGGTGACGGTCAGCAGGCGGTCGCGCTGGGGGCCAGCGGGGAGGTTCGCGGCCTTGGCGAAGTTGTCGATGAGGCGGTCGCGCACAGCAACGGCTTCTTCGATCGACTTCATGCCGATTGCTTCGTCGGCAACACCGGGGATGGGGAAGGTGCGCGACACCGAACCGGCGGCCAGAACAATCTGGTCGTAGTCGACGGTGTATGCATCGCCTGCGGAGGGCTGAATGGTGGCGGTCTTCGCGGCGTGGTTCACGCCGGTGACGCGGCCGGTCACGATGTTCGTCTTCTTCAAGTGACGGCGCAGCGGCACGATGACGTGGCGGGGCTCGATGTTACCTGCGGCAACCTCGGGCAGGAAGGGCTGGTAGGTCATGTAGGGAAGCGGGTCAACCAGAGTGACCTCGGCTTCGCCCGAGCGAAGGTGCTTCTGAAGGGTGAACGCCGTGTAGAAGCCGGCATAGCCACCGCCGACGATAAGAATTTTGGGCACGAAAATGACTCCTGAGAATTACGAGTGGACACTCTAATTTAGCGCGTTGTCTGGGCTTTCTTCGCCAGTGACGCGATAAAGCTGGCGTCGAATCACGCGCGCACGCAGGGCAGCCAATACAACGGCAGCACCCATTAGCACGCCAAAGCCCGCGACCGTCAGCGTGGGCAGGCCGGCGTTCAGCCATGCGGCGTCCCATTCCGCCGACCGCACGTCGTCCTCACTCGGGCCGGTGGGCATCTCGGCAGGGTCGTGGTCGGGTGCGGCGAGCGCCACCTCCGCGGTTTCCCAGTCCACTTCACGGTGCATGTCAATCCACGAATCCAGATCGCCCAGCGGGTTTGCCGCTACCGCATCCACCCGTGCTGCAACAGCTTTCTGCGCGTTGACGATGCCGTACCCGTAATTCACATTGGGAACCGAACCGACAGGGGTTGCCGTGCGAATGATTCGGTTGATCACATTCGCGACGTCGAGTTCGGGGTGGGCCGACATGACGAGGGCGGCAATTCCCGCGACAATCGGGGCGGCACCGCTGGTGCCATTCCAGAAACGTCGTGCCCCGCCGGGAGTACTACCGACCAAGCCTTCGCTCGCGGCCACAACACCGACGGTCACGCCGGGCGCACTGGCGGTGGAACTGACCACCCGATCCTCGCCGATGCCTCCCACGACAAGCACCCCGGGAATCGTGGCGGGCGCACCGACAAACTCGGTGCCGCTCCCCCGGTTTCCCGTGGCCGCGACGACCAGAACGTCGTGATCGGCCGCGTATTGGAACGCCGTGTCCCACGAGGTTGGCCACCCGACCGAGTTTCGGGTAAATGACATGACGATGATGTCGGCGCCATTGTCGACGGCCCAGGTCACGCCGGTGGCGATTTGCTTATCGCTGGGCACGACATCATTCAATTCAAACGACATTGACACGCTCAGGAGATCGGCCTCGGGGGCAACACCCAGCACGCCGGAACTACCAGCGCCACGGCCAGCCGCCAACGACGCCACCATTGTGCCGTGATGTCCGTCGAGGCCCAGTGGCTCTTGGCCGTCGGCCGAACCCATGCCTGAGACATCCGTACCACCGACGACAGCACCCGCAAGATCGGGATGTGCGCCATCGACACCGGTATCAATAACGGCGATGGTGACGCCCTCGCCCTTCGTCACCGACCATGCATCGCGAATGCGGTGATCGGTCAACCACCATTCGCCGTCGCGATACACATCGGCCGTCGCAATGGTTCCCGCGGGCACACCGGCGCATATCGCCGCGAGGGCGATAGTTAGTGCAGTGACTAGCCGCGAGCGTCGGGAGCGCATACGCACACCGAGGGACTCCACGAGCAATCTGCCAGGGCGGCGTCACCCACGAGGTTGACACCGGGGCCGACCGCCAGTGAGTGGCCCGCCAGAGCGTGCAAACACTTCACGCGGGTGGGCATGCCGCCCGCACTGATTCCCGCGATTTCGTCAACAACCTCGATGGCTTCGCGCGTCGCCAAATACGATTCGTGAGCGCGCTGATACGCGGCGGCGAATTCGGGATCTGACCCCAGCTTTTCCTGCATTTCGGCCATGTACCCGTTGGCTTCCAATGTGGACAATGCCGCGGTGGCGCCGGGGTGAGTCAAGTAGAAAATCGTAGGGAAAGGCTCGCCGTGCGACAGGCGCGGCTTGGTCACGACAACGGTCGGTGCGCCACACACGCAGCGGGCGCCGATTCCCAGCACATCGCGCATGGGCCGGCCCAACTGCAGCTGGCAGATTTCCAGATCGCGTTCGCTTGCGGTGTCCCAGTTCATTCGGTGCCTCCTACGGCTGCGGCGGCATACGACGCCATTAGTGCGTCCACCCAGTTGATGTCGGTGTTTTCGACGGTCTTCGGCGCCACTGTGGTGGGCACCGCCTCGATTTGCACATCGTTGATGACCAGGTACGAAATATCACCGGGATACACGTACAGCAGGCGCTGCCGAGCCTGGGCCTCGATAAATGCCGGGTCACTCCAGCGATCGATGTCCGACTGAATTTCGGCGACCGCCGCAGTGTTTTCCTCGACCTGTTCCTGCAGGGCGGCAAGACGCGCGCGCTGTTCGAACCAGATCTGCACGGGCTCGAAAAGGCTCACGACCGCGAGGATTGCGATGACCGCAACGATGATCCAGAAAAAACTGTTCTCGAGCGAGCGACCCCACAGGGGCTGACGGGTTGCACGAGGGTCGGTCATTGTTCAAGGGTAACAAGACCGCGCGCGTTAACGAGTGAACCCGAGGCCGCGGCCTCGGGTTCATCCGTGAAATCAGCGCTGTTATGCGGTGAATCGGGGGAACGCGCCACGGCCTGCGTAGACGGCGGCATCGCCCAGTTCTTCTTCGATGCGCAGAAGCTGGTTGTACTTTGCTACGCGCTCGCTGCGGGCGGGTGCGCCGGTCTTAATCTGGCCACAGTTGGCGGCAACAGCAAGGTCGGCAATGGTGGTGTCTTCAGTTTCACCCGAGCGGTGCGATAGAACGGCGGTGTATCCCACGCGCTGAGCCTTCGACACGGCGTCGAGGGTCTCGGTGAGGGTACCAATCTGGTTGACCTTGACGAGGATCGAGTTCGCGGTCTTGCGCTCGATGCCGTCGGCCAGACGTGCGGGGTTGGTGACGAACAGGTCGTCGCCGACCAGCTGAACCGTGGTGCCCAGCTCGGCGGTCATTGCGGCCCAGCCGTCCCAGTCGTCTTCCGACAGGGGGTCTTCGATGGTGACCAGCGGGTACGACGCAACGAGGTCAGCGTAGTACGCAATCATTTCGCCGGCCGAGTGGTCGCGGCCCTCGAAGCGGTATGCGCCGTTCGAGAAGAATTCGGTCGCGGCAACGTCGAGCCCCAGTGCGATGTCCTTGCCGGGCGTGAAGCCCGCCTTGGCAATGGCCTCCATGAGGAAGTCCAGTGCGGCACGGTTGCTGGCGAGGTTCGGAGCGAATCCACCCTCGTCGCCCAGGCCGGTTGCGAAGCCCTTCGACTTCAGCTCTGCCTTCAGTGCGTGGTAGGTCTCGACGCCCCAGCGCAGTCCCTCGCTGTAGGTTTCGGCACCGATCGGCAGGATCATGAATTCCTGAACATCGACGTTGGTGTCGGCGTGTGCGCCACCGTTGATGACGTTCATCATGGGAACGGGCAGCACGTGGGCGTTGGGGCCACCAAGGTAGCGGAACAGGGGCAGGTCGGCCGAATCTGCGGCGGCCTTGGCAACAGCAAGCGAGACACCGAGGATGGCGTTGGCGCCCAGGCGCTCCTTGTTGGCGGTGCCATCGGCGTTGATCAGTTCGGCATCAATGAGGCGCTGCTCGCTGGCGTCGAGTCCCTCGACTGCGGGGCCGAGCACGTCGATGACGGCGTCAACGGCCTTCTGCACGCCCTTGCCCATGTAGCGGTTCTTGTCTTCATCGCGCAGTTCGTAGGCTTCGAATGCACCGGTCGATGCGCCCGAGGGCACGGCGGCACGAGCGACGGTTCCGTCTTCCAGAAGGACCTCGACCTCGACGGTGGGGTTTCCGCGCGAGTCAAGAATCTCGCGGGCGCCTACGGCTTCAATTGCTGACACTGTATTTCTCCTTATGTGGTGGTGTTCGATAAAAGTCTGTGGATTAAGTCTAGGACGGCGGTCTAGGACTGCTGTTCGATTGTCTTGATGGTGAGGGGTTCGCCCGCGTTCACGAATGCGTATCGCAGGTATCCGTCTCGTTCCAATTGGCCCAGGATGGCGCGGATGTTCTTGGTCTTGGTCACCAACCGCACGCGCGTGCCCGCGGCAACGAGTGCGCGCTTGTGCGCCAGCACCTCATCCAGGTCGACGGCTGCGTCGTACAGCAGCGCCAGCTGGTCGTCGGCGGCATCGTCGGATTCTTCAACGAGGTCCACCAGGCGCTCGAAGCCCAGTGAGAACCCGACGGCGGGAACATCGGTTCCCAGGAATCGGCCAATCATGCCGTCGTAACGACCACCGCCACCCAGCGAATACCCCAGTTCGGGGTGCGCGACCTCGAAGATTGCGCCGGTGTAGTAGCCCATTCCGCGCACAAGGAACGGGTCGAACACCAGGGTCGCGGTGCCCTGTACGGCCTCGGCGATCGTGGCAAGCGATTCCACGGCCGCGGGTGCAACACCCGCGGGAAGCGCGGCGGCGATCGCGGCACGCGTGGCGGGAATGGAACCCGTTGTGGACTCCAACAGTGCGGTCAGTGCCTCGACGCTGACGGGTGAGGCACCGCGTTCGAGAAGTTCGGCACTGACACCGGCCACGCCAATCTTGTCGAGCTTGTCGACCGTTATCAGCGTGGATTCGTGATCGGTGAAACCGAAGTGGTCCAGTAGCCCGAACAGAATCCGGCGGTCGTTGATGCGGATCGTCGCATTGGTGATGCCCAAGACTCGCAGGGTGTCGCTCGTGGCGGTGATCAATTCGATTTCGGCGAGCGCCGACGATTCGCCGATGATATCGATATCGCACTGCACGAACTGGCGGTAACGGCCCTTTTGCGGGCGTTCCGCACGCCACACGGGCGCGATTTGAATGGCGCGAAATACGGGCGGAAGTTCGGCCTTATTGGTTGCATAGAACCGCGCCAAGGGAACCGTGAGGTCGTAGCGCAGCCCCATGTCGCACAGCTCGGAACCGTGGTGGGCGGCGTGTAGATCTGATTCGGTCAGGCCGCGCTTCAGAACACCGAACGCCAGCTTTTCATTGTCTCCACCCAGCCCGGCCGACAGGCGACTGGCTTCTTCCATGACGGGGGTTTCGATTTCGTCGAACCCGTGCAGGCGATACGTCGATCGAATCGTCGACAGAATTCGCTCGCGCCGCGCCTTGTCGGCGGGCAGGAAGTCGCGCATTCCGCGGGGTGGTGTGACACTCGCCATGCGCCCATTCTTTCACGAATCCGCCCGCGACCGAATCCCGCTCGAGAATGCTTCACGATTACCGCAAACGGTGGCACACTGAAGATATGACGAAGAAATCGAACGGGACCTGGGCGGAATCAGTCGCGGAAATTCGTGCGACATGGCGAGCCGGAATATGGCCTGTTCTGGTCGGGGCAGTGCTGCTGTTCAGCCTGATTGGCGCGATTCTCTCGGTCACGCAGGATTCCTCGTCCTCGGGGTTGATTATCGAGAACATCGACCGCGGCCGCGCCGCGTATTCAATTGCCGCACTGATCACGCTGATTATTGCGCTGTTCGCGGTTCCGGTTGTCCTCAACAATGCGCGCAAAGACGACGAGGCACCCGCCCCCGCGAACGTCACCCTGACTGTTGCGCGCGCCGTCGTGGCTAGCCTGGTTGTGGCAGCAACCCCGGCCCTGGTGATTGGTGCTGTTGCCAGCACCGGCACCGCGTGGGACTTCTGGTTAATTGCTGGAACCCTCGTTGTTGAGGTGGGCCTCTTCGCGCTGATGAGCGCCTTTATTCACATTCTGGTATCTCGCCGCGGCACCGCCGTGGTGCTCAATGCCCTGGTTGTGGGCACGTTAGCGGTGGGCCCGTTTGCGGTCGCAGCCGTGGTGGGCGCCTCGAATTCGGTCACCGTCACGCAGACCTACATCGGTATCGAGTGGAACGAGAAGGACGACATCGACCCGGCCACCGGCTATCCCGAGGTCATTACGTGCATGGCACCCGAGGTGACCACGACATCGGCACCCAACTATGGCGCCGCCTGGCCGATTATGGCGGTGACCCCGTTCGTGACGCTGGCCGAAGCCGCACCTTTCCAGGAAACGTACGGCACCTATGACTATGGGTACGTCGAAGGCGACGTAGCAGCGGAAGCGCCCCTTGCGCCCGAGTATTCCGAGCCGCCGCGCCTGGTTCCGGGCGATGTGCTGTCGAGCATCGCAATGACATTCCGTGAGGCCCAGGTCAATTCGGTTGACCAGGAGGTCACCATCGACGAATGCGCAGCGGCCAAGGAAGGCACGACGGCCTACTGGCCCACCGGATACACGCCTACCGCCGAGGAACTGCGAGCGGCTCAGCCCGGTTGGTTGATTGGTATCGGCACCCATGTGGGTGTCGTGCTTGCCCTGGGGATTGCGGCGCTAATCCGTCATTCGCGCGCGCGTCGCCGCGCGTAGCGCACGCTCGGCATCAATTCCTTGATCGCGGGCACGGGCTACGAGGGCGTACAGAAGTTCGCCCAGGTGCGCCTCGGATTCGATGGCGGGAAGTGTAGCAAGGGCATCCGGATCCACGCCGAAATCGTCGCCGCGCTTTCCCAGAACCTTGTCGGCCAACTGCAGCGCGGGAAGACCCGTGGGAATGCCATCGAATCGGCTGGTGCGTTCGGGCTTTTCGGCGGCCTTCCAGGTTTCCCAATTGGCCCGAACCTCGTCGGCCGTATCGGCCTGAACATCGCCGAACACGTGCGGGTGGCGGCCCACCATTTTGATGCGCGAGGCTCGGGCCACCGCCTCGATATCAAACGGAGCTTTCGCATCCGTGCGTGCAATATCGGCGTGGAACAGCACCTGGTACAGCACGTCGCCCAGCTCTTCCAGCATGCCTGCGCGATCACCCGTTTCGATGGCGTCGATTAGTTCGTGTGATTCTTCAACCAAATACTTCACGAGCGACTCGTGGGTTTGTTCCGCATCCCATGCGCACCCACCCGGAGCGCGCAACTGCTGCATGACGGCAATCAGCGCATCGAGTTCGGGGTGAGATTCGGCGGGAACGGCGGCGGGTTCGGTCGTCACGTCTAGTCCTCCCCGTGCAGGGACAGAACGACCGAAGTCACCCAGTCCAGCAACGCAATGCCGTCCATTTCGGACATGGGCACCAGTGCCGCGTCCATGGCCGCGATGTACTTGGACCCGCGATACAGACGCGTCATGCGCATTTGCCGCGAATCGGGCAACGGCTTGCCCGCAACGCGCAGGTTGGGGCCAACTGTGACGACCTCGGTGAGGCCGATGGTAGCGACCAGTCGACGCAGACGAGCCACGGCCGCCAGGGTCAACACCTCGGCGGGCGGCTCGCCAAAACGGTCGCGCAGGTCATCGAGTTCGCTGTCGATCGCATCGGCGGGCGCATCGGGGAATGACGCGGCCGAAATCTTTTGATAGGCCTCCAAGCGCAAACGCTCGGAATCGATGTAGTCCTCGGGGATGCGGGCATCCACCGGAATCTCCAGGCGCAGCTCCTCGCGCTCGTGGTGCACCTCGCCCTTGAACTCGCCCACGGCCTCGCCGATCAGACGCAGATAGAGGTCGAAGCCCACGCCCTGAATGTGGCCGGCCTGTTCCGCGCCCAGCAGGTTGCCCGCGCCTCGGAGTTCCAGGTCTTTCATGGCAATCTGCATGCCGCCACCCAGGTCGCTGTGCTGAGCGATGGTCTTCAGGCGTTCGTAGGCGGTTTCCGACAGCGTGTGACCGCGGTCGTACAGGAAATACGCATAGGCGCGTTCGCGCGAGCGCCCCACGCGGCCGCGCAACTGGTGCAACTGCGATAGCCCATATTTGTCGGCGCGGTCGATGATCAGCGTGTTGGCGTTGGGAACATCGAGGCCCGTCTCGACGATTGTCGTGGACACCAGTACGTCGTACTTGCGCTCCCAGAAATCGACCATGACCTGTTCCAGTTGGCTTTCCGAGAGCTTGCCGTGCGCCACGGCGATGCGGGCTTCCGGCACCAGTTCGGCGATTTTGTTGGCAGTTGCCGAAATGGTGGACACACGGTTGTGCACGTAGAAAACCTGGCCCTCGCGCAACAGTTCGCGGTGAATTGCCGCGGTGATCTGTTCGTCGGAATACTCGCCGACAAACGACAGCACGGGGTGGCGTTCCTCGGGCGGCGTGGCCAGAGTTGACATCTCGCGAATACCCGCCACCGCCATCTCGAGCGTTCGCGGGATGGGCGTGGCACTCATGGCCAGCACATCGACATTGTGCTTGAGCTTCTTCAGCTGGTCTTTGTGTTCGACACCGAAACGCTGTTCCTCGTCGATAATCACCAGGCCCAGATCTTTGAACGCAATAGTGGAGCCCAGCAGACGGTGGGTACCGATAACGACATCGAGCGATCCGTCGGCCAGCGACTCGACAACGTGCTTTGCTTCTTTGTCCGTCTGGAAGCGCGACAGTGGCGCAAGCGTGACAGGGAAACCGCTGAAGCGCTCGCGGAAGGTTTCCGTGTGCTGGCGCACCAACAGTGTGGTGGGCACGATGACGGCAACCTGCTTGCCCGCCATGACGGCCTTGAACGCGGCGCGGATCGCGACCTCGGTCTTGCCGAAGCCCACATCGCCCGCCAACAGGCGATCCATCGGTATGGGCCGCTCCATGTCGGCCTTAATTTCCTGGATGGTCGTCAGCTGGTCTTCTGTTTCCGCATATGGGAATGCATCTTCCAGTTCGCGCTGCCACGGCGTATCGGCCGGGAAACTGAAGCCCACCGAGTTCTGGCGTGCGGCATACAGCTTGACCAATTCGACCGCGATATCGCGCACGGCCTTGCGGGCACGGCCCTTCGTGGCCGACCAATCCGAACCGCCCATCTTCGACAGCGTGGGATCCTCGCCGCCAACATAGCGAGTCAGTAGACCCAGCTGATCGGTGGGAACGTACAACTTGTCGCCCGGATACCCGCGCTTGCTGGGCGCGTATTCAATGACCAAGTACTCGCGCTTCGACTTCTGCTTGGTGCGCGCGTTGGTCACCACTTCACGTTCCACGAGTTCGAGGAACTTGCCGATGCCGTGCGTTTCGTGCACCACGAAGTCGCCCTTGTTCAGCGCCAACGGGTCGACGGTGTTCTTCCGACGAGTCGCCAACCTCGTGTTTGCGCGCGCCCCACGGTTTTCGCGCCGACCAAAGAACTCGGCCTCGGACACCAGAACCAGGCCGGGACCGGTGGCGGGCGACGCGGGAAGCTCCACACCGTGATCGATGTTGCCCTTCAGCAGGAACACCACACCGGGTTCCACCACCTCCGGAATTTCGTCAACAATTCGACCCGCCAGGCCCGCCTCGGCCAGCAAATCCCGCGCGCGCTCGAGCAGACCCTGCCCCGCGATCACCACCGCGATACGCATGCCCGCGCCGGCACGTTCGCCGAGGAACCGCACGGCGCCGTCCGGGTCGCCCGCAAACGACGGGATCGATACCGAGTCGACGCGGTCCTCCAGACCGCTGTCGAACGCGGTAATGGTGAAATAGTCGCGCTGGGCGATGGCGGCCCGGAATTCATCGAGGCCAATGAAGTCGGCCGCACCCAGATCGATGGGGGCATCGGCGCCGTGGGCCGCAATCTGCCAGGCCGCACCCAGGAACTCACGGTTGGTGGTGCGCAGGCTTTCGGCGCGGGCACGCACACGTTCGGGCGCCACCACAATGACCGTGGCGGTCGTGTCGAAATAGTCGGTCAGGGGAACCACGTGTTCCACCAGCGCGGGCAGCAATGATTCCATGCCCGCCACCGGGATGCCCTCGGAAATGGGGTCGGTCATCGACTTCAACGACGGCACCGTCTCGCCCAACATCTTCGCGCGCTGGCGAACCTCGGGCGACAGGGGAATCTCGCGCACCGGCAAGCACTCCACGCGCTTCACCGGCAGCAACGAACGCTGATCGGCCACCGAGAACTCGCGAATCTCGTCAATCTCGTCACCGAAAAAGTCCACACGCACGGGGTGGGCAGCCAACGGCGGGAACACGTCGACAATGCCGCCGCGCACCGCGATTTCGCCACGTCGCGTGACCATGTCCACGCGCTGATACCCCGCCTCGAGCAACTGGCGCGTGGTGCCCAACAAATCCGAACGGCCACCCACCGACAGCACAATCGTGCGCGCGTCCGTGAGATTCGACGCCAACGGCTGCAGCGCGGCACGAACACTGGCAATTACCACCAGGCTGCGCGTGCCATTCCACGCGTGCAGTTCCCGCAGCACGGCAAATCGCGTACCCACGGTCTCGGACGACGGGCTCAGCCGTTCGTGCGGCAGTGTCTCCCACGACGGAAAGACGATAGCGCGAACACCCCAGGTTCCCAACGACTCGGCCAGCGCCTCGGCTTCACGACCCGTGGCCGTGACCACCAACACCACACGCGGCGTGCGACACAGTGCCGCGATGGCCGGAGCCCGCAGGCCATCTTCCATCGATAACGCTGGTCCGCGCAGAGTGCGCCACATCGGCTCGATAACAGAAGACAGATTGGCGAGGCTCACCTGCCGATTCTACTCAGCGCCGCCGTTAGCCCTTCGCCGTGTGCACGCGCAACTGGGCCTTTGTTAGGCCGTCCACCACGATGCGCTCCACCGCGTCAGCGGCATCGACGATGAGGTTCGGCAGCACCTCGCGTTCGGCCTTGGAAAAGCCCTCTAGAACGTGATCGGCCGCGTCCTTACGGCCGGCAGGACGACCCACACCCACACGCACGCGCAAGAAATCGGCACCTATCGCGCCAATGATCGACCGCACGCCGTTCTGACCACCGTGACCGCCGCCCAACTTCAGGCGCACCGAATCGAACGGCAAATCAATGTCGTCGTGAATGATGATGACCCGCTCGGGGCTGACATCGAAATATTTGACCAACCCGCCTACGGGGCCTCCGGAGGTATTCATATAGCTCAACGGAGTGGCCACAATAATTTTGTCGGTGCCGTGGCGGAAACGGCCCTCGGCCACCATGGCATTCGCCTTGTGACGCTTCAGAGTAAGCCCGAGGTCGGCGCACAACTGCGCCACCACCATCTGGCCCACATTATGACGATGCGTGGCGTAGTCGGGTCCGGGGTTACCGAGCCCGACTACAAGCCACGCATCAGACATTGGGGGCTAAGGCCTAGGCCTCGGCTGCAACATCGGCAGCGTGAGCAGCAGGCGCTGCAACCAGGCTGACGATAACGGTTGCGGGGTCGAAGTGCAGGGTTGCACCGACGGGCAGCGCGATGTCACCAGCGGTGATGTGTGCGTGCTCCTTCAGACCCGTGACATCAACCGAGATGGTCTCGGGGATGTGCAGGGCTTCGGCCTCCATGGTGACGGCAGCGTGCTCGAGAACTGCGATGGCGCCCGAGAAGGGGGTTCCGACGATGTGAACGGGAACGTTCACGGTCACGGTCTCGCCCTTGACAACGACCAGCAGGTCAACGTGCTCGATGATCTGGCGTACGGGGTCCTTCTGGACATCCTTGACGAGGACGAGATGCGTGTCCTTGCCCACGGTCAGTTCGATGATGGGGTTCTTGTGACGCACCAGCAGGGTGGTCTCGTGGTTGGGGAGGGTCACGTGGATGGGGTCTCCGCCGTGGCCGTAGATTACGGCAGGAATCTGGCCGATTGCGCGAAGCTTGCGCGCAGCGCCCTTACCAAAGTTGGTGCGGGCTTCGCCGACCATTGCGTGCTGTTCAGACATAGGTGTATTGCCTTCGTGTAGAGGGGCTGGGCCCCGGTGTGTTTTCTACTCGAACGCCGGAAAGCGTGAGGAAAGACCGAAAGCCCATCCACCGCGTCGATTACGGGAACTGTGTTCCCCTCGCCGAAGTTCTCCCTCAGCATACCCGATAGGCTGGAATCTCAGTTTTCGGCAAGGAGAATGCAGATGTCACAGGCAAATATTGGTGTTGTAGGGCTCGCGGTTATGGGATCGAACCTGGCCCGCAACCTCGCAAGCCGCGAAGGCAACACGGTTGCCATTTACAACCGTTCGTATGACAAGACCGAAGCGCTCGTTGCTGCACACCCCGAAGCCAACTTCGTGGCTGCCCAGACCATTCAGGAATTCGCGGCCAGCCTGTCCGCGCCTCGTACCGCCATCATCATGGTGAAGGCTGGCGCGGGAACCGACGCCGTGATTGACCAGCTGTGCCAGGTATTCGAACCCGGCGACATCATTGTGGACGGCGGCAACGCCCTGTTCACCGACACCATTCGCCGCGAGGCCGCCGTGCGCGCCACCGGAATCAACTTTGTGGGCGCCGGAATCTCGGGTGGCGAAGAGGGCGCACTGACTGGCCCCTCGATCATGCCCGGTGGTTCGGCGGAGGCCTGGGAAACCCTGGGACCCATCCTGCGTTCGATTGCCGCAATCGCCGAGGGCGAGCCCTGCGTGACCCACGTGGGAACCGACGGCGCCGGCCACTTTGTCAAGATGATTCACAACGGCATCGAGTACGCCGACATGCAGTTGATCGCCGAGGCCTATGACCTGATTCGCCGTGGAACCGGCAAGTCTCCCGCACAGATTGCCGACATCTTCGCCGAATGGAACACGGGCGAACTGGAGTCGTACCTGATTGAGATCACCGCCGAGGTTCTGCGCCAGGTTGATGCAAGCACGGGCAAGCCCCTGGTGGATGTAATCGTGGACGAGGCCGGCAGCAAGGGCACCGGCGTGTGGACCGTGCAGACCGCGCTGTCGCTGGGAACCCCCGTTTCGGGAATCGCCGAGGCCGTGTTTGCTCGCGGACTGTCGTCGCACCCCGAACAGCGCGCCTTGGCCGCGAACTTCCCCGGTCCCGACAACTTCAGCGTTGCCGACGAAGACGCCTTCATCGAGGACGTGCGCCAGGCTCTTTATGCCTCGAAGATTGTGGCCTACTCGCAGGGCTTCGACGCTATTCGCGCCGGCGCTGCCGAATATAACTGGACCATCAACCTGGGTGAGGTCGCTCGTATCTGGCGTGGCGGCTGCATCATTCGCGCCCAGTTCCTGAACCGCATCACCGAGGCCTACCGTGCCGACGAATCGCTGGCGCTGCTGATGGCCGCACCGTACTTCGCCGACGCCGTCGCTACCGCACAGTCGGCATGGCGCCGCGTGGTCATCGCCGCAACGCAGGCCGGCATCCCCGCCCCCGCGTTCGGATCCTCGCTGTCGTACTACGACGGCCTGCGCGCCGACCGCCTGCCCGCCGCAGTGGTGCAGGGCCAGCGCGACTTCTTTGGCGCACACACCTACCGCCGCGTGGACAAGGACGGCACCTTCCACACGCAGTGGTCGGGCGACCGCACCGAGATCTCGGCAGTCGACACCCACTAGGTTCACGCAATCGCGGGTGCTGGGGCGGCAGAAAACATGACGGTCGAATTCGACATCAGCGCTTTTCTTGCATCACGCCGCAGCACCCGCGATTTTGCACCCACGCCGGTTCCCCCCGAAATCATCGAGGCACTCCTGACGGATGCCATGACGGCACCCAGTTGGTCGAACACACGCCCCTACATGGTGGCCGTTGCCACGGGCGACACCCGCGATCGCATTGCCGCCGAGTTCACCCGCCGCTGGGACGAGGGCAGCGCCGCACTTCGCGGCCCGTGGTGGCGTAAGGCACTTTTTGCCCTGCGCGGCGGCCTGCCCCGCAGCGACTACCAAATTCTGCGCCGCTACCCCACCGACCTCCAGGCTCGCAGCCATAAAATTGGCCGCGACATGTATGCCCACCTCGGCATCGATCGCACCGACCGTGCCGGCCGCGACGCCCAGTGGCGCCGCAACTTCGATTTCTTCGGCGCCCCCGTCGAAATCTTTGTCTTCGTTCACGGTGGCCTCGAGCCGTTCTCGGCCTCCGACGCCGGGCTCTTCATGCAGAACCTCATGATCAGCGCCCACGCCCGTGGCCTGGGCACCTGCGCACAAGGCGCCGCCGCCGTGTGGCCCGACGTCGTTCGCGCCGAATTCGACATCCCCGCCCACTACAAACTGCTGTGTGGAATAGCCCTCGGCCACCCCACCGATGCACCCATCAACAGCTTCGAGGCGGAGCGGATTTCCGTGGCGGAGATCAGCGTTACCGCTCGAACTTCACCACAGTCTGCCTGAGTGTTCAATATTTGAACGGGCACTCACGCATTCCCGTAAGCACTACCTCACATGCAAGTCGCAAGCGCTTAATCGCTGCGATACCCTCGGCGCGATTCACCACGGCGTCAGAACCCGTGACCGTAGATTCAGCCATAACGGGTTTGTAGCTCACCAACCCCAACACGCGGCCTCGCGAGTCAAGCATTGGCCCACCCGAATTGCCTTCATTGACGGCGGCGTCGGTTTTGTATTCGCCCTGTTCGACAACAGAAACAACACCAAATGATACGTAGTTGACTTCGTCCCACGGATTGCCGATGATAATCGACCAGTCACCGACCTGCGCTTCGGGTGCCGGTTCTAGGGCCGGGAGCTCGGCTTCGAGATATATCACGGCAAGATCAGCAAGTTCATCGATGTTCTGGCCGACAACGTCAGGATCGCGCGCGGACAATATTCCGAAATAAGACGCACCTTGGTTGACGAGTTCGATGCGATCGCCGATGTCGCATCCCTCGACAACATGCGCAGCAGTCCATACGGCCGTTTTGTAAGAGTCGGGAACATCCATCTCGATTGCGACACCCGAGCCCATCGCATCTCCGCAGAACACTTGGAACATTGACTGCTTTGCCTTTTCCACAACTTGGGTGACGTTGGGCTCTGCGTTGATGAGGTTGTACACCAACACGCCTGTTCCAGTCAGGCCTCCGACAATCAGGAGAACGACGATGCTGAATGCGAAGCGAGAAAGGCCGCGCTTCATCCAGCGCGTGGTGTCCATCGGCTGTGCCGCAGCTAAAACACCCCATGTTCCGCCGGTGTCTTTACGCGCATATATGTATTTGCGTCTCATTGTTCCGAAATTTCGACGATTCGATTACGTTTGCCCAATTGTTCGTCGAACGTTCCATCGGCCGCCCAATCGCTGAATGGCCCTTTGCCGCCACCAGTGACGGCAATTTTGTTGGTAATTCCAACGGCCATCATCAGCGCCTTGAAAGCTTTCGCACGGTTCAAGCTCAAGGCCATCTCTTTCGCGTTTCCCGCAACATAATCCGAACGGTTTACTCCAGATGCGGTGTATCCCGTTACATTCAGCGGGCTCGTGCAATCCGCGCCCTCGAGGTTGTCTTTTAGCTTTTCCGCCGCAGTACGCGCGAGCTTCTCATTCACGAATACCGCCGAATCCGGCTTGAATTGGTAACCATCTGCCTCACCGATGGTGAAAAGGCAGGCGTTGTCCAACGTTGGAACCGGACTTACATCAATTGAATTCGGCGCGGGGGCTTCAGCGGGGAAATCGCCAATGGTGTCCCCGATTTGACCGCCCGAGCGCGTTACGAGCTCCTGCCACAGCGCTTCCAAGACGTCGTGACTTTGTTGGTTCAAGGAGGGCTGCACCGTTCCATCGACTAACCCCAACCCGACGAAACTTACCGTAATTCCATTGAGGTCCGGTAGCGCTCCAGCTTCGTACAGATCATTAACATACTCGCTAACCTGCTTCATGCTGTTTGGGAAACCGAGCGATTCAAGCGGCAATTGACCGCCAATTTGCAGACCATTACCGATGATGACAACGTCGCGTTTGACGGAATCCGTATCAAGCGCGTCTGCTGCCACGCGCAGGCTAGCCAAAATGTCCGAGCCCGGTTGGACTGTAAAGTCAGCCGATTGGCCCTCTGACACGCATCTGTACAAGCGACGAATATTTGAGTAGGCATTTGCAAGTTGGTCCTCGCGATCATTTTCCGTGAGAGCACCTTCAAAATTTGTGTAATTTCTGCTGAACTGTCGTGGTCGTCCATCAGCAAGTACCGTTGTGATTTCTGTGCTGTCGCTGGAGATCAATTCAGTGAGCATCGGCTCCGCCGCCACAATCGCGTCTTCGAAATGCACAAAAGAACTCGACGGCGCAGTAATAATTGCAACCTCGGCCCCGATTTGCGCATCGGGACTCATCACCCGTACTTCACAATCCAAAGGTAAATCGGGAACGCAACCAACAAGCCCCATGGTGGGAACGGCGACGACCAAAGCAACAGTAATTAGCTTTCTAGCCCTGAACTTCTTCACGCTTGTTTACCTCTCTATTGGCTTCGAGATACGCCGCAGTGAATTTGGCATCTGCCATGCTGTTGACGAGGCTCCGACGATAAACACTCTTGGCGGCGTAACGCAGGGAGTCCTCCGTGGCTTGCACAGCTTCATCGAAACTCAAATGCGCTTGTGCAGCTGCCTTTGTCAAACCCTCGATGTAGTCGGCCGAATCGGACTGGCGTTTCATCGCGCGCTTGAGGCGCCGATCGAGTGTCTGGCGGCGTACATACAACCGAAGTAGTTCATGTTGGTGAGGGTTCGAGCGAGCGGCTTCAAACAAAATCCAGCCGCCCAGCCCTAGCAGCATCAGCAGATTCGCAAGCGCGAGCACGGGGACCATCGCCGTAATTTCATCACCTCGACCGTTGGAGACGGCCGCGGAGTATATGAAATTTACGCGCATTTGGGTCATTACAATCAAGAACGCAAGCCACAGTAATGCGAGCAGGGTCAGCTCAAATCGATTTCGGAGTCGCTTAGGGTGGTCACGCATGTCCCAATTCAGACGCTGGCCAATGAGGTGCGGGAACACCAATTGCACCGCGAGTGCCGGCATCGTAAACAGCGCCGCTTCGAGGCTTGTGAAACCAGGGATATCGTCGAGTGACACATAAATAATTCCTAGGTCCACAATGCCAATAAGTAGGAACGTGAGTGTCGGCGCAAATACCTTTATCAATCCGGAAAGGCGCGATACAAATAGTGGCCTAGAACCAGCCCAGTTCAGTTCATGTTGCCCCAACATTTCGCCAGCCAGAATCTTTTGCTGCTCCTCGATCTGCCCAAGGACACCGTTCAAGTCATCGGTTGCGAGCTGTACTTGAGCCGACGCCTTGGCCAACCGGGATTGAGCATCAAGGTTGGATCCTGAACGCTGGAGGAATACTCGTCGCCACCGGTCGCGAAGTCGAAGGGTAACAAGTTTTAGATGTTCATCGACAGCACGCTCAAACGGCATTTCAACCTGCGCATTGTCCGTGAAGAGGTATTCGTCGTATGCACCAGACGCACGGTCTGACTCACCGGCTTTGGCTGCCGCGGCGAGGTATGCGTTGTCGTTGACATCGTCCGAGAGCTGAGGAAGCCCGCTAAACGCTGGCTCTTTGGAGAATTTGGAAAGTAGTGATCGCCCCCAACCCGCCATTATGACTTCGACCGTCCGCTATTTTCATTGGATTGAGCTAGTTCATCGAAGACTTCAACGCGAGCCATGGGAATGGATTCAAAAAGCGGCACGTTTGCTTGCGAGGACGGTGCCGAATTCTTTGAACGGCGAATTTTCGCGCGCAGGTAGACACCGGCCAGAAGCTGATAGTGGCTCTCCCAGCTATTCAGCGCTTCTTCAGCGGCCAGTGTTAATGACTTACCCGTCGAGTTATTGACGTTGCGCTGCGCCTTGAGGTTCGTAAGCTGCGCCACCAAGGACTCGACTTCACTCTCGTTGGAACGACGCAGTCGCTCTGATGTGACGGGTTTTGCCTTGAGTTCCGCAATTTTCTGACTGAGAAGGCTGGATTCCATTTCAAGTCGGGCATTGCCCGAAATCAACGGCTCTGTCGCCTTGATGAACCACTGATTCACTTCGTGCTGGCCCGACTGGCATTTACTTTGCGCCTGGATCAGCGCATGCGTTCGTGTGTAATCCTGCGCATCCATGTACTTCTTGGCGTCTTGGCGACCTTGGCGACGTAACTTCCCACCAAGCCAATAGCCGGGTCGCCGAGGCGCGATAGGCGCGTCGCTAAATTTACTGCGAGCCATGAAATCTCAATTCGTCAGAAATGGGCGGACTGTCGTTTGCAGGACAGGCGCCAGGGGCCAGAAACGTGACCCAGTGAATTGAGTCAACGTCAGTCTAACGTTGCGTTTTCGCAACCGCAATACCGCCGCCCAGACATGTGTATCGTTCGCCAATTCCCAAGCAAAAACCCCGCCAATCCTCCTGGCTTGACGGGGCTGTGAACTAGATGGGCTACGCCGCCCCGTCGAACATCGAGGTGACGGATCCGTCGCCGAAGACCTCGCGGATTGCGCCGGCGATCGTGGGGGCAATCGAGAGCACCTCGAGTCGGTCCCAGCGCTTCTCGGCGGGGATGGGCAGTGTGTCAGTCACGACAACCTTGTCGATGAATTCAGATTGCAGGATTTCGGTGGCAGGATCGCTGAATACGGCGTGGGTGGCAGCCACAACTACGCCCTTTGCGCCGGCCTTCTTGAGCGCCTCGGCGGCCTTGACGATGGTGCGGCCGGTGTCAATGAGGTCGTCCACCAGCAGGCACACGCGGCCATCGACTTGGCCCACGATTTCGTGCACGGAAACCTGGTTGGGCACCAGCGGGTCGCGGCGCTTGTGAATGATGGCCAGGGGCGCACCCAGCTTGTCGCTCCAGATGTCGGCTACGCGCACGCGGCCCATGTCGGGGCTGACAACGGTCAGAGTTTCGGGGTCCAGCTGCGCGCGGAAGTGCTCCAACAGAAGCGGCATAGCAAACAGGTGGTCGAACGGGCCATCGAAGAAGCCCTGAATCTGCGAGGCGTGGATGTCGATTGACATGATGCGGTCGGCGCCCGCGGCCTTGAAGAGGTCGGCCACCAGACGGGCGGTGATGGGCTCGCGGCCGCGGCCCTTCTTGTCCTGGCGCGCGTAGGGGAAGAACGGGGCAACCACAGTGATGCGCTTGGCACTGGCGCGCTTGAGGGCGTCGACCATAATCAGCTGTTCCATCAGCCATTCGTTGATGGGTGTGGTGTGGGACTGCAGAACAAAGGCGTCCGTGCCACGGACGCTTTCATCGAAACGTGCGTAGATCTCGCCATTGGCGAAGGTGCGGGCATCGGTGGGAACCAGGTCAATACCCAGTTGAGCGGCGACAGCAAGCGCCAGTTCGGGGTGGGCGCGGCCCGAAATCAGGACCAGACGCTTCTTGTTGCTTGTCTCGATATTCGTCACTGACTACTCCCCGTTGTCGAGGTCGTTCGCCCGCTCCGCGGCCTGCGCTGCGGCAGTCCCAGGACGGTTGTTTTCGACCCATCCCGCAATATTCTTCTGAGGCGCCAACGACAGTGACAAATTGCCCGCCGGGACATCTTTTCGAACTGTTGTTCCGGCTGCGGTGTACGCTCCATCGCCAATTCTAACGGGCGCGACGAACACATTGTGAGACCCGGTTCGCACGTGCGACCCCACCTCGGTGCGGTGCTTCTTCACGCCGTCGTAATTGGCGGTGATGGTGCCCGCGCCGATGTTCGACTGAACTCCCACGGTGGTGTCGCCCACATAGGACAGGTGCGGAATCTTGCTGCCTTCGCCGATCTGCGAATTCTTGGTTTCGACGAACGCCCCAATCTTGCCGCTGCGGCCCAAAACGGTGCCGGGACGCAGGAATGAGAACGGACCGACCGTGGCCTCGGCCTCGATCACCGCAAGCGTGGCGTCGGTGCGCGTGACGGTGGCGCCCGCACCCACCTCGGTGTCGCGCAGGGTGGTGTCGGGGCCAACGACGGCGCCCGAGGCAATCGCGGTGGCGCCGTGCAGGAAGGTTCCGGGCAAAATGTGGGCATCGGCCTCGATGGTGACGGCGCGGTCGATCCAGGTGGTGGCCGGGTCGTCGATGGTCACGCCATTTAACTGGTGCCCGCGCACGATCATGGCGTTCAACCGAGCAGCAACCTCGGACAGCTGCACCTTGTCGTTGACACCCGCCACAATCCACGGCTCTGCGGCGGTCACGGCAAGAACTGCACTGCCCGCTGCTGTCATGAATTCGATGACGTCGGTCAGATACTTTTCACCCTGCGCGTTGTGGGTTCCCACCGCGGCAAGCGCCGTACTGAGGTGCGCGGCATCGAATACATAGGTGCCCGAGTTGGTTTCCGTAATGGCCAGTTCGTGGTCCGAGGCGTCGTTGTGTTCAACGATGCGCACCACGGAACCCGATTCGTCGCGCACAACGCGGCCGTATCCCGAGGGATCGGTGATGTCGGCGCTGACGATAGTGGCGGCACCCGATGCGGCACGGTGGCGGTCAATGACATCGGCAATCGTTTGGGCATCCAACAGGGGAACATCGCCGCTGACGACCACAACATCGCCGTCGAAATCACCGAGGGCCTCGAGAGCGACCTCGACCGCACGGCCCGTGCCCGAGACCTCGTCTTGGTCCACAATTTCTACGCCCTCGGTCAGTTCCTCGACTGCAGCAACGACGGTGTCGCGCTCGTGGCGAACCACCACCAGGGTGCGAGCGGGGTGCAGCGCGGCGGCGGCGGACAACACGTGCCCAATCATGGGAACACCGGCGATGGGGTGCAAAACCTTCGGCAGGGCCGACTTCATCCGAGTGCCCGAGCCAGCGGCAAGAACAACGATGGCAAGGCGCGAATCGGTCATGCCTACATTCTGGCACTTCCGCCGGCAACGAACTGGAAAACGTGCCGAATTCGACGGGTCGGTACCCGTCTTTTCCTCGTGCGCCAAACATCGGGCAGAATAGACGGGTGCGCATGCGCACGGTCCGCCTTGGTGTAACGGCAGCACGACAGCCTTTGGAGCTGTTAGGTCCAGGTTCGAATCCTGGGGGCGGAGCAAATTTAGCCACATCGTCACACCCCATTGGGATTGTGTTTACCCGTCGTTCACCCACGGCGCCTTTCATGAAGAGGTCGGCATCCGCCGGCACCGAAAATCCGCGGCACGATGCCGCACATGGAAGGAATCACCTCGTGAAGACCCTCAAGTTTGCAGGTCTTGCAAGCACCCTTGCAATTTCTGCTCTTGTTCTCTCCGCCTGTGGCGGCCAGACCGTCGACCCCAACTCGGACGCACTCGCTGGCGCCGTTGTTGCCGATGGTTCGTCGACCGTAGCCCCTCTGACCGAGGCTGCAGCCGACCTGTTCCGCGATGTCGAGGCTGGCGTCAACGTCACCGTCGCAACCAGCGGCACCGGTGGTGGATTCGAGAAGTTCTGTGCAGGCGAAACCGACCTCTCGAACGCATCGCGTGGCATCAAGGATGAAGAAGCCGCAATCTGTGCAGAAAACGGCATCGAATTCACCGAGATCATCGTCGCCAACGACGGCCTTGCTGTTGTGGTTCCCGCAGGCAACGACTTCGTTCAGTGCCTGACTGTCGAGCAGCTGAACACCATCTGGGGCCCCGAAGCTGAAGGCACCATCACCAGCTGGAACCAGGTTGACCCCTCGTTCCCCGATGTTGAGCTGGCTCTCTTCGGACCCGGAACCGACTCGGGTACCTTTGACTACTTCACCAAGGAAATCAACGGCGAAGAAGGCGCAATCCGCACCGACTACAGCCCCTCGGAAGACGACAACGTTCTGGTTCAGGGCATCGCCGGCGCCGAAGGCGGACTGGGCTTCTTTGGCCTGTCGTACGTCACCGAAAACGCTGACCTGATCCGCGCTGTTGCAGTTGATGGCGGCAACGGCTGCGTCGACGCATCGGAAGCCACCGTTCAGGACGGTTCGTACACTCCCCTGGGCCGCCCCCTCTACGTCTACGTGAACAACGCGTCGTACGCCGAGAAGCCCCAGGTGAAGTCGTTCGTTGACTTCTACATCGAGAACCAGGCCGAGGTCGCTGCACTGGCTCTGTACATCGGTCTGACCGACGAGCAGGTTGCCGTCGCAAAGGACGAGCTCGCCACTCTCGGCTAGTTCACCCCCCTGTTCATCACACAACACGCAAAGGAGAGAGTGCCCACAATGAGCACACTCACCACCGAGGGCGGCCCGGCAACACCGGGTCGCCCATCGGCGTTATCTTCCCGCTCACCTCGTTATGGCGAAAAGGCCGTGTATGCAGTTCTGCGCAGCGCATCGCTGCTGACGATCCTCATTACCGCCGGAATTCTGGTGGCTCTGGCAATCCCGTCCATCGAGTTCTTCCAGCACGTACCCGTCACCGACTTCTTGTTCGGCGACCGCTGGGCTCCGCGATTCGCGGATGCCAGCTTCGGCGTTCTGCCGCTGGTTACCGCCACAGCATGGACCACCGTGATCGCGCTGTCGGTTGCTGTTCCGTTTGGCCTGGGCGCCGCAATCTTCCTGTCGGAGTACGCACACCCCAAGCTTCGCGCGGTGCTGAAGCCGATCCTCGAGATCCTCGCGGGTATCCCCACGGTTGTGTATGGCTATTTCGCTCTGACCTTCGTGCAGACCACGCTGTTCCGTGAGTGGCTGCAGCTGGACACCGATGCGTTCAGCGTTCTGGCGGCAGGTTTGGTCATGGGTGTCATGATCATTCCCACCATCGCATCGATTTCGGAAGACGCCATGAGCGCAGTCCCCCAGGCCATGCGCCAGGGTTCGGCCGCACTGGGCGCCAACCGCATGCAGACCACCGTTCGCGTGGTGTTCCCCGCCGCGCTCTCGGGCATTATTGCCGCAGTCGTGCTGGGCATTTCGCGTGCCGTGGGTGAAACCATGATCGTGGCAATCGCCGCGGGCCAGCAGGCGCGCATTGTCGAAGGTGCCCTGGAACAGGGTCAGACCATGACCGGCTTTATCGCCAACGCCGCGCTGGGTGACTCGCGCGTGGGATCGCTGGAATACGACACCCTCTTCGCCGTTGGTCTGTTGCTGTTCCTGCTGACCCTGCTGATCAACTGGATCTCTATCGCCGTCGTGCGCCGATTCCGAGAGGCCTACTAATGTCTGTCTTTGCCCCCATCGGTCGCCGCATTGGCGACGGTACGATTCGCGGCCGCGTCAAGGGCGGTGACGCCAGCCCCACCAGCATCGTCTTCCTGGTGCTGCTGTGGCTGAGCCTGTTCCTGGCATTCGCGTTTCTCGTCACTCTGATTGTCACCACCATCATCGAAGGCTCACCCCGCCTGAATGGCATGTTGCTCACCGAATACCCGGCGTCTCGTCCCGAGGAGGCCGGAGCCCGTCCCGCCATTCTAGGTTCGATGATGGTGATCGCCTTCACCGCACTGATGACATTGCCCCTGGGCATCGCCGCCGGTGTGCACCTGGAGGAATTTTCGGACCGCAACAACTGGTGGAACCGCATCGTTGAACTGAACGTGCAGAACCTGGCCGCCGTGCCGTCGATTGTCTATGGTCTGCTGACCCTGGGCGCCCTGACGGCGATCGGCGTGAAGGACAAGAACATCGTCATCGCCGGTGCCACGGCACTGAGCTTGCTGATTCTGCCGGTCATCATCATTGTGACCCGCGAGGCACTGCGCGCGGTTCCCATCGAAATCCGTCAGGGCTCGCTGGCGTTGGGGGCCACCCCGTTGCAGACCCTGTTCCGTCAGACGCTGCCCTCGGCGGTTCCCGGCATTGCCACCGGATCGATCCTTGCGCTGTCCCGCGCGCTGGGCGAGGCCGCGCCTCTGCTGATTCTGGGTGCGCTGGTGTTCGTGTCCTTCGACCCGAACGGCCTGCTGTCTGGTTACACCACCCTGCCGATTCAGATCTTCAATTGGACCGGCCGCCCCCAAGAGGAGTTCCACATCCTCGCCGCCGCAACCTCGATCGTTCTGCTGGCCCTGTTGCTGGCCATGAACGCCATCGCCATCGTCATCCGCAACCGATACCAGAAACGCTGGTAAGGAGAAAATCATGAACACCAACCCCACTGTTGACCCGGTTATCGAAGCCGACAACGTCGATGTTTTCTACGGCAACTTTCGCGCTGTGACCGATGTGTCGATGAGCTTCGGCATCAACGAAATCACCGCACTAATCGGCCCCTCGGGTTGCGGCAAGTCCACGCTGTTGCGTTCACTGAACCGCATGAACGACCTGGTCGACGGCGCACGCGTAACCGGCACGATTTCGTTCCAGGGCGAAGACATCTATGGCCCCGATGTCGATGCCATCGAGGTGCGTCGCCGCATCGGTATGGTCTTCCAGAAGCCCAACCCCTTCCCCAAGTCGATCTACGACAACATCGCCTATGGCCCCCGCGTAACGGGAATGAAGCCCAGCAGCATGGACGATCTGGTGGAAGAGGCGCTGACCAAGGCCGCCCTGTGGGACGAGGTCAAGGACAAGCTGAAGCAGAGCGCCTTTGGACTGTCCGGTGGCCAGCAGCAGCGTCTGTGCATTGCGCGCACCATTGCCGTGAAGCCCGACGTGATCCTGATGGACGAACCCTGTTCGGCACTGGACCCGATCGCCACCATGCGCATCGAGGACCTGATGGTGGAACTGAAGAAGGACTACACGATCATCATCGTGACTCACAACATGCAGCAGGCCGCACGTGTGGCCGATCGCACGGCGTTCTTCACGGCCCTGGCCGATGAAACCACCGGCAACCGCACCGGTGTACTGGTGGAGTACGACACCACCACGAAGATCTTCGAAGACCCCACCGACCAGCGCACCGAGGACTACATCTCGGGTCGCTTCGGATAATCCCGCCTAGGCCTCCAGGCTGTCAACGACCTCGAGCCATCGTTCTTCGGTGGTTTCGAGGTCGTTTTCTATTTCCCGCAACGAATCCGACAGCGCCGTGAGTCCCGCGTAATCGCCCTGGTCGTGTTCAGCCATGCGCGCGTGAATTCCGTCGACGTCGGCGGTCAGTTTCGCAATCTTGCGCTCGAGTGCCTGCATTTCCTTTTCCAGCACGCGGCGATCGGCACCCGACATCGCACTGGCCACTGCGCTGGTACCGCGGGCAGAGTTCTGCGCGGTGGCGCCGCGGGCCGCATCGACCGCCTGTGCCGCCTCGATGCGCAGGTATTCATCGATACCGCCGGGCAAATGCCGCAGGTGACCGTTCATGACGGCGTACTGGTTGTCGGTGACGCGTTCCAGAAGGTATCGGTCATGCGAGACCACAATCAGGGTGCCGGGCCACGTGTCCAGCACGTCTTCCATCGCCGCCAGCATGTCGGTGTCCAGGTCGTTGGTGGGTTCGTCCAGCAGCAGCACGTTGGGCTCGTCCAACAGAATCAGCAGGAACTGAAGCCGGCGCTTTTGGCCACCCGATAGGTTGCGCACCTCGGTGGACAACTGCGCGGTCGAAAAGCCGAGGCGCTCCAGCAGTTGCCCGGGCGACATGGTTGTGTCCCCCACCGTGTATTCCGTGCGGTACCGGGCGATCACGGCGGACACCCGGTCGTCCATGATGTCGTCCAGGCCTTCGAGTCGCTGGTCGAGTCGGCGCACCACCACGGTCTTGCCCGTCTTCACGCGGCCCGCGGTGGGCTGGGTGCGGCCATCGATCAACCCCATCAGGGTGGACTTGCCGGCACCGTTCGCGCCCAGAATTCCCGTACGTTCGCCGGGCGCCAAGCGCCACTCAATATCGCGCAGGATGGTTTTCCCGCCCAATTCGACGGTGACATCCAGAATGTCAACCACGTCTTTGCCCAGTCGCTGCGTGGCCATCTTGCCCAGTTCCACGGTGTCACGCGGGGCCGGTACGTTTTCGATCAGCGCGTTCGCCGCCTCGATTCGGAATTTGGGTTTCGAGGTGCGCGCCGGTGCGCCACGACGAAGCCACGCCAATTCCTTGCGCAGCAGGTTCTGACGGCGCTCCTCCATGGTGCTGGCCTGGCGCTGGCGCTCCAGACGTTGCAGGGTGTACGCGGCGTAACCGCCCTCGTAGCGGTCGACGATTCCGTCGTGCACTTCCCACGTTTCCGTGGACACGGCATCGAGGAACCACCGGTCGTGTGTGACGACCGCGAGGCCGCCCTGACCGTTCGGCCAGCGCTGCACAATGTGCTGAGCCAGCCAGGCCACACCCGTGACATCGAGGTGGTTGGTGGGCTCATCCAGCAGCACAACATCCCAGTCGCCCACCAACAGTTGCGCCAAAGCAACGCGCCGGCGCTGGCCACCCGACAGCGAACCGATGGTGCTGGCGGTGTCGAGGTCCGACAACAGGCCCTTCAGCACATCGCGAATTCGCGGGTTCGACGCCCATTCGTGTTCGGGGCCATCGCCCACCACCACGTGCAGGATGGTGTCGTCATCGTTCATCGAATCGGTTTGATCCAACATGCCCAGTCGCAGGTCGCTGCGGCGAATCACGTTGCCCGAATCGGGAACCAGCGACCCCGCCATGATGCGCAACAGGGTGGACTTGCCGTCGCCGTTACGACCGACAACACCGATTCGGTCGCCCGCGTGAATCGCGATGGTCAAGGAGTCGAAGACGGTGCGGTTGGGGAACTCATGCGACACGTTTTCGATACCCACTAAATGCATTCCGTCAGACTATCGCGGAAAAACTTGCGAGAATGGAGGGGTGAAGTTGCGCCTAGCCCCTGTCCTTGCGTTCGCCCTCGCTGCTGTGTGGCTGGTGCTGGACCAAGTAACCAAGGTGTGGGCGGAATCCACGTTGACCCGCGGCGAGGCAATCCCCGTAATGGGCGAACTCATTCAGTGGCGACTGGTGTACAACCCCGGTGCCGCGTTCGGTCTGGGCACGGGATACACCTGGATTCTCACAATCATTGCCGGGTTCGCGGTGATTGCCCTCGTGGTGATTGCACTGCGCACGCGCGGCATTCTGTGGGCCATCGCAGTCGGTTCCATGCTGGGCGGCGCCATCTCGCACTTCGGCGATCGCCTGCTGCGTGGCCCCGAATTCGCACAGGGACACATTGTGGACTTCATCGACTACGCAGGATTCTTCGTGGGCAATGTGGCCGACATTGCGCTGGTCGGCGCCGCCATTGGTGCCGTGCTTCTCAGCCTCTTCGGCGTGCCGTTTACTGTAGACGCGCCCCGTGAACAGGCGACAGAACTCGCAGAGCCCGCTGACCACGACGCGTAAACAGATCCACCAGGTCCACCGCTGCGGTGGAATCGGGCATCAGGAACGCGGTGGTCGGGCCACTTCCCGACACGATTCCCGCCAGTGCCCCGTGCGATTCACCGTATTCGAGGGTCGCCCCAAGTTCCGGCTGAAGGTGCAGCGCCGCAACCTGCAGGTCGTTGACGAGGTAATCCGCCAGCAAGACCGGATCGCCGCCTCGGAGTGCCTGCAGTAACGGCATCTCGACATCGGGGCAGTCGACTACCGGCGGGATCTCAAGTCGGTGTTCCTCGCGGTGTCTGTCCAGTTCGCGATACACCGTCGGTGTGGACAGGCCGTGGTCGTGGGGCACGAGCACCCACTCGAAATGGCCGGTGGCCAGCACGGGCGAGAGGTCCTCGCCGCGGCCCAAACCGATAGCCGTGCCTCCGACCATCGAAAACGGCACGTCGCTGCCCAGATCGGCCGCGATCGACATCAGGGCGTCCTTGCCCAGGTGGGTTTGCCACAGGGCGTCGACCGCCAAAAGCGCAGCCGCGGCATCGGCCGAGCCACCGCCCATGCCGCCGGCAATGGGAACACGCTTGATGACCTCGAGGTGCACGCCGCCGTCATAGCCCGTGGCCGCCGCAATCGCGCGCGCAGCCCGCAGCACCAGGTTGTCCGCCGTCAGCGGAACGTTCGACACATCGATGGGTCCCGAGAACGCACACGTGAAACCTGCGGACGGTGTGGCGGTGACCTCTTCCACCAACGAAACCGCCTGGAAAACAGTGGCCAGGTCGTGATACCCGTCGTCGCGCAGGGCGCCCACCCGCAGGCACAAATTGATTTTGCCCGGAGCAGTGGCGGTGACGGAGCGAACGGCCATGGCTTTACACTAACGCGAATCGGCTAAGCCGAGGCCCGCGCGAGAGCCAGATAGTCGGCCAACACGAGCGATTCGCCGCGCGCACCCGGATCGATCCCCGCGGCCACACACAGCGCCTCGGATTCGGCGGTTCCGCCCGCGAGCGTCGACAGCGCTTGGCGCAGGGTCTTGCGGCGCTGGCCGAAGGCAGCGTCGATGAGCGCGAACGTGCGCGCACGCAGCGCGTCGTCGCCCGGAACCTCGTGGCCGGTCATGGCGACCAACACCGAATCCACGTTGGGAACGGGCCAGAACACCTGGCGCGACACCGTGCCCGCGGTAGACCAGTCGCCCCACCACGAGGCCTTGACCGACGGAACTCCATAGACCTTCGATCCGGGATCGGCGGCCAAACGGTGTCCCACCTCGGCCTGCACCATCACGAGCACGCGCTGGATGGAGGGAAACTGCGTGAGCAGATGAATGATCACGGGCACCGAAATGTTGTACGGCAGATTCGCCACCAGGGCGGTGGGTGCCGTGGGAAGTTCGGTGATCGTCAGTGCGTCCTGGTTGACCACCTGGAATTGGCCATCCGGCACGCCGTGGTCGCGCGCCGTGTTTGGCAGCCGCGCCGCGAGTCGCGGATCGATCTCAATAGCGGTGACAGGGTGTCCCGCCTCGAGCAATCCCAGAGTCAGCGAGCCCAGACCCGGGCCCACCTCGAGCACGGCGGAACCGGCGGGCAGGTGCGCGGCCGAGACAATCTTGCGCACGGTGTTGGCGTCGTGCACGAAGTTCTGGCCCCACTTTTTCGTGGGGGTGACATCAAGTTCCGCGGCCAGCGCGCGAATCTCGGTTGCACCCAGAAGCGTCACCATTGTCCGTACACCGCCTCGGTGTTGCGGGCCACTTGGCCGCAGAGTTCATCGAGGTCGGTCTGCAGCGTTTCCGCCATAAACCGCATCGTCAGCGGCACCAGATACGACCCATTCGGACGACCGCGATACGGGATAGGCGTGAGGAACGGGGCGTCGGTTTCCACCAGAATCAGTTCGCGCGGGGCAATCGCCAGCGCATCGCGAAGGCCCTGCGAATTCTTAAAGGTGACGGTTCCCGAGAACGACAGGTACCAGCCGTTCTGGGCGCACAGTTTCGCCAGTTCCACATCGCCCGAAAAGCAGTGGAACACGGTGGCGGCGGGTGCGCCCACGCGATTCAACGTGGACACCACGTCGTCGTGGGCATCGCGGTCGTGAATCTGCATCGCAATGTTGTTCGCCTTGGCGATCTCGATGTGGGCTTCGAAGCTCTCGAACTGTGCAGCGTGGCCGTCGGCCCCCGTGCGGAAAAAGTCAAGGCCAGTTTCGCCCACGGCGCGAACACGCGGGCGCGCCGCCAGTTCCGCAATGCCCGCCAGGTGGTCCTGCAGCAGTCCCCGTTCGGCCAGCCGCGGTGCCTCGTTGGGGTGAATCGCTACGGCCGCCAGAACGCGCGGGTCGCGGTCGGCCAGGTCGGCGCTCCACCGCGAGGTTTCCAGATCTGTACCCACCTGCACGACACCCAACAAACCGACCTCCGAGGCGCGGCGCAGGTTTTCCTCAACAGGCAACGGGTTCTCGCCATCGGCGATTTCCAGGTGCGTGTGATTGTCGTACACGCCCACCCGCAGCGGTTCAGGCACGGGCGGGAATTCGAGGTCGCGCTTCATGCCACCGTCGTCGCTCGCGCGCTGGCGCAGCGGTTCGCTCATGCCCTATTCCTCGATACGGGGAAACAGTGCATCCAGCGCACTCACGGTGACACCGGCAGGAATCTGGCCCCAGTCGCCGGCACGTGACATCTGCTGGTCTTCCAGTTCGCCCAGCGCCTCGGGTGCACCCAGCGCCTGCCACAACTTCTGCGTGGCTCCGGGCATGATGGGCGACAGTCCCACGGTAATCGCGCGCAGTCCCTCGACGGCGGTGTACAGCACGGTCGACAGGCGGTCGCGGTTGGCGTCATCCTTTGCCAGAGCCCAGGGTTCCTGTTCGGTGATGTACCCGTTCAGTGCGTCGACAATGCGCCAGACCGAGGCGATGGCCTCGTGAATCGCCAGCTTCTCGATCGCGGCGTTCGCCTGGGTGAATGCGTCGCGGACGGTATCGACGATGACCGTGTCGGCCTCGTTCATTTCCGTTGCCGCGGGAATCACGCCATCGAAATACCGCGACACCATCGCCACGGTACGCGACGCGAGGTTACCGAAACCGTTGGCCAGTTCGGCCTGGTAGCGGGCCGACAGGTCTTCCCACGAGAACGAACCGTCTTGGCCAAAATTGATGGCGCGCATGAAGTAGTAGCGGAATGCGTCGGCACCGAAAACATCGGTGATCTGGTGAGGCGCGATGCCGGTCAGTTTCGACTTCGACATCTTTTCGCCACCCACCAGCAACCAGCCGTGGCCAAACACGCGGCGCGGCGGGGTGATTCCGGCGGCCATCAACATGGCGGGCCAGATGACGGCGTGGAAGCGAGCAATATCTTTACCCACGATGTGAATGGCGGGCCAACGGGCCTCGAACGATTCGTCGTCGGCGCCCCAACCCGATGCCGTGATGTAGTTCAGCAGCGCCTCGAACCACACGTACACAACGTGCGAGTCGTCCCACGGAATCTTGACGCCCCAGTCAAAGCTAGAACGCGAGATTGAGAGGTCGTCGAGGCCGCGGCGCACGAACGACAGGATCTCGTTGCGCACGCTTTCGGGCTGGATGAAGTCGGGCTGCGATTCGTAGAGGTCCAGCAGCTGCTGCTGGAAGTCGCTCATACGGAAGAAGTAGTTGCTTTCCTTGAGGATCTCGATGGGCCGCGTGTGAATTGCGCAGACCTTTTCACCGGGGAAATCGTCGCCGCCCTCCAGCAGATCGCCGGGCTGCTTGTATTCCTCGCAGCCCACGCAGTAGTAGCCCTCGTATTCGCCCGAATAGATATAGCCCTTGTCGCGCAGCAGTTCCAAGAACTTCTGGACGGCGGTTTCGTGGCGAGGTTCGGTGGTGCGAATGAAGTCATCGTTCTTGATGGAAATCGTGTCGAGCAGCGGCTTCCACGATTCGGTCACCAACTTGTCGGCCCATTCCTGGGGGCTTACGCCGTTGGCCACCGAGGTACGCAGAATCTTCTGGCCGTGTTCGTCGGTGCCCGTGAGCATCCAGGCGTCCTTACCGTTCTGACGATTCCAGCGTGCAAGAACATCCGCCGCGACCTCGGTGTACGCGTGCCCAATGTGGGGGACGTCGTTCACATAGAAAATCGGGGTGGTGATGAAGTAAGAATTTTCGCTCGACATAACGTCCCTATTCTACGGTTCAGCGCTGGGCAGCGAGGGCGGCCTGATACAGCTCGCGGCTGGCCAAGCCCGTGGCGTCGGCAACATCGCGACACGCATCCTTCAGTCGCTCGCCCGCGGCGGTGCGCGCCAGCACCTCGGTCAGGGCGGAATCCACGGTCACGGTGGCATCGCCCGCGCCTTCCAGAACGACGACGATTTCACCGCGCGCGCCGTCGGCGAAGCTCTCGGCCAGTTCGCTCAGGGTTCCTCGGCGCACCTCTTCATACATCTTGGTGAGTTCGCGGCAGACCGCGGCACGGCGATCGGACCCCAGCGCATCGCGCATGATCGCGAGGGTTTCGCCCAGGCGGTGGGGCGATTCAAAAAACACGAGCGTGCGGCGTTCTGCGGCGAGCGCCGCAAAGAAACCGGCCCGACCCTTGCGCGGCACGAAGCCCTCAAAGGCGAATCGGTCGGTGGCGAAACCCGACAACGCTACGGCGGCAAGCACCGCCGACGGCCCGGGAATCACGGTGACGGCCACACCGGCAGCTGCGGCCTCGCGCACAATGGCGAACCCGGGATCGCTGATGCCCGGCATGCCCGCATCACTGACCACCACCACGGTGGATTCCGCGGCACGCTTCACTAGCTCGGCGGATTTGGCGTCCTCGTTGTGGTCGTGCAGCGCAACAAACTGCGCCGAGGTCTGCACGCCGAGGGCCGACAACAGGTGACGGGTGGTGCGGGTGTCTTCGGCCGCAATCACATCGGCCGTCGCCAGGGCCTCGCGCAATCGCGGCGAGGCGTCGCCCAGGTTTCCAATGGGCGTGGCGGCAAGAATAATCACGGCCGTTGTTCGAGTGCCTGTTTAATGTTCCTTGCAATGCGCTCAATTACGGGAACAACCACCGAGTTACCTGCTTGTTTATATAATCTGCTTTCGGCAATCTTTTGCGGAAATTTGATGTCCGGAAACCCCATCAAATTGAAGCACTCGCCAGGCGTGAGCTTTCTAATTCCAAATTTCGTGAGGACAATTGGTACGTTGTGTCCGCCCATGCCCATATTCGCCGTTAGCGTAGGGCAATCACCGGACTTATTTTCGCGAACGTAATGGCGACGCCATTGATAGACGGTCTCTCGACTCCTGACACTCTCTATTAGCTCATCGTAGAAAGGGGTCTTCTCCGTGTAGTAGTACTTGTCGTCAACCTTATTTTCAAAATCTACGAAGTCCGCTAAGGTCGCCTTCATCGGTATTTCCGCAGGCCAACTGAACCTCTGTAACACTTCGCGGTCGCGGAAAGCCACCACATAAATTCGTTCACGATTTTGGGGAATTCCACCGTGGGTCTTAGCGTTGAGCACTCGGTGCGTCACCGAATAACCCGCATTAATTAGGGCTGCTTCAATCACGCGATACGTGTTGCCACCATCATGACCGAGAAGGTTTTTAACATTCTCCAAAAACACAACTTGCGGGTTTGAAAGATCGACTAGTCGCATAATCTCCCAAAAGACATTTCCGCGATCATCGTCGAATCCCTTACGGTAGCCCGCAACCGAGAATGGCTGGCACGGAAAACCTCCGGCCAACACCGTGAGGTTCGATGGCATATCGGATGCGTCGATGTCAGCGATATCCGCCGTGATTAGCTTGTGGGAATGATTTTCGCGATACGTCAAGGACGCAAATGTGTCGATCTCATTTGCCAAAAGTGGCTCGAAACCTGCGTTTTGGAAACCTCGCTCAATGCCGCCAACACCAGCAAACAGCCCAACTACGGTCAACGACTCGAGCTTCATAATCCAACCTTTAAATTTAGCTTTTTGTTCCGACGGGGCACATCCGCTTGACTCATGGTTACGATTCGCGCCTATGCGAGGTAGGCTCAAATCGAACGCTCTATCCGGAGAGGCCACAACATGGAGTTGCTTAGCTCAGAGTTTACCCCCAGCAAGTTCGGCGTGAATACATTTACGCACAAGTGGGAACGGCTATTCGGTGAATCCTCCGAAGTCCGTATATGCGTGGGGTACATCTCCGAAGAATCGGTAAACCTGTTGCTGAAGCTTGTCGATAGCTACCCCGAAAAGCACTTAGACCTTTGCATTGGAATGGCGCAATTTGACGGCTTGAGCAAATCGCAAATTCGCATTTTAGGTGATCTACACACAAACCTAAAAACTCGAGGAAAGGGCGGAGTTTACATAGTTCAAACATTCCCATTTCACGGGAAGATCCACATGTTCACCAACACACTGTCCAGTCTTCGTACCGCCATTCTTGGCAGCTCCAATCTGAGTAACATAATTCGACAAGAGGGGATATTTCGCGGGAATTTTGAGGTTGATGTGTACATCGATGAAGCTTCCATCACCGATCAACTCACAAAATTGTGCGATTCACTGGTGAATCACGCGTCCGTTGAATACGACCACGCCGTTGACGGAATACCGATAATCAATTCGACTTCGATGAACGCGCTTGACGAAGTTCGCGAAGTGCAAAAGATAGAGCCGAGCACCCTAGAAGCGATTTTCAGAAGTGCAACTAACATCCGGTTCGAAATCCCGATCAAAACGGAGGAACGAAGCAGTCTCAACGTCTACTTCGGAAAAGGCCGAGCCGGAAATGGAATCGTTCGACCACGGCTTTGGTACGAGGCGGCCTTGATTGTCGATAAATCCGTGATTCAATCTTCTGCCGGCTATCCCACGTTCCGTTCTTTTTGGGCATATACGGATGACGGGTATCGAATTCTAATGCGTACAGGCGGCGGGAACTCTAAGAATTTAGAGTCTGCGGGTGATCTTTCAATTTTTGGTCGTTGGATTAAGGGAAGAATGGAGGCCGAAGGCGCACTAGATATGGGCTCCAAGGTTACTAGCGAGGTGCTCTCAAAATACGGAAATAAGTTGTTGACGCTGGTCAAATTGGATCTCCAAGAAATGAGCCCTGACGGCCAACAGCTCCTCGAAGTCTGGGCGATTTCTTTCGCTCCAGGTAAAGACTGATTTTCCAGCCGTGTCAGATAACAAACACCTCGACGCATTCCTAACACTTCGGGCCGAACGCGCACCTAACTCAATTAAAAGCCTTCGTGACGTCGCTTCCGAGTTTGTAAATAATCCAAAATTTCTGAAATCACATGATTTCACAAAACATTCGACGTCTATTTTGATTGGTCACGTTCAAAGTGGCAAAACTGGTCATTACCTTGCAATAGTTGCTGCGGTGGCAGATGCAGAACCCAATTTCCCAGTCTTTGTAATTCTCACGCAGAACTCGGTTCCACTTCAACAACAAACTCTCGCTGAGGCGCGAGCGCTTTTACCAACATTTGACGTGTTTGATGAAGTCGGTGACGTGGATTTCCTAAAGTCGCTCGGAACTGCAACGCCTAAGATGCTGGTTCTCAAAAAGGAAGGCCGGGTTCTAAGGAAATGGAACCATATATTCACGGCAAAGCTCTTGGGTGGCAGAAGCCTTTTTATTGTTGATGATGAAGCAGACGCAACTGGACTGAACACTGCGGTGAACAAAGGTTTGCAGAGCGAGATTAACAGACAATTAGAAGCCCTGATCGTCCCACACAGAAGCTTCTTTTTGCAAGTTACGGCCACTCCGCAGGCCGTTTTTCTCCAAGGCAAAAATTCAACTTTTCGCCCAAAAACACACATTTTTTTTCCGCCAGGAAAAGATTACTTAGGTGGCGATTTCTTCTTCCCAAACACCTTCGATCCTTCAAAACCTCCTTTTAACCACATCGCAACAGAAGGTATGGAGCTCGTCGATTTGCTGGACGCGAACCGAACTGAGTTACCAAAGGGTTTGCGTCTCGCTTTGCATTCATACCTAATCACCGCCGCTTACCGCATTAGGGTAGAAAAAGACGATGGTTGCAGCTTCCTCCTGCATCCGAGCATTAACAAATTGGACCACAGCTTAATTTCGTCGAAGGTTTCTGCTTATTTACAGAATATTCGCGCAAATTTAGGCGCACTTACGACGAATGAAGACTTCATTAAGGCCTATGCGGACCTTAAGTCATCGAAGCCACAACTGCCGGATATCGATACCATAATTCGATTAATCGGCTTGACTACTCCAGTAATTTCCGTGCTTAATTCTGCGCGTGGCAATTTAGTGCGCTCTATCCCGAAGAGTGGCGCAAACATTTTCATCGGCGGTAACGTGCTGAGTCGCGGAATTGTCTTACCGCGCCTCCAGACAACCTACTACTGCCGAAGTGCGAAAAGAATCAATCTCGACACCTACTGGCAACACTCAAGAGCATTTGGCTACGATCGCGATGCCGCACTGATACGTGTATTCATGCCACCGCAGATTTACTCGATGTTCTGCCAGTTGAACGAATCAGTCTCGCGATTATTCAACGCTCTTGCCAACAACTCCACGGATGAGATAACCGTCTTAACGCCGAAAGGCACACGCGCTACGCGCTCTAATGTTGTCAATCAACTTGACACAAGCACGATTTTGGGTGGAGTCAGCTATTTTGCCGACGACCCGGACCAAAAAAACTTGACGACGGCTTCGTCTGCCTTGTCCGCGTACTCCGAGGTTGAGGAATTTCATAAAATTACAATTGAGCAGGCCATTCCAATTTTCAAGTCGTTCGGAGACATGCATCTCGGCGTGGCGGAGGCATCCCAATTCATTTCAGCATTGCAGATGCTCGAGACCACGGAAAATTGCATTCTTATCGTCCGTAAGGGGCGTCGCATTTCGAGAAACACAGGATCACTGATTTCTCCGAATGATCGAGAGTTAATGTCTAGATTTCCCCGGTCAACTGTGCTGATTGCTTATGAGTTGACGGGCGAGAAGCAGTTGGGATGGGATGGTGATGCGTTTTGGATACCAAACATCAAGCTTCCGAATCATCTTGGATTCCACGCGAAACAATAATGGGAATGTAGCAGCTACGGTGGAAACGTGACCACGTCGACGACTCCCCCCTGGCCCGCGGGCGTGGCGCAACATCGACGATTCCGTCACTTCACCGAGGCCGGCTGGCGCATGAGCACCCGCCTGGGCGCAGTCATCGTCTATTTGCCCGTGTTGATCGTCGCGGCGCTGACCCGGCTGGTGGGATTGGACTCGCCTCGGGATTTGGTGTTTGACGAAACCTATTACGTCAAAGACGCGTGGTCGTTATGGAACCTGGGCTACGAGGGCAAATGGCCCGAAGGCGCCAACGAGGCCTTTATTAGTGGCACAACGGAACAGTTCAGCACGACCGCGGCGTTCGTGGCGCACCCACCACTAGGCAAGTGGTTGATTGGCGTGGGCATTGCGGCGTTTGGGCCCGACAACCCCTTCGGCTGGCGTATCGCCACGGCGGTGGCGGGAATCCTCACCGTCGTTCTCGTAATGGCCATTGCCTATCGACTGTTCCAATCGCGTGCGTTCGCCGCCGTGGCCGGATACCTGGTGGCAATCGACGGCATCGCCATCGTCATGAGCCGCACGGCGCTACTCGATCAACTGCTCACCGTCTTCGTCATGGCCGCATTCCTGGTAGTGCTGATTGACCGCGCACACACCACCGCTCGATTCCGCGCCTGGCAGAGGCGCAACCATCCACACCCGCACGCGAAACCTCGGCGGCATCCGTGGGGCGACCCCGCGGTGTGGGGGCCGGTCGTCGTGTGGCGTCCCTGGCTGCTGACCGCCGCGGCGCTTCTGGGTGCGGCCACCGCCGTGAAGTGGAGCGGGCTGTACGTGATCGCGGTGTTCGGTGTGTGGGTCGTCGTGGCCGATGCGCTGGCTGCCCGTCGAGCCGGGGTCACCCTGTGGGCCTCGGGATCGCTCTTCCGCCAGGCACCCGTTACCGCACTGCTGATGCTTCCCGTCGCGCTTCTGACCTACCTCGCCAGCTGGACCGGCTGGTTCGCCACGAGCGGCGGATACAACCGCAGTTGGGCGGCCGTAAATGGTGTGACCGCCTCGGAACCCTGGGCGAGCCTCGGCGCTCTGTGGGATTACCACCGCCAGCAATACGCGTATCACATCGCCGAAAACACCCCCCATGCATATCAGGCAAACCCGCTGGGCTGGCTGGTGCTGAACCGCCCCACCGCGTTCTACTACGAAACCGATTGCGGCGCGAACTGCGCCACATACATTACAAGCATCGCCAACCCGCTGCTGTGGTGGCTGGGCGCCGCGGCGTTGGTGTGGGTCGTGTGGCGTGTGGTGCGCCATCGCGCGTGGTCGCTGTCGCCCATCCTCATCGGCATCGCCGCCACGTATCTGCCCTGGCTGCAGTACCAAAACCGCACCGTCTTCATGTTCTACACGGTGGTCATCGAACCGTTCCTCGTGTTGGCATTCGTGGCCGCCCTCATGGCCTTGTCCCGGAAATGGCGAGGCGCACCCGCCGTAGCGCTCACACTCATCACTTTCGTCTCCGCGTTCTTCCTGCCGGTCTGGCTGGGCTGGGACATTCCCGTGTGGTTCGCGCGATTGCACTATTGGTTCCCCGCCTGGATCTAGCTGCGGGGCTTACCTTTCGAACGCACACGCGGTAAACTAAGGCCAAACGTTCCCCCTCAACGACAAGAGCCTCGGCGCTCTCCGTTTCGGTAGTTGAGGGGGTCACTCTTTTATATCGACTGTGTTGCGTTGTGTTGCGGGTGGGCAATCACGGTGGCGGTTCCTCGCGTAAATTTGACCTATGTCTGATCGCGAATACGGATTCCAGACCCGCGCCATCCACGCGGGCAACATTCCCGACTCTACGCACGGTGCACGTGCCCTGCCCATCTACCAAACGAGCGCCTACGTGTTCGACAACACGGACGATGCCGCAGCCCGCTTTGCCCTGCAGAAGTACGGCAACATTTATTCCCGCCTAGCGAACCCCACGGTTGCGGCATTCGAGGAACGTGTAGCAAGCCTCGAGGGCGCACTCGGTGCCGTGGCAACGGCCAGTGGCCTCAGCGCTCAGTTCCTCGTCTTCGCATCGTTGGCCCAGGCCGGCGACCACATTGTGTCGTCCAGCAACCTGTACGGCGGAACGGTCACTCAGCTGGATGTGACTCTGCGCCGCTTCGGAATCGACACCACGTTCGTGTCGGGCGACAGCATCGATGACTACGCGGCCGCCGTGACCGACAAGACGAAGGCGATCTTCGTCGAGACCGTGGCGAACCCCTCGGGTAAGGTCGCCGACCTCGAGGCCCTGGCCGACCTCGCGCACTCGCACCACATTCCGCTGGTCGTTGACTCGACAGTCGCAACCCCCTACCTGTGCCGTCCCATCGAGTGGGGTGCCGACATCGTCACGCACTCGGCCACCAAGTTCCTGGGCGGTCACGGAACGACCCTCGGTGGTGTTGTCGCCGAGGCCGGTCGTTTCCACTTCGACCACGACAGGTTTCCCCTGTTCCACGAAACCGTCGAGCACTACGGCGGTTTGACCTGGGCCGGAAACTTCGGTGAATACGCCTTCCTCACACGTCTGCGCGCCGAGGGTCTGCGCGATGTCGGACCGGCACTCGCGCCTCACTCGGCATTCCTACTGGCTCAGGGCGTCGAGACCCTGCCGTACCGCATGCAGGCACACGTGAACAACGCCCGCACCGTTGCCGAATGGCTGGCGGCCGACTCGCGCATTGAATCGGTCAACTGGGCGGGACTTCCCGGCCACAGCCACCACGAACTGGCCAACAAGTACCTGCCCAAGGGTCCGGGTTCCGTGTTCGGTTTCACCATTGCCGGCGCCAACGCCGACGAGGCACGCACCAAGGGTCGCACGTTTATCGAGAACGTCAACCTCGCCAGCCACCTGGCGAACATCGGTGACGCCAAGACTCTGGTGATTCACCCCGCATCGACAACGCACGCACAGTTGACCACCAGCCAGCTGGAATCGGCAGGTGTCGTTCCCGGACTCGTTCGCATCTCGGTCGGCATCGAAGATGTCGACGACATCATCTATGACCTCGACCAGGCGCTCGACGCCGCAGTGAAGGGCGCATAACCATGAGCATCACCGAAACCGAAACCGTCAATCTGGCCAACGGTCTGACCTGTTCCGTTCCCGCCGATTCACCGCTGGCGCGCCTCTTGAAGTCGAAGCGCACCTGGGTTGGCCCCGACGCCAAGGCGCGTCTGGCGATCTTGCGCAAGGCCAAGTCGGTCGCGATTGTGGGCGCCTCGCCCAATTCGGCCCGGTCGTCGTACTTCGTGGGCAAGTACCTGCAGCAGTCCAGCGACTACCGCGTGTACTTTGTGAACCCCAACGCCAAGGAAATCCTGGGCCAGCCGGCATACCCCGATCTGGCGTCGCTTCCCGAGGTTCCCGACATCGTCGATGTGTTCCGTAAGGGCAGCGACATCCCCGCCGTCGTCGACGAGGTTGTGGCCATCGGTTCGCCCGTCATTTGGGTGCAGCTGGGAATCTGGAACGAAGAGGCCGCGTACTACGCCGAGGAAAAGGGCCTCACCGTGGTGATGGACCGCTGCATCAAGATCGAGCACGCTCGTTTCGGCGGCGGCCTGCACCTGCTGGGCTTCGACACCGGCGTGATCTCGTCGAAGCGTCACGCGCGCTAACGCACACCACTTAACATTCGAGGCGGTAACCGGGGTTTCCGGTTACCGCCTCGTTCGCGCTAAGGGGGCGACTAGCTCCAGTTGCCCTCGTAGGGGTGCACGCCCACGCGGCGGTCCTCGTTCAGTGCGCGAATCGCCTGCATGTCGGCCTCAGTCAGGGCAAAGTCGAAGATGTCGAAGTTCTCGCGCAGGCGCTCGACGTGGCTGGACTTGGGGAAGACGATGAGGCCCTCCTGAATGTGCCAGCGCAGTACGGTTTGTGCCACGGTCTTGCCGTGCGCATCCGCGATGGCGGCCAGAGCGGGCAGTTCCTCGGCCATGCTCACGCTGCCGTGGCCCAACGGACCCCACGACTCCACGCGAATTCCGCGACGAGCGCAGTCGGCACGCAGTTCGGCCTGCTGCAACAGCGGGTGAACCTCGATCTGGTTGATGACGGGAACCACCTCACTGATGGCGGCGAGCGCATCCAGGTGCTCGGGCAGGAAGTTACTGACACCAATCGAGGTGGTCAATCCGGCCTCGCGCAGTTCCACCATCTGTTCCCACGCGCGGGCGGCGGTGCCGGCCTGGTGGAACGGCCAGTGGATCAGGTACAGGTCGACGCGGTCCAGACCCAGGCGTTCGAGGCTGGCTTCCAGCGCCTCGCGGGCCTTGAGGTGGTCGTCGTTCCACAGCTTGGTGGTCACATAAATATCGTCGCGCGCGATGCCGCTGCTGGCAATCGCCCGGCCCACGCCCGCCTCATTGCGGTAAATCTTGGCGGTGTCGAGGTGGCGATAGCCGATTTCGAGGGCCGCGTGAACCACGGGAACGACGGCCTCGTCGTCCAGTTTGTAGGTGCCGAGTCCCAGTTGCGGGATGCTCGTGCCGTCGGACAGTGCGATGGAGGGTACGGTGCTCATGACTCCAGCCTACGCGCGAAATCGCGCCTATCATTGGGGAAATGGGAACGAACGCCGACTACACACTGGTGTATCCCGACGACCTTCCCGTGTCGCAACAACGCGAGGCCATCATGGCGGCGATTCAAGACAACCCGGTCGTCATTGTGGCGGGCGAGACGGGTTCGGGCAAAACCACCCAGTTGCCCAAGATGTGCCTCGAACTGGGCCGCAAAGCCATCGCCCACACGCAGCCCCGGCGCATCGCGGCGCGAGCGGTAGCCGAACGCCTGGCCGAGGAACTGCAGGTTCCGCTCGGTGGCGTGGTGGGCTACACCGTGCGGTTCACCGACGAAACCAGCAAGGCCACGCGCGTTCAGGTGATGACCGACGGCGTTCTGCTGGCCGCAATTCACCGCGACCCCACCTTGGCGAAGTACGACACCATCATCATCGACGAGGCTCACGAACGCAGCCTCACCATCGATGTGCTGTTGGGGTTCGCGAAGCGCTTGACCGCCACACGCCCCGACCTGCGCGTGATCATCACCTCGGCCACCATCGATCCCGACAGTTTCGCGCGACATTTCGCTACCCCGGCGGGCGAACCCGCTCCGGTCATTCTGGTGAGTGGGCGCACCTACCCCGTCGAGGTTCGGTACCGCACGCTCTCGCCCGACGCCGCCGACCCCCATGCTCCCGCCGAGGCCATCGATCAGGTCGAGGGCCTCCTGCGGGCCATCGACGAATTGAAGGCCGAACCGCCGGGCGATGTGCTGGTGTTCCTCAGCGGCGAAAGTGAAATTCGCGACGCCGCCGACGCCCTGAACGGCCGCAACGAACGTGGGCTCGAGGTGCTGCCGCTGTATGGGCGATTGGCCGGCCACGAACAACACCGGGTCTTTGAAACCCCGCCGCCGGGAACCGTTCGCCGCGTAATTTTGTCAACGAATGTGGCCGAGACCTCGATTACCGTGCCGGGCATTCGATACGTTGTCGATTCTGGCACCGCGCGCATTTCGCGTTACTCGCACCGCGCGAAGGTGCTGCGTTTGCCCATCGAGCCCATTTCGCAGGCCTCTGCCCAGCAGCGCGCCGGTCGTGCGGGCCGTGTTGCCGCCGGTATCGCCATTCGCCTGTATTCCGAGGCGGATTTCGAGGCACGCCCCGCGTTCACCGACCCCGAGGTTCTGCGCACCAACCTGGCCAGCGTGATTCTCACGATGGTGACTTTGGGGCTTGGCGATGTCACCACCTTCCCCTTCCTCACACCGCCCGATTCGCGCGGCATCAAGGACGGCCTCGACCTGCTTGTGGAACTGGGGGCCGTCACCCGCACCGACGACACGGTTCGCGCAACACGAATCGGGCACCAGCTGTCGCGGCTTCCCGTGGATCCGAGATTCGGCCGCATGATCATCGAATCCATGAAGCAGGGCACCAGCCGCGAGGTCATCGCCATTGTCGCGGGTTTGACCATAATTGATCCGCGTGAGGTTCCCGACAACGCCAAAGAGAAGGCGCTGGAAAAGCACGCGCGATTCGTGGATCCCACGAGCGATTTCCTGGGCCTGCTGAAGCTGTGGGACTACCTGACCGAGAACCGCCGCGACCTCTCCTCCAGCGCATTCCGTCGTTTGTGCCGCGACGAATACCTGCACTACCTGCGCGTGCGCGAATGGATGGACCTGAACCGCCAGTTGGTGTCCAGTGTGAAAAACCTGGGCCATTCGGTGAACGAACACCCCAGCAGCCCCAACCCGCACGGCGTGCACCGGTCGATTCTGGCAGGACTGCTGTCACGCATCGGATTGTTGGACGAACAGGTGAAGCCCCAGCGTGGGCCGGGTGGCAAACCCCTGAATAAACAGCAGGGCGCGCGCGAATACCTGGGTGCCCGAGGCGCACGGTTCGTGATTGCCCCCAATTCCTCGTTGGCAAAAAAGACTCCCACCGCGGTGATGGCGGCCGAACTGACGGAAACGCGGCGCCTGTTTGCGCGCTGGGTGGCCACGATTGATCCCGCCTGGGTCGAACCGCTGGCCGGACACCTGGTGGCCCGCAGCTATTCCGAACCGCGTTGGGATGCCCGCCACGGCAGTGCGGTGGCCGACGAAAAGGTCATGTTGTACGGCGTGCCGATTGTGCCGAAGCGCCGCATCCAGTACGCCCGCATCAACCGCACACATGCCCGCGAACTCTTCATTCGCCACGCGATGGTCGATGGCGATTGGCCTAGTACCACCGCCGATGCGCTGTATGCATTTGTGCGGGTGGCGGCCGACACACGTGCCACCGTCGAGGGCCTCGAGACACGTTCGCGCGGGCGCGATGTGCGCTGGGACGACGACATTGCCTTTGCATTCTTCGATTCCGTGTTGCCCGACACCATCACGAGCGTGCGCGAATTCGAAGGGTGGTGGCGCACCGAGCGGCGCACGAATCCCGCGCTGTTGAACCTCACTGTGCAGGCATTTGGCGCCAGCGCCGAGGCCGAATCGGATTCCGCAGACTTCCCCGCCGTGTGGCGCCAAGGCGATGCGCACCTCGCGGTGTCGTATTCGTTCAACCCGGGCGCAGACGACGACGGCATGACCGTGCACGTTCCCGCCGCACTGTACGCGCACCTAACGGCCGACGGTTTTGACTGGCTGGTCCCCGGGCTGCGTGTCGATCTGGTGACCGCGCTGCTGAAATCGCTGCCCAAGTCGATTCGCGTGTCCGTTGTGCCGGCCAAGGATTGGGCCGCCAAGCTGGTGGCCGCTATGCCCGAGGCCGCGGAACATTCGGGCACCGGCATCACGCAGTTTCTGGCTCTGGAAATCCGCCGCCAGGCGGGCATCCTGGTGTCGGCATCCGACTTCGACTGGGACAAGGTTCCGCCGCACCTGCGTGCACGATTTGCTCTGACCGATGCCGCGGGGCGCCCGATGCGAGTATCGCGCGACTTCGCCACGCTGGAATCCGCACCTGCGGTGGACAGCCCGTCGAACCCCCGAGGCGCAGACCGCCGCACCTCGCCGCGGAACTCTGTGGCCTCGACGCACACCTCTGCCGCTTCGCCGGTGCCCGGTTCACCCGCCGCTGCCACGACGTCGGTACCCCCACGCGCTGCGGCTGCACCCGCCGCATCCTTTGCCGAGCGCCACGACCTGACCGAGTGGCCGGGCGACATTCCCGACACCGTCGACATCACCTTTGGCGCGTCACGCGTGACCGGCTACCCGGGTCTGCGCGACACGGGCGCCGATGCCTCGCTCGTGGTATTTGGCACCCGTGCCGAACGCGATGCCACGCACCGTCGCGGCGCCGCACGCCTGCTGCTTCTGACCACCAAGAGCCCCGGCGACTACGTGGTGAATTCGTTGTCGACGACCGAGAAGCTGGCGCTGGCGGCCTCGCCGTATTCATCGGTCAAGGCCATGACCGCCGATGCTCTGTTGCTGTTGTGCCGCGAGGCCATCGCGGGATCGTCGATGATGACCGATGCCGACTTCGCCGCCGCGCGTGACCGCGTGAACGACGGCATTGTGGATCGACTGTTCGCGATCGTATCGCAAATGTCGGTCATCTGCCGACTCACCGGAGAAATCGATTCCGCGATTCGCGCGGGACAGTCCATGGCGCTCATCCCTCACTTCACCCATGTCCGCAGCCATGTCGCGGGCCTGGTGCACCCCGGCTTCCTGTCGGAACTCACTGTGGCTACCCTGCACCGCTACCCCGTGTATCTGCGCGGCGTTCTGTACCGACTCGAAAAACTGCGCGAATCCCCCGCCCGCGATCGGCAGTCGATGACCGAATTCGATAAGGCCGACGACGCCTTTACGAAAGCGGGTGGAGCAGTGCCCGTTCCGCCGTTACTGCCGGCGCACCTCGTGACCGCGCGCTGGGCGCTGGAGGAACTACGGATCAGTCTGTTCGCCCAACAACTGGGTGCCGCTGGCCCTGTGTCGGTGCAGCGGATAACGAAAATGGTGGCACCGCCCGAAGGCTGATGCCACCATTTCGGTGAAGCGAAACTACTTGGTCGCGTTGACCTCGTACGAGGTGTTCGTCGACTCGAAGAAGTTGACCAACTGCAGAGTGTCGTTGGCGGTTGCCATCCACTTTGCGGGGTTCGACACGTTGTAGACGGGCTCGAAACCAAGTTCTTCGAAGCGGCGGTCGGCCAGGTACTTGACGTACTGGTTGATGTAGTCCGAGTTCAGACCCAGGATTCCGCTGGGAAGCAGGTCCTTGTTGTACTCGCACTCCATCTCGACAGCGTCGAGAATCATCTGCTTGACCTCGCCCACAAACTCGTCGGTCACGATCTCGGGGTTCTCTTCCAGAACCGTGAGGATCAGGTTGATTCCGAACTTCAGGTGCAGCGACTCGTCGCGGACAACCCAGTCAACCAGCGAACCGAAGTTACGCAGCAGGTTGCGCTGGCGGAACGACAGGGCCACCATGAAGCCCGAGTAGAACCAGATGCCTTCCATGATGATGTTGTAGGCGATGAGGTTGCGGATGAAGTCCTGCTTGCCCTCGATCGTGCTGATGTCCAGCGTGTCCTCGGTCATTCGAGTGATGTACTTGACCTCGAACTCTTCCTTGCGCGCCATCGAGGGGATTTCCACGTGCGAGTTGTAGGCCTTCTCGCGGTCGATGGGGAAGGTCTCGAGCACGTACTCGAACGACATGCAGTGGTTGGCTTCTTCCCACATCTGCTTCGCGAGGTACAGGTGCGCCTCGGGTGCGTTGATGTAGGGGTACACGCCGAAGGCCAGTGCCTTGTTGACGATGAGCTCGTTGGGGTTGAAGAACGACATCAGGAAGGTGATGGCGTGCTGTTCTTCGTCCGACATCTTCTTGAAGTCGGCGATGTCTTCGCCCAGCTGAATTTCGTTGGGGAACCAGGTGTTGGCAACAGCCTGGTCATACAGATCCATAGCCCACTTGTAGCGAACGGGCTTCAGGACGAGTCCTTCTTTAATTCCGGTTCCGAGGATACCCATGATGCTCTCCTAAACGATGTGTGTGGTGTGGGACCGTGATAAATCACGGGTGAAGCAAGGTGTTACTGGCAGCCTTCGCAGTGCAACAGATCCATCGGATCCATCGGCACCATGTACTCGCCGAACGCGTCGTTTTCGTTCATCATTCACCGCCCTTCGGGGCCCCACCGAAGCCGAAGCCACGGACTGGTGCAGCTGCAGCGGGTGCAGCGGCCGGTGCGGCAGCGGATGCCGCAGCACCGCCACCAAAGCCACGCTTTGCGCCGCCCTCGACAACCGACTCGGCCTTGTTAACCTTGACGGTCGACTGCTCGGCGGTGTGGCGAGGCTTCATGTGCAGGTAGTAGGTGGTCTTCACGCCACGCTGCCATGCGCTCGAGTAAATCTTGACGAGCTCGTCGATGTCACGAGTGTCGAGGTACATGTTGCGGCTGATGGCCTGGTCGATCCACTTCTGTGCGCGGCCAGCAACCTCGAGGAACGAGTAGGGCGACAGCTGGAAGCTGGTCTTGTAGACGGCCTTGAGCTCAGCGGGGATTGCGGCGATGTTCTGAATGTCACCCTGCGAACGCAGGATGTCTTCGCGCACGGTCTCCCAGAGTCCGCGGGCCTTCAGCGCGTCGACGAGGTTGCGGTTGACCTCGAGGAACTTTCCGCTGGAGGTGGAACGCGAGAAGATCTGCGAGAACTGGGGGTCGAGTCCGGGGGTGGTTCCCGCGACAAGACCGATCGAGGCGGTGGGCGCGATGGCCATCAGCGTGGCGTTACGGATACCACCCGTGACCTTGGTGCGCAGGGCATCCCAGTCCAGGCGCGTCTTGCGGCTGATTTCAATCGAGACGCCACGGTCGGCTTCGGTGAGGTCGATCGAGTCGAAGGGAACCATGCCCTGCGACCAGCGCGAGCCCTCGAAGTTGTCGTATGAACCGCGTTCACGAGCCAGGTTGGCGCTTTCGTCGATGGCCGAGTACGAGATGCGCTCGACGATTTCATCGATGAGGTCGTAGGCCTCTTCGCTCTCGTACGAAATGCCCAGGCGCTCGCACACATCGGTGAAGCCCATGAGACCCAGACCCACGGCACGGTTCTCGGCGTTGGCCTTGTCGGCTTCCTGAACCGACGAACGCGTGATGTCGATGAGGTTGTCCAGCTGGCGAACGGCAACGCGTGCGCTTTCGTCCATGAGCGCCCAGTCCCACTCGGTTCCCTTGAGGTGACGCGAGAGGTTGATGGATGCGAGGTTACAGACTGACACGTTGTCGGCATCCTGGGGCAGGCAGATTTCGGTGCACAGGTTCGAGCTGTGGATCGTGCCGGTGTTGTTGTTCAGGGCACGGAGGTTGATCGTGTCCTTCCAGGTGAGCCACGGGTGCGAGGTGGCTTGCAGAGAGATGAGGATCTGCTTGAACTGCTCGCGGGCACTGATCTTCTTGAAGAGGTTCATTTCGCCGCGCTCGGCCATGGCCACATATTCGTTGTATCGGGCCGAGAAGGCTGCGCCATACAGTTCGTTGAGGTCGGTGACCTCGAGCGGGTCGAAGAGGTACCAGTCCTGGTCGTTCTGGACGCGCTTCATGAATTCGTCCGAGATCCACACGGCGGTGTTGGCGGTACGGGTACGGCGGTAGGGGTCACCCGAGTTCTGGCGCAGGTCCAGGAATTCGGGGAAGTCCAGGTGCCAGTTCTCCATGTAGAAGCACAGAGCGCCGAACTTCTTTCCACCGCGGCTGATGGCGCGCAGGATCGAGTCGATGGTGTGCATGAAGGGAATGGGGCCGGTCGACACGGTGTTGTTCGAACGGATGGGCGATCCCTGGGCGCGCAGCTTGGTGACCGACAGGCCAATTCCACCGGTTCCCTTGGTCAGCCACATGACGTCGCGCGTGGTCTTGGCGATGTGCTCGATGTCGTCCTGCATTTCCAGCACGAAGCAGTTGGCCAGCTGGGGGTACGAGGTTCCCGCGTTGACCAGGGTCGAACCGGCGGCCAGGTATTCCAGCGTGGACATCTTCTTGTAGAAGCGGATGGCGACATCGGTGGGGTTGGCTTCGTTCAGCGACAGGCCCATGGCGATGCGCATCCAGAAGTACTGGGGAACCTCGAGGGGGTCGCCGTTGCGTCCCTTGATGCCGTAGCGGTTGTTCAGCGTGACAACACCGATGTACTTCAGCAGCGCGTCGTTGGCGGGTTCGAGTTCGGCGGCCAGGCGGTCGAAATCAAACATTTCGGTGAGGCGCGTGTCCAGCAGGCCCTCTTCCACGCCACGGCGCACGTTTTCCTCGAAGTGCTGCGCGTGCAGCGCCTTCAGTTCCGCCTCGTCCTTGTAGTGCCCCAGAACGCGCTTGTAGATGGTCTTCAGCAGCAGGCGTGCAGCAATGGTGTCGAACCCCGGGTCGTCCTTGACGTTCTGCAGAGCAACCTGAATAACGGCCTCGTCGAGCTGCTGCGACGTGATTCCGTCGAACAGAGTGAGTTCCAGCTCGGTGGCAATCTGTGTGACCCATGCAACCTTGTCGGGGAAACCTTCTGCCGCTTCCTCGATCGCAAGGTTGATCTTGTTCGCGTCGTACGTTTCGCGTGCGCCGTCGCGCTTGACAACCGTGATCTGCATGGGGTTTCTCCTAGAAAACTGCGGGGAAGGGGGCGTGGTGGACGAAAAATCGGCCGAATCAGTACTTCGGGGGTGCCGTCGGTAAAACACTACATCTATGCGCCGACCGAACTCAAGAACCCCATATGTTGTGGCGTGTCATCCACAGATGTGGATAACTTATGCGCACTTTCCACAGGCTACGGCGCACCTCCGACACGAAACGCACAGTGGCCCGCGCCTCAAAAAATGCACGCCGTGCAGTAAGAAAACCGCGGTCAGGCATAGGCTGGAAACCTTATGAAGCGCTATGCCGAACTCTTTAAAACGCCCGGACTCGCCCGCATCGTCGCGTCGCAGTTAGTGGCCCGATTCCAAAACGGCATGATCACCCTCGCCGTACTTATTCACGTGCAGGCCGCCACCGGTCGATACGCCATCGCGGGACTGGTGTTGGCGGCCATCGCGATCGGTCAGGCGTTCTCTGGTCCGGTATCCACACGCTGGATGGCAAAGCACGGCGTGCGCCCCGTAATCCTTCTTATGGCCATCGTCGCCGCAATCAGCCTCACCGCACTCGCGATCCTGCCGGTACACCCCGCGAGCGCCATCGCGCTGGCCCTGCTGGGTGGTTTCGCACTGCCGCCGGTACAGCCCGCCGTGCGCGCCACCTACCCCACCATCGTCACGGGTTCGAAGCTGCAGTCGCTGCAGTCCTTCGATGCCGCAATCCAGGAAGTCATCTGGGTGGCTGGTCCCGTCATCGCCGTGTTTGTGGCCACACAGGTATCACCTCCCGCCGCCATTCTGTCGGCCGTGGGAATCATGACACTGGGCTTGTCGTGGTTCCTCACCGCACCCGCCATTCGTGACATTCGCCTGCAGCCCTCGACGGGCAAGATGGGCGCGGTTCTGAAGTACCCCGCCGTGCTCATCATGGTGGCCGCGGGCACCTTGTTGGTGGCGTCCTTTGCCGCGATCGAGGCCGCGACCGTCGCCGTCTTCGGAAACGAAAGCGCCGAATCGGGCTGGGTGCTTGCCATCTGGGCTGGCGCATCCCTGATTGGCGGTTTGGCTTTGGGGCACCGCCCCATCGGCCGATTCTCGATTGTGTACCGCATTGGAATTGTTGCCGCTGGCGCCGCACTGGTGACGGTGTCGTTGACCTTCGGCTGGATGATCTTCGCGCTGGTGCTCTCGGGCTTCGGTGTCGCACCGGCGCTGACCGTTATGTACGCCGTCGTGACCCACGAGGTTAAAGGTGGCGATCTGGCCGAGAGCATCGGTTGGTTGGGCACGGGACACGTACTGGGCGCGGCGATGGGTTCGGCCATCGCCGGGTTCCTCATCGATGCCTTCGGCCCGTACGGCGCGTTCTGGGGCGGGGCGGCCATTGCGGCGCTCGGCGCCATCATCCCCCTCGTGTGGAGCCGCTTCCTGCCCGACCTTCGGCACCTGGCCACACACACCGGTGCAATCGACGTCGTAAAGGAATAGCGGGGGCCGCGGCCTCGAAGTATTCTGTGGTCATGGCCACCGTCACATTGCCCCAGCTGGCCTGGGGATCCCCCGATTCACCCCGCCGCGCCCTGCTGGTTCACGGTTTGGGCAGCGACGCCCAGACCATGTGGCGCATCGGTGAATTCCTCGCCGACAACGGGTGGCACGCCATTGCGGTGGATCAACGAGGCCACGGCCGCGCGCCTCGGACCAGCACGTATCGCATCGACGACTTTGCCCGCGATCTGCTGGCGGTTCCGCGTGACCGGCCCTGGGATGCGGTGATCGGGCATTCGATTGCCGGCGCCAGCCTGGTTGCCGCGCTGGATATCGATCCCACCTTTATTCGGAAATTGGTACTCATCGACCCCGCGCTGATTACCTCGGATGACGACCGCGCCGCCATTCGCCAGGGACAACTCACTAACCACGACACCATAACCGTGGAATCGCAGGCCGCAGCGAACCCGCACTGGCACCCGCAAGATATTCAGGCCAGCGTGAACGCCCACCGCACCGCGTCACGATTCGCCGTGGAACACGCGTGCCTGGATAACCCCGACTGGGATGTCATCGAACGCGCACAGCGACTGACCGTTCCCACGCTGATTGTGCAGGGCGACCCCACCGTCTTGGCGCGGTACACCGACGCCGATGCCGCGCGGATTGAATCGGTCAACCCCGCCATCACGCGCACCATGATTCCCGGCACGGGCCACAGCCCTCACCGCGACAACCCCGCAGAATTTCTTGCGCGCGTGCACGCCTTTCTGGGCTAGAGGCGTGAGCGGTCTCGGCGTCGCAGCAGGCTAGGCGCCGTCCTCGGCCACGCGTTCGGGTGGGTTGGGCAGGCGACTGAGGAACCCAAAGAACACCAGCGTGACGGCCAGCTCGGCAGCACCAAACACGATGAATGGCACGGGCAATCCCGCGTGCGCAACAAAGCCGCCCGCCAGAGCGCCCAACGGCATGGTCCCCCACAACAGTGTGCGACGCGTGCCGTGTACGCGGCCAAACAGTTCCTCGGGCACCAGGAAACCGTGCAGCGTAATGGCGCCGATGTTCCAGATGGACAGGCACATTGCGCCCACCACAAATAACGGCAAAGTCGTGGCCACCGTGGGCATCAGGCCAATACCCATCATGGCCGCGCCCAACGCCACGTTGGCCAGCGCCATGGATCGGCCTAGCCCGAAGCGGCGGGTGAGCCTCGAGGCCACCAGGCTTCCCGCCAAACCACCCACGGCACCGCCCAGCCCATACACGCCGAACAGGGCTTCGGGAACTCCCAGGGTGTCCAGCACAAAGAGCACCATGGTAGCGTTCGCTGCCGAGAAGGTAAAGCCGTACACGATCGACAGCATCCACTGCGTGCGCAAAATGGGGTGCCGCCACAGAAAGTGGAAGCCCTCGGTGAAGTGTGCGCCCCAGGCCGCCACCTCGCGTTCGGGTGTCGTCATGGGCCCACGAGCCGCGCGCGGCAGATACAGCGCCAGCACGGCGGCAATGCCGAACAGCGCCACGGTTGCACCCAGCGGAATAAGAGCGCTGACCACGAACAGCGCCGAGGTCAGGGGCGCGGCAAGGAACTGCTGCAGCACGACCTCGGTGGCCTCGATGCGCGAATTCGCCCGCGGCAGTTGCGCCGGCTGCACCACGGTGGGCACAATCCCGCGGGCAGAACCGTCGTACACCGTTTCGCACATTCCATAGGCGAACACCACCAGGTAAATCCAGCCGATGGTCAGCGAATTGGTCCACACCACGGCCAGGAGCGTGACACCCAGCAGCGTGCGCACTCCGCCCGCGATTGCCATCAGCACGCGCCGGTCCACCGCATCCACCAGCACCCCCGCCGGCAGCGCGAAGAACAACCAGGGCAACATCGAAAATGTGCCCACCAGCGCCACCTGCACGGGGTCATGCGTGACACGAGCCGTCAGCAGCATGCCCACAGTCGCCATGATTCCGTCGCCCAGGCTGGCCGACATGTTGGCCGTGAATACTGTGCGGAAAGCGGGACCCAACGAGGGCGGCCGAACGCGGGCCGAGCCCCTAGGCACCGGCGGTGGCCTCGTCAATAATCGAGGCAATCAACCGCGCCACATCGTGCCGCACCACGTGATCGGCAATTTCTATCCGGTGCGTCGTGACGTTCGCCAGCTTTTCGATGGCGGTCAGGCCGCGCTTCACGAGAAACGGGTCGAGCGCGCCGTACACAACATCGACGGGGACATCTACCAACGCCAGGTCGGCGATGGTCGTCTGGTTTTGAATCACGTTGGTCATCGACCGACGCGTGGCCTCCCAGCCCGTTTCCGACACGGTCACGATATTGGGGATCGGCGAGAGCGCGTTGATGGCCTGTGCCGTGAGTGCGGTGAAGGCGGGGTTGGCCTTCAGGTAGTCATAGAACTGCTGATAGAACCCCATCTGGGCCTTGTCGGCGGGGTTCGCCAAGGCCGAGGCCGGCGGATAGATGGGCGGCGACACCATCACCAACCGCGTCACGGCCGTGGAGTCTTGTGCAGCGTATCGGGCGGCAATCAGCGCCCCCATCGAGTGCCCCACCAGCACAAAACCGCGGCGAATCCCCAACCGCCGCAGGGTGCGCCGCACCGAATCCACGTGGTCGTCCACGGTGTATTCCAGATCGGGCGCCGGCGAATTGCCGTGGCCATACAGGTTCAGGGCAATCACGCGGTGATTGGGTGTCAAGAGAGGCACCAGAAAATCGAAGGTCACGGCCGTGGAGGCAATGCCGTGCAGAAGCACGACGACAGGCCCGGTACCCGAATCAACCGCCACCTCCAGGGGTGGCAGCGCGGGTTTCAGCCAGGCAAAGACCATGGATCAGTCCTTAGTCGCAGAATCCAGCCACGACTGAATGTCGTGGGTGTGCTGGCCCAGGGTGGGTGGTGCGGTGTGGGTACGGCGCGGAACCTCGGCGCCGCCGTGGAACCATCGCAATGGCGGGCCGGGAATCTCGATGGTCCCCAGCGTGGCGTGTTCGACCTCGACGACCAGTCCCTGCGACCGCGTTTGCTCCCAGTCATACACCTGGCCAATATTGCGCACACGGCCAGCGGGAATACCTGCCGCGTCGCACTGCGCCAAGAAGTCGTCGGTGGTGATTTCCGCGAGCGCCGCCTCGATAACGGTGATCATGTCGTCGCGGTGGGTGACACGGCCGGCATTGGTATCGAAGCGCTCGTCGGGTGCGAGGTTCAGAATTTGCACCAGCGAACGCCAGTGTCCCTCAGTACCCACGGCAATCTGCGCGGGGCCATCGGCCGCATGGAACAGTCCATAGGGCGCCAGCGACGGATGGTGGTTACCCCGAGGTTCACCCACCACACCGGCCACGGTGTAGGCCGTGCCCTGGTACGTGTGCGCACCCACGACGGCGGCCAACAGCGAGGTGCGAATAATGGAACCCGCGCCGGTGGCATCGCGTTCGCGCAGCGCCGCCATAACCCCGAAGGCGCCGTACATGCCCGACAGCACATCGGAAATGGGAACGCCCACGCGTTCGGGGTCGCCCGGGCCAGAACCGGTCACCGACATCATGCCGGCCTCGCCCTGGGCAATCTGGTCGTATCCGGCGCGCCCGCCCTCGGGGCCGTCGTGACCAAACCCGGAAATCGAGAGCACGACCAGGCCGGGGTTGATGCGGTGCAGTTCGTCGTCGGGGAAACCCATGCGCGCCAGGGTGCCGGGGCGGAAGTTTTCAATCAGCACATCGGCCGATTCAATCAGCCGGCGCAGGGTGGTACTTCCGGCCTCGGACTTGGCATCGACAACGATCGATTCCTTGTTGCGGTTCACCGAGAGGAAATAGGTGGATTCGTCGCCCACGAAGGGCGGACCCCAGCGGCGAGAATCGTCGCCGACGGGCGATTCCACCTTGATCACGCGCGCGCCCATATCGCCCAGCATCTGGGCGGCGTGGGGGCCGGCTACGGCACGGGACAGGTCGACGACCACGATGTCGCCAAGCGGCTGGCCTGGAATCATCCTCTGCTAACGCTCCTCGCGCGGGATTCGGTTCTCTCGCCATGTGCGGAACCCCGCAATGATCGAGATGCTAATAACAACACCGGCAATGACATATGCCACCGGCTTGACGCCCGGGATGAAGTGCACGCCCCATCCCGTCAGCGTGAGTCCAACGCCCCACAAGAAGGCACCGACAAAGTTGCTGCTTAAGAACTTGAAGTACGGCATGGCACTGATGCCCGCCACCCACGGCACGAACACGCGCGCCCACGGCACGAAACGCGCCACAACAACCGACCACCAGCCGTATCGCTGGTACATGACATCGACGCTGTCAATAATCTTGCGCATGCGCGGACCACTGCGGGCATCCAGATACGGGCGCCCCAGATGCTTGCCCATCACAAAGCCCACTTGATCACCGATAAACGCGGCGATACCCGTGCCCAACGCCAGAATCACAATATTCAAATCGGGATTGGATGCGGCAATCAGGCCACTGGCGAACAGCAGGGTGTCGCCCGTGATGAACGGAATGAACGCGCCGACAAACAGGCCGGTGCCGGCGAAAACGAGGCCCCACACCACCAGATAGAAACCGATAACACCCGCCAACGCAAGGGCATCGTTGAACATCGGGGTTAAGTCCGTAGCGGCACGAATCAGCACTCTTCCACCGTACCGCCGGCCCGCGCCTCGGGGAAATCAGGCAGCCTATTCGCGCCCGGAAAAATTGGGCCAAATTTGCTCATGTGAGCGCTGACATTAAAAATTAATTCTGGATAGTGTGACCAAGGACGTTCAACAGAGAGGCCCCGCCATGACCGCGCCAACCCTTCCCGGTATTGCCACCGACCGCGCCACCGCAGAATTACTTGACGCACACGACGCACTCGCGCACTTCAAGGACCGGTTCGTAATTACCGACCCGCAGATGTGCTACCTCGACGGCAACTCGTTGGGCCGCACACCCAAGGACACCATCACCGCTATTAACAGCTTCCTGACCGACGAATGGGCCACACAGCTTGTGGACGGCTGGGCGCACTGGATTGACGAGGCACAGGTGGCAGGCGATGCCGTGGCCGCCGCCGCACTGGGAACCGGCCCCGGCCAGACCCTCGTGTGCGACACCACCAGCACCAACCTCTTCCAGCTGCTGGGCGCCGCAATTGCCGCACGTCCTGGCCGCCGCACCATCGTGGTGGATTCATCGAACTTCCCCACCGACCGCTACATCGTGCAGGGTCTGGCCGAACAGCACGGACTGACCGTTGTCACTTTGAACAACGATGGCCAGGGCGGCCCGGGTGCCGTCGATGTGGCCAACGACTGCGAACGCATCAGCGTCGAGGCCATCGAGCCCTACCTCACCGACGATGTCGCGGTTCTGACCCTGCAGTCCATTCACTACCGCAGCGGTTCGCGCCCCGACATCAAGGCCATCACCGATCTGGCGCGCTCGCGCGGGATTCTCGTGGTGTGGGACTGTGCGCACGCGGTGGGCAGCATCAACCTCGACTTCGATGCCAACGGCGTAGACCTGGCCGTGGGTTGTACATATAAGTACGGCAACAGCGGCCCCGGCGCCCCCGCCTGGCTGTTCGTACGCAAGGAACTGCAGACCGAACTGCGCGTGCCGATTCAGGGGTGGTTCGCCCAGGACAACCAGTTCGCCATGGGGCCCTTCTTCGAGCCCGCCGACACCATTCGCCGCTTCCAGATCGCCTCGCCCAGCATCATTGGGCTGCGATCGGTCAAGGTGGCGTTCGACATGATCGCCGAGGCCGGCATCGATGCCATCGAGGCCAAGGCTGCCATGGGCACCGAACTAATGATTCAACTGTTCGACGCGTGGCTTGCGCCTCTGGGGTTCTCGTTGGGAACCCCGCGCGACAACACGTGGCGAGGTGGGCACATCACCCTGCACCACCCCGACGCAAAAAAGATTGCGGCAGCGATGCGCACCATCAGCAATGTGGTGCCCGACTTCCGCATGCCCGACGGCATCCGTGTAGCGATGTCGCCGTTGCCGACCTCGTACACCGAAGTCTGGGACGGGTTCGCCCGCCTGCGCGACTTGGTCCAGAGCGGCGCCTACCTCGCCATCAACGACAACGGAAGCCGCGTGACCTAAACATGTCCAGCCCCGCACTGACCTATACCGAGTACCTGAAGATCGACGAACTTCTGGACCTCAACCACCCGCAATCCGACGAACACGACGAACCGCTGTTCATCGCCATTCACCAGGTGTATGAACTGTGGTTCAAGCAGGTTCTGCACGAAATGCAGGCCGTTCAGCGCACGCTCGAGGCCGGCGACACCTTCCGCTCGTTGGCAACTCTGGGCCGCATTCGCACCATCCTCAAGGTGTGCGTGGCGCAGCTGGACATCCTGGAAACCATGACCCCGCTGCAGTACAACACGTTCCGCGACCGCCTGACCTCGGGCAGCGGCTTCCAGTCGGCACAGTTCCGTGAACTCGAGGCCGTGCTGGGGCGCCGCGACCACGCCGGCGCGGGTGCCGCCGCCGGAACCGGAATGGGCATGAGCGAGCACCTCGTGGCGGGTTCGCCCGCACGTGCGCGTGTGGAATCGGCGATGGCCCGGCCATCACTGTGGGATTCCGCCCTGCGCTACCTCGTGACCCGCGGCCACGCCATGCCCGAATCGGTCATGACCCGCGATGTCAGCACCCCCTATGCCGGCGACGAGGCGGTGCAGGATGTCCTGCTGACAGTCCACCGCACCGACGCCGAGGCCGGCCTGATCTGCGAATCCCTCGTGGATATCGACGAGGGCCTGCAGGAATGGCGCTACCGCCACGTGAAGATGGTGGAGCGCACCATCGGCCGCAAGATGGGAACCGGCGGATCCTCGGGCGTGGGCTATCTGTCGTCCACCCTGTTCCACCCGGTTTTCCCCGATCTGTGGGCGATTCGTTCGCGGTTCTAGTCAGGGCTGCGCGCCTCGGACACATTTTCCCCGAGGCGCGCACCTGATATTCTGAACACGTAAGGGCCTATGGCGCAGTTGGTAGCGCGCCTCGTTCGCAATGAGGAGGTCAGGGGTTCGAATCCCCTTAGGTCCACCACAAACTCTGTACACACAGCAGATTCAGTATTACCCCGAGTGGCAAATGCCTCGCTGCGCGATTGGGGCTACGCGGATGAATTCCTGCCTAAGGCAACTTTGCCGCCCGCCAGGACAATTGCGGCAATCAGGCCAATGCCGGCAAGGGCAACTGCGGCTTTTCGTGTCTCCCCCGCTTGATGTGCCTCGTGCTCTCGACCGTCGTTCTGACTGTCAATTTCAACCATTGCGGTTTCCATGAGTTTTGCTGTCAGGAACGCCGCATGTTCCTCGCTGATATCGTCACGCTGCAATTGCGACGTGATGGCCTCACGAACGTCCGCAAGTGACTCGTGAATTCGCTCGCTGCGCTTATCTTCGTTAGACATTGTTTCCGTGAACACGCGCTCGACTGCAGAAACCGCATCGAGGGCAAATTTCTGGAATCCCGGAATCTGATCAATTAACTTCATCCGGACTTCTTTCGCCATGTCCGGCATAGATGCGGCAAAAGCCAACATCTTGTCTTTCGATAATTCACGGAAAGAATTGATTCCGAGAGCGCTTCTGACTGCTTCCTCGTTGTCCAGCGTCACGCGAATCTCCGTTTCCTCCGGTGCGTTTTATCACTCCCCAGACTATCGACGTAGGAGCCTGTAGGCGAATAAATCCCATCACATGCATTGGCGCATTGACCTCGCACGGCAAACGAGAGGGGCGGCCCACCGAAGTGCGCCGCCCCTCTGACTGCTCGAACTAGCGAGGCAGGCAGCACCCGAAGGGGGTGATGGTCACGGTGTCGGCCGATGCGGCGGTGACGCCGGTTGCAGCAAGGGTGACGGTCAACAGAGTGACGGCAATGATCTTCTTCATGAGGGGTCCTTTCGTTAGGCCAGGGTGGCCGATTCTGAGCATCTAGCAGTTTGTCAAATTTGTCAAACGGCGCATATTCTGGAGCCATGTCGAGCACCACGCCCCACATTGGGGCGGAACTGAAATCCGAACGGCTGAGGCGGGGCCTCACCCTCGACGACGTGGCGCACAGCATCTGTTCGTACAGCTATTTGAGCCTGGTTGAATCGGGCAAGCGCAACCCCAGCCCACGCATCGAAACCGCGCTACGCGCCCGACTGGGCCTGCCCACCACGGAATCGCCCGGGCTGTACATCACCAATGTGGACTACCAGATGGCGTTCATTGCGTACCGCCGCAACGAGATTCCCCAGTGGCAAGAATTCCTGGGCCGCCTGCCCGAGGATTCGAACGAGACGCTTCACCTGCTGGCATTGGCCGATGAACACGAAGGCAACCTGGATCGTGCGGTGGCGTTGTACCTAGAGGTGCTGGAATCGACACCGGCCCCCATCGAATTCCATGTACGCGTGGCGATTGGCGCGATTCGTGCGCTGTGCGGCCGCACCGAATACCTGCGGGCCGTGACCATTTTCGACGACATCGTGGACCGCTATTCCGAGGTTTTGCACCACTTCCCCTCGATGCACATTGAACTGTGGGCCATGATGGCCAACGTCTTTGCCGAAACAAACCAGCTGTCACGCGCCACCGCCGCGCTGCACACCCTGGCGGGTTTGAAGCCCGCCGATGCCGAAGACACCTTGAACAAACACTGGGGCGCGGCCGATGCATATCGCACGGTGGGCGACTGGGCGCAGGCCGAGCACCACACCACCGAAATGCTGCGGCTTGTGGACCGCCGCACGCATCCACACAAGTGGGCGGCCAACACCACCAACCTCGTGACCATCGCGCTGAACCGTGGCACGCGCGAATACGCCGCAATGATCGTCCAGCAATACGAGGCACTGCACACGCTTCACGAACTGCACAGTGCACACGAGGAACGCCAGGCCCGCCTGAACCTGGCCCTGCTGTACGCGCTGGCGCAAGACCCCACCAGCGCCCAAGCCGAACTCTTCGGCATCACCGAACACATTGCCCGGCACCCCGGAATTGAATCGGGCGACATGCACGTGGAACTGGCGCGCGTGTATCTGGCCCTGAACGACACGGCATCGGCCCTGGATGCCCTCACGCGCGCCACCCAGATGCTGGATGATTCCCCGCACACGCGCACCTCAGCCATCGCCTGGCGCACCATGGCCGACCTCTACGAACGCGCGGGCGATACGGTGGCCGCGGCCTCGTGCCTGAAGCAGGCACTGGACCGGCTGGGAATTCATTCCACGCTGGAAGTTGTGCCGCTGGTTTTCGACCCCTCGATGCCCTAAGCCATGGACTCTGGGAACGACCTGCACATCACCGATTCGGTGGTGAACGAAGCTCTTGCGGCCGTGCGCCGCAACGACCTGGTGGCGGCCCACACCCACATGTTGGGCCTGCACCCCGATTCCACCGAGCGCCAGTTCATCGGCGCCCTGCTGGACGAAATTGGCGGCAACATCGCCAAGGCCCTGGCCATTTATCAGGCGTTGCTGGACGAACCCGTGTCCCCCGCCGAACTGCACATTCGAATCGCATTGTCGGTGATTCGCCTGCACAACGCCCATTCCGATTACGAATCCAGCATCCGAGTCGCAACCGACACCCTGCGCGTACACGCCGCCGCGCTGCGCCAGTTGCCCGCCCCGTTTGTGGAATTTCACGCCATGCTGGCGTGTGCCTATGCCGAAACCGGGCACGACACGTTGGCGCGCGCCTCGATTGACGATCTGGATTCCGCGGAAGGCCTGGAACCCGCCGAGCTGATTCACGCGCAATGGGGGTGCGCCGATGCCGCCTTTGCTCTGGGCGATCTGCCCCGCGCGCAGCACCACGCCGAACGCGCCCGCGACGCCGCACACGCCACCGGATCGCCCCACGCGTGGGCGGCCACCGAAACATTTGTAAACCGTATTCGCCTGCAACGCGGTGATACGCGTTATCGCGAAATGGCCCCCGGCCAAGCTCGGGCTGTGGCAGCATTCGAGGATCGCCCCGCCGTGCAACCCGCCATTGAGGCCCACTGTGTGCTGGCGCTGTTGCATGCCCTTTCTGAACAACCAGTTGCGGCCTTCACCGAAATATCGGTGGCCAACGCCCTGATTCAGGCACACCCCGATGCCGAGACCGCTCCTTTGCACATCGATTTGGCGCGTGCATATCTGGCACTGTCGGACAACGAATCGGCGTTGGATTCGTTGCTGCGGGCCGGTGCGCTGTTGAACGACTTCGCAGCCACCCGATCCACGGCGAAGGTGTGGCGCGATATGGGCGAACTGCACGAGCGCCTGGGGGACATGGTGGCGGCCAACGCCTGTTACAAGGCAGCGCTGGATAACGCGGGAATCACCGCGCTGCTGTCGAGCATTCCCGAACGGTAGCGGCGGGAATCGCGTTGACGATTGTCGGCAGACTAGCTGACGTGGCGGCGGTCGATGTCGACCACCTTCTGCACGCGGCGCGCATACTTGGGTTCGTCGGCGCCCAGCCAGTCGGTGGTCATCCAGACCCGCACAATGTCGAGGGCCAGGGCCGAACCAATAATCTTGCCGCCCAGGCACAGCACGTTGGTGTCGGAATGCGATCGGGCCAGTTCGGCGCAGAAGGAATCCTGGCAGACGGCGGCAAACACACCGGGAACCTTGTTCGCAATCATCGCGCTGCCGTAGCCCACGCCATCCACGAAGATTCCGCGGTCTACCTCGCCCGCCGATACCGCCAGCGCGGCCGGATACACGTAATCGGGCAGATCCGCGGCATCGTCGGTATCGGTTCCGAAATCCACCACCTCGTGGCCCGCCGCCACCAGCTGGGCGGCGATATCCAATTTCAGCGATCGACCGGCGTGGTCGCTGGCCAGTGCAATGCGCATGGGAGTCCTTTGGTGTGGTGGCGGTTACGACGAACGACGTGCGCGCAGCGCGGCGGCGATATCCAGCACGGCCACGCCCTCGGTGATCGCGGTGTTTTCACTCACCATGCCCATTGCCGCGAATCGAGGATCAACCGCAGCCACAGCGGGGCGCACCTGTTCCGCGGCCTCTGCCGCCGCCTGGGCTGCCGCCTGTTGCGCCGCGACACGGGCCGCACGGGCCTTCGCCGCGATCTCGGCCTCGGTTTCGGGGGTGATTACAATTCCGGCACCCGCGGGCTGGCGCTCGGCGGCTGATCGAACAGCCGGCATGCGGTTGGGCGTCCAGCGCCCGGTTTCTTCTGCAAACGTTGCCCAATCGGAACCTCGGCGGGCAATCGGTGCGGATTCCAGGTGTTGGGTTCGATTTAGCGCCACTAGGCCGGTTGCGGCAACGGCGAGGAATGCGGCAGCCGCGGCCACCGCAACCCATAGTCCGGTCACTGCCGAAGCGACACCGGCGATAACAGATGCCAGGCCCAGCACGGTGCACATTAACTTGGTGCGCCGACGACGCTCGGCAATGGCCACGTCGTAGCCTCGCACCTCGCTACGGACACGCCACTCGCGTTCACGTTCGATACGCTGCAACTCGCGTTGGCGGGCGCGCACCTCGCGGGCGGTGACATCGGCGATCACCTCGGGCGGCGTCTCCATGGTTTGTGACAGCACGCGCATGGTCTGAGCCAGACGCGTGGCGTTGCGTTCGGTGGCCTCGTATTCGCGCTTGCGGCGAATCGAGGGAATGAAGTAGACGAACCACAGGATGCCGGCAAGAACGAAGGTAATCGTCGTTCCCATTCCGCCCATGTTCATAATTAGTACGGTAACTGGCGCGCGCTTAACCGTTCGTTAACTGGCGCGGTGTGTCGTTATTCGCGGGCCAGAACGGCGGACTCGGCCTCGATTGCAGGATTAGTTGAGGCGCAGCGGAGTGCGTGCGGCAACGCGATCCACCTCGGGAATATCGGCGTTGCGTTCGTTCACACGGCCCCGCAGAAACTTATTCAGCACGCCACTGACCGACTCGTCGTAGGTGACCGCAAAGGTGAAGTGGTCGCGCCAGTCGCCATCAATGTGGATGTAACGGCGGCGCAGGCCCTCGTATCGGAACCCCAGCTTTTGAACGACGCGCAGCGATGCCGCGTTCTCGGGCCGAATCGCGATTTCCACACGATGCAACGAGCCGCTGGTGAAACTCCAATCGGTCAGCATGGCCACGGCCGTGGGGGCAATCCCCCGGCCCGCAACATCCTGCGACACCCAGTAGCCAATGGCACCCGATGCCAGCGATCCGTAAGACATACCCGACAGTGTGATCTGTCCCACCAGCACGCTATCCACCACAATCACGCAGGGCACCACTTGGTTGTCACGCGCCATGGACCGCAGCGTGCGAATGACATCGCGGGTACGCGGCAAACCGCTGGTGCCGGGCAGAGTGGCTTCCCACTTCTGCAGCCACGCGCGGTTATCGCGCAGTAGGCGGTCCAGTTGTGCCGCATCGCTCAGGCGCACGGTGCGCACCACAATGTCACCGTACTCGAGGTGAACGCCCAGCATTAGGCGGTGCGGTTGGCGGGGTCCTCGAGCCACTCGTGCAGTTCCGCACGCAGCTCGGGACGCGCCAACGCCAGGCTGACAATGGCCTTGATGTATCCCAGCTTGTCGCCGGTGTCGTAGCGGCGGCCACGGAAAATCACGCCGTACACACCGCCGTCAATCTCTTCGATCGCCATGCGGCGCAGGGCATCGGTCAGCTGAATTTCGCCACCCTTGCCGGCTTCGGTGACCTCGAGCACATTGAAAACGCCGGGCTGCAAAACGTATCGGCCAATCACGGCGAGGGTCGAGGGCGCATCCGCGGGATCGGGCTTTTCCACCAGGTCAAGCACCTTCACAATGCCGTCGTCGGCCGTGGCCTCGACCGTGGCAATACCGTAGTGATCGGTCATTTCGCGGGGAACTTCCATGAGCGCGATGATGGTGGCGCCGTACTTTCCGTGCGCGGCAATCATCGTGTCCAGAAGCACATCGCGGTCGTCAATGATGTCGTCGCCCAGCAGCACCGCAAAGGGGTTGTTACCCACGTGCAACTTCGAGCGCAGAACGGCGTGGCCCAAACCGCGCGGATCGCCCTGGCGCACGTAGTGCATGTCGGCCAATTCGCTGGAAAATTCAACGGCCTCGAGGCGCTTCTGATCGCCCTTTTCTTCCAAAATCTGCTGCAATTCCGGCACCTGGTCGAAGTGGTTTTCCAGCGCCGACTTGTTGCGGCCCGTGATCATCAGAACGTCGGTCAGGCCCGCACGCACGGCCTCTTCCACCACATATTGAATGGCGGGCTTGTCCACAACGGGAAGCATTTCCTTCGGCATCGCCTTCGTAGCGGGAAGGAATCGAGTTCCCAGGCCTGCGGCGGGGATAACCGCCTTGGTCAGTCGCTTGGTCATGGTTCCCAGAGTATCGTGTCGGCCGCTGTTTAGACTGAACGCATGAGCACACCCGAGGCGAAGCGCGCGATTCGATACGAGGTTCGCCGCAGCCGCTCGGCCCGCAGCGCTGCCGACCTCGAGCTTCTGGCCGACCGGTTCCTTGTGACCCTCGACCACGCGTTCGATGAATTGGGTGGCGAGGTCGTCGCGGCGTTTCTGCCGTTGCCCACCGAACCACCGCTGGGCGCATTCCTGCACCGGCTGCTGACACTCGGAACCCGCGTGATTGTGCCCGTATCGCACGGCGAGGGCGCCATGACCTGGCACGAATTGGACCTGGAATCCCTTGCCCACCCCGCCACCGATGCCGAGGGCATGCCGATTCCGCAGGGCGCTCTGGACGCCGGGGCCGGATCGGCCTCCGTGCCCGACCTCGTGTTCATTCCCGCCGCCGCCGTCGATTCGCGCGGCAACCGCCTGGGCTGGGGCAAGGGCTATTACGACCGCTATTTGGCCACCGTTGCCGCGGGAACCCCCATTGTTGCCGTGGTGTTCGACGACGAGGTTCGCCCCGACATTCCCGTGGAATCCCACGACATCCCCGCCACCCACGTGGTGACGAGCGAACGGTTTATCGCGACGGGCCGATAGGCATTGGCTGTTAGGGGCTGGGCGGCGGGACGGGTGCCCATGCCAATTCCCTAATAGTGCGGCGGTTTCTCGGCTTTCAGTCGGTCGTCGTTTTCCGTCAGCGTGTGGCGCTCGGGTTCAGGCGCAGGCTTCGGATCACTGCCCGGCGGGGGCGGCGTCGAGGCGCGGCGGCGCTTCTTCGCAGGCTTAGGAGGCTGTGGCGTTGACATCTACGGTTGCCACGATTCGATCGGCTACGCCATCGGGGTCCATGAACAGCTCCAGTGCGTGTACGCGCACATAGGTCCAGCCGAAACGCGTGAGGGTCAACGGACGGGTGCGAATGCCCGTGCGCAACGATTGGGCCATGAGCACGTCGTCAATATCGATGGCGACCGGCGTTTCGCCCGCCACAACGGCCAGCGGAATATCGTGCGTGGCCGGCAAGATACGCAGGCCGCGCGATTCCAGTCGGCGCGCCAGATCGGCCAACAGTGCATTGCGTTCCGCCGGTTCCGGCGTAAACGACAGCGTGTCCTCGATGAATCGACCCAGCATGCGCGGGCCAGGAGCCATGCGATCTATCTGCAGATCCTCGGCGGTCAGGCTGGTAATAATGCGCAAGTGCGTGTGGGCGCGCGTGACCGCGACCGCCACCAGACGTTCACCATCGACGGTGGACAGCGGACCCAGATCAGACAAAATTCGGCCGTGCGGGGTGCGACCATAGCCCACCGAGAAAATCACGCGATCGCGCGTGACCGCCGACGCCTGATCCAGCGTGAGAACAACGAACGGATCCAGTGCCGGGTCGGCCAAGAAGTCCTGCAACTCGCGGTTCACCGGAATCGCCGCCAAGAGCGCATCCTGAATACGCGACACGTGCACCGCCGACGGGCTAATCACCATGAGGCTCTCGCTCGCGTGATTGCGTGCGTGATCCAGGACTCGGCGCACCACCGAAATGACTTCGGCCTCGGTGCCCTCGATGCGCCCCGAATCGTCGTCCGGCATGGCCGTTCCCGCGACGTTTTCAATTACCAAGCCCACCGCGCCCAGTGCGCTTGCAGCCAGTGTCCAGCCCGTCACGCCGCCCGAATACAGGTGGCGGTTGATGCTGTCGGCCAGGTCGGTTCCCAGCGCGCGATACGACTGAGTCAGTGCGTGGGTGGGAAGGTAGTCGGCCAGTCGCGAGAGAATCGAGATGGCGCCCAGCGTGCGATCGGCCTCGTCGTGCGGGGTCAGGCTAAACGCGATGGGGTGGTCGGTAATCGGATCACCGAAGGCCACAATCTGGGTGCCGCGCGCAATCGAGGGTGCTGCCTCGGCCACCGTAATTGCACCCGCATCCACCAGCACCACGGCGTCGAACCGCTGCGCGGGATCCAGCGCCGCAATGTCGTAGGGCGAGATGGCCCAGACCGGTGCCAAAATTCGTGCGAGGTTCGGGGCACGCGACGCGAGCATGCGCGAGGTCACCTGGCCGTCCTTGAGCATGGCGCGCAACTGGCCGGCCTCGTCGGCGAAATCGACAATCGCGATACGCCAGGCATCGGCCAACGCACGGGCAATGCGCTGGGCGTTGGCCGCAATGTGCGCGGCATCCACCATGCGGAAGTCGTTTTCAAGGCGGTCAAGAATGCGGGCATCGGCGCCCAAGAGCTGGTGACGATCGGCGATGAGCATTTCCAGAACACCGCGCCACCACGCCAATTCGAGTTCCGCGCGAACGTGCGAATCCTCGATGTGGCGGTCGGCCAGATCCGCCAGTAGGTCGCCCAGGCCCCACTCGCGCAGAAGCTTCGAGACCTCGGATCGTTCGTGCAGCGTGTTGAGAACCTCGGAGTCCTTTGCCAGCTCGGCGACCAGATCGGAAAGTTCCGAGAGCGGCAGGGTACGCAGGTCGCGGCCCAGCGCGCTGTCGAGAACGGCGAGGTTGCGGTCGACGGAATCGAGCGCGGCCGACAGTTCGGTGATGCCCGCAGGCACGGACGGGCGCTCGCCGGTGGGAACGCGCGCTTCCCATTCGGTGCGCTGGTGATGAGCGCGCTCGAGAGCGGCAAACATGTCCTCGACGTGGGCGCCGGGCCGCACAAATTCCTTGGCCAGTTTCTTCAGCCGGCGGCGGTGAATGGCGGGGATACCGCTGTGACGCTGGTCGGCGGCGTGGGCGGCCACGAGGTCGTCCAGCGGTCGGTCAAAGATTTCCGGGCTGAAGCTGTCGAGAGTATCGCGGATTCCCTCCAGAAGCGCCTCGCGTTCGGCAATGCCCGCAACCGTATTCGAGATACCCAGCGACGACTGCCCCAGTACCTCGCCGGCCTGGGCAATCAGTCGACCCAACGAACCGTCGTGCAAGGTGCGTGCACACTGGTGCGCTACCGCGGCGTCATCGCCCGACTCGAACCGGGCGGTGTACCACGGCGAATCGTTGGGACCGTAACGGAACTCGCCCAGGCTGGCCGCGGTATTCAAGGTGTCGGCCGCAACATCAAGGCGCCCAGCCAGCGCCACGACGGCATCGGCCGGCAGGCTCACATTGGTGGCGGGGCCGCCTTCGGTGGCCAACGCCGACAGTTCACGAATGGCGTCCAGCACGCTCACGCCCACGCGCGAATCCACCTGCGCCAGCGCGCCTCGATAATCCCGCAGAATGGTGCGCATGCGGGTCAGCGCCGCATCGACATCGGCCGAATGGGGTGCAACGGCAGATTCGTTACGCGAGATCGCGCGAATCAGATCGGCCCGCAAATTACGCGGAGTAACGGCCAAGCCATCCAGGCCCAGCCCCCGCAAACGACGACGAATGGAATCGAGGCGCGACCGCCGCGACCCCACAATCAACACGCTCTTGCCGGTGCGCACCAATTCCGCCACCGAATTCACGATGGTCTGCGTTGCACCCGAACCGGACGGCGTGCCCACCACGATCGAGTTGCCGGCCACAATGTGCGCCACAATCAACTCTTGTTCGGTGTCGGCATCTAGAACCAGGGTGTCGGTGTTCAACGAACGCGTATCGACATCGCCCGGGTCGATTGCCGCGTGGCTTTCGGACACAATCGAGACGGCGTTTCCGTTGCCGGACAGGGCATCCAGGATCGGGTGGTTCAGGTGCGTTGCCGCACCCACCATGTCGGCGGCCACATCGGAGAGGTTTGCAATAGCGAGCGCCGGCACCACGTTTGCGCCAGGAATGTGCGCAATGAGGCCCTGCAAACGGTCCAGCGCACCATTGGGGCGGAACGATCCGTTGTCGTCGGTCAGCGCCACGAACGCGCGCTCATCCAGTCCGATTCCAAACTGTGCGTACAGTTCACGGGCCAGCGCGGGATTCAGGCGTAGGCCGCCCTGCAGCGTGATCTCGATGTCGTCGGCGCGGCGCCGAAGTCGCACGGGGCGCACTAGCATGGGCGCGCAATAGAAGGTGTCGTCGGTGGTCCAGGTGACGAGGCCGACCGCGAGGAACACCGAGTCGATGCCTCGAGAGGCCTGCAGTTCGATGCCCTTGTCGTTGATGCGAATCGCATTGTGGCGGGCGCGTTGCAGGGCGAGGTCGTCACGTACCAACGTGCGCAGCAGCGTGGGCGAACCCGAGAACAGCTGCGCCAACCCGCCGGGATGTCCCACACTGAACTCGATCGCGGTGTCGCGCGGGAAGTGCAGAAGCGGGTTCGGCCCGCCCAAGTGCGCTAACTGCTCGCGCCACTCGTCGCGCACCGGCTCGGACACATCGATCGCGGGGTTGTCGATGTTTCCCGTCGAAATGTTGACGGGGTCCGTCGCATCGGGAACGACACGACCTTGGTCGTCGTCGCTGCTACCGGATTTGCTGAAGCCCCACACTCCTCAAGGCTAACCCGAACACCGCACGATGACACGGAGGCGCGACCGCACCCTCTGGGGATTGACCCCGCATGGGTGCCCCTGGAGGGACTCGAACCCCCAACCCTTTCCTTAGGACGGAACTGCTCTTCCATTGAGCTACAGAGGCCGGCCACCCCATTCAACCACGCGGACCGCAGGAACAATGCGGTGCGGCGCATCGCGCGCCGCACACCACCAATTTTTACAACCGATGCGTACCAATCCGCACCCCGCCGGCCAATGCCCCGCCCACCAACACCCGAGCACCCCGCAGCACACCAGCCCCACCTCACCGCAACACCAGCACCACCGCACGAAAAATTACAACCAAAGTGTGCGAAACCCCCGTTAGGAACGTTTCGCTGCGAAACGTTGTAATTTTTCGCGAGGGTTTGGCCGGCCGCGGACCCTTCACCGCAGTTGGTTGACGTTTTTCGCGAGGATTTGGCCGGCCGCGGACCCTTCACCGCAGTTGGTTGACGTTTTTCGCGACCATTAGGGCAGATGGAGATCGTCAGGATAAGGAGGTGCGGCGCATCGCGCGCCGCACACTACCAATTTTTACAACCAATGCACGCCCATCCGCACCCCGCCTGCACCGCCCGCACCTCCAGCACCGCCAGCATCTCCAGCACCGCCAGCATCCCAAGCGCGAAAAATTACAACCAACGAGGGTCGCACCCCCGTTTCGCAGGTTTCACTGCGGTTCGTTGTAATTTTTCGCGAGGACTTGGCCAGCCGTGGGACCGCTTAGGCCGCCAAATAGTCGCTCCACTGCGGAACGGGGCGCTCCATGCCGCGGACCATCCAGGCAGTGCCGTGGGGTTGGCGCGGCGCGAAGGGCAGCTCCCAGCCCATTTCGCGCAGCGTCTTGTCAGCCTTCTTGTTGTTGCAGGTCACACACGCGGCCACGAGGTTGTCCCAGCTGTCGGCTCCGCCGCGTGACTTGGGTTGCACGTGGTCGACGGTGTTGGCACTCTTGCCGCAGTAGGCGCACCGGTGGCCATCGCGACGCAGCACGCCGCGCCTCGTCAGCGGGACACCGCTGGCCATGGGCACTCGCACGTATCGCGCCAGAATGATCACCGACGGGCGCTCCCACATGCCACCGATTCCGAAGACGGGGTGGCCCGCGACACCGGCCAGCACCGAAGCCTTGCCGGCCATCACGAGGATGAGTGCGCGTCGATCGGACACGACCGCGAGGGGTTCATATCCAGCGTTGAGTATCAGTGTCCGCATTGTCTCTCCTTAGTGCCCGCATGGACTGTGGGCTGTCGGGGTGTGCGCAGTCCGCCGAATCGAGACAACAAAAAAGGCACCGCCCTAGGGGCGATGCCGTAGTTGTTCACAGCGACTGTGTGCTGTGCTGCTGGGCCGTATCAGCGCGACCCACTCGCCGCCTCGGGATGAGGTGGTGTGGGCTGCCTCTACGAACCTCTCGGTTCGACGAATGTTCGTCACAGCCTTAGGTTACCCGCGTTGTGTGAAAACGCAATGAACGGCGCGTGTCGTGTGGGTTAGATTCCGAGGCGCACGATGTAGAAATTCGTGGTCCAAATGGATCGGATGCTAATGACGCCACCGGCCAACGGCGCGTCCATGATTTGACCGTTACCCATGTAGAAGCCGTTGTGTCCGGGCATGATCACAAGGTCGCCGGGACGAGCATCGGCCAACGCGATGGGCTTGCCCAGAGCAGCCTGACCGGATACCGAGTGCGGCAGGGCCACACCAAATTGCGCGTAGACAAACTGCACGTAGCCCGAGCAGTCGAATCCTGCGGGCGAGGCACCACCGAAGCGATACGGGGTTCCCAGGTATTTCTGCGCCACCGACACCACCTTGTCCAGGCTGAAGTCGGGGTAGGGCGGGTTCTTCAGGAAGTCGTTGACCGAAGGGCCGCTGTACGAGGGGTACGAAATGTTGATTCCCTGGCGGGCTAGAGCCGCAGCCGAGGTGATCTTGAAGTTCGAGAGTTCGACGGTTGCGTCGGCGCCAGCGGCAGTCACCAGCTGTTGGCCCTGAGTCTCGACGGCAGTATTCACGTCGACAAAGGCATACCCGGGCAGCGCAAAAGCAGCAACGAATGCCGAGGTGATGGTGACGACGAGTACGCGGCGCGTGCCGTCGTTGTGCTTAAAGGTGAGGGCGCGACCGAAGGCACTGAAACCCTGTCCTACTGAGTGGCTGATGGTGCGAATCTGACGAAGCAACGTTGTCATTGCTCGTCGTCCGAACCGGTAAAAAGCGTTTGCCAAGAGTATTCCTCCTGCGTCCGGGGCGCTTCACCCTTCCCATCGATTTGGTTTTGTGAACCGAGGTGCGATGGGCGTTGGGACGACATCTCGGCTGTTCCGGTGGGCTGGTTTGCTCTTCGGAACTGTGCCAGTTTACCCGATATCTGGGATTTGCGGCACCCCTTAGCCACAACTGCTAGGAATTCAGGGGTTTTACATAGATGTGGTTGGCCACATCGGTGTCGATGTTCAACGCGGGAACGCCATCGACCAGCACGCGGATTTCACCGTTTTCGGCGGTGGCATGAACGGTCGAGCCGGGCAAAATTCCCGCTTGCACGACCAGGCGGAACAGGTCGTGATCCATCTGGATCGGTTCACCCAAACGATCCACCATGACATTGGCACCGAGGGTGGCGCTCAGTGGTTGAACACCCTCAAGGAACGTGCCCGCCGTTTCGCCGCCCAGTTTTTCGAGGCCGGGGATGGGGCCTCCGAACGGTGAATGCGTGGGGCGACCCAAGGTTTCGAAGATACGGCGCTCGACGTCAACCGACATCACGTGTTCCCAGCGGCAGGCCTCGTCGTGAACCAGGTCGGGGTCGAGGCCCAGGAAGTTCACCAAGAGGACCTCTGCGAGGCGGTGCTTGCGCAACACGGACACGGCCTTGTCGCGGCCCAGGTCAGTCAGTTGCAGGTGACGCTCGTCGTCCAACCGCACCAAGCCGTCGCGTTCCATGCGTGACACCGTCTGCGACACCGTGGGACCACTGTGGCCCAAACGCTCGCTGATGCGGGCGCGCATGGGCACAATGCCTTCTTCTTCGAGGTCGATGATGGTGCGCAGGTACATCTCGATGGTGTCGATGAGATCGGTCACGGTGCTCCTTTCGCGGTAAGGACAGCCTAATCGGGATTGGGGCCAACGGGCAGTTGCCTAGAATTGACGCATGACCGGCTACCGCATCCCCACCGACCTTTTGCCCCTTGATGGCCGCTTTGGCTGCGGACCGTCCAAGGTTCGCCCCGAACAGGTGGACTACCTTATGCGCCACGCCGACCTTCTGGGAACCTCGCACCGACAGAAGCCGATTCGCGCGCTGGTGGCGCGGGTGCGGGAGGGCCTCGCGGATTTGTATCGTCTGCCGGCCGGTTACGAAGTGATTCTGGGCAACGGTGGATCGACGGCGTTCTGGGATGCCGCAGCGTTTTCGCTGATCGAGAACCGCAGCGCACACCTGGCCTTCGGTGAATTCGGCGCAAAGTTTGTCAAGGCCGCCTCGGCACCGTGGCTGCAGAAGCCCTTCGTGCGCGTGGGAGAACCCGGCACGGTTTCGGCGTTCGACGGCACCGAAGAGGCCGACGTGTTCGCGTGGCCTCACAACGAAACCTCGACCGGAGCCATGGCCGGCGTGACGCGCCAGGGCCCTGCAGGCGCGCTGTCGGTGGTAGACGCGACCAGCGCAGCTGGTGGCGTGGATATCGATATCACCGAAACCGATGTCTATTACTTCGCGCCCCAAAAGAACTTCGCCAGCGATGGTGGTTTGTGGTTCGCCATCATGTCGCCCGCCGCAATCGAGCGCGTGAACCGCATTGCCGAGTCGGACCGCTACATCCCCGAATTCCTGTCGTTGAACATCGCGATCGAGAACTCGCGCCTGGACCAGACTTTGAACACGCCCGCGGTCGCGACGCTGTTACTGATGGACGCGCAGATTCAGTGGATGCGGGAATCGGGTGGACTGGCGTGGGCCGGTGCGCGCACGAAGGAAAGTTCGGACCTCATCTATGCATGGGCCGAGGCGCACCCCAATGCCTCGCCGTTCGTGGCGAACCCCGACCACCGTTCGCAGGTTGTTGCCACCATCGATTTCGACGAGACCGTCGATGCCGCCGCCGTCGCCGCCCTTCTGCGTGCGAACGGTGTTGTGGACATCGACCCGTACCGCAAGCTGGGCCGCAACCAGTTGCGCGTGGCCACGTTCACGGCAATCGAACCCACAGATGTGCGTCGACTGTTGGCCTCGATTGACGACGCCATCGCACACATCTAATACGCACCGACCGTTAACTGCCGAAGGGGCTCGAACATAATGTTCGGGCCCCTTCGGCGTAAACCTGCAATTTAGTGGCGGTCGTCCGAGAGTTCGTCGTCGGAATCGTCGTCGTCTTCATCTTCGTCGTCAACAACCCGGTACTCGTCGTCCAGGTCGTCATCGACGCTTCCGGCTTCGTCCACGCCATCGAACACGTCGGTGTCGTCATAGCGTGATTCCACGACGTCGGTCAGATCGAGATCATCGTCATCGTCATCCGACTCGTCATCGTCGTCGTCATCGTCTGACTCGTCGTCCGAGTCGTCGTCGTCAGAATCGTCGTCTGCGGCATCGTCGTCGCCCAGCGTGACATCAAGGTGCGTTTCCAGTACGGCGTCGAGTGCTTCTTGTGCGGCATCGACATCGACCTCGGCGGCCTCGCCGGCGGCAAGAGACGCGCGGTATTCCTTGAGGCGCTCGGACCACGGCACCCAGTCGGGTGACAGCAGGCTGTCGGCTCCAGCGACAAGCTCGGTTTCCAGAACCGTGACATCACCATCGATGGTCGCCAGGCTGACGGCCCACTCCCAGCCGGTGTATCCCTCGACGGACGAGGCAAAACGGTAGGTCACGACCTCGTCGGTGGCATCGATCGACGTGACTTCGCCCACCGAACCGGCGGGGGCAAGACCAACGAGGGCCTCGCGCGAGACGTCTTCCAGCGACTTAGGCATCGAACGCTTCGGCGACCTTGCGCAGCATCGCGGCAATGGTACGTGCGTGGGCGGCCGAGGGATAGTGGCCGGCGCGCAAATCGTTGCCGGCGTTATCCAGCAACTTGACCAGGTCTTCGACAATCAACGCCATGTCGTCGGCTGGCTTGCGACGAGCGCGCACAACCGACAGCGGTTCGGCCAGCACGTTCACCGAATGCGCCTGGGGTCCACGCTTGCCGTCGACCGTGCCGTACTCCACGCGCGAACCGGGCTGAACCGTCACGCCAGAGGGCAACGCCGACGCGTGCAGGAATACTTCCTGACCGTCTTCACCCTGGATAAAACCAAAACCTTTGTCCTCGTCAAAGAACTTAACCTTGCCGATGGGCATGTTCACTCCTCGTGTTTCACTACTTCATTGAGGATACTCGCCCTGGCGCGATATTCTGGACGGATGTCTACTGCGCATGAGTTTGCCTCTCTGATGGGCAGTATGACGGTTCCCCAGTTGTCGTACCTGTTACGCGAGCGCGGGGCGACACCGGTGCGCGTTGCCGATTTGTACGATCTGGCCGAATTGTTGTTGTCGGCACCCAGCCTGGCGCGCGCGGCCGACATGCTGTCGCGTGATGACATCGAGGCGCTTGCCGCCGACCAGGGCACCCGCACGAATCTGCAGGCCGTCGGTCTGTGCTCCGATTCTGGGGTGGCGTACCCGCCCCTCGATTCGCTGCTTCCGAGCATTCCCGCAGAGGCCGAACCCGTGGCGCCGATGGACGCGGCCAACCCCACGGGCCACATCATTGCCACGGTGATTGCCGTGCGCGATCTGATCGAATTGACAGCCCGCGAATCCGTGAAGACGGGCGTTGCGGGCACGCTGCTGCGCGCCGAGCGCGTGGCATTGGCCGAGCGCCTGACAGTCGATGTCTCGCAGGCTAGTGCCGTTGCCGACCTGGCGGCCCGTGCCGGATTCGTGCGCGCCGCACACCGCGCACTGTGCGCCACCGAACTCGGAATTGCGGCACGCAATGATGTGTCGGCGCTATGGTCGGCGCTGGTCGATGTGGTCGTGACCCATGTTCCTCATTCCGTGCGCGAGGCCTGCGCACGCCACGGTCGCCTGGACGACGAGTTCCTCGACTGGCAATTCCCCCGCGCCGACAGCGCCGGTGCCATTGCCGCCGCCAGCGCCCGCCAATGGTTCGATGCGTTGGGACTGCGCGACGGCGGCGTCACGCCGCTGGGCCGCGCATTCCTGGCGGGCGACCGCGAACCGTTTATGGCCCTTGCCCGCGAATCGTTCCCGCAACTGGGTTCGCAAGTTTATGTGCTGGACGACCTCAGCATCATTGCGCCCGGCCCCTTGGCCAGCGATACGGCGCGAGCACTGGACCGGGTGGCGACCTCCGAGGCACACGGGCTGGCGCCTCGATATCGCCTGACCACCATTGCCCTGCACCACGCCTTCGCGCACGGCGACACCGCGGACAGCGTGATCGGACTTCTTGAGTCCATGTCCCTCGTGCCACTCTCGGCCACCGTGCGATCGTTCATCACGGATGCGCACCGTCACGGCCGATTCATTACCGTCACCGCCGATCAGGCGGGTGTGACCGTGCAGTGCTCTACCGTCGAACTGGCCGACAGCATGATGACCGACCCGCGCCTCGAGGGCATTACCCGCCGGCGCGCACAAGACTCGGCCATTATCTTCGAGGCACGCCAGGACCGATTCGAATCGCTACTGGTCGATGCCGGCTATCACCTGGTGGAACCCGCGCCGCTGCCTCGAATTGTGACGGCCCCGGTGCCCGATACCACCGACGCGGAATCGGAACAGCTTCTGGTTGCCGGACTGGGTGCGGGCCACCTGGAGCGCGCGCTTATTGTGGCGATGAAGGCGAAGACTCGCGTGCAAATCACGGTGCAAATGCCCGCGGGCGAAACTGTGATGATTGTCGAACCTCGCAGCGTGGCGAACGGGCGCGTGCGCGCGCTGGATACCGCGGTCGACGCGGAACGCACGGTACCGCTGTCGGCAATTACGAACCTGAACTCGGTGGAGGGATAGCCATGAACGGACCTTTGATTGTCCAGAGTGACAAGACCGTATTACTGGAGGTTGCGCACCCCGATGCGCGGGATGCGCGGCACGAACTGGCGGTGTTCGCCGAACTCGAGCGCGCCCCCGAACACATGCACACCTATCGCATTACGCGCCTGGGCCTGTGGAACGCCCGCGCCGCGGGCCACACGGGCGAAGAGATGGTGGCCACGCTCGAAAAGTATTCGAAGTTTCCCATTCCCACCTCGGTGGCGACCGACATTGTGGATACGGTGGCTCGGTATGGCCGCGTGCGCATCGAACGCGATTCCGAAGGACTGCTGCTGACGGCCGAGACCGCCGCGATTCTGGTGGAAATTGTGCGCAACAAGCGCATCGCCGAATTCATTGGTGAACGCGTATCGGAACTGACCGTACGCATTGGCGCGTGGGCCCGCGGCACGATCAAGCAAGAACTTCTGAACATTGGGTGGCCGGCCGAGGACTTCGCCGGCTTCACCACGGGCCAGCCTCTGGAGTTGGCGCTGGACGCGCAGTCCGGCTGGGTGATGCGCGATTACCAGCAGCAGGCGGTCGACCTGTTCAGCGCCTCGGGTGCCGGCGTTGTCGTGCTGCCCTGTGGCGCGGGCAAGACGGTCGTGGGTATTGGCGCGTTGGCGAAGGCTCAGACCTCGACGCTAATCCTGGTGACCAACTCCGTATCGGCCCGCCAATGGCGCGATGAAATTCTGGCGCGCACCACGCTGACCGAAGACGAGGTGGGCGAATATTCGGGCGAGCGCAAGGAAATCAAGCCCGTCACCATCGCCACCTACAACATTCTGACCGCGAAGCGCGGTGGTGTGTTGGCGCACCTTCCGCTGCTGGATGCCCTGGACTGGGGCCTGGTGATTTACGACGAGGTGCACCTGCTGCCTGCGCCCGTCTTCAAGTTGACCGCCGATCTGCAGGCGCGCCGACGGTTGGGCCTGACGGCCACACTGGTGCGCGAGGACGGCAAAGAGGGCGATGTCTTCAGCCTGATCGGGCCGAAGCGATTCGATGCGCCGTGGAAGGATATCGAGGCGCAGGGCTTCATTGCTCCCGCCCGATGCGTCGAGGTGCGCGTGACGCTGGAGCCCGACGAGCGCATGGATTATTCGGTGAGCGACGACCGATCCAAGTTCCGCATCGCCGCGACCAGCCCCGCCAAACTGGCCGTGATTCACAAGCTGATTGCACAGCACCCCGACGACCAGATTCTCGTGATTGCCCAGTACCTCGACCAAATTGACGAGGTGGCGCTGTCACTTGATCTGCCCACCATCACGGGCGCAACGCCGGTGGACGAACGCGAAACCCTGTACCAGCAGTTCCGCGAGGGCACCATTCGCGTGCTGGTTGTCAGTAAGGTGGCGAACTTCTCGATCGACCTGCCCGAGGCCTCGGTCGCCATCCAGATTTCGGGGTCGTTCGGTTCACGCCAAGAGGAAGCCCAGCGCCTGGGGCGAATTTTGCGCCCGAAGTCGGATGCCCGCAGCGCGGTGTTCTACACCGTAGTCGCGCGCGACACCGTGGAACAGGACTTTGCCCAGAACCGCCAGCGATTCCTCACCGAACAGGGATACGGATACGAGATTGTCGACGCCGGCGAACTGTAGTTATCCCCCGCCCGGCATGTGGGGCAGGTTATCCCCCACGGGAACGCGCACGCCCGTGACGCTCTGACTCGCGCCCTACTCTCGGAACACGAGAGAGGAACCGCATGACCAGTTTTCACGTCGATAGCGACGCCCTGACCCAGGCCGCACAGAACATTCACGGCACGATAGACCGCGTGAGCGCCGACATCCACACCCTCACGTCACAATTGGCGGGGCTGGATGCCTCGTGGTCGGGTCCGGCGGCCGTCGCGTTTCGCGGACTGCTGGACGAATGGAATGTCGCACACCTGCGCATGGACGACAGCTTGCGCGCCATCGGCGACACACTTGCCCGCATCCAGGCCCACTATGTGGAAACCGAAACGATGAACCTGCGACTGCTGGGGCAATAGAAAACGGGGGTAGCGAAAGCTACCCCCGTTTCCGTGAATCGGGTGTGGACTAGAAGCCCATGCCACCGGTGGGGTCACCGGCGGGTGCAGCCGAGACGGGCTCGGGCTTGTCGGCAACGACGGCCTCGGTCGTCAGGAAGAGTCCTGCGATCGATGCGGCGTTGATGAGAGCCGAGCGGGTCACCTTGACGGGGTCGCTGATGCCCGAGGCGAGCATGTCGACGTACTCGCCGGTCGCGGCGTTGAGGCCGTGTCCCAGAGGAGCGTGTGCGACGCGATCGACAACAACACCGGGCTCGTGACCCGCGTTGAGTGCGATCTGCTTGAGGGGCGCCTCGATTGCGGTGCGCACGATCTTTGCTGCGGTTGCTTCGTCGCCCACCAGGTCGAGGGTGTCCAGAACCTTGGCGGCCTGAATCAGTGCAACTCCACCACCGGGGACGATGCCCTCTTCCACAGCGGCCTTCGCGTTGCGGATGGCGTCTTCGATGCGGTGCTTGCGTTCCTTCAGTTCAACCTCGGTTGCGGCACCGGCCTTGATGACTGCAACGCCACCGGCCAGCTTGGCCAGGCGCTCCTGCAGCTTCTCACGGTCGTAGTCCGAATCGGTCTTCTCGATCTCGGCACGAATCTGGTTCACGCGACCAGCAACGGCCTCGGGAGTTCCGCCACCTTCAACAATGGTGGTTTCGTCCTTCGAAATCACGATCTTGCGAGCGGTACCCAGCATGTCCAGCGTGACGCCGTCCAGCTTGATGCCCAGCTCTTCGCTGATGACGGTACCACCGGTGAGGATGGCGATGTCCTGCAGCATGGCCTTGCGGCGGTCACCGAAGCCGGGAGCCTTGACGGCAGCCGACTTGAAGATGCCACGGATCTTGTTGACAACCAGGGTGGTCAATGCGTCGCCGTCGACGTCCTCGGCGAGGATCAACAGCTGCTTGCCGGTCTGGGCAACCTGCTCGATGACGGGCAGGAGGTCCTTGATCGACGAGACCTTCGAGTTGACGATCAGCACGTAGGGGTTTTCGAAGACCGCTTCCATGCGCTCAGTGTCGGTGATGAAGTATGCCGACAGGAAGCCCTTGTCGAAACGCATACCCTCGGTGATTTCGAGCGTGGTGCCGAAGGTGTTCGACTCTTCGACGGTGACAACGCCTTCCTTGCCCACGCGGTCGATTGCCTCGGCAATCAGTGCGCCGATTTCGGGGTCAGCGGCCGAAATCGATGCGGTTGCGGCGATCTCTTCCTTGGTCTCGATTTCCTTGGCGTTGGCCAGGAGCTGTGCGGTCAGTGCGGCAACGGCCTTGTCGATGCCACGACGAAGGCTGATGGGGTCGGCACCTGCGGCAACGTTACGCAGACCTTCCTTGACGATTGCCTGAGCCAGAACAACCGAGGTGGTGGTGCCGTCACCGGCAACATCATCAGTCTTCTTGGCAACTTCCTTGACGAGCTCGGCGCCGATCTTTTCGAACGGGTCCTCGAGCTCGATTTCCTTGGCGATGGTGACACCATCGTTGGTGATGATGGGCGCGCCCCACTTGCGCTCCAAGACAACGTTGCGGCCACGCGGACCGAGGGTTACCTTGACAGCGTCAGCCAGAATGTTGAGGCCGCGTTCGAGGCCACGACGGGCCTCTTCGTCGAATGCAATGAGTTTTGCCATGATTTTGCGTCCCTCCCGGACGGTTCACACTTGGCACTCACGGTCTGAGAGTGCTAACTAGATTTTGGCACTCTCATGCCGAGAGTGCAAATTGAAATCTCGCACTCCTTATGGCGTGCGGATTGTCAGCTTGCCCTCGTTGGGCATCAATTCAATCCACGTGTTTCCCGGGGCCAAAAGAATCGGTTCACCCGTGGCCTTGTCGGTGTACACGGTGTACGAGGCGCGGTCCGTCTTTGTCCATGTGGCTTCCAGATATTTCCCGCCCGTAAAGATCCACGCGTCGCCCGTTCCCACGACATTGGCACGGGGAACATATCCGTATTCGTGCGTTTCCTTGACCCGCTGAACGATCACGTTCGTGGCGCGCAATTGCGCACCCGCCGAATCCATGTCGCGCGCACCACCCGTTTGGAATCGAACCCAGGCCATGTTCTTGCCGCTCCACTTCCACGACGGCACCGAGGGCTCACCAATGCGCACGGTGAATCCGGGCGAGACAATTCCCGTACCCGCCGTCGAGGCAGTCGCCCAGTTGCTCGCGAAACTAAACGCAGGCAGAGGCGCGGCCAGGTCGGTATTCTCGGCAATCAACTGCTGGCCCTTGACCACCACGTTGTGAGGCGCGATCTTGTCGGTGATGCGGTACATCAGATCGCCCGTGCCGGTCGACCCGTGAATGATGTTGCGCACCACGGTGTCCTTCATCATGGTGACAAATTTCTGCTGACCGCCGGAATACGTGATGATTCCGCCGAACGGCGACACGATGTCCGGGTCCATGGGGCGAATCGATCGAATGGGCCCGTATAGCTTCGGAATTTCGGAATGCCAGATTGCGACGTATCGCGTGAGTCCACCCTCGACCAATTCTTCGAAGACGATGTCCGCCTGATTCAACCCGATTTGTGGTCGTGCGTCTTCGTGATTGTCAATCTTCGCCGCAATGCTCGCATGAGCCAGGCTGCCGACCTCGACGATTTCTCCTGTCAAGGGCGCATATTCCACGGGTTCGGGAGTCGGGGTGGCCGTTTCCGATGGGGTGGGCGAGGCACTGGTTTCCGCAGGATTCGGTGCGCCACAACCAGCCAATGCCAGAACCAGAAGACCGGCGGTTGCCAGGCCAGAAATCGAACGAATCATCGGGACCTCATCTCTGTAGCGTCGAGGTCCGCTGCCCGGCGCTACTCGGCCGCGGACAAGAAATCCGCACCGATCAGAACCGTGACACGCGCACCTGGGTACATATCCGATTGTTGCACCTCGGCGATGCCCAGGGCGTCCGCAATGCCGCGGGCGATTCCCTCGTCTTCGACGGCACCATAAATAACGGCACTGAGGTCGGATTCCGCAGCCGCGTTTGCCACGGTTGCTTCGGGCCACCCCGAACCCACCAGCAGTCCGGCGGCATCATCGGCGAGCCCCACGGTGATGGTTCCGTTCAGTACGGTGATGGTCAGGGCGGCGAGGTCTTCGTCGGTAAGGTCGGCGGGCGTGATTGCCGGCGTGACCGTCTCGGTCGGAGTCGGGGTGGGCGTCACACCCAAAATGGGAATCTCGAAGTTCAAGCGCGCATCGATAATCGAGGTCGTGGCCAGTGCGGCAACAATCAAGACCACGCTCGAACCCGCGACGGCTACAACAGGAACCCACCACCGACGGCGCGACGCGGCGCGATGCGCACCCACGCGGCCGACATTCAGCTCGACGTCGTCGAAACGGTCGTGCGGATACTCGGTCTTGGTTTTCGTCATAGCGATGGCGTCCTTCCCCCGATGCGGCGCTGTCCCCGTTGGGCACGAACATCGTCGAAGTGTCGCGTCAGAACGGGGTCATAGCGACGAGCCGCATCGCTTTCCATTATCGCGTAGACGGTTTGGTAGTACCGCACGAGTGCGAGGTTCCACACCGAACGCACGAGCGATTCCTTGCGCGGCGTCGTGCCCCAGTGCACGCGTTCGAATTCCAGCAGGTCCATCTGACGAGGCGTCAGCCCCCAGCTGTTGACCACCGTCATGCTGCGCCCCAGCGGGTCAACCGAGGCAACGGGTTGGCCATCGACTGTCAGGAAATAGTCACCCGACAGCCCCACGGCACGCGCCGCCTCTGCTAGATCGGGGAAAACGTCTCGGCCGTCGACCGAGATCCACACCACACCCAGTTCGGCACACCGCTCGGCGAACTCGAGGCGCGCCTGCGGATCGAGGTATACCAACACGGCAGGCGACGACACGACAATGGTTGCGTCGGGCGCCGCGGCGCGGGCGCGTTCGACCGCCGCGGGAAGATCCGCCAATGCATCGCCGTGCACGAGCGACGGCCGTTCGCGGACAACGACATCGGCCGCGCCTCGAATGATGTCCAGTCGGTCCGTTTGTTCGGGCCACACCAGCGCCTCGAGCCAATCGCGGTCGGCGGAATTTGTGACATCGAGTGGCGATAGATCGATGCCCTCGCGCCACACGATTTCGGGAATCCTCGGCGGGTTCGCGCCCCACCCCGAAACCTCGCACGACAGCACGACAGACGTATTCCCCGAATCCGGCGTGTGGCGCCACGCGCGCCCCGGCATTGACCAACGGTACACGTAGCGGTCAAGCATCAGACCGAATCCCGCCGACGCACCCACCTCGATAAGCGCGATGGGCCCGTGCACGTGCTGCAGACCCGCCAGCACAAGAGATGACCGCCGTGGGTCATTCGTCTGCGTGGAGTGGGCCGTGATGACGTCGACAATCTGCGGCCACCGAGCCACCACATCGTCCTGAATCAGACTGCTGTGCCGCAGCGGGACTCCGGCGAAACGTATGGCGGTAAGCACCAGGATTGGCTGACGCTTGGCACGGGGAAGCTCCGCGATGCGGTCGCACATGTCCTCATCTGCGGCAATCCAGGTAGCCCAATCCGCGTATCGTTCGGACTCGGCACCTTCGTTAAGCGCGAACCGGGTGAACCACGCTGCAACGTGTTCGCGGTCCGCTGTGGTCATACTCGGAGTTTAATAGGGAGCATGGACACCACACCCGAACCCGTACGCCGCACCGACGCCGAATGGCGTGAAATCCTGAGCCCAGACCGCTACCACGTGCTGCGCCAAGCCGGCACCGAACGCCCGTGGACCGGTGAACTGCTGGACGAACACCGCGAGGGACTGTTCACCTGTGCGGGCTGCGGCGCCGAGCTGTTCCGCTCCGGTACAAAATTTGACAGCGGCTGCGGGTGGCCCTCGTTCTATGAATCCATTCGCCCCGAGGCCGTCACGCTCATCGAGGATCGCACCCTGGGAATGGTACGCACGGAGGTGCGCTGTGCCCGCTGCGACGGTCATCTTGGGCACGTCTTCCCGGACGGCTACGGCACGCCCACGGGCATGCGCTACTGCATGAATTCACTGTCGCTGGAATTTCACGAAGACCAGGACGACTGATTCGGCCAGAAGAAAAGATGGGGCCGCCTGCGGGAATCGAACCCGCGACCTTCTCATTACGAGTGAGACGCTCTACCGACTGAGCTAAGGCGGCGTGTGCCATTTCGGGCAACCGCACAATATTAGCACGGTGGACGACCGCGACGGGGACCGCTCTTCGACCCGCCCCAGCGCAACCTAGCAGCTGGCCGAACGCGCGATGCCCTCCAACAAGTAACGGTCGTACGCGCCAATCACGCAGGTGTTTCGGCCCGCGGCCACGTGGTTGGTTCCCCACACACTGACGAGCACGCCGTGTTCCAGTTGTGCTGCGACCGCCTCGGCTCCTTCGAAGGGCGTCGCGGGATCGCCCGTTGTTCCCACCACCAGGATGTCGGGGGAATCGGGGGCCGAGACCGGCGTGAAGGACCGAGTGGGCTCGGTGGGCCAGAACGCGCACACGTAGTCGGGCACCAGGTTTCGTGCGCCTGTCAGGGGTGCCACCTCGAGCATTTCGGCCTGCAGTGCGGCCACGCGATCGGGTTCGACCACCCCGCCATAATCCGCGCACGACACCGCAACGAACGCCTCAATAGCGTTCTGCCCCGAATACGTGCCGTCGGAATCGCGGCCGTAATATTCGTCGGCCACCGCAAACGCACGGTTCACGGTCTCGTCGGAATCGACCGTCGGATCCAGCACGTCGTCGAGCGCGCCCCACAGGCCTTCGTCATAGAGGTTCGCGGCGATGGCGATACGCAAGACAGCGCTGGTGAAGGTGCGGCCGTCGCTCGAGACATGCTGTTCGGATTCCGCCAGTGCGGTGATGCGCTCCATGGCACTTTCGAGTTCCGCACGCGACGCAAACAACTCGCACTGACCGCTATCACAGGAATCGAGGTAGTCGACGAACGCTCGCTCGAAGCCCCTCGCCTGCGCGATGATCATGTCCTCGGCCGTCGCGGTGGGATCCACAACACCGTCCAAAATCATGTGCCCCACGTTCTCGTCGAATAAGCGCAGATACTCACTGCCGATCTCGGTTCCGTAGGACATGCCCAGGTAGTTCAGGTGAGTATCGCCGACAATCGCACGCAGCATATCGAGGTCACGAGCCGTGGTGATGGTGTCCAGATGGCGAATCAGCTCGCCCGTGTTGTCGATGCAGGCATCCACGAATTCGCGTGCGCTGGCGCGCAGGTCGGCATCGGTGACGTCACTCGATTCAGTGCCGGGCTCGCCAAAGAGATAGCCATCCAGTTCCTCGTCGGACTGTGCGCAGGTGACGGGAGTCGACTGGCCCACACCGCGGGGATCCCACCCGACAATGTCATATGTCGCCTGCACCTCGTCCGAGAGGAATCCCGACACATCGCCGGATACCAGGGCTACCCCCGAGGCCCCTGGACCACCGGGGTTGACGAAAAGCGAACCGTGAGTGGGCTCGGTCGCAGGTCGAACAGCCAGCGCCAGTTCAATATCGCCCGCCTCAGAATTCGACCAATCCAGAGGCGCATCCACTGTTGCGCAATACAAACCCGTATCGCACCACTCCCAGACCGCGCTTTGCGCGTAGTAGCGCTCGAAGCCCTCCGGCCCCAATTCGCCCGTGGGAGTCGATGGTTCAATGTCGGCGTAGGACGCGAGCCACTCACCGATGGGTGCGCATCCCGATAGCGCCAGAGCCGTGACGAGGGCCAGCGACCCTGCGATGAGTTTTCGTCGACGCATAGTGTCAGAATACGCGAATCGGGGGACCCCGCAGGATCCCCCGATTCGAAATCGTGCAGGAATTAGTTGCGTGCGCGGCGGCGTGCAACGAATGCTGCAGCAGCGATCAGCGCAATGGCGCCGCCCGCGAGTGCACCGAATTCGACACCGGTCGAGGCAAGCTCTTCGACCGTCTCACCTTCGGGTTCGGGCTCGGGCTCTACGGCGTCAGCGGGAAGGCCCCAGTACGCGAGGGTAGGAACGTCTCCGCTTACGAGGTCGACCGTAGACGACGTTGCAAGGTTGGACACCGTGAACTCGCCGGTGCGGACGGTGTCATTGACGTCATACACGATCACGGCAACGCCGTCGTCGTTGACATCTGCGGCGTACGAGTAGCAGCCTGCGCCGTCGAACTGTGCAAGCGGGGCGTCATAAGCACCAGTCTCACCGTCGAGAGTTGCGACGCGAATTCCGTCGCAACCAATCCCGTCGATCACACCGTACAGCTGTCCATCATAGAAGAAAATCGACTGGATGCTCGTTCCCCAGCCAATATCCTGAATCGATACCGTGTTCGACACGACACCGGTGGAAAGGTCGAGCGTACCGACCGAGTCATAGTCGTCGGTGAAATCGTGCACCGTGACCCACATGGTCTCTGTTGCGTCGTCGTAGGCCATGCCTGTCAGCGACAGTGTGTTGTTCCAGCTGTACGACAGGACGGTCTGCGATACGACCTCGTCGGTGATGAGGTCAAATGCGTAAAGAACATTTGTCGACACGAACCACTGCGTCGATGTCTCGTCGACGATCTCGGACGCCGTCGCAAAATCGCCATACGAACCAGTCGTGAATACCTCGGCAGTCAGCGCTTCGGCCGCTGCCGGGTCGAACTCGGCCAAGGCCACAGCGTTTTCGGCAAATGGCTGAACCGTGACCCAGACGCCAGGGGCTGAAAAGGCCTGAGCAGAGGTGGGAAGAGTCAGTGTGAGTGCCGCGGCGGCAAGTGCCGCAAAACCTGTACGTCGAAGGGTGCGCATTGTTAAGTCCTTTTAAAATTCGTGAAAACTCTACCGAATTCCGAGCACGCACAATAGGTTCGTTCGGATACCCGCGCTAGGACGCAACCCGCCCGCTTGCCTCGATAAACAGCGCCTCGAGTGACAACAGGGGCGTGACATTGCGTTCAATCCTGCCGCGTGCTGTGTCAATGGCCTCGAGAGCTCGAATAGCGTCGTCGTTCGAATGCACGGCGACCCACGCCTCGATTTCGGTGCGTAGTTCGCGATTCGTAAGCGGCACGTTGCCGCCAAGCCCCACCACCAGAATGTCGCGGTATAGCGATTCCAGATCCGTGAACACACGATCGACACCGTCGCGCAATGCACGTGTGGCCCGGCGCTTCTGATTTTCTTCCAACGTCTTGATTTGCGAACGCATCGCGGGCGGCACGGTTGCCCCGGGCTCGAGGCCCATCAGGCGCAGGAACTCGGCTCGCTCGGCATCATCGCGAGTCTCGTTGTACGCCTTCGCATCGTCGGTGGCGATGGCCAAAACCGATGCCGCGGTGGTGACTGCCTGCGACACCGACGTGATGGCCAGAACTGCGCGCAGGCTTGCATCGCGGCGTTCGCGTGCGTCGGGGCTTTGCGCAAGGCGCCGCGCCATACCGATGTGGCACTGCGCGTGACGCGCAGATTGTTCCGCGATGACCGGGTCTACACCATCGCGCGACACCAACATCTGGGCGATGGATTCCACCGTGGGAACGCGCAACCGCACGCTGCGCACGCGCGAACGAATCGTGGGCAACACATCGGCCTCGCTGGGCGCACACAAAATCCAAATGGTCCGAGGCGGCGGCTCTTCCAGTGCCTTCAGCAACACGTTCGATGTGCGCTCCGCCATGCGGTCGGCGTCTTCCATGAGGATGATGCGCCACGGCGACACCGTGGGCGACTTGTACGACGACTCGACGAGGTCACGAACCTCGTCGATGGTGATGACAACTCGGTCTGTGGCCAAAACCGACAGATCGGGGTGCGTCTCGTGACGCACCTGGCGGTCGATGGCCGCCGGGTCGGCGCCAACACCCAATAATTCGGCGGCAAAAGCTCGGGCTAGTAGCGAGCGCCCCGAGCCAGCAGGGCCAGTGATGAGCCAACCCTGCGCAATCGAATCGGGGTCGGCGGCAGCGGCGCGCATCAGCGCAACGGCCTCGTCTTGACCGATTAGATCGTCCCAGAGGGCACTGGTCATCGCGCCGTTGCCTCGACGATGTCTACGATTCGCGCGATGATTGCCGCGTGAATGTCGGCCGGCGGAAGCGCGGCATCGATCACGATGAACCGCTGCGGATCCTCGGCTGCCATGTGCAAGTAGGCCGCACGGACGCGCTCGTGAAACTCGTTCTTTTCGGATTCCAGGCGGTCGAATCGGGTGCGCGACGCATCCAGGCGTGTGCGACCGGCCTCGGGGTCCAAATCCAACACAATGGTGAGGTCGGGAACGAGGTTTTCGGTCGCCCACATCGACAGTGCGCGAATTTCATCGGCACCCAGCACACGCCCTGCACCCTGGTACGCCACCGAAGAATCGATGTAACGGTCTTGAATCACGACGGCACCGCGCTCGAGTGCCGGACGCACGACGGTCGCGATATTCTGCGCGCGATCCGCGGCGTATAACAGGGCCTCGGTACGCGGCGTCATGTACCCCGTGCTGTGTAAGACCAACTCGCGCAGTTTCACACCCAGTTCGGTGCCGCCCGGTTCGCGGGAAAACACCACTTCACGACCACGGTTTTCGCACCACTCCGCAAGCAACCTGGCCTGCGTGCTCTTGCCCGAACCGTCGCCACCCTCGAGGGTGATGAAAAAACCGGTCATTTCTTCTTCCGCGTTACTGTGCGAGTGGTGGTGCGTGGTGCCGCCGAACGCGTCGTTCGCGTGGTGCGCGTTGCCGTCTTCTTGGGCGCGGGGCCCTTGGCGCGGCGGTCGGCCAACAGCTCGACGGCGCGATCGAAGGACACTTCCTCGGGGACTTCGCCCGCGGGGATCGTGGCGTTCGTCTCACCGTCAGTCACATACGGACCAAACTTTCCGCTCTTGACCTTGATGGGCTTGCCACTGACTGGATCAGCATCGAATTCTTTGATTGAGGATGCCGAGCGCGAACCGAACTTGGGCTGGGCATACAGGGCGAGTGCCTCGTCCAACGTAACGGTAAAGATCTGCTCTTCCGTCTCGAGCGAACGCGATTCCGTGCCGCGCTTCAGGTACGGTCCGTAAGGGCCGTTCTGTGCGGTGATTGGCTTGCCCGATTCGGGGTCGTCACCCACAACACGCGGCAGCGAGAACAGCTTGATCGTGGTTTCCAAATCGACCGATGCCGGGTCCATCGACTTGAACAGCGAGGCCGTGCGAGGCTTGGGCTCGGAGCCCTTTGCGCGACCGCGGTTCGATGGCTCGTACGGAGGCAAGGTGTAGACGGGTTCGTCGCCTTCGAGCACTTCGGGGTCAACGGGAATTTCCTGAATGTACGGGCCGTAACGACCCACGCGTGCGACGATCATCATTTCGCCGTCGTTGCTCACGCCGATTGCACGCGAACCCGGGGCGGGCGCATCGCGCAGTTCCTTGGCCTTTTCCAGAGTCAATTCATCGGGAGCCAGGCCGTCGGGAACCGACACGTTGCGCTTCTCGCCGTCCTCGCCCTCGATTTCGAGGTACGGGCCAAACTTTCCGCTGCGCACCACGATTCCCTCGCCCAGGTCGAACGAGTTCACCGACCGGGCATCAATATCGGCCTTCCAGTCCTGGCAGGTGTTCGCCAGACCTGCGCGCTCGCCATCGCCGTAATACCAGGTCTTCAGGTATTCAGTGCGGGCAAGTTCACCGCGAGAGATGCGGTCGAGGTCGTTTTCCAGTTCGGCGGTGAAGTCGTATTCCACGAAGTCGGGATAGAACTGTTCCAGAAGGGTGGTTACCGCAAAGGCGGTCCAACCGGGAACGAGCGCAGTGCCTCGTTTCGTGACGTATCCGCGCTCGAAAAGTACACCAATGATGCTGGCGTAGGTCGAGGGACGACCGATGCCGCGCTCTTCCAAAGCCTTCACCAGGCTGGCTTCCGTGTATCGCGCAGGAGGCGAGGTGTCGTGGCCCTTGGCCTCGACATCACGTGCCGACAATACCTGGCCCACAGTCAGTGCGGGAATCTTGACGTCGTCGTCATTGTCGCCCTTGACATCGTCGTTGCCCTCTTCATAGGCCGCAAGGAATCCACGGTTCGTGATGGTTGTTCCCGCTGCCGACAGCGTGGCGGTGCCGAACGCGGTGGTGGGGGCAGACATCGACACCGAGACAGTTTCGCCAACAGCGTCCACCATCTGCGACGCGACGGTGCGCTTCCAAATGAGGTCGTACAGTCGCATTTCGTCCGAATTCAGCACGGATCGCATTTGTTCCGGAGTCTTAAACACGTCGCCTGCGGGGCGAATGGCCTCGTGTGCTTCCTGCGCATTCTTGACCTTCGACGCGTACTGCCGCGGTGACGCGGGAATCGAGCCCTCGCCGTACAACTGCACAGCTTGTGCTCGAGCCGCCGAGATGGCCTGCGCCGACAACGAAATCGAGTCGGTACGCATATACGTAATGTGTCCGTTTTGGTACAGGCTCTGGGCCACGCGCATGGTTTCGCGCGAACCCAGGCGAAGTTTGCGGCCCGCTTCCTGCTGCAGAGTCGAGGTGGTGAAGGGCGCAGCCGGTCGACGCGTGTAGGGCTTGGACTCGATTGACGCGACGGTGAGCACTGCCTCAGCGAGCTGGTCTGCCAAGGCGCGGGCATCCGCCTCGGACAATACCTTTACGCCGGCCTTGACCTGACCGCGGTCATCAAAGTCGCGACCGGTTGCCGTGCGGATACCGTCGAGAGCGGTGACTTTGGCGCCGAATGATTCCGCCGCTGCCGTGACGGCCGTTGCCGCGACATCCCAGTACGAACCCGACACAAAGGCGCGACGTTCGCGTTCGCGATCAACAATCAGGCGCAGCGCGGGCGACTGCACTCGGCCGGCGCTGAGGCCGCGGCCCACCTTGCTCCACAGCACGGGTGACAACTGGTAGCCGAAAAGTCGGTCCAAAATTCGGCGGGTTTCCTGGGCATCGACCATCGGCATGTCGATTTCGCGAGGATTCGCAGCAGCCGCAGCAATGGCGTCTTTGGTGATCTCGTGGAACACCATGCGCTTCACAGGAACCTTGGGCTTCAAAATTTCCAAAAGGTGCCATGCGATCGATTCACCCTCGCGGTCCTCATCGGTTGCAAGAAGAAGTTCATCGGAATCCTTCAAGGCCTTCTTCAGGTCGGCAATCGTCGACTTCGCGCGGGGCGTATCAATATAAAGAGGTGCGAAATCGTGGGTGATATCCACGCCGAACGTGCCGTGCGTGGCCTTCAGTTCCGCCGGAACCTCCTTGGGCTGCACCAAGTCACGCACGTGACCCACCGATGCCAGAACCTCGTAGCCGTCACCCAAATACTTGGCGATGGTTTTTGCCTTGGCTGGTGACTCAACGATCACCAGTTTGTTTTTTCCGACCACAGTTCTCCTTGCTGGACCCTAGCGCTGACTGTACACGGAATCGCCAAACGTTCTCAAAATTCCCGATTCACTGTTAATAGTGTCGAGATTCGGTGGCGTGTGCAGAATAACTATTCCGTCAACAGGTTTCACAGTATTCTGTTACAAACCCCTTGAAAGGAATTTGAATGTCTTTGCGAATCACTGCCGCACTCGCGGCCGCTGTCGCCCTCATTTTTGGTTCGGCCTCGGCCGCAACCGCAGTACCCCAGCTGACGGGCGACCTGCCCGCGGCGACCGCCGAAAACCAGTCCGTCCCCCTCGCATTCGACCTTTCGGGCGTTGACTGGACCGCCGTGCTTGTCACCATCGAGGTCGTCGAAGGCTCGGTGACCGTCGACGCTGCGGGCGTGGTCTCGGCGGCTCCTGGCTACGACCTTCAGGATGCAACCGCCACGCGCCAGTCCTTCAATGGACCCCTTGCCGACGTGCAAGACACACTGGCCAACGGCATCACGTGGATCACACCGGCGGCCGCAGGCAGCTACACCATCGACTTTTCGATGACCGTACAGGAGTATGTTCCCGGACTCTCGTTCAACCCCGACAACGGCCACTACTACCTGGTGCCCGTCGATGAATTCGGTGACCCGTTGACACTGTCGGCCGAAGACGCCTTTGCCGCTGCCGACAACGGTGACTTCACCTACGCCGGCCTCACCGGTTACATTGCAGAAATCAACGACGACGCCGAAAACGACTTCGTTGCAAACTACTCCGGTGGTGAAAACATTTGGATTGGTGCGTCGTCCGAGTACACCATCCTCAATTCCTTCGCCGGTACGAGCTATGCAGACAACACGGCAAGCAACAGCAAGTGGCACTGGGTGAACTCGACGGTGCTGTTCGCTGATGGTCTGAGCGGAGACATCGTCGCAGTCAACGGCGCTTACTCCTCGTGGGCCGATGGTGAGCCCAACGGCGGTGGCGGTCAGGAAGGTTGTGTCGTGACCAACTGGGAAGGCGCTCCGGCTCTGTGGAACGACCTCGCGTGTGATGACACCTGGACGAACTCGTTCATCGTGGAATTCGATTCGGCCGACGCCGGTGCAGCCATTCTTGAGCTCACCGACGAAGACCTACAGGCTGCCGAGAACTCGGTCAACGAACTGGCCGAAACCGGCGTCAACGCAACTCTGGCAATGGGCCTTGCTGGCACCGCCTTGATCGCTGCAGCTGCCGTCGTGGTTGCTCGCCGTCGCGCACGCGTCTAACACACACCACTAAACAGCGGGTCCGGTCTCCGGGCCCGCTGTTCTGTTTAATCACGGCCGTCGTATCCGCCCGGTTTGTGCTGCCGCGACGGCTGCGTTGATTGCGTGATCCCACCGCCCTCGGCCGCACCAGGGTTATGTCCCTGCGTGACGGAAAGGTAACAATCGTGTGACGGTATGGGGACTCTGAGCAATTTGCCATATCCCAAGACATATAGTTTTAGAGGATTTACGAATTACGCAATGCCGCGAAAGGATTTCCCGCATGAGCTCGACCCCCGCCATTCGATTGACAGGACTGACCAAGAGTTTCGGTGCGGTCACAGCCGTTGATCAGGTGAACTTGGACGTGGCAGAAGGCGAATTCTTCTCTATGCTGGGGCCGTCCGGTTCGGGCAAAACGACGGTGTTGCGCATGATTGCCGGATTTGAACAGCCCACCAGCGGCACTGTCGAGCTTTTCGGTAATGACGTCACCGCCGCGGCACCCTTCGACCGCGATGTGAACACCGTCTTCCAGGACTACGCCCTGTTCCCGCACATGACGGTGTTGGAAAACGTGGCGTACGGTCTACGCGTTCGCGGAATGAACAAGGCGGATCGTACGGCCCGCGCCACCGAGGCATTGGAAATGGTGCGCCTGGCGAAATACGGCGACCGCAAGCCCACCCAACTGTCGGGCGGACAGCGCCAGCGCGTCGCTCTAGCCCGCGCAATCGTCGTACAGCCCAAGGTGCTATTGCTGGACGAACCGCTGGGCGCTCTGGACCTCAAACTACGCGAACAAATGCAGGTCGAGCTGAAAGAAATCCAGCGCAAGCTGGGCATCACGTTTATCTTCGTCACGCACGACCAAGAAGAGGCTCTGACCCTGAGTGACCGCATCGCCGTGTTTAACGACGGTGGAATTGTGCAACTCGGTACAGCGGAAGAGGTTTATCGCGCCCCGAACAGCGAGTTCGTCGCCAACTTCGTGGGCACATCGAATGTGTTCAGCGCCGAACAATCCGCCGCACTCTTCGCCGGCACGTCCGCCTGCTCCATTCGCCCCGAAAAGATTGTTCTGGCACCCGCCGGTTCCACTGCGGCTCACGACATCAGCATTCCTGGTGTTGTTGCCGAGACAATCTTCCTGGGCGCCTCGACCCGCGTCGTTGTTGACCTCGAGGGCGGCAAGCGCGTATCCGCGCTGGAACCCAACGACGACGAGGCCGGCATCGCACACACCCGCGGCGATTCGGTGGTTGTCGGATTCAACCGGTCGAGCCTCGTAACACTTCACTAACCCACAGAAGTACCCACACACAAAGGAGAAAGCAATGCGTTCAGCACTCACCAGCCGCGCAGGGCTTGCCGGAATTGCGGTCGCCTCGATCGTTGTTCTCGCAGGCTGTGGCACGGGCGGAAGCCCCGATGCAGAAGGCCCCGCAATGCTCACCGAACTCGGTGAAGCAGAAGGATCGGTGTCGATCCTGGCATGGCCCGGTTACGTCGAAGACGGCAGCACCTACGCCGAATACGACTGGGTAACCCCGTTCGAAGAGGCAACCGGCTGCATGGTCACCGTCAAGACCTACGGCACCTCGGATGAAGCCGTCAACCTGATGAAGACCGGCGACTACGACGTGGTAGCCGCCAGTGGCGACGCCACCGAGCGCCTCATCGCCGGCGAAGAAGTTGCCCCCGTCAACACCGACCTGATCCCCAACTACGACGGAATCTACGAGTTCCTGAAGAACCAGGACTGGAATTCGGTTGACGGCCAGTCCTACGGCGTTCCCCACGGTTACGGCGCAAACCTGCTGCAGTACCGCACCGACCTCGTGACCCCCGCACCCACCTCGTGGAGCGCGGTCTTCGAGGCTGACTCGCCCTATGCCGGCAAGATCACCGCGTACGACTCGCCCATTTACATCGCGGATGCTGCCGTGTACCTCATGGCGCACAACCCCGAGCTGGGCATCACCAACCCCTACGCACTGGACGAAACGCAGCTTGCTGCCGCCGTCGACCTCCTGAAGGTACAGCGCGCGCAGGTTGGCGAATACTGGTCGGACTACCTGCTGCAGGCTCAGTCGTTCACCTCGGGTGACACCGTAGTCGGCACCACATGGCAGGTCATCGTGGGCATGCTGCAGGGCGAGGGCGTCCCCGTTGAGGCCGTTCTCCCCGAAGAGGGCGCAACCGGTTGGTCGGACACCTGGATGGTTGCATCGGATGCCGCCAGCCCCAACTGTGCCTACATGTGGCTTGACCACATCGCAAGCCCCGAGTACAACGCAATGGCAACGGGCTACTTCGGAGAAGCACCCTCGAGCGAAGCAGCGTGTGACTTCCGCGACGACTGCGAGGCTTACCACGCAGGTGACGCGGAATACGCCGCACAGCTCTGGTACTGGACGACCCCCGTGGCTGAGTGCCTCGATGGTCGCACCGATGCCGTCTGCACCGACTATGCCGCATGGACTGCTGCATGGCAGGAAATCAAGGGCTAATTAGCCCTGATATGAAGTAGGAGCACAACAGTGACGACCACGATTAACCCGTCCCTGCCCGACCGGGCTGCGGTGTCGCCTCCGCGCGATTCCGTAGCCCGGCGGGGCTCCGTCTTCCTGTACCGCCACGCCAAGGTTCGACTGGGGCTGCTGCTGTCGGCTCCCCTGTTCTGGCTGGGCCTGGTCTACATCGCAGCGCTTATCGCACTGCTGATCACGGCACTATGGACGGTCGATTCGTTTACCGGCGACATCATCATCGAATGGTCGTTCGACAACATCATGACCGTGCTGACCGGCGCCGTGTATCAAGCCGTGACCCTGCGCACGCTCGGTGCCGCGCTGCTGGTCACGGTGATTGATGTGGTGGTTGCACTGCCCATTGCGTTCTTCATGGCGAAGGTCGCGTCCACCCGCGCACAACGCTGGCTCCTCATCGCAATCCTCACGCCCCTCTGGGCTTCGTACTTGGTCAAGGCGTACGCCTGGCGCAGCGTACTGTCCGAAGGCGGTGTTCTGGATTCGGCGCTGGCACCCTTCGGTGGTTCCACACCGGGCTACGGCTTCGAGGGCACCGTCATCACGCTGGCGTATCTGTGGCTTCCATTCGTGATTCTGCCCATCTACACCGCGCTTGACCGCGTGCCGAATTCACTTCTCGAGGCGTCTTCTGACCTCGGCGCGACGACAGGCACCACATTTCGGCACATCGTTTTTCCCATGATTACCCCGGGCATCATCGCCGGCTCGATCTTCAGCTTCTCACTGACTCTGGGCGACTACATCTCGGTCAAGATCGTCGGTGGTGCCACCCAGATGCTGGGAACGCTCGTCTATGCCAACGTGGGAACCGCAAACAATCTGCCGCTTGCTGCGGCCATCGCGCTGATTCCCATCACCATAATTTTTGTGTACCTCGCCGCCGTACGCCGTACGGGCGCGTTGGACAACCTCTAGGAGCAGGCCATGAGACTCACCCGCACCTCGCGCGTCTTACTTGTCGCCGCTACCACACTGACCCTCGCGTTTATTTATGTGCCGCTGCTGATCGTTCTGTTGAACTCGTTCTCGACCAGCCAGTCACTGTCGTGGCCGCCGCCCGGGTTCACCCTGGAATGGTGGGGCCGTGCATTTGCCAGCGAGGGCGCAATGAACGCCGTGGGTGCGTCGATAACCGTGGCACTGGCATCGACGGCAATAGCACTGGTGCTGGGAACGGCCCTGTCCTTCGCCCTTAACCGCTTCGAGTTCTTCGGGAAGTCCACCGTGAATCTGCTGGTGGTACTGCCCATCGCACTGCCGGGAATCGTGACGGGTATAGCACTGAACAACGCGTTCCGTACCATGATGGGTCTACAGCTGGGCATGCTGACCCTGATTGTTGCCCACGCCACGTTCTGTGTCGTGACGGTGTTCAACAACGTCATCGCGCGCCTGCGCCGCATGGGAACCTCGCTGGAAGAGGCCTCGGCCGATCTCGGCGCTGGCCTCTGGACGACATTTCGACTGGTGACGTTCCCCCAGATCAAGTCCGCTCTGTTTGCGGGTGGGCTACTTGCGTTTGCACTGAGCTTCGACGAAATCATTGTGACCACGTTTACCGCGGGGTCCGGTGTGCAAACTCTGCCCATCTTCATTTTGGACAACATGTTCCGACCGAACCAGGCCCCCATCGTTGCGGTTATTGCCGTGGTGATGATTGTGGTCAGCCTGGTTCCCATTTACTTCGCTCAGCGTTTGGCGGGCGACGACAAAAGGTAGGGCCTCCTTTCGAGAAAACACTGATGGCCCCGAGTTTCCTCGGGGCCATCAGTGTTCGTGCGATTAGTGCTCGGATGCCTTCTCTGCGCCGTGACCGGTGTACGCACGCACGTACATTTCGGCCGCCTTGGCGGGGTCTTCCGGCTTGCTCGAGGTGAGCGATCCAATCCAACCCAGCAGGAAACCGAGCGGAATCGAGACGATACCGGGGTTCGACAGCGGGAACCAAGCGAAGTCGAGTTCGGGGAATACCGACTTTTCGCCACCCGAGAACACGGGCGAGCACACGATCAGAATGACGGTCGAGGTCAGACCGCCGACCATGCTCCACACGGCGCCACGAGTGTTGAATCGGTGCCAGAACAACGAGTACACAATCGTGGGCAGGTTGGCCGATGCCGCGACGGCGAAGGCCAGCGCCACAAGGAACGCGATGTTCTGACCATTCACACCGATACCACCAAGGATGGCGAGGATACCGATCACGACAACCGTGATGCGGGCAACCTTGACCTCGGATGCCGGGTCGGCGTTTCCGTTCTTGATGACGCTGGCGTACACATCGTGGGCGAACGAGGTCGCTGCCGTGATGGTCAGACCCGCAACCACCGCGAGGATGGTCGCGAACGCGACGGCCGAGATAACACCCATGAGAATGGGACCTCCCAAAGCGAGAGCCAACAGCGGCGCTGCCGAGTTCTCTTTACCGGGCGACTCAAGGATGACCTCGGGACCAACGAGCGCAGCGGCGCCATAACCCAGCACCAGCGTGAAGATGTAGAAGATGCCGATCAACCAGATGGCCCACACGACGCTGCGCCGCGCCTCGCGTGCCGAGGGCACGGTGTAGAAGCGCATCAGAACGTGCGGCAAACCGGCGGTTCCCAGAACAAGGGCGATCGACAACGACACGAAGTCCAACGGGTTTGCGCTGTACTTCAGACCAGGACCCAGGATTGCGTTCGCGGGTTCGGTAATCGAGGTCGCGACCGCCGATTCCAGAAGTGCGGTGATGCTGAATCCGTTGATGGCCAGGACCCAGATGGTCATGATGAACGCGCCACCGATCAGCAGCACGGCCTTGACAATCTGTACCCAGGTGGTGCCCTTCATGCCGCCGATCAGCACGTAGAAAATCATGAGCACGCCGACAATGGCGATCACGATGGACTGACCCAACTTGTCGGTGATGCCCAGAAGCAAGGCGACGAGCCCACCCGCACCGGCCATCTGCGCCAGCAGGTAGAAGAAGCTCACGGCCAACGTGGTCAGTGCCGCCGCCATGCGCACGGGGCGCTGCTGCAGACGGAACGCCAGAACATCGGCCATCGTGAACTTACCCGTGTTGCGCATCAGTTCGGCAACAAGTAGCAGGGCCACCAGCCATGCCACCAGGAAGCCGATCGAATACAAGAACCCGTCGTAGCCGTAGATTGCGATGGCGCCGGCGATACCGAGGAACGAGGCTGCCGACAGGTAGTCTCCCGCGATAGCAAAACCGTTCTGCGGCCCGGTGAACGAACGACCGGCGGCGTAATAGTCAGCGGCAGTCTTGTTGTTGCGGCTTGCTCGAATGACGATTACCAGGGTGGCAACAACGAACAGCAGGAACACCGAGATGTTCAGGACGGGGTCAAGCTTCGGCGCCTCGGCGACGCGACCCAGAAGTGTGTGCAGCATCAGATGGAACCACTTTCGATCTTGTCGTATAGGGCTTCCGCCGCAGGGTCAAACACTTTGTTTGCGTGATTGACGTACCAGGCGGTGATGGCGAACGTCGTGACAAACTGGCCCAAGCCCAGCAACAATCCCACGTTGACTGCGCCAAAAACAGGCGTTGCCATGAAATCGGTCGCGTATGCCGCTAACAGCACATAACCGAAATACCAAATAATGAATGCCGCGGACAGCGGGAAGACGAAACGCGAGTGCCTCGAGCGCAAAGCCCGGAATTCCTCTGACCGTTCCACCTCCTCCCAATCGGCGGACGGTGTAGGCGAGGTAGTCGCCATGAGGCCTCCTTGACTCATGTAGTGCAGACGTGCAGATCTGTGGTGTCGGACATCCTTGTCCGAGCGCACATCTTCTGCGAGTCTGGCACAAAGTGCCGCAACAGGCAATGAATGCTCACGGGAATATTTTGCGTGTCGAGGTGCGTGTCGAGGTGCGTACCGCCGTGGTCTCGAATGGGCGCACTCATGGCGCCAGACCCGCAGCGGCCGATGCACCAAAGCCATCGACACGGACTGATATCTCGGCGAAGTTCCCTGCGCGACTGCACGCGACCACGACACCGCCCCTCGTGCTGACCGCCATTCGCGCGGCAGCACAGGCATCGCCCACGTCGGGCGACACGGATGCATCGGCGGCGGCGAGCGCCGCAAATTCCGCAACCCGAATCGCATGATGCGCTCGAGCCACAAAACCTACGGCGGCCGCCACGAAACCCGCGGTGACGATCATCGCCAGCACCAGCCCAATCGAAGCCACGGTCCCGCCGCCCCGGTCAACGCCGTCGTTGCAAACCGCACTCGCCGCGGTGGAGTCCTCACGAATCCCACCACCATCCCGTCCTCCCCGCGCAATCACGGCGCGCACGCCGTCGCCGTCGCGTGCAGCTCGGGCGGCAATCCCCAGGGCGCAGGCAGCGTCACGGTCGCGCATGTGCCCGTGACGGACACCGCGGCAGAGGCGTCCGCGGCGATCCCTCGTGCGTCGTCTGGATCCATTCCGCGCGACACACTCACCGCCACGTCGTGCGCAAGTGAACGGGCTGTCAGTGCATCCATACCCGCCCGTGTTGACCCCAAGATGAGGGCAAGAACCATGAGGACCGCGGGTATGGCGACCGCCAGTTCGGCGGTCACCGCCCCACGTTGCGAATCAGAGAACAAACGCCAGAGCCTGCGTGATGAGCCCCGTCACCATGTCTTTGACCGCGGCACTCTGCAGCACGACAGCCAGCAGCCCGGCAAATCCAGCGGCCGCGACCGTTGCGATGGCGTATTCGGCAGTGGCCGCGCCTCGTTCCCGAACGTCGCCGCTGGGAAATTCACTGAAGTGGTCGTAGAACATCCTGGTCTCCTTGTCTGGCGCGACAACAACAGTGTGGCAAACGCGAGATACCGGGGAACAACGGGATTCACACTTTGTGGAACACGCGCGCTTCTGATAATTTGTGGATAACTCTTCGAAAGGTTTAACATGCGTTTTGCATCCGCCGCCGCCGCCCTTGCAGCCACCGCCCTTCTTGTGGCTCCCGCAGCTTCACACGCCATCACCGAGACTTACGGTGTCGACATTTACATGTCCGCCCCCACTGTGCAGGGAACGGCAATCACCAACAGCGTGACCGTTGAAAGCTTCAACCTTGCCAGCACCGGCGCCTGCCCCGAATCGATCGCCATTGGCGCCGTGTCGGGCGACTGCCTCGTGGAGGTTGCAGGAACGTATGGTGGAGCATCGGCCGACGCCGACGACGCCACCCCGACCACCGGCGGAAGCGGAAGCAACTACGCCTCGACCTCCGGCCCGTCCACTACGATCACCATCGACCTCACGCAGCCTGCGAAGTACCTGGGCTTGTGGTGGTCCGCTGGCAGCGCATCGAACGTGGTGGAACTGTACTCCGGCGAAGACCGCGTTGCGTACATGACGACTTCGACGTTGATGTCACTTCTGGAGACCGGTGGCGTGACCTCGGTCGGCGGCACCGACTACAACACGTCGGATTACTACGGCAACCCCCGGGACAACTCGTTGGCCTCTGCTGAGCCCTTCTTGTACCTCAACCTGTATGGCACGGGTGGCGCATCGTTCGACCGCATTGTGTTGTCTGGTGGAGGATTCGAATTCGACAACATCGCAGTTTCGGACCTCGCGCAGGTGCCGGGAAACGGTGAGGTCGGCGTCGAGTTCATCGCCGGCGAGAACGCTCCCGCTGCCGAAGAAGAAACCGAAGAACTGGCTGAGACCGGCGTCAACGCCGGTGCACTGTTCGGGTTCGCTGTGCTGGCAATTGCAGCTGGTGCCGTGGCCATGCGCCGTCGGGTGTCCTAACCTCTGGCTCGATTTTTACGGTGGCGGCGTGTGGAGACACACGCCGCCACCGTTGTTTTATCACGACAACGCCTGGCTCGCCATCGCCACCACCGTCGGCACGACAACCAACAGGATGAAGGCGGGAAACAGGCACACACCCACGGGCACGACAAGGCGACTGGGAAGTTGTTCGATGGCGCGCTGCGCCGCATCGGCCGCGCCTCGGCGCAGCGAATCGGCCCACGCCGCAAGCGCCGATGCCATGGGCATTCCCGTTGACCGTGACGACTGTGCCACCGTGCGAATAACCTCGAGCTGATCCGCCGCGCTCCATCGCGCCGCGAGAGGTTCCAACGCCGACACCATTGCTGCGCCACTGATTCCCGACCGAACGGTGTGGGCGGCAAGGTCACACAACACTCCAGTCGTTAGTTCGGGCAGCGGTACATCGGCAACGAGTCGCGCCATCCACCGCCAGCCCCATACGGATAACCCGGCTCCGACACTCGCGCACGCCCACCCCAACCCGGTGCCCACCATAAAGCCGAATGTGTCGAGGCCCATGAGCGCAGCCATCACCACACCAACGGGCGGAAGGGCTGCCAACACCCGCACCGACATCTGTGTACCCGAACGAGCCGTTTCTGCCGCGCGCCGCAGGCTGCGCAGATTTTCGAGCGCCGCGCCCGCCACCTCGCATATTTCGGCCCGCGGAATTCCCGTTCGCGACGCGTATGACCACACATCGCGAATCACCGCCCATTCGCCCGTTGCCTCCAGCGCCGCCACTGCCTGATGCACAGGAACACCGGAACGAACGCGCCGGCACACCTCGTGCGCCGGGGGTTCATCAATCGCCGCCCACACCGCCTCGGTGTCCAGACCCGCGCGCAGAAGTGTCGCCATGTGAAGCAACGCGTTAGTCACGATTAATCACCAGTCGCGAATCCTTCAACCACAGCGAACCCGTAGTCGCCACGGTTCCCGCCTCGGCACGTGTGCACATGACCATTCGCGTGAACGCACCGGCGCAGAGTTCCGCCATGGCGTTGGGCGCTACTCCCGCCATGAGCCCTAGCGCCGTCAGTCGCGCCGGAATATCCTGCAGCGTTCGAGCGTGCACGGTGCAGATTCCCGCGTGGCCACTTGTGAGGGCCACGGTCATGTCCAATATTTCGGGGCCGCGAACTTCGCCCACTACCAACCAATCGGGCCGCATCCGCATGCTCGATCTCACGAGGTCGCGCAACGACACAGCGCCCGCGCCGTCTGCCGTGGGCGGCACCGTGGACAACGACACCACATGCGGGTGTTGCGGAGCCAATTCCGGCACATCCTCGGCAATCACGATCCGCCGCGAATGGTCCACCAGTTCCAGTGCTAGTCGGGCCAGTGTGGTTTTTCCTGCGCCCGTCGCACCCGCTATCAGAATGCTGTCACCGCGGCGAACCCACTCGGACACGGTGTCGCGAATCGACCGGCCGTGCCGATCAACAAAGCTCTCGAGGCTCGTCGCCGCTTCGGGGTGGAAACGCAACGAGAGCTCGACCCCACTGGGAGATGCCGGCGGCAACACCACGTTCACGCGCACGCGATGGCCAATCGCACCGTCGCCGATGGGATGCGCATCGTCAACGGTTCGTCCGGCAAGTTCCATCAGCGCAACGGCAACGAACCGTGTGGTGGCCGGGTCGAGCCTCAGGGACTCAGATTTCACCATCCCAGCACCCGAATCCACCCACACATCGCCACGGGCCGTCACGCACACATCGCGCACGGCGGGGGTAATCGCGCCGACCAAGGGGCCGAGGGCGACGGTCAACGCGCGCGACAGAAACATGGTTCGACTATCGCCGAATTGCTGGCCAACAGCCCCACAGAGGCTCGAACCTGTGCAGAACCAACAATATTTTCCCGTTGTGCAGTAATTGTCCACGCACATCGGTTTAGACTGGCGAATGCCTCTCTGTGAGGCACGCACAACTATTCACGACACGGATCAAGGACGATAAATGTCGACAACGATTGACAGCCTGCTGCACGAAAACCGCCACTTCCCGCCCAGCGCTGAGTTCAGTGCCAACGCCATTGCGAAGCCCGAAATTTACGACGAGGCGCGCGCCGACCGTCTGGCATTCTGGGCTACTCAGGCGCGAGAACTGCACTGGCACACCCCCTTCACCGAGGTGCTCGACTGGTCGAACGCCCCCTTCGCACGCTGGTTTGGCGACGGCGAGATCAACGTTGCGTACAACTGCCTGGACCGCCACGTTATTGCCGGTCACGGCGACCGCGTTGCTCTGCACTTCGAGGGCGAACCCGGCGATACCCGCAGCATCACCTATGCCGAGCTCACGAGCGAGGTCAAGAAGGCTGCCAACATGCTGGCAAGTCTGGGCGTGAAGCAGGGCGACCGCGTGGCTATTTATATGCCCGTAATCCCCGAGACGGTGGTAGCAATGTTGGCCTGCGCACGTTTAGGCGCAATCCACTCGGTGATCTTCGGCGGATTCAGCGCCGAAAGCCTGCGCTCGCGCATTGTGGATGCCGGCGCGACCGTGGTTATCACCGCTGACGGCGGTTACCGCAAGGGCTCCGTCTTCGCACTGAAGCCCGCCGTCGACGAGGCCGTCGCGGGCATCGAGACCGTCGAGCACGTCGTTGTCGTGAAGCGTGGCGGCAATGAGGTTGTGTGGAACGAACGCGACATCTGGTGGCACGACGCCATCGCCCCCATGAACGACGACCACGTGGCCCAGGGCTTCGAGTCCGAGAACCCGCTGTTCATTCTGTACACCTCGGGCACTACTGGTGCACCCAAGGGAATCTTGCACACCAGTGGCGGTTACCTGACGCAGGCTGCGTTTACGCATCGCAACGTATTTGACCTGCACCCCGAAACCGATGTGTACTGGTGCACCGCCGACGTGGGCTGGATTACCGGCCACTCCTATGTCGCGTACGGTCCCCTTGCCAATGGCGCTACCCAGGTGCTGTACGAAGGCACCCCGGACTTCCCGGAACCGGGCCGCTGGTGGGACATCATCGAAAAGTACAAGGTGTCTATCTTCTACACCGCCCCCACCGCCATTCGCTCGTTCATGAAGATGGGCCGCGAGATTCCGCAGGCCCGCGATCTGTCCTCGCTGCGCGTGCTGGGCTCGGTGGGTGAACCCATCAACCCCGAGGCATGGATGTGGTATCGCGAAGTCATCGGTGGCAACACCTGTCCCATCGTGGACACCTGGTGGCAAACCGAGACGGGCGCCATCATGATTGCCGCTATGCCCGGAATCACGAACACCAAGCCCGGTTCGGCACAGGTTCCGATTCCCGGCATCACGATCGATGTTGTTACCGAGGAGGGCACGCACGTTGGGCCCGAGGCGGGCGGTCTGTTGGTCGTCAGCGAACCGTGGCCCTCCATGCTTCGTGGAATTTGGGGCGACCCCGATCGCTACAAGGACACCTACTGGGATAAGTTCGGCGACAAGTATTTCGCCGGCGATGGCGCGCACCTCGATGCCGATGGTGATGTCTGGCTGTTGGGTCGTGTGGACGATGTCATGAATGTGTCGGGCCACCGCCTGTCCACCATGGAAATCGAGTCGGCGCTGGTGTCCAACCACCACGTTGCCGAGGCCGCTGTGATTGGCGCGAGCGACGAAACCACGGGTCAGGCGGTTGTTGCGTTCGTGATCCTGAAGCGTCGCGCCAAGGAGGAACTGGGCCACGCCGACGCGATCAAGGAACTTCGTGCTCATGTCGCCAAGGAAATTGGTGCGATTGCACGCCCGCGTGACATCTATTTGGTCGAGGAACTGCCGAAGACTCGCTCGGGCAAAATCATGCGCCGACTGCTGCGCGATATCGCCGAAGGCCGCGAAATTGGCGACACGTCGACCCTGACCGACATCAATGTTGTCACGCAGATTGACAATCAGGTTCCGTAACCTGCGCACAACGCTGAAGGCCGGCTCGCAAATCGCGGGCCGGCCTTCAGTGCTTAACGACTGCGCCTAGGCGAATTCGACAATCAATTCCAGTTCAACCGGCGCATCTAATGGCAGAACCGCAACGCCCACGGCACTGCGAGCATGCTTGCCCACCTCGCCGAAGAACTCAACCAATGCGTCGCTTGCACCGTTTGCCACGGCGGGCTGCGCGGTGAAGCCCGGAGCAGACGCCACGAAAACGACGAGCTTCACGATTTTCGTGATGCGATCGAGGGATCCGATCTCACTCTTCACGGCCGCAAGCGCATTGAGAACCGCGGTGCGCGCCATGACGGCCGCGTCCTCGGTGGTCACCGATTCACCCAACTTTCCGGTTGCGGGCAGTGCGCCGTTCACGAACGGCAGCTGCCCCGCGGTGAATACCAGCGAACCGCTGACGGTAGCGGGCAGATACGAGGCAACGGGCTTGGCCACCTCGGGGATAACGATGCCGCGCTGCGCGAGTTGTGCCTCAAAACTCATACTGTATTTCCTTCGAACTTAGCCCTGAACGGGACGCTTCATGAATGCGATGAGGCCGCCATCGACGTTCGTCACGATTTGGACGAGCTCCCAGCCTTCTTCACCCCAGTTGTTCAGGATCGCTGTTTCGTTGTGAATCAGCAGGGGCGTAGTCACATATTCCCAGGTCGTCACGCGCACTCCAATCGGTATTTTTTGCACACTTAGGTAACCTTGAGTCTATGGCGACCAATCCTCTTTCGCGTTTCATCAACAACTCAAGCTCGTGGCTTGGGCTGGGCGTAATTGGCGCCATCTCAGGTGTCCTGGTAACAGTGATGATCACCCCGCTATTGGCCATTGGCGGAATTACGATGGCGAACACCATTGGCGTATTCGACGCCCTGCCCGAATACATCGAGGTCGGCCGCCAGGCGCAGAAGAACTCCATTTGGATTCAGAAGACCAGCAACCCCGAAGACGGTCACGTGAAGATCGCCGAGGTCTACTGGCAGAACCGTGACGAGGCCGCGAGCGACGAGGTCAGCCAGTACCTGAAAGATGCCGCCGTTGCCGGTGAAGACCGCCGCTTTTACGAGCACAAGGGTGTGGATATTCAGGGTGTCATTCGTGCTGCCATCGGCAACGTCGCGAGTGGTGGGGTAACCTCGGGTGCCTCGACTTTGACCATGCAGGTCGTCAAGAATATCTTTGTTCAGCGCGCCGAAGCTCTGACCGATCCCGAGGAACGGGATGCGGCCTACGCCGAGGCAACCGCAACGAACGTGTCCCGCAAGCTCAAGGAAATGAAGCTGGCTATCGGCCTCGAGAAGCGTTACAGCAAGGACGAAATTCTGCTGTCGTATTTGAACATTTCCGGCTTCGGCGGAAACACCTACGGCGTGGAATCGGCTGCACACCTGTACTTCGGCAAGAGTGCCGCCGAGGTCACCTTGGCCGAGGCCGCCTCGCTGATTGCCATCGTGCAGTACCCCGAGCTGCGAAACCTCAGCAAGCCCGAAAACTACGAAGCTAACCAGGCACGTCGTGATGTGATTCTTCGGGCCATGCTCGAGGAAGGCTACGTCACCCAGGCTGAATTTAACGAGGCCATCAACACGCCCGTCAACGACGAGTACGTCACACTGACCGAGCCCACCAGCGGCTGCATCGCGGCAAACAAGTACACGCGCTACTTCTGCGACTACGTGGTGCGCAACGTTCAGAACTTCGAGGCATTAGGCGCCACCCCCGATCAGCGCATCGAAAACTGGCGCGTGGGCGGGTATTCGTTGTACACCACCATGAACTACTCGCTGCAGAAGGTTGCACAGACACAGGTGTGGAAGGTTCCCGCAAAGGAAACCCGACTCAGCCTGGGTAGCGTCTCGGACAGCATCGAGGTTGGCACCGGCCGTGTTCTGACGATGGCGCAAAACACGATTTTCAATGACAGCCTCGAGGGCGGCGGCGCGGGCACCTCGGCCGTGAACTTTTCGACCGACCGGGATTACGGTGGATCGGGTGGATTCAACACGGGTTCGACCTACAAGGTTTTCGCGCTGATTGCCTGGCTGCAGGCCGGACACGGGCTGAATGAGGTGGTTGACGCCTCGGAGTTTGAAAAGAACCAGGCTGCGTTCGTTGATACCTGCACCGATGGCGGCGGGCCGTGGGGCGGCACATGGAAGTTCAAGAATGACTCGAAGGCCGCGCCCGCTGTGACCGTTTCGCAGGCCGTGAGCGCCTCGATTAACTCCGCGTTTGCATCGATTGGCGAGCAGCTGGACCAGTGCGCGATTCGTGCCGCAGCCGAATCACTGGGCGTTCACCGTGCAGACGGCGCTCCTCTGAAAACAAACCCTGCGGCCGTGCTGGGAACGAACGAACTTGCCCCGCTCACGCTCGCCGCTGCGTGGGCCGGAATCGCCAACGGTGGAATCTACTGCGCACCGATCGTTCTGGACTACGCCACCAACGGCGCAGGCGAGAAGCTGGACGGGCAAACCCCCCAGTGCGCGCAGACCCTGGACCCCGGCGTTGCTGCGGCCGCAGCAAAGGCCATGGCGGGCGTGATGAATGGCGGAACGGGTAACGCATCGAACCCGGGTGGCCAGCCCATTATCGGTAAGACCGGTACCGCCGACTCGTCGGTACAGACCTGGATTGTGGTCAGCACGCGCAAGGTTGCGACCGCTACCTGGGTGGGCAACATCGTGGGCAAGTACCCTATGCGCAGCTACCCCAACGGCGCCAGCTTCCGTCACCAGATCACGCGTGCCGTGATGGGCGAGGCCAACGCGCAGTACGGCGGAGGCTCGTTCCCCACTCCCCCCAGCCGATTCCTGTCCGGTGGCGGTGTGAAAGTTCCCGCACTGCGCGGACTGACCATCGAAGAGGCCACTGCGCTGCTGGAAGGCCTCGGATTCGAGGTTACCGCCGGCCGACAGGTGGATTCACCCGTCCCTGCCGGCAGCATCCTGTCGTCGACTCCAGCCGAAGGGTCCACACTCGCGAAGGGCCAGAAGGTGGCACTCAACGTATCGGTGGGTGGCAAGTTCACCATGCCGAACTTCCTCGCGGCGTATTACAGCGAATCCACTGCCCGCGCGACGCTATTGAACCGCGGCGCCACGAACATCACCACGCTCTGCACTCCCACCACGCCGACACTGACGCAGGTCGGTCGCGTTGTGGCTCAAACACCTGCGGCGGAGAAGAGCGTCGGATACAACGACCCGGTCACCATCACTGTCGTGCGATCGACGTGTCCGTAATGAACGCTCGGTCCGTGCTGGGTGGCCTTGCGGCTCTCGCCGCGGGAGCAATCGCGTACGGGGTGGTGATCGAGCGCAATTTGTTCGGCGTGCGCGTGGAAACCTGCGATGTGCTGCCGGCCGGCACTGAACCGATTACCGTGCTGCACATTAGCGATCTGCACCTGGCCCCCTGGCAAACTCGGAAGATCGAGTGGGTGCGTGGACTTGCCTCCACCCGTCCCGACCTCGTCATTGTTACCGGTGATTCACTGGGGCACGCCGATGCGCTTCCTGCGCTACGACGTGCGCTAGCGCCTCTGGCCGGAATCCCGGGTGTGTACGTTCACGGGTCGAACGACTATTACGCGCCACACATCCCCAACCCCGCCACGTACCTGTGGCGGCCGTCCGAATTGTCCGAGGACCGCGAGGAGCTCGATGTTGCGGGCCTCGAGGCGCTCTACGCCGATTTGGGCTGGGTGGGGTTGAACAACGCCGCACACACACTGACGGTCAATGGCTCGCGAATCCTTTTCGCCGGAACAGACGACCCGCACATCGGGCGTGATCGCCTTGATCTTCTGACCGGCGCCATCGAGGCCGAATGCGAGACCGAAACCGCCATCGACACGGTGATCGGTGTCACGCATGCGCCGTACCGCCGAGTGCTCAACGCATTGACAACTCTGGGCGCCGACACGATCTTTGCAGGCCACACCCACGGCGGCCAACTGTGCCTGCCCGGCATCGGTGCGCTGACCACGAACAGCGACCTGCCTCGTGCCCTCGCTCGGGGCCTGAGCGTGTGGAATCACGAGGGCCGCAGTTCATTCCTCAACGTCTCGGCCGGCTTGGGCACCTCGATTTACGCGCCCATGCGTTTCGCGTGCCCGCCGGAAGCCGTGCTGGTGTCACTGCGCCCAGGCGAAATCGGGTATTCTTGACACGAGCCTTCGGGCTCGCGGGGTGTGGCGCAGCTTGGTAGCGCGCGTCGTTCGGGACGACGAGGTCGCAGGTTCAAATCCTGTTACCCCGACCAGCAAGAGCCGTGGAGGCAAAAGTTTCCACGGCTTTTCCTTTACCCGGACAACTCAACCATCCTGACTTCTTGGCGCTTTCGCAGCACGCATAGAATAAACTATGCTCACAAAATCTCGGCAACTGCACTCGCGTGGCGTGAACACACTGACAGCGCAACAGAAAGCAGTGATCGCCGTTGTGTCGATCGGTGTACTCGCTCTGCTTTCGGCCGTGGCCTGGATGCTCACCATTCCGGCTCCGCGAGATTTTTCCCTTGAGTACTTCCATCCGACCGCATACAACGACCATCATGGGGCAGCGGAGGCGTATCTCTCAGAGCTTCGCGATCAAACAGGCGCAGTCTGTGCTTCTGCCGACAATACGTGCGAGCAAGCGTTCGTCAACGACTTCGTCACGATCTATCAATACTCGTCAATTGACGCAGCCAGGGACAGCGCAACCATGATTGGCTCTGATGCCTATCGCTGCGATCTACTCGTTGTGCACTTTACGGACTCGCCTGCTGATGCCACCCTGCGACGTGACGTAGAAAAGGTTGTGCACGACACGCGCCTGCTCGACCCAGGAAAGATTCCCGTCAGCTGGCGCCTCGATTTCTGGAATATTGACCCTCACGCGTGCGACCCGCGCTAGTAGGTGCCAAAGTTTCAGGCGACGAGCGTCGCGCCGGCCTTCGCCATTTCACTCAATGCCGCGATGCTTGACTCGGGGGCAACGCCCACGGTCAGGCGCGTGATTACGCGCACGGCAAGCCCCTCGGTTACGGCGTCGACTGCACTGGCTCGCACACAGTGGTCGGTGGCGATTCCCACGATGTCGACGGCCGTGATGCCGTGGTCGATCAACACGCTCGCAAGCGTCTCGCCGCCATCGGTGAATCCCTGGAACGCCGAATAGGCGGGAATTCCCTGGCCCTTCTTCACGTGCACCGCGATGCCCGAGACATCCAGATTGGCGTGATACTCGGCGCCCGACGTTCCCGCAACACAGTGCGGCGGCCAGGTGTCGACAAAATCGGGAGCATCGGCAAAGTGCCCGCCGTTGCTGTCATCGGGGTTGTGCCAATCGCGCGATGCCACAACCAGCGCATAGTCGCCCTGATGCTGCGCGAGGTACTCGCTGATATCCGCCGCGACACGAGCGCCGCCCGCAACAGCAAGAGCGCCGCCCTCGGTGAAGTCGTTTTGTGCGTCGACAATTAGCAGCGCAGTGGGCATCAGTATGCCGCCAGGTTGTTGCCGCAGGAATAGATGCCCGTCACCAGGGCGTCGATGGCCGACTTGGCCGAGTCGCTGACATCGCCGTGCGTCACAATCGAGAACACCAGGCGCGTGCCGTCCTCGGCGTCAACATAGCCCGCCAGGGTGTACGCGCCAATGATCCAGCCGGTCTTCGCGTGAACTGCTCCCTGCGCGATGGCGCTATCACCGGTGAAACGCGACGACAGCGTTCCCGAACGGCCCGAGACGGGCAGTGCATCGATGATCGGCGAATACGACTTGGTGGGGTCGATAATTCCCGTCACCAACTGCGCAATGACAGCGGGCGACACAGAATTGTCCTCCGACAGCCCCGAGCCGTCGATGAAGGTCGAGCCCGTGGCGACGACGCCGGTTTCACCCAGTCCGCCCACCATCGTCTGCTGTATGGAGGCCGCGGTGCCACCCAGACCCAGTTCCACGGATGCGACTCGAATCAGCTGTTCGGCCAGGGTGTTGTCGCTGTAGGGAATCATCTGGCCAATCAACGTGGACACCGGCTGCGACTGAACGGATCCCAGAGTCACGGCCGAGGCGGTGGCGGAACCGTAGCTGATGGTGATGTCCTCGGCGAGGTTGCCGGCATCGGATAGCGCCTCGACGAACGCGTTCGCGGCATTTGCCACGGGGTCCTTCGACCGGGGGCTTGTGGCGCGGCTGGGGTTCTGGCGGTCGCCGTCGACCATCAGAGGCACAACCTTGGCGTGGTAGCCGTCGGTGCGCTCGGATGCGGGCCAGCTGGGGTGCCAGGCGTCGGCGACCGGGAACATCGACACGTCAATCACGACGGTGGTGATGGACGGGTCGTCCGGGTTCAATTCGGTGTACTTGGCAAGCGCCTGGGACGCAAGGTCGGCCATCGTGGGAGCGCCGGAATAGACGGTGGCGCCACCCTCGCTGAGCGTGGGGTCGCCGCCACCCACCAACACAACCGTGCCGGGCGTGACGGAATCGACCACCTTGGTCGTGAAGCGGTAATCGGCGCCCAGGATGTTCAACGCAACCGCGGCGGTCGCGAGCTTCATCGTGCTTGCGGTGGGAGCGCCCTTCTCGCCAGCAATCGACAACAGGGTCTCGCCCGTGGCGGGGTTCGTAACAACCGCACCCAGAGTTCCCAGGTTCGCGTTGGCCGCAAGCTCTGCAACCGAACACGTGCGCAGCGGAACATCGGCGGGAAATGTGCCCGGTGTCGCGCGAACGACGGCCTCTTCGGTGGCCACGGGGATGGGCTGGAATCCGTTGGTCGCCGCACCAACGGCGAACGCACCACCAATCACCAGCGCACCGGCAGTCGCCAGAGCGGTCACCTTGGCCCAAACGGGCATGCGCGAGATAAACGATGTCGAGGCTGCGGCAGCAGCCTCGCTGGCGGCAGAATCAGCGCCAGCAGCAGCGACGGTCGGCACGACCGTTGTTGCGAGTGCGGCATCCGCCTCGGAGTCCGAGCCCTGGCCCACCGCAGGCGTAACGGGCATGGCGACCGTGCGATCGGTCAGAGCCTCGCCCACCTCGTTCTCGGCCGGAATGTTCCACTCGAACTCGGAGTTCTCGTTCTTTTCGCTCATTCGACAATTCTAACCCGAGGCGTTTTGCCCGCGTCTTGGCGCCGAGTTTCTGGCTCGCAGCTCCTGGCACGGCCCCGGCTCTCGGGTCCCCGCTAACCTCTCCCAGCTCCCGGTCGCCTCTCCTGACTAACGGCCGCCGCTCCCAAGCCCGGCCTCGACTACCGTCCGCCGCTCCCCTTCCCTCGCGAAAATTTGTAACCAACGGTCGTAACGACACCGTTTTGGCACTTTGGCTGCAATCCGTTGTAATTTTTCGCGACACTTGAGCCGCAACGCGCCAGCGTTGGCGCCGAGCGTGTGAGCCTAGGCGAACATTCGCGAGGTCGTAGCGGTGAGAGAACCACGAAGTGGTGACGGAGCCGACTACGAGGTTCGAACTCGTGACCTTCTGTTTACAAGACAGATGCTCTACCAGCTGAGCTAAGTCGGCGTGCTGTTGAACAGCCTTTCAAGAATACCCGACCGCGCGCCGCAGGGACAACGCGGGCTGCGATCGTGGCCGAGATGCGACCGGGACCTCCCACATTGGCGCGTGCGGTAGGGAAAATGGTGCCGCGCGAGGCGCGCGGCGCGAAAATGTCAACGAATGGCCGAATCGGAGCCGTTTTCGCTGGGTGCGGCGCGAATTCTTACAACCACAATGCGCGACATGCCCATAACGTGAACCTCGGCCGTGTCGGTTGTAATTTTTCGTGAAGACAGTGGCCGCGGCTATCACCTCGGCCGTGTCGGTTGTAGTTTTTCGTGAAGACAGTGGCCGCGGCAATCACCTCGGCTGCGTTGGTTGTATTTTTTCGCGAAAAGGGCGGTTGTGTGCGCGACAAAAGGGCGGTTGTAGGCGCCACGACAGGGCGATCGCGATAGTCGCGACGGACGCGCCGGCGACGCAACGGAAAAGGCCCCGACTCGCAACCGAGCCGGGGCCTTCACCTGTTGGACTATTCGCTTTCGCTGAACTGCTGGCCGGCGGCCTTCATAACCTCCTGCAGGAACTCGTCCTTGCTGAAGGGGTACGAGTACCCGAACTGCACGCCGTTGATCAGAACCGTGGGGGTTCCGGTCACGTTGGCGATGCCGAAGTTGTTGCCGGCGAATTCGCCGCTCAGTGCGCGCTCGGTCGCGGACTTGGTCCACGCCTTGAATTCCTGGTCGTCGATGCACGAGGTGATCTTCGCCAGTTCGCTTACGCCCGCCTGGTCGGCCAAAGCCGTCAAGGTTGCGTCGTCCAGGCCAGCGGTGCCTTCCTGGGGCTGGTTGGCGAACAAGAGTTCGTTGAAGGCGAAGAACGAGTTCGGCGAGTAGTTCGCCACGCATGCCGCTGCGTTAGCGGCGCGGGTCGAATACTGCGTGCCCTGCGATTGGTTGTTGAGGATCGCCAGCGGGCGGAATTCCACCGTTGCCGCACCCGACTCGATCAGTTCCTTGATGACGGCGCTGTTTTCTGCCTCGAACTCGCCACAAATGGGGCACAGGTAGTCGACGAAGATGGTGATTTCCACAACGCCCTCGGCGTTGGCGGGCTGCGCGGTGGGCGCACCCTCGGCAGGAATTGCGTCGGTGGGGTTTGCCACCAGGCCCTGCGTAATGCGAATTCCATCGCTGCCCATGTTCAGCGGGCCAGGGCCGGCGGGCTTGAACGCGGTGAGCATCACGGCGACGACGCCGGCGATGACCGCCAAAATTAGTGTTCCCAGGCCCAGCTGCACGAGGATTTTGTTGCGTCGTGCGCTCTTGCTCTGCTTGGAACGGATGTCGTTGGCAGCGGCGCGGGCGGCGGCGCGGGCCTCGTTCTTGGGCTTACGTGCTTCAGTCATGAAAGTGGTGTGTCCTTACGTCTGTCGGCGGGTTTCCGCTCGAAACTTTCGGTGCAACCTTTACATCGTACCCGCGAGGCTCATCCCACGTACAGACGGCAGAATTCCTTAGGCGAACTCTTAGGCAACTGCCATACTGTAAGGGATAACCAACGACGGTTATCGTTCCATTCACTACGGATCGTTCGGCACGTACCTGCCGATGAAGGAGAAGACAAAGTGGCTAGCGTTACTTTTGATAAGGCAACTCGCCTGTACCCGGGAACTCAGCGTCCCGCAGTCAACGCCATCGACCTCGAGATCAAGGATGGCGAGTTCCTCGTCCTCGTTGGCCCCTCGGGTTGTGGAAAGTCGACCACTCTGCGCATGCTCGCCGGCCTCGAAGAGGTTAACGGCGGCCGCATTCTGATTGGCGACCGCGACGTGACCAACGTTGCCCCCAAGGACCGCGACATCGCAATGGTCTTCCAGAACTACGCGCTGTACCCGCACATGACCGTTGCCGAGAACATGGGCTTCGCCCTGAAGATCGCCGGCGTTGCCAAGGAAGAGCGCGCCAGCCGCGTTCTCGAGGCCGCCAAGCTTCTGGACCTCGAGCCCTACCTCGACCGCAAGCCCAAGGCCCTGTCGGGTGGACAGCGTCAGCGCGTTGCCATGGGTCGCGCCATCGTGCGTCAGCCCCAGGTGTTCCTGATGGACGAGCCGCTGTCGAACCTCGACGCAAAGCTCCGTGTTCAGACTCGTACGCAGATCGCGTCGCTTCAGCGCCGCCTCGGCGTCACCACCGTGTACGTGACCCACGACCAGACCGAGGCCCTCACCATGGGTGACCGCATCGCCGTTCTGAAGGATGGCGACCTGCAGCAGGTGGGAACTCCTCGTGACCTGTACGAAGCTCCCGCGAACGTGTTCGTTGCTGGCTTCATCGGTTCGCCCGCAATGAACCTGTTCCCCGCCGAGATCACCGAGGGTGGCGTGAAGTTCGGAACCGCGATTGCCGCGATTCCCGCCGACGTGACCGCTGCCGCGAAGAACCCCAACGTCACTGTGGGTGTTCGCCCCGAGGATGTCGAGATCAAGACCAGCGGCGACGGCCTCGAGGTCACCGTCGATGTTGTCGAAGAACTGGGCGCCGATGGCTACCTGTACGGTTCGGCCCAGTCGGCCGGGAAGACCGTCGACGTGGTCATCCGCGTTGATGGCCGCAACCACCCCAACGTGGGCGACAAGGTCATCATCGTGCCCAAGCCCGCACACATCCACGTATTCGATGCCGAGTCGGGCCTGCGCCTGGGCTCGTCGCGCGTCGAGCACTAATTCAGCACACAGGGTCGGGGCGAACTTCGGTTTGCCCCGACTTTGCTGTTTACTCGTAGTGTGACTCCACCACCCACGTTCACCGGACCACTCCGCACCGACATACTGACGCTGCCCTGGTCGATTCCGCTCGAGGAATGGCCCGAGGATGTGCTCGTTGCGCTCCCCCGCGGCATCTCTCGTCACATCGTTCGTTTCGTGCAGTTGGGCGAGGACATCGCCGCCGTCAAGGAAACTATTCCCGTCATGGCGCAGCGTGAATTCGATCTGCTGCGCAAGCTTCGCAAGCTGGATATTCCCACGGTGAAGCCCATCGCCGTGGTCACCGACCGTGTGGACGACGACGGCAATGAGCTGCCCGCCTGCCTGGTGACGAAGCACTTGCGCTTTTCCATGCCGTACCGCGCCGTCTTCTCGCAGACGCTTCGTGCCGACACCGCGACGAGGTTTGTCGATGCACTGGCCGTGCTGTTGGTGCGGTTGCACCTCGCAGGCTTCTATTGGGGCGATGTGTCGCTGTCCAATGTGCTGTTCCGCCGAGACGCGGGTTCGTTCGCCGCTTACTTGGTGGACGCCGAAACGGGCGAACTGATCGACGGCAACCTGTCTGATGGGCAACGCGCCAACGATATCGAGGTGGCGCGCGTGAACATCGCGGGCGAACTTCTCGACCTTGAGGCCGGAGGCCGATTGGACGACAGCATCGATGCGGTCGAACTCGCCAACAAGTTTGTCGCCAGCTATGACAACTTGTGGCGCGAGCTCACCGAGTGGGACACGTTCGACAGCTTCGATACCTGGCGCATCACCGACCGCATCCAGCGGCTCAACGAGATGGGCTTCGATATTGAAGAAATCACGTTGACCACCGAGGCAGGTTCCAACCGCGTTCGCGTGAAGCCCAAGGTTGTCGATGCTGGACACCACGCACGGCGTCTCTTGCGCCTGACCGGCGTGGACGCCGAAGAGAACCAGGCGCGGCGACTGCTGAACGACCTCGACCAATTTATTGCGAGGCGCGGCAACGGATCATCGCCCGAACACGAGGACCGACTGGCACACGAATGGTTGACCACCGTGTTCGAGCCCGTGGTCGAGGCCATCCCGCGCGACCTGCGCGGCAAGTTGGACGGCCCGCAGATTTTCCACGAACTGCTAGAGCACCGCTATTACATGTCCAAGCAGCGCGAGGCCGAGGTTCCCCTGGACGACGCCGTGCGCTCGTACATCGAGAACATCCTGCCGTTCCGGCGCGACGAGGAAGCACTCTTCACCCCCGCAACCGAGGTCATTTCGCTGCCCACCGATGCAGACTGGCGCGACCTCATCTAGCGTGGACTAACGCGCACCCTGACGACGCATCGCGACTTCGTACAACGAAATCGAGGTAGCGATACCCGCGTTCAGCGATTCGGTTGCCTTCGAGATGGGAATCGACACAATCACGTCGCAGTTTTCAGACACGAGGCGCGACAGGCCCTTGCCCTCGCTGCCAACGACGATGAGCAACGGGCGGTCGGCAATGTCGAGGGCGGGCAACATGACGTCGCCGTCGCCGTCCAGGCCAATCACGAACACGCCGCGATCCTTGAACGCCTTGATGGTCTGGGTCAGGTTCGACGCCATGGAGACGGGGGTTCGGGCAGCGGCGCCGGCCGAGGTCTTCCATGCGGCCGCGTTCACGCCCACCGAACGACGCTGCGGCAGAACAATGCCGTGGCCGCCGAACGCTGCGGTGGTACGAATAATCGCACCGAGGTTGCGGGGATCGGTGATGCCGTCCAGCGCGACGAACAGGGGGGTCTGACCCTTGCGCTCGACGTCGTCCAGAAGATCCATGGGGTGTGCGTACTGGTACGGAGGAATCGCCAACGCGATGCCCTGGTGTACCGAGCCCTCGCTGACCAGGCGGTCCATTTCCGGGCGCATGATCTCGAGGATCGGGATGCCCTTCTTGGTTGCCAGTGCCAGCGATTCCTTCACGCGGTCGTCGAACTCCACGCGTGCGGCGATGTACAGGGTGGTTGCGGGAACGCCGGTGCGCAGTGCCTCGAGAACCGAGTTACGACCGTTGATGATTTCCTGGTCCGACTGCTTCGACTTGGGGGTGCGGTTCTGGGTGCCGCCCTGCGAGCCCTGGCCGTGGCGCGCACGCGCCGCCTCGAGTCGTTCCTTTGCCAGCTTGCGCTGACCGGCGGGGTGCCACGAACGGTCCTCGGCCTTGGGCGTCGGGCCACGCCCTTCCAATGCGCGGCGACCAAGGCCACCTGTTCCCTTTGTGGGGCCTTTGCCGCCCTTGGCGGCTCCGGGACGTCCTGGCTTAGCCATTAATGCTCCATCGAGTGTGGTCGGTTCCGTCTTCAAGCACGATGCCTGCCGACTCAAAGTCATCGCGAATTCTGTCTGCCACAGCCCAGTCTTTACGTTCACGGGCCGCATGGCGTTCGGCCAATAGCCGCTCTATAAGAGTACCCAGTGCATCGCGGTATGCGTTACCGTCGGTTTCGGCGCCGGGTGTCAGGCCCAAAACGTCGACCATTGCGGCAACTTCCGAGGCACGTGCCGCGGTTTCGGCCGCATTACCCGACTCGAGCGCGGTGTTACCCGCGCGCACGGCGTCGTGCAGAACCGCGAGAGCCGCGGGAACCGACAGGTCGTCATCCATCGCCGCAGCGAAGGCCGCGGGAACCTCGGCGGGCGACACATGTGCGGCGGCGCGTTCCAGGAATCCGCGAATGCGATCCCAGGCCGCCTTTGCTTCTGCCAACGAACCATCGTGGACGTCCATGACGGAACGGTAGTGCGATGCCGCCAGGAAATACCGAACCGTTAGCGGGTCGTTCTCGCGCAGGATGTCCGCCGCGAGAATGACGTTGCCAATGGACTTGGACATCTTCTGGCCCGCCACGGTCACGAGACCGTTGTGCAGCCAGGTGTTCGCGAAGCCGTGTCCGGCGGCACGCGATTGCGCGAGTTCGTTTTCGTGGTGCGGGAACCGCAGATCCAGGCCGCCGCCGTGAATGTCGAAGCTTTCGCCCAAGTATTTGGTGGCCATGGCGGAACACTCAATATGCCACCCGGGTCGGCCGGCGCCCCACGGCGATTCCCATGACGCCGTCGCTGGCTCGTCGTTCTTCCGGCCCTTCCACAGCGCAAAGTCTCGAGGGTCACGCTTTCCTCTATCGGGCGCTGCCGCATCGTCGACCATCGCATCGGGTGACTGGCGGGTCAGCTGCCCGTAATCGGGCCATGACTGCACATCGAAATAGACATCACCGCTGCCATCGGTGGCCGCATAGGCGTGGCCGCGTTCAATCAACAGGGCAATCAGGCCATGCATCTCACCGATGTGGCCGGTTGCCCGCGGTTCGTAGGTGGGTGCCTGAATTCCTAGCGCTGCGGCGTTGGCACGAAACTCGTCTTCGATTCGGTAAGCCAACGCCCACCATTCTTCGCCCGTCGCCACCGCAAGAATCTTGTCGTCGATATCGGTGACGTTGCGCACCAGTGTGACGTTCAGGCCGCGGTAGGTAAACCAGCGGCGCCACAGATCGTAGGCCAGCGCACTGCGCAGGTGTCCGATATGAGGCGCAGATTGCACTGTCGGCCCACAGACATAGATACCCACCTGTCCGGGCACACGGGGAACAAAGTCCACCGACGACTGGGTCAGGGTATCAAAAAGGCGGATAGGCACGTGCTTAGGATATCGAGGGTTAGCGCGTGATGACATGAGCGACGGCGATTGCCGCGAGGCCCAATCCTTCGCCCGTCATGCCCATTCCGTCGGTCGTGGTTGCCGTTACCGAGACGGGAGCTCCCACCACATCGCTGAGGGCGTCTTCGAGTTCCACCCGGCGTGGTCCAATTTTCGGTGCGTTTCCAATGATCTGCACAGACACGGATTGCACGGCAAGGCCGGCTTCCGCCAACAGTTCGAGTGCGCCTCCGATGAAGACTTCGCCACGGGCGCCCGCATATCGAGGATCGGCGGTACCGAATCGCGTTCCGATATCGCCCAATGAACCCGCCGACAGCAGCGCATCGGTGATGGCGTGTGCCACGACGTCGCCGTCCGAGTGTCCCGCGAGTCCGGGATGCCCCGTCCATTCCAGGGTGCCCAACCACAGCGGTTCAGCTGAATCGAACTGATGGGCGTCGGTTCCCACACCCACGCGTAAGCGCGATTCCATGTCGGCGAGGTCGCCGGGGAACGTAATCTTCGAGGCGCGCTCGTCGCCATCGACAATGCGCACGGTTCCGCCCGTGCTGCGCCACAGTGTGGCGTCGTCGGTGAATTCGTCGGCGCTGGAATCGAGTGCGGCGAGGAACCCCGCACCCGGGAAACCCTGGGGAGTCTGCACGCGGCGCAGACCGTCGCGATGCGGTGAGCCCGCAACGATATCGCCGTCGACCTGCACGGTCGTGTCCACAACCGACAGCACGGGGATTGCGCCATCGCCGGTCTCGATCACGGAATCAATGACGCGCTGAAATACCTCGACGGGCGTCCATGGACGGGCAACGTCGTGCACCAGAATCACGTCGACATCGGGAAGAGCGCGTGCGGCCTGGCGCACACTGGCAGTGCGGTTCGCGCCACCCGGCACCACGGTAACGGGAACACCGCTGTTGTGGCACACCTCGGTGGCCTCAGCAAAGTGACTGAACGGCACCGCAACCGCGATAGCCGACAGGTTCAGAGGCGCAATCCCCCGGATTGCGTGCTCCAACACCGTCGCGCCCGACACCGTCACGAGAGCCTTGGGGATTCCCTGACCCAGTCGCGAACCGGATCCGGCTGCAACCAGCACGAGGCCGACGGTTCCCATGATTAGGACGCGAGAACCTCGTCGAGGCGCAGCGATGCGCGTTCTTCGTCAACCTTTTCGGCCAATGCCAATTCGGAAATCAAAATCTGGCGGGCCTTCGCCAACATACGCTTTTCACCGGCGCTGAGTCCGCGGTCCTGCTCGCGGCGCCACAGGTCGCGCACAACCTCGGAGACCTTAATAACATCGCCCGATGCCAACTTTTCGAGGTTCGCCTTGTAGCGGCGCGACCAGTTGGTGGGCTCTTCGATGAAGGGTTCACGCAGAACGCCGAACACGCGCTCGAGGCCCTCTTCGTCGATGACATCGCGAACACCGACCATCTCGACGTTGTCCTCCGGGACCTCAATCGTCAGGTTGCCCTGCGTAACGTTCAGCTTCAGATAGCTGCGTTCCTCGCCTCGGACGATACGAGTTTTGACCTCGATAATTTTGGCAGCACCGTGGTGCGGGTAAACGACGGTCTCGCCGACGACAAAAGCCATGAGGAACTTCCCTTCGAAGAAACCCAATTTTACCACAGGCTTACGACATAAGTCCCGGGACCAGTTTGCCGACCTCCGCTAGGATTATGAACGGAAACGCCCGTATGGGCCTGGACGAAGGATTTCCCGTGAAGCTCCGCACGCTCGCAACCGCCGCCATCGCAACCGCCCTCCTCGTGGGGACCACTGGCTGCGGAATGATCACGCCCGTCGCGACCCAGTTGCAGTCCAACGAAGACCTCACCAGCGATGGCCAGAACGCACAGGTCGGCGACATTGCGATCCGCAACGCCATTCTCGTGTCGAACGGCGACGGCAAGGTGGGCCTCTCGGCCTCGTTCGTCAACGACGCGAACCTCGTCTTCCTCGACATCACCCTCGGCGAACAGACGGCGGAATTTGGCGCATACGATGGCGCCAGCAAGACCGAGCCCGGCGACGTGGAATTCACCTCGGATGCACAGCCCGGCGATCTTGTTGATGTGTACTTCCAGTACGGCACGGCCGAAGGTGTGTTGGTATCGGTACCGGTGCTCGACGGCCTCCTGCCGGAGTACGCCGAATACGCTCCGGTCACCTACTAAATTTCTGCGGGTTGCGCCGCACACAATTCTGGTGTGATGCACTGGTGCATCACACCAGAATTCGTTAAGCCCTAGGGGTTTTCGAGTCGGTATCCCAGCCCGCGCACCGTCGTCAGGATGACGGGCTCTTTAGGATCGGCCTCAATCTTGGCCCGCACGCGCTTGATGTGAACATCGAGCGTCTTGGTGTCACCGAAATAGTCGCTGCCCCATACGCGGTCAATCAACTGGCCACGCGTCAGAACGCGGCCCGGGTTGCGAAGGAAGTATTCCAGAAGGTCAAATTCCTTCAGTGGCATAGTTACGGGGGTTCCGCCTACCGTCACGCGGTGCCGTTCCACGTCCATGCTGATGTTGCCCACAGCGAGGGTGTCGGCCTCGTGGGTATCGGCCTCGACAGCTTTGCGCCGTAGAACTGCCTTGATACGCGCCAACAGTTCCGACGAACGATAGGGCTTCGTGACATAGTCGTCGGCGCCCAGTTCCAGCCCCACCACGATGTCCACTTCGGTGTCCTTAGCCGTCAACATGATGATCGGCACAGCAGAGGTCTTGCGAATCTCGCGACACACGTCCATGCCCGGAATCCCCGGCAGCATGAGGTCCAGCAGCACCAAATCGGTGGCGCCCTTCGCAAACTCGGCCAGCGCCTCGTGGCCGTCTGCGGCGATCGTAATCGTGTAGCCGTCGCGCTCTAACAGAATGGCCAGCGGCTCGCTCAGGGATTCCTGATCTTCCACCAACAGAATGCGTGTCATGAGTTATTCCTCGTCCTCGAAGTCGGGGTCCAGTTCAATTTCGCCATCAATGTGTCGGGGCAGAATCACGGTGAACGTCGTGCCCTTGCCCACCTGCGACCACACGCGCACATCGCCACCGTGGCCTTGCACGATGTGCTTGACAATTGCGAGGCCCAATCCAGTGCCGCCCGTATTCCGCTGTCGTGCGGGGTCGGTGCGATAGAAGCGTTCGAAGACACGAGCAAGCTCGTCCTCGGGAATGCCTACGCCGTTGTCGCTGACGTTGATTTCGACCGTGGCGTCGCGAACATCAACGCCGATGCCCACCTGGCCGCCCTCGTGCGAATAGTTGATGGCGTTGGATACGAGGTTCGAAATTGCGATGTTCAGTAGTTCCTTGTTGCCCAGCACCTTCACACCACGGAACTTCTTAACCTTCACCGTCACGTCACGGGCGTCGGCCAGACCCTGTGCCGCGTCGACAGCGGACTGCACCATATCACGCACCTTGGTGGCCTCGCTCAGTGCATCGGCATCCAGCGATTGCACCACCGACAAGCGAATAATGTCATTGGTGAGGCGCGCGAGGCGCTGGCTTTCCTCGCCAATCTTCTTTGCAAACTTCACCACCTTGGCGTCCTTCTCGGCCAGATTCTCGATGGCCTCGGACATCAGGCTGATCGCTCCGATGGGGGTCTTCAGCTCGTGCGACACATTGGCAACAAAGTCGCGACGCATCTGCTCTAGCCGCTGTGCCTCGGAAAGATCGTTAACAGTGACCAACAGGAAACCGGCCTCGAAGGGTGTCACAAAAATGCGCAGAGGCAAACCGCGGTCGGTGCCTTCGTCCACGCGCACCTCGATATCGCGCGAAGCCGCGCGGCCGGTGGCACGCACCTCGTCAATCAAATCCCGAAGCTCGGGGTCGATCACGACATAGGTTCCCGCGAGGCCCAGCGCCATGCATCGGGCATCGCCGTACATCACGCGGAAGCCGTCGCCCACAAAAATTGCGGCAACATCGAGCGCCTGGATAGCCGCGATGGCCCCGGCGGGGATGCGCGACCGCGTGAGCGCCTTGGAATTCGTGGACCGTGCCCACTGCACCACCAACGTTCCCAGGATTCCCACAGTGACCGCCACAATGGCGAGTGCAACCATGTCCCGGGTGGTGTCCATGTATCCAGAGTAGAGCCGGCATGGACGGTGCGGAAACGGTTTGCCCAGCAACCGCCGAGGTTTCGCCTCGAATTCACGGCATTGTTACCTGCTGTTCAGATTCGGGGGGAAACCTGAGGGTTAGTGCCGTGACATCCCGGCGGAAACGGAAAGAACAACACATGCGCGAGGTATTCCAGCAGGAACTCGAAAACGTCCAGAACGGTCTCGTTCACTCGGCGGACTTGGTGCTCGAATCGATCACCAACGCCGTGAACGCGTTCACCAACACCGAGATCGGACTGGCCGAGACGGTCATCAGCGCCGACCCCGAAATTGACCGCAGCGTGCTGGAACTCGACGAACAGGCGATCCAGATTCTGGCCCGCCAGCAGCCGGTCGCCCGCGACCTGCGTATCGTCGTCAGCGCACTGCGCATCTCGGCATCGCTCGAGCGCATGGGCGACATCGCCGAACACATCGCACAGCTGGCGCGCTACCGTTACCCCGACAAGGCGATTCCCAAGGGTCTGCGACCCGTCTTCAAGCAGATGGGCGCACTGGACATCGCGATGGCGCAGAAGGCGCGCGATTTGCTGGACACCTACGACGAAAAGCTGGTTGAAGAGATCTTCGACATGGAGGCGAAGCTCGACGAGCTTCACCTCGCGGTATTTGACAAGGTGCTGTCCGAGGCCTGGGCCGGCGAGGTTCTGGCCACCGTTGATGCCACACTCGCGTCGCGCTACCACGAGCGCTTCGGCGACCACGCCGTGTCAATCGCCAAGAAGGTGCAGTACCTCAGCACCGGCAACTGGAACGCGTAGTCCCACAATCGCATCGCCGCGACTGCGCCGCACTGTGGCCGTCGCGACCTCATCTTTCACGAAAAATTGGGGCCAGGGCCAGCGGTACGCGACTGCGCCCGCGCCCGCCAACGCAAAAATTGGGGCCAGGGCCAGCGGTACGCGACAGGCTTTGGCGCCTATCCACTCACGAAAAATTACAACCAGTGAAGTCGAAACACCCGAAACAGGGACTTGACCTCAGCTGGTTGTAATTTTTCGTTGCGGATCGCGCCATGCGGTGCGCGGGCGTCCCGCTGGTTGTAATTTTTCGTTGCGGATCGCGCCATGCGGTGCGCGGGCGGCCCGCTGGTGGTAATTTTTCGTTGCGGATCGCACAGCACAGTTCGCGGGCGGCCCGCTGGTGGTAATTTTTCGCGAAAAGGTAGGTGTCGGCCCGAGGCAACCTCGGGCCGATTCCTCTACTTCTTGCCCTGAGCGGCGACCGCGGCAGCGCCTGCAGCAGCGGCCTCGGGGTCCAGGTATTCGCCCTTGCCCAGCGGAACGAGGTTCTCGTCCAGGCGGTACACCAGCGGAATTCCCGTGGGAATGTTAAGTTCGGCGATGTCATCATCGCTGATGCCCTCGAGGTGCTTCACCAGCGCGCGCAACGAGTTGCCGTGTGCGGTGACCAACACAGTCTTGCCGGCCTTGAGGTCGGGGACGATGTCGCTGTTCCAGTAGGGCAAAAGGCGGTCGATGACCAGCTTCAGCGACTCGGTGCGGGGCAGGTCGTCGCCCAGATCGGCATAGCGCTCGTCGTGGGCCTGCGAGAATTCCGAGTCGTCGGCAAGAACGGGCGGCGGCACATCGAAGGAACGACGCCAGAGCTGGAACTGTTCCGGGCCGAACTCGGCCAGCGTCTGTGCCTTGTCCATGCCCTGCAGTGCGCCGTAGTGGCGCTCGTTCAGACGCCAGGAGCGCTTGACCGGAATCCACAGTCGGTCGGCAACATCGAGCGCATAGTTTGCGGTCTGGATTGCACGAGTCAAGAGGCTCGTGTAGAGGATTTCGGGCTTAAGGCCGCTCTCGGCAAGAAGTTCACCAGCGCGCTTCGCTTCCCCCACACCCTGATCGCTGAGTCGAACATCGACCCAACCGGTGAAGAGGTTTTTCTGGTTCCATTCTGAGTTTCCGTGGCGGAGGAGAATCAGCGTGTGTGTCATGGCTCTAGCCTACCGACGCAAGAATAGAGGCATGGCAGAGGGGCGGATCACACGCGGCACGACGGGCACGAACCGTCTGCGGCGCATGGATCGATGGCTGGCGCGCCACCCGCGGTTTCTGCGCATGGAGTCACCCGTGGTCGTGGATCTGGGGTATGGCGCGGCTCCGTGGACGGCCCTCGAATTGTCGGATCGCCTGAGTGCCGTAAACCCCGGCGTGAGCGTGGTCGGTATCGAAATCGACCCCGAGCGCGTTGCTGCGGCGGCACCCTTCGCCACCGAACGCGTGTCGTTTATTCGTGGCGGATTCGAGGTGCCGCTGCCCGATTCGCGCACGGCCGATGTCATTCGCGCCTTCAACGTGCTGCGCCAATACGACGAACCCGAAGTCGCGGGCATCTGGGACCGCCTGCGCGGACGGCTGTCGCCGGACGGAATTCTGATCGACGGAACCTGCGACGAAATCGGCCGAGTCGCCACCTGGGTTTCGCTGGGCGCCGGTGGCCCCGAAACCTTCACCGTCTCGTTGCGCCTGGTTGAACTGGAAGCGCCGTCGATTGCCGCCGAGCGTCTGATCAAGGCACTGATTCACCGCAATGTCGAGGGCGAGAACATCCACCGTTTCTTCGTTGACCTCGACCGCTATTGGGCAATCAATGCACCACTGGGCGTCTACTCCCCCATCCAGCGATGGGTGGCAACGGTGCGCATGATGAAGGACAGCGGCTGGCCGGTGTTGGACAACGCGATTCGTCACCGCCTGGGCGACATCACCGTAACGTGGGAAGCCGTGGCACCCCGGCCGTAGCACCCGCGTCTGGCGGCACAATCACATCCTGGGTTGCGGGTAGTGCGCTGTCGCCGTGGATTACCGTCAGAGTGGCGGACACGGGCGTGGTTCGCTTGACCAGTGCCAGCGCGATGGGGCCGAGCTCGTGATGAATTGCCGCGGTCGTGATTCGTCCCACCACCGCGCCCTCCAGCTCGACGGCGTCGCCCGCCTCAGCAAAGACGGATTCGCTGCCGTCTAGGTGCAGCCGAACCAGGCGCCGAGGCGGATGCCCCACGTTGTGCACCTTGGCCACCGTTTCCTGGCCGGGGTAGCACCCCTTGTTCAGGTGAACGGCCGAGCGCAGCCAATCGAATTCGTGGGGCAGGGCCGTATTGTCCACATCGGCGAGCGCCGGACGCCCCGCCTCGATGCGCAACGCGTCCAGAGTTTCGTAAGGCACAAGTGCCAATTCGGCCAGCGCCGTCGCCGGCACGACCCACTCGGCGACAGCCCAGGTGCGGTCGGTTGCGCCCTCGGCGTATTGGTAGCCGCCAGGCTGCAGCGCACCCCAGGGATCAACCCAGGTGTGGAGTGCCGAAACCGGGGCGGAAGCAGCAACACCCGTGACGACAGCGACCTCGGCGAGCGCCTCGGCGTGCATGTCTTCCAGGAACACACGGGATTCCAGCCAGTCGGCGACTTCGCCGGATTCGGCATCGGGGGCGATCACGATGGTGGCGTCGTCGGCTTCGACAAGGTGCACGACTCGGTCGATGCGACCTTCGCCCGTCAGCACCAGAGCTTCACGCGATTCACCCGGGGCAATTGGACGAATCTTTTGCGATAACAGGTTGTCAAGAACCGTGAGGCGGTCGGTTCCTGTGACGCGAACGACGGCAGCGGGAACACGACAGAGCGCCGCGCCGGACGCCAGGGCTCGTTGATCGACGAGCGGGTTCGACACCGTTAGCGCTGACCGCGGAACAGGCGAACGAGAACGAGGGCGGACAGCCCACCGATGGCAACAAACGCGAGGCCCAGAAGGACCAGGAAGAAGATTTCAACAGCGAGAACCATGGCTCTAGCCTACGCCTCCCCAGGACCAATCCAGAATCGTCACGCCGTGAATAATTGTGGACACTATCATGGCGAGACCCACGATGATCAACGAACCGGCAGTGGTGAACGCCAAGCGGTTCACCAGGCCCTTCTTGCGCTGTGTCGACAACTGAATAACGAAGGCCAACACCATCGAGAACCCCAGAACCATGGCCAGCGAGGCAGCCCATGGCTGCACGTGATTGCCCCACACGGCAAGCACGGAACCCGCAAGAGCAAGCACCCAAACGGGAAGTGCGGTGGCGAAACGACGAGGCATGTCACTACTCTAAACGCCTCTAGACTGTAAACGCTGGGGAAACGGAGGGAATATGGTATCAATCGTTATCCTCACGAGCGCCACAGAATCGCCACTTCCCGCCTTGGGATTGTTGCCGCACCAGATTGCGCTCGCGCCCATGGCCCCGCAATCGCTCGCGGAACACAACGCCTCGGACCTCGTCATCATCGATGCCGTCACCGATTTGGTGGCCGCAAAGAACATGGCGTCGCTCCTCAAAACCGCCAAACTTCCCGTGCCGGTCATGCTCGCCATCGGCGAAAGCTCGCTTGCTGTGCTCGACGCATCCTGGGGCATCGCTGACTTCCTGCTGAATTCGTCATCACTTGCGGAAATGGAGGCGCGCATCCGTTTGGCGATCACCGCCGCCGCGCCTCAGTCCACTTCCGGGCTGTCGCATTCGGGAATCACGATCGACGAATCCAGCTACCAGGCCGCGGTCACGGGCCGGGCACTCGACCTCACCTTCAAGGAATTCGAGCTTCTGCGATTCCTCGTGGCTAACCCTTCGCGGGTGTTCACCCGTGAACAACTTCTCAGCGAGGTGTGGGGCTACGACTACTTTGGTGGCACCCGTACCGTCGACGTTCATATCCGCCGCCTTCGCGCAAAACTCGGAGACCACGAATCCGTTATCGGAACGGTCAGAAACGTAGGGTATCGTTTCGCTCCCGGGAACTCGCGAGGAGATGAATAGAAGTGGACACCACAGGAACCGCACTGTCGGGTTCTGTCGATAGCGATCTCGCCGACGATTTCGAGTCTGCGCCCATTGCTCTTGACGCCAGCCTGCCCAAGGACCGCTTTCTTGACCGCGAGGCTTCGTGGCTGGCGTTCAACCGCCGAGTACTGGAACTTGCCGAAGATCCCGCGGTTCCACTGCTGGAACGCGTGAACTTCCTCGCAATCTTTGCCAATAACCTCGACGAATTTTTCATGGTCCGAGTCGCGGGCCTGAAGCGCCGCCTGGAAACAGGCATTGCCGTTCCCACGAACATCGGACGCAACCCCACGGACGTTTTGACCGAAATTCACCGTGCCGCACACAAGCTGCAAGAGCGCCATGCAACGGCTTTTACGGCACTTGTTGGTGACGATTTGGTGAACAATGGGATTCTCATTGAAAGCATCGACGACCTCAATGATGCTGACCGCGAACAGACCACCACGCTGTTCCAGGATCAGATTTTCCCGGTGCTTACACCCCTGGCCGTCGACCCGGCACATCCGTTCCCCTACATTTCAGGACTTTCACTGAACCTTGCGGTCCGCGTGCGTAACCCCAAGACGGACGAGGCGAACTTTGCCCGCGTGAAGGTGCCGCATATTCTGCCGCGCTTTGTGCAATTGCCCGATGATGGCTCGGGCAACCTGCGTTTCATTCCCCTCGAAGACCTCATTGCGCACCACCTGGCCAGCATGTTCCCCGGCATGGAGATCCTCGACCACCATGTGTTCCGCCTGACGCGCAACGAGGACATGGAGATCGACGAGGACGAAAGCGAGAACCTCATTCAGGCTCTCGAGGCGGGGCTTTCGCGCCGGCGCTTCGGTGCGCCAATTCGCCTCGAGATCAGCGAAGCGATGGACGACGTCACGCTGGGGCTTCTCGTGCGCGAGCTGGGCATCGATGCCGACGAGGTGTACCGCCTGCCCGGGTTGCTGGGCCTCGATGCGCTGTTCGAGATTTCCGGACTACGCCGGCCCGAACTGAAGTACCCGAAGCACGTTCCCACCACCGAGCTGGCGTTCCAGCCCAGCGAACCGAACTCGGCGCCCGATGTGATGGGCGCCATGCGACTGGGCGAAGTGCTGGTTCACCACCCCTATGAATCCTTTGCCACCAGTGTTCAGGCGTTTATCGAACAGGCCGCGAACGACCCGAACGTGTTGGCCATCAAGCAAACCCTGTATCGCACCAGTGGCGATTCGCCGATTGTGCAGTCGCTGATTACTGCGGCCGAATCGGGTAAGGCCGTTCTGGCACTGGTCGAACTGAAGGCGCGCTTTGACGAGCAGGCAAACATCAAGTGGGCCCGCAAGCTGGAAAAGGCGGGCGTGCACGTGGTCTACGGCCTGGTCGGCCTGAAGACCCACTGCAAGTTGACGCAGGTCGTGAGGCGCGAAAAGGGCGGCAACCTCGCCTATTACTCGCACATCGGCACGGGAAACTACAACCCCAAAACCAGCCGCGTGTACGAGGACCTCGGATTGTTTACGTCGTCGATGGAAGTCGGACAGGAACTCACCCGACTGTTCAATGAACTCAGCGGATACGCGATCGAAAAGAAGTTCAAGCGACTGCTGGTTGCGCCTCGATACCTGCGTTCTGGGTTGCTGAAACTGATTGCCAAGGAAACCGAGGCGGCTCTGGCCGGCGACGAGGCACGAATTCGCATCAAGGTGAATTCGCTGGTGGATGAAACCATCATCGATGCTTTATACAAGGCCAGCCGCGCGGGCGTGCACGTGGATATTTCAGTGCGCGGCATTTGTTCACTGATCCCCGGCCGCCCCGGACTGTCCGAAAACATTCGGGTGCACAGCATCCTGGGTCGATACCTCGAGCATTCCCGCATTTTTTCATTCCACAATGGCGGCAAGCCAGCCGTGTACATCGGCTCGAGCGACATGATGCACCGCAATCTGGACCGCCGAATCGAGGTGCTGGTCAAGCTCGAAACGCCCTCGCACGTGGACTACGTTGAGCGCCTGCTGGACCTGCACATGAGCGACAGCGCATCGACCTGGGTGTTGGGCGCCGACGGTTCGTGGAATCGGCGAACAGGTGACAAGATTAGTGACGTTCAAAACGAGGTAATGCGGATTACGCAAAGCCGTAACCGTACGGGAGTAAATCGATGATCCCCTCTGGCGCCATTCTGGCCGCCGGCGCAGTGTGCTGGAAAGTAGTCGACAAAGAGGTGCGAATCCTCCTGGTACATCGCACCCAGCACAAGGACATTTCGATCCCCAAGGGCAAGTTGGACGAGGGCGAGACTCTGCCCGAAACGGCAGTCCGCGAGATTCGCGAAGAGACCGGCTTGGACATTGTCCTGGGACCGTCGCTGGGCGGAGTGGAATACAAGCTGCCGGGTAACGGTAAGCGCAAGTACGTGCATTACTGGGCCGCCGAGGTAGACCCCACCAAGGCCGAGCGCAGCCCCTTCCAGTCGAACGACGAGATTTATGCGCTGGAGTGGGTGAGCCTCGAGAAGGCCGCGACTCGCCTGTCCTATGCCCACGACGTGCAACTGATCCGTCGATTCGAACAGTTGTACAAGGCCGGCCAGGCTCGTACCTTCCCCGTCGTCGTGGTGCGACACGGCAAGGCTGTGCCCGTAGGAAATTGGGACGGACCGGATTCGAATCGCCCGCTCTTGAACCAGGGTATGAAGCAGGCTCGAGCGATTGCCGGCGGTCTGGCCGCCTATGCGCCCGAGGTCATTTATTCATCGACCGCCACGCGCTGCCTGAACACCATCGCACCCTTGACATACAAGCTGGAAACGCCCGTCAAGCCCACCGACAAGATCGCGCAGGACAACTACGATCCCGCGGGCGCAACGGTTGCGCGATTCGTAGAAAAGCGACTGGAAAAACAGCGAGCTGTCGTGCTGTGCTCGCACGGGCCGATCATTCCGCAGATCGTCAGCGAACTGATTCGCCAGGCCGACGGCTTTATCGACCCGATCGTGCGCGAGGCAGCATCGCCCGGCACCGGCGACTTCGCGGTGTTCCACATTGCGGTGAGCAAAGACGGCCCGCACATTGTGTCGGTCGAATCACACCAGGCGCCGTAGACCTCACTTCGTAAGTGAAGGTCGGGCCGTGGGTACGCCTCTCGGCTGGTAGCCGCTCGTAGCGGCAATTTTAAATGGAACCCGGGGTAACCAAACACGACCCGACCGTTCAATTGTAAATCCTCGCGGGAGCCCTCTGCGCGAAAATTACAACAGGCGGTCCCTTGCCGTGGCTCCCCCTCGCGAAAAATTACAACGGGTTACCCCATGCGTGGCTCCCGCTCGCGAAAAATTACAACGAAACGCGGTGACAGCCGCGTTTTTCCTTTTCCGACCCCGTTGGTTGCAAAAATTCGCGTGCTGGGCAGACGGTGGGCGCCATCGGTAGCAAAAATTTGCGAGCTGGGCGGGCGGTGGCCGCCACCGGTTGGAAAAATTTGCGCGCCACGCGGGCGGTGGCCGCCATCGGTTGGAAAAATTTGCGCGCCACGCGGGCACTGGGCGCTTACGACAGCAGGCTGTTCCGCGCAAGCGCTGCGCATGCCGCAAAGTCTCGGGCAAATTCCGAGAGCGTCTGTGCGCGGTCGGTAAACTGCGCGGCACGTTCCGGTGCGTTGGCATCCGCCTCGAAGGCCAGGGCGGTTAGGCCGTGGGCGCTGATTCGACAGAAAGCCGAGGCACGATCCAGCGCCGTCGCCAGATCGCCGGTGAATGCGCCTCGAAGTATGTCATCGGCAAGGGACCGGATCTCGTCGGGGCCAGTGGGTGTGCGGGCGCCAGCCACGACTTCGTCGATGGTGGGCAGAGACGCGACGCCCGCCCGATAGGAATCGGCGGTAGTGTCGGCATGCGCGACGATGCTGGCGTGCACTAGATACAGTCGCCACAATGCACCGGGCAGAGTGTGTGCGGGGGCGGCGGACCACAACTCGGCAACCTCGTCTACGCCGTGCACGTGCGTGTAGGCCAACAAGCGTTCGACGGTTTCCTGGTCAATTCCTGCCCGAATGCGCGCCAGTAGCGCTGCCGCCGTGTCGTGTGCGGCCTGAAGCCGAAGCGCGGGATCGATGTCGCCGATAAACGCATCGAATTCCACAGACTCCAGGGTGACGGGCCGGCGGGGTGTCTTGCGCATTCTTCGAGCCTAAACCTGGATTCGAGTCGCCGGCATCCCGAGTGGCTCGCGAATTTCTGCAACCAACGGTGGTCACAGCTCAGGTGGCTCGCGAATTTCTGCTACCGATGGCGCCCACCGTCTGCCCAGCACGCGAATTTTTGCAACCAACGGGGTCGGAAAAGGAAAAACGCGGCTTTCACCGCGTTGCGTTGTAATTTTTCGTGGGTGAATCCAGCCCGGAAGCGCGGACAGACCCGGAAACCTAGGGCAGGGCCAGCCGCGCGACAATTGCGCGATGATCGGTGCCCGCGACTTCGTAAAACTCGGTGGATTCCACCACGAAGTTATCCGATGCCAGCACGTGGTCCAGAGTCAGCACGGGCAGCGGCACGGGTTCGTGCGGCCAACTGGTGCGCTGGAAGCCCCACAGGGTTTGCTCGGCGGCGTCGATCAACCCTGCATTGCGCACCGAATCGAAGGGGCCGTGGCCACGCGAGGCGTTGAAATCACCGCCGATAATGAGGTTCGACCCGGCCATCGACGCCACAAAATCGCCCAGCGCCAGGTGGTCGGCGCGCCAGCGATCGCGGTTCGACAGCGGCGAATACATGTGCGAGCTCACCACGGTGACGGTCACGCCATTGACGGTTGTTTCGGCGGCTAGCAGCGGGAATGTCCCACCCTCGATGCGCCGCGGGTTCGCAAGCGGCGTCTTCGACCAAATGTCCCCGCCGCTCAGCCACAATTCGTCGTCCACGAAGTACGAGTAGGGATACATTTCGGCGAGCCCCGCCTCGATGTATGCAGCACGATTGATATCGCCCATCTCAGACAACATCACAACGTCGGGGTCGGCGTCGCGGATGGCGTCAATCACGCTGGTGGCATCGGCGCTTTGCACATATGCGTTCAGTGCGAAAACGGTAATCCGAGGCGCGTCCGCCGGGATTGCGGCCGGCCACTGCGGGAACACAGCGAAGGTGATTCCCGCGAAAAGTACGAGCACCAAGCTGAGTGCGGCATAGAGGCGCGCCCGCGCGATGAGCGCCACTACCGCGGTGACGGCGGCCCCGACGGGGATCCATGGCGCCAGCGCTGTGGCCAGAATCGCTGGCGTCGAACCGTCGTTATTGACCTGTGTGAAGATGAACCAACCTGCGAGCACAATGAGCGCGGCCAGTGCGGTGGCGCGCAGGATGCGGCGTCGAAGGGAGTTCACCACTCAACGCTAACCCATGCGTGTGCCCGTTTTGGCAGACAGTAGAATGGGTCGAGCGCCAAGTGCGCGGGCCTCTAGCTCAGTTGGTAGAGCAACGGACTTTTAATCCGTGGGTCGTCGGTTCGAGCCCGACGGGGCCTACGAAATCCCTGCACTTTGTGCGGGGATTTCGTGGTTCCGGCACGGGCTCGAACCGGTCGTTCGATGGGCCCACGCCGCCGGTAACGAACGATTCATCGAATCGGTCGTCCGTGCGGTGGGGACCGACGGGGCCTACGAAATCCCTGCACTCGGTGCGGGAATTGTGTGGTTCCGGCACGGGCTCGAACCGATCGTTCGATGGGCCCACGCCGCCCACCGCAGCCCGCTAAACCAGCGAGTCGCGCCATGCGCGGTGCAGGGTGGCGAACCGGCCGGTTCCCGCAAGTAGTTCGGCGGTGGGGCCGTCCTCGACAATCCGTCCGGAGTCCATCACCAGAACACGGTTCGCCGTGGCCACGGTCGAGAGGCGGTGGGCGATGATGATCGCCGTGCGACCGGCAAGAAGAGTGGACAGCCCACGTTGGATGAGGCGCTCGCTGGGCATGTCGAGTGATGCCGTGGCCTCGTCGAGGATCAGCACGCGCGGGTCGGCGATGAACGCGCGGCAGAACGACACCAGCTGGCGTTGCCCGGCCGAGAGCTTGTTGCCGCGTTTGTTGACATCGGTGTCATAGCCTTCGGGCAGTGCCGCGATGAAGTCGTGGGCACCCACGGCCTGAGCGGCACGAATGATGTCGTCCTCGGTGGCGTCGGGTTTGCCCATGCGAATGTTGTCAGCGACGCTGCCAGAGAACAGGTAGGCCTCTTGGGTTACGAGGGTGACGGCGCGGCGCACATCGGCGTCGGCGATGCCGCGCAGGTCGCGACCGTCGAGCGTGACCGTGCCGCTGGTGGGGTCGTAGAACCGCGCAATGATTTTGGCCAGAGTCGATTTGCCCGCACCCGTTGCACCCACTAGCGCAACGGTCTCGCCCGCATGAATCGTCAACGAGAACTCGGGCAACACAACGGCGTCGGGCGTGTAGGCGAACGACACATCGCGCAGTTCGATATCGCCCCTGGTGGCCACGAAAGGCTCGGGGTTGCGCGGCTCGGCGACCGACGGTTGCTCTTCCAGGAAGCCCGAAATCTTTTCCAGTGCGGCCGAGGCGGACTGGAACGAGTTGTAGAACATGGCCAGGCCCTCGATGGGTCCAAAGAATCGGCGCGTGTACAGAACGACGGCCAGCAATGCGCCCACCGCAAGCCCGCCTTCGATTACGCGGAATGCTCCCAGTAACAAGACGGTGGCCACGGTAAGGCTGCCAATTACCTTGAGCGTCGGTTCGTAGATTCCAAAAACCTGGATGGTTCGGCGGGTGGCTTCGCGGTAGTCCTCTACCTTTTCCGCATAGGTTTCGTTATTGACCGGCTCACGGCGGAATGATTTGACGGCGCGGATACCCGTCATGGTCTCTACGAACTGAATGATCAGCCGCGTCGAGTAAATGCGCGAGGCACGGAATTCGCGCCTCGATGCCGCCGAAAACCACCACGTGATTAGCGCAACGGGCACCATCGCCACGACCAATGGAATGCCGCTCAGAGGGTCTATCCACACGAGCGCGATGGCGGTAAACAGCAGGAACAGAATTCCCGACACCAGGCTGCTGAGCCCGCCATTCAGCAGTTCACCCAGCGTGTCCACGTCGCTGGTTTGGCGCGCGATGATGCGGCCCGAGGTGTATCGCTCGTGAAATTCGAGGCTCAACCGCTGCGTGTGGGCAAAAATCCTGCGGCGCAATTCCGCCAGCACATCCTGGCTGATGGCAATCGACCATCGCGTGTACAGCGCAAGAAAGACGGATGCGCCGAGGCCCGACAAGAGGAAGCCCGCGGTAATGAGGATGATGGGAAGAAAATCACGGTCCTCGACTGCCGCGGGGAACCCGGTGTCGAATCCGCGTGCGATGAGCGCCGGGCCCGCCACCTGGAGTGCCGTGCTGACGAGAACGAACAATACGGTGATTCCGAATCGGGCGCGATGCGGGCGAATCAGTTCGCGCAGCAGCATTGTCGAGCGCTGGCGGACTTGCGTGTTTTCGCGTTTCGTGAGGTCTTGGCGGTCTTCGCCGCCCACTCCAAATGTGCTCATCGGGATTCCTCCGCGGGCCGTTCGTCGTCGATGAACGACGAGATCACGTGGCGATAAGCCGACGAGGTGGCCAACAATTCTGTGTGCGTTCCCACCGCGGCAATGCGGCCGTTGTCCAACAGAGCCACGCGGTCGGCCAACATGACGGTGCTTGGTCGGTGGGCAACGACAAGGGCGGTGGTCGTCGCAAGTACGCGCCGTAGTGCGGCCTCGACACGCGCCTCGGTTTCGACGTCTAGCGCCGAGAGCGGGTCATCGAGCACCAGCACGTGTGGCGCGGCAGCTATCGCGCGAGCCAACGCAAGGCGCTGGCGCTGGCCGCCGGACAGGCTCTGCCCCTGTTCACCAATCACTGTCTCGACGCCGTCCGGTAAATCGAAGACGAACGTGGCCTCGGCAATATCGAGGGCTTGGTGCAGCACCGCCGTGGCGTCGTCGCTCGTGGTGTCGGTCAGATCGGTTCGACCCAGCAGCACGTTGTTGCGCACGCTATCCGAAAACAGTGTGGGGTCCTCAAACGCCATGGCGATGCGCGTGCGCAGGTCCACCAAATCCATCACACGCACATCGGTGCCGTCCAGCAACACCCGCCCCTGCGTGACGTCATACATGCGCGCGGGTAAAGCAGTCAATGTAGTTTTCCCCGACCCCGTGGAACCGACGAGTGCCATCGTTTCGCCCGGGCGAATCTCGAGGTCGATGCCATCCAGCAGGTCGGGCCGGTCGGCGGGCGTGCCGGGGTAACGGAAGTGCACGCCCTCGAACACCAACGAGCCGGCAGTGCCACTCGGCGTCTGCGGCTTTTCCGGATTCACAATGGTGTTCTTCTGGTCCAGCACCTCGAAGATACGCGCAAGCCCGCTGTGCGCCTCGAGTGCCAACGCCATCAAATAGCCGACCGATTCGATGGGGCCAGCCAGTACCGCCGCGGTGGCGAAGAACGCGAAGAGCTGCCCGCGGGTGACGTCGCCCTCGGCGGCAAGCCACACACCCGTCAACAGGCATACCGCCAGCGCGAAGTCAGGAACCCACACCAGCCAAAACCCCAGGGTGGCTTTCGCGTTGCCCTTCACGACCTCTAACCGACGGCCGCGATCGGCCTGACTGGCGAAACTCGAGAGGGCGTCGGGGCCACGGCCAAAGGACCGCAGGACTCGAATGCCGTGCACCGATTCCTCGACCGAGGTGGCGACATCACCCCACTGGTCTTGCGCGGATCGGGACAGCCCTGCATACCGATTACGGAACCGTGAACCAAAGATGAACATGGGGGCCGAGCACACGAGAAAGACGATGGCCAGCAGCGGACTCCAGGTGAAAAGGATCGCCACACCCATCACGATGGTGATGGCATTGGCCACAAGCAGCACAAAACCAAAGGACATCCATCGACGCGTGAGGCTGACATCGCTGTTTGCTCGTGACAGCAACTGGCCGCTTTGCCATTGGTCGTGGAATGCCACGGGAAGGGCCTGCAAATGGTTATAGATGGTGTTCCGCAGCCGCGAATCGATGCGCGTGCCGGGCGCCAAGACGGTAACCCGGCGCAGGAAGATGAAGGCCGCCTCGAGTAATCCCAAAAGTGCCACCAGGCCGGCGGCCCACCAGATATCCGCTGGGTTTCCCGAGGCCAGGGGGCCGTCCACCAGGCGCTCCAACACCAGCGGAATACCCAAAGCGAAGCCGCTGGACACCAGCGCAATGACCATACCCAGAACGAGCCGATTCATATCGGCACCAGCGAACGGAACGATTCGGGCCAAGCCGCGAACGATACCGAGGTCCTTCACGGGACGTTCAGAATGAGTATTCATGGGTGAATCTGAAGTCTAGCCCGATTGGGGATGCGGCGGCATGTGACTGTAGCGCTGGCCGTCAGAATAGAAGCATGACCTACGAGATGACCGACTGGATTACCTCGGATAACTTTGCTGCGGCAGCGCCCGATTCACCTGTCCTGGTGTTGACTCACGGCTATGGGTCGAATGAACGCGACCTGCCCGGAATCGCAGAATGGCTGGGAACTGGCCTGCCGTGGGTATCGCTGCGCGCGCCTCTGGCATTGCCTTCGGGCGGCTTTGCCTGGTTCCCCATCACCACACCCTTGAACCCTTCGGCCAACGACGTCGAGCCCAGCACCGCGGCGCTGTGGCACTGGATTGATGCCCATATCTCGCCTCATGCGCCACTCATCCCCCTCGGCTTCTCGCAGGGCGGCTTGATGGCCACGCAACTGTTGCGCACCCGACCCGATCGCATCGGTCGCACGGTGGTGTTGGCAGGATTCGTCACGGCCGCCGCACAACCGGCCGACGCGGACCTCACCCGGTCTCGACCGCCCGTCTTGTGGGCACGCGGAGAGCAGGATACGGTGATCACCCCGCAGGCTGTGGGCCGCGCCTCGGAATTCCTGCATTCCCATTCCACGCTCACCGAGCGCACATATCCAGGGCTGGGGCATTCCGTCGACGAGCGCGTACTGGCCGATGTGCGCGAATTCCTGAAAGCGCCATCTGCCTCGTGACACAATATTGCTGTGACCGAAAAAGACCTGATTGACCTGTGGAATCGCGCGCGAACTCACCTGGTGATCGCGCAGCTGGCACCCACGTTTCTGCTAATTACGACAGTGGGCCTGGTGCCTGCAATTCGCGAGTCAGGTACCGCGACGGTCCTGGCGGCATGGGGCATCCTGTTGGCTTCGGGGATCCTGGGCGCCCTGGTGGAATTTTCTGCGGCACACGAGGCTCAGGCCATCGCCCGCGACCTGAATCAGATTCCCGGCCGCAGTGCCGTGGCCGCGCGAATTGTGTCGACGGCGCGCTGGCTGCATGTGGCGAAGTTCGTCACGCCCACCATCTTTATCGGAATTTTTGCTGCGCTGACCGCGGCATTGTTCAACGCACGCTAGACCGACAGGCGCCCACACGGTCGTTACGGAAATCCGAAGGATTCGCACTCAGGCCGCATTCGTGCTTCGTAGCATGCGAGCATGAACAAATTTATTTCTGCCCCTGTGGCACTCATTCTCGCGGCGGGCTCGGTTTTTGCCGGCACCACTGCCGCATCAGCGGCATCCGGCTTCACCGGCGGGACTGTCCTTGCGGGCGACAGTTCCAATGGCACCTACTGGGACTTCTCTGACCAGAATGGCGAAATCGGTCACTCGTTCCCCGTTGTTGACGGCGCAGCGTGGGGTTGGGTTGCCCACTACGACGGCACCCTGATGGTTGACGGTGGGCGCCTGTCCTACGACGGTCCCTTCGACATCACCACCGACGAAAACCTCGACCAGGTCATCACCGGCGTGGGAATGTTTGGCTCGTTGGACGCTGCGGTGGAATACCGCGTATATGCCGAGGGCGACCTCATGCGACAGGTCTTTGTGCTGACCAACAACACGGCAGACGCCATCACGTTCACCCCGTCGGTGAACGAAGACATCTCGGATGTGTGGAGCAATTCGGCAACCACCAGCAGCGGTGACATTCTTCTGACCACTGCCGACTATTGGTACACACAATTCAATTCGGCGTATGGCGAAGGGGCCACCCCCTCGTACACCGGCGTCTACTCAAAGTTCTGGGGTGCGCCCGATCACCTCACCGTGGTCAGCGTCGACCCCGAGCTTTCGCTGACCGACTACACCTCGGGTGAGGTCGTCTTTGGCGACATCACCATCGAGCCCGGCGAGTCGTACCAGTGGATTATGTTCCACAGCATCGCCACATATGACGTGACAGGCGACGATGCGGCGCGCGACATCGCGGCAATCGCCGCTGGCGAGGCTGCCCGCGCCGAACTGGGAGGCGCAAGCCCCAGCCTCGATGGCAGCGAGCGTCTGACGCGCGGACTCGATATGGCAATCAACTCGAACTGGTTCTCGGTTGAAGTGCCCGAGGAAGCCGAGCTTGCGGAAACGGGTATCAACACACCGGCGTACCTGCTGAGCGCCGGCGCCATGATTGCATTTGCCGCAGCTGTGCGTGTAGCTGCACGTCGTCGCGACAGCTAATACCTAACGACTGCTGGGCCTTGTGCATCTGGGGGTGCGCAAGGCCCAGTTTTTTTACACGCACAACGCGAACGACGGCTCTTCGGATAGCCGAAGGATTCCCACCCTGGGCCACTGTGTTCTTCGTAACCTACAAAGATGAACACTCGTATTGTCACGTCCGCGCTTCTTGCGCTGGGACTCGTCACCCTTGCGGGCACCGCACCCGCACACGCTGCCGTCGGCGCACTGCCCGAAGGCCAAACCATGTACGCAATCTCGTGCGACAACGGCCCGACGGAAAGCCCCGTCAATTCGGGAACTTTGTTCTCGATTGATCCCACCACTGCCGCGCTCACTCGCGTAGGCGATGGGACCGTTGGTCTCAATAACAGTGGCTGCGCTGGTCAGGGTGCAGTCAACCCCGTTGATGGCACTTACTACTACCTGTCCTGGGATTTCCCGGGTGTGATGAACGCGCTGGCGGTCATGGACCTCGAAACAGGTGAATCCACACTGGTTGGCCCGCTGTCGTATAACGGCACCCCCTTTGTGAATTCTTACGCTATCGCCATTGACTCCGCAGGGAACGCGGTCTTGACCTCGCGAATTCCCGGCGAGGACGTTGTGGGACTCTTTGCGCTGAACCTTACCGATGGAACAACGGAACTCATTGGCACGATCGCAGATGGAACTAACGGGCAACGTCGACCATACGCACTGTCCTTTGACAACTCCGATCGCTTGTTCGCAGTCGACTCCTCAAATTCGAACGAACTTCTCGAAATCAGCACGGTTGACGGATCTATCGTGAGTTCCTCAACGGAGCTGTCCGATCTGGGTGGCATCTACACGATGGCATTCGACGCAGACAACACGCTGTGGATGCAGTCAGACGTGGAATTGGTGTCGGCGAGCATTACCGATTTGTCAACTCGGTCCGAGCTGCTCCAGTTCACGATTTCGGGATATCCCAACTATGGATACTTCACCGAGTCAATCGTGATTGCGGGCAGTGGCCCCGCGCCCACCGAAGAGGAAGAACCCGAGACCGGTGGCGTGACCGAGCTGGCCGATACCGGTGCAGGCAACACCACCGCAATTGCGGGTTACGCACTGGGCGGAATAGCCCTGGCGCTAATCGCAACCCGCACCGCCCGCCGCACGCGGGCCTAGCGGTTCAACCCAGCCGGGCCTTCTCGTTCAAACGAGAAGGCCCGGCGCGTTTTAGGTTATAGACATGGCACTCATTCCCCGTCGAAATCTTCTGATTGTGGAAGACGAACCGATGGTCGCAGCGTTACTTGGTGAGGCGCTGACGGTAGGCGGTTTCGACGTGCACATTGCCGGCAATGCCCTCGAGGGTATTCGTCAGGCACAACGTTGCGACCCCGACGTTGCCGTTCTGGACATCAATCTGGGGCACGGAGGTAGCGGCATCGAGTTGGCACATGTGCTGGACCGACAGTTCCCCGGCATCGCGATTATCTTTCTGACAAAGCACCCGGACATCCGAACTGCGGGATACAGCCCCAGTGATTTGCCTCAGCACGCCGGCTACATTCGCAAAGACTTCATTAGTGACAGCGCCAGCGTAATTCGGGCGATCGAGGACGCCATCTCACAGCGCCAGCCTGTCCGGGCGGCCGCAACGCCTTCGTGGCTGGATGCCCTGACCTCAACCCAACTACAGGTGTTGCGTCTTGTGGCACAGGGCTACACCAATGGCGAAATTGCACGACGCCGAAACACCAGCGCACGCGCGGTGGAACTTCTGCTGAAGTCGATCTATGCGACGATGCAGATCGACGTGAGCGCCAACCTGAACCCCCGAGTCGAGGCGGTTCGGCGCTTTATCACCGAGGCGGGCACTCCCGAACGCCAATGACTGCCGACTTCGCACCCGACAGCCAGACCCCCGTTACGCACCTCAGCCGCGCACTGAATGCTTCGGCGCTCTCCTGGCCGGTTGTTGCGATAACCGCGGTGTTCAGCATCGTGATTCATTTGGCCGCCAGCACGGACCTGCGCCCAGAAAACCTTGTGGTGCGTGCTGTGGCCGCTGTCCTGAGCATCGTGCCGATCTTTGCGTGCGTTGCGCTGGCGAAATTCATGCCGGCGCAGCGCCGCCGCCCATCTCTTGTCCCATTTGCGGCGGCCTACCTGATGGGCGGTGCGCTTCGCGGTTGGCTATTGGCCGGTTTGCTCGATTTGTTCGGTGTCGTCGAGGGCGGCGGTTGGAGTTATCGAATTCCCTCGGGAGCACTGAGCATGACTGCCACGCTCATGGTAGCGACCTATGCGGTGTCCACTTTTCGAGCCAACAAGGAAACGCTCCGTGCCTTGACCCTCGAGAGCCAACGCTTGACCGCGGCGTTAACAGAAATCGAGCAACAAGCGCGCTCGCGAGGTACGCAACGTGTGACGGTGTTGGCGCGATACATCGTGAATGAGCTCGAGCGCATCCAGCAGTCGCCCGTTCCCGAACAGATCACGGCAATCCAAAGGATTGTGGACTCGACCGTTCGCCCATTGAGCGTCGCGTACGCAGCCCATATTCGGCCGTGGCAACCACCTGTTCTTACCCAGGCCGACGGCCGTCACCACCGTGTGATTGCGGAATTTAATCCGGCCGCGCGCACGCCCTCGGTGTGGTACCTCGTGGCCTTGAGCTTCGCGCCGCTCCCCACAGCCTGGTCTACATTTGGCGCCGCCCAGGCTTTCGAACTGGTGTTGTTTACGGGTATGGCCCTGATTCCCACAGGCCTGATGGGGTATGCACTTGCGCGTAAGGTGACGCCACGGCTTAACACATACCTGAGATTCGTCGTATTCCTGTCTATCATGCTGGTTATTGCCGCAGCAGGGGCGGCAGCCACGGTGGTGGCGCTCTGGGACACGTCAAATCCCACAGCCTATGTGGTGCCTGCAATGATTGCGTTTCCCATGTATGCGCTCATTTTGGCTGCTGGCGGCGACTACCTTGAGAAATTCACCGTTCAACAATCCCAGTTGTCACGGATAAACGCTGATCTGCAGTGGGCAATCGCGCGGGTGAACCTCGTCATGTGGTTCAACCAGGGCGAAGCATCGCGACTTCTCCACGGCCCGATTCAAAACGTTCTGCATGCGACGCTCATTAGACTGCGCGGCGCCGCTCCCGAACGCATAATCGAAACAGTGATTGTGCGCCTCACAGAAGAATTTAATGGTGGCGAGAAAGGCGAAATCGACTCTGGTGATCGCGCCGCCCTGGCCATAAATGGCATCGACGATATTGCCGCGTTGTGGTCCAGCATCGCGACGGTGAACGTGGCCATCGAACACCGCGAGGCTCTATTGGACGATGTTGCGCTGGCTACCATCTTGAACGAGTTATGCCACGAAAGCTGTTCCAATGCGATCCGACATGGTGGAGCGACCCGACTTGACCTAGCCGTCTCTTTCAACGGGCACCTAGCTGTCGTGCGACTGACGGACAACGGCACTGCGCACACGACAGAATCTGGGGGAGGAATTGGCACTCGGCTAATTGAGGCCTGCAGTGTGGAGTGTGACCAATCCCGTACCGACGACATCAACATGCTTGTCGTCGCTCTGCCGTACCTGAATGATCCCACCGCGACTCGTGGTAAAGATTCAGTTTCAACGGGTGTAGCGTGAGCACTGAGAGCAGCCGCTTTCTGAAATATCAGGAAAGGCCTCATCATGTCCCCATTAGTCGCCATCATTGCCATTGTGGCAATCGTCCTCCTGATCACCGGAGGATTGGTTCAGTCCCTGAACTTCCTGCTGTGGGTTGGGCTTGTTTTGCTGGCTCTTGCTGTGATCACTTTCTTGCTGCGTGCCATTAGCGGCCGCAAGTAACTAATTCGCGCGGAGTGGATTGGCTAGTCGCGGAATATCGCGGCTAGCCGGTCCAGGTCTTGTGCACACTGCAGGGTTCGGCTGTTGCCCAGTTCCGACTGGCCCATGATCTGCGTGATGCCTGCCGCGATGCGCGTGCATGTGGCGACGAGTGCGAGGCTTTTCGCCGACGACTCGATGTCGGCACCGGGCACTGCGCGGGCCTGCAACCAGTGAATCAGCGCATCGATGTCGTCACGCCGAGGCGCATCCGCGCCTTCTGCGGCCGCACCCCGGGTCAGTGCTAGCAGTGCAAAATCGGGATCAGAAGCAAGAACTGCGGCAACCGAGCGGCACAGCTGCTGAGCCTCGTGCCCATTCGGCGCATCGCCCATCGGAGCGTTGCTGATTGTGTGCATGTGAGGCCTCCGATGCCGAATTGCGCGCGTACCAACCCGAGGCGCGCGCGTGCTTCCACGATAGTGTGAAGCCATGAACCCGACCTCTTCGGCACGATTCTGGATGTACATGATTCTTTCGGGAATCGGACTAGTAACGGCACTGGTGTTCAACGGCATTGCCGCCATGACCGGCGCAAACTACGGCGAGGCCTGGTTTGGATCGGCGGTCGATTGGGTGCTATCCGCCGATCTCAGTGTGGTGGCCATTGCCGCCGTGGTGTTTATGTTCGCCGAAGGAAAGCGACTGGGCATGCGCCGAGTCTGGCTTTACGTGGTGCTGTCAACGGTGACCGCCATGGCGTTCACCTTTCCACTGTTCCTCGCGATGCGTGAACGGAAGCTCAGCGAATAGCGTCGTCGCAGCACACCGCCCCGCAGATTCATATGTTAGGACAAAGTCCCTCTAGACTGTCCGCATGACTCTGCCGCAGCCTCGAATCCCGCACCCCGAATCCGTTCCAGCCCTGCGATGGGGAATCATGGGTGCGGCGGGCATTGCCCACGCGTTTGTCACGGGCGTGAACCTGCACACTCGGCAAACGATTGTGGCTGTTGCCTCGCGCACGCCGGGCAAGTCCGAAAAGTTCGCACAGCAATACGGAATCGACTCGCACGACAATTACGAGGACCTACTGGCGCGCGACGATATCGACGTGATCTACATCCCCACGTTGCCGTCGCAGCACCGCGACCACGCGCTGCAGGCCATTGCAGCCGGCAAGCACGTGCTGATCGAGAAGCCCGTCACGTTGGACCCAGACGAAGCCCGCGAGATTTTTGCTGCGGCCCGCGCGGCGGGGGTGCTGGCGATGGAAGCCATGTGGACGCGCTACCTGCCGCAGTACGACATTGTGCGACAGGTGCTGGCTGCCGGCACGCTGGGCGACATCGACATGGTGAACGTCACGTTTTGCCAGGCCAACCTCGAGATTCCGCGGTTGTGGAAGAAGGGCCACGGCGACCCGCTGTTCGACATGGGAATCTACGCCGTCAGCTTTGTGCAAACGTTCCTGGGCAACCCCACATCGATTACCGCGCAGGGGCTTCTGAATGCCGACGGCATTGAAGAAGAGGTCGCGGTGCAGATGCGCTACGAGTCCGGCGCACGCGCCTACATGTTGGTGTCGGGTCGTGCCGCAATTCCCCTGATCGGATCGGTCGCCGGCACACAGGGCACGCTTTCGATGGGCCCGCAGTTCCCTGTTCCCTCGCAGGTCAGTATCGCGGGAACCGATTTTTATGCGCCCGTGGAAACCTGGGTGGACGACACGGGAGTGAAAGGCCACGAGGGCCTGGGGCTTCAAGCCACACACATGGCGGGATTTATCGCCGAGGGACTGCTGGAGTCACCGTTCGAATCACACGAGGATTCCATCGCCAACCTGGAAGTGTGTGCAGAAATCATTCGCCAGATCGGTGCACAGATTCACTAGTGCACCCGCGGGTTAGTTCGCGTAGAAATTCACCGAACCCCGCACCCACACCGTCAATTTCATGCCAATTTCGGGAGCGAGGGGGCCGCTGGCGCGCGCCGTGATGGTGCGGTGCGGAGTAGCGACGGTGACCACGACATCGTGCCCAAAGTACTGTCGGTCCGTGACAACCGACTGCCCCGCGGGGTCGGGCTGCAGGTAAAAGTTTTCGGGACGAATCGCGGCGAAACCCGCGTCGCCCTCGCGCACCGAATTCAGGGGCGTCAGCGAACCCACATCCGTCACAATTTTCCCGCCATCAATGTGGCCGGGCACAATCACTGCGTCGCCAAGGAATAACGCGATATCGATATCCGCGGGGTGCGAATAAATATCCAGCGGGCTGCCGCTTTGAACGATTGTGCCCTCGCGCATGACGGCCACACGATCCGACAGCGACAACGCTTCTTCCTGATCGTGGGTGACCAGCACGGCCGTGATTTTTTCTGCCGCAAGTAGTGCGCGTACGTCGGCGCGAAGTTCGGTGCGCAACTCGGTGTCGAGTGCCGAGAACGGCTCGTCGAGCAACAACACTCGTGGCGACGGAGCCACCGCCCGCGCCACCGCAACGCGCTGCTGCTGACCTCCCGACAATTCCACGGGATATCGCGAACCCAGGCCATCCAAGCGCATCAGCGACAGCAGTTCCGCGACGCGCTCGCGACGCTGAACGGCAGGCATGGACGACAGTCCGGCCGCGACATTGGCCTCGACCGTCATGTGGCTGAACAGTGCCGCGTCTTGCGGCACGATACCCACCCGACGATATGCGGGTTCTACCCATTCCGTAGACGAGGCGACGACCACATTGTCGATAGTTATTGCGCCGGCATCCGGGCGTTCAAACCCGGCGATGCACCGCAGAACGGTCGTTTTTCCCACGCCACTCGGGCCCAGAATGGACACTAATTCGCCCTCGCGCACATCCAAAGTGATGTCGTGCACGATCGATTTGTCGCCACGATTCATGCCGACGGTGTCGAGTCCAAGCACTACCGTCATGGGGCGTCGACCTTCCGTTGGGGGTCACTCCCCCGCGAAATGAGCCACGCGGGGATTCCCGCGAGTATCACCAGTGTAAATGCGTACGGAGCGCTCGCGGCGAAGGCCCCAGCGTTCGTCTCGGTCCATAGCCGGGTAGCCAGAGTATCGATGCCCGTTGGTCGCAGCAGCAGCGTCAGCGGCAATTCTTTGATAATCACCAACGCAACGAGTGCCCATGCTGCCGCCACGCCGGGGGCCACAACGGGCAGTGTGACTCGACGAAATTGTGCGGTCGGACTCATGCCCAGCGACTGCGCAACTTCGGTCCACGATTGTGGCACCGTGCGAATCGCAGGCTCGACCGCGGCCAACGCGTTGGGAAGGAACAGCACCACCAAGCCCGCAATGATGAACCCATGTGTCTGGTAGAGGTCGGGGACAACGCGGATTCCCACGAACGTGAGTGCCAGCGCAACGACCAACGCGGGCAACGCGTGAATTAGCCACGACAGCGTGATACCCACACGCGCGGGAACAAATCCGGATGCGGTGCGGGCAATAGACATCGCGATGGCTACGGCGGTCGCGATGGTTGCGGCAACGGCGGCATATGCCAATGATGCGAGAAGTGCCTCGAGAAGCTGTGAAATGCCAGCCGTCGACACTCCGCGGGTCAGCCACAAGCCAATGCTGACAAGAGGCACGCCGGAACCCACGGCAATCCACGCGGTCATCGCGGCAACCTGCGGAACACCCCGCCAGCGCACAACATCGCGGCGCGGCGATTCGATTGCCGTTGACACCGTGCGAGCCTGCGCCGAGAAACGAGAATGGGCAATGACCAGCACTGTCGTCGCGACCACAACGATGATTCCCAGGACTGCAGCCGCCGTGCGATCAAAACTGGAACGGTAGGCGATAAAGATTGCGCGCGTGAACGTGTCGTATCGCAGCAACGACACGGCTCCGAAATCCGCAATGACATAGAGCGCAACGAGCAGACCCGAGCCCCACACCGCCGTCTTTATGGTGGGCCACGTCACCAGTCGGTGGCGGCCCCACAGTGTGGTGGTAAAGGTTCGCGCCACGTCATCGAGCGAGCGCGGAGTTCGTGCCAGCGACGCACTCACCGTAAGGAACACGATGGGGGCGGTCGAGACACTGAGCACCAACCACGCAGCCCCAAACCCGGTGAATTCGGGCCAGATACCCAGCCACCCGTAGGCCGCAACATACGAGGGCACAGCAAGCGGAGCAGTAGCAGCAATAGCCATCGCCTTTCGCCACGGCATAGTGGTGCGCGTAACGGCGTACGCCTGTGTGGCACCCACGACCAGCGCGGTTGCCGTGACGGCCACCATAAGCAGGGCCGTGTTCCCCAGTAGCTGCGCCGTTGAGCCGCGCGACAGTTCCGCCCACACGTCGGCGGGATCCGCCTCGAAGACTCGGATTGCGAGGTAGACCAGGGGAATTGCGACAATCGGCACGACGAGCAGACTCACGCCCTTAACGAGGGTCGTTGTCAGCCCGCCGCGCCGAAGTCGTGTCACGTTACAGCAGACCGCTCTCGCGGATGAGGGCGAGGGTGGCCTCGAGTCCCTCGAGGCTGGTCAGATCGATGTCGGGGACCGCAATCTCGGATAGCGGAGTCAGACCCGCGGGGATGGCGATGCCATCAACAAGCGGGTATTCCACGACCTCGGTGACGAAGTATTCCTGAATATCGTCACGCAGCAGGAACTCAATGAACTGGGTCGCGAGTGCGCTGTCAGATACGGCACCAATCCCCGCCACGTTGATGAGATTGCCCACGTCACCCGACTGGAACGATGCCAACTCCGACGCCATGTTGCCCTCGCCCACCTCGTTCTGACGCTGGAACCAGTAATAGTGATTGATCAGTCCCGCCGCAACAGTTCCCGCTTCTACGGCGTCGAGGATCTGGCCGTTCTTTTCGAAAATCTGTGCGTTATCCGCAATCCCGTCTAGCCATTCGGCAGCAGCGGCATCACCATTCACCACACGGTATGCGGTGACAAACGATTGGAATGACGCATTGGTGGGGGCGACGGCGATGCGTTCGGCCCATTCGGGTTCGGCCAGTTCCGCAACCGTTGCGGGCAGCTCGGTCACGAGTTCGGGGTTGTACACCAGAACTCGGGCACGACCCGTAACGCCCACCCATTGGCCCGTGGCCGATCGGTATTCAGTGGGAACACGGTCGAGGATTTCGGTCGGGAGTTCGGTCAAAAGACCCGCGGATTCGATGGCACCGAGTGCGCCGGCATCCTGCGCGAAAAAGAGGTCGGCCTTGGTGGCGTCGCCTTCTTCGGCCAACTGGGCGGCGAGTTCAGCCGAGTCGCCGTAGCGCACGTCGACCGTGATGCCGGTTTCGTCCTCGAAGATGTCAATGAGTGGCTGTACCAGTTCTTCCGAGCGACCGGAATACACCACCAGTGTGGTGTCGGCTTCCGCGACGGGGGCACATGCCGTCAACGAGAGAAGGGCCAGAGCGGCCGTGGGCGCTGCGATTGCGCGCAGGAGCGGGTGTGACATATCTACTTTCTCCTAGACCAAGATCTTTGGCTTAGGTAAGGATAACCTTACCTATTTCGGGGAAGAGTTTCAACCCGCGTGTGCAACAGGAAGGGCGCCGACTTCTGTGGGGAAGTCGGCGCCCTTGCGCTGTGTTCTAGCCGCTAGCTGCGAGCAGTTTCACGGCGGCGGCGTGACGTCAATGCAACGCCGGTCGCCAGTGTCAGGAATGCGATCCAGGCAATGCCATTGGCGCTAACACCGGTCTCGGCCAGTTCCTCTTCAGGAGTGGGCTCGACGGCATCGGGAACCAGATACACGGTTCCTTCGGTAATTGGCGTGAGGCCCGCAATAACCGACTCGTCACACTGGTTCATGTCGATGTTGTCTCCGAATAAGGGGAAGACCTGGAAAGTCACGTCGTGCGAGTCATCGCGCGAGTACGAGTCGTCCAGGTAGCCCCAGTCAATGACGGTGGGGATGTCGCTGACCACAGCACAACCGACGAACACGCCGTCAATGTACTGTGCGGCCAACAGACCGCCATAGGTATCGCGGTCAATGTCCAGATCCGAGGTTCCTCCAGGGCCGACCTCGTCAACCGAAGGCTCGAGAACTGGGGTGAGTGGCAGCAAATTCAAGCTCGCGCCATCCTGGTACGGGCTGTCGATCGTGGGTGATCCCTCCGTGAAACAGGGGGCGTAGTCATCGTAAATACGGAACTCGATGAGGTGCTCTACCGTGAGGTCGAGATCTGCTTCCAATTCGTATGCCGCGAAGTCAATCCATTCGAGCCACGTTCCGGGCAATGTCTCGGAACCCACGTCGGAACCATTCCCGCTGTTACCTTCAAGATATTCCCAGCTGGCGTATTCACCATCGACAAAGAATGCGAGGCACTGGTAGGGGTCGTTCCAGGTGAAGTCCAGGTTGGCGCTTCCGTCGGGACCAATTTCTGCCGTATCGAATTCAATTTCGGGTACAACGGGATTCACGTCAATCGAAGCGGTGTCCATCGGAGTTGCCGTGGTTTCATCGATATCCGCACACGCACCATTGAAGAGACGCCATTCGATGGTGTGGGACACGGTCGAGTCCAGTTCGAAGTCGTAAACCAGGTCGGCCCATGTGTACGAGTCGGTTGAGGTGCCTGCACCGTCCGCGCCAGGCGCGTACGAGGAGTAGAAGTTACCGTCTACGAACACCGCGACACACTGGTTGTCACCATCGAACCATTCAAGATCGATGTCCACACTTTCGCCCGCATCGACAGACTCGTTATTCTCCGAAACGCTCGCTGCAGCTGGGCCGAGGTACACGGTTTCGAAGGCTGCCGCCTGATCGCGCATCGCCCAGAAGTCTGCGGCGATGTCAGCCTGCGAACGCCCGTGCCAGTAATAGTTCCAGCGCGAGTAATAGCCAATCGAGTTCGATTCCGTGTTGTTGGAGTATCGCGTCGTCGAGGTGTAGTTCGTGCCGGTGTTGACAGGAACGTTGGGGTCCGACGAGCTTCCCGAGGCCGTGCCGTAGTTCACGAGGTCATAGCAGTTGCCCTCGAACATGTAGCGAGTGATCGAGTTGTTTTTCGTCGGGTCGAAGTTCCAGTCCGACCAGCCGTTCGCAATAACGCCGTTCCAACCCACGACTGTGGTCGTGTTGGTGTACTTGGGGTCGTAGTAGGTGTAGTCCGCGCTACCGACATTCGATGTGACACCTTCACTAAACCATCCGATGTTCATGAAGTCGTAGCCCTGAGAAACATTGCCGGTCTCGGGGTCAACATGGGCGTCGTCGATGTTGACAACATCGATGAAACAGACGTTGGCCGAGTTCATTTCCGTTCCGTCATTGAAGACTGGTCCGTTCCATGGCTCGGAAGCGCCCGTGAGATAGATCGCGTCGAAGAATGCGGTTTCACCCTGGTAAATCCACTTGTCGGCGTTTGGAGTGCCACCGAGATCGGGCTGTTCGGTCGAGTTCTCTTCGACCTCAGCCAGTGACAAGTTGGAGAACATTTCGAGGTTCTGCGAGTCGGCAGCACCAGCGGTGAGGTTCAACGTCGAGCTGGCCACGGCCGACTCGGAAAGGGTGCCGATATCTGCCAGATCGCAGGACACATTGTGGACAGCGACTCGCACGGTGTGCGTCACCGTGGGGTCCAGAGTGAACTTGTTAATAAGCTCTGACCACGTGTACACCAATTCGAGTTCACGCAGTGACCCGCCGGCAATCAAGTTTGCATCGGTCGTTCGGGTCTCGGTCGTCGACGAAATTGCGTGGGTGTATGCGGCGGCATCAGCACCATCCACGTGCCACGCAACACAGTTGTTGGATTCCGTCGATTGGTCCCAATTGAGGCTCAGACGTGCCTTGTCGCGGACAACGATATCGGAGTACGGAGTGTCGAGGTTGTCGGACAGTGCCCAGTCAAGCGTGGCAACATCCCAGCCCACGTTTACCGTGGCTTGTGCGGGGCTGGCCACAAGGCCGCCGGCGAACAGCGCGACAAGCGCGCCAAAAGAAACCAAACGTTTCATTTATTTTCCTTTTTCGAAGGGGGATCTCTTTCAGCCTACCAGCGAGGCCCGACAAAAATTAGCGTCGGTGATGGAACGGCTGGATGGCGTCGTCGGGAATCTGCCCAAATCGGCCGTAATTGAAGTCCTCCAAAGCCTGAATTACTTCCTCTTTCGTGTTCATCACGAACGGACCATAGGCAACAACCGGTTCATGGATGGGCCGGCCACCAATCAGGAACACATCAAGAGTGCCGTGGCGCGAATCCTGCACGGAATCGGCCGTGATAACCACGCGATCGCCCGCACCGAACACTGCAATGCCGCCGGTGTTGATGCCCGCGACGGTGTCACCAAACTCCCCTTCGCCCACTGTTCCTTGGCCTGCTAACACATAGGCCAACGCGTTGAACGACGGATCCCATGGGATAGAGACCGATGCGCCGGGGGCCAGCGTGACATGGGTGATGGTGATGGGCGTCTGCGAGACTCCCGGTCCCGTATGTCCGTCGACCGCACCCGCGAGAACACGAATCAAGGCGCCGCCATCGTGGCTGGTGATCAACGTCACGTCGCCGCCCTCGAGGTTTTGATAATTCGGTGTCGACATCTTTTGGGCCGCGGGCAGATTGATCCACAACTGGATTCCGTGGAAGATTCCCCCCGACATCACGAGGTCGTCGGGCGGGGTCTCGATGTGCAGAACTCCCGATCCAGCGGTCATGTATTGCGTTGCACCATCCTGAATGATGCCGCCACCACCGTGGTTGTCCTGGTGCTGGAACGTGCCATCAATCATGTACGTGAACGTTTCGAACCCGCGGTGCGGGTGCCAGGTTGTTCCCCGCGGCTCCAAAGGCGCGTATTCCACCTCGCCCATTTGATCCATGTGAATGAAGGGCGACAGATCCCGAGGCGATACCCCCGCGAACGCGCGGGTTACGGGGAAACCATCGCCCTCGTATCCTTGCGGCCCCCACGTGACCGACTTCACCGGCCGGGCGCGACCTTCGGCAGGGGCCAGGTGCGGAAGAGTATAGGTATCGGCGGTTACGGCGGGCATTGTGTGCTCCTTTGTGACAGGGTGTAACCCCCAAAGTCTGCGGGCGCGAGGATATTCCCGCAGCCGCGTGCCCGAGACCATGCGGTCAGCACAAAAAATTGCGACGAATCGAGGCGACGCCTCGATTTCTGCCCTCTCACCGCGGATGGTTGCAGTTTTTCGCGTACAGAAGTGCGCCACCGACTCCCGAACCACGGATGGTTATCGTTTTTCGTGCGGATCCGGCTCGCTGCGGCCTCGACGCCTCGTTCATGCCATCACACGCGCTCTCCCCGGCAGCTCTGTCGCGAGTAAAGTCACGGATATGACCGCTGAACCGTCGTATGAATACACACCGCATCCCCACCACGAGGAGCGAAAGGTGCGCGGGCCGATTGTGACGCAAGTGCCGGATCGCGCCTCGATGTTGGATGTGCCCCCGCCTGCGACGGTGACTCTGAATAACCGAATCGGGCTGTGGATTACGCGCCGCGTGGGCACGATGTGGGCGGCGTATGCATTTTTCGCCCTGAGTCTGGTGTCATTGCCGGCAGCGCTGGCCTCGGGAAACACCCTGGTGATTGTCGCGTGGATTGCGCAGACATTCCTGCAACTTGTCTTGCTGCCCATCATTATTGTGGGCCAGAATATGCAAGCGGCCGCGAGCGATCAGCGGGCAATCGCCACCTACAAGGACGCGGGCGCCATTTTGGATGAAACCAAGGAGATTCAGGCGCACCTCGCAGCCCAGGATGCGGCACTTGCGGCGATTCGCGGCCAACTGGATACGCTGCAGCAGCGAGCGGCTCACCGCAAGCCTTAGCGCGGGTCACACCGAATTACAGCGGCGGCTTCAGCCCGGTGTACATGGTGTCGTGTAGCACCTGAATGTGCGCCTGGCATACGCCCACCGCCGTCTGCACATCGCCGGCGCGAATCGCATCGAGCATGTCCTGATGTTCCTGGTTGGAACCGCGCAGGTACTCGATGGGGTACGGGACAAAATATTTATATAACTCGGTCAGCACCGCGCGATGCGGCACTGCAGCCCAGGGCATTCCGCTGGCCTCGATCAGCGCAAGATGGAATTTTTCGTCCGCCAGATGATAGTCGGCCCAGTTCGAGGCGCGACCTGCCTCGTCGATAAATCCCTGTAGCACAGCCAATGAATCGGGGGTGGCGTTGAAGGTTGCCGCACTCACCAACGCCGTTTCGTTCAAAGTTCGCTCGTCAATCAACCGGTCCACGGTGATTTTGTCCGAACGATAGACCTCGGCGACATCGACCGCGGCACTCGGCGGATTGTCGGCCACAAAGGTGCCGCCCGTTTTTCCGCGACGGCGAACCACGAGCCCATCGTCGGCAAGACTCGCCATTGCACGACGGGCGGTAATGGAGCTGACCTCCAGCGCATGAGCAATATCGGTGTCGGCGGGTAGGCGCTCGCCCGGCGCAAGCAGCCCCAGCTCGATGGCCATCGCAATGCGGGCTCGAACCGTATCGACGGCGGTGAGGCGCGTGATGTGCGAGACGGCGTGGTCGCGCAGCACATTGGATTCCTGTGCGGGCATCACACCTCCTCGACGTTGATGAGCGTGGTCCACGACGGACCATCACTACGATAGCTTGCTATATCTGCTCAAAGTGATATGTTTTGATAAATACCGAGTAGCAAAGGCGCACAGGGTTATGACATTTCGAATTGCCGCGGCTCAAGCCGCACCGCTTGCACTGGGCGATGACCGCGAAGCATTTGCCGCACACGTTCGGACAACCCTCACTGCAGACACCGCAATCGACCTGCTGGTCTACCCCGAACTGCACTTATTTCATTCGCCCGCACACAGCGACGACGAACGCAATGCCGCGCTGCGCGCCTCGGCGATCGACCTCGACGGCGAGCTCGTGGACTGGCTTCGTGCACTTGCGCGCGAGACGGCCACATGGTTGATCCCCGGATCGCTCGTCGAACGCGGGCCCGGCACTGACATCTATAACACCGCGATTGTCATCAACCCGCGGGGCGACATCGTCGCGACCTATCGCAAGATTTTCCCGTGGCGCCCCTACGAGCCCTACACTCCCGGCGGCGAATTTGTCGTGTGGGATATCGACGGCGTCGGGCGTTTCGGAATCTCGATTTGTTATGACGCCTGGTTCCCCGAGGTCAGCCGCAGCCTGGCGTGGATGGGCGCCGACATCGTCATCAATATTGTCAAGACCACAACCCCCGACCGCGCGCAAGAAACGGTCTTGGCGCGAGCCAACAGCATTGTGAACCAGACCTACACCGTCAGCGTGAACACGGCCGGGCCGCTGGGGTTCGGCGACAGCCTCATTGTTGGACCGGAAGGCGAGGTGCTGTCCGCCGCTGCACACAAAAACGCCGCAACCCTGATTCTCGATTTTGACGCCGCCCACGTTCGCCACGTTCGTGCAGTGGGAACCGCTGGCACCAACCGCATGTGGGATCAGTTCCAGCCCACCGACGCACCGCTCGCTCTGCCCATTTATGGCGGGCGCATAGACCCTTCGACCTGGGCTCCGGCCCGCACAACCTCTAACTAAGGAGAACCCGCATGACCACACCCACTGCCCTGTCCCGCACCCTCGGGTTGCGGTCGCTCGTCCTCTTGGGGCTGGCGTACATGACCCCCATCATCGTGCTGGGAATCTTCGGCATCGTCGCCGAGGTTACGGCTGGCGCGAGCGCATCGGCCTACCTGGTCGCCCTTGTCGCCATGATCTTCACCGCCTCGAGCTACGGCCGTTTGGCCGCCGCATTCCCCGTCTCGGGTTCGGCCTATACCTACGTGCGCAAAACGATCGATTCGCGTGCCGGCTTCCTGGTGGGTTGGGCCGTCCTTCTGGACTACCTGTTCCTTCCCATGGTCATCTGGCTTATCGGTGCGTCGTATCTCAACGCACAGTTCCCCAGCGTTCCCAACTGGGCATGGATTGCGGGCTTCATTGCAATCACCACGGTTCTGAACATCATTGGTATCAAGGTTGCCGACCGCACCAATTTCGTGCTGATGGTATTCCAGAGCCTCGTTCTGGTCTTCTTTGTTGTGTTCGCCGTCGTGTTCGTTGCAAGTGCAAACGGAGTGGGCGGCCTGGTCAGCGCCGGCCCCTTCGTAGGAATCGAATCGAGCTTCGGCCACATCACCGCCGGCGCCGCGATTGCTGCGTACTGCTTCCTGGGATTCGACGCCGTCACGACCTTCACCGAAGAAACGATCGACCCTCGTAAGACCGTCCCCAAGGCCATCATGCTGGTCGCTGCTCTGGGTGGCGGAATCTTCGTCGTGGTTTCCTACATCACGCAGCTGGTTCACCCCGGTGGCACTTTCGAGAACTCGGGTGCCGCAGCGTTCGACATCGCCGGCCAGATCGGTGGCGCACTCTTCAGCTCGATCTTCCTTGCGGGCCTGGTTGTTGCACAGTTCACCTCGGGTCTCGCGGCGCAGGCATCGGCATCACGTCTGCTGTTCGCCATGGGCCGCGACGGCGTTCTGCCCCGACGCCTGTTTGGTGCTGTGAACGCACGATTCCGCACTCCGGTGTTCGGTCTCGTTGTCATTGGTGTTGTCGGTGTGGCTGCAATGTTCCTCGATGTTGCGACCTCGACATCGTTCATCAACTTCGGGGCATTCACCGCGTTCACTCTGGTGAACGTGTCGGTCATTGCGCACTACCTGCGCGAACGCACGGCGGGACGCTCGCTGAACTCGTTCGTATACGTGGTAATGCCGGCAATTGGTGCCATCGTGTGCACGTACCTGCTGGTACAGCTGGACTCGAATGCCTTGACCCTTGGGTTCGCCTGGTTGAGCATTGGTGTGATTGTGCTGATTGCACTCACCAAGTTCTTCACGCGCCCGGTTCCCGAGTTCGCTACCGAAGAGCTCGTTTAGCCACTTGATATCGAGGCCCCGTCCACCGAGTTGTGGGCGGGGCCTTCGTCGTTGTGGGCGGGGCCTTCGTCGTTGTGGGCGGGGCCTTGGTCGTTGTGGGCGGTCCGCTACGCCTACACAGCGGACTACCTGCGAAAAATTACAACGAATCGAGGCCAAGCCTCGATTTCCACACCTTCAGCCGCGTTGGTTGCAATATTTATCGGGGATGGCCGCAACCATCAGAACACCATGAAATTTTGATCAGCGGCAGTACATCAATATCCCCGCGGGTTTAATCCGCTTCAGTAGACTGAAGCCACCCTGCGACCGCACACCGTCAGCTTCGTCAGAGAAAGCCCTTCCATGAAAAAACGCACATCCGCCGTATTGGCATTGGTCATCGCAGGTTTGACAGCGCCCCTCAGCGCCAGTGCCGTGCAAACGCGCGCACTCCCCAGCGGAGAAACGCTCTATGCAATCGATTGCGACGTCGAAACAGCACAGCTCGTGTCACTTAACACCCACGATGCAGTTGCGACGGCCATCGGTGACGGCACCGTCCACGAATCAATTGGCTGCGCCTCGAACGCGGCCTACGATCCGCAGTCAGGACTTGCCTATTGGGGCTCGTGGGGAACTCGGCCCACCACACTGTTCAGCATGGACATCACGAGCGGCGAGAGCACCTATATCGGCGTTCTGGACGAGACCACCTATGACCTCGGTGGTCTGATGATGGGTGACGACGGAATCTTGTACGCCGTGTACCAGGACATGGACATGGGTGACGGCCGAACATTCCTGGGAACCGTCAACACCGAAAACGCAGATATCACCTTGATCGCAGAACTATTGCAAGACGGCAATGCCGTACCTCGCGGCATCTGGAGCGCCGCGTACAACCCTGCCGACGGCGAATACTACGCGAGCAACGGCGGCGGGCTGCTGCGAATTGACGTGGCGACCGGTGCAGTAACGCCCATCGGAGCGAACGGCAGCGAGCGCTGGTGGGGTGGTATGACATTTGACAGCGCAGGTACCATGTGGGGTGCTGGCAACGGAAATGTGTCGTCCACTACGGTTGCAGGCTGGACTACAGCGGGACATGAAACATGGACCGATGAAAACATCTTGCTCGAAGGAGCGGAGTGGTTCACGCGGTCTGTCTTCGTCGCATACGATTCCGGCGATGGCGTAGAGCCTTCCGCTGAACCCGAATTGGCCGAAACCGGTATCGACACCACGTCGGTTCTCGGCTTCGCCGTTGCGATGTTCGGAGGCGCGGCAGCAGTGACCGTCCTACGCCGACGCGCACGTAGCTAACCCTTTCGAAATACGCTGAAGCCCCGTTCGCCGCACGGCGGGCGGGGCTTTTGCTGTGCCCGGCTGGCCGCGACTGCGCGGATCCCCGCACACCAATCGCGGATCGCGCGCACCTAGATTAGGCACCAGCCGCACCCGAGCCCACACGTGCTATTTCCGCGCGAAAAATTACAACGAATCGAGGCCAGACCTCGATTTCCGCCACCTCAATACGATTGGTTGCAAAATTTCGCGTGGACGCGGGGTGGACACGCGCGTTGGTTGCAAAATTTCGCGTGGACGTGGGGTCGACACATGGTTTGGTTGCAATTTTTCGCAAGCGGATGGGCGATAGGGCGCACACAGCCTGATTGGTTGCAAAATGTCGCGTGGAAGGGACGAACACGGGGAAGGGACGAACGCAGGGACGGGACGAACGCAGGTCGGTGAAGCGCGGGGCGGGGCTTTTGCTGTGCCTGCCCCGCGGCGGACGAGGCACTACCAGCGATACTCGGGCACCAACGCCAGCGTGCTGTACCAGACCCAGCCGGTACGACCCGCGGCCTTCACCTGGTACCAGTTGCGTTCGGTCGCAACGACTTCAACGTGCGTTCCCGCGGACAGCCACGCTGTCACGCCCCCGCCCGGCGCGGTGCGCAACGCTGTCTGCGATGCCGCGTGGAATTGTGCGACGGGGAATCGTGCGGGTGTGACGACCGGCGCCTCGAAATGTTCGTAGATCATCTGCGAGATTCTGCGCACCGCATATTTACTGGCGCCGCCGGTGCCGATTACGGCCACGGCATAGGTCGTGGTGGGACCGTACACAATTCCCGTATCGGCCTCGACCATGCCGTCGGTAAGCAACAACTGCCCCGACTTGGTTTCCGCCATCACGCCGGACTCCAGGCCGGATGTCAGGCGGAAGCGCCAAATCTGCCCCTGCAACAGCCGGTGCAGCAATGCCGTCGACCCCGCCGATAGCCCGGTCTCCGCCTCGATTCGGGAATAGAGTTCCACCAGGTCGCGGGTTGTCACGCGCTTGGTCACATAGCCGCCCGACGAGTTCACCACGATGTAGGTGCCGGGAAAACCCTGCTGCGCCAACTGCGCATTAATCCAACGGTTGCCCAGCCGCTCGCGGATATCGGTGGAACACGGGTTATCGGACAGCGAAATCATCAACCGAAGACACGACGAAACCGAATATCCCGAGGCCAACTTCGTTGTCAACGACAGCCGCCCGGCGTCGACCTGACGAAGTGCCAGCCAGGCATAAAACAGCTTGATGGTCGAGGCGGGCTCGACGCGTGATGTTCCCCGAATCGACACGGACCGACCGGCTCCGCCCAGCTCGCGAACCGACACGCGATACGTGCCCTTGTAGCCAGCCAGTAGCTGCGTGATCTGTGCGGTGAGGTCGACATCGGTCACCATCGGCAGCGTGTCTGCCCGCGCAGGCTTCGGCGCGGGCACCGGGCTGACCGACAACACAACGAGGGCTGCGAGCGCCACGCCCGACAGAATCCGCGCGACACCGCGCGACATTATCCGAGCTCCAAAGCTGCGATGTCATTCGCCGTGTACCCACAGCATCCACCAATGATGACCGCCCCCGCGTCAGTCCACTCGGAAATCTGCGCCGCACTGGCCACCGCGCCACCCGCCGACCAGGTCTTGGTGCTGGCATCCCACTCGCGCCCCAGGTTCGGATAGACCACGAAGGGCAGATCGGCCTGCACCGAACGCAGCAATCCCGTAATCAGTTCGGGCCGGGTGCAGTTCACACCGACCGCGATGGCGTCGGGATGCGCCTCGACAACCGACACAGCCTCGGCGAAGGGCTGCCCCGCACAGGTCTGATTGCCGTCGGTGCATGAATACGCCACCCAGAATGGCACGCCCGCATCGAGTTCCGTGAGGACATCCAGAATCACCCGAGCTTCTGCGACATCGGGAATCGTTTCAATCGCCAGCAGGTCGGGCTCCGTCGCAAGAATTGCCTCGAGGCGCGACCGATGGAATTCGCGAACAACGTCGTCGCTGACACCGTAGTTGCCGCGGTACTCGGAACCGTCGGCCAACGAGGCACCATAGGGGCCGATGCTGGCGGCGACCAGCGTGCCCTCCACCGCGGCCAGGCGTGCGGCTGTCATGGCGGCGCGAATTGCATCCGCAACGTCGTCGTCGCTCCAGCCCTCGGCGGCGCACCCGGAATTGGATATTTGGTAGGTGGCCGTAATAACAATGTCGGCGCCTGCCTCGACAAAATCCCGATGGGCCTGCGCGATGGCTTCGGGGTTGGTGCGCAACAGTTCGGCCGTCCACAGCGCGCCTGTCACGGCATGTCCGCGCGCTTCGAGGGCCGTCGAGAGCCCGCCATCGAGACGCAGCACGCGATCGACGTCGGGTGCGGCCTCGGTTTCCATCGACTGGCTCATAATCCCAGTGTACGTTCGGCACAGATGCTCACTGCCGGTCGCCGCCAGCCGCCGTCACGTACGTTCACATTCCCGCGCGCCGCCGCGAAATTCGGCACGATAGAGGGATGCCCGAAGCACCCGACGTCCCGCCGCGCACCCTTCCCACAATTGCGAATCTGGGTGTGGAAACGCGTACCTTTGCGCCGTCGGAGGCATTCCGCGGGCAGGCGAACATTTTCCCAGCGCAGGCCGCCGAATTGCGTGCAGCTGCGGCCTCGGATCCCGTCGCCTTCTGGGAACAACAGGCCGCCCGCCTGGACTGGCATACACCGTGGCAGACCGCTCACACCTGGGCGCCCGCCTCGCCAGTTCTAAACGATTCGGGCGAACCGCAGTTCGACGCCGACGGCAACCCGGTGCTGTCGATTCCCCGGGCCGAGTGGTTTGCGGGCGGCACGCTGAACGTGGCCGTGAATTGCGTGGATCGCCACGTGACCGCGGGGCTCGGCGACCGCATCGCACTTCATTTCGAGGGTGAACCGGGCGACCGCGAATCCATCACCTATCAGCAACTGCAGGATCGGGTCTCGCAGGCCGCCAACGCACTGACCGCACTGGGAATTACGCAGGGTGACCGCGTGGTGGTCTATCTGCCCGTTATCCCCGAGACCATCGTGATTACCTTGGCGATTGCCCGCATCGGCGCCATTCACTCGTTGGTGTTTGGCGGTTTCAGCGCCGAAGCACTGAAGTTCCGCGTGGAGGACACCGGCGCCAAGCTGTTGGTCACCAGCGACGGCCAGTACCGCCGCGGTACCGCCGTTCCCGTCAAACAGAATGCCGACGAGGCCGTGTCGGGCACGAACAACATCGAGCACGTGTTGGTGGTGCGCCGAACGGGCGAGGCAACACCGGACATTCCGTGGACGGCCGGGCGCGATGTGTGGTGGCACGAGGTGGTCGACACGGCCCCGACGCATCACGACCCCGAATACTTCGATGCCGAAACTCCGTTGTTCATCATTTACACGTCGGGTACGACAGGCAAGCCGAAGGGTGTCGTGCACACCACGGGCGGATATTTGACCCAAACGTCGTGGAGCCACTGGGCGCTGTTCGACGCCAAGCCCGAGACCGATGTGTATTGGTGCACCGCCGATTTAGCGTGGGTAACTGCCCACACCTACGTGTTGTATGGACCGTTCTCGAACGCGATGACGAGCGTCATCTACGAAGGAACCCCCAACACTCCCACCACCGAACGTCACTTCGAGATCATCGAGCGCTACGGGGTGACAACGTATTACACGGCTCCCACGTTGATTCGCACGTTCATGACCTGGTTCCCGCAGGGTGTTCCCGTGCGTCACAATTTGGCGAGAATCCGACTTCTGGCCACCGTGGGCGAATCCATTAACCCCGAGGCGTGGGTGTGGTTCCATCGCGAGATCGGCGGGGGATGCGCGCCCATCGTGGACACGTGGTGGCAGTCAGAATCGGGCTCGGCGATTGTGGCGCCGCTGCCGGGCGTCACCACACTCAAGCCCGGGTCTGCGACCTTCGCCATTCCCGGCGTGACGGTGCGCATTGTGGATGAAGCGGGCGTCGAGGTACCGCATGGGTCCGGCGGGTACATCGTGATTGAGGGCACCTGGCCGTCGATGTCTCGAACGGTGTGGGGAAACCCCGAACGCTACCGTGACTCGTACTGGGCACAGTATTGGAAGCAGGGATACTTCTTCGCGGGCGACGGAGCCAAATACGACGACGACGGATATATCTGGCTGTTGGGCCGAGTCGATGACGTCATCAACGTGTCGGGCCACCGCCTGTCCACCATCGAAATCGAGTCGGCACTGGTGTCGCACCCCGAAGTGGGTGAAGCGGCGGTCGTGGGAGTATCCGACCCCACCACCGGCCAGGCAATCGCGGCCTTCATCGTGCCGTCGCGCGCGATCTCGGAGGCCGACCGCGCATCCGATGACACGTGGCGCGCACTGACCGACGAACTGGCAGCGCTGCTGCGCAGCCATGTCGCAACCGAAATTGGTCCGATTGCCAAGCCCCGCGACATTGTGGTGGTTCCCGATGTCCCCAAGACTCGGTCAGGAAAAATCATGCGGCGACTGCTTGTTGATATCAGCGAGGGCCGAGCCCTGGGCGATGACACCAGCCTGCAGGACGACACCGTTCCCGGCCGTATTCTGTCCATCGTCGACGGCGGCCGCTGACACAAAAGCGGGAATCGAGGCGCGGCGCTACTGAATGCGCGAGGACTCGTCCAGTGAATGCCACGTGCGGTTGTGGTACACGAGCGGCTGGGGCGAGGGCTCTGCCTCGGCGCCATCCGATGCCTCGAGTGCATGCACGACAATCAGGGTGGAACCGCCCACCGCGACTCGGTCGATAATCTCACCGCGAATGCGCGCCTGTGCGGCAGGGAAGTACGGTTCACCGGTCGGCAAACGATCCCATGCCGTCGTGTCGGCGAACCGGTCCACACCACTTGCCGCGCCGAGTTTCGCCAGATCAAGGTTTGCGGCCGACAACATGTGCACCACGACGGTCTTCGACGCAATAATCGTCGGGGCAGCCGAGGCCATGGCCGACAACGAGAACACCAGCACGGGCGGCTCGGCACTGACCGAGAACACCGAGCTTGCGGTCAATGCAACGGGCCCGTCACCCGCATCGGCGGTAATCAACGCGACGCCGGCGGGGTGATTGCGGAACGCGCGCTTGAATTCATCGGCGCTGAGTCCGGGGCACGATTGTGCGGCTTCGGTGAGGTTGACGTGCCCGAATTGTTCGGGAATCACGGTGTCCGACATGGGTGCTCCGGTCTTTTGCGGGCGGCTCGAGTGCGCCCTCGTGCCATTCTATGAGCGCGACCGAACGGGTTATTCCCTACCGAGGCAACAGATGTGGGTGATGCGCCTCGACCACATTGGGGTGTGCCCGCACCCGGCTCTTCAGCCAGTTGCGCCCGAAGACGGGATACAGCTCGTTCGCTGGATCCCGGGTTATTCCCCGCGATTCCGCGGCGAGTTCGGCGGGCAGCGTGATGGCGGGAATCTCGGCGTCGAGGGCGGGGCAGTAGAAGAACGGAATCGAGATGCGTTCGTCACCGGCCTTGGGTGCAATCACGCGGTGGTTGGTTGCCTTGAGGTACCCGTTGGTCGCAATTTCCAGCATTTCGCCGATGTTGACCACGAATGCCCGGGGAATCGGAGGCGCGTCGATCCACTCGCCGTCCATTTCCACCTGCAAGCCACCCTTACCGTCTTCGACGTAGAGCAGCGTCAGAACACCGAGGTCCTTGTGGGCGCCCACTCCCTGCACGGGAACGTCGGAATCCTTGCCGGGGTATCGCACAATCTTCATCAGGGGCGACGGGGGGTGGGCAAAGGCGGGGTCAAAGAAATCCCGAGGCGCGCCCAGCGATTCGGCCCATGCCGCCAGCAGGTCCAGGCTGATGGCGTTCAGGCGATCAATCCATTCCTCGGCGAATTCGCGCAACTGCGGCAGAGCCTCGGGCCAGAGGTTGGGACCTTGCAGAACCCAGAAGTCGTCCGTTTCCGGTTCGACGGGAATTGCGGGGCGCTCGGCGCCAATATCGATCTGCTCGCGCCAGTCCACCTTGCCCTGCGTGAGTTCACCACCCACGCGTGTGTATCCGCGGAAGTGGGGGCTGAAGGTGTTTTCAATCGCCAGCTTGTCGGCATCGGGCAGAGCGAAGAACGCACGCGCGGTCTGGATTGCGCGGTCAAAGACTTCGTCGGGGATGCCGTGCCCCGTCAGATAGAAGAATCCGACATCGTGCGTAACCTGGCGCAGGTCGGCACGAAACCGTTCGGCTTCGGCGGGCGACCCAGACAAAAGCGAGAAATCCAGAATGGGGAGGGTCTTCACGGTGGTCCTTTCGCGGCGGTTGTACGTCGGGGTTTAGGCAGTGGCGAGTGAATCGAGCGCGGTGACAATATCGAGGGTCAGGTCCTCGATGTCTTCGATACCGACCGAAAGGCGCACCAGGTTGTCGGGAACAGACAGCGCGGTGCCGGCGACCGAGGCGTGCGTCATGGCGGCAGGCAGCTCAATCAGTGATTCCACACCGCCCAGCGATTCGGCGAGGGTAAATAGTTCGGTGCGCGCGACGACCTGGCGTGCCGCCTCGATGCCACCTGCAACGCGGATTGACACCATGCCACCGAAGCCGCGCATCTGGCGTGTGGCAACCTCGTGTCCGCGGTGCGAGGCAAGGCCCGGGTACAGCACCGATTCGACGGCGGGGTGCGATTCGAGTCGCTCGGCGATGGCCTGCGCGTTGTCGCTGTGGCGCTCCATGCGCAACCCCAGCGTCTTGATGCCGCGGATCGTCAGATACGAATCGAAGGGTGCCGCGACCGCACCCACGGCGTTGTGCAGGAACGCGATGCGATCCGCGAGCTCGGCGTCGGCAACAATCAGCGCACCGCCCACGACATCGCTGTGGCCACCCATGTACTTCGTCGTGGAATGGACCACGACGTCGGCGCCCAGTGCCAGGGGGTTCTGCAGCGCGGGCGTGGCAAACGTGTTATCGACGACCACAAGCGAACCGTGTGCGTGGGCGATACGCGCAACCGCCTCGATGTCCACAATCTGCAACAACGGGTTCGATGGCGTTTCCAGCCACAGCACCTTCGGCTTCAGTGCGCCGATCGACTGCTCGGCAGCGGCCAGGTCGGTGAGGTCCACCGCGGTGTGGGCCACGCCCCACGCCCCAAAGACCGCGTTGATCAGGCGGTACGTTCCGCCATAGGCATCGTTGCCCAACACAATGTGATCGCCCGCGCCCACGATGGTGCGCAGCAGCGTGTCCTCGGCAGCTAATCCACTGGCAAAAGCAAAGGCTCGGGTTCCGCCCTCGAGTGCAGCAAGGTTCGTGTGCAGATTGTCGCGCGTGGGGTTTCCGCTGCGTGAATACTCGTACCCACCGCGCAGGTTTCCCACGCCGTCCTGTGCGTAGGTTGACGACAAGTGAATGGGGGGAATCACCGCGCCGGTCTGGGCGTCGGGCTCCTGACCAGCGTGTACGGCACGGGTGTTGAACGAAGACATGGTGTGGTCCTTTTCAGTTAGAGCGAGAGGTCGGAAACGATGGCAGCCACGCGGGTGCGCAGCTCGGTGTCGGAATCATCGACGGCGAATCCGTTGGCACGCATCCAGTCGTCGTTGAAGATTTTGCCCAGGTACCCGCGGCCGCTGTCGGGCAACAGCGCGACCACGACGTCGGTCGGGCCCAGCTCGCGCGCCACGGTCAGCGCAGCCGACATGGCCATTCCCGCCGATCCGCCCACGAGAATTCCCTCTTCGCGGGCCAGTCGGCGAGTGATGGCGAACGACTCGGCGTCGGATACCGACACCAGGCGGTCCGGCACGGTGGGGTCATACGTCTCCGGCCAAAAGTCCTCGCCCACGCCCTCGACGTAGTAACCGTGCGCCGGTCCCCCGTTGTAGATCGACCCCACGGGATCGGCACCCACGATGGTCACGGCGCCGCCCGAGGCCTGCTTCAGGTAGCGGCCGGTTCCCGTGATGGTGCCACCAGTGCCGACACCGGCCACGAAGTGCGTCACGGTGCCGTCGGTGTCGCGCCAAATTTCCGGGCCGGTCGTGGCGAAGTGGCTGGCGGGGCCATTGTGGTTGGCGAACTGGTTGGGCATAAAGGCGTTGGGCAATTCGGCCGTCAAGCGCGCGGCAACCGAGTAATAGGAACGAGGATCGGTGGGCTCGACATTGGTGGGGGTCACGACGACCTCGGCCCCAAAGGCACGCAGGGCATTCTGCTTGTCCACCGACATCTTGTCGGGCATGACGAACACCATTCGATAGCCCCGTTCGATGGCAAACAGTGCGAGGCCGGCGCCGGTGTTCCCCGACGTCGGTTCCACGATCGTGCCACCGGGAACCAGTCGCCCGTCCTTCTCGGCGGCCTCGATAATGCGTTGGGCGATGCGGTCCTTGGCGGATCCGCCGGGGTTCATGAATTCGAGCTTGGCCAGCACGGTGGCATCGATACCGTCGGTCAGCGAGTTCAGCTTCACCAACGGAGTGTTTCCAATCAGCGAGGTAACGCGGGGTGCGTAGGTCATGATGATCCCAAGGTCCAATGAGACCGGCCGCGTAGGCTGCGGCGTTCTCGGTGTGTGTTGTTGTGGGGGTGCGCCGCTCAGAGGGCGCGAGAGGGGTCTAGTTCGGTGCGAACTAGAGACAACAACACGTGGACGAGAAATTCATGATGACGTCACGCTAACACGAGGGCCGCGGGCGCCTCAAGAAATGTGGCGAAATGTTACGCGCCGGACAACACCAATGACACGACGGTCTCGCCGTCCTGCGTCACGCGCACGGGAATGCCCCAGTCCTGCTGGTGAATGTGGCACGTGGCATGTTCGACATCGGCATCCTCGGAATCACACGATGCGCCTCGGGCCGCAACGTGCAGAACGCCTTCCGCAATGTCCGGGTTGAACACGATGTCGCGCACCAGTTCCACGGAACGGCCGTCGCCACTCAGCAAGAGGTCCTTGGGCGTGCTGCTCACCACCAACTGTGTTGACGGGCCATAGCGGTCGTCGTACTTCTGGCCGGGCGGCGGCGAGAACACCACGGAGACGCGGCCGGCACCGGCAGCAACAGCGAGTGCTGGGCGAACCGTGCGCAGCGCCTCGCCATTGACTAACGCGGACTGTTCCAACGTGATACGCGTCAAACGATGAGCGGCCGCCTCGACGACAACCAGCACGGGGGTGTCGTTCTCGACAATGAGGGCGATGTCGCTGGGTTCGGCGAGGTCGCGTGCAACGGTCGTGACGGTGTTGGAATCGGGGTGATACCGGCGGATCGCGCTGTTGTACGTGTCGGCGATAACGACCGAACCGTCGGGAAGCTCGGCCAAACCAATGGGGTGCTGGAACAACGCTTCCGAGGCGGTTCCATCGCGGTGGCCGAAATCAAACAGTCCGTGCCCGGCAATCGTGACTGTGTCTGTCGCGCCCACAAAGCGCAGGGCCGAGGTTTCGGAATCCGCCAGCCATACGCCGCCACCGTGCGCGGCCGAGGCAACGACTGCCGACGGCTGCGCAAACCATGCCGACGCATTGGGGCCGTCCACCAGTCCCTCGTTGGTGGTACCCGCAATGACCCGCACGGTTCGATCCACCGTGGAATACGACCAGATGCGGTGGTCCCCCGCCATGGCAATCACAATGTCGTCGCCCACCTGGGCAACATCCCACGGTGTCGACAGCGGCACCTGCAGAGCAGGCCCATCACTGGGGTCGGACCCCATCCACTGCGCACCCGTTCCGGCCAACGTGGTGACGGTGCCCGATTCGAGGCTCACCCCGCGCAAAAGGTGGTTGGCCGTGTCCGCAATCACGAGGTCGACGCCCAGGCGTGCGGCCGCGGCCTCGTCCAGGAACACCACGCCATAGGGTTCCGCGAACTGCGATTCACCGATCTCGCCGTCGGCGTATCCACGCTCTCCCGTGCCCAAAATCGCGCGTGGAACATCAAGGGCCGCACTCGACACTGCAATCAGGGTGTGGCCGCCGCTGTTGCTGACCAACAGGTCGGATTCGTTAAAAATTGCGCGCAGGTGTTCCGGAATGACCGCGACCTTGCCCGGCTGACGGAACGGTGAATCACCAATTTCGGGAGCAACATAGACATCGGCGCCGCGCACCAACGTGCCACGCGCCTCGTATTCCGGAACCAGTCGTTCCAACGTGGCGGTCAGTGCATGACCGTGGCCCTCGCCCGAATAGGTGGCAACAATGAATCCCTCGGGATCGATCAACACCAGAGTCGGCCAGGCACGCACACGGTAGGACTGCCAAGTGGACATGTTGGGGTCATTGAGAACGGGGTGATGAATGTCGTGACGCTCGATGGCGCTGGCGACAGTTTCGGGGCGCTTTTCGTGTTCGAACTTGGGCGAATGCACGCCCACCACCGTGAGAACGTCGTGGAATTGTGCCTCGATGGGGCGCAGTTCGGCCAGCACGTGGTGGCAGTTCACGCAGCACAGAGTCCAGAAATCCAGCAGCACAAAACGGCCGCGCAGATCGGTGATGGACAAGCGGCGCCCACCGGTCGACAACCAGGCGTCACCGATCAGCTCGGGTGCAGCAACGAGTTCTGTACTCACGGTGAATCCTTACCGCGCGAACCAGGTTAGACCCAGCGAAGTACGCGCTTTTCCACGAGACTCACGACAAAGTCGGTGAGTTTGCCCAACAGCGCCAACAGAATGATGACGAGGAACAGAATATCCGTGCGAGCCGAGTTCTGGCTGTCGATCAACAGGTATCCCAACCCCTTCGACGAGGCAATGAGCTCGGCGGCCACAAGGAACAGCCACGACTGCGCGAGTCCCAGGCGAATGCCCGAGAAAATGGTGGGTGCCGCGGCGGGAAGAAGCACGCCGGTCACCAGGGCGATTCCCGACTTGCCATACGCGCGTCCCACCTCGATGAGGTTGCGGTCAACAGCGCGGAAACCGGCGGCCACCGTCGTGAACACGGGGAAGAATGCACCGATGGCAATCAACGTGAGCTTGGGCGGTTCGTAAATGCCCAGCCAAATCAACAGGAGGGGCACCCAGGCCAGTGAGGGTACGGCGCGAATGGCGCCGATGGTGGGTTGCAGGAAACGGCCGATGAGCGGCGAAAGTCCCACGGCAGAACCCAGAATGACACCGAGGCCGGCACCAATACCAAACCCGGTGATGACGCGCTGGGTGCTAATCAGAATGTGATCCAACAACACGCCGCGCGATGCCAGATCGCCCGCGGCCCACAGCACATCGCCGGGGCTGGGCAGCTGGCTGGCCGAGAACTCGCCGGTCCCGGCCAGCCAGCTCCAGAACGCGACGATGGAAATCGGCAGGACCAGACCGTACGCCACCGTGATGAGGGTGCGACGTACCTTCGCAGCGGCGTTTCCGCCCGATGCAGGCCTGGTGCGGCCGATTTCCACCGTTGCCATGACTAGCCGACCAGCTTGGCGATCGAGTCGTCGTACAGGGTGTCGAGTGCCTCGAGGGCGGACTCTTCCGACTTCACCTTGCCGTCAGCGACGAGCACGGGCAGGATCGTTTCCAGAACGGCACGCTGAGTTGCGCCGGGGATGATCGAGACGTCGATGTTGGTGCGTTCCAGCAGAACAACGCTGGCGATTTCGGGTGCGAAACCGGCGTTCTCGGCCAGGATCGACACGGCCTCGTCGGGGTTCTCGCCAATCCATGCACGAGCCTTTTCGTACGCTGCGAGGACGACCTCGAGCACGTCGGCGTGTTCCGCGATGAATGCGGGGGTGGTGTTCAGAACACCCCATGATGCAAATGTGGGGTTGCTGTAGATGATCGTCGATCCGGCGGTCTGCTCGCTGTTCGCGGTCAGGGGGTCAAGTCCGGCCCAGACATCAACTTCGCCCGCTTCGAGAGCCTTCTGGCCATCGGCGTGCGCGAGGTTCACGACCTCAACCTCGGACAGATCGATGCCGGCCTCATCGAGTGCCTGCAACAGGAAGAAGTAGGGGTCGGTGCCCGACGCGGCGGCAATCTTCTTGCCCGCGAGGTCGTCTACCGAGTCGATGTCCGAGCCCTCTGCGACGACGAGTGACGCCCAGTTGGGCTGCGAGAAGACGCCGAAGGTCTGGATGTCGGCGCCGTTTGCGCGAGCCACGAATGCCGCGGCACCAGCCGACGAACCGATCTGGGTTGCGCCCGCGTTGAGGTTCTCGTTCGACTTGGCGCTCGATTCCGAGAACACCCACTCGACGGCGATTCCTTCGGCCTCGAGTTCGGCCTCCAACCAGCCCTGGTCCTTGATAACGAGGCTCAGCGGGTTCCAGTTTGCGTAATCCAGTACGAGGGTTTCGAGCGTTTCGCCCGCGGCCTCGGGTGCGGCTTCGCCGGCAGCGCAACCAGTGAGCCCGAGGCTCGCGATTGCGACGGCCGCAAGTGCGGCCAAAGTCTTGGTGGTCTTACCCATGGTGTGTTTCCTTTGCAGTGATGTGGTGCGGATAAATGTGTGTGGGGCCTAGGGGTGGATGCCGAAGCGGGCCAACAGTTCGTCGCGCAATGGGGCGAGTCCGGGGTGGCTGCGGTCGCGCGGTCGGGGGTGATCGACGGTGACGATTTCGGCAATGCCTTGGCCTCGCTCGCCCAACACGACAATGCGGTCGGCAAGGTGAAGGGCCTCGTCAATATCGTGGGTCACCAGTACAACGGTTGCTCCGGTTTCCTGCGCCACGTCCAGCAACAGATCCTGCATCGTGAGGCGCGTCAGTGCGTCCAGCGCGGCGAAAGGCTCGTCCAGCAGCAGAACACCGGGGAACCCGGCCAGACCGCGGGCGAGAGCCGCGCGCTGCGCCATTCCACCCGATACCTGACGAGGCAGGTGTTTTTCGAATCCCGAGAGGCCAACGGCGGCCAGCAGGGCAGCGACTGTCTCGGAGCTGCGTGCGCCGCGTGCACCCACGACAACGTTGTCCTCGATCGACTTCCAGGGGAACAGGCGCGGTTCCTGGAACACCACGCCGCAGCGCGTGTCGATACCCGTTACTTCGTGGCCATCGATGGTGACCGACCCCACGGTTGCGGTCTCGAGTCCAGCAATCAGGCGCAGCAGCGTGGACTTGCCGCAGCCGCTGGGCCCCAGCAAGACGACAACCTCGCCGGCCGCAACCTCGAGTGAAATGTTCGTCAATACGTCGACGGACTGCCCCGCTTTGCCAAACGACTTGCCGACGGCATCGAGGCGCACCGACGCGGGCGCGACGTGAATGTCGGCGGTGCGCAGTGTTTCGGCAATCGGCATGGTGGTCCTTAGTGTGGAGGGCGTCCCCCTGACGATACGCGGCAGATCCACGCGATGCACATTGGGTTCCGTTTTGCTACGAAACCTTGCGAAATGTTACGCGGGGCCCGGTTTCCCGAGCCCCGCGCTGCTACGACACTGTGGTGTCGCCTCCTCATCGCGTAATTACGCTGTCTGCAACCAGACGGTGGTGTTGGGGCCGATAGCGCCATCTGTGACGGCACCGGTCGCCAGGACAACCTCGCCCACGGGAAGCGAATAGGACGCTGCCGTGAAGTTGGTCACGCTTGTCCACCCGTTCGAGCGACGGAACGCCATGACGCCGGCCGGTGCATCGAGCCACTCGATGGCGTCGGTCACGGTCATGCTCTTGCGAATACGAAGGGCGCGTCGATAGAAGTTCAGGCTCGAATCGGGATCGGCGTCCTGAACGCTTGCCGCGTAGTTCGCGAACCAGTCGGGCTGGGGCAAATGAGGCGCGGCAGGACCGAAACCGAATGACACACCCGTGGGCTCCCAGGGCAGTGGCACACGACACCCATCACGTGACTTCATTTCGCCGCTGGATCGGATCCACTGCGGATCCTGAATGTGCTCGTCGGGGACGATAGGCTCGGGCAGTCCCAGTTCCTCGCCCTGGTACAGGTAGGTCGAACCGGGCAGGGCGAGAATCAAGGCCGTTGCCGCACGCGCACGCGCAGCCCCCACCGCCAGGTCGGGCATGGGGTTGACGCCACCACTGCGGTGCCATTCGTGTTCGTCCACGCCGTCGGGCAACGCATAGCGCGTAACGTGACGAATGACATCGTGGTTCGACACCACCCACGTGGTCGAGGAACCCGAGGCAGCGGCTTCGGTGAGGTTGTAGTCAATGATCGATTGGAATTCCGTCGCATCCCACGGAGCAATTAGCAGGTCGAAGTTGAACGCCTGACCCAGACCCTTCGTTGATGCATAGGCGGGGCGGCGGTTCGCCGGCACCCAGGCTTCGGCAACGGCCACACGAGGCGGGTCGTACTGGTTGAATACCTCGCGCCACGTGGCGTAGATGTTGTGGACTTCGTCGCGGTCGAACAGACGGTCAGTTCCGTCGTCTTTCATGACCTTCACGTCATAGGAATCGCGGCTGGGCAGTGGCTCGGACATGTCCTTGACCAGTGCGTGCGCCACATCGATGCGGTATCCATCGACACCTCGATCGGACCAGAAACGGAAAGTCTTCAGGAAGTCCTCGCGGACCTCGGGGTGGTCCCAGTTAAAGTCGGGCTGTTCCTTGGTGAACAGGTGCAGGTACCACTGCCCATCTTCGACGCGCGTCCACGCGGTCGGTCCAAAGTGCGAAATCAATTCCGAGGGGCGGATCTCGCCGTTGTCGCCACGACCCTCGCGGAAGATGTAGCGTTCGCGCGCGGCCGAACCACGGCCTGCCGCCAACGCCTCTTGGAACCACACGTGGCGGTCCGACGAGTGGTTGGGAACGACATCGATAAAGATCCGCATTCCGCGGGAGTGCAGGGCATCCACCAGTTCATCGAATTCGGCGAGGGTCCCGATTCGCGGGTCGATGTCGCGATAATCGTCCACGTCGTATCCGCCGTCGGCGAGGGCCGAGGGGTAGAACGGGCTAATCCAGATGGCGTCCACGCCCAGTTCCGACAGGTACGGAACCTTGCTAATGATTCCGCGCAGGTCGCCGATTCCGTCGCCATTCGCATCGGCAAAGCTGCGGGGGTACACCTGGTAGACAACGGCGTCGCGCCACCAGTCGGCTGGACCGCGAAGGAAAGTGTGTTCTGACATGTGTTTCTCTTTTCATTCACAGACAGCAGCACCCCCGCATGCAACCAGTGCATACGAGGGCGCTGCAGTGAAGGTTATTTGACCGAACCGGCGGTGAGGCCGCGGACGAAGAATCGCTGCAATGCGAAGAACACCACAAGCGGGACAATCAGGCTGATGAAGGATCCAGCCGCGACGTCCTGCCAGCCATCGCCATACTGACCCAAAAGACGCAGCAGACGGTACGTCATTACGGGCTTCGAGTCGACGAAGATGAAGGCAATCAGGTAGTCGTTCCAAACCCAGAGGAACTGGAAGATTGCAAACGAGGCCAATGCGGGAACCGACATGGGCATAACGAGCTTCCAGAAGATCTGGTACCACGAGGCGCCGTCGATACGAGCGGCCTCGATCAATGCCATGGGCAGCGTCATCATGTAGTTACGCAGGATGTAGATGGCCAGCGGGAGTGCGAATGCGGCGTGCATCAGCCATGCGCCGGGGAACGACCCGATCAGGCTGATGCCCGTTGCTTCCTTGATAGCGCGCAGTCCACGAACAACGGGGACCAGTGCAGCCTGCAGCGGGACAACCATCAATGCGACGACTACGGCAAAGTAAATTTCACGGCCGCGGAATTCAATGAAGGTGAACGCATAGGCAGCGAAGGCGGCGATCATGATGGGCAGCACTGTCGCTGGTACGGCAACAACGAGAGTGTTGACAAACGAACCGAACATATCATCGCGAGTCAGCACTGTCTCAAAAGCAGCCAGTGACCACTCTTGCTCCAGCGGCGCAAAAATCGCCTCCCACCAGCCGGAACTCGCTGCAGAATCTTTGGTACGGAATGCCGTAACCAACAAGCCGATGGTCGGAATCGACCAAATGCCCACCAAGAGAACGAGCATGAGGGTCGTGCCGAGCTTGAAGTCGCGCACGCGCTGGATAACTTTTTTCATCGGAGGCTCTCCTGCTGGCGCACAGTGCGGATCTGAATGTACATGAGCGGAACGATCAACAGAGTCAGGATGGTGACAATCGCCGAGGCCGCACCCACGTTCGCGTTAAGGAAGTACTCCTGATAAAACTGGAAGCCCAGAACCGAGGTGTTGAACGCACCACCGGTCATGGCCAAAACGATGTCGAAGATTTTCATAACCGTGATCAACGTGGTGACGAAAACCGCCATTACAGTGCCCCAAATTTGGGGTAGCACGATCTTCCAGAAAAGCTGAATACTATTGGCACCATCAACACGAGCAGCCTCGACAGTTTCCTCGGGAACACCCTTGATGGCCGATGAAATCAACACCATCGAGAAACCGGTCTGCAGCCAGATGATGATGATCATCAGCAACAGGTTGTTCAGGCGGAAGTCAGTGATGAGCATCCACGGCTGCGCCTCGCCGCCTAGAGCGGTCACGATACGGTTCAGCAGACCAATTTCGGGGCGTCCGGGTGGCACGTCGACGTAAATGAACGACCAGATTGTGGCCGCGGAAACGAACGAAATCGACATGGGCATGAAGATCAGCGACTTGAAGATCTTCTCGCGGGTGGGTCCGACCTGGTTCGTCAATGTGGCAACTAACAGACCGGCCGCGACGGTAAATGCGGGGACGATAGCGACCCACAGGAAATTATTGATAAGGATGTCAATGAACTGGGGGTCCGTGAACAAGTCAATGTAATTGTCAACGCCCACCCACTTTTTTCCCGACGAGTTCATGAACGAGAACACAAATGTCTGAAGAAGCGGGATGATCAAAATAAGCGACAGAAGTGTGGCGGCAGGCAGCAGATAGGCCAGCGCGCGAATCTTCTTCTGCACGTGCTCGGGAGTCAGGTTGACGAGCCGATCCAAACCCCAATACAGGCCGTAGCTGGCGGCGATACCCAAAGCGATGGACATCAAGCCGAAGAGGACGTCTGCGATCATGTGGCGACTCCGAGGTGGTGGTGGTGGTGGTGGTGTGAATCTGAGGTTACTACGGGGGATGCCTTTCAGCATCCCCCGTAGCGCCTGTGAGTTACCCTAGCGGATTACTCGGACGTGCTTTTTAGTACTTTGCCTGGATGCGGCTGGCAGCGGTTGCCCAGTCGATTGCACCGGCGATGTACTCAGTACCAGCTACCCAGAACTCGGCGTTAACTTCCGTGGGCATACGGTCCGAACCATCGAAGCCGAAGAACGCGGCGTTTGCCATCGTTTCACCGACCTTCTTGGTCAGAGCGTTGGGGTAGAGGCTCGAGTCGAAGGTCGAGTGAGGCGAGACGAAGCTTGAACGCTGCGCCATAACGGTTCCGACCTTGTCCGAGTAGATGAACTGCAGGACCTGTGCAACGTCTGCATCGGCGTGACCGTCGAAGACAGCAGCGAGGTCGCCACCACCGAGAACGCCGGCTTCTCCACCCTCAGGAGCGGGGAGTGCAAAGACGTCTGCGTGGGTGTAGTCGTTAGCAGCAAGCTCAGCCTTGATGGCGTCGGGGAAGAAGTCCGTGATGAACGAACCTTGACGGATCATGAAGCACTGGCCAGCAGCCTTGCCACCGGTCTCGAAGAGGGGTGCGGTGTTGCCGAAGCCATCGGTTGCCATCGACTGTCCGCCACCGTTGACGTTGCCGTCAGTGAGGAGCAGCTCGGAAACCTTGTCAACAGCCTTGGTGACCTCAGGCGAGTCGAAGGTTACGTCGCCAGCAATCCACTGGTTGTAAACGTCGATGCCGTTGTAGTCCAGCACGTACTGCTCTACCCAGTCGGTGAATGCCCAACCTGTAGCGCCGCCCGACTCGATACCTGCACAGAAGGGGTAGCCCGAACCGTCAGCCTTGATCTGCTCGATGAGAGCGGTCATTTCTGCATCGGTGGTGGGAACCGAGTAGCCGTGCTCAGCGAAAGCCGAGGGGTTGTAGAAGACGAGGGTCTTGACGTTTGCCGAAACGGGGAGGCCGTAGATGCCATCTTCGTTTGCAGCGAGCGAGTCCCAACCGGGAACGAGGGTTGCACGTGCAGCCTCGAGGTCGAAACCAGGAACCTGGTCCAGAGCGAGGATAGTGCCTGCATCAGCCTGTGCCATGAGGCCACCGGGCTGAGGGTAGATTCCGATATCGGGCTCTTCACCGGCTTCGATCTTCACCTTGATGTCGGTGTCGAACGATGCGAGCGAGGTGAAGACTACCGTGGGGCGGCCTTCTTCAGCAGCGGTCCATGCGTCCAGCTCTTCCTGGAACGCGGCAGCCTGTGCCTCTCCATAACCACCATAAATTACAACTTCGCCGTCACCTTCGGGTGCAGCAGGTGCACAACCGGTGAGAGCGAGACCTGCAGCAACAGCCGTGGCTCCTGCAACGAAAAAGCGCGTAGCCTTCTTCATTTGTCGTCCTTTCGAGAATGTATGCGACCACCACGATGTGGAGACGCGATGTTCACGCTATCGCCATTTCGAGACCCAAATAGGCCCTTTTGGAAACGGTTTCATAACGATGGTTATGTCCTTACATGCCAGATAATCACTGGCATCAAGCGGTTGCACAATCGCGCAAAATTTGCGCAAAAGTGGTGTACCGTTTTCGCTACAGTGACACCATCGCGACAAAGGAGTTCGATGATGACAACAGACCGCTTCGCCGCTACCCGCGCCGATCTGGCCACGCGTATCGGCAGCGGCCGTGCGGCCCTCGATGTGCTCGATCGGTTCGATCGATATGGGCACGACCTCGTGAACGGTTTGGCCGAGGTGTACGACCTCGACGCGGTTCTTCCCGAACTGATGCGCATTCTTGCAGCCAATCATGCGGCGCGTCCGGACGCCTTGCACGCCCGTGACCGTCAGCGCGTCCTCGAACCAGATTGGTTCCAGAAGCCGGAAACAATTGGGTATGTCTGCTACGCCGATCTGTTTGCCCGGAACCTCGATGGCATCGCCGAACGAATCCCCTATCTCGAAAACCTGGGCGTCACCTACCTTCACCTGATGCCCGTGCTCAAGCCACGGCCGGGCGCAAACGACGGCGGATACGCGGTCATGGATTACCGTGAACTGCGCGACGACCTGGGCACCATGGACAACCTGCGCACGCTGGCCACCACACTGCATGACTCCGGGATATCGCTCACGCTGGACCTGGTGCTCAATCACGTGGCACAAGAACACGAATGGGCCACAAAAGCCAAGGCAGGTGACGCCGCGTATCGCGACTATTTCTATGTGTACCCCGACCGCACGATTCCCGACCAGTACGAAGCGAACCTGCTCGAGGTTTTCCCCGACTTTGCGCCAGGGAATTTCACCTGGGACGACGACCTCGACGGATGGGTGTGGACAACCTTCAATTCGTATCAGTGGGATGTGAACTGGTCGAACCCACGGGTGTTCTGTGAATTTGCCGACATCATTGCGAACCTCGCAAACCACGGTGTGGATTGCCTTCGATTGGATGCCATCGCGTTTATCTGGAAGCGCATGGGGACACTGTGTCAGAACCAAGACGAGGTGCACGCCATTACCCAAGCGCTGCGCGCATTCGCACGAATCTTTGCGCCTGCCCTCATTTTTAAGGCCGAAGCAATCGTGGGACCGGCGCAGGTGGGAGCGTATTTCGGCGAGGGTGCACGCGCGGGCAAGGTGTCGGATATCGCGTACCACAACAGCCTGATGGTACAGATTTGGGCGGCGATTGCGGCGCGCGATGTGGGTTTGCTGGAACTGTCACTGTCACGGTTTAAGGCGTTGCCCTCGAATACGGCCTGGGGTGTCTATTTGCGGTGCCACGACGACATTGGTTGGGCGATTGACGATAGCGATGCGCACCAGGTGGGCCTGAACGGACACCATCACCGCATGTTCTTGGCCGATTATTTCACGGGCACGTTTTACGGTTCTGATGCGCGCGGCGTGGACTTCATGCTCGACCCGGCTAGTGGCGAGCGCCGAACCTCGGGCACGGCCGCGTCGTTGGCCGGTGTGGAACAGGCAATGGCGAATGCCAGCGACGCTCACGTCGACACCGCCATTAACCGATACATGTGCGCGTATGCGATGGTGTTCGGATTTGGCGGAATTCCCCTTCTGTACATGGGCGATGAGTTGGGCCTGCTCAACGACGCATCGTTTGCCCAGGATCCCACCAAGGCAGACGACAACCGGTGGATTCATCGCCCCGCAATGGCGTGGGATGCGGCCACTGCGGCGACTGCCGAACCCTCGCCCGACGCCCCGCTGCCCCTCGCGGTTGCGTACCGTATTCGCTCACGCATGCAGACGCTGATCGATGCCCGGCGTTCCCTACCCTCGCTTCACGCAGGAGTCGCCACAACCGTTCGCGCTGGCCATGGCCGTGGGGTCGCAATCTTCGATCGCGCCCACCCCGCCGGCAACCTCGTGCAGGTGTACAACCTGTCGGACTCGCCCCGCTGGGTGGGCACCGCCGAACTGGCGGGCATGCACGGCATGGTTCACGACCATCTCACGGGCCACACATTCGATATTGGCGAGGGAATTCCGCTGTCGCCCTACGAGTCGCGGTGGTTGACAACCGCCTCTTAGGAAGCGCGGATTACGCGAAATGTAGACTGACGGCATGCTTGCCCTCGCCACCGTTATCGTCTTTTTCATCGCGTATGCCTTGATTGCGGCGGAAAAATTCAATCGAGTGGCGGTCGCCACGGGTGCCGCGGCTGTCATGATTCTGATTGGCGCAACCAGCAGCGACGACATTTTCTACGATCACGCGACGGGCATCGACTGGAATGTAATCTTCCTGTTGCTGGGCATGATGCTGATTGTCGGTGTCATACATAAGACCGGCGCATTTGAGTTTCTCGCCATTCACGCAATTCGGTTAGCGAAGGGCAACCCCAAGGTCACTTTTGTCTACATCGTGTTGTTGGTTGCCCTGGCGAGCGCCGTTCTCGATAACGTCACCACCGTCATGCTGGTTGTGCCCATGACTCTGGTGTTGGCGCAGAAACTTAAGGTCTCGCCGGTTCCCTTCATTCTGGGTGAAGTATTTGCCAGCAATATTGGAGGCGCGGCGACCCTCGTGGGCGACCCTCCGAATATCATCATCGGCAGTAAAGCGGGTCTGGGATTCAACGAGTTCCTCGTGCACATGGCACCTATCGCCGCGTTGGCGATGGTGGCGGCAATTCCCCTTATGCTTCTGCTGTTCCGTCGGACACTGCGTAATTCCGCCGCCGACCGTTCCGCCGCGATGGATCTGAATCCTCGTGAGTATCTGCGCGATATCCCCCTGTTGGTCAAGAGCGTGGGTGTGCTGGTAGCGGTAATTATTGGTTTCCTGTTGCACTCCGTCGTGCACCTCGAGCCCTCGCTCGTCGCCATGATGGGCGCGGGATTCCTAATTCTGATCAGTGGCCTGAAGCCCGAGGAATTCGCACGGGATGTCGAATGGGGCACCCTGGTGTTTTTTGCGGGCCTCTTCATCATGGTCGGCGCGCTGGTCAATGTTGGCGCTCTTGGGGCCTTTGCCGATTTCTTGAAGAGCGCTCTGGGTACCAATCTCACCGTCATTACGACGACGGTCGTGGTGGTGTCGGGAATCCTGTCCGGAATCGTCGACAATATTCCGTACGTTGCCTCGATGGTGCCGGTCATCTCGGACCTTGCAGCGTCTCTGAAACTCGAGCCAGGCAACAACGTGCTGTGGTGGGCGTTGGCAGTCGGAGCCGACTTCGGAGGAAACATGACATTGGTGGGCGCGAGCGCGAACCTGGTGGCCGTGGGACTGGCCAAGAAGGCGGGCGTCGACATCACGTTCTGGCAATTCGCCAAGTACGGGTTCCCCGTCACCGTGGTGACAATCGCGGTGACGCTGCCGTACCTTGTGGTGCGCTACACGCTCTAAGAGTCCTTCGGGAATGCCAACGGGGCGGCAGCCTCCTGGCCCCGCCCCGTCGTCGTTCGTGTTCCGCTGTTACTTGTGGAACGCGGGAACGATCAGATAGATGCCGTACAGAATGGCCGTGCCGAATACCGCGAACAACGCGTAGGCGCCGGTACGGTTCCAGAATTCGAAGATGACCGCCTTCTGATCGCCCTTCTTGGCTTTACCCGTGACGTTCTGGGCGTTGGTCAGCAGACGGACACCCGTGGCGAAGCTGAGGATAATGACGGTGGCAAACGTTACCGAAGCTACGGTTACCAGCAGGAATGCACTCCAGTCGATCATGGCTACTTCTTACCCTTCTTCGCGGCGGCCTTCTTGGCGGCCTTCTTTTCGGCGGCAGCCAGAGCCTTCGCCACCTTTGCGGCACGTGCCTCGCGGATGCGAATCTGACGTGCGGATTGAATAACCTCGCTGGCGCCTTCCACTTCGCTGACCACGTTGTGAGCACCGATCTTGTTCCGGCGCGAAATCTGGAAGATCGACACGGTAACAGCAAGAGTGATGATGAGGTCGATGATTAGCCCGCCGGGAACAAACAGCACGAGCAACGAGCTGAGAGCACCCACGAGACCTGCGGCAGGAAGTGTCAGCAACCAGCCCACAACGATTTGGCCCGCCTTGTTCCAGCGAACGGCACCACCCTTGCGGCCCATACCCGAACCGATGATTGCACCCGAGGCGACCTGCGTAGTCGACAGCGCAAAGCCCAAGTTGCTCGATGCCAGAATGGTGACGCCACCCGCAACCTCGGCCGCAAAGCCTTGAGCCGGCTTGATTTCGGCCAGACCGGCACCCATCGTACGGATAATGCGCCAGCCTCCCATGTAGGTTCCCAACGCAATGGCCAGGGCGGCTGCGACAACAACCCACAACTCGACATGGTCGCCGCTCGACTGCAGTCCTGCCGCAACGAGGACGAGGGTAATGACACCCATCGTCTTCTGTGCGTCGTTGGTTCCGTGCGACAGAGCCAGCAACGAGGACGAGAAGATCTGTCCCACCTTGAACGAATTGCGGCCCGTGCCGATACCGGTGGTCTCGCGCGCGTGTTGCGAACGCGCAGTCACGATGTAGGCAATCTTCGTCGCGAGGAATGCAACGATGCCCGCCAACAGCGGTGCCATCAGCGCGGGGATAACAACCTTCTGCAAGATTGCCGGGAAATTCACGCCGGCAACACCCGCGTACACGAGCGCCGCACCCACCAGGCCACCAAACAGTGCGTGCGATGACGACGAGGGCAGGCCCAGGAACCAGGTGGTGAGGTTCCACAGGATCGCGCCCGTGAGGCCCGCAAAGACCATCTCGGGGACAATCTGAACGTCCTCATTAATGAGCGATACCGAAATGGCCTTGGCCACCTCGGTCGACAAGAATGCGCCGACCAGGTTCATGACCGCAGCGATAATGACGGCGGTGCGCGGCTTCAGCGCGCCCGTCGCGATGGGGGTTGCCATCGCGTTGGCGGTGTCGTGAAAGCCGTTGGTGAAATCAAAAAACAACGCCAGCGCAATAACCAGCACGACGATAGTGAGGGGATCCATGGGACCCTTTCCGAACGAGGAGAAATGGAAATCGAAGCGCGCGGCGAAAAATATCGCGTTGCGGTTAAACATTAGTGACGAGGAACTGGACTGCACACCGAATTTCGGTGAACTTTAGGTGAACACAATCACGGGCACCGCGCCTCGGCGCCTGTGGATAAAGTTGGCACGAAGTCGAACCCCGCTGGTGAGGTGTGGGCATGAACATTCGCTTATCACTTCGTGCATCGTTCGCCCTGATTGTGTCGCTTGCGATCGCCGTATCCGTCATTGCGCCCCGCTCGATGGAGTCTTCCGATATCGCGCGCGCCGATGCGCTGCACCCTCAGCCGCTTGATGTCATTGCGCTTCCCGACGGCGTCACGCTACTCACGGACTGGGTGCTCGATTCCGCGAATAATCGCGGCCTGGCGTTCGGCACGACGGCCGCGGGGAAGACGGCGGCCCTCACGATGAATCTGCAGACATTCGCAATCACAGTTGTGCCGGGAACCGTGAGTGACGACGCAATCGCCGGCGGAACACCCGTAATTTATGGCGGTTACGTGTCTGTGCCTTTCACGCGTAACACCGCGGGCGACAGAGTGGTGAGTTTCGCACTGTCGTCGTTGGTGCGCGTATCGTCGACCACCTTGCCCTCCTCCGCCGGCTTTGGGTCCGTCTGGATGTTGAATACCGCGGGAACCTTCGGTTACCTCGGCACACGCGGCACCACCACGGCGCTATCCAAGTTCACCGTTCCCGCCTTCACGCCGGCACTGGCCGCCACACTTCCCGCGACTCATAGCCAGCTCACGACACTGACCGCGATGGGCAGCGCTCAGTGGGCCACGTTTAACACGACACCTGCAACCATCAGCCCCATCAGTGGCAGCACGTTGTTGCCCACCCAGACAATCGCTTTACCGGCGAACGCGTCGGCTCCAACGACAGCAATCGTCGACGGTGAGAACATTCTGTACGGTACCGATTCCACACCGGGCCAGGTTGTGGTGTTTTCAACCAAAAGCAAGACATTCACCAGTGTGCTCAATTTGGATTCCACCGAGCGCGGAGCGGCTCTGTTGCACCTCGATCCCGCGACCGGGCTTTTGTACGCCGCAACGATGGCCAACGACGGACAACGAGTCGTCACCATCGACACCGCGACAATGCAGGTCGTGGGACGGTCGCCCGTGTTGAGCGGTTCCGTTCGATCTGCCTTCGCTACCGGTCAACATCTGATTCTGGGGTCAACCGAGCCTGGCGTTGCCGCCCTGCGCATGACGCTGGCGGACGCACCCGCTGCTCCCGCCGCGCCGATTGTGGCCGAAGGAAGCACCACCATCACGGCGACGTGGTCCGCGGTTGACTCGGCCGAGCCGATCAGCGAATACACCGTTCGTGCATTCGACGGCGTGACGGAACACACCTGCTCGACGACCTCACTGTCCTGCACCGTATCCGGACTGGTGAATGGCACGACCTACGACGTCACTGTCACGGCCCACAGCGCCGCCGGGGACTCGAGATCCCCTAGTGTCACCGCCACACCGTACACAGTTCCGGGTGCTCCGCGTGCGGTGACTGTTCAGCGCGGTGATTCTCATCTGGTAATTCGGTGGAATGTTCCCGATACGGGCGGCGCGGACATCGTGGAATACCGCGCCCAGGCGCGGCTGGACGACACCGTCGTTGCGCTCTGCACAGCGACAACGACGATGTGCACGTTGAACAATCTGACGAACGGCGTTCCCTACCGAATCGAGGTGATTGCCACGAACCGCGCGGGCGATTCGGCAGCCGGCGGTGTCGCCGAGTTCAGCACGCCCGCAACCACGCCGGAGGCACCTCGGGATGTAGTGACCGAACGAGGTGCCGCGTCGATTGCGGTGCGTTGGAGCCCACCCATGGACAACGGCGGCGACCCCATCGTGGGATACCGCGCGGCCGCACTGCTGGGCAACGATGTGGAAATGGGTGCGTGCGAGGCCGTTGCAGGCTCGTGTGTCATCAGAGGACTGACCAATGGGGTGGCATATCGAGTAGCCGTAAGTGCGCGTAACACCATGGGATCGTCGTCGGCAGTCGCCACCGAGTTCATGACTACGCCGGCGACCACTCCCGGCCTTCCCGTGCTGGATGCGGTCACCCGACATGACACCCGTGTGGATGTGCGGTGGACGGCGCCTATCGAGACGGGCGGACTTCCCATTACGGAATATCGTGTTCGTGCGATGGTCGGTGGCGTCGAGGTGGGTGGTTGCGTCACATCCCTGACCCAGTGCTTGATAACGGGCCTCGTGAATGGAGTTGCGCATCGAATCGACGTATCGGCGATCAATGAGGTGGGCGCGAGTGAATCGGCCCACTGGGGCACGGACATCACCCCCGCAACGGTGTCAGGGCCGGTAGTCGATGTCGCGGCGGTGCGCGGGAATGCACGCATTCTGGTGGCATGGCAGGTGCCCTCGGATGACGGCGGTGAACGCATCGTGGAATATCGGGTGACGGCATTGTTGAACGACACGATTGTGGTGAACACCTGCGTCACGTCGACACTGTCCTGCGAGCTGACGGGACTTACGAACGGCGTTCCGTATTCACTTGCTGTCGTCGCAATAAACGCGGTGGGCGGTTCACTCGAGGCGCGGGTCGCGGGCACGCGCACGCCCGCAACAGTTCCCGGAAGCCCCGTAATCATCGGTGCGGTGCGAATGGATCGCGCCATCGAGGTGTCGTTCAGCGCACCGGTGGAATCGGGAGGGGAACCCATCCAGGGTTACACGATTCACGCCACGGTGAACGACGAGGTGATGGCGGAATGCACAACCATCGCGACACACTGCCGCCTGGGCGAGCTGACAAACGGGGTGGATTACACCGTGTCTGTCAGCGCTCACAATGCGGCGGGTACATCCGAAATCGTGGCACATCCCCGTGCGGTGCGACCTGCCACACTTCCCGAAGCACCCACCGAGGTCACCGCGACCCGAGGCGACGGGCAGATCACGATTGACTGGGCCGCCTCGGCCGTGGACGGCGGTGAACCGATTGACACATACGAGGCTCGAGCCCTCGTCGACGGTGAGATTCTGTCCACCTGCACGAGCGCTGGTACATCGTGCACCCTGACGGGACTGGAGAACGGCCGGCCGGTGTACGTGTCGGTGATTGCGCGCAGCGTGATGGGCGCCTCTGCGCCACGGGTGATGGACGCCTCGATTACACCCGCAACGACGCCCAGCGCGCCTACCGCGGTGTCTGGCACGCGCGGTGACGGCACGATTACTGCAACGTGGACCGCACCCGTCAGTACAGGCGGTGACAGCATCACGCGATATGAGGTTCGAGCCCTGGCGGCTGGCCTGCCCGAGTCCGGGTGCCAGACAACGGGTGCTCTCACGTGCACCATCCGGGGGCTCACCAACGGTGCCTCGTATCGACTTGTGGTGATTGCGGTCAACGCCATGGGTCGAGGCGCGGAATCCGCAATGTCCAGCGGGTACGTTCCCGCGGGAGTACCCAGTGCGCCTCGGAGCGTTGCGGTTGCGGGAGCGACAGCAACGGCCATTTCGCTGCGCTGGGCCGTGCCCGCTCGCATCAACGGGTCGGCCGTCGTGGATTACCGCGTGCAGTGGTCGACCCGTTCGACGGGTGGGTTCACCGCGATAGCCGATCCGGTACGCGCCGCCACGACGTCGCGGGTGGCACGCCCGCGCCGAGGCGTCGTGTTGTACTTCCGAATCGTGGCGGTCAACGGCGTGGGAGCCTCGGTGGCCTCGGCGCCCGTGGCCGTGCGCGCAGGATAGAACGCGAAACGGCGGGCACCCCGAATGGGATGCCCGCCGAATCGTCTGACGGATCTAGCTGACCAAGTCCTTGACCAGGTTGTCGTTTTCCTTCGTGTTGATGACGGCGGCGATGTAGCCGACGACCAGCGTGATGAAGGGAAGCAGAACGAGGAACCAACCCAGGGGGCTCAGAGCGAACGAGCTCTCGGGAAGCGAGGGGTCAACGCCCTCGGCGGCCAAGCCCGACAGCAGGTTGAAGCGTGCCATGACCAGGTACATTCCACCAGTCAGCAGCACTGCCGAGGCCAGAGGAGCGATGGTGGTCTTCCAGACGTTTCCGCCGCCTTCCTTGCGGAAGAAGCGGAAGATGGCGATTGACACGAGGATTTCCACAGCCATGACGGACACGGCGGTGATCGACGACATCCAGAAGAACAGGTTGAGGATGGGGTCGAGTCCTGCAATGGCGAAGGCCACCATGACGATCAGTGCGAGTGCCGACGTTGCGAAAACGCCGCCCTGGGGTGCGCCGCGGCCGTTGACCTTGCCGAGTGCTGCGGGCAGAACGCCGCCACGGCCAAGTGCGAAGAAGTAACGCGAACCGGCGTTCTGGAACGCCAGCAGACCGGCGAAGAGGCTCGAGATTACGAGGATCTCCATGACGCTGACCAACCAGGGTCCCACGTAGGTTGCGGTCAGGTCGAACAGCAGCGCGGCGGGGTTTGCCAGGGGCACACCATCGATTGCGGTGACGTTCAGCAGCGCGCTGACGAGTGCGGGGACCTCGCCATAGGTCTCGTCTTCAACGATTGCCATGCCGTAGCCGGTCACCATGGCGAACGACACGATGGCGAACAGTGCGGTGATGATTCCGATTGCCCAATATGTGGCAAAGGGAACGGTCTTCTTGGGGTTGGCCGATTCCTCGCCGTAGATTGCGGTTGCTTCGAAGCCGATGAACGATGCGAGAGCGAAGGCAATGGCGATACCTGCGGCACCGGTGAATCCACCGGCCAGAATGGCAGCGGGGTCGAACGAGGCGACGAAGTCGATGCCCGAGGGGCCACCCGAGAACAGGATTGCACCGGCGACGGTCAGCAGAGCTGCGAGCTCGAGGACGAGGAAGACACCGAGAACCTTGGCTCCGACATCAACCGACATCAGCGACAGACCCGTGACGACCACCCAGGCAAGGATGCTCCAGACGTACCAGGGAAGATCGATTCCGAGGTAACCCGCGGCGGTGCCGGCAACCAGCCCACCGAAGAAGCCGTAGATGGCCAACTGGATGGTCACGTAGGTGAGGATCGACGTGAATGCAGAACCCACACCCATGTTGGTTCCCAGGCCGCGTCCCACGTAGGCGAAGAATGCGCCCGCGTTAGTGACCTTCTGGCTCATGGCGGCGTAACCGACGCTGAACAACAAGAGGGTGAGGCCGACGGCCAGGTACGTGCCGGGAACGGCTGCACCGTTGCCCGCGAGCATCGCCACGGGGACGGCGCCGGTCATACCGACGAGGGGTGCAGAGGCTGCGACAACGAAGAACACAATTCCGAAGACGCCCAGGCGCCCCTTCTTGAGTTCAGTGCCGGACGAGGTCTGGGTAGACATAAGAGATGAATCTCCTCATTGAGTTTCGGAATCGGAATGTCGTTCGCTATCAAACGACTTGCTGTAAGAGTGCCAGAAATATCGGCCGTAGGTCAATAGTCCCGCCCATCGGAGGGTGACTGTTACCTGATCGTTACCTGATCGTTATTGCCCTGGGGGCTTCATTTGGACACGAACGACTGTGTAGACTCAACCCCATGACTGAACTCACAGGACTTTTTGCCCCCCGCACTCCCAGCGGCAAGAGCGCCGTTGCTCCCGAGATGCCGTGGTTCTATTCGGGCACGTTATTCACCGTGGAATACCGCACCGACCCCGCCAACGTTCGCGCGATTCTCCCCCCCGAATTGGGCTTGGCCGATGAAGACCCCGGTGCCGTTGCCTTCATCTGGGCGGACTGGCAAAGCTGCTCCACCGGCGGCGCTGAGCTTCTGGACCCCCAGCGCTCGCAGTACTACGAAGCGTTCGTCGTCGTGCGCTGCACCTATGAAGGTCAGACCTATTCACGCTGTGTTGCGATCTGGGTGACCAAGGACTTTGCGATCGCTCGCGGCTGGTTCCAGGGTTACCCCAAGAAGCTGGGCGAAGTTGCTATGACCCGCGTGATGAACGTGGGCAAGGCGGCACCCCGCCTGGCCCCCGGCGCCAAGTTGGGCATGAACGTGGGCGCGTATGGCCACCGTCTCGCCGAGGCCGTCATCACGCTGCGCGAACCCAGCGAGACCAATGGCTTCGTCAACGGACATCCCATGCTGCACTCGCGCTGGATGCCGTCGCTGACCCCCGGTGCCGGAAACTCACTGGACCAGCTGGTGACGATGAGCGGCGTTGACGCCGAGATCGGCGAGACCTGGTCGGCCGATGCCGACATCACGCTGTTTGACTCACAGTGGGACGAGGTCGGTTCGCTGCTGCCCGTCAACGAGATCATCGGCGGTTACTACCGCGAGGTCGGTGTGACCTTCAACGGCGGTCGCCTGCTGGCCGACAAGTCCAACCCGAGCATCTAGGTTCGCCACGACTTAACGATGGTGGCCCCGAGGATTTCCCCGGGGCCACCATCGTTAAGTCAACAGAGCACTAATCGCGCGATGCTCGGCGACGACGAATAGCCGCAACTGTGATTCCTGCGGCAATGAGCGCGCCCGCACCGATCAGGCCGGGAACCATGTCCACACCCGTTGCCGCGAGGTCGTCCACGCCAGCGCCAGATTCGTTTGCGCCGGATCCATCGCTAATGACGATTCCGCCAGTCTGAGATGCACCCAACTTGCTGCGCGAACCCGTCATGTTGTCATTGGCGAATGCGCTGGTGTGAATGGTGAGCGACGAGTACGCGCCCGTGGGGTACAGAGCCTGTTCGGCGGTGGGCATCGTGACAGAGCCAGCCGGGAACGTCAGAATGACAACCGTGCCCCGGAAATCGTCCGCGGTGTTGTCGGCATTGGTCACCAGAATCTGCACGGCGGAAATGGTCACACCAGCGGGATTTTCGAAGGTGGGCCACAGTGGGTTGCCATTCATACCCGAGGTGTCAAAATCTTCACCCACCAGATCAGCACGAACCACTTCAGCATCGAAGGTTTTGCCGTCGGGCGACTCCATGATCAGCGACACGCCATCTGCACAGGCCACGAAGGGGTCGGCGCAGAGTTCAAAATCTGCATACGGAAGTGCGATTTCAATGCCGACGCTGGTGGGGTCTTGAGCCGGCCACGGCGACGATTCTTGGTGCCACAGCTTGTATGCCACCTGGAAGGTGCTGCTGTTGGTCGCTGAGGCGTCTAATCCGCCGACCTCGGAATTAAAGTTTTGCGCGTTTCCCCACATGCCGGTGGGGATATCCGCCTCTGTCGTCCACGGCGTAATGCCCACGGCTTGAGCGGGCGAGGACAGTAGCGTAGCGGCAGCAACTGCGGTAGCGATCGCCGCGCGGCGGAATGACGTCGTCATGATGGCCTTTCGAAGGGAAGTTTGTAAATCTCAGTGTAGAACCGCGCCGGAGAAAAGGGAAACAGCCCCGGTTCACACCGGGGCTGTCCTCGATTCCTCGATTTAGTAATCGTGAATGTATTCGTCGATCTCCCACTGAGTGACCTCACGTGTAGCGGGGTCGGGGACGGCCTCTTCGTAGCGGCGAATTTCGTCGCGCTTCATGACCGAGAACACTTCGAGCATTTCGGTCGACATGTACTCGCGCAAGTGCGTGGATGCATCGAGTGCATCCAGCGCGTCGTGGAACGTCATGGGAAGCGTGGGCGACGATTCGTCGTCGTAGGTCATGCCGGTCGACTTGGGCGGGCACGGCAGATCGCGCTTGATGCCATCGAGAGCAGCGGCAAGCACACCGGCAATCACCAGGTACGGGTTTGCGGCGCCATCGCCAACGCGCACCTCGAGGCGGGTTCCCTGTCCGCGCTCCGGCGGAATGCGCACCATGCACGAACGGTTATCCAGACCCCAGTTGGCGCGGTAGGGCGCCAGGGTGTCGGGGCCCAGGCGCTTGAACGCATTGACGGTGGGATTGGTGAAGGCCGTCAGAGCCGAAGCGTTGGCCATGAGGCCCGCCAGCATCTTGTGCGCAACCGTGGAGAGTCCGCCGCCCTCGGTGAAGCCGTCGGTGCCGTCGTGCATGAGGTTGACGCCGGCCTCATCGGTGACCGAGAAGTGCAGGTGGAATCCACTGCCGCCCTCGTCGGTCCAGGGCTTGCCCAAGAAGGTCGCGTGCTGGCCGTGGCGAGCAACGATGTCCTTGATGGCGGCCTTAAACATGAAGGTGCGGTCGGCGGCGTTGAGCGCCTCGCCGTGCCACATGTTGATTTCGTACTGCGAGGGCGAGAATTCGTGGTTGCCCGCAAAGACGTTGAGGTTCAACTTGTCGAGGTTACGCAGCACGTCGAGGAAGACGCCCTTGGGGTCGACCAGGGCACCCGTCGTGTAGACGCGGCCTGTGCGCGACAGCGAGCGGCTGAAGGTGCCGTCGCCGTTGTCGTTGGCAATGTAGAACTCGACCTCGGGGCCGACCACCGGCTGCAGGCCGATCTCGTTGTACTGGGCAATGACCTTGCGCAGCACGGCGCGCGGCGAAAACAGGTTGACCGTTCCGTTGGGGTTGAAGGCATCGGCGAGCACATAGGCCACACCCGGCTCCCATGGCAACTGACGAATGGTGTCGGGATCGATCTGGGTGATGAAGTCTTCCAGGCCGTCGCTGGCGATGCCCGCGGCATCGAGGAAGTCACCGTTGGTTGCTGTGGACCACACGCCCTGGCTGAAGGCGGGTCCGTGGGCTGCCGCCTTGTCGAGCTGGCTGACCAGCAGGTCCTTCGAGCGCGTAATACCCAGCACGTCTGCGTAAATGAGGCGCAGGACATCGATGCCCTGCTGCAGCAGGCTCTCGCGCAACGTCGACAAATCGGTTTTCATCTTTAACCCTTCTAACAACATCGTTAGGATTCAAACGAGTTTCTCAATACTATGAGAATCCGTGGGACTTTGGTACCGCAAAGTCTAAAAATCTTGGAGGCGTTGTGAAAGCGTTACTGATTGAACATGACCACGTGTCCCCCGCCGGCTTCGTCGGCGAGCGCCTTCGCGAACGCGGATTCGAGGTCGACGAACGGATCGTTGTCACCGGCGACAACTTCCATTCCCCCAATGTGGATTTCGACTTCCCCGCACTCGATGACTACGACCTCATTATTCCCATGGGCTCGCCGTGGGGCGCATGGGACGATGACTGCATCGGCCGGTGGCTCACCCCCGAAATCGAGTGGATTCGCCAGGCCGTGTCCAGCGGAAAACCCGTTTTGGGAATTTGTTTTGGCGGACAATTGATTGCCCGCGCGATGGGTGGATCCGTTGCACCGGGCCGCAAGGGCGAAATCGGTTGGACCGCCATCTGGAGCGACCGTCCCGACCTTGTCAGCAACGGCCCCTGGTTCGAATTCCACTACGACCACTGGCAAGTTCCGCCCGGCGCCACGGAAATTGCCCGCAACCCCGTGTCGAGCCAGGCCTTCGTGATTAACCGATCGCTGGCGGTGCAGTTCCACCCCGAGGTGTCCTACGACAGCCTGCACGGTTGGTTGGAGTGGGGCGGCGACGCAAAGGTCATCGAAGACGGCCAGGACCCGCTCGTGATGGAAGCACAGACGCGCGCCGAAGAACCCGCGGCGCGACTGCGCACCTTTGCCCTGGTCGACGCCTTCCTCGATCAGATTGCGCAGCTTCCCGCGCGCTAGATCGTTCCCGCCTCGAGTCCGTCCCGCACCTCGCGCGCACGCACACGGAGTTCGGGTAAATCGACCAACCGGTTGAGTCCCGCGAATTGCTGCGCCATGCGATGGTTACGCGCAAAGGTGTCACGATGCCGATCGAGGAAGTCCCAGTACAGCGTGGTGAACGGACAGGCATCGGGACCCACACGTTTCGCGGGGTTGTACGCGCACCCCTTGCAGAATTCCGTCATGCGCTTGATGTACGCGCCACCCGCGGCATAGGGCTTTGTCATCAGCTGACCGCCGTCGGCATGGGTTGCCATTCCAATAATGTTGGGCACCATCACCCATTCGGCCGCATCGATGAACTGCTCGCGCATCCAATCCAAAAACGCCTGCGGGTTCGTGCCGGTCAGCAGCGCAAGGTTACTGAGCACCATGAGGCGCGGAATGTGGTGCACCCAGGCTCGCGCCTCGACACCCGCCACCACCGAACCCACACAGTTCATGCGCGTCTTCCGCGAGTCCGTGAACACGGGCAGGAGCGGCCGGTCGGCGGCTAGCTCGTTGGCGTTGCGGTAATCCTCGCCCAGGAACCAATACATGCCGTTGATGTATTCGCGCCAGCCGATGATCTGGCGCACGAAGGCCTCGACCGACTGAATCGGTGCCGCGCCTCGGGCATACGCATCGAGCGCCGCCGTGATGACTTCGGTCGCATGCAGCAGCCCATTGTTCAGGTACGGACTCAGTAGCGAATGATGCAGTGCCCAGTTATCCGCTGCAATGGCGTCCTCGTAGGGACCAAAGCCGGCTAGGTGAACGCTGATGAACCGATCCAGCTGAGCCAGGGCGCCCGCGCGCGTGGTCGCCCAGGTGGTCGTGGGCTCGTGCCCCAGTTCCGCGGCCACCTCGCGGTCAATGTCGTCGCGAGCGTGTTCGAGGTACGGCGGCCACGTGTAGTTCTTGGGGGGCGGCAAACGGTTATCGGCATCAAAATTCCACTGCCCCGCCTCGGGTTTCCCATTCGTTACGAGAATCCCCAAGCGCACGCGCTGTGCCCGATAGAAGTTCTCCATGACGAAGGTTTTTTGCGTTGCCGCCCACTGGGCAAACAGCGGCCTGGATGTCAGAAAGAAGTCGTTGGGAACGTAGTCGGCGCCCCACTCGGCCAGAAGGCGGGACTGCTGGAATGACGATGGCTCGGCGCACACCACGGGCAGCGTGCCGATTTCCGCACGAACCGTTTCCAGCCCGTCGATTGTCGTGGCCGCGCGCACGTAGCGCACGTCGAATCCCTCGGCACGCAGGTCTGCCGCGAAATGCCGCGCCGATGACACCAGGAAGAACAGGCGTTCGGGGTGCCAGGGTCGGCCCGACACCATACGCTCCGATTCGACCAGCACCACCACATCGGTTGCCGGATCGGCCGTTCGCAGTACGCCGCGATGACGATTCAGGTGGTCAAACGGCACATACAGAATCCGCGCGGGCATTAGCCCTTGCATTTCTGCGAGCAGTACTTCACGGAATCCCAATCGCGTGCCCACTTCTTGCGCCATTCAAAGGGCAGGCCGCACCGTCCACAGATTTTGGGAGGAAACCCATTTTTCGTTTTCGCGACGGGAGGCATGTCTCCACGATATCGGGCGTCGAACGGTGAATAGAGTGAACACATGATCTGCTGCTCGTTCGTATTTGAACCAGGAACGTATGACGACGAATTTCACCGTCTTGATGGGCTGATCGACGACTATGCGCGGTCGCTTGAAGGATTCGTGAGGGTCGACCGCTGGTTCTCGGACGACCGTCGCTTCCAGAATTCCATGTATTTCTTCGAGGACTATCGAGCGGTCAAGTCCCTGGCGAATTTTCCCCAGCACCTCGAGGCCAAGGGGCAGGTGGACCGCTGGTACCACTCGTACCGAGTAGATGTTTTCGAACAAAAGACGAGCTACGGAAGCACACCCGACACCACCGCGTGATTCACACCTAGGCTGAGCCCATGAGACTCGGAGCCAAGGTTGTCGCGGGAATGTTCCTTCTGAGCGGAATCCTTCACCTGGTGAATCCCGCCGGCTTCGAATGGCTGATGCCGCCGTGGCTTCCTGCCCACACGGAACTGATCATCGCCAGCGGCATCGCCGAACTGGTGTGTGCCGTGGGGCTCATCCTGAAGGCGCGATGGGCAACCTGGGCGACCGCCGCCGTGCTTATTGGCGTGTTTCCCGCCAACATCTGGTTTGCCATCGAGGGCGTGGCCGACGCCGAGTCGTGGCTGATCGTCGCCGCGTGGGTGCGCTTGCCGCTGCAGCTTCCTCTGATTTATTGGGCCATCACGGCCTACGCGCCTCGAAAATCCGCGGCGTAGCGACGAGCCCATAAAGCTGTGGCCGCTCACCTCGTGGAAGGTGAGCGGCCACAGTGGTCGTCAGTGGGTTAGCCCAGCTTGACGGGGAATCGCTTGATGCCGTGGACGAAGTTCGATCGCAGGTAGTCGATGTCGCCGTTGCGCTCAAGGGTAATATCGCGCGACAGCAGATCTTCGAACATGATGCGGATCTCGATTCGTGCCAACGCGTTCCCCAAGCACATGTGCGGGCCACCACGACCGAAGGTCATGTGCTCGTTGGGGTTGCGTGTGACATCCATACGATTCGGGTCTTCAAAAATGGTTTCGTCGCGGTTACCCGAGGCAAACCACGTCAGCACCTTGTCGCCGGCCTTGATGGTCGTGTCGTGGAACTGAACATCCTGGGTCGCGGTGCGGCGGAAGTGGTACACGGGCGATGCACATCGAAGGAACTCTTCGACAGCCCACGGAATCAGTTCGGGCTTCTCCTTCAGAAGGGCCATCTGATCGGGGTTGTTCATCAACCAGTTCATGCTGTGGCTGATGGTGTGACGCGTGGTTTCGTTTCCGGCCACAACGAGCAGCAGGAAGTTGGTGTGGAAGTCGCGCTCGGACAGCGGAATGCCGTCGGAGGGCTCCGAGTTCACAAGAACCGAGACCAGGTCGGTGCCGTTCTTGCCACGACGCTGGCGTGCGAGTTCGTCACCATAGGCGAACACCTCGAGGGCAGCGGGCGAGCGGAACGGAACCAAGCGGTACTTTTCCGACTCCTCGGAGTGTATGAGCACCGCGGCGTGTTCGGGGTCGGTGTTGCCGACCATCTCGTTGCCCCACTGGATCAGCTTGTGGATGTCGGTGTCGGGGACATCGAGCATGCGCGCCAGAACGCGAATGGGGAAGTCGGCCGAGACCTCGTCGACGAAGTCAAATTCCTTCTTGGCCAATGCGGTGTCGAGCGTCGTTGCCGTCAGGCCGCGCAGGAAGGTTTCGTAGCGCGCGACGGCCGTGGGGGTGAACTCACCCTGCAGCAGGCGGCGCAGTGCGCGGTGACGAGCACCGTCGGTTTCCAGAAGCGAACGACGCGCCTCTTCCTGCTCGGCGTCGACTTCCTCGAGGTTGGTGAAGCGCTCCGAGGTAAAGGTTGCCGGGTCGCGCAAGACCTTGACGATGTCGTGGTAGCGCGTGAAACTGTGGAATCCGCTGCCCTCGTTGGGGTCTTCTTCACTCCAGTGAACGGGGTCGTTGGCGCGCAATTCGGCAAAAGTGGCCCAGGGTGCGCCGTTCTCGAAGAGGTCGAGATTCGCGAGGTTGATGTCGGATGTCGATGCCACCGTCACTCCTTTGTGTAGGCAATCCAAGATTGTTAGGGTACGAACAATTTCCTACTGTAGCGGATTCGTTCGGTTGCGAAAAGGTTTTCGGCATAATTTATTCAAAGCCCACATTTTCCACCCGCTGTGGGCATGAACCGGAGGCACCAGATGGCTGGTCACCACACCATTACCGAAACCGAACGCCAGGTCGAACAGAAGCTCGGCGGCCTGCCGATCGATTTCACCGCCACCGCCGCCGTGAATAATATCTTCCGTGGCGCCACGGCCGTGCGAAACCATTTGGAACGCACTGTCCTGCGGGCCAGCGGCTTGTCCTGGACCGCCTTCGTGGTCATGTGGGTGGTGTGGGTGTGGGAACCCATCGAGACCCGCGTCATCGCATCCGAGGGCGGTTTCAGTAAGGCCACTCTGACCGGAGTCCTCACGACTCTCGAGGCGCGCAATTTCGTAACGCGTGAAAAGAGTGCCACCGACGGCCGTTTAGTTCTGGTGCGCCTGACGGATTCCGGGCGCGAACTGATGGAGCACCTCTTCCCCAAGTTCAACGCCATGGAGGTCGAGATCGTGTCGGGCCTCACCGAGGACGAAACCAGAACGCTGGCCACGCTGCTGCGTAAGGTTACCCAGCAGCTCGAAGACTACGAGGCCTAGCGCACGAAGGGTCCGGCCTTCCGGGCTTCATCAACGAACCGGCGGAATAGCGCGGCATTCTGCGCGTCCACGGCGGCATTGTCTTCGGGGTGCCACTGCACACCATAGGCCCAGGCCGCGGTGTCGTATCGCACCGCCTCGACATGACCTTCCGGCGCGAAGGCCAACGGGGTCACACCGTCACCCACACGGTCGATGGCCTGGTGGTGGTAGCACGAGGCCTCGATTTGGCTGCCGGCAAGCCCCAGACCCTCGATGTCGGAATCGATTGTCACGGTGTGAACGTGGTTGCGGTGGTGAACCGCCATGTCCTGCACCAGATTGCCGCCCAGAACCGCGTTGGTTAGTTGCGTTCCCCGGCAAATGGTGAACATCGGAATCCCGTGATCCAGAACGAAACGCACCAACGAGGCGTCGGCGTGATCCTGCAGGAGGTCCATGTCATAGAGAGCATCCGAGGCGGGCTCTTCGCCGTACAGCGAGGGGTGAATATCGCCGCCGCCCGGCATAAGTACGCCCGAGACTCCGCGCAGTCGCTCGGCCCAGTTCGAGTCCTCGACGGGCAGAAGGGTGATGGGATCGCCGCCCGCGTTCCACACTGATTCCAACAGGGCACGTGCCGTCACGACGGCGCGATGACGCAGGGCCGAGGCGCTGTCCGAGAATCGGCCGAGGATGGCGATTGTGGGGCGTTCGCTGGTGGTCATTGTTTTTCTCCCAGAATTTTTCCGATAGGACTGGCGCTGTGGGACTTCATACCCTAATCTAAATCATTAGTATCCGAATGATTTGAACAAGGGGGTTCGGTGGAGCACACTATTGAGCTTGCGGGAGCAACAATTGATACGCGCAACTTTATCAACGGAGAGCGCGTAGCGACAGGCGACCTGTTCGCCAACCACTCCCCCATCGACGGCAGCTTCCTCGGTGACATTCACCAGGCCGGCGAAAACGAGGTCAACGCCGCCGTCGAGGCCGCGCGCGCCGCATTCCCCGCATGGGCTGCACTCGGACCCGTCAAGCGTGGCGAACTGCTGCACAAGCTGGCCGACCTGGTTGAAGCGAACATCGAGACGCTCGCCATGATCGAGACGATGGACAATGGTTCACTGTTGCGCTCGCACATTCGCGGCGTCATGCCCCGTGTGGCGATGAATATCCGATTCTTCGCCGATTGGGCTATCAACAAACTTCACCACCCCGCATTCGAGACTCGCGGTCACAGCAACAACATCAGCTGGGACCCGTCGGGGGTCGTGGCGCTGATCACCCCCTGGAACGCCCCGCTGATGCTGGCGACCTGGAAGATCGGCCCCGCACTGGCCGCCGGTGACACCGTTGTGCTGAAGCCCGCCGAGTGGACCCCGCTGAGCGCCTCGTTCTTCGCCGACCTCACCGTCCAGGCCGGTATCCCCGCGGGCGTGTTCAACGTGGTGAACGGTCTGGGTAAGGTCACCGGCATGCCGCTGGTGTCGCACCCCGGCATCTCGCGCATTTCGTTCACGGGAAGCGTGCCGACCGCCAAGGTCATTGCCCGCGCCGCCGCCGACAACCTGACTCCGCTGTCCTTCGAACTGGGCGGTAAGAGCCCCATGATCGTTCTCGGCGACGCCGACCTCGACCTGGCGGCAACTCTGGCCGTCGAGCAGTACGACAACGCGGGCCAGGTATGCCTCTCGGGTACGCGCGTGCTGGTGCACCACACGGTCGCCGATGCATTCGCCGAAAAGTTCCGCGAAAAGGTTGCGGCGCTGAAGCAGGGCGACCCGCGTGATCTGGAAACCGACATCGGACCCCAGATCCACCCCGTGCACTTCCAGCGCATCTCGGGATTCGTCGATCGCGCGAAGGCCGAAGGCATCGAGGTTGTCTGGGGCGGCGAGCCCAACGCCGAACTCGGCGGACTGTTCTTCAAGCCCACCCTGTTCAAGAACCCGCCCGTCGGCAGCGAGATCGTCACGAGTGAAATCTTTGGCCCGGTACTCACCATGCAGACCTTCGACACCGACGAGGAACTGATCGCCATGGCGAACGGCACCGAATTCGGTCTGGCCGCCTGCCTGGTATCGGGCAATCGCGAGCATGCTGACGCCGTAACGTCGCAGCTTGTTGCCGGCACAATCTGGGTGAACTGCTTCTTCGTTCGTGACCTCAGCGCTCCCTTCGGCGGATCGCGCAAATCGGGCATCGGCCGCGAGGGCGGAACCTGGTCATTTGATTTCTACGCCGATGTCAAGAACACCGTCGTATCCCCCAACGGATGGAAGGAATAAAGAAAATGGGAAAAGTAGTTGGCGCCGCGCTCATCGCGCACGTCCCCACCATCATGCTCCCCGAGGAAACTCGTAAGGAACTGAACGAGGGCCAGGAGATTTCGCTGGTTCCCGGCCTGGAAAAGTTGCGCGTGGACAAATTCGACACGTTGGACTACGACACCGTCGTCGTACTGGACTCGCACTGGTTCACGACAGTGGAATTCGTTGTGACGGCACAGGACCACCGCAGTGGCCTCTTCACATCAGAAGAGCTTCCCCGCGGCATGAGCCAGATTCCTTACTCGTTCAAGGGTGACCCCGAACTGGCCAAGGCAATGGCGAACTACGACGAGAAGAACGGCACCTGGATTACCCCCATCGAGGACGACCACCTGCCGATCTTCTACGCAACCATCAACCTCTGGCACTACCTGGGCCGTGGCCTGAAGGACAAGAAGTGGATTTCGGTGTCATTGGCGCAGACTGCCACGACGGAAGACTTCATTCGCGCCGGTCGCGCCATTGGCGAGGCAATCCGCGACAGCGACCGCAAGGTGCTGTTGTTGGCATCGGGTGCTCTCAGCCACACCTTCTACAAGCTGCGCGAACTGCGCAAGCACGAGGCCAGCGACCCCAGCCACATCTTCAGCCCCGAGGCACGCGCTATGGACGAAGAGCGCTTGGAGTGGATGCAGGCCGGTGACCACGGCAAGATCCTCGAGACCATGCCGCAGTTCATGAAGGCACGCCCCGAGGGCATGTTCGGCCACTGGCTGATGATGGCCGGCGCCACCGGTGAGGAATTGAACACCGCACGCGGCGAGCTGTACTCGAAATACGAGAACTCGATTGGAACCGGACAGGTTCACGTCTGGTTCGACGAACCCGAAGGTGGATTCCCCCTTCCCAAGGACGTAAGGCTCTCGCGTGACTGAATATCGCCGCATTCTTCTGGACGGATACCCCACGCAGGTCGTGCGTGACGGCGAGGAACTGGTGGCCGGCGACGGTCGCCGCGTTGCCATCGTCGACGCGCTGCACCTGCCGCCCGTCGAGCCCACCAAGGCCATCGCCGTTCACCTGAACTACGACAGCCGCACCAAAGAGTTCATGACCAAGCTGCCGGCATCGCCGACGTACTTCCACAAGCCCATCACCGCGATCAATTCGCACGATGCGGCCGTTGTGCGCCCGGCCGGTTGCAAGTGGTTGAACTACGAGGGCGAAATCGTCATTGTGATCGGCAAGACCTGCCGCAACATCGCCCCCGAGGACGCCGCCGAATACATCGCTGGCTACACGATCGGCAACGACTACGGCCTGCACGACTTCCGCGATACCGATGCCGGCTCGATGCTGCGCGTCAAGGGAAGTGACACGCTGGGACCGATCGGTCCCGGACTGGTGACCGACTGGGATTTCCGCAACAAGGTCATCCGCACCAAGGTCAACGGCGTGGTCAAGCAAGAAGACAACACCGACAACATGGAATGGGACATGCACTACCTCGTGGCCGATATCGCGCGCACGATCACGCTCGTCCCCGGCGACATTCTGTTCAGCGGCACCCCCGCGTTCAGCCGTCCCGTGTTCCCCGGTGACATCGTCGAGGTCGAGGTCGAAGGCCTCGGTGTTCTGCGTAACCACATCGTCGAGGGCCCAACCCCCATCCGCACCGATGTCGGCGCTCAGCCGACCGAAAGCGAAGAGGTCGTCTCGACCGCTTTGGGTGGCGACTGGGAATACCGCGGTATTCGCACCCCCTCGAAGGACTTGTACCCTTCCACCGTCGAAGAAAAGGAATAGAAATGACGATCAAAATCGACGTCGACATGACGAAGTGCCAGCACTACGGTCAGTGTGTGTTCGAGGCCCCGGACGTGTTCCGCCTCAACTCGGACGACAAGCTGGAATACGTTGCAGAGGTAGATGACTCGGAGCGCGGCAACGTCGAAGCCGCCATCGACATCTGCCCCATGCAGGCCATCTTCATCGTCGACTAAGACCATGACCGACCCCGTCATTATTGTCGGAGCGTCGATGGGTGGGCTCCGTGTAGCCGAGGCACTGCGTCGTGCAGGCTACACGGGCCCCATCACGGCCTTCGGTGACGAACCCTACCCGCCGTACAACCGCCCTCCGTTGTCCAAGGAGGTCCTCGCGTCCGATGTGTCGCTCGAGGCCGTCCAGTTCCCGCAGCGTGATGCGACCGCGGATGTCAACTGGGTATTGAACACGCGCATCGAGCGCACCGATTTGGCTTCGAATTCGCTCACCGACGAGCACGGCCACAGCCACACCTTCTCGGCACTGATCATTGCCACCGGCATTCGCTCGAAGCGTGCCGAATGGGCGAACCCCGTCATGACCGGTCGTCATGCCGTTCGATCGCTGGACGACGCCATTGCCCTGCGCGCCGCCCTGAACCCAGGCACCAAGGTCGTTGTGTACGGCGCCGGCTTCATTGGCTGTGAAACCGCGGCGACCGCACGCAAGTTGGGGTGCGACGTCACGATTGTGGCGCCCGGTGTGGAACCGATTGCGCGCTATTTGGGCCTCGATTTCGCGCAGTGGATTCGCGCGGCGCACGATGCACACGGTGTGCAGTTCCGCATGCAGTCCCGCATCGACAACACCATTGGCGACGACCGCATCACCGGTGTGGTTCTAGACGACGGATCGACCCTGGAGTGCGATGTGCTGATCGAAGCCATCGGCTCGATTCCGAATGTGGAATGGCTGGCCGGAAACGACCTGGATTTGTCCGATGGCGTCTTGACGAACACTGCAATGCAGGCTGTCCGCACCGACGGCACCGTGGTGACCAACGTCTTCGCGCTGGGCGACGTGGCACGTTTCCCGAACGCCCTGTTCGACGACGAACCCCGACGGGTGGAGCACTGGAACATCCCCACCGACACGGCAAAGCGCGTTGCCGAGGTCGCCGCCGCACAGTTGGCGGGCTCGGACAGTGTCGACGAAATCGTGGCGAAGCGCTTCGCGCCGGTTCCTTCGTTCTGGTCCGACCAGTACGACATTCACATGCTGGCCTATGGAATTGTGGGCCTGGCTGATCGCAGCGAAATGCTGCACAACACGTTCGACGACGACGAATTCTGCGTGGGTTACTACCGCGGAGACGAACTCGTGGGCGTGTGTGGCGTGGGTATGCGCAATGTCGTGATGGGGTACCGCGCCAAGGTCGGCAGTTCCGCCTGAACGGGCAGAATAGTTCCATGAAGGCACTGGTTATTCAGCACGACCACATGACCCCCGTGGGCATTGTGGGCGAACGTTTGCAGGAACGCGGATTCGAGCTGGAGGAAATCCTCGTCGTTCCGGAATCCTCGTACCACCAGCCCAACATCGCACGCGATTTCCCCGACTTCCGTGACTACGACCTGCTCGTGCCGCTGGGCGCACCGTGGGGCGCATGGGACGACGGATGCATCGGAAATTGGCTGCAGCCCGAACTGGAATGGATTGGCGATGCCGTCCGATCCGACCACCCGGTCCTGGGAATCTGCTTTGGCGGCCAGCTGGTGGCGCGCGCCATGGGCGGTTCGGTTGCCCCCGCACCACGCGGAGAAATTGGCTGGACCGCAATCCACAGCGACGACCCCGAGCTGGTGTCTGACGGCCCCTGGTTCCAGTACCACTTTGACCGTTTCGTGGTGCCGCCCGGCGCCACCGAAATCGCACGGAACCCCTACGCCTCGCAGGCCTATGTGATCAACCGCACACTGGGGTTGCAATTCCACCCCGAAATCACGCGCGACATTCTTGACGTGTGGCTGGACGGCCCCGGACGCGAGCTGGTGCAGAACTTTGGCCTGGACGCCGACATTCTGCTGGCGCAGACCTCGGCTGTATCGGACGCCGCACGCGAGCGCACCAACCGATTGGTTGATACGTTCCTCGAGCGGATTGCGCGTCTCGCCTAGCGACACATTCGCCCACTAAACGAGCTTGAGCGCCTTCGCGGTGCGGGCCAGCGACGTTGCCGTGGCCTTCGGATCTGCAGACAGCACGGTGCCATACGACGGAATCATGTCGACGATCTGTTCGCGCCACACGTTGAGGCGCTGAGGGAAGCACTTTTCCAGAACCTCGAGCATGGCCGAAACGGCGGTCGATGCCCCGGGCGATGCACCCAGCAGGCCCGCGATGGACCCATCCTTATGCGCCACGACCTCGGTGCCGAACTGCAAAATCCCGCCCTTGTCTGGGTCGGTCTTGATCACCTGCACCCGCTGGCCGGCATTGTAGAGATACCACTTCGAGGCATCGGCGCCGGGGAAGTATTCACGCAGGCTTGCGACTCGGCGCGCCTTGCTGGCAAAGACTTCGGCCGCCAGGTACTTCACCAGGCCCAGGTTGGTCAGCGCCACCTGGATCATCGCCACAATGTTGCCCGGGCGAATCGAACGGAACAGGTCGATCAGTGAACCGGTCTTGAGGAACTTGGGCGTGAACCCTGCGTAGGGGCCAAACAGCAGACTGGTGCCGCCATCGACCACGCGGGTATCGAGGTGCGGAACCGACATGGGGGGTGCGCCCACCGAGGCACGGCCATAGACCTTGGCCTGGTGCTGTGCGACAACCGCCGGGTCGTCGCAGCGGTAGAACTGGCCCGAAACGGGGAAGCCTGCGAACCCGCGAATCTCGGGGATTCCCGAGCGCTGCAGCAGGTTGAGCGCATAACCACCCGCACCGACGAATACGAACTTCGCCAGAACTGTGGACGGAGTCTTACCAATTTCGTTGACGATGTTCACGGCCCATAGTCCGTCGGCACGCCGCTTGACGCTCCTCACCGTGGTGTTCATGCGCACCGTTGCACCGTTGGCGGCCATCGAATCCAACAGGATTTCGGTCAACGCGCCGAAATTCACATCGGTGCCCTGGGCGTAATACGTTGCTGCAACGGGCTCGTTCTTGGATCGGCCGGGCATCAGAAGGGGTGCCCACTGGTGGATCACCGCAGGGTCCTCGGTGTACTGCATTCCGGTGAACAGCGGGTGGTTCTTCAGGGCGTCGAAGCGGCGGCGCAGGTAGTCCACGTTTGCCTCTCCCCAGACAAAGCTCATGTGAGGCACCGGAACGATGAATTTCTCGGGCGACGGAATGATTCCCTCGTCGACAAGATATGACCAGAACTGGCGCGAGACCTGGAACTGTTCGTTGACCTTTACGGCGCTGGCGGTTGCGATGCTGCCGTCGGCCTGTTCGGGCGTGTAGTTCAGCTCGCAGAGCGCAGCGTGGCCGGTACCCGCGTTGTTCCAGGGGTTGGTCGACTCTTCGGCGGGCGCACCCAAGCGTTCATACAGATCAATCGACCAGCTGGGCTCGAGCTTCTGCAGAAGCGTTCCCAGGGTGGCACTCATGATGCCACCACCTACGATGACAACGTCGACGGTCTTGTGCACGTCCTAATCCTATCCCTTGAACAGTAGGCTTCAGAGGTGAGAAACGTCACCCCGTCACACCCCGCGGCGCCGTCGAAGCTGATGATTATCGGCGCAATTGCTGGCATTTTTGCCGGCTTTTTTGGGGTGGGTGGTGGAATCATCATCGTACCATTGCTGGTGTTTGCGCTGGCGTACGGACAGCGCGAGGCATCGGCCACATCGCTACTTGCCATCGTCGCCACCTCGATCGCGGGAGCCGCCAGTTATGTTCTGACGCCGGGGTTTGACTTTGGCCACATCGCGTTCGCGGGAATCATCGCGATTGGTTCGGTGGCCCTGGCGCCGATCGGCGCACGCGCCATGCGCACTCTTCCCGTGCCGGTAATCCGCGTGGTCTTCGCCATCACGCTGGTCATCACGGCGGTGTCGCTGTTTGTCACTGTCCCCAGTCGAGGCGACGTGCTGACCTGGTCGGTGGGCACCGTACTGGGACTCATCGCTCTGGGTTGCGCGATGGGTTTTCTTGCGGGACTGCTGGGTGTGGGTGGCGGGCTCATCGCCGTTCCCGCGCTCGTCTTGCTGTTTGGTGTCAGCGACATTCTGGCCAAGGCCCTGTCGCTGGTGGCCATGATTCCCGCAGCGTTGGGCGGAACAGTGGGCAACTACCGCGCAGGGCTGGTGAACGTTCGCGATGCCGCAACAATAGGCATCACGGCCGCAATCCTGAGCCCCCTCGGTGTGGCTCTTGCACACATTGTGAGCCCCGAATGGGCCAATGCCTTACTGGCCGCGCTGGTCGTCTTCGCGGCGGCTCAGATGATTACCCGAGCCGCACGCGAACGGCGATCCACGAACTAAATCAGGCCCTTGCGCTCGGCCACGACCTCGGCGATCTGCACGGCGTTAAGCGCCGCACCCTTGCGCAGGTTGTCGTTCGAGATAAACAGAATCAGGCCCTTGTTGTCATCAACCGACTGGTCCTGACGGATACGGCCCACAAAGCTGGGGTCGGAACCGGCCGCCACAAGCGGAGTGGGAACCTCGTCGAGCTTGACGCCGGGTGCTGCGGCCAGAATCTCGCGCGCACGATCGGGCGTGATGGCCTTGTCGAACTCGGCGTGAATCGACAGCGAGTGACCGGTGAAGACGGGCACGCGCACGCAGGTGCCCGCGACCTTGAGTTGGGGAAGTTCCAGAATCTTGCGCGATTCGTTGCGCAGCTTCTTTTCCTCGTCGGTCTCGTTCATGCCGTCGTCGACAATCGAACCGGCCAACGGAATGACATTGAACGCAATGTTCTTGGGGAACTTCACGGGAAGCGGGTATTCCACGGCCTCGCCGTTGTGCACCAGCCCCATGGCGTCCTGTGCGACGACGGCCTTGGCCTGCGTCAGCAGCTCTTCGCCGCCGGCAAGCCCCGCACCCGACACGGCCTGGTAGGTCGAGACCGTGAGGCGCACCAAACCGGCCTCGGTGTCGAGCGGCTTCAGAACCGGCATTGCCGCCATGGTCGTGCAGTTGGGGTTAGCGATGATGCCCTTGACGGCCTCGTCGATTGCGTGGGGGTTAACCTCGGCGACCACGAGGGGCACCTCGGGGTCCATGCGCCAACCGCTCGAGTTGTCGACCACGGTCACGCCGGCGGCAGCGAAGCGCGGCGCCTGAGCCTTGGACAGCGTGGCACCCGCGCTGAAAATGGCAATGTCCAGACCGCTGGGGTCGGCCGTCTGTGCGTCTTCGACGACAACCTCGCGGTCGCCAAATGGCAGTACGGTTCCCGCGCTACGTGCCGAGGCAAAGAAGCGGATTTCGTCAATCGGGAACTCGCGCGACAGTAACAGTTCACGAACAACCGCGCCAACCTGACCGGTCGCGCCGACAACACCAATACGTACACCCATGACTAACGCCCCGTTCCTGCGTATACAACGGCTTCCGAGTCGCCGTCCAATCCAAATGCGGTGTGAACGACCTTCATGGCGTCCTTCAGCAGTTCCGCGCGCGTGACGATGGAAATGCGAATTTCCGAGGTCGAGATCATTTCGATGTTGATACCCGCGTCGTACAGCGCGGTGAACAACTGGGCCGAGACGCCGGCGTTGGTGCGCATTCCGCCACCAACAACCGACAACTTGCCGATGTTCTCGTCATACGCCAGTTCGACGAAGCCAACCGACTCCTGCTTCTCGCGCAGAGCCGCGAGGACCTTCTGGCCGTCGGTCTTCGGGAGCGTGAAGGAAATGTCGGTGAGACCCGTTGTTTCGACCGACACGTTCTGCACGATCATGTCGATGTTTGCACCGGTGCCCGCAACGATGGTGAAAATCTCGGCGGCCTTACCCGGAATGTCGGGAACACCAATAACGGTGATCTTTGCCTCGCTCAGATCGCCGGCAACACCGGTGATGATCGGCTCTTCCATGTTTTCTCCTCTCGCGGAAACAACGATTGTGCCTTCTTTATCGGCAAAACTCGAGCGCACGTGCAGCGTGACTCCGTGGCGGCGCGCGTATTCGACAGCGCGAATGTGCAAGACCTTGGCACCCGCGGCAGCTAGCTCTAGCATTTCTTCGCTCGTGACCACATCAATCTTGTGGGCCATGGGCACCACGCGGGGGTCGGCGGTAAATACGCCATCGACGTCGGTGTAAATCTCGCAGACATCGGCGTTCAAGGCCGCGGCCAACGCCACGGCGGTGGTGTCACTGCCACCGCGACCCAGTGTGGTGATGTCACGCGAGTCACGGTTAAAGCCCTGGAAGCCCGCAACGATCGCCACCGCACCCTCGGACAGCGCCTCTTGGACGCGCTCTGGGGTCACGCCCACGATTCGAGCGGCACCGTGCTGGGCGTCGGTCATCATGCCCGCCTGGCTGCCAGTGAACGAGCGGGCCTCGTGGCCCAGGCTCTTGATGGCCATGGCCAACAGCGCCATCGAGATGCGTTCGCCTGTAGTCAGCAGCATGTCCATTTCGCGGGGGTCGGGCGAATCGGTGATCTGGTGCGCCAGGTCAACCAGTTCGTCGGTGGTGTCGCCCATCGCCGAAACGGCGACCACGACATCGTTTCCGGCGTCACGAGTGGCAACAATGCGGCGCGCAACACGCATGATGCTCTCGGCATCTGCGACGGAGGAACCGCCAAATTTTTGAACGATAAGCGACACGATGATCTCTTCGATTGAGGGACACAGAATCGAGCTCGGCTGCGCTGCCCACTCTGGGCGCAATTCTAGCGGTATTTATGGCACTACAGACGGGTGCGGCCCTCGAATGCGCGGCCGAGAGTGACCTCGTCGGCGTATTCCAGGTCGCCGCCAACGGGCAGGCCGCTGGCAAGTCGTGTAATGGTGATTCCGAAATCGGCCAAGAGTCGCGCCAGGTAGGTGGCCGTGGCCTCGCCCTCGAGGTTGGGGTCGGTGGCCAGAATGACCTCGGTGATGCTGGTGTCGCGCAGGCGCTCGAGCAGCTGCGCAATGCGCAGATCGGCGGGGCCAACGCCGTCGATCGGGCTAATCGCTCCGCCCAGCACGTGATACGTGCCCCGGAATTCGCGCGTGCGTTCGATGGCCACGACATCTTTCGCCTCTTCGACAACACAGATCATGTCGCCACGGCGGCGCGGGTCGCGGCAGATGGCACACCTCACGTCGTCGGCCACGTTTCCGCACACCTCGCAGAACTTAATGCTTTCGCGAATGGTGGCCAGGATGCTCGACAGGTTGGCGGGGTTGTAACTTTCCGACTGCACGATATAGAACGCGATGCGCTGCGCCGACTTCGGCCCAATGCCGGGCAGCTTTCCGAACTCGTCAATGAGGTTTTGCAGGATGCCTTCGTACATCAGGCGTTATCCGGCATATCGAACATTGTTGCGGCGGAATGGGTGTCGGTGTCTGCGGCGGGTGCTTGCGCATCGGCCGGTACGTTTTCCGTGGCAATGAGCTTGGCGCCCAGAACTTCACGCACGACCGATTCCCCACGACGTTCGTCGGCAACGGCCTCGGGTACGAGTGCTTTCGGTGGCGTGGCGGTAACCGGTTCGGCGGCAGTCGCAGCGGGTTCGGGAACGACAACGGGTGCGTGCTTCGCGGTGAATTCCGATGCCGACACGGTGGGAAGCGGCGTGTGTTCGCTGGCCGGTGCGGTGGTCACGGGCGGCATGGGACGAGTGGGCGGCTCGGGCTGTGCGGCACGAGGGGTCTCGGGCGCAGGAGCGCTGCCCGGTGTCGCAGCGGGCGTGGGTCGCGAAATTCCGGGGGCGACGCCACCCTGAGCAACGTGTGCCTTGTATCCCACCGTGATACCCAGTGCGTCCGACAGAATTTCGCGCAGGACCTCGAACGGCGCCTGGCCATCGGCGTTCTTCTTCTTGAATCCGTCGAGGAACACCTGCGAATTGAATTCCAGAGTCAGCACGCCATCGGCGAACGCGGCGGGCCGGCCGTTGTTCACAATGACCCACATGGCCTGGTGTTCCTTGAGTTCCTCGAGGGCATCGGGCCAGACATCGAGAACATCGGCAAGTGTGATCTCGTCCGGCTGGAACGACGACACGGCGGGCGAGTGTGCGGGCTCGGGCTGTGCCGCGACAGGTTCGGGTGTTTGTTCAGCGGCAGGCTCGGGTGCGTGTTCCGCTACGGGCGAAACGACAGGCTGCGAAGCGGGCTTGGCGACTGCTGCTGCCGCGGGACGCTGAACGGGTGCTGTAGCTTCCGCCGCGGCACGCTGCACGGGCGCATCCGCGGGCGCTGCAGCTCGTGCGACCGCGGGTGCGGGAGGGGCCGCCGCGACGCCAGGCGTAGCCGTGGATCCCACCAGCAGGCGGGCAATCATCAATTCGAGGTGAATACGCGGAGGCGTGGTGCCGGTCATGCCGGTCAGGGTGGTGTTCACGATGTCGGCCGCGCGCGACAGTGCGTCGCCGCCGAACAACGCGGCGAGCGCCGCCATGCGTTCCAGTTCGTCGGTGGGCACACCGCGCAGGACTGCGGCGGCACCGGCGCCCGTGGCCTCGACGATCACCAGATCGCGCAGACGCTCGAGCACGTCTTCGACAAATCGACGCGGGTCGTTTCCCGTGTGGATGACGCGGTCAATGACCGAGAAGGCGTTGGCAGAGTCACCGCGGGCGATGGATTCCAGTCCCTCGTCCAACAGTTCGCTGGGCGTGTAACCCAGCAGATTGTTGGTGCGTTCGCGCGTGACCGCGTGGTCATCAGAGCCGGCAATGATCTGGTCTAGCAACGACAGAGTGTCGCGCACCGAGCCACCACCGGCGCGGATCACCAGCGGAAGTACACCGTCTTCGACCGTCACGCCTTCCTGGGTGCACAGTTCCGTCACGTAATCGAGCATGACGGCGGGCGGTACCAAACGGAATGGATAGTGGTGGGTGCGCGACCGAATGGTGCCAATCACCTTTTCCGGTTCGGTCGTGGCAAAGATGAACTTCACGTGGGCCGGCGGCTCTTCCACAATCTTCAGCAGCGCATTGAAGCCCTGCTGAGTCACCATGTGGGCCTCGTCCAAAATGTAAATCTTGTAGCGGTCACGAGCGGGTGCGAATGCCGCACGTTCACGCAGGTCACGGGCGTCGTCGACACCGTTGTGACTGGCTGCGTCGATTTCAATGACATCCACCGAACCCGAACCATCACGCGACAGTTCCACGCAACTGGGGCACACACCACACGGGGTGTCTGTGGGGCCTTCCGCGCAGTTCAGGCAGCGCGCCAGAATGCGGGCCGAAGTGGTCTTGCCACAGCCACGAGGACCACTAAACAAATAGGCGTGGTTTGCACGGTCATTGCGCAGGGCAGAGCGCAACGGATCGGTCACCTGAGATTGACCAATGAGTTCGTCAAAGTTCTCGGGTCGGTAACGACGATAAAGTGCAACAGCCACACTTGAAGAGTACCCGCCAGCCGCGACATTCGCGCGCCGAACGGCCCCGATGTGCATTACCCGCCGAAGGCCGCCGCTGTGGATTGACGCGCAATTTCGAGTTCTTCGTTCGTAGGAACGACAAGGATTCGCACGGGCGACGCATCCGTGGCAATGTCGCGCACCTCACGAGACCGAACCTCGTTTCGCGCACTGTCGATCTCGATTCCCACATGACTCAACCCCTGCATCGCCATTTCCCGCAGGAGCGCACTGTTTTCGCCGACACCTGCGGTGAACACGACCGCATGAACAGTGTCCATCTGTGCGCGATATGCCCCCACATAGTGGCGAATTCGGTGACGCCACACGGCAAGCCCCTGGGCTGCCGAGACATCGCCCCGCGCAATCGCGGCCTCGACATCGCGCATGTCGCTGTAACCGGTCATGCCCTTCATGCCGCTTTTCTTGTTCACGATGTCGTCAATTTGGTCGATGCTGAGGCCCGCGACTCGATTCAGGTGAAACACAATCGCGGGATCAATATCGCCCGAGCGCGTACCCATGACCAACCCCTCCAACGGCGTCAGACCCATCGACGTGTCGATTGACCGACCGCCGCGAATCGCCGTCACGCTGGCGCCGTTGCCCAGGTGCAGAACAATCAGGTTGACCTGATCCACGGGGACACCCAGGTATTCGGCGGCGCGACCGGTCACAAACTTGTGGCTGGTTCCGTGGAATCCGTATCGACGAATACCAAAGCGCTCGGCAATGTCGGCGTCCAGCGCATAGGTGTACGCCTCGTGCGGAATCGTCTGGTGGAACGCCGTGTCAAACACCACGACATGAGGCACGTCCGGAAGCACCTCGCGCGCCGCCCGAATGCCCGCGAGGTTTGCGGGATTGTGCAACGGAGCCAGCGGAATCAAATCCGCGATGGCCTGTTCGACGGCGTCGTCCACAATCGCGGCGCGATCAAATCGGTCGCCGCCGTGCACCACGCGATGGCCCACAACCGAAATGTCTGCGTCGTCACCCAACTGGGCCAGAACACCGCGCAAGCCCGCCTCGTGTGTCTCGGCGTCGCCACCCGGTTCCCCAATGCGCTCGATGAGGCCGCTCACCAGCGAGGTTTCCGTTTCCACGTCAATCAATTGGTACTTGATCGAGGACGAACCCGAGTTCACCACAAACGCGCGGGTCATGCGCCTGACTCCTGCGCCTGAATGGCGGTGATGGCCACGGTGTTGACGATGTCACTCACCAGCGCGCCTCGGGACAAGTCGTTGACCGGCTTGTTCAAACCCTGCAAGACTGGGCCAATGGCGACCGCACCCGCCGACCGCTGCACGGCCTTGTACGTGTTGTTGCCGGTGTTCAGATCGGGGAAGATGTACACGGTCGCGCGGCCCGCAACCTCGGAATCCGGCATCTTCGTGGCCGCAACGCTGGGCTCGGCCGCCGCGTCGTACTGAATCGGCCCCTCGACCAGCAGGTCGGGACGGCGCTCGCGCACAATGCGTGTGGCCTCGCGCACCTTTTCGACATCGTCGCCCGCACCCGAGGTGCCCGTCGAATACGACAGCATGGCGATTCGAGGTTCGATACCGAACTGCTGGGCGGTCGTCGCCGACGAAATCGCAATATCCGCCAGCTGTTCACTCGTGGGGTCGGGAATCACGGCGCAGTCGCCGTAGACCAGCACGCGGTCGGCTAGCGCCATAAGGAACACGCTCGACACCACGGAAACGCCGGGGATGGTCTTGATGATCTCGAATGACGGCTTGATCGTGTGCGCCGTGGTGTGTGCGGCGCCCGAGACCATGCCGTCGGCAAGTCCCAGGTGCACCATCATGGTGCCGAAATACGACACATCGGTGACGATCTCGCGTGCCTCGTCGATCGTGATGCCCTTGTGCTTGCGCAGGTCGGCATAGACTTCGGCAAACTGCTGCACGAACAATTCGGAATTCGGGCTGATAACAGCCGCCGCCGAGATATCGATTCCCAGTTCAGAAGCACGGCGGCGAATGTCGGTTTCGTCACCCAGAATCGTGAGGTCGGCTACCTTGCGACTCAGCAGCGTTGCCGCGGCACGCAAAATGCGGTCGTCGCTTCCCTCGGGCAGCACGATGTGCTTGCGGTTGGACCGGGCCCGTTCCAGCAGGTCGTATTCGAACATCAGCGGAGTTACCACATCGGCGCGAGCGACATTGAGGCGCTCCAGCAGCTCGTGGCGGTCCACATTGTTTTCGAACAGAGCCAGTGCGGTGTCGTACTTACGTTGCGAGTCGGCGGCCAAGCGCGACCGGGTCTCCATGACGCGCATGACCGTTTCGTAGGTGGAGTGTTCCACCTCGATGATGGGAAGCTGCGGATTGAGGCCTCGAATCAGGCGCCACACAGGTTCGGGGGTGACAAATCCGCCGTACAACACGATGGCAGCGAGCGACGGGAAGGTGTCACTTTCGTGTGCCATGAGCACGCCCAGCAGAATCTCGGATCGGTCGGCGGGCACGAGCACGATCTCGCCCTCGATCAAGCGGGCCAAAACGTTTTCGATATTCATGGCCGCGACCTTGGCGCCCATGACCTCGCGGTTCAGCAGTTCGGGGTCACCGCTAACCACTGTTCCACCCAGTGCGGCTATGACAGCCGAGACCGTGGGAGCCACCAGGAATTTGTCCTCGGGGATAGCCGCGACCAAGGCGGCGGGTGCGGCGGTACGCAGCGCCTCGATGACGGCCGCCTCCTGGCCCGGCTCGACACGGTTGGCGATCACGCCAAACAGGGTGGCGTGTTCCTTCTCGAGTTCGGGCAGGGCCACCTCGGCCAGGTTCGTGATCTCGGTGATGGTGCGCGGAGGCTGCACAACAAGTCCACCGCGAGCGCCATCGTTCGAACCTCGACCTTGCAAGACCAGCAGAACGGGGGCACCCAAGTTTGCGGCGATACGCGCGTTGAAGGACAGTTCCGTGGGGCCCGAGACATCGGTGTAGTCGGATCCCACAATCACCACGGCCTCGCACTTGCGTTCCATGGTGTGATATCGGTCGATGATGGTCACGAGCGCGGCCTCGTAGTCGTGGTGCAGCGCGTCGTAGGTGACGCCGATGCACTCGTCGTATGCCAAATCGACACCATCGTGGGCCAAGAGTGATTCCAGAACATAGTCACGCTCGTCGACATTGCTGGAGATCGGACGGAACACGCCCACGCGCATACCCTGCCGTAACAGGGCATCCAGGACTCCGAGCGCAACGGTTGACTTGCCGGAATGCTCCTCGGCGCTGGTGATGTAAATGCTGGTGGCCACGGCCCTAGCCTACGACGTGCGCACGGGCCCTTGTTATGACAAACGTCCCTGAACTATTGCGGAAACGACGTCACCTTCACCACGGAACCGTCACGCGTGTAGGTCGTCCAGTCCCCCACCTGCCGACCTCGGTCGAATTCACCCGTGCGCATAACGCTGCCATCGGCGCGAAAGAAGGTCCAGGGTCCGTGCATTTCGCCGTCCAGATAGTCACCGCTGAAGCGCGGGTTTCCGTTGCTATAAAACGGATCGACTTCGATGCTCATTGCGCCTCCTGGACAGACAAGACCCCTCGTGTACCCGCCAGAGCCCAGTTACCCTTGCTTCATTTCTGACCTGGGGGAGTTAGCCAAGATAGCGCCACACGAGGGGCTGATATCAGTGTACCGCGAGGCTCCAGACGGTCGCGCTCATTCCCGAACCGCTCACCGTCACGCGATCGCCCGCGGCGATGAACTGCGCCGTTCCCCGAATTTTCGAGGCGCGGGCCGACACCGCGGCACTATCGATGTCGAACTCGAATTCGGCGCGGCTCACCACAACCAGCAGGCTCTCGTGGGTGTCTTCGCGCACAAACGCCAGCACATCGTCGCCGATGTGCAGCCATCGCAGGCTGCCGCCGTTCAGCGCCGAATGGTCGCGCTTCAGGTGGATCAGCTCGGTGTACAGCGCGATGCGATCCGCGGCGGCATCCAGGGAATCCCACGGCATGGGCGTGCGCGATTCTTCGCCATCACGACCCACCAGCCCCAGCTCATCGCCCGCAAAAACCACGGGAATGCCGGGCAGCGTCAGCGACAACAGCAGTGCGGGCTCGACAGCGCCCTCGCGTGCGATTCCTGCGAATCGAGGAGTATCGTGCGTGTCCAGCGCCACGAGGTTGCCCTGGCGAATGCGCCACGGGAATCCCGCCGAGAGCTCGGTGTACTGCGTGTGCACATCGGCACCCGAATACTCGGGGATGGTGGAGAGCACCATCCCAATTCCACCGGCGGCCTCGGAACCTTCATCAGACAACCACGCCCAGACCGGACGCGTGAAGGCCGAATACGACATGGCACCATGCCAAGCATCGCCTCGGAAATCGAAGGCCGCATCGTTCGTGGATTCACCCAACAAAATGGTGTCGGGGTTGATGTCGATCATCGTGCGGCGAATAATCCGGCGAATGTCCTCGTTGATATCGACATCGCCGTATCGACCGGTCATGTTCGCCACGTCAATGCGCCACCCGTCGAGGCCAAACGGCTTCTTCAACCAGGTGGCCACCACCGAGTCGGGGCCTTCGATAAACCGTCGGCGCAGTTCGGCCGATTCCCAGTTGAACTTGGGCAACGATGGCACGCCCAACCACGCGGCGTACTCGGTGTGTTCGGCGTTGGTCCAGTAGAAGAATTCGCTCTCGGGCGCATCCGGGTTACCGACCGCGGCGCGGAACCACTCGTGCCCATCGCCGCAATGGTTGGTCGTTAGATCGCCAATCACCTTGAGCCCGCGCTGATGCGCCGCCTCGATCAACGCGATCAGCGCCTCGTCGCCACCCAGCAGGGGATCAACATGGGCGAAGTCGTGCGAGTCGTATCGGTGGTTGGATCCGGCCGCGAAAAAGGGCGTCAGATACAGCAGTGTGGCGCCCAGATTCACAATGTGATCCAGCTTGTCGATGATGCCCCACAGGTCGCCGCCATAGAACTGCACTCCGGTGTGCGGGCGCTCGTTGTTCACTGGGTCGGTCCACGCGGCGGGTTCCGCCCACTCGGGAGCGGGGTGCGCATCGGCGGCGGCCGAGCGCGCGAACCGATCGGGAAACACCTGATACAGAACCTGCGACCCGATCCACTCGGGAGCGGGTGCGTGTGCACTCAGCGCGAAGTCCTCGATGTCTCGAGGCTCGGTCCGGTGCACGCCCGTGGCATTCACCCAGCGCACATCCCCCGACGCCGTGCGGTACACAAAGCGGTAATGCGTGACGGGATTGGTGACCGTCAGCCGCGCCTCCCACCAGTCAACGCCCGATTTCACGGCACTGCGCACGGCAGGCCACAGGGACGGTTCCTTGTCCCACAGGCTGCGCGCCTGCACTTCGACAACGCCCAGATCGGCGGGAACCCGGAGTCGCACGATGACGCCGTCGCCAATTTCCGGCGAACCGTTCGAGACATAGAGGGACGAGCCGTCGTGATGCGGCAGTGCGGAAAGATCCACCAAAATTCCTTGCGACGAAGCGGTCAGGGGCTACCTGCAGGCTACTTGACGGAACCTGCGGTGAGGCCGCCCACGATGTACTTCTGCAGGAACAGGAACAGAATCGTCACGGGAAGTGCCGCGAGAATCGCGCCCGCAGCGAACGGACCCCATTCCTTGAAGTTGGCGTCGGCGACGTACTTGAACAGGCCTACCGCCAGCGTCTGCGACTCGGGTTCCGTCAGCATGATGCTGGCAATCACGAAGTCGTTGGTCACGCCGATGAAGGACAGCAAACCGATCACCGCAAGGATCGGGGCAACCAGGCGCAGGATGATGGTGAAGAAGATACGGGCGTGACCCGCGCCATCGATTTTTGCGGCCTCGTCGATTTCGGAGGGAACCGTGTTGAAGAAGCCGTACATCAGATAGGTGTTCACCCCCAGAGCGCCACCGAGGTAAATCATGATTAGGCCGATATGCGAATTCACGCCCAGCGCGGGAAAGATTCCGCCGATGGTCTGCATCACACTGTAGATGGCGATGATCGCCAGAATCTGCGGGAACATCTGCACCAGCACCAGCGTCAGCAGGCCTGTGCGGCGACCCGTGAAGCGCATGCGCGAGAACGAATATGCGGCGAGTGCACCGAGGAACACGGTGCCGACGGCCGTACCCAACCCCACAAGCATTGAGTTCATGAACCACATGGCGAACGGCTTGTTCTCGTTGGTCAGAAGCTTCACGTAATTGTCCAGGCCCACCTCGCCGAACAGCCGCGAACCGGCCAGGATTCCCGAGGGGTTCAGCGACGCCGACAGCACGTAGGCCAGCGGGAACAGGGCGAAGATGACGAAGAAGATGCCCACAATGTGGCGCCAGCCGGTCTGTCCGAACCAGCGCAGCAGGTTGAATTTCGGCCTGGTCAAAACGGTGCCGTTTGCATCGGTGATGGTAGCCATTAGTTCAAGTCCTCCAGCATCTTGGTACGGCGGAAACTCACGACCGAGATTCCCACAACAATCAGGAAGATCAAGATGGTGAACGCGCTGGCCAGACCGTAGTCACGCACCGAGCTGTCGAACGCAATCTTGTAGACCATCGAAATCAGAATGTCCGTGGATCCGACATTCATGCCCGCTCGTGGATCGGCCGGTCCACCACCCGTCAACATATAGATGAGGTTGAAGTTGTTGAAGTTGAACGCAAAGGTCGAAATCAGCAGAGGCGCAACCGACACCATCAGCAGCGGGAACTTGATACGGCGGAAGATCTGCCACGGTGTCGCGCCGTCCACGCGTGCGGCCTCGTTCAACTCTTCGGGAATCGCCTGCAGCGCGCCGGTGGTGACCAGGAACATGTAGGGGAAGCCCAGCCAGAGGTTCACCAGCAGCAGGCTCACCTTCGCCAACAGCGGGTCGGACAGCCACGGGATCGAGGCGCCACCGAAGAACATTTGGTTGATGAAGCCGTTGTAGTCGCCGGTGTCATTGCGGAACATACCCGCCCACACCAGAGCCGACAGGAACGCGGGGAAGGCGTAGGGCAAAATCACAATGATGCGGTAGAACTTGCGCAACTTCATGCGCGGATCGTTGAACATAATCGCCAGGAACAGGCCGAGGATGAACGTGAACGCCATCGACAGGAAAGCGAACACAAAGGTCCAGATCAGGACACCAATGAAGGGTTCGCGAATCGAGTCCTCGTTAATGGCCTTAATGAAGTTGTCCAAACCCACGATCGTGCGCCAACCGGGCTGCAGCTCCTCGCCCGATTCCGACACGAACGAACCCGTTGCGGACGGGGTGTACACGACACCCGTCTCGGTGTTGGTCATGGTGTCGGCAACGGGGTCGTACACCAACTTCGCCATGTACAGGTAGGCGCTGCGGCCGTCGGTCGTCTGCAGAGCGCCCTCGGTGGGGTCGTCGGTGAACGGAACCGTGATGGCAAGAATCTCGTCTTGACGTTCCAGAATCTGGTCAAACTTGATGGTCTCGTAACCGGGAAGTGACGATGCCTTGTCCCCCAGCCAGTTCGCGTTGGTCACGGGCTGAAGAGGCGTTGTGGCATTTCCGATGAACACCTGGGGCTCGCAGGGCTCGGACTCCACGCCCTCGACGGGCGCGGGGCAATCTTGGGTGACGAGGAAGTTGATGACGCCGTCTTTTTCGACGACGCTCAGGGCAAATTCGGGCGAATCGGGGATGCGTTCCAGCTGACCTTCCAGCAATGAATCGATTGCCATTTCCTTGGTGCCGTTGTGGCCCGTTGAATAGTTCGTAAAACCGATGAACGCGGAATATCCCACGACAAAGACCTGGAAGATCAACAGGAAGATGATTCCCGGCGTCAGGTACTTTGCGGGCAGTGCGCCCTTGCGCAGATAAATGTAATTGATTGCGAGCGTCGCGACGGCGACGATGCTGGCCAGTACGTAATCGTTTGCCAGCACGAGCATGAAGATTGCGTAGACCGAGACAGCGGTGACGACCGCCAACAACATGATCTTCAGAATGATGACCCAGGTGGGTCCCGACGCCGCTTCGACGAGGCGGTCGGTGTTGTGCTTCTTCGCCATGTTCGTCACCTTACTCTTGTGGTTCTGGGGTGAAACAGTGCCCCGGCCGGATGTTCGACCGGGGCACCGTTCAGTGGGGTGTTACTTAGCCAGCAATTGCGGCGCGGATGGCTTCTGCCATTGCGGTCCAGGTTGCGGCGGCGTCGGTAGCGGTGCCACCGATCAGGCCGACCTCAGCCTTTGCCCACTCGGCCCAAACCGAAGCCATTGCGGGGATTGCGGGCATGGGCACTGCCTGTGCGCCAACGGCGGCGAAACCAGCGACGATGGGGTCGCTCGATGCGGTCTCTGCTGCAGCAGCGTTTGCGGGCAGGATGCCGTTTGCGGCATACAGGGCTTCCTGAACCGACGTCGAACCAAGGAAGTTCACGAGGAAGTCGGTTGCAGCAACCTGGTTGGTGCTTGCCGAGCTGAGGAAGAAGGTCTTCACACCTGCGAACGGAGCCGAAACTTCGCCACCGGCCGAGGGAACGACGTCAATTGCGACGTTGATTCCGGCTTCCTTCACACCAGCAACCGACCAAGGACCGGTCAGCCAGTATGCAGCGTCACCCGCAAGGAACTTTTCCTTGGCGGTGTCGTAGGTCTCGGCAGCCGAGAAGGTGCCGGTGCCGTTTGCGCCGTTGTCAGCGAGGAACTGAGCGAACTCGAGTCCACCCTCGTTGTCGAGCGACAGCTGTGCGGGGTCGAATCCACCCTGTGCGTCAAGACCGAAGACGGGTGCACCGAACGAGGTCTGGATGGGGTACAGGTGGTAGGGGTCGCCCGCTTCACCCTGCTGAACAACGAAGCCGTCGGCAACCATTTCATCCCAGCTGGTGGGTGCTTCGGCAACGAGGTCGGCGTTACGCAGCAATGCGATCGACTCAACGGCGAAGGGAAGTGCGTATGCCTTGCCGTCGTACTGCACAGCCTGCTGTGCAACGGGCAGGAAGTCGCCCAGCTTGTCGCCGTATTCGAGGGGGCTGACAGCACCGTTTGCAACGAGCTCGCCTACCCAGTCGTGTGCACCGATCGTGATGTCGGGGCCCTTGCCGTCAGCAACCTGCTGCAGGAAGTCAGCACGGACGTCCTTGCCCGTGGTGTCAACGAACTTGATGGTGACGTTGGTCTCTTCGGTGTAGGCAGCTGCCTGCTCGGTGAGAGCGTCGATGTAGAACTGGTCTGCCCAGACGGTCAGCGTTACGGGCTCGGCGGGAGCCTCTGCAGCGCAACCGGTGAGACCCAGCGTCGTTGCGGCAATGGCGCCGAATGCGACGAGAGCCTTGGTGGTGGTCACCTTCACGGTTTGTCCTTTCGTGGATGGTCCCAGAGAACTTCCACGAGGAGGCCGTTCTCCGGGTTGCAAACGTTTGCATTTACACTGTAAACCGTTACATACTTGTTTGACAAACCGCCAGGCTCGAGTGTTATCAAATCGAAATTATTAGGTTATGACATGGAGCGCTCGAGGCTTTCACCCCGTACTGAGGACTATGCAATGACCACACCCACAACACCACACAACGACGAGTGGTGGCGTTCCGCCGTTATTTACCAGGTGTACCCCCGTTCCTTTGGCGACGCCAATGGTGACGGAATCGGTGACCTTCCCGGTATCACCGCCCGTATGGAGCAGATCGCGCGGCTGGGTGTCGATGCCGTCTGGCTCAGCCCCTTCTATAAGAGCAGCCATAAGGACGGCGGCTACGACGTATCGGACTTCTGCGACGTCGATCCCATTCATGGCACCCTCGCCGACTTCGACGCACTCGCCGCCGAGGTCAAGCGCGTTGGCCTCAAATTGATTGTCGATATCGTCCCGAACCACTCATCGACTGAACACGTCTGGTTCCAGGAGGCTCTGGCCGCTGGACCGGGTTCCGCCGAGCGAGCGCGTTATATCTTCCGTGACGGCAAGGGCGACAACGGCGAACTGCCTCCGAACAATTGGCTGTCGGTTTTCGGTGGTCCAGCGTGGACCCGTGTGATCGGACCCGACGGCGCACCCGAGCAGTGGTACATGAACATCTTCGATTCCAGCCAGCCCGACTTCGACTGGACCAACGAATGGGTTCAGGAACAGTTCGATGACATCCTGCGATTCTGGCTGGATCGCGGAGTCGATGGCTTCCGTGTGGACGTCGCGGCGGGCCTCGCGAAAAAGGCGGGGCTTCCCGACTGGACCGACGGCGTGGACGACCCCGCCGACCACCCCTTCTTCGGCGACCCGGGATCACACGAATACTGGCGTCGTTGGCGCGCAATCACCGACTCGTACCCCGGAGAGCGCATTCTGTGCGCCGAGGCCGGCGTGGACCCGCTCTCGAAGTTGGCCTTGTGGGTGCGTCCCGACGAAATGCACCAGGCCTTCAACTTCCCCTATGCCGGCGTGAAGTGGGATCCGAAGGGTATTCGCGCCATCATCGACGAATCCCTTGAAGCATTTGGCAGTGTTGGTGCACCCAGCACGTGGGTTCAGTCCAATCACGATCAGGTTCGCCACACCACACGCTTGGCAATGAACGACGACGAGACCCGCACCGGCGACCTCAGTGGCCTGGGCCCGCGGAGCACAAATGTGCCCGACCTGGCGTTATCGATTCGCCGTGGTCGCGCCTCGACGGCACTGATGTTGGGTCTGCCCGGCAGCGCCTATCTGTACCAGGGCGAAGAACTGGGGCTTCCCGAGGTTCACGAAATCCCCGACAGTTTCCGCCAGGATCCCACGTTCTTCCGCACCGCAGGCGAACGCTATGGCCGCGACGGTTGCCGCGTGCCCATTCCGTGGAAGGCCGATGCGCCTGCCTATGGGTTCAACACCACGGGCGAGTCGTGGCTGCCGCAGCCCAGCGTTTTCCGTGAGCTGGCATACGACCAGCAAGACGGCGTGAGCGGATCGACTCTCGAGATGTACCGTGCGGCACTGCGCCTGCGCCACGAGCACAACCTGGGTCACGGATCGCTCACCTGGATTGACGGCTTGCCCGACCACATCGTGGGCTACGAGAACAACGGCGTACGTTCGTACACGAACTACGGCACCGAACCGTTCGAGATTCCCGCGGGCCGCGTGATTCTCGATTCGGGTTACGGCATTCACGCCACCGCGGCCGACTCGCATGATTCGGCGGAATATGGCGACGGAATTCTGCTTCCCGACGAAACGGTGTGGGTGGTTTAAACCCTCGACAATATCGACAAACGCCCGTACACTCGGCGACAACCGAGTGGAGGTGGCTATGCCAGAGGTAACCGCGGACATGCTGCGGCGCGTTCGTCGCAATTATCGCGTGGGCGCGCTGGGCGCGTTCGTGGGCATTGCCGTCGCAGTGATTGCGTTCATCACTGAATCACAGTGGGCGCCGCTCGAGTTTCCGCCAGGGTTGTACCTTTTTAGCCCGTACTACTCGCTGGGACTGAACCTTGTAACGCTGTCGATAATGGTCACGCTCGAAAGACTCGCGCACCGCGCCTCGAGGCTCGACAGCGCGAGCGACCGTGCGGTTCGCTATCGCCGGATCTGGGAAGTGCAATCCGGTGTTGGCGTGCTGTACATGATTGGCGCCGTCATCATGGTTCCCGTGTCGCTTCTGGCGCTTCAGTTGGGAACCACGGGCGCTGCCTTCATCGTTCCCACTGCAGTGGGTGCATACGTTCACATGATGGCGCGGCGCATTCACCGAGATGGCTCGACCGCGGCCGCTGGTGCGGTGCCCGATGCACCTGCGCACGACCTCGCTGGCGCCACCGCCGAATCAGCCGATACTGATGTTCGTGCCGCACAAACCACCAACCCGCGACCCACTCGGCCACCCGTCGCACCGATCGCCGTCGCCGTGTGCGCCGGCGCCCTCGTTGCCATCCCCCTCCTGATCGAGGGATATTTGGTGCAGCTCGAGCTCGGGGCGCGCGCACCGGGTGGCTCGGCAACGGGTGCGGGATTCGCGCGAGGGCTCATGATGTTTCTCGATATCACCGCTGTGACCGCCCTCGGCATTGTTGTCCTCATTCTGGGAATCGTCAACCTACGGCGCAAGGTCACGCCCGCGCTTGGCTGGGCGACCATTGGCCTCACTGTGTTGAGCTTTGGCGTCACGCCAGGTGTGGCAACGCAATCGATTGCCGATGCTCTGGGTGGAACGGGCCCGATCAGCGTCGATAATTTGCCCGAGCCCGCTGAGGCGCTGAGGGTCGTTGACGAATACCGTCAGGCGCACCCCGACGACAACCCGACTGATCTCGACACGATGGCGAAGTCCCTCAGTACCTATAGTTACGACGGCGGAATCCGCGCATTCGCCGACGATTCTGGTTCGGTGCTGTGGCTGCAGCAGGATTACCCCGATCAAGGCTCGATCTGTGTATCTGTGCTTCCCGAGAAGCGCAACGAGACATCGACAATGTGGTTGCAGCAGGTGGACAGCCTGGCGGCAATGACTCATTTCGGTGACTTTGTGAACGGCGAATGCGAGGGCACCGAGGTGGGTCGTATGGGCGCTTTCATCGGGTAGGGCAGCGAGACTGGGGTACGAACCTCGAATTCTGTAAACGCTTGCAGAATGTGCCGTCTTTCGAGATACTGGGGGCAGTGAAGTTCGGTTCCACCACATCGAACTGCACCCACAACTCAGGCCTCGAGAAATCGAGGCCTCTGTTGTTGCCGGGCAGGCTTTTTCGGCAGACAATGGGCACATGAGGTCCGACGCAACGACGGTCGAGGAATACCTGGCCCAGCTCGAGCCCGCGCGTGCTGCCGATATGCGCGCAGTTCTTGGCGTAATCCGAGGCGCAATCCCACCCGGCTACGTCGAAACGGTGAACTGGGGCATGATCTGCTGGGAGGTTCCCCTGGAACTCAGCGGCCCCACCTACAACGGCCAGCCCCTGGCCCCTGTTGCTCTAGCCAGCCAGAAGAACCACATCTCGGTGTATCTCATGGGCGTATACGGTTCGCCAGCCGTCGAGTCCGAGTTTCGCGAACGATGGCACGCGACTCAGGAGCGGCTCGACATGGGGAAGTCGTGTGTGCGGTTTCGCACCGTCGCGCGGGCGAACCTCGATGCCATTGGCTGGGCAGCGGGACTGTATTCGCCCGCAGAATTTGTGAACGAATTCCAGGCAGCTAGAGGCTGAACGCCGAGGAAATCGCCGTGATCGCGGTGGATACGGCTATCGCCAGCAACAACAGTCCAAAGATTCGACTGACAACCATCAGGCCCTGTTCGCCCAGCAACCGTTCGACCGGTGCCGCAGCCAAGAGCAGAACCATGGTCAGCAAAGCCAGCACCACAATGATGACGAGGTTTTGAACGCGCACAAGTCCTTCGTCGGAATTGCCCAGTGCAATAACGGTCGCAATTGCGCCGGGCCCTGCCATCAGCGGAATGGCCAACGGCACCACGGCGGCCCCGCTGGGGGACTTTGCGGGCGTCGATGTCTCCATGCCCATCACCATGCGCCACCCGACTGCGCCAATGATCAGCGCGCCGGCGATTCGAAACGCATCCATTTGAATGGCCAGGAACGTCAGGATGAAATCACCCACGAAATAGGCAATCACCAGCGTGAGTCCCGACACGAGTGCCGTCTGAACAGCCACCGTTCGGCGTTGCTTCAGCGACATTTCCGAGGTCAAATTCAGGAAAACGGGGATCGACGTGATGGGGCTCACAATTGCAAACAGGGCGATAAGCGTCGTTACATCGTTGCTGAGCTTCATGCAGAAAAGCATGACACACCGACGGTGCCTCACCGCATAATTACAGCAATTCCCCCAGCGCCTCCAGCACCTGCTGCATGGACTCGGCGTGACCCGCACCCGATTCACGAGCGAGGCGCAACACCTCGGTCAGCGCCTGTGCGGTCAGCGCGCCCACCATCGCGGCCTTGATTTCCGCGCGGGGCGAGTTTCCCAACCGCTCCAGCACCGCCAATTCCATTTCGCGTGCCCAGATGTCTCGCGAATATCGGATGGCGTCATCCAGCAAGCGCGCCGACAAGACTTCGCGACCCGGATTGAAACGCGTGGCGAGTTCGGCGGCCTCGGCATCCATGTCGTTGACGCACACACTGATCGATGCGAACAGTTTTTCGTCTGACGGACGCGCCACGAGCTTTGCCGTGAAGGCATCCATGTAGGGCGCAATGGACGGAAACAGTAACGATTCCTTGCAGGGGAAATAGTTGAAGAGCGTGCGACGGGATACTCCCACGCGCTCGGCGATGTCGGTCATCGTCGTGTGAGCGTAGCCCGCGGTTTCGAACAGGGCCCATGCCTCTTGGATGATGTCGTCGATGGTTGACTTCGGCTTTCGGCCCGCCGTGCGGGTGTCGTGTGCGTCGATCGTCATGCCAACACTGTATCGCGATTTGACTTATTCCTGCACTAGTGCAAACATTGATGCACTAGTGCAATTTCTGTGCTCCCGTCACGAAAGTCGGCCATGTCTGAACTCCTCTTCCGTCTTGGACAATTTTCTGCACGCCGCGCCTGGCTGGTCATTGGCGCATGGATTGCGGCTCTGGCCCTCAGCGTGGGGCTTGCGTTGACCGCGGGCGGATCCTTCACCTCGGCCATGACAATCGATGGCACCCCCGCTCAGCGCACAATCGACACCTTGCAGACTAGCTTTCCCGACGCCAGTCGTGGCACGGGCCAGGCCATTTTCCACAAGACCGACGGCACACCGTTTACCGAGGCGGAAAAGCAGGCGATTGCGGACGTCCTCTCGCGCGTTGCGCGCTTGACCGGCGTAGACGAGGTCATCAACCCGTTTGACACGCAGGCGATCCTCGAGGACAGCGCCGCGAAGCTTGCGGATGCACCCCGCACGATCGCCGATGGCCAGGCGAAAATCGACGACGGTCGCGCACAGGTAGCCGACGGCCTGAAAGACATCGAGGCGGGCTGGGCTCAGATCGAGTCGGGTCGCGCGGGAACCGTGGCCGGTTGGGCAGAACTGAACGCGGCCGAGGCGGACCTCGCCGACGGCCGGGCCGAACTCGAGGCCTCTCAGGCGGAACTCACCGCCGGCATGCAACAACTGGATGCGGCCGAAGCGGAACTTATCGCCTCGAAGGCGCAATTGGAAGGCGCAATAGCTCAGATGGAACTCGGCAGCGTGTCCGAGGACATCATTGCGCCGTACCGTGACAACCTCGCGCTGGTTCTGGCGGGACTGGAACAGACCGCTGCTCAGCGGGCGCAACTGGACGCCGGCCAGGCGCAACTGGATGCGGGTTGGCAACGCGTGCTCGCGGGCGAGGCGGAAATTGCCGCTGGACGCACCCAACTTGTCAGTGCGGAGTCCGAACTCGATGCGGGCGAAGCCGAATTGCGTGCCGCAGAGATCGAACTGGCCGACGCGCAAGCCGAACTCGACGCGGCGCAGGATGAACTGGATGCCGCCATAGCCGAGCTGCCGTTCGGGCAGTCGCTGGGCGCAGCAACCGCCGAATTCCGCGTGGTGTCGGCTGATGGCCTGACCGCGATTGCCACCATCATGTTCGAGCAGCCCATCACCGAGGTTCCCACCGAACAACGCACCGCCGTGTCCGAGGCGCTGATGGGGGAATCGACCAATTCGATGACCGTCACCGTGTCGCAGGATCTGTTGCACTCGCTGGATTCACTCCTGGGAGTAGGTGAAATTGTCGGTGTCGCCATTGCGATCATCGTGCTGTTCATCATGTTGGGCACTCTGGTGGGTGCGGGCCTGCCCGTGTTCGCCGCACTCATCGGTGTGGGAATTTCGGCGACCATCACCTTCGCACTCTCGGCCGTCGTCGAGTTCACCAGCACTACGCCCATCTTGGGTGTGATGCTAGGTCTTGCCGTCGGAATCGATTACGCGCTCTTCATTCTGAACCGTCACCGCCGCCAGCTGAAGGACGGCATGGATGTGGCGCAGTCGATTGCGCTGGCTAACGGAACCTCCGGCAACTCGGTCATGTTCGCGGGCCTCACCGTCATCATTGCGCTGGCTGCTCTGAACCTCACCGGAATCGGCTTCCTGGGAATCATGGGAACGATGGGCGCCATGTCAATTGCATTCGCTGTGCTTATTGCCGTGACGTTCACCCCAGCAGTCATCGCCACGCTGGGACTGCGAATTCTGAGTCGCAAGGAACGCGCCGCGCGCGACGCCCTCGTAGAACACCATCAGCACCTTCCGGCTCCGTCGGTTGCACCCGTGTTTGCCACGCGACACCCATGGCTTGCCTCGTTGGCCACCGTCGTCGTGCTCGGCATCGTGGCTATCCCCTTGAACAGCATGCGGCTGGGACTGCCCGACGGATCATCCGAACCCGTTGATTCTGCGGGATACCAGACCTACGCACTGACCGAAGAGGCATTCGGCGAGGGCGTGAACGGTGCACTCATCGTGGTGGCCACCGACACGGCACCCATTGCTGAAGACGATGAACTGGAATTCCAAGCAGACATCGCGGATCGACTAATGAACATCGATAACGTTGCGGCAGCCATCCCCGCGGGATTCTCGGATGACCGCACGATGGCTCTGTTCCGTGTTATTCCCACCGAGGGCCCCAACGCACTGTCGACCGCAACGGTGGTCACCGACCTTCGCGCGCTGTCGGATTCGGTACGGGCCGAAACCGGTGCAACCGTCGAGGTCACAGGCATCGCGGCTATCAATATTGATGTGTCGAACAAGTTGGGCGACACGCTGCCGCTCTACCTCGGAACTGTTCTGGGCCTGTCATTGCTGCTGATGATCCTGGTCTTCCGATCGATTGCCGTGCCGATTATCGCGAGCGCCGGCTTCCTGCTGACGGTATTGGCCACGCTCGGCGCCGTCACCGCAGTGTTCCAGTGGGGATGGTTCGGCCAGCTGTTCGACGTGCACGACCCCGCGCCGATCCTCAGCTTCCTGCCGACAATTCTTATCGGAATCTTGTTTGGTCTGGCAATGGACTACCAGTTGTTCTTGGCGTCGGGAATGCGCGAAGCGTTCGTGCACGGCAAGTCTGCGCGCGATGCCATTAACCACGGCATCCACCTGTCCCGATCTGTCGTCATCGCTGCGGCCATCATTATGGTGTCGGTGTTTGGCGGGTTCGTCTTCAGCCACACCACCATGATCCGACCGATGGGATTCGGCCTCGCTATCGGCGTTCTCGTGGATGCCTTTGTCATCCGTCTGCTCTTGGTGCCCGCCGTGCTCACGCTCCTGGGCGACAAGGCCTGGTGGCTGCCGAAGTGGCTGGACCGAATCCTCCCCGATGTCGATGTCGAAGGCGCGAAACTCGAACGTTCGGTCGCACGACACTAGCGGCGTCCCGCGGTGTACACCGACAGGGACGGCAATTCCCTCTCGGTGCTGGGCGGTAACATCGCGCCATGATCGGTGAGTTTGGGTGGGAGACCCTGGTGGGCGTCGTGTTGGGCCTGGTCATTAGTTGTGGTGCGCTCTGGGGAATTGTTGCAGCGTTGGACGCGCTCATGAACTGGGTGCAGCCGAATCGCCGGCGATCACAATCGGTACCGCCCACCGACAATGAGGACGAGGTCTACCACCGGTTTCACGACCACCGGTGATGCGCTATTAACGAACTGATGCCCCTCGCGCGGCGAAGGGCATCGGAACGAACGAAATACTATTTACCCGTTGCCTGCTTCACCAGAGCCACAATGCGCTGCTCGGCCGCAGCATCCATGCCGGTGAGCGCGTACGACGTGGGCCACATCACGCCGTCATCAAGAAGTGCGGGGTCCTGGAAACCCAGGGTGCTGTAGCGTGCCTTGAATTTTCCGGCGTCCTGGAAGAAGCACACCACCTTGCCGTCCTTGGCGTATGCGGGCATGCCGTACCAGGTGCGCGGAGCCAGTTCGGGGTCGGCGGACAAGACTAATTCATGAACGCGTTCGGCGATGGCACGATCGGCGGGTGCCATGGCCTCGATCTTGCTCAGAACATCGGCCAGGTCGGCGGCACGCTGATCTTCGCCCTTCTGGCGGCGGGCCTCGGCCTTTGCTTCGCGGGCACGTTCCTTCATTGCCTCGCGCTCTTCGGCGGTGAAGTTATCTGCTGCGGTCATGTGGTGAATCCTTTCGCGAAACGGCCGCGTTCAGCCTAGCCGTCGCCGTACCCGCGCGTGAAAAGCATGAACTCACGCTGACAGCGAATTCCACGGGAATTTACTGGGCGAACCGCTGACATTAGACCCCGAACGATTAGGTTAGAGAGTGACGGAATTCACTGCCTTGTCGCGGTGAAAATCCCCAGACCCCGACCTCGATATAAAGGAGAACCGGTGACCAACGAAGCATCGTGCCCCGTACCTCACGGAGCACACACGACCATGGGTGCCAGTGCAACGGAGTGGTGGCCCAAGGCCCTCAACCTCGACATTTTGCACCAGCACGACACCAAGACCAACCCGTTGGGCGACTTTGATTACCGCGCCGAGGTTGCGAAGCTCGATGTTGACGCTCTGAAGAAGGACCTCACCGAACTGATGACCTCCAGCCAGTCCTGGTGGCCGGCAGACTGGGGCCACTACGGCGGACTCATGATTCGTATGGCCTGGCACTCGGCCGGAACCTACCGTGTTGCGGACGGCCGTGGCGGCGGTGGAACGGGTACGCACCGGTTTGCGCCTCTGAATTCCTGGCCCGACAACACCAACCTCGACAAGGCCCGTCGCCTGCTGTGGCCCATCAAGAAGAAGTACGGCAACAAGCTCAGCTGGGCCGACCTGATGATTCTTGCGGGCAACGTCGCCTATGAATCGATGGGTTTGAAGACTTTTGGTTTCTCGTTTGGCCGCGCCGACGTCTGGCACCCCGAAAAGGACACCTACTGGGGTTCCGAAAAGGAATGGCTGGCCGCCAGCGACAATCGCTATGACAACGTCGACGACCCCTCGACCATGGAAAACCCGCTTGCCGCCGTGCAGATGGGTCTGATCTATGTCAATCCCGAGGGCGTCAACGGCAAGCCCGACCCGCTGAAGACCGCGGCGCACATTCGTGAGACGTTCGCACGCATGGCGATGAACGATGAAGAGACCGTGGCTTTGGCCGCGGGTGGTCACACCGTGGGCAAGACTCACGGAAACGGCAACGCTGCCAACCTCGGCCCCGAGCCCGAGGCCGCCGACGTAACCGAACAGGGTCTGGGCTGGATGAACCACACCAGCCGCGGAATCGGCCGCGACACCGTCACCAGCGGTATCGAGGGCGCGTGGACCACGCACCCCACTCGTTGGGACAACGGATACTTCTACCTGCTATTCAAATACGAGTGGGAACTGCGCAAGTCGCCTGCTGGCGCCAACCAGTGGGAACCCATCAACATTGCGGAAGAAGACAAACCCGTCGATGTCGAAGACCCCACGATTCGCGTGAACCCCATCATGACCGACGCCGACATGGCGATGATCAAGGACCCGATCTACCGCGCGATTTCGGAACGTTTCCGCGATGACCAGGACTACTTCTCGGAGGTCTTCGCACGTGCGTGGTTCAAGCTGACCCACCGCGACATGGGACCCAAGACCCGCTACATCGGACCCGAGGCTCCGGCCGAGGACCTGATCTGGCAGGACCCGATTCCCGCCGGTTCGACCTCGTATGACATCGCTGCCGTTAGCGCCGCGATCGAGGCCAGTGGCCTCAGCATCAGTGATATGGTCACGACTGCCTGGGATTCGGCTCGCACTTTCCGTGGGTCGGACATGCGAGGCGGCGCCAACGGTGCCCGCATACGTCTTGCTCCGCAGAAGGACTGGGAGGGCAACGAGCCCGAACGTCTCGCACGCGTGCTGTCGGTCCTCGAGCCCATCGCCTCGGCACACGGCGCAAGCCTGGCCGACGTTATCGTGCTGGCCGGAAACATTGGCGTCGAAAAGGCCGCCAAGGCTGCCGGCGTGGATGTTACCGTACCGTTCACCCCCGGACGCGGCGATGCAACGGCCGAACAGACCGATGTCGACTCGTTTGCGCCGCTCGAGCCCATTCACGACGGTTTCCGTAACTGGGTAAAGAAGAACTATGTGGTCAGCCCCGAGGAACTTCTTCTGGACCGGGCACAGCTGATGGGCCTCACCGCTCCTCAGATGACCGTTCTGCTGGGCGGTATGCGCGTGATTGGCACCAACCACGGTGGCACGAAGCACGGAGTATTGACGTCGAACGTGGGTGCACTGACCAACGACTTCTTCGTCACGCTGACGGACATGGACTACGTGTGGGAGCCCGCGGGCGCCAACGTGTACAACATGCGCAACCGCAACACGGGCGTCGTGGAATACACGGCAACCCGCGTGGACCTGGTCTTCGGGTCGAACTCAATACTGCGTTCGTACGTCGAGGTCTATGCCCAAGACGACAACAAGGTCAAGTTCGTCAACGACTTTGTTGCTGCTTGGACCCAGGTGATGAACGCGGACCGCTTCGACGTGAAGTAGAGTCTGCCCTCTCGCGTCAGCGGCCCTCGAGCTTCGGTTCGGGGGCCGCTGTCCATTGTGCGCCGCTGCTGTCGAGCGTGGCCCGAATCCGCACTAGCCTGAATGTATGAGCGATTTGAACGAGGTAGGCGACCGCGACGGTTGGCGCTGCTGGCTGTGTGACACCGCTGTTGATCCCGATGCATCGGTGAACTCCGACCGCGGACCCAGTGTGGATTCCTACACGGTGGCAAAGACGAAGAAGAACTCTACGGTTGTGGAACGCCTGGCCCATCGCCAGTGCAACACCATGAAGGGCAAAATCGAACCGGTCGTCCCGTGGTCACCCGATATTTTCGTGGTGGATCCCTCCCCCATCGTCGCCAGTGTCGAACGCCTGAAGAACAAGGGTGGGCGCGAGATCGTTGCCCGCTGCCCCTCCATGGACGACGCCACCGAGGCCTCGGAATGGCTTCTGGACCGCCTGAGTCGCTTCGCGCCGGACACGCGCTTTGCCACCCAGATCACGCCGGGCGGTGGCCAGTACATGTTGATTCTGACCGAAGGCTAGAAGAGTCTCCCAGATTCTTGTAGCGAGTTATCCAGCAAGGCCGCCGTTGACAAGAACCCGCTGAGGCTTCCGCCATTGTTCATGTAGTTGCGCAGCGCAGTTTCTCCAGCAAGCACATAGAACCACGAGCGACCGTCGCGTTGGTCTTCAGGTAGCGAGTTGATCGTCGAGACCCAGCTGACTGCGGACTTTCTCTTACGTTGCACATTGGCGTCAGATAGAGCCGACTGCGCTTTCGTTTCGACGAGGAACATCTTTCCCTCGACGCGCACCAAAAAGTCCGGTGAGTACAGCGCGGGCATACCGTCCGCCTTGAGATAGGGACGACGCATAGAGTCGTGTCGATATTCGTGAAGCTTAATAAACGCCTCGATAGCACCGTCATTGTCGGCCCATTCCATGAAATCTCTTTCCAGACCGCCACCTACGGAAGGGTACGGCAGCTTTTCGAACATGGACTTGGTCACAGACACACAGCTAGTTGTGCGCACGGTGATGGAATCAACCTCTGAGATGTATCGGTACATCACTTCGGCCCCGCCGACTGGCACGTTCTCCTGCAGTTCGACCAATATGGTGCCGAACACACCAGCAATCTCTTCCGCGACTCCCTCGACGAGAAGGACTCGCCAGTTTTCGTCAGCCAGCGGATCGAACTGGGCACCGAAATATCTATTACGAATGTACGTATCCAGCCACCTAATGATAAGCGGCCGGTACGCCTGCAGAATGGGGTACTCGGTCACCTGCTTGAACTGCCGGGGGTTGGCGACAAATGCACGCTGATGTGCTTGAACAATCCGGTTTGCAAGGCGGCTGAGAAAGTCATTGAAGCCAGTGGCGGTCATAACGCCGCCATGCACGCGATAGTCACCAAACTGCAATTTGTTTTCTACCGCGACACCCGTGAATTGGTCGCCATGACCCACAGCTCGTTTCAAGAACTCTAGGTCGTATTTTGACCGCGATAGCGAAAGCGGATCGATAACGGGTGCCCGCATCTCTTCCTCCGCGTCTCGCAGAACAATCGGGATTTCAAAATCGAACGCGTCCCAACCGTCGCGCAATCTAATTGTTTCAACATCGCCACGCACTGAACTGGTATCCGTCTCGTCGACGACCAGTCCACCTCCGCCCTCAATCAGTTCGTCGTAGAACTCTTGGAATGCAGGGTGCTCCACGATAAACAACATGTCAAAGTAGCTCAGCGGTTCACGCTTTTCGGCGATCCGTTTGCGGTTTTCCGCTTTTGCGTCGTTAATTGCCGCGTCGCCACGCCACATCAAACGTAATCCGCGACCGATCGTCTGTTCCAACAAGATTGATGCCTGCGATGCACGCAACGGCACAATTACGCAAATGTTGTTGACGTCGAAGCCTTCACGTAGCATGAGGACACTAATCACAACGCGAGGCGCCTCATGCCGGTCCAGGCTGAACAGCTTCTCGCGGACTGGCTCCCAATCCTTCGTGCCAAGTTCGGCTTTCTTCCCCGAATGAACGCTCAGAACATCCGCCTCTTTTAGGCCTTCAGACAGCAGAAAAGATTCGACAAGCGGCACGACCGTCGTGTCCTCACACACAACCATCATCTTGGGATGTTTGCCTGGGTTGACGGTTGAAAATTCACTTCGCAAAATATTGAGTCGCTCGAGGCCCGCACGCAGCATGACCTTTTGGCCGTTCGAGAGTTGCACGTTACCGGCATCGTCTCGTTCAACCTTGAAGTCAAGCGGCAAAGCCGCGATTTCGCGGCGGCGGTCAACGACGAGGGTCTTCACGAGTCCTTGGCTCATCGCGCTTCGCAAGTCAAAGTCCACCACAATGTGCGGGAAATACTTCTTAAGCTTTTCGCCCTTTCGGGTGCCGATTTCGTTGTACGGCGTGGCCGAAAAATCGAATTGGATAAATTGATGGGCTTTCGGTGCGGCAATTATACGGAGGCTCTTTTGCCACTCAACTTCACTGACCTCTTCACCCTTTTTCAGGGCGTGAATGTGATGAGCCTCATCGTTGAACACAACCAGGCTTGGCAAATCACGCAAGAAATTGAGAGCCTGGCCTCGACGATGACGGCGATCGAGTACGTCGAGGGAGTTTCCTGCAGCAACCCCCGGCGTTAAGGGCAGAATGCCACTCACCATCGCTTTCTCGTCAATCACGCTACCGAAATCAACGATGTCGTCTGCCTCGCCCTCCTCGAAGAAATCTGGGTCTTCGTCGCCAGAGAGCAAGTGCCAGTTCGTGATTGCGATGATTCCCGAGCCGGTAACTTTTGTCCCGATTTCTCGCTTAGTAACAACACTTGACTGGATAAATCCGAATAATGCCTGACGATAGTTTTCGGGAACAAAGAGTTGCTTGACCGAGTAGATGTCGCTCGTTTCGAAATCGCGCGCGCCATCAACGGTCTTGCCCTGGAAAGAATCCAACAGGCGTTCGTAGACAATCAACCCGGGCGCAACAATCAGAAAATTCGACGTAAAACGTGTGTCCGTCGGGTTTGCGATTGCGTTCAGATGTTGCCAGACAAGAAGCGCATTGAGCACCCAGGTCTTGCCCGTACCGGTTGCCATCTTTGCCGCATATTTTGGATGCTTATTGCGCGCATCGGTTACCTCGGATAGCACTTCGGAGTTGAGCATGGCGGACGACGCGACCTCGGAATACAAATCTGCGAGGTTGGTGACGCCCAGTACTTCATGGGCGTAAATGATGGATAAAATTGCGTCCCGTTGGCCCTCGTGGAAGTTCGCTTCCCTGATTTCGCAATAGTCAGCTTGAAACCAGAACCTCAATAGTTCGCTGGTGACGGTAGTGGTGTGGGTAACAAATATGCCCTGGCCGCCACGGATCAAGTCCGTCGTGGCGTCGGCTATTCGCGCCGCAATACCTTCTGCAAGCGGGAATATTGGGAGGGGCGGCGCGACGTCGTTCACGATGCACCAGCGATTGTGATGAGCACCTCGGACTCGAATCCAAATACATCAACCGCTCTGATGCACACCGTACGAGGGCCTGCTTTCGCCGGTGAACTGAGCGTCGCGCTCGTGACCACTCGAAGTGCGTCGCCGTCCGCCTCGGTGTTACCGCGATAGTCCTGCCACAACGAACGGAAAACAACGCCGTCGTAGTCTGGATCAACTGCCCAATATTCGATTAGCGCAAGTGGCTCGACATTCATGACGTCAAGCAGTGTTTTCCGATTCGCCTCGTCCAAGTTGATCGCTTCGGGATCGACGAGTACATAGTTGTCGAGTTCGACCGTGAACGTGTCATGGTCTGTTCCGCGCTGTGACGACACAAGGTGCGCCTCGAGGTACTGCAGCGTCGAGAACTTGATTTCACCTGCCAGCTTGTCGGAACCTCGCTTCTTAATGCGGTCCAGGAGATCCGGCGGGATTACGCGGACAGACAACTTGTCGTCGCCCAGTTCGATAAGCGCCTGGGCGATATCCACCGAAAAGTTCCAACCCAACAGCGTGACCTTGTCGAACCCACCCATTTTGGTGTCGCGAAGTTGCTGCGCCTTTCGCAGCGTAGAGATGGTGGTCAGCTTGGATGGGGAGTCGACGAAGATCAGTTCAGAACCTTCGGCCATGCGCCCCAGGTTTCCATTGGGGTTCTCTTCTGCCGCCAAAGGCAATGCGCCATAGATTCCCAGGACTGTACGGCTGAGGTCGCCAACGCGGAACCTCCGACCCATCGTGCTTCGCGCCTGCTCGACCTGATAATCGCCAATGGCTTGATAAAGAAAGGGCTTCGCATCCTGGTCAATCATGCGCTTCCGCGAGACCATAATCGCAGGCTTGCCCAGGTCAGTCGCGACCCACCGGCGGCCCAGCGATTCCGCTGCAGCCGCAGTAGTACCCGAACCAACAAAGAAGTCGGCGACGATTCCGCCCTCGGGGCAGGATGATTCAATTATTCGCTTTAGCAATGCGACATTCTTTTGTGTCGCGTAGCCCACCTTCTCCTTTGAGAAGCTGACGATTTGAATGGAATCCATCCTGTCAAGGTCTGACGTGTTCCAGGTGTCTTCAATTGGGTAACCGGGACCGGTCGGAGCATTGCCATCGCGTCGCAAGTACCCATCAGGGTACGGAATGTATTGCTTGTCGAAAAAAAACAGATCTTTATTTTTTACATAAAAGTAGATGTTGTCGTGGTTTCGAATCCAGTTCTTTGCCACCGACTTGTATCCCGATATCCAGCCGATTCTCCAAATGATCTCACGTTGAAAATTGCGCCGTCCAAAGATCTCGTCCATCACAATTTTCACATAATGCCCAATGGCCGAATCTAGGTGAACATAAATTGAGCCTGAATCCTTCAAAAGTTCGCGCATCAGAATTAAACGCGGGGTAATCATCTCGAGATACGACGCCGTACCCTCGGCCCAGGAATCTGAATACGCGAACTGCTCCAGCATGTTCGGTTTCTGGTCAAGTTCAGCACCCGGCAAAGTCACCTTGGTTCGATAATCAGCTTTCGAGTCGAACGGCGGATCGATGTAAATCAAATCCACTTTGCCGCGCATGCTGGGGTGTTCGTCATCGCCAGCCAATAATGCGGCGATTGCCAACAGGTTGTCGCCGTAAATCAAGCGGTTGGGCTCGTCCGGAACATCATCAATTGTCTGACCCGATGAATACAGGGCCGACGACGCCCGCGATGGAACAACGAGCTCTCGGGTTTGAAGACTGACGCGCCCTTCGCCCTCCAGCTGCTCGAGGATTTGTTGCGCCTGCGCCTTACCGCGCTTGATAATCTCGGGCAACTGCTCTACAAGGGACTTTGCCATTTCGATTCCTGACTTCCGCACTCGATAGAGTGTTTAAACCTCAAGTGTTTGCACTCTGGTTAAACATACAGGAAATCGCCACGCTTGAATGATGACGACATCCGCTTCAGACGCTGCGCAAATCTTTGGCGATCGTGTCAGGGCACGTCGCGAAGAACTTGAAGTCAGCCAGGAAGATGTTGCAACGTTGGCAGAAATGCATGTCAGCAACTTTGGGAAAATCGAGCGCGGCTTGGCGAACCCCAGCCTGCACACCATTTTGCGCATTGCAACGGCGTTGAACCTGGATCCGGCGGTGCTTGTTGCCGGTCTAGACGCAGATATGGTTCCGTACCGGTCCCATCAGTTGACCGCAGCAGACCTCATCGCGGCGCGAAAATCAAACTAGGCTGGAGCGTGGGACCGCACGAGGAATAGGAGCATGCAATGAGTAACAATTCACTTGCTTCTGAAACGGATTATCGCCATTCGCTAGTCGAAGCCTCCGCGCTGATGGACCGCAATCCTCCACCGGGAACGGCCGATGGCGTGCGGCTTGACGTGCTGGTTCAGCTCATTGAGAGCTATGAGGCGCTGCATTGCCCGATCGAGCTACCAGCCGCATAGGTTACTCGACGTACGAGGGGTCCATCCAGAACAGCTCCCAGATGTGGCCGTCGAGGTCCTCGAAGCCCCACTGGTACATGAACTGCATGTCTTCCGATTCCTTGTAACGGCGGGCGCCCAGCTCGAACGCCTTTTCCGCCATCTGTCGAACCTCTTCGGCCGAGTCCAAGGCCAGAGCAATCAGCACCTCGGAGGTGCTCGGTGCGGCGATGGGCTTGTCCATGAATCCCGCGAAGCGTTCATTTTCCAAAAGCATCGCGTACATGTTGTCGCCGATGATCATGCAGGTGGTGTCTTCGCTGGTGAACTGCGGGTTGAAGGTGAATCCCAGACCGGTGAAGAACTCGACCGAACGCGCGAGGTTTGCAATGGGAAGGTTGATAAAAATGCCGTTGACCATGCGCACAGCTTATTGCGGCACGCGGTCTAAGTCGATGCACGTGCGGTCTCTTGCTAGATTGACCCCATGCCGTCGGCAAGGTGTGGCACGGTCATCCCGTGTGGTTCCTGAATGGCAACCCGATTGTCGGGTACAGCCTGAAGAAGAGCGGCATCGAAGTGTTGTTCTGGAGCGGGCAGTCCTTCGCGCGTCCCGGTCTGCGCGCCATTGGTTCCTATTCTGCCGCCGCCGTGTCGATCCCGTCGTTGGTCGACCTACCCGTTGAAGATTTGTCTGAGTGGCTGTCCGAATCCATCGCCATCCAGTGGGACTACGCGAACCTGCCCTCGCGCAAGCGGCTCGACAGGCTGACCGAGTTCTGAGCCACGTCGTCACATCGTGCGTTGCTGACTAGGCGACGTCGCCCACGCGCTCCCACATCTTGGCCATGACCCACCACTGACCGTCCAAGTGCACAAGGTTCAGGTAGTCCTGCATGACTCCGCCGAACATTTGCAACTCGACGCGAACAAGTGCGAGGGTGGGCGAGATCTGGTCGAACATCAGCACACGCTCATGGCGCGCCTCGCCTAACTCCGACGGCGACTGCCGGGCCACGACGGCCTCGCGATAGACGGCATAGGGCCGCACCGACAGTTCGGTTCCGCCCTGCGCCGAATACAGGCAGCTGTGGGGGTGAAAGACACGGTCGAACTTCACCATGTCTTGAAAAAACATGACATCGAAATAGTCGTCAAGAAGGGCCACAATTGCGGGGTCGAGTGCGCCGACCGCGGAAAGATCACGAGTCATGGGTTCATCCTAGGAAACTTGTGCGTGCTGTCGTTGGAACTCGATGATGTCGGAAACAAGAGCCGTATCGATGTCCCAGTCAAACGGAAGTGCGATCGAACGGGTTCCGTGTGTGAAGCCCGTGAGCCTGCCGGCAAAATGCGTGATTGCGTCGTCGGCGATTGTCAGAAGATTGATGTGTTTCGCGGTGGGCATGAACCCCAGCACATAGCGCGTGCCCAGTTTGAACATCGGCTGGTTCCAGGCCAACACAAGCTCGAGGTCGGGTGCGGCGTGAACGACATGGTCCACGAATCGGCGCACGGCCTGTTCCTGGTGGGGATTCAGGGCTGCGTAGAACTCGTCAAAGGATGCGTATTTGGGCACGAGGTTATTGTATGGCCGGCCTTCCTCCGCGGCGGTGACTGGGGCGACAGAATGGATGCATGACACCCAAGAAGCTATTCGTATTCTTCGCCACTGCAGAAGCCGTGACATGGACCTTACTGTTGGGCACCTTGATGACTCGTGCATGTGTCGAGGTACCGAGCGCAGTCGTCACCGCGGTCGGTGGAACGCACGGCGCAGTGTTTCTTGGCTACGGCGTGACAGCGGCACTCGTCGGTGTGAACCAGCGTTGGACATTTGGGCGCATCATTACAGGAATCGCCTTGGCCATCGTTCCGTTCGCCACCGTACCGTTCGAGCGTGCAACCATTCGCCGCGGGCTCGTCGATGGCACTTGGCGTACCTCGGCGAGCGACGATCCTCGAGACGCCCACTGGTTTGACCGCGTGTTTCGCTGGTTCATCGCCCGGCCAGTTGTACTCGTCGTGTCGATGCTCGTGGTTGTCGCGGGGATCTTCAGCGTTCTCGTGTCGCTCGGTCCGCCGACCGAATGGTTCAATTAACCACGGGGAACGAGAAAAGCCCCCGATCACTCGGGGGCTTTCAACTGTCTCAACCAGTTATCGGTCGGATTGCTCCGCCGCGGAGAATGGGGGATTCGAACCCCCGAGAGTTTTACCTCAACACGCTTTCCAAGCGTGCGCCATAGGCCACTAGGCGAATTCTCCTTGCCCGGATAAACCGAACTAGACCAGCATACCGTGCGCGGTTCACCGCGAACGCGGCGGGCGGTCGATAATGAACTATGGCCTCGATCGAGAACGATATTCGTGCGCTGGCGAATCCCGAACGGGCGGTGCAGTCACAGCGTTACTTCAAGACCGGCCCCGGTGAATACGGCGAAGGAGACACGTTCGTGGGGCTCACCGTTCCTCAGACTCGCACGGTTGCTCGGCGCCACCGCGATGCCTCTCGCACCGACATCCTGGCGGCCGCCAACTCCCCCATTCACGAGGTGCGGCTGTGCGCCCTGCACATACTGGTGGACCAATTCCGCAGGGCTCGAGTCGCGGCGGATCGCGCCTCGATCCTGAACGACCTTCTGCAGCTGATTGCCGATAACCGCGTGAACAATTGGGACCTGATCGATTCCTCGGCGCCCTACATTGGGGCCGCAGTATTCGAACGACCCGATCCCCTGGTTCTTCTGAATAGCCTGGCCGCATCGCCCAGCCTGTGGGAGCGCCGCGCGGCCATCATGTTCACCGCCGCCGCCATTCGATTGGGTAACTTCGCGCCCACGCTGCACATCAGTGTCGCGCTGTTGAACGACACGCACGACCTCATCCACAAGGCCACGGGCTGGATGCTACGTGAAGTGGGCAAAAAAGACATCGCGGCGCTACGCACGTTCCTCGGCAACCACGCCACCACTATGCCGCGCACCATGTTGCGCTACGCCATCGAAAAGTTGCCGCCGAGCGAGCGGGCGCACTGGCTGGCGGCTCGCGGGCAAACGAAAGGGGCGCCACCCGAAGGTGACGCCCCGATCTGAGAGTCGAAAGACTACTTGAGGGTGACGGTTGCGCCAGCCTCAACGAGAACAGCCTGAGCCTTCTCTGCGGTCTCCTTGTTGACACCTTCGAGAACGGTCGCGGGTGCGCCGTCAACGAGAGCCTTAGCTTCACCGAGGCCGAGGTTGGTGAGAACACGAACCTCCTTGATGACCTGGATCTTCTTGTCGCCAGCAGCTTCGAGAACGACGTCGAACGAGTCCTTCTCTTCAGCTTCTTCAGCGGCGCCACCGGCGGCGGGTGCGCCTGCAGCAGCAACAGCAACGGGTGCAGCAGCGGTAACTTCGAAGGTCTCTTCGAATGCCTTGACGAACTCCGAGAGTTCGATGAGCGAGAGCTCCTTGAACGCTTCGATGAGCTGTTCAGTGGTCAGCTTTGCCATGATTTTCTCCTTGTATGGGTTGGTTGTTTACCGCTATTAGTTAGCGGATTCGTTCTTCTGACGCAGCGCGTCGACCGTGCGAACGGCCTGTGCGAGCGGTGCGTTGAACAGGTATGCGGCGCCGAACAGCGAAGCCTTGAAGGCACCTGCAAGCTTTGCAAGCAGTACCTCTCGGGTCTCGAGGTCAGCGAGCTTCTGAACGTCAGCAGCGGAAAGTGCGGCTCCATCGAAGTAGCCGCCCTTCACCACAAGCTGAGTGTTTGCCTTGGCAAAGTCACGCAGAGCCTTTGCAACCGACACGGGGTCGCCGTGTACGAATGCAATTGCAGTGGGTCCGTTGAGGAGTGCGTCAAGTTCAGTGACGCCTGCCTCGTTGAACGCACGCTTGGCCAGCGTGTTCTTCACCACGGCGTACGACGCGTTGTCACGGATGTTTCCGCGCAGCTGCTTCAGCTGTGCGACCGTGAGACCGCGGTACTCGGTGAGCAGTACAGCGCTCGAGGTGCGGAAACCCTCCGCAATCTCGGCAACCGATGCTTCCTTGTTCGCCATGGTGCTCCTTGATGGTTGTGGACTAATTCCGACGACCCTCGGGCAAAGAAAAAACTCCGGCGCACGCGCACGGAGTGGAAAGCCATTTCTGGCGATAACTTCTTGCACCTGCGTGGGTTACTGACTGGGCAGTTCTTCGGTCGTACGCTTTCACGCACAACACCGACGGTCTTCGGTTCATTCAGATTACGGGGTTTGGCGAGTTAACGCAAACCGAGTCACCACTCAACTGTTTACAGAGCGGGGAACGTGATTCGGAATTCCGTTGCACCCGGCTGGCTCGTGACCGAAATCGAACCGTGATGCGCATGCACGAGTCCGTCGACAATTGCCAGGCCCAGACCGGTCGATCCGGTGGCGCGCGCACGCGACGAATCGGCGCGCGTAAAACGTTCGAACAGGCTGTCGATGACTTCGGGGGCAATGCCCGGGCCATTGTCGGCAACGGTGAGCACCGCCTCGTCGCCGTTTCGTACCAGAGTCGTCACCACGTGTGTTCCCGCGGGCGTGTGGATTCGCGCATTCCCCAGCAGATTCGCAATGATCTGGTGCAGACGGTGTGAATCTCCCATGACCGTAATCCCGTCGGTCACCGCAGCCGTCCATTCATGTTCGGAATCGGCCGTGTCCGCATCTGTGACCGCATTTCGCACGACGGTCGAAAAATCGGTTTCCACCAGTTCCATTTCGCGGCCTTCGTCCAGTCGCGCCAACAGCAGCAGGTCCTCCACCATCGCCGTCATACGGATGGATTCCGCCTCGATGCGTTCGAGTGCGAATGAGAGCTCGGGGCTCATCTCCTGTTTCGTGCGGCGAGTCAGTTCCGAGTATCCGCGAATGGCCGTCAAGGGAGTACGCAATTCGTGGCTCGCGTCGGATACGAATTGGCGCACCTTGGCCTCGGATTCCTGGCGCACCTTCAGCGCATCATCCACGTGCTCCAGCATCTGGTTGAACGCATTCCCCAGCTGCCCCACCTCGGTGTCGGGGTCATCGACATCGACATCGACACGTTCCGTCAGCGCCACATTGCCTGTCGCCAGCGGCAATGCTGACACTCGCTGTGCGGTTTGGCGCATACGGTCCAGCGGACGCAACGCCATGTCCACGCCCTTACGTCCACCCAGGATGACCAGGGCCACGACGGCGGCAATAAGCGCGAGCTGGTAGGCCGCGATGCGCGACACGACTCGGTCAACGCTCGCGGTTGACAGACCCACCAGCACAGTGTTTCCGTTGGACTCGCCCACAACGGCCATGCGATATTCGCCAATGCCATCGATGCGGACATCACGGACCTCGGCGCCCCATTCTTCCACCGGGATATCTGCCAGTTGGTTGGGCGAGAGCGCTTGGGCATTGGCCTCGGAGTTCAGGTACACCGCGGTTACCGCGCCGGCGGAATCAAATGCGGCGAGGACCGTGCCTACGGTCAGACCAGGGCCATTCAGCTGGTGCGAAATGTCATCACCATCGCGGTCGGGTGTGTGCAGGCGATACGCAGTCTGCGACAGGTCTTCATCCAATTGGCCGATCATAAACGCGCGCACACCAACGAGGTTCGCCATACCAATGGCAATACCCGCCAGCGCGGTGAGTGCGGCACTGACCGCAATTAGGCGGTGCCGTAATGACCAACCGTGAATCATTTGCTATTCCGCCGGACGAATCACGTAGCCCACACCGCGAACCGTGTGGATCATGGCGGGTCCCAGGGTGTCAATCTTTTTGCGCAGGTACGAAATGTAAATTTCGACGATCGAGGAACGGCCGCCAAAGTCATACGACCACACGCGGTCCAGGATCTGCGCCTTTGACAGCACACGCTTGGGATTGCGCATGAGGTATCGCAGTAATTCGAATTCGGTGGCGGTCAGTTCGATCGCAGTCGAGCCACGGCGCACCTCGTAGGAGTCCTCGTTCAACACGAGGTCGCCCACCTGGATTTCGGGAGATTCCGCGACCTCTTGCGTGGCAATGGTGCGGCGCACAATTCCGCGCAGCCGCGCCACCAGTTCTTCCAGGCTGAAGGGCTTGGTCACATAGTCGTCTCCACCCGCGGTGAGTCCCGCCACGCGATCTCCGACCGAATCCTTGGCCGTGAGGAACAGCACGGGAACATCGGTGCCGTTCGAACGGATGCGACGCATGACCTCGAGCCCATCAAAATCGGGCAGCATGATGTCAAGAACAATCACATCGGGAGCAAAGTCACGGGCCTTGCTGACGGCTTCGAGTCCGCTGGCCGCAGTCGTGACATCCCACTTTTCGAACTTGAGAGCCATCGAGACCAATTCTGAAAGGGCTCGTTCGTCGTCGACGACCAACGCGCGAATTGCGGTTCCATCGGGCTTACGGAGTTCTGTCGATTCATTCATCACTCTTCTAGTGTCCTCGCAAACCTATGAATTAGCCAAGATATTGCACTGCTCGCGCTATGCGGGCCGTTAAACGACAGCGACCCCGGTCGAAACCGGGGCCGCTGTGAACGCAAACGCTTAGAGCGAGCTGACGTCCAAGGGGATACCAGGACCGAAGGTGGTCGAGATAGCAGCCTTCTGGATGTAGCGGCCCTTCGAGCTCGAGGGCTTCAAGCGCTGGATCTCGTCGAGAGCGGCGGTGAAGTTCTCGTTAAGCTGCTCGTCGGTGAACGATGCCTTGCCCACGATGAAGTGAACGTTGGCGTGCTTGTCAACACGGAACTCGATCTTTCCGCCCTTGATGTCGGTGACAGCCTTGGCAGGATCGGTGGTAACGGTGCCGGTCTTGGGGTTGGGCATGAGGCCACGGGGACCAAGAACCTTACCCAAACGACCAACCTGGCCCATGAGTTCGGGGGTCGACACGGCCGAGTCGAATGCGGTGTAACCACCGGCAACCTTTTCGATCAGTTCGACGCCACCAACCTCGTCAGCGCCGGCAGCGAGTGCTGCTTCTGCTGCGGGACCGGTTGCGAACACGATGACGCGGGCGGTCTTACCGGTGCCGTGGGGCAGGTTGACAGTTCCACGAACCATCTGGTCTGCCTTACGGGGGTCAACACCGAGCTTCAGCGCGACCTCGACGGTCGAGTTGAACTTGGTGCTGGTGGTCTTCTTTGCAATCGCGAGTGCCTCGGTTGCGTTGTAGAACTTGTCTTCTTCCAGCAGGGCTGCTGCGGCGCGGTACGCCTTGGACTTCTGTGCCATTCTTTTTTTCTCCTTATGAGAATCGCGGTGTCATGAGCCGCACGGCTCTCCCGCTTCAGTTAGTAAAAGGGTTATTCGACCGTGATGCCCATGGAACGGGCGGTGCCGGCGATGATCTTCGCAGCGGCGTCGATGTCGTTGGCGTTGAGGTCAGCCTGCTTGGCTTCGGCGATCGAACGGACCTGGTCCATCGACAGCTTTGCGACCTTGACGGTGTGAGGGGTCGACGAACCCTTCTGCACTCCGGCGGCCTTCTTGATGAGTTCCGATGCCGGAGGAGTCTTCAGAATGAACGTGAATGAACGGTCTTCGTAGACGGTGATTTCAACGGGGATGATGCTTCCACGCTTGTCTGCGGTGGCGTCGTTGTACGCCTTGCAGAACTCCATGATGTTCACACCGTGCTGACCAAGGGCCGGACCAATGGGGGGTGCAGGGTTTGCTGCACCGGCGTTGATCTGGAGCTTGATGAGGCCCGTGACCTTCTTCTTTGCTGCCATGTTGTTTCCTTACTGTCGAGCATGACGTGTGTCATGCGCTCCCGCATCGCCGGCCAATCCGGAATGCGGTGGTCTGTGTATTACTGCTTTTCCACCTGGTTGAACGCGAATTCGACGGCGGTGTCGCGGCCGAACACGTTGATGAAGATGGACAACTTGCCCGCTTCAGGGTGGATCTCGGAAATGGTTCCCTGGAGGCCCGCGAACGCGCCTTCCTTGATTCCCACGGTCTCGCCAACCTCGAAATCGGTCGTAACCTGCACGTCGCGCGACTTGGCCTTGAAGCCACCCGCGGAACGAGCGCCCTCAACATCGGCGGTGCTCTTCAGCATGTCGAATGCCTCGGCAAAGCGCAGGGGAATGGGGTTGTGTGCGTTACCGACGAAGCCCGTCACACCGGGGGTGTGGCGAACGGTCGACCACGAGTCTTCGTTGAGGAACATGCGCACCAGTACGTACGAGGGAATGCGCACGCGCGTGACCAGCTTGCGCTGACCGTTCTTGATTTCGACGACGTCTTCCATGGGGACCTGGATCTCGAAGATCGAGTCCTGCATGTTCATGGCGATAACGCGGTTTTCGATGTTCTGCTTGACGCGCTTTTCGTAACCGGCGTACGAGTGAATGACGTACCACTTGCCGGGCTTGGCGCGCAGTTCGGCGCGGAAGTCAGCGAAGGGGTCGTCGCCCTCGGCGATAACGGCTTCATCGTCGGTTGCAGCAACGGAAGCAGCGGCTTCGGTGGCGGAATCGATGTCGAGTGCGTCGTCAACGATGGCGTCGGCCTCGTCGTCCGTAGCGGAATCGAGCGCTTCGAGGGCCTCGTCGAGGTTCACCTCGGAGTCATCGACAACGTGAACGGCGGCTTCTTCCACCGAATCGGTTTCGGGCTCGACGTCTTCGAGGTCAATGTCAGGGGTGTTGTTCTCAGTCACGATATGTCCTCTTAATTCCGTTAGCTTCCCCAGGTGAAGGTGCCATCACCGAAGACGAAACCGGTGAGCAAACCAATCACAAAGTCGAGGCCCGACACAATCGCCATCATGATGATCACGAAGACCAGCACAACGGTCGTGTAGGTCACGAGTTCACGACGAGTGGGGGTGACCACCTTGCGGAGTTCCGACACGACCTCGCGCAGGAACTGCGAGAGACGAGCGAAGGGTCCGCGCTTTTCGGCGCGGGCGCTCTGTGCGTTCGCGACGACGTCCTCGTGGGATTCAGTCATTGCTCTGCCTTCCGGTTGGGTGGGTGTGAAGCCGAATACTCGGCATTCGCAGGGCGGACAGGACTCGAACCTGCAACCTGCGGTTTTGGAGACCGCTGCTCTACCAATTGAGCCACCGCCCTAGGGGCGAAACTTCCGACGGCTGTGCAGGCACAGCAAATCATGGCGTTTTCGCACCGTTGTCAAGTGTATGCGGTACGCGAAGAAATTCCAAAGCGGGATAAACAGTGGAATGTAGGCTAGACGCGTGACTGAACCTCGTACCCGTGTTTCGCGCCGCATCGGCGCCATTGCCGAATCTGCGACCCTCAAGGTGGACGCCAAAGCGAAGGCCCTCAAGGCCGCTGGGCGCCCCATCATTTCCTACGGAGCGGGCGAACCCGACTTCCCCACCCCGGCACACATTGTCGAGGCCGCGGTGGACGCCGCGCGCGACCCCAAGAACCACCGCTACACCCCCGCGGCGGGTTTGCCCGAACTGCGTCAGGCGATTGCCGACAAGACGGCACGCGATTCCGGTTGGGCGGTTGACGCCTCGCAGGTGATTGTGACCAACGGTGGCAAGCAAGCCGTGTACCAGGCATTCCAAACGTTGATTGATGACGGCGACGAAGTCATTGTTCCCGCGCCGTACTGGACCACCTACCCCGAGGCCATTGCTTTGGCGGGCGGCGTGATGGTCGATGTCTTCGCTGGTGCCGAGACCGGCTACCGCGTGACCGTCGATCAGCTGGAGGCGGCCCGCACCCCCAAGACCAAGGCTCTGCTGTTCGTGTCCCCCTCGAACCCCACCGGTTCGGTGTACGACGAGGCGCAGACCCGCGCGATTGGCGAGTGGGCTCTGGAGCACGGCATTTGGGTGATTTCGGACGAGATTTACCAGAACCTGACCTATGACGGACAGCGTGCGCTGTCGATCATCGAGGCCGTGCCCGCGTTGGCCGACCAGGTGGTGTTGGTGAACGGTGTGGCCAAGACCTTCGCAATGACCGGTTGGCGCGTGGGCTGGATGGTTGGTCCGAAGGACGTCATCGCCGCCGCCAGTAACCTGCAGTCGCACCTGTCCAGCAACGTGTCTAACGTGTCGCAGCGCGCCGCGATTGCCGCACTGACCGGCGACCAGAGCGTTGTCGACGACATGAAGGTGGCGTTCGCTCGTCGCCGCACTCTGATGCTTGATGAACTGGCCCGCATCCCCGGTTTTGTTTCGCCGGCACCGGGCGGAGCGTTCTATGTGTACGCCGATGTCACCGGTCTGCTGGGCCGCGAATGGGGCGGGCAACTGATCAGCACCTCGCTGGAACTGGCCGACTACATCCTCGAACACGCCGATGTGGCCGTTGTTCCGGGTGAGGCCTTTGGCCCCAGCGGATACCTGCGGTTCTCGTATGCCCTGGGCGACGCCGAACTTCTGGAAGGCATTCAGCGCCTGCAGAAGCTGTTTGCCTAGAACTGTGGCGAGCGCCTCGAGTTCATACTGCGATTCGAGGCGCGGCCGCGGTTAGTTCCAGTACGACGGTTCGGGAACCAGGTTGATTCCGAACGTTTGCTGCACCCGCAGTTCGATAAAGCGGGCCAATTCCCATACCTGCGCACTGGTGGCGCCGCCGCGGTTGGTGATTGCCAGAGTGTGTTTGCTGGACACCGCCGCGTTGCTTCCAGGCAGCGCGAACCCCTTGCGGATTCCGGCGTTGTCGATCAGCCAGGCAGCGCTGAGCTTCACCAACGATTCGCCCGATTCGGTGTGGCCGACGGGATAGCGCGGCGCATCCGCGGGCAGATCGCGCGCAAATGTTTCGCGCACGATGGGGTTCATGAAGAACGAGCCGGCGCTGCGGGAATCGGGGTCATCGGACAGCACCATTCCCTTGCTGGCCCGCACCTTCAGTACCTCGGCTCGGGTCGCTGCCAACTCGGCAGCGGGAATGTCGGTGGACAATTCCAGAAGCACCGACACCACAATTCCGCGGCGCCCGCCGTGCTTCAGAATGCTCGTGCGGTATCCCAGCTGCAGATCGGTGGCACTGAGGGTCTCGATTTCTCCGGTGTTTTCATCCAGCCATTCGATCGACACCAGGGTGTCGGCCAGTTCCGCGCCATAGGCGCCGATGTTCTGAATGGGCGCTGCGCCGACCGTCCCCGGGATTCCGCTCAGCGACTCGAGGCCGGCGAATCCCTTCGAGACCGCCCACGCCACCAGGTCGTCCCAGCCCTCGCCGGCTTCGGCGCGCACGCGCACCTTTCCTGGCTGCGGTGAATCCATGGCGTCAATGCCGCGAGTTCGGATTCGAATGACCGGCGCATTCACACCGGCATCGGCCACCACGATGTTCGAACCGCCGCCCAAAACGCGCCACTCGTCGTGTTCCGCACTGACATCGAGGAACGCGGCGACCAGTTCCTCGCGCGTAGATACCTGGACAAGTTCACTCGCGGGACCTCCCACCCCCAGGGTGGTCAGTTCGGAAAGCGGCGTGCCGGTCATGTAAATACGGGTATGAGGCGCGGACTAGTCGAATACGACCTGGACCTGTGCCTTGCCCAGCACGGTCTCGTCGTTGTAGGTGACCGTCAGATCGATGCGCGCGGCGTCGTCCAGCAACGCGCCAACCTTGGCCACGACCGTCACACGGGCACCGTCCGTGGGATCGACCAGAACGGGGCGAGTGAATCGAACGCCGTAGTCCATCACACGACCGCGTGCGCCCAGCCATTCCATAACGGGCTGCACGGCAAGCCCCATGGTCAGCATTCCGTGGGCAAGAACGCCGGGAAGCCCCACGCTCTGTGCGACATCGTCGCGGTAGTGGATGGGATTGAAGTCACCCGATGCACCCGCGTAACGAACCAACGAGCCTCGATCGAGGTCGTATGACTTTTCGGCGACAACATCACCGACAACAAGACCGTTCAGCATGATTAGTCCTCTCCGCGAACAACGAGCGTGGACACGGCCGTCACGACGTGATCACCCGAGGAATCGACCATCTGGCTTTCGGCCGTCACCATTGAAAAGCCGGCAGTCGTCTTCACCGAACGCACCGACAGAGTGGCGGTCAGCTCATCGCCCGCAACAACGGGACGGCTGTAGGTGAACTTCTGGTCGCCGTGAACAACGCGCGAGAAGTCGATGTTCGCATCGGGTTCCGCCAGCAATTGCGCCAGCGTGTGCTCCTGGATCACCACGGGGAATGTGGGTGAGGCCACGACATCGGTGTACCCCGCCGCGCGAGCCGCCTCGGGATCGAAGTGAATGGGGTTGGTGGCGAACACCGCGCGTGCGAATTCGCGCACCTTTTCGCGGCCAACCAGATAGGGGGCGACCGGCGGGAATTCACGGCCAACAAGTTCGGGATTCACGGACATGCGCCCAGTCTACAAACCCGCCCTATCGAACCGGCAGCACCAGTTCCGGGCCGTTGCCCCGCAGCGGCGCCACCTCGTGGAATGTCAACGAATTGGCAACGGGGATGGATCGCGCAACGGCATCGGCCATAAAGCTGTCATCGGCCGTCGCCTCGCGGTCCAGCCACCACGACCAGTCATCCGGGCCCAGCATCATGGGCGTGCGGTCGTGAATGTCGGCCAAGGCCGGAACAGCGGGCATGGTCAGAACACTGGCGGTCAGCACCCAGTCCGTGGATTCGGATTCACGCCACCACGAATAAATTCCGGCAAACGCAATCAGTCCGGAATCGGGGTGAACGAAGTACGGAGTTTGGGCTCGTCCTTCGGTGTGCCACTCGAAGTAACCATCGGCGGGAAGAAGCGCGCGCTGGTGTGCCACGGCTGCGCGAAAGGTGGGCTTGTGACACACGGTCTCGCTGCGTGCATTGAAAGTTGGATACGGCAGCGTCAGTGATTCGGCATACGGCGGCACAAGAGACCATCGCGCCGTCGTCAACAGGCGGGTGTGGGCCTCGTCGCGCTTTTCCACAATGATGGGCACGCTGGTGGTGGGGGCAATGTTCCACGAGGGGCGCAGTTCGACATCGGCGATTTCATCGACCGCGAAATACCGGCCGAGTTCTTCACCCGCCAGCGTCGAGGCGTATCGCCCACACACCGTTACAGTTCCGTGTCGACGCAGGCCCGAGCGGTTACGAACGGCTTGAACCAGCCACCGAACGACACGTGGTCGGGGTGCACCTGGTACGAATCCAGGGCCTCGGCGGAGTCGTGCAGGGATACCAGCCCGAAGTTCCAATTGCCCTCGGTGGATCGAACGTCGGCCAGAGCCGTCACCGATACCAAACCGGGGACAGCACCCACGAGGGCGTTCAGGCGGCGCGTGCTTTCCGCCTCGAAATCGGCACGTTCGGCCGGGGTCATGTCGATGGTCTTCCACAAGACGGTGTGCTGAATCATGCGAGGTCCTTTGCGTTGGTCAGTGCCGCACGAAGGTCGGCGGTTGTGGTGCGCCACCGCGAGTGGACCACACCGTTGATACGGATCACGGGAATGTCGTTCGTGAACTCTGCCCGCAAGGCGTCGTCGGAATCGACATCGATTTCCGTCACAACGGCGTGCGGGAATTCGGGAAGCACCTGGGCAATAACCGCCCGTACGTCGTCACAGAGGTGACAGCCGGGACGGTCGATAAGCTCAATACGAACATTCGCCATGGCTCCAGCCTATGCTTTCTGTCATGTCCTCGAACGGTTCGCACACCCCCGCGATTGCCTTCTTCGATGTCGACAACACCCTGGTGCGTGGTTCCACGATGTACCAATTGGCGAAGACGGCCTGGCGCGCGGGGCACATTCACGTGGCCGATGTAGCCCGGTTTGCGTGGCACCAGCTGATGTTCCTCCTGGTGGGCGAAACCCCCGGACAGATGCGCACGGCACGCGGTCGCGGGTTGGCGCTGATTGCCGGACAACCCGCCGCAGGAATTCGTGCGATTGCCGAGACCGCCTTTGTGCGCGGCATTCGCCCGCGCCTCATGGAACAGACCGTTGCGCGGGCGAAGGCACATATGGAACACGGCGACGAGGTCTGGATTGTTACGGCCAGCCCCCAGGATTTGGGCGCAATCATCGCCCGCGAATTGGGACTGACCGGGGCGCTGGGAACCGTCGTAGAAGAACGAGGCGGTATTGCAACGGGCCGACTGGTGGGCGAACCGTTGCACGGCCCACTGAAGGTTGTGGCGATTCGCCGGCTGGCGGCCGAGCGCGGAATCGATCTGGCTGACTGCTCTGCCTATTCGGATTCGATCAACGATCTACCCATGTTGTCCGCTGTGGGGCATCCCGTGGCCGTCAACCCCGATGCCGCATTGCGCAGGCACGCGCGCGCGGCCGGTTGGGACATTGTGGGGGAACGCAAAAAGCGCTAGGCGAACCTAGCGCTTTGCGGTCTTGCGACTTACTTCTTGTTACGACGCTGGTGGCGAGTCTTGCGAAGCAACTTGCGGTGCTTCTTCTTGGCCATACGCTTGCGACGCTTCTTGATGACGGAACCCATAGGACACCTTCATTCGAGCCGGCACGGATGCCGGCGAACTGACATGTAGGGAAAAGTCTAGCCCACAGTTGGGCGCGAAGTTTCCCCCTAGCGAATTCGGGTGATGCGTTCGGCGATTTCGCCGGTCTTTTCCGTGACAACCTGGGTGGTGTCGGTCACAATTTTTTGGGCCGCTTCGGCCACGCCCCGGGCCTCGTGAACGAGGTCGGCAACGAACCGGCCCAACTGGCGGCCCAGGCCCTCGTAATCCGCATCGGGCAGTATCCGGGCCGGATTTTCGGGCGAATTCGGCGCGTGGCCCGATGCAGAAGTCGGTTCGGTTGCGGCATCGACGGTGGCAATCGGCGCGGTGTTCAGCGCGCCCACCCAGCCCTCGACCGCGGCCAGTGGATCGGAGTTCAGGCGATAAAAGCGGTGTTGGCCCTCTTCGCGAACGGTCACCAACCCGGCCTCGCGCAGCACCTTCAAATGCTTCGAGGCGGTGGGCTGGGTCGTTCCGACGGCGGCCACCAGTTCACCCACCGATACATCGGCGGGTGCTGCGTTGCGCAGGGTAACCAGAATGTCGCGGCGAACCGAGTCGGCCAGAACGTTGAAGATTCCATCCATACAGAACAGGGTATCCCTCGGCGGGATACCCTGTTCGGATTTTTAGCTTGCAGCTTTCGGCGGAACCTAGGGGTTCGTGGTGCTCGTATCGGTGTCGGTGTCGGTCGTTGCAGTACCGCCGTCTTCCAGTTCACCTAACTGACCAGGGCCGTGCTGTCCGCGGCCGTCACCATCGCGATCACCGTGACGATCACCGTCGGGGTGACCCCCCAAACCATCGATGTGTCCCACGCCAGCGGCGCCGGCGGGCGGCGCGATGAACTTTCCGGCAGCGGCGCCGGCACCAAACGCCAGACCCAATGCCAGGACCGATGCGGCCGCGATTCCCACGGGCTTCAGCCATGCGCGCTGGGCACGAGGCGTGGGCTTGGTCGGGGTGGATTCGGCCGCGGTCGTGTCGTCGGCAACAGCCTCGGCTGCTTCGTCGTCCACGGCATTCGCGTTATTCTGTGCGGCTACGGGCTCGTTCGCCTCGTTGTCGAAGTTCTCAATCTTCTTTGCCATGAGGTTCACCTTTCGGGTGTTCTGTGGGTTGATGTTTCGAGAATCGCCCCGCACCCTTGATGTTTTCTATGAACCAGCCCTACGCCGCATAAGTGTTTGCCCCCACGATTCGGTGTGTACCCTTCCACGCCAACACGACGGCAATTGCGAGTGCGACGCCGGCAATAATTGCGGCCGGCGTGGGGTCCAACGAGATCATGAGGATGCCCTTGTAAAACGCGTTAGCAGAGCAGCCGCTCGATATGACCACCAACTCGCTTGCAGGAAACTGGCCAAACGCTGAGGGAGGCAAGACCCAGGTAACACAATCGGCGCCATACTCTTGAGCGATTCGCGCAGCATCCCAGACAGTTAATGCAACCATCGCCCCTATCTGGGCAATGAAACCTGCCACGAACACCGCAATCGCGCGCGCAGGCTCCCTCCGGAATCGTGTAAACATCCATGTAGCAAAAGCCGCGACTATGACCGCAGCAACCACAAACAGCCCCGAATACTCGGGATGAATGGTGTGAATGTAGGGCGACTCGAATCCAGTCCCTAGTTCGAGCGCTGAGCTCCCACAGACCGTACCGGGGACGACGGATCCCAGTGCTTCGGCATTTACCCCTGACCCTACCGATTCACGGTCATTTGGATACACCGCATCAGTTAACGCCGGGAAGCAGTCCACTTTTTGATATGGCAACGAAGGGAATGCAAACAACCCCCAGAACATTGCAGTCTTCCAGATGCCTGTCAGCACTACGAATACCGCCGCAATCCGGGTCCGATGGATCATGGCGCACATCCTCTCGTGAGTTAAACTCACCCTAGCGGACGCTCTGCGAATTAGCGACTGAACATCAGCAAATCGGGATGTTATCGCGCAGAGTTTTCCGCAGCAATCTCGGCGGCACGGGCCAATGCGGCGCGGGCGGCTGCGGTGAAGACTTCGTCCAGTTGCGCCTGGTCGAGCACCGCAATTGCGCGCTCGGTGGTGCCCTTGGGGCTGGTCACGCGGCGGCGCAGTTCTGCGGGCTCGGCATCGGATTCTGCCAGCAAGGCACTAGCGCCAATAAAGGTGCGTTCCACGAGGTTGCGGGCATCGTCGCGCGCAAATCCCATGTTCTGGGCAGCCACAGTCCACTGTTCAATCGCGTGGAAGACATAGGCGGGGCCTGAACCCGAGATCGTTGACAGGGCATCGATCTGCGATTCCGGAAGCTCCAGCACCCAGCCCACGGTTTCGAATACACGGCGTGCGATGGCCGTATCGGCAGCACTCACGCCTGCGCCAGCAGCAAGACCCGTGACACCCAGTCCCACAAGTGCGGGAGTGTTGGGCATCGCGCGAATGACGGGGTTTGTGACAACCGATTGCATGGTGTCCAGGGTCACGCCCGCCGCCACACTAATAATTAGTGTCGTGGGCGACAGTGCGTCACGAATATCGGCCAGAAGGTCGGTGATACCCGCGGGCTTGACACCCAACACGACGACATCGGCTCCGGTAACGGCCCAGCGGTTCGCCTGCGGATCGGATTCCACCGACCGCGCCTGCACGATTCCGCCCGCGAGCGCCGCGGCCGTGGCCTCGGTTCGTGTCGTTGCTCGAACGGCACCCGCCACCGTTCCGTCACGCACAATGCCCTGCAGAATGGCCCCATTCATCGAGCCTGTACCAAGGAATGCGAGGGTCACGGTGGTTTCCATGCTTATCAGTGTAGGGTGACGATGCAGGCCAGAGTCGGCCATTTCAGAGGAGTACATCATGAACACACTGGAACTTGTTAAGGGCATCACGCTCGTTGTTCACTTCGTCGGTTTGGCCCTGTTGGTGGGTCTGTTTATCGCAAACATGAAGACCAAAACGAACTTCCCCTTCGGTTGGATGGTTGTGGGTGCCGCTGTTCAGCTGGCGACCGGCGTCGTTCTGGTGGGCATGAAGTATGCGCTGGACGAAGACGTGAACAACGCGAAGATCGGCATCAAGACCGTTCTGGTCGCCGCCGCGCTGATCGCTGCCATCATTGGAAACCTGCGCCAGAAGAAGGGCGAAGCAAAGTTGCAGCCGTTCTTCCACGCTGCCGGTGGTTTCGCTCTTCTCGATGTGGCGATCGCCGTCATCTGGAGCGGCGACATCTGGGGCTACTAGCGCTTCGCAGCAAAGAAGTCGGTCAGGAGTCCCGCCGTTTCCTCGGCGAGGACTCCGGCCACTACTTCCTCCACCCGGATGGGCAGTGCCGGGTTGCGCAGCACATCCAGCGCAGAACCCACTGCCCCCGCCTTGTCGTCCCAAGCGCCGAACACCACGCGCGAAATGCGAGACGACAAGATAGCTCCGGCGCACATGACACAGGGTTCAAGAGTCACGACCAGGGTGTGACCGGACAGATTCCAGTTCCCCGTCTCTTGTGCGGCCCGGCGTAACGCCACAATCTCGGCATGCGCGGTGGGGTCGCCCGTCAATTCGCGCTCGTTGAATCCACTGGCGATGACGGCCCCCGAGGCGTCGAGAACGAGAGCACCCACGGGAACATCGCCGGAATCCAGCGCCCGTTTGGCTACCACCAGCGCCGCACGCATCGCGCGCTCATCTGCGTCCGTCGCCTTCACGGTGCCTCCTTCGTTGATAGATTGAGCCTATGCGAGTTGTCGTTGCCGATCACCCCCTCATCACCCACAAGCTCACCGTGTTGCGTGACAAGAACACCCCGTCGCCGGTGTTCCGCTCGCTGGCCGACGAACTCGTCACTCTCTTGGCCTACGAGGCCACGCGCGACGTGCGCGTTGTTCCGTACGACATCGAAACTCCGGTGACCGCAACGACGGGTGTTCGCATTGCCGAGCCCCGCCCCCTTGTTGTGCCGATTCTGCGTGCGGGCCTGGGAATGCTCGAGGGCATGGTGCGCCTGGTTCCCACCGCCGAGGTCGGGTTCCTGGGCATGGTACGCAACGAGGAAACCCTGGAGCCCAGCGTGTACGCCGAGCGCCTGCCCGACAACCTCGAAGGCCGTCAGGTGTTCGTGCTGGACCCCATGCTGGCCACCGGCGGATCGCTGATTGCCGCCATTGATTACATGTTCGACCGAGGCGCCAGCGAAGTCATTGCCGTGTGTCTGTTAGGTGCCCCCGAAGGCGTCGAGGCCGTTCGCGCCGCCGTGGCGCAACGAAACGTAACCTTGGTGCTGGGCGCATTGGACGAGAAACTCAACGAAAACGGCTATATCGTGCCCGGACTGGGCGATGCGGGCGACCGACTTTACGGTGTTGTTGGCTAAACGCCCTAGCATTGAGCCATGACCGATGCTCAGCCCACCAGCCCCGCGGAACCGCGTGGCTTTGCGCTGTACGTCGGAATCGATGAACTGAAGGCCGCGGCGAACGACACCACCATCTCGGACATAGTGCTTGCGCTAAAGGCACGTCTCACCGAATTGGCGCCCAACGCGGAATCGCATGCTGCCGTGGCGTTTGCCCCCGCGGGACAGCGCGGTCGCGACCTCGATATTGTTCGACTGGCCCTGCGCGACCCGGCCGCCGTTGCCACGCTGCTGCCGCCCAAGCCCAAGCCCGCCGAGCAGGGCGTGATTATCGATATTTCCCGCAAGCGCGTGATTCTGAATAACGAGACCGCACCACTGACATTCAAGGAATTCGAGCTTCTGCAGTATCTGGTGCTTCGTGAAGGCCAGACGGTCGACCGCGACGACATCGTGCGCGACCTGTGGCAGGAGGGCGACACCGATCAGCCCAACTCGCGCACCATCGATGTTCACGTGCGCCGGCTTCGTGCGAAACTGGAACCGTTCGACGACATCGTGCGAACGGTTCGAGGCGTGGGATACCGTTTCGACCGCCATGCCGATGTCACCATCAAGTTTGGCCAGGGGCGCGGTATCGACGCCTTCTAACAGGAGGCACCATGTCATCTCCCAGCATTGTTTGGCTTCGCGACGACCTGCGCGTCAGCGACAACCCTGCGCTCTGTGCCGCACTCGATCGCGGCGAACCCGTCATTGTGGTGTACGTCTTGGACCACGATTCCCCCGAAATCCGACCCTTGGGTGCGGCGTCACGGTGGTGGCTGCACCACAGCCTGACCGCCCTTGGCGCCGAAACCGAGTCGTTGGGCTCCCGGCTAATCCTGCGCCGAGGCGCGGCCCGCGCGGTCATCCCCGCCCTTGTTGCCGAAACCAACGCCGGCGCAGTGTTCTGGAACCGTCGATACGGCGCGAACCGAGCGATTGACGCCGATCTGAAGTCGAGCCTCACAGAATCTGGCGTGACGGCGCAGTCATTCACGGCCAACCTCTTGCACGACCCGTGGTCGCATCAGACCCAGGGCGGCCAGCCCTTCAAGGTCTTCACGCCGTTCTGGAAGGCCTATCTGAACCAGCACTCCCCCCGCCTGCCGTGGGATGCGCCGGCATCGATTCCCGCACCAGCGACGCGTCCTGCCAGCGACGATCTGGCCGATTGGGCGCTGCTGCCCACGCGGGACTGGGCCGACACCTTCCCCACGCATTGGACACCCGGCGAGGCGGGGGCGCACGAGCGACTGAACGACTTTCTGGCGAACGGCCTCGAGCTGTATCACCGTCGCGACGAACCGGGTGTTCCCAGCACCAGCCACCTCAGTCCTCACCTGCGATTCGGCGAAATCAGCCCGTACCAGGTGTGGCACCAAACGAAACTGGCGGCGGGACCCGCACTGGACAAGAACGCGGATCGATTCCTTTCCGAGGTGGGCTGGCGCGAGTTCTCGTACCACCAGCTGTTCATGAACCCCGATATTTCCACGCGAAACCTCAAACCCGAATGGGATGCGTTCCCCTGGAAGCCGGTGTCACAGGCGCGGTTGCGCGCATGGAAGCAGGGCCGCACAGGCATCGGACTTGTTGATGCCGGAATGCGCGAACTGTGGGTGAGTGGCACAATGCACAACCGCGTGCGCATGGTGGCGGCCTCGTTCCTTATTAAGAACCTGGGAATCGACTGGCGCATCGGCGAACAGTGGTTCTGGGACACCTTGGTTGATGCCGACGAGGCCAGCAATCCGGCGTCGTGGCAGTGGGTGGCGGGAAGCGGCTATGACGCCGCCCCGTATTTCCGCGTGTTCAACCCGGAACTGCAGGCCGAGAAATTCGATGGAGATGCGGTGTATCGCCGCACCTGGATTCCCGAGTGGGGAACCTCGTCGTATCCCCAACCGATCATCAACCTGGCCACAAGCCGCACCGAAGCCCTGGCGGCATACGAAGCTATGCGTGAACCGGCCGCGCCCCAACATCCTTAAGGCCCGAGGCCGCCAGGCGCGCCGCCTGATGGGCAGCGTCCTCGGCGGATAATCCGCGCGCAAGTCCCGCCAGCAATCCGGCGTTGAAGGTGTCACCGGCTCCGGTGGGATCGACGACCTGCACGGGTTCGCCCGCAAAACGAATGGTGGGTTTTCCGCGCTCGGCGATAATCACGCCGGCCTTGCCCAACGTGGTAACGACCAAGGGAAACAGTTCGGTTAGTTTTTCACTGGCCGCCTGTGGCTCCAAGAGGCCCGACAACACCGTGACCTCGTCCTCGTTGGGCCGCAGAATATCGGCGCCCGCGATCAGACCCAGAAAGGTGTCCACGCCGAAGTCGTCAATGAAACCGGCCGAGGCGGGGTCGATCGACACACGTGCTCCTGCGTCATGCGCACGGGCAATCAGCCGCGAGATGGCCTCGCGCTTGGGTGCATCGAGCACGGTGTGGCCGGTGAGGTGCACGAAACGCGATTGCCGCAGCAGCGCATCGGGAACCTGATCCAGATCGAGAACAATGTTGGCACCGCGATCGGTCAACATGGTGCGAGCTTCGCCCTCGACCAAAATCACGATGGTGCCGGTGGGGTGAACCTCGTCGGGATTCAGATAGGTTGTCACACCAAATTGCGTGAGTTCGTGTTCGTGGCGTGCCAGATCGGCCAGACCCACGCAGCCAAAGAAATCAACATCCGCGCCCGCGAAACCCAGCCAAGCCGCCGTGTTCGCCGCCGAACCACCCGCACGACGTGAAATCGAGGCGGGGGTATCGGTGTCGTGGCGAATGGGCCGGCCGGGGATCACAATGATGTCGTCAATGACATCACCGATGACGAGGATGCGATCGCTCATCGCGTCAGTGCGCTCCAGGCGGTGGCAATTTCGGCGGCAACGCGGATGTTGTTACGCACCAGATCGAGGTTGACCTCGAGTGAACGACCGCCCGATGCCTCGACGATGTATCCCAGCAGGAACGGCGTGACGGCCTTGCCGCGTACACCCTGCGCATCGGCTGCGGCAAACGCCTGAGCCAAAACGCGGTCGTGTTCGGCCGGGTCCCACTGCTGATCCAGCGGAATGGGGTTCGCGACAACAATTCCGCCGCGGTCGGCGGTGTCATCGTGCGCCCGCATGATGGCCGCAATTTCGGTGCCGTTTTCGGCTGCCCAGTCCAGCGTGTATCCGGATTCGCGCAACCAGAAGGCGGGGAATGCAGTGGTGCCATAGCCGATCACGGGGACCGACAGTGTCTCGAGGCGCTCGAGCGTTCCCGGGATGTCCAGCACAGATTTCACACCCGCGGACACAACGGTAATGCGGGCGTCGGCGAGAGTGGAGAGGTCGGCGGATTCGTCAAAGGTGTCGCTGGCGCCTCGGTGGACTCCGCCCAGACCGCCTGTCGCGAAAACGCGGATGCCGGCACGTGCAGCGATATGGGCCGTTGCGGCCACCGTCGTTGCGCCACTGAGGCCCTTGGCCATCAGAATCGGCAAATCACGGACCGATGCCTTGGCAATATCCTTGTCGGCAATCGTTGCCAGTCCCTCGGCATCCAAACCCACTGTGGGAATGCCGTCAATCACGGCGACCGTTGCGGGCGTCACGCCCAGATCGCGCAGAATCGATTCAAATTCCTGCGCCGCCTCGCGGTTACGCGGGCGCGGAAGACCGTGCGAAATGATGGTGGATTCCAGCGCAACAATCGGGCGGCCTTCGGCCATGGCGAGTGCGACTTCGGGGGCGATATTCAGAGTAGACACCCTCTGACAATACCGAAGTCGGTGGCATCTGTGGCGGACGCGCGGTCTCGTGGCGCTGCGCGTTCGCGCACATCCCGAATTTTCACACGGACTCAACAGAAACGGCGGGGCCTGGTTTCCCAAGCCCCGCCGCCATTCTCAAGGACAGAGAGTGTTACTTCTGACCGTCGACGCCGTCGGTTGCCAGAATGTCAGCTTCGACCTTTCCGCCGTAGCCTTCCTTCTGCGGGTCGCCGTGAAGGCCACCCGAGACCGCGTATTCTTCCTCGGGCGACAGGATCAGGCGGTGACGACCCCACAGGGCGAAGATCACGAGCATGACCACGTACACCGCGATGATTGCGTAGATCGCGGGAAGGAAGATCGAGTTCAACAGGAAGCCGATAAACGTGACCGATGCAATGATCAGAGCAGACCATGCACCGAACAGGCCCCAGGGGGATTTGTAGGGACGTTTAGCGTTGGGGAACTTCTTGCGCAGGATGATGAACGAGATTGCCTGCATGAGGTACGCCAACATGGCGCCCCACACCGCGATGTTCAGCACGATGGCACCAGCAACGGCGCCGGCACCGTCCTCGTCAATTGCCGTGAGTGCGTCAATCGCCACCAGCGCAACGAAGCCAATGACTCCACCCACCAGCAGCGCAAGGAACGGCGTCTGGCGCTTGCCCGTCAGGGACAACATCTTGGGGTAGTAGCCCGCACGCGACAGCGAGTACATGTTGCGACCGTAAGCGAACATGATGCCCTGCAGTGACGCCAACAGGCCAATCAGCGCGAAGATTCCCAGAACAGCAGCCCAACCGTCACCGACCATGGCACGGAAGCCATCCAGCAGAGGCTCGCCCGAGCCCTTCGTGGCGTCAGCGCCGAGAATACCGGTGTTGAGGAACAGCACGAGCAGACCGGTGATGATCAGGGTGGTGCGTGCCCACAGACCGGCACGGGGAATGTCCTTGACGGGGTTGTGTGCTTCTTCGGCAGCCAGAGGCAGTTCCTCGATACCGAGGAAGAACCATACGGCGAACGGAATTGCGAACAGCACACCCATCCAGCCCTGCGGCAGGAATTCGGTGGCACCCACGACCTCGGGGTTCGGGACGATGTCGAACAGCTTGTCCCACGAGAACAGGCCCGATGCCAGTGCCATGACCGAGAACACCAGCAGCACACCGATGGAGAGGATCGAGACAACAACGGCGAACTTGAACGAGATCGCGGCACCCGCGGTGTTCAGTGCGATGAAGGCTACGTACAGAACGATCCACCACGCCCACATCGGCATCGTGAAGTTCAGCAGTTCGCTCGTGACGCCGTCGGCGTACATCGCCGAGAAGTACACAATCACCGCGGTAGTGGCGACATATTCGATGGTTTCGGCAAGACCGGTGATGAAACCACCCCACGGTCCCATGGCGGCACGAGCGAATGAATATGCTCCACCCGTGTGCGGCATTGCGGCCGCCATTTCACCGATCGAGAAGATCAAACCGTAGTACATGACGATAAGAACACCGAAGGCGATCAGCAATCCGCCGAAGCCGCCCGATTCCAGGCCGAAGTTCCATCCCGAGAAGTCTCCCGAGATAACAGCGGCGACGGCCAGGCCCCAGAGACCGACAACACCGGCGGCTCTCTGCAATTGGCGCTTTTCGAAGTAGTCAGAGTCTGCGGTCGTGTATGTCACGCCCGAGACTTTAAGAGTGTCTTTGGACATCCTGTTCTTCCTTTTAATTGGGCCGGAACAGAGGCGCGAGCCGCCGTTCACGACTGTGTGAACTGGTTTGTTGTTCTGACTGTAGCCCTTTTAAGGTCATTTGTAACTACCTTTAGATGAATTTCTTGTTACGCCGATTTTTACCCGCGCGAAATCTTTTCGCGTATTTATTAGTGAATAGTTGGTAAACAGATAGACAGGTTTTCCCTGGTGTGGTCTAATGGTTGGAAATCCAACCTCAAAGAAGAGGAATTGCAATGTCACAGAACACTGGTTACATCACTCCCGAGACTCTGCGTCAGTTGGTCGCTGACGGCGAGATTGACACCGTTGTCCTCGCCTTCACCGACATGCAGGGCCGCCTTGTGGGCAAGCGCGTTGCCGCCCGGCTTTTCGTGGAAGACACCATCGCGCACGGCGCGGAATGCTGCAACTACCTGTTGGCCGTCGATGTCGACATGAATACCGTCGACGGGTACGAGATCTCGTCGTGGGAACGCGGCTATGGCGACATGGCAATGATTCCCGACCTGAGCACGCTGCGCCTTGCGCCCTGGCTTCCCGGCAGCGCGCTGGTCATGGCCGACCTCACCTGGCTGGATCACACGCCCGTTGTGCAGGCACCGCGCGATGTACTGAAGGCTCAAATGGCCAAACTCGAGGCGCAGGGCATGGTCCCCTATGTGGGCACCGAGTTGGAATTCATTGTGTTCGACGAAACGTATCGCGGCGCGTGGGCCAAGGGATACCGTAACCTGCAGGCCAACACCGACTACAACGTGGACTACGACCTGCTGGCATCGACGCGAGTCGAACCTCTGCTTCGCGACATTCGCGTGTCGATGGACGCCGCGGGTATGTACTGCGAGGGCGTCAAGGGCGAATGCAACTTCGGCCAGCAGGAAATCGCCTTCCGGTATGACACTGCGCTGACGACCTGCGACAACCACTCCATTTATAAGAGTGGCGCCAAGATGATTGCCGATAAGCACGGTAAGGCCATCACCTTCATGGCAAAGTTCAACGAACGCGAAGGCAACTCCTGCCACATTCACATTTCGTTCCGCGGCACAGACGGTTCGGCCGTGTTCGCCGACAAGTCCAAGGAACACGGCATGAGCGACCTGTTCCGCCACTTCCTGGCAGGACAGATTGCCGCAATGCGCGAACTGTCGCTGTTCTTCGCTCCCAACATCAATTCATACAAGCGCTATGTGGCGGGATCGTTCGCCCCCACCGCTATCGCGTGGGGACTGGACAACCGTACGTGTGCACTGCGCGTGGTGGGCCAAGGTCACGGAATGCGCGTCGAGAACCGCGTGCCGGGTGGCGATGTGAACCAGTATCTGGCAACCGCGGCCCTGATTGCCGCTGGACTGTACGGCATCGAGAACAAGCTGGAATTGGAAGCGATCACGACGGGCAACGCCTATAACTCGGACAAGCCCCACGTTCCCGCCACCCTGCGTGAGGCGGCCGACCTGTTCGAGAAGTCGGCCATCGCCCGCGCGGCCTTCGGCGACGAGGTTGTCGATCACTACGTGAACAACGCCCGCGTAGAGATCGCCGCCTATGACGCCGCCATCACCGACTGGGAGCGCTTCCGTGGCTTCGAACGACTCTAAGAAACCCGTCATCGGCCTGACGTCATACCGCCAACGCGCGGTGTCGGGTGTGTGGGATACCGATGCCGTGTTCCTGCCCGGTGTATACATTGACGGCGTGACCAACGCGGGCGGAATTGCCGTGGTCGTGCCACCGCAGCCGTTCGATGCGGAATCCGCCGCCGCGGTGCTGTCGAGCCTCGATGGTCTGATTGTGTGTGGCGGTCGCGATGTTGACCCCGAACGCTACGGACAAGAACCCGGTGAACACACCGACCAGCCCGACACGCGTCGCGACATTCTGGAAGATGCGCTCATTGCCGAGGCCCTGCGCCGCGACCTGCCGCTGCTGGCAATTTGCCGAGGATCCCAGATTCTTAATGTGCATCAGGGCGGTACCCTGATCCAGCACCTGCCCGATGTGGTGGGGTCGAACAAGTACCAAAAGGGCGGCGGCGAATTCACCATCGGTGAACTTGATGTCGATGCGGATTCTGCGCTGGGCGCTCTGGTGGGCGACACGGTCACCGGCGCGATGTACCACCACCAAGCGATCGATGCGGTGGGCGAGGGTCTGCGCGTTGTCGCGCGCAGTGACGACGGAATCATTGAAGCAATCGAAGTCGAGGGCGCCACATTCGGAATCGGAGTGCAGTGGCACCCCGAACAGACGCTGAACGACGGCCGCCTCTTCGATGGTCTAATAGCCGCAGCCCGCACGGCAAGGAGAAACGCATGAGCTACACCCTGATTAACCCCGCAACGGAAGAAGCGATGGAAACGATCGAGCACGCCTCGATCGAAGACACCGATCGCGCGATTGCCGCCGCGAAGAAGGCGCAGAAGGTGTGGGCGGCCATGACGCCCGCCGATCGCGCCAAGGCGCTGCGCAACTTTGCCGCGGCCGTGGATTCCGATATCGAAACCCTGGCGGCGCTCGAGGTACGCAACTCGGGTCACCCCATTGGCCAGGCGCGATGGGAAGCCGAACACGTGCGCAACGTGCTGGAGTACTTCTCGGCGTCACCCGAGCGCCTGTTGGGCAAGCAGATTCCGGTGGCCGGCGGCATCGACATCACCTTCAACGAGCCCCTGGGCGTGGTGGGCATCATTACTCCGTGGAACTTCCCCATGACCATTGCCTCGTGGGGATTCGCCCCCGCGCTGGCCGCAGGAAATGCCGTCGTCCTCAAGCCCGCCGAATGGACCCCGCTCTCTAGCCTGCGCCTGGGCGAACTCGCTCTGGAATCGGGACTTCCCGAGGGCCTGTTCCAGGTCATCGCGGGTAAGGGTTCGGTTGTGGGCGAACGGTTCGTCACGAACGAGGACGTACGCAAGATCGTCTTCACGGGTTCTACCGAAGTGGGCAAGCGCATCATGCGTGGCGCGAGCGACCAGATCAAGCGTGTCACTCTCGAACTGGGCGGCAAGAGTGCCAACATCGTGTTCGCCGATTCCGATTTGGAAAAGGCCGCTGCGACGGCGCCGTATTCCGTCTTTGAAAATGCGGGCCAGGATTGCTGTGCCCGCAGCCGAATTCTGGTGGAGCGCAGCGCATACGACCGGTTCCTGGAACTCTTAGAGCCCGCCGTCAAGGGTGTCGTCGTGGGCGATCCTCGTAATGAGGCAACCGAGGTGGGGCCGCTGGTGTCCCGCGCTCATCACGACAGCGTGTCCGAATACTTGGACGGCGCCAACGTTGCATTCCGCGGCAGCGCACCGGAAGGGCCCGGCTTCTGGTTCGCCCCCACCGTGGTGCTTCCCGACTCGCGCACCGACCGCTGCATGACCGACGAGATTTTTGGGCCGATCGTGGCGGTCGTTCCCTTCGACGACGAAGCCGATGCCATCGCGCTGGCAAACGACACCGAATTCGGGCTGTCGGGATCCATCTGGACGCGCGACATTGGCAAGGGCCTGCGCGTCTCGCGTGGAGTAGAGAGTGGCAACCTCTCGGTGAACTCACACTCGTCGGTACGCTTCAACACTCCGTTCGGCGGATTCAAGCAATCCGGACTCGGCCGCGAATTGGGCCCGGACGCGCCTCTGCACTTCACCGAAGAAAAGAACGTTTTTATTACCACCGACTAGCTCGGCCCCACCCAGTAAGGAGAAACAATGAGTATCGAGAAAATCGACCTGACCCAGCGCATGGCGGGCAAGGTCGCGGTGATCACTGGCGGCGCCAGCGGCATCGGTTTTGCCACCGCCAAGCGCTTCGCCGCAGAAGGTGCCACCGTCGTGATCGGTGACATGAACCCCGAAACGGGCGAGGCTGCAGCCGCCGAAGTTGGCGGGCTTTTCGTGCAGGTCAACGTGACCGACGAAGACCAGGTGAACAACCTCTTCGACACCGCATTCAAGGTGTACGGCAGCGTCGACATTGCCTTCAACAACGCGGGAATTTCGCCCCCCGAAGACGACTCGATTGAAACCACCGAGCTGCCCGCGTGGCAGAAGGTGCAGGACGTCAACCTGAAGAGCGTGTACCTGTGCTGCCGTGCAGCACTGCGCCACATGGTCAAGCAGGGCAGCGGGTCGATCATCAACACGGCATCGTTCGTGGCTGTCATGGGAAGCGCAACCTCGCAAATCTCGTACACCGCATCGAAGGGTGGCGTGCTGGCCATGAGCCGCGAGCTGGGTGTTCAGTTTGCCCGTCAGGGAATCCGCGTCAACGCGCTTTGCCCTGGCCCCGTGAACACGCCGCTTCTGCAGGAACTGTTTGCCAAGGACCCCGAGCGCGCACAGCGCCGCCTGGTACACATTCCCATCGGCCGTTTCGCCAAGCCCGAGGAACTGGCCGCGGCCGTGGCATTCCTGGGGTCAGACGACTCGTCCTTCATTACCGGATCAACCTTCCTGGTTGATGGCGGCATCTCGGGCGCCTACGTCACACCGGTCTAAATCAACTGCGGGAAACACGATGACACACGCACACAACGAGAACCGGCCCGATGCCGGTCCGTTCGGCGATGCCATCGAAGTGGGTGACGAGCCCGGTCTGCTTGATGAGCCGGCCGGGCTCGGCCTCGCCACCACAAACCTGCTGCTGACGCCGATCCGCGGCGGCAATGCGTTTGAAGAATGTGTCGAGCGCTTGCTGCAAACGATTCGACTGGGTTTAGCCCAGCCGGGCGATCAACTTCCACCCGAGCGCGAACTGGCAGCGATGCTTGAGGTTTCGCGCGATACCGTTCGCGACGCCATCTCGTCGCTGGTCGATGCCGGATACCTGGTGGTGAAGCGCGGTCGATACGGCGGAACGTTCATCGCTGATTCAATTCCCGCCGGTCCCGTGGTGTTGGGTCGCGACGGCGAACTTCTGTCCCGGCCCCACTTCACCAAGGACGAAATCCTGGATGTCCTGGTGTACCGCGAGGTTGTGGAATCGGGTGCCGCGTATCACGCCGCCACCAACCCGTTATCCAGCGAATCCCGCGACCTGTTGTGGACCGCACACCTCGAAACCAGCGAGGCCTCGGCCGATGATTACCGTCGGCTGGACTCGCGGCTGCACCTGCTGATTGCCGAACTTTCGGGTTCGGCCACGCTCGTCAATGGCGTTGCACAATCACGAATGCGTGTGAACGAGCTTCTCAATGAATTCCCGCTGTTATCGCCCAACATCGCTCACTCCAGCGAACAGCACGCACAAATAGTCATGGCGATTTTGACGGGCAACGCGGCTGCGGCGGCCGAAGCCATGCGAAACCACGTGTCGGGCAGCGCCTCGTTGATTCGCGGCTTCCTGGCGTAATGTCGCGCGCGACCTGCCCGCAGTGGTGTGGCCGCTTCCCTAGGATGGTCGGATACCGAGAGGACCTCTTCCATGAACGCCGCCGATACCCGCCGCAATCGAATCGCCACTCTGGCGCTTTTTGCGGTCACCGCATTTTGGGGCGGATCGTTTGTTCTGATGGAAGACGCCATTACCCTGCAGCCAGTTCCCGACTTCCTGGCCACGCGCTTCGTGCTGGCCGCCGCGCTTCTCATTGCCATTCGCCCCAAGACCGTGCTGCTGTTCACCAAGAAAATGTGGATCACCGGCGGTATTACCGGACTGTTTTTGGCGTTTGGCTATGTCACACAGACCATCGGGTTGGATTACTCGACCGCAGCCATTACTGGATTCCTGACGGGCCTCTATGTCGTATTGACGCCCGTGCTGGCGTGGCTGATTTTCCGCCAGAAGCTGAACGGCAAGCTGCTGTTCGCTGCGGGACTGGCACTGGTGGGGTTGGCCGTCATTGCGCTGACGCCGGCGGGAATTGGGGTCGGTGAACTGTGGGTGGTGCTGAGCGCCCTGCTGTTTGCCCTGCACATTGTGGCGTTGGGTAAGTGGAGTCCCGGAACCGACACCTATGCGCTGACCACCATGCAGTTGATCGTCACCGCGGTGGTCACCAGTGGACTTGCCGCTGCCGACGGATACCAGCCACCACCCGAGCCCAGCGTGTGGGTCGCCGTGGTCATTACCGCCGTCTTTGCCACCGCCATTGGGTTCATGTTGCAAACCTGGGCACAGGCGCACATGGATGCGTCTCGAGTGGCCATCATCCTGACGGCCGAGGTGCCGTGGGCCGCCAGCCTCGCGGTGTTGTCGGGGCAGGAAACGCTGGGAATCCGCACCCTCATTGGCGGCCTGATCATGTTCAGCGCGATGCTAATTGTGGAGTGGCCGTCGCGCCGTAAACCGCTTCCCGGCGAAATCCAGGCCGTGCATCCCCCCGGCCACTTCGAATAGTTTAAGTCCCCAGGCCTTTACGAACCGTGTCCGTGTGACATACGATGGCGTCACAGCACTCCACCACGACCTGCTCGGCGCAACCACTGTCGAGGACAAGCCCCACAAACCTTCCGGACGGGCTTCCCTTGTACTTTCGACAGATTGGTCCTGCGATGAATATTCGCTATCGTCCGTTTCATCACGCCGACACCGACGCGGTCCTTGCCCTCTGGGATGAGGTGCGTGCGGCCGGCCACGAACCGGTCTATTCGCTGGCCGAGGTCTTGGGCTCGTGCGAGAAAGATCATGCCGTCGTGGCGTATGACGATTCGGGCATCACGGGGATTGCCGTTGGTCGCGCGGCCCATGAACAGGGATGGATTGTGTTTTTCGCCGTCTTCGCTCGCTGCCAGTCGCAGGGGATCGGCCGCACACTGCTGGCGAACCTCGAAGAATCGATGGCCAAAGGCGGTCTGACTAAGGTGTCGGTGTTGGTCAATGACAGCCAGTCGCAAACCGGTGTGCTCGAGAAATCGGGTTTCGCCCACCGGCGACACTTGAACTATTTCGAACGCGAGATACCCATTAGCGATAAGGAACGCGCGATACTCAACGATGTTGGGGGCCGGCTATTGCCCCGTGATTTGTGGGATCGCATTGCGGGAATGGGTGACGAAAAGCAGGTACTCGAGCGCCGTTTGGTGTTGCCACTCTCGGACGCGGGTTTGGCCGAACAATTCGGTGTGCGGCCACCACAGGCCATCATGCTGTTCGGCCCTCCGGGAACAGGAAAGACCACGTTCGCGAAGGCCGTCGCCTCGCGTTTGAATTGGCCGTTCGTCGAAATCTTTGCATCACGACTGGCGGGGGAACCGGGTGGAATTGCCAATGGCCTGCGTGAAACCTTCAATCGGGTGGCCGAGCTCGACAACGTTGTGGTGTTCATCGACGAGGTGGAAGAGATTGCGGCTCGTCGCGCCGGGGATCCGCCCTCGCCCACGCAGGGTGTCACCAACGAACTGCTCAAACTCATTCCCGCGTTTCGTGAGAAGCCGGGGCGACTTTTGATGTGCGCAACGAACTTTGTCACGGCACTCGATCCCGCCTTTTTGCGACACGGCCGATTCGACTACGTCGTGCCGATTGGGCTTCCCGACAGCGCTGCGCGGTGGGCCATTTGGCAGCGTTACATTCCGCCGTCAGCAGCAGCACAGATTGATATCTCTGCACTGGTCGATCGAACCGATGGCTTCACGCCCGCCGATATCGAGTTCGCGGCACGCAAGGCGTCGCAGCGTGCACTGGAAAGCGCAGTGTACGGAGGCGCGACGGATGTGAATGGGCCCACCACAGCTGACTACGTCTGGGCAATTGGCGAAACTCGGTCAACGGTGTCCGCGGAGGTGCTGGCCCAATTCGAGTCCGAAATTAGCGCGATGGCACGAACCTAATCACAGAATTCGGCAAGAAGCGCCGCAAGCGCCGGCAACGATGCGGCCGACCGATCGGCGGCATACGAATCGGTGCGGGTCGTGCCTCGGACTGTCCAGGTGGCCAGGTTCAAGGCCAGTCGTGCGCACGCGAGCGGGCCAATCAACTGCTGCTCTGTCAGCGAAAGGTCCACGTGGCGTTGATAGGCATCGGTCACGATGCCCAGCGTGCGCACGGGGTGCGACGTAGCCCGCGCCGCATATGCCGCGGCCACCGCGAGCTCGGCCACACGGGGCGCCCAGGTGGTGTCGCCAAAATCCAATATGGCCGCAACCTGTTCGGTGTTGTCCGACGACACCAGCAGATTGAAGTCGTGCATGTCGTGGTGCACGCACTGGCGGGGAAGGTCGGCCAGGACGGGTTCCACCTGAGCCGCGTAGAGTGCGCGGGCACGAATGACGAGGTCGCGTGCCTCGGTTCCCGCTAATCCCGCAATCATGTCGTCCAACGACTTCCCCATGTTCAGGGCGTCCCAGTGATGTCCCGTGTCGACGGGCGGCCGGCGGTGATCCGCCAGCGCTACCGTGAAGCGGCCGGCCGTGTCGCCAATGCTGGCGGCCAGTGCATCGGTCATGGGTACGCCGTCCACGCGGATTCCCTCTGCCCAGTTCATCACGTGCACGATGGTCACGCGGCCGTCGTCGCGGCGGAACACGCACACTTCTTCGCCACTTCGTGCGGGCATAATGCGCTGCACCGGAAGGCTGCTGTCCGCGGCTTGTTTCATGACCGACACCTGCCAGGCCAGCCGGCCCAGTTCGCGTTGCGCGTCGCCGAGTGTCAGGGTCATGGACTTCGCCAGTAGTGGCCCGTCGGCCGTGTCGAATCGACACGTCAGGCTGTGTTCGCCGGGGAATGACTGCACCGACAGTGCCACGACCCCCCACTCGCGTTCAACGCACTCTGAAAGGAACGACACCGTTATCGCAGAATAGGCCACACGACCATCCTAAAATTTCTAGACTGTAGGTGTGCGAATGGTCAACGGGTTCGACCCCGCGTCTGCCGATTCTTTAAACGACGAGATGCGTGAATTGGTCGCTCGGCGCGCGCGCATCTTGGGCCCCAGTTATCGCCTGTTCTATGACACCCCGGTTGAATTCGTGCGGGGCGAGGGCACATGGCTATTCGATTCCGAGGGCCGGGCCTACCTCGATGCATACAACAACGTACCCATCATCGGCCACTCGCACCCCGCCGTACACGACGCCGTGAGTCGCGCATTGTCCATGCTCTCGACGCACACCCGATACGTCACGCACGAGATCCTTGACTACGCCGAACGGCTGGTGGCAACCTTTGATGGCGACGTGAGCCGCGTCACATTTGCCTGTTCGGGCAGCGAGGCTGTCGATCTGGCGGTGCGCCTGACGCGATACGAGACTGGCGCCCAGGGCATGCTGGTCACCAGCAATGCTTACCACGGCACGACCACAGCCGCCGCCCAACTGTCACCGAGCCTGGGTCCCGACAACGATCTGGGATCGACGGTCGTGCGGATACCCGCGCCGGATGCCGTGCGTGATGGCGCCGATATTGGCCCCTGTTTCGCCGAGGCGGTGCGCACCGGCATTGCCGAACTGCGTGCACGCGGCGTGGGATTTGCGGGCATTATCGTCGACTCGATTCTGTCCTCGGATGGCGTGCAACCCGACCCGGCGGGGTATCTACGCGAGGCCCGCCAGATCGTGCGCGAGAACGGTGGCCTGTGGATTGCCGACGAGGTGCAGCCCGGCTTTGGTCGCACGGGCACACATTTCTGGGGATACCAACGCCACGGACTTGACCCCGACATTGTCGTGATTGGCAAGCCAATGGGCAACGGATACCCCATTTCGGCGATGCTGACCCGTGACGGTGTGGGCGACAGGTTTGGCAATGACATTCGCTATTTCAATACCTTCGGCGGAAGTGGCGCAGCCATTGCGGCGGCGAGCGCCGTGCTCGATGTGATCGAATCCGATGGCCTGATGGCACGCGCGCACGACGTGGGGGCCCACCTGTTGGCTGGCCTGCAGAACCTGACCGCACTGCACCCACGACTGATTCAGGCGAGAGGCGCGGGCATGTTCCTCGCCGTCGAATGCGACACCGCCGAAACCGCACGCGTGATCGTGAACGGCATGCGGAATCGTCGCGTGTTGATCAGCGCATCCGGTGAAAACGGAAATGTTCTGAAGATTCGCCCGCCGCTCGCATTCGATTCGACACACGTTCCCACACTCATCAGCACATTCGCTGAGGCGCTCACGGAGGTTCACCCATCATGACCACTGCTCCGCCACCGATGGGACGCACCGTCGCCCTGCTGCACATCGGCACCGCCATCGCCCTGACGCTGCCCGCGATCGCGCTGGTGCTGATTCCGCTGGGTATGCAGCCCGGAACGTTTGTGTCACAGACACTGACGGCACCCACCGCGAGTTCTGTTTTGGCTGTTGCCGCCGTGCTGTCCACCAGCGCACTGATTGCGGTGTTCCCCTTCATCACGACGCCGCGCTTGCCCGCCGTATTTCACAAATCAGTGGCCGCAGGAATTGTCACGGCGGCGTTGTGGATTCTTTCGGGTGCCGCGCGCGGGTTTGCCGGGGTATCCCCCACGGGCGTCATCATCGTGTCACCGCATGTCGATGTGCTGTTCGGCGCCGTTGGTCTGGTGACGACTGTGGCCGTCAGCATGATTGGCGGCGGCATTGCGCTGACGTTCTCGAAACGCGCCATCCGCGCCTCGGCAACATGGGTGCGCCAGCAGCGCGGTCCCGAAATCACGCGGGACTAAACCGGTTAGCTCTATCGACGGACAGTCGTGGTGACAGCCGACCAGGGACCGTACCCCAGAGCCGTATGCGCGCGGACCTTGTACGACACCGTTGAGTTCGGCAATTGCGTCACCGAGAACGCGCGAACGGTCTTCGTGTAGTACCGCCAGACGCCGGCCTTACGGATTCCCACCTGGTAATGATCGACGACCAATCCGTGGGGATTAGTTGCAGTCCACGACACCGTAGAGCTTGCACCCGAGACTCGGCTGCTGGCAACAACCCGGCTGGGAAGATTCGCGGCAATCCACGAGTTCAACTGCTCCACACGTGTGCGGATGAAACTTGCGGTGGCGGTTTGTTGGTACCGCGCCGAGGCAGGGTCGGTCTCTTTGCGAGGATCCGCTTCCATGGACGGATTAATTGCCGTGGACACAGCCGTGACCATCGCAGGAAGGTTCAAGGCGCTGACACGCGACTTCAGCTTCAGCAGGTTCGTGGCATACAGAGTTTTACATGCAGGGACCGTGACGCATTTACGGAACATGACACCGTTGTCACTGCGCGCATTGAACGACAGTTCCGAACTGAAGGTTTGATCGAGCCCCCAGGGCAACATGGTGAATTGTCCGGTGGGCGTTGAATGCAAGTAGTAGTTGTTCCACACGTGGTCGACGTATCCGTCCCAGTGCCCGATGTAGAACTCTGTCGCCCACATCGCCGTCATTTGATTCATGTCGGCCCGTGCTCGAATGGCGTTCCACCAGGCTGTTCCAGACAGAGCATTGGCATCGGCCAGCGCCTGCAAATCGGAACGGTCATCGGCGCCTTCGTCGATTTCAAAATTTGCGACGTGATCACTGATGGCGTCCGTCCAATACGATCCTTCGTACAAATGCGTGGTCTGTGCCGCACCATACCAACGGGGCAGTGACACCTTGTCGAGCGTTTCAATGTTTGCGTACAACCCGTATTCGGCACCGTTCAGACTGACGTTTGCGTAGCCCACGCGCGGAGCGGCAACGCCCATGGAACGGAATACGCGATAGCCAATGGCCTCGTGAATCATCGAACCGTCTTGAACCATGTTGTTCAGCGTGAGCTTCTTAATGCCCAGGATTGTTTGGCCACTGATCCAGTTGACCTTGATCTTCCAGCCTGCCTTGGCATCGAGGGTGCGGAACGAACCCCAACAGCCCTTCAGTCGAATGCCCACGGTCATGGGGCCGTAGGTGGCGGTCGCGGTGCGCACGGTCAGGGTGCCAGGCTGATACTCGCCGCCGTTACACATTTCCTGCGTCAATGCGGCCAACGAGGAATCGGGCATCTCGAGGTCAATATCAACGACCTCGGTGGGATCGAACAAGGATGCCGCGGCATCCGTTCCTTCAACATATGCCGATGCCGCATAAGCCGGTGTCGGTGTGGGTAGGACTGTTGCGGCCAGGGCCACAATAAGGGTCGCAGCAAGGGGCCACGCACGTCGAAGGGGGCTGTACATATCCCCAGACTATTCGACGACGAACGTCTTACTGTCTTCCGACGTGACCGATCCGTCCTTGGCCGAAAGTTCCCGCACGAACAGCACGTAGGTGCCCGCATCCAGCGAACCCAGTTCGATGGTCCACGGCGATCGCACCGGACAAGCCTGACTGGCCATCGTCGAGCCACTTGCGATCGAGACCTCGCCCTTCATCAGTTCCCAGCTCACGTTGGCCTCGAAGACACAGGCCTCGCCGGATGCCTTGACGGGTAATGGAATGGTGGAGCCTTCGACGGGAGTCAGAATGGCGACGGCACTGAGGACATCGTTGGGGTCGCCTCGGCCAATGGGCTCATAGGTATCCACATGGCCGGCAATGGAGTCCACTTCCTTGCCATCAATAAGGAATTGCACGCCCGTCACCGACGGAACCAGCTGCGTGAGAGTCCACACGATCTGGCCGATGGCGCGGGATTCCGCCTCGGCGCCCACGCTCATGCGACCCTTCGTGAGGTCGACGCTGGCGATGGTGCCCTCGATGGTCAGCGAATTCAGCGACCAGCCGTCGCCCCACAGGTTGACATAATCGGGGTCAAGCGGTTGTGCGGAACCGTCGACGATAGCGGCAATGACCGCAGCCGGAACATCAGCGGAGTCGGGGAACGGCTGCGTTTCCGCCATCAGTCGGAACGAGGTGGGCTGACTGGACACCCAGTAGAACGACACGTCGACGGTTGCGGGGGTTGTGTGAGTGCTGGTCGGCGTGGGTGTGGGAGTTGGTGTTGGCGCGGGCGTGCACGCACTCAGCAACACCAGCGACGACACTGTCACAGCCAGAAGACGACCGATTCGATTCGCTCTCATACTTCGAGTATGGCACGGTCGTTGGCCGCTCGCTAAGGACCAGTGTGGTCTTTCAGCCGGTGCGTGATGACCCTATCGACGATCACGATGAAGCCTGTGACAGCCAACAGCGCAAGAGCGTCACTAATCGCAAGGCGCTGCGGCGCTGCCACCACGGCGAGGTGCAACGCGACGGAGACGCCGCCCACGATCCACAATGCCCACAAGACGACCCGGACCCGTCGGCCCGTTCCCCACAGTGAGAACACCACGATAAGCACACTGACGACCAACACAACTGGTGCTCGTTCTGCCATACGCGTAAAAGACGTGATCATGAACCCGGCAACATTCACCGGATTCATCATTTCTGCCGGCATATAACCAACGGCAAGTGCCGCAGCAAAACCTAGAATCCATAAGGCGAGGACCGCTGCGGCGCCACCGCCGAGTATTGCCTGCCAACCGGGGAATGCGCGTGTGGCTCGCGCAACCGCAAGTTTGTGGTTGAGCGACATGGGTTCCTTCAGTTGGCGAATAAGAGACACCTAGATCGCGGCCGCCTGTGATTTCACACTTCGGGTTTCCCATTTGGCGATATTGCGGACAATCAACCAGTTGGCGCCGATAATCGACCAGGCGATGGTCACGATTGCGATGTAGTCGAAAGGCGTCAATCTGTTACCTTCGGTCGCCTCGCCGCGGCTAAATGCTATGACTATGAGCACTGCTATCCAGCCCAGTGCTTTAAGTGCAATTGCCCAGCGCCCTCGTACCCACAGTGATAATGCAATTAGTAGAGTGACGAGTACGAGAAGGATGGGTAGCACATCCCACGTTTTCCTAAGGCCGTTCACTGTGAGCTCCAACGCCCACCATGGAGTAAAGAACTGCAGAGGCACATACCAAACCGCAAGTGCAATCGCTAAGGCGGTGAGCCACAGAATTACGACTCCGCCTACTGCCCCGATTGGGATTGCAACAAATGGTGCGACGATTCGAAGTTTATTCGTCATTTCTTCACGCTATTGCACTTCGTTACGAAATACAACTCATGTTGTGAATGAAATTATGCTGTCACCTCAGCGCGAAAATTTCCCATTCGCCCGCCGATCCCGACGGAGTCGTTGGCCCCGTAGACGTGTCGAGAGCGAGAGCGCCGACGCGGCCGTCCGTCTCGATTTCCAGGATGCCGGAATCGGCAATCACCCGCACCGCACCGCCCGCAAACGGCATCGCGAAGCTGGCACCGTTACCCGCCACCGTGATCTGCGCGCCGTCACGGGTAACGGTGGCAATTGTGCGACCCGCGGAGTGAACCTCGAACACGGCGTCGGCGTCGGGCTGCCAGTCGGCGTCCCACGCTACGGATTCGCCCGTCCACGGTGCACGACGGGCGTACAGGTCACGGTGCGGAACAGCCACCACACGGCCGCCCTCTACCCCCAGCTCATAGGGCACACTGTGGGCGCCCGTCCAGCCGTCTTCGATGCTGCGCACATCGCGCAACCACCACATCATGCAGGTGCGGCCGGCCGCATCGGTGAAGATGGTCGGCGCGTACATGCTGGTTCCGAACGACAACGACGACCACTGCAGATCGGACAGCACCGCGCCGTCCCGCACCCCCGTGCCCGTCACCGTGTTGTAGAGCGAATTGTCCTGCCACACCGACACCACAAGCGACGACTTTCCCGCTGCGTCGAACACCTGCGGACACTCCCACATCGACCCGGTCCATGCGCCCTCGGTCTCGCTCGTGTTGCGCTCGGCCATCACGCCGTCGTATGTCCACGACAGCAGATCGGACGACGAATACGCCAGCGCGGCGCCGGTTCCGCCCTCGAATCCCGCACCCACCGTCATGCGCCACACCTCGCCATCACGAAACACCACCGGGTCGCGGAACGAATGCAGCCCCTCGATATCGGGGAAAGGAATAACAACCTCGCCCTTAACCCAGGTATCCCAGCTGTCATCGGTGGGTGTTGCCACGCGAATTTCACCGTGCCCCAGGTGCGGTTCGTGGGTGGCGGTATAAAAAATTCGAGGCCCAGAATCTGCCGTCACGAGGCAGCCCGTCCAGATACCGGTGTCGCCCTCGCCCGGCGCCAGTGCGATGGGTCGCATTGTCCAATCGAACAGCGTGTCACTGACCGCGTGACCCCAGTGGCAGCCCGGCGCCCATTCGGCACTTCCCGGAACGTACTGGAAGAAGTGGTGATACTGGCCGTTGTGGAAGGTCAACCCATGGGGATCGTTGATCCAGCCGGTGCGTGCAGTGAAGTGGACGAGTGGCCGCGTGTTCATCCTTACAGGTTAGCGATATGCCGTTAACTTTTGCCCACCACAATGGAGTCATGACCACGACACTTATTACGGGCGCCACTGCGGGGATTGGTGCCGCGTTTGCTCGGCACCTGGCGGGACTGGGCCACGACCTGGTGTTGGTGGCACGGGACAAAGACCGACTTCTGGAATCGGCGCGCTCTCTGGCAGACACATATGGTGTCACCACCGAGATCCTGGTGGCCGACCTGTCGAACGCCCGCCAACTTGCGCGAGTCGAAAAGCGTCTGGCCGATCCCGTGCGCCCCATCGATGCGCTAATCAACAACGCGGGCTACGGCATTCGGGGAACCTTTGCCACCAACAGCCTCGAGGCAGAGGAAACCATGTTCGAGGTCCTGGTGCACGCGCCACTTCGGCTGTGTCACGTTGCCGCGCGCCACATGGCGGAACGCGGTGGCGGATCCATCCTGAACGTCAGCAGTGTTGCCGGCTGGTGGCCGCGCAGCACCTACAGCGCGGCAAAGTCGTACATGACCGTATTCAGCCAGTCGCTGAATCGTGAACTGCGCGGCAGCGGCGTGCGAGTCACCGCCCTGTGCCCCGGATTCACCCGCACCGAATTTCATGCGCGCGGCGACTTTGATATGTCGAGCCTTCCCCGCTGGGCTTGGTTGAACGCCGATGCGGTCGCCGCAGCCGGGTGGCGCGATCTGAATCGCGGAAAATCGGTCAGCGTGCCCGGTGTTCTGTACAAGGTACTGAGGTTCGTCCTGCGTTTCGCGCGCTAGCCGGCGAACTCGCTACAGCGCCACGCGCTGACCGTCGTGCGGCACCATGCTGGGCCATCCCAGTTCGGAATGAATCATCTGACTAAAAACATCGGCGGCGCCCGCTTCACCGTGAACGACAAAGACGCGCTTCGGCGCCTCTGATGCGGTGCGCATCCAGTCGATAAGCCCGGGCCCATCGGCGTGAACCGAGAATGACTGTACCTGCTCGATTCGCGCACGCACCGGCACCTCTTCACCGTGCATGCGCACGAATTCGGCGCCGTCCACCAGGGTGCGGCCTCGAGTTCCCACCGCCTGGTACCCCACCAACATGATGGTGTGCTTGGGGTTGGTCAGCATCTGGCGCAGGTGGTGCACTACACGTCCACCCGTTGCCATTCCCGATGCCGAAATGATGATCGAGGCATTGGTGGGATTGTTGATCGTCTTCGATTCATCGACTGTGCGCAGTTCGGTCAGCGTTCCCGGGTCGAACGGATCCCGTCCATCCCATTCGTCGGCGACCTCGGCGCGAATTTCGGGCGAGTGGTGGTCGATTGCGTCGCGATAGAAATCGAGGGCCGTCAGCGCCATCGGCGAATCAGCGAAGATTGGCACCCGACGGATAGCCCCCGTTTCCACCAGTTCGCGCAGCTTCACCAGAATCACCTCGGTGCGGTCAACCGCGAAGGCGGGAATCAAGACAGAGCCTCCGCCATCGACTGTTTCGTTGATGATGTCTTGGAATTCCGAGGTAATCGCGTCGTGCTGGCGATCGCCGTAGGTGGACTCGGTGATAACCGCATCGAAATGTCCCGCGGGAATGGCCTCGGGGCTGACCAGCAGCGGGTGGTTATCGCGGCCCATGTCGCCGGTGAACAGCAGGCGCTTTCCGAAGAATTCCACCTCGACAAAGGCGGCGCCCAAAATGTGCCCCGACGGACGTAACGTCACAAACGTTTCGGTCGCAATCTGCACGCGTTCGTGGAAGGGATGCGTGGTGAACAGTTGCACAGCATGACGGGCATCGTCCTCGTCGTACAGCGCGACGGGCGGGTTGTGCTTGGAAAACTTCTTCTTCGCCGCATACGCCGCGTCTTCCATTTGAATGCGGGCGGAATCGCGCAGCACAACGTCGGCAAGCTTCGCCGTGTACTCGGTCATGTGCACGCGGCCGCGGAACCCATCCTTGACCAATCGAGGCGTGTACCCACAGTGATCGAGGTGGGCGTGAGTCAACACCACGGCATCGATTTCGGCGGGGTCGACCGGCAGGGGGCTCCAATTCTTCAGCCGCAATTCCTTCAACCCCTGGAACAGACCACAATCCACCATGACCTTGGTGTCCTCGTGCTCCAGCAAAAATCGGGAACCGGTGACCGTTCCGGCTGCACCGAGGAATCGAATAGACGGGCCGTGCTGTGCATCGTTGCTCATATGCAGAGTCTAATTCCCCTCATCTGACGAGCCCGTTTAGAATTGAGGTGGCTTAGGAGGCACAGTGGCAGGCATGTCAGAAGGTGTGACGATTTCGGCCGCGCCCCTGCCCACCGACACTTTCGCCGAATGGCGCACATACGCACTGAGCGACAATGTAGCCGTGCGCGAGCGACTCGTGATTATCGCCGCCATTGAAATTGCAGAACGTGGCGTCGTCGATTTCAACGCTAAAGCGGTCTGTGAAATCGGCGGGGTCCAGTTCTCAATCATCAACTACTACTTCGGCGGTCGCGATGGCCTGCTGGCCGAGGCCGCCCACTGGGCGCACGAACAGTGGGTGCGTAATGTCGCACTGAGCCTCAGCCCCACCCCAATTGATGCGGCGAAACAGTTGCGCCAATTGTGCGCGGCGGAATTGGAGTGGAATCGCCGCTGGTTAAGTCTCTCGACTTTTGGCGCGTACCCCGATGCCTCGCCGTCCGTGCGCGAACGCTTTTCCGATGGGTATGCCACCCGTTCCCAGCGAATTATTGAATTCCACCTGGCCGTGCTCACGCAGGTGATTGCCGATGGTCGGGCCAAGCGCAGGACGCTCATCGAATTCGATGTGGACACCGTGCCGCGAACGCGCATCGTTTTGCAGGTCTCAGCACTTTTGGCAGCCATCAGTTTCGAGTGGTCCATCCACGGTCTCGCCGTCTGGACTGCAGGGCAACACATCCCCTCGCAGAATATGGAAGACCCTTCGCTCACGTCGGTGACCGCCGATCTCGCGATCAAGAACCACATCTCCGCCATCATCGCCACGGCCCTCAAGGAATAAGGTGGTGCGCGTCTGCGCGCCACTCTGTCCCCGCCGACGCTTTTCACCTAGGCTTTCCACGTGACAGCGTACGTCTCGGCTTTCGACCTCTTCTCGATTGGTATCGGCCCTTCGAGCTCGCACACCGTTGGCCCCATGAAGGCTGCTCTGGATTTCGCTGAACGATTACGCGACCACAACCTACTCGACCAGGTATCTCGTGTGACGTGCGATTTGTATGGATCGCTGGGCGCAACGGGAATCGGGCACGGAACTCCCGGCGCCGTCGTAGCGGGTTTGCGCGGTCTCGACCCCGAGACGTGCGACCCCGCTGATGTGCGAACGGCATGGACGGGCCTCGAGGCATCGCCCGAGGTCGCGCTGTCCGGTACGCACCGCATTGCCTTCCGCATGGACGACATTGTGTTCAATCCGCTGGTTCGACTTCCCGCCCACCCCAACGCTATGAAATTGACCGCGCTGGATTCCGGGGGCGCCACGATCGCAACGGATACCTATTATTCGATTGGCGGAGGCTTCATCCGCCGTGAAGGCGACGCAACCAGCGATGTGGCTATTGCGGATTGGGCGCATCCCTTCGCCACCTCGGCGGCCCTCATGGATATTTGTGCCGAATCGGGATTGAGCATCGCGGAGGTTGCGTTCGACAACGAACTCGCACGCCACACGGCCGACGAGGTGAACGATCGACTGGACCGCATTTGGAAGGCCATGAGCGATTGTGTGGACGCGGGTCTTCGCACCGAGGGCGTCTTGCCCGGCGGGCTGAAGGTTAAGCGACGGGCCGCGTTGGTCAGCGAGCACCTCGCGACCGAAGATTTCTGGGTCGGCGGCGGTCGGCGAGATACAACAATTGAATGGCTGCAATCCTTCGCGCTAGCGGTGAACGAAGAAAACGCCGGTGGCGGCCGGGTCGTTACGGCACCCACAAATGGCGCCGCGGGAATAGTCCCCGCCGTCCTCAAGTACTACATGCGCTTTGTCCCCAACGCGAACATAGAGGGCGTGCGAGCGTATCTCCTCACGGCTACGGCCATTGGCTCGTTATTCAAGACCAATGCCTCAATCTCCGGAGCAGAGGCCGGGTGCCAGGGCGAAGTTGGTCCCGCATGCGCAATGGCGGCCGCGGGCCTCTGTGCCGTTCTGGGCGGAACACCACAGCAAGTCGAAAACGCCGCCGAAATCGCGATGGAACACCACTTGGGCCTAACCTGCGACCCGGTCGGCGGACTAGTCCAGGTGCCCTGCATTGAACGCAACGCCATAGCCTCGTCTACGGCTGTCACCGTGGCGCGTCTCGCTCTTCACGGAGACGGGAACCATATTGTGAGCCTCGACACCGTTATTGAAACTATGCGCCAAACTGGCCTGGACATGTCCACAAAATACAAGGAAACCAGCGAGGGCGGCTTGGCCGTCAACGTGGTCGAATGTTGATGGGAGAAACTATGAACACACGATTTGCCCTCGTGGCAAGCAGCGCGGCACTTATCGTGGCAACCTCCGCCGCTCCGGCGCTTGCGGTAGGTAACGTGGATTACAGCACAGATACCGATAAGACGGGGTACTCGCAGGTAATGTGCTCTAACGATGACGGCACTTACACCAGCGAGTGGGGGTCACTGTATCCCGCGTCGACTTCTGGCTCTTTGGACAGGGTCGAATTCTGGTCGCCGGGCCACAACGGTGCCGCATCGAACTACACCGTCGAGGTTCGCACCGTTGTCGATGGGCTTCCCACCGACACGATTCTTGCCAGCGAAGAACTGACCTGGGACGAACTGAGTCCCCAGCTGGGCGGCTACATCGCCATCGACTTCGCGGTGCCCGCCAACGTTACAGCGGGCGAAACCTATGCCGTGCTGTGGACCAGCGATCTGGCGTCGTGTTCAACCTCTCACAGCCTGATGTTGTCGACAGGACCCTACGACGTCGTGAGTGCCGTGTGGAGCCAAAACGATGACCCGTGGAGCGCCGCAATAAACATGGCCCTTGAGTTCCGTGCGTATGTAACCGCCGATGAGGGCGAACAGCCCGGTCCCGAGGCTGAGTCGGGGACTACCGACGAGGAACTGGCCGCAACGGGCGTTGACGGCACATTCGGAACCATCGCGTTGTGGTCGCTAATCGCCGCAACAGCAGCGCTTGCCGTCTCGCGTCGCCGCGCTTTCTAGTCGACTACCGGGTTGATGCGTTCGCGCGTCAACCCGGTGTTAAGTTAATCGGCGGCGGCCAATTGACCGCAGGCTCCATCGATTTCCTTGCCGCGCGTATCGCGCAGCGTGGTGGGAACCCCCGAGGCCTCGAGACGGTTGATGAACTCGCGCGTGATGGGGCCTGTCGAGGCCGTCCATATTGAACCCGGAGTCGGATTCAACGGGATGGGGTTGACGTGCACCCAGCCCCGGCCCCGGTCGTTAAGCTTCTTGCCCAACAGATCGGCTCGCCAGGCGTGGTCGTTCATGTCTTTAATCAGGGCGTATTCAATTGACACCCGTCGGCCCGTGGCATCGAAGTAGGCCTTTGCGGCGTCAAGCGCCTCGTCGACCTTCCAGCGTGAGTTCACGGGAATCAGTTCGTCACGCAAGCCGTCATCGGGGGCGTGCAGTGACAAGGCCAGCGTCACAGGGATTCCCTCCCCCGCCAGCTTCTGCATTGCGGGCACGAGGCCAACGGTCGAGACAGTGATGTTGCGTGCCGACATGCCCAGGCCCTCGGGGGTGGGCGCCACCATCGTGCGCACGGCCTGCATCAAACGGTTGTAGTTCGCCAGTGGCTCGCCCATTCCCATGAACACAATGTTCGACACGCGTTCGGGCGAATTGCCCACTTTCTTGCCACCCAACTCGCCGCGGGCGATGGCCTGGTTGGCGCGCACAATCTGATCGATGATTTCCGCGGCCGACATGTTGCGCGTCAGACCTGCCTGGCCCGTGGCGCAGAACGGGCAGTTCATTCCGCATCCCGCCTGCGACGACACACACAGAGTGATGCGGCCGGGGTAGCGCATAAGTACGGATTCCACGAGAGCGCCGTCGAACAGGCGCCACAGGAACTTGATGGTGTCGCCGTTGTCCGTGTGCAGTCGCTTGACCTCGGTCAGCAGCGGCGGCAGAGTAGCGGCCACGAGTTCGTCCCGCGCGGTGGCAGGCAGATCGGTCATGTCGGCGGGGTCGCTGGTGAAGTGGCCGAAATAGTGGGTCGACAATTGCTTCGCGCGGAACGCGGGTACACCCTGTTCGGCCACGAATTCACCGCGCTTGTCAGCGGGAAGATCGGCAAGGTGCTTCGGAGGCTGCTTCCGACGTGGCTCGGCGAACTGCAGCTTCGGACGACCATCATCGTCACGTGCCTGCTCCCAGCCCTCGGCCGCCGGTCGAACTTGTGGGCGCTTGTCTTCCGCCATGATCACCCTCTACCTTCTGTGGCGCGATGACCCGCTCGGACGAATCGCACCCTCTAACGGTACCCGAGTCGCACCATGCGCCTCGTCCTGTCTATTAAACAAAAGCGGGGTGGTGTGGCACTCGGCCACACCACCCCGGCATTCAGTTATTAGACCGTACGACGGCGCAGAACCAACACGGCTCCGGCGGCGAGCGCCGCGGCACCGAAGACGATTCCGGTCGTTGCGTTCACACCGGTTTCTGCAAGCGCCTCTTCCTCAACCGCTTCTTCGTCCGAAGCGATCGTGAAGTTGCCGTCGATGTCGGCAATCAGGCCAGTGGCCAGGCGCTCGGACAGTGCGAGTCCACCGTCGAATTCATCAATGACGGCCTGTGCCGCGGCAGCGGCGGCGTTGATGTCCGACGCCTCGTCGCCCTCGACGTCATATCCGACGTACGAGTGGAACAGGATGAACTGATAAGACTCGCCGGCGGGAATTGTAATGTCAGCGAACGTGACTTCGTCGCTTCCGCCCTGTACAGGGTTGATGATGTCTTCCCCAACGATTTGCAAGCTGCCGAAGAGCTTGGTGTACAGAGCCGAAGGGATCTGAGTGTCGTACACCTGGTACCAGTTATCGGATGACCCCAGCATTTCATCGCCGCTCGAGGTGCTGCCCTGGCCGTAGGAGTCTGAGGGGTCTTCGTAGGTCGACGGAGTGACGGTGATAGCTGAACCCGTGTTGTTCGTCAGAATATATACGGTTCGCAACACATCGCCCGATGCGAATACGCGGTATTCCAGCGTGGCGTCCAGGTCGCCGAACGTGCCGGTTCCCGAAATCACGATATCGCCGTTGTCGGCAACGACCTTGTCCAAGTCGCCGTCGGTAGTCACATAGGAGTCATCGATCATCAGCCCGCCATATTCACCACAGACGACGCGGTCGAAGTCCTGGCCGCCAAATGCGCGGTATGAGTGGCCAATGTTGCCCAACGAGTCTACGTACCAGGACGCTCCGTCGAGATTAGTGGTGCCGTAGTCGCCGACGATGACGTCGCCACCCGACCACGGATCTGCCGAAGCGGGGGTTGCCATGGCCAACACGGCCAGGGTTGCGCCACCGATGATGGCGGCCTTCGATACAAAGTTCATTGTGTATCCTTTCATCCGGCTCTCACGCCGCAAACATTGCGAAGGGGGCCATTTACAACACCGTATCATACAACAAAATTCTTTCTAATAAGAAATTGACCTTCCGTCTCCAGCCCGAATATTGTCGATGACGTAAAATACCCCCATGGGCATTCTTCGGCTGGGCGCCTTGCCCGCAGACTCCGCGTCGTCTGAGCGCGAGCTTCGCTTTGGGTCAATGGAGAATCTCAGCACTCGCGACAAGATGATTGTTTTGACGCTGGAGGGGATCTCGGATTCGGGACCAGCCGATTTCAACGCCTTCGAGGTGTGCGACACGTTGGGCATCAAGCACCCGATGGTGAACTACCACTTCGGTAACCGCGACGGCATGATTGCCGAGGCCACGTGGTGGTTGTATCAGCGGTGGATTACCAACGTCACCTCGGCCATTCTCAACGCACCCGCTGATCCCCGCAAGCGAATCACGGCCTTCGTGAACGAATCCGTCGAGGGCGCGCGCAAGCTGGGCGGCGCGTATCTGCTATTGCACTACCCATTGTCTTCGAAGAACTCGCAGAACATCCTGCAGGATAAGCACCACGACGACATGGAACGCAAAATGGAATTCGTGCTTGCACTACTGGCGATCTGCGTGAAGGACGTGCGCTCCGGAACCGTTAGCGACATCAATTTCGACGAGAATAATGTGCCCCGAACACAGGTAATGCGCGATGCCCCGGCAGCGATGGCCGCAACTCACATTGCCTGGATGGTGCACGGCCTGGCCGCATGGAGTTCAGGAAACCACCTAGCGACGAATCGTTTGAGTATTCGCACGGTCACCAAGGACATCTCTATCGACCTCACGATTCGTGCCTACATAAAGGCAATCGTGCACATCGCGGAAGGCAGCTAGTACCGACGTCGCCGCGGGCGCGCAATACCCACGGCGATGCTGACTACCGCCAGTATCGCCAAGGTGCCATACCAACCGTTTACTCCCGTGGCGGCTAATTCCGGTTCGGGAAGGCAATCCGCGCCCGTTTGGGTAACGATGTCCGTCGTAAATTCGGTCCACTCGGTCAGAACGATATCCGCACACTGTGAATCAGCCTCGGTGGCCCCCACGCGAATCAGTCGGTAGTTTCCGGACGGCAAGCCATCAAGAATGATCGAACCGTCGACGGGGTCTGTGCGGAACTGAACGTCGTCCCAACTCAGAAGCTCGTCGTCAAGGCCTTCCCACTGCACGATGATTTCTTCGGTCGCGGGGTCCCCGTCGGGGCCAAAGATTTTCGCCCAGAGGGCCGAATGTCCTTGTACCCCCATCCATGTTGTTCGGCTCTCGCCCTCGGCCATGGTGGTTGTCATTGTTCCGTCGGTGGAATCGTCACTGTCATCGGTGACCGACAGGATGTCCGGCAGTTGCGCGCGCAATGCCCACTCGCCCGGGGTCACGGCCACCAACTGGAAGTAGCCCTGCGAGTCCGTAATAAACAAGATGAGTGCCATTGCTGTTACCGCGGAATCGAGCGTGGGGGTCAGCGACATAACGCTCGCGGCGTCCCTCGTGGATCGTGTTCGCGGTGCGGGAATGGTCTCGGTAAATGCATCGACCTCGATGTTTAATCCTGGAAGATACGGTTCATCCGCGCCCTGCAGACCATCACCATCAAGATCGAGCCACACATATCCATCCAACGTTCCGTTGGGAACGACACGGATTACCTGCCACTGGGCATACAGCGTGACGTCAGATTCAAACGAATACGTATCGCCATCCAGGTACGAGTCACCCGTTCCATCGGGTTCGGTGTTCCAACCAATAAACGTCTCGCCGACCTTGGAATACTGGTTAAGGTTCAGAGTCTCTGGCTCGAAGGACTCCTGTACCGCCATTGTTCCCCCGTCGGCGCCATTGGGGTCGAACGTCACGGTGAACGTTGGCCAGGCAGTCCACTGCGCAAACAGTGTGATGTCTGCGGTGAAGTCATAGGTTGCGCCATCGAGGTATGTGGTTCCACTACCATCTGCCCGAGTGTTCCAGCCCGCGAAATCGTAGCCGCGGTATTCAAACAGGTTGGCATTCAGCACTTCGGGCTCGAAATTGGCCTGTTCGGCCATCGAACCGGGAGCACCGTTCGCGTCGAACGTCACCACAAACTGCGGCAGCGCCTGCCACTGCGCGTACAAAACGGCATCGGAATCAAACCAATAGGTACCCTCGTCGAGGTAACCCGACCCCGAGCCATCGGGGGCAGTATTCCAACCGGTAAAGGTGAATCCGTGGCGCTCGAACACGTTAGTGGTCAGCGAATCGGGCTGGAAATCAACCTGGTCGGGCATATCGCCCGTTCCACCATTCGCATCAAAGGTGACGGCAAAGGTCGGAGAATTTGTCCACTGTGCGTAAAGTGTCACATCGGCGTCAAAGGCATACAGGGCCCCGTCCACGTAATACGTGCCCGCACCTTCGGGGTCGGTGTTCCACCCGATAAAGGTGTACCCGGGGTAATCAAAGGCGTGGTGATTGAGGGTGTCGGCCTCGTAATGAGTCTGCTCGGCCATTGTTCCCGTGCCGCCGTTGGCAAGGTACGTCACTGTGAAGGTCGGCAATGCTTCCCACTGTGCATACATTGTGATGTCCGACTGGAAATCATAGAGGGCGGCATCCTCATACGCGGCTCCCAGACCTAATGGGTGGGCGTTCCAGCCGATGAAACGATATCCCGCGCGAACGAATTGAACGGTGTCGAGCGCCGTCGGCTGGTAGCCCTCCTGTGCACCCATCAGCCCCGTGCCACCATTAGCGTCAAAGGTCACGGTGTAGCGCGGCAGCAGTTCCCACTGCGCATAGAGCGTGATGCTGACATCGAAGCCATAGTTCGCGCCATCGCCATACCGCAATCCGCTTCCATCATTGGCCGTGTTCCACCCGGTGAAGGAATAGCCGTCGCGAGTGAACGAGTTGAGGTTCAGCTGATCGGGTTCGTAATCGGTTTGGTTGGGAGCAGTCCCCGAGCCCTGGTTGGCATCAAAGGTTACGGTGAAACGGGGCAACGCTTCCCACTGGGCAAAGAGTGTCACATCCGACGTGAAGGCATAGACATCGCCATCACTGTACGGAGTACCCGACCCATTAGCGGCCGTATTCCAACCCATAAAAGTGAAACCAGGCCGTACAAAGCTGTGGGTGTCCAGTGCGGTGGGTTCGTATGCCGTTTGGTTGGGCATCGAACCAGAGCCATCATTGGCGTGGAATGTCACGGTGTAGGTGGGAAGAAGTTCCCACTGGGCAAACAGAGCGATGTCGGACGCGAAATCGTAGGTGGCCAGATCCGCATAGGCGGTTCCCGACCCATCCGAGGCCGAATTCCAGCCCGCAAATCGATAGGCCTCGCGGTCGAATGTGTTGGCCACAAGCGGGCTGGCTTCGTAATCGGACTGGCTGCCCATAGTGCCCGCGCCACCATTGGCGTCAAAGGTCACGGTGTACATCGGTAACGCCGACCACTGGGCATACAGCACGATATCCGCGGTGAAATCGTAGATATCACCGTCAGCAAAGGCGAACCCACTTCCGTCGGCTGCGGTGTTCCAGCCCGTGAACGCAAAACCTGCGCGTTGGAAGGAATTCGCGTTAATCACGTCGGGTTCAAAGTCCGTCTGTCCCGACATCGTTCCCGAACCGCCGTTGGAATTAAAGGTGATGGTGAAGGTCGGCAATGCTTGCCACTGCGCGTACAGCGTGACGTCGGACTCGAAGGCGTACAGCCCGCCGTCGTCATACGCCGTGCCGGCACCACCCGGCAGAGTATTCCAGCCCACAAAGGTGTACCCGGATCGCACATATGAATTCAGAGTCAGTGTGTCGGCCTCGTAATTGACGTGGCTGGCCATCACACCGATACCGTCATTGGCATGGAATGTAACAGTGTATCGAGGCAGTTCTTGCCATTGTGCATACAGCGTGGTCGAGGCCTCGAAGGAATACAGCTGGCCGTCGGTGTACGCAGTTCCCGAACCGTCTGCAGCCGTATTCCAGCCCGCAAAGCTGAACCCTGCACGGCTGAATACCGAGGTGTTCAGCGAGTGAGGTTCGTAGTCACTTTGTTCCGCCATCACGCCGGTGCCGCCATTGGCATCGAACGTTACGGTGTACACCGGCAGCGCCGACCAATGGGCGTACAGGGTGATGTTCGCGTCGAAAGCATACGTCGCACCATCGGAGTACGCGAGGCCCGAGCCGTTTGATTCGGTGTTCCATCCCTCAAAGCTGTACCCCGCGCGTGTGAACGAATTCAGGGATAACGCGTCGGGCTCGTAATCGGACTGCGTGTCCATCACGCCCGCGCCATCATTCGAGGCGAAGGTCACGGTGTAGGTGGGCAACGGCGTCCACTGCGCGTACAGCGTTGTCGACTCGGTGAAGCCGTAGGTGTCACCGTCTGCGTACGGGGTGCCGCTGCCGTCCATCGCGGTGTTCCACCCTGCGAAGCTATACCCCGCGCGACTAAAGGAGTTCGGTGTCAGTGCACCGGGCTCGAATCCCGATTGTGGGCTGACGCTTCCCGCGCCACCATTGGCGTCAAAGGTTACGGTGTAGGTCTGTGGATCGATTTCCACGGTTCGGTCGATCTCGGCGGTGACCGATGATGACTCCGCGACAAAATAGGTGGTTGACGATCCGCTGGGCTCGTACGATGCATCGAGCACCATGTTTGCGGACGCATCGTTGCCCGCAACAAGAGTCGCCGTCGTTTCACCTGAACCATCGAGCGTAGCGGGCATGGGGGTCGAAATCGTGCCACCTGTTGTGGTGCGCAGCGTCACGCTGCCCTGTGGGGTGCCATATGCGGCATTGCCAATGACGGTGATTTTCGCGGTGAACGAACCGCCCACCAGAACCGAGCGTACGCTGGGGCTCACCAGTACCGCCGCCGGTGAATACACCGTGACAGCCGTGGGACTCACCGTCTGGCTGTTGTTGTACGTGGTCTCGCCGCTGACGGCACCAATGGATGTATAAGTTGCAAACAAACTGAGGGCACCGGATGCGCCCGTTGCGGGTAGCTGACTCGCGGACACTGTGAACACGTATTTATTCGAGCTTCCGCTGACATTCGTCACCAACGGGGTGCCCGATTGCACCGCGGCCGACACGTGGTCGCCCTCGGTATAGAGGGTCAACGTTCCCTTGGGCGCGCCCGTTCCCGTCGAATTCTTCGTGACAATCACCGTCACGTCGAAGGTTTCCGCAGACTTCACCGCACTGACCGATGAAATGGTGACCGACGGTGTCGCACCAATCGTGAACGGCAGGGTGATGGGGGCGGCCGCTCCGTAGGAACTCTGCGTGCCGTCGGTGTTCAGGCCGTCCTGGTTTGCCTCGACGACACAGACACCCGGTTGCGTCCAGGTAATTGTCGAGGTGTAGTAGACATACGAACCACCCGAGTTTGTTGCAACCCCATCGCCTGCCGTACAAATGCTGGGTGTTTGCGAGGTGTAGGTGACGGGCAAGTTCAGCAACGCACCCGAGCTCGTACCCACGCGGGGCGTCACGCGCCAGTCAACCGTGCCCGTCGAATTGGATTGGGTCGAGGCGGGTGCGGTGGGTTCTGTGGTCAACACCTGTGTTGCCAACCCCACGGGTACGGTGCGTTCCACCGACGGCGCTGCACCATACAGAATTCCATCGCCAGACTGGGAGGCAACGAGGGGGCAGTTACCCTTCAGCGTCAGCGTCGTGATGCGGAACACATTGGTGTCGGTAGAGGCGGGCGTGTAGGACTCACCAGCAGTCGTAGCCGTTCCACCGACCTTACATACCGAGGTGTCCAGCGACGTCAGCGTGACCTTCAGGCCCGAGCTAGCAGTGATTGTCACGTCTTGCGTGGAACTGACCAGCATCGAGTTCGGTTGCGCGAAGGTGATGATCTGCTGCGGCAGAATCGTGACCGTCCTCTGCACGGGAGTCGCTGCCGCATAGGTGTCTGTACCTGGCTGGCTGGCTTCGATGACACATTCGCCCTGTGCCTGATAGATCACGGTCGCACCACTGAGTACACACGGACCACTGATGATTGTGTAGGTGACGGGCAGACCCGAATCGGATGTGGCGTCCAGAGCATACGAAGTTCCCGCACCCTGCGACGGCGGTTGCGGGAAGCTCAGCATCTGCTCGGACAGCGGAGGAACCACGTCGCCACAGGTACTGGACGTTGTGCCATCCGAGTTCAAGATCACGGCACACTCGGTGACGTTGTCGGTCGATAGGCTCGAACCAATCAGTGTCGGGCCGATCACACCGTACGCAATGTTGTCGGTGGTGCTGGGATAGGTCGTGGGCACCGGGATCTTCATGACATATGCCACCGTTGCCGTGCCACCTGCAGCCACGGTGAACGGGCCGACGAAGTGATAACTGCCGGCCGTGTCTTTGGCCGTGGGTTCCGGGCTGAGCGTCGTCGCGGTGGTCCGGTACTTATCGATTGTCGTCACCGTGCCCGGCGACAACTGGACATCGACGGCTGGCGCATCGGTGACCTCGTCGACAACGACATCCTGGGTGCCTGAGTTCGACAACACCACACGATATTTCACGAAGAAGAATCCCCCGCTGCGGGTGATCGTATAGGCGGGATCAAGCGACTTCGTCACGCTGACGGTTCGCGCGGGGTCCGACACCGGCACCATCGTGATGGTCGACGGGTAGGTGCCCGTGTGCTTCATCTGGGTTCCACTGGCGATCTGCGCGACCGGCATGACCTCGGCATCGGAACTGGCGCTACCGATAACACGGAATTTGTAGGTTGCCGTGTACGTGGTGGCCGATGTGAACGACTTGCACTGATTGACGGCGACGCTACATGCAATGTTCTTGACCAAGAGTGAATTACTGAACGTTGCCCATTGGCTTGACGGGTCGTTCTTCTTGTACTTCACCACCAGATTGACCGATTCGAGGCGCAACGCACGAGTGGGCCAGGACGAACTCGATGCGGGGCTCATCCACATGGAATCGCCATCCAGCGTTGAGTCACCGGCACCCGCCGTTCCGGTTGCACCCTTCACCGTGACCGTGACCGTGCCACCGAGTCGTGCCTGGGCATCGGTCGTGACCTCGGTGACTTTATTCGCGCTGGCCGCGAGGGTGCGCTTGACGCCACTGAGTTCGTTGTAGCAGTTGTAATTAGCGCCAAAACTTTGGCCGCCATTCATGGGGTCACCGCGGTAAATGTGAACGTCGTGGCGCTGAGCATTTGTGCTGACGTCGCTGGCCTTAACAAGGAAATACACGAATGACGAGGAGTTCGCCGCGATACGACCCACGGGCTGTGTGCCGGTGTCTGACGGCGTGACGGGCAGTGCCGAATCCGCCGTGTTCACCAGGCTCAGAACCGAAGTACCCGACACCGCGCGGAAGTCATCCAGTTGAACCCAAATATTGTCGAGGTTCGAGGCCGTCTGATTCACGATCTCGTACCCCACATACGTGGCGTTGACACCGTTTTTCAGGTCGATATAAAAGGCTTTACCGTGCAGAGGCTTGACGACGATGTCGCCCAAATCGGTACCCGTTCCAAACGCACCGCAGGACGTGGTCGATACCGCATTAGCGGCGGTGGGCTCGAAAACTACCGATGTAATCGCCACCTGAGCAATCAGCGCGGCAATTGCGAGCGCAGCAATTTTCCGCGTGGCGAACAGCGCGCGGAAAAAACGATGGGGGAATTTGATCACGATGAACGATTCAGTGCCCGTGAATTGTTTCCAATTCACTTACGTTCATGCTATCGGGCTTTAAGCCCAGAAAACACAGGGGATTTCAGGCTTTCCGCGGGCTGATCGACACCAGCCGATCGACCTCGCCGAAGATCTCCATGCTCGCGATTGTCCCCGTGTCTTCCCACACCGTGTGACCGCGGGCATCGCTGTGCCGGACCTGAATGGTGGCCAGCATGGTTTCTTCTACTCGGCGGTACATCGCCGCACGCAGCGGTGCGTGCAAGAGTCCACCCGCCGCACGTTCCGCCACAATCTCTAACCGACCATCGGGTCCGAAAACCGACCAACGAACATGGGTGTCATCCACACTTAGCGCTTGCTCGTGTGAACGGTTATACGATGTCTATTTATATAGTCTGCCGCCGTGCCTCAGCCCAATAATGTAGCCTCGAAACGCACCACCCAGCCACGGGATGATGGCCACCGATGCCACCAAGCTGGCCTCGGTGTCAGTCGAAAAGTGGTTGCTGTGCATCCAGACATAACCGGCGGGAAACGCGCGGCCCCAGTCCTTCTCGATGTACCCGCGTCCCCCGTCGAACGATGTCGGCTGACCCTCAATCGAGAGCGTGCCGGCTAGCCCATGGCCGAACGAGACGATTCCGTGGAAGCACTCCATGAACGGAACCAGGCCGTACCAACCCATAATTCCAGGCGACGTGAGAGTCACTGGCCACGGCTCTAGCGGCGTGGAATAGGTGATGCTGCCCGTTAGTTGCGGCAGGTTCAGCGTGACACCCGTGGACGAAAAGTGGTTGCCCCCGACCGTGACATCGAACCGATCCGTTGCGGCGTGGAACTGGTCGGTGGGGTACTCGTGAAACCACGACCTGCCCGTTTGTCCGTCGAGGACCTGGACGAACGCGGTGTCGACTGCCGCTGCCGTGAAACGCCTCGGGATGGCGAACCCCACGAACAAATGCCACTGGTGTTTGCATGTCTGAACTCTACGTCGCGACTCGGTCGACGGGAATGGGCAATAAAAAAGGCCCCGCATGCGAGGCCTTCTTTCGCGCGCCCGGAGGGACTCGAACCCCCAACCTTCTGATCCGTAGTCAGATGCTCTATCCATTGAGCTACGGGCGCACTGTTGCCGAAGCAACTTGTTCATATTACCCAAAGAACGGGGAATAGTAAAACCGAGCCCGCGCGCACCCCGTCACCGTTTTCCTGCAGCAAACCTGGGAATTGTCGGTGGCTGTCGATAGTATGGTCTAAACCCCTTCAACATCGTTATTTGTGATGTCGTTTTATTTACCCCTAAGGACATCATGATTAAGAAGATTGCAACGGGTGCTGCTGCAGCACTCGCAAGCTTCGCCCTGGTGGCAACTCCCGCATTCGCGGCTGTTGTTGACCCCGGTGAAGTAAACATCATCAACGCCGACGGCGGCACCAACGAAGACAACGGCCTCAAGGTCACCTACGCATTCGGCCAGCTGCAGATCCTCATGAACAACGCCGGCCAGTTGTACGACGCCGAAGCTCTCCCGCTTGCCGATACTTATGCAAACATGAGCAACTACCCCATCATCAAGTTCGAGGGCTTTGGCGACATTGGCGCGGAAAACAACTGGGATTCGTTCACCTCGGACGCAACCGTCACCGATGGCGGACGCTCGGGCGTAGTCGTCAACCACCTGACCTACGGCGCCGACGCGTCGCTCGTCAAGGTCGATGTCACCGTGTCATACACGTACCCCAACAAGTACATTTCGATGACGATGGCACTGGTTGAGACCGGATCCGACTATTCCGGACTGCCTCACAAGTTCTACTGGTACACCGACGCAATGCTGACTGGCCAGGACGCCGGTTTCCAGTTCGGTGGCACCAGCCCTGAAGGCGCCACCGTTGCCGGTGTTGTCTCGGAGGCTGGCGACCAGATCGAAGCCTTCCGTCAGGTTGCAGGTCAGAACCTCAACTGGTTCTCGGGCTACTACGACTGCCCCGTCGGTGCAACGGACGAATGCTCGCCCACCCTCGGTGACGGTGCCTGGATCGAGAACTTCCTCGACTTCCCCAGCGTCGCATACGAATCGGACGCAACGGTTGACAACGGCTTCGGTATCTCGAGCCCCTCGTCGACCAACGCAACCGAAGAAATCAGCTTCGACCTGCTGTTCGTTTCGTGCCTCGATGGCGTGAACGCGCTGCAGTGTGCTGACGCAGGCCTCGGCCTGGCCGAGCCCGAGCTGGCCGAGACCGGTGTTAACGCATCGGCATTCGGCTTCGCCGGCACAGCAGCACTGTTCGCCGCCGCAGCTGTTATCGCAGTTCGCCGCCGCAGCAACGTCTAATAGCGTTACGCAGTATCGTTGTGGCCTCCGGTTCGCCGGGGGCCACAATGTCGTTAACGCGGCAATCCAGGCGAGGCCCCGCAATACGACTCCATGATTGTCTCCCGTCGCTGTAATACTGATAGTAATTCTCGAAATGACTCGCGAAGGTGACAGACAGGAGGACACATCGTGTCCCTTCCCTACAAAGAGACCGGCATCGCATACGCTCTGATGCTGTTTTCCATCATTGGCATCTGTGGCGTTCAACACTTCTACCTGGGCAAGGTGGGCCGCGGCATTCTGTGGCTACTGACGCTGGGACTATTCGGTATCGGCCTGCTGATTGACCTCTTCACGCTTCCGCAGCAGGTGAAAAACATCAATGCCCGACGCAGCGCTGGAATCGCGTAGTTCAATTAATGATGCGTCGACCGTTGGTCACGCTCGACCTCGTGCCCGACTTCGTTCTGCAATCGCGACCCGGGTAACGCGCATCACGAAGAGTGGGGCGCGGACGGTGGGGAACACAGCACGGACTGTCGCCGCACGATCGACGGTGGCGGCACGGGCGGTGGCACGTCGCAGTCGCGACGCATTCGACAAGGCCTACGAACGCAAACTTCCCGCAGCGCGGGCGAATGTGCTGCGACTTCGAACCGCGCACCCCGACTTTTCTCCCGCGCAGGTGATGCATGTCCTCGAGAAAGATCTGAGCGAACGCGAAAATGCACAGGGTGTCGACTTCAATTCGGCGGTCGTCCTTTTTGTTGTGTCAGCGGCAGAAGTGCAGGGAGACGCTGTTGCACACCCCGTCCGGCTGCACAGATTGCTCGACGCCATTGTGGTTGTCGACAGCCGAGCCGCAAAGCTCGCCACCCGATACGGCGGACTGGCGGCCTCGTTGATTCTGGCCAAGCTCAACGCCGGCCAAAAGGTTGCCGCTCTGTCGGCATCGGCGTTAGCCAAAGTGTCATGGGTTCCCCGTGTCTTGGCGATTGCCGGAATACGCAACGTCGGACGATCGAGCGCGGCACGGGCTGCCATTGCCGCGACAAGAGCGGTGCTGGGACCGATTCCAGCCGACTGGCCGGACAGTGCGCCACGAAGCGAATAAGAAAATTTGGTGGCGGAGACGGTGGGATTTGAACCCACGGTACCCGTGAGGGTACTCCACCTTAGCAGGGTGGTGCACTAGGCCGAACTATGCGACGTCTCCTAATAGCGTTTCCATGATACCGAACCAAATACACTTCGGCGAACCAGGAAGTCGACAGAAGTCGGGGGTCTCGATTAGAATCAAGCTAAATTGTCCCCCTTTCGAAATCAAAGGAAATTACCTATGACTACCGTGACTCAGCGCGTTGCCGCTGCAGCCGGTGCGCTTGGCCTGGCGTTCATCGCGCCCGCCGCCGCACACGCACTTCCCTCGACCGCACTGCAGACCGATGCAGCACTGCAGGAAATGTTCGCCGTCCACGGCAACATCCACTACTCCATCGATGGCTTGGGCATCAACGGCGACCGCGATGGCCAGATCCAGGTCGAGAAGGCTGCCGGCGACGACATCGTTGCAGCGTTCCTGATGGCCGCTACCGAGGACGTTTCGGCAGCACCCACCGATCTCACGCTGAACGGCCAGACCGTCGAGTTCACTCACTCGGCAACCGAGACCGCATCGGGCTTCAACTTCACCAACTACTTCGCCGATGTCAGCGCTCTGATTGGTGACGATGTTGCGAACGCCGAAGCCGGAATCCTGGACTTCGCCGTCAACGAGGGTGTCAGCAACGCCACCATCGAAGGCACCGCGCTTGTTGTGATCTTCGCAAACGACGACGCACCTTCGGCCAGCTTCGTGTTGAACTTCGGAACGGCGAACCCCTTGGGCGACACGTTCTCGTTGAACTACGACGCACTGACCGCTCCCCAGACCGACAACCTCGTGATGTCGATTGGTTCGGCATACAGCTACGGCAGCGGCCAGGGCTCGACCATGTCGGTCAACGGCAACGACGTTGCCGACAAGGCCGGACACTTCGACGACTGCGAAGATTTCGTGTCGGGCGAAGAAATCGAAGATAACTGGACCTGCAACGACGGCGCCTTGATCACCGTTGGTGGAATTGGTGACTCGATCGCCAACCCCACTCTTGGTGGCGACTGGGCAACCACGTCGGACGACGAGCTTTACAGCCTCTCGCCCTTCGTGACCGTGGGTGACACCGCCGTGACCGTGACCACGCTGAATGCATCGGTCGACGACAACATCTTCTTCGCTGGCTTCTACCTGGAAGACATCTTCGTAGAAGGTGCAGTCGACGTCGAAACTCTGCGTACCTTCACCCCCGAACTTGCCGAGACCGGCCTGGATTCCACCACCACGGGCTTCGCAGCCGGTTCGGGCGTTCTGGCACTGGTTGCAGCGGGAGCCGTTATGGCAGTCCGCGCACGCCGTTCGGCCAAGTAATACCGTTTAGCGCAATGGCCTCGCCTTCGGGCGGGGCCATTGTCGTTTCAGCGTGCAGCGGCGGTGTTCGCCGCGCTGATGAGTTCCACCATTGACGGATTGGCCCGAACCTCGCCGTCGGCGCACAACACCAGGACCGCGCAGGCGTCTGCCCCATTCGTGGCTAAATCCACCACATCGAGGCCACCACTCACGATCGCCGTCGCCCATACGTCACTGGCCACAATGTCGTTTGACACCACCGTGGCCTGAACCACCTGTGGTCCCGTTGCCGTCGAACGCCAGATGTGTTCCCCCCGCTCCGACGTTCCGCTGGTGGCAATCGCCGACCAGTCGCCACCCAGCGCCACCACGGCGGCAAGGCTGCCCGAGTCCGTGGGCGACGTGATGCCCGTGGTCCACGCCCCCGGTTCTCCGCGAGTGGCCATGTCCCCACCCGCATTGACGGAATATGATTCCACGCCGTGGGCGCGCAGAACTGCACAAGCGGCCGCAATAGCGTCGGCCTTCACAATGCCTGATAGATCGATTATCCCGTCGGGCCGATGCGGGGTGAATGCGCCGTGTGTGCGTTGCCGCCATTCGATGGCCCGGGCATAGGTGTCGCGGATGTCGTGGGACAGATCCGTCAGTGCGACATCGCCGGCCGCCAATCGCGACAGGGGCGATTCGGGCTTGTACAGCGAGTACTCCGTGTCGTACAACTGGAAGACGCGTTCGATGCCCTCGAGGGCCTCGTTGTGGTGTTCGTCAACTCCCCCCAGAACACGCACCGAAACCGTCGTGCCCATGGTGTCGAAGATGTGTACGGTCATCCCGTGAAGCCTGCCGCATCAAGAGCGGACTGCACCGAGTTCTTGTATGCCTCGGAACTGTACGTTGCGCGACTGACGTTCGTGACCGACGCCGACTGAGCTTCCAGCACCTCGGCCAACAAAATGGGAACCGCACGCTGGTTGATCTCGACGCTCTTGCCGTCATTCGCCGGGTACTGCAGCGTCTCGACGGCGGTGATGGCGCCGCCGGAAATGACAACCTGTACCTGCATCGGCCCCCATCGAGTCTGATAGGTATCACCAACGTATGTGCCTTCGATGGCGTTTGACGTTGTGGAGGTCGTCGTTTCCGAGGCGGACGCCGAGCTCGACGATGCCGAACTGTCGGAGGCACTGACATCGGCGTTCGACGTATCCGCCGTAGTGTTCGTCGAATCCGCGGTGTCGGTCGATTCGGCCGCGGTAGTGACCGTTGCCTGGGCATCGGCGGTAAGTGCCGCCTGTCCAACGTTCCAACCGATGGCAACGATCGCAGCCGTGGCTGCTCCGGTCACAAATGCAGAGGGTGTTCTCATGGGTTTCTCCTACCAGGCAAATTCTTCGTAGTGCACGGCGTGTGCGGGAACTTTGTGGGCGGCCAGATCGGTTCGTACGTGTTCCATACAGTCGGTGGGACCACAGATGTAATAGTCGCAGTCGCGCGGACGGGACACATAGTGGGTGATGTTCTCGCCATTCGCCCACTCCTCGTGGGGCAACCACGATGCCGTGTTGGGGCGCCGGCCACTGAGCGTCACGAGGCGCGCGCCGGTGGACTTCGCCAGTGCACGGATTTCGTCCAACAGATAGGGTTCGGAATCGCTTGCTCGCAGAATAACGGTGATGTCGCCGCGGTGGGCGGGCAGGTCCTCTAACAGAGCACGGATGGGCGCCGCACCGATGCCAGCCGCGATCAACACCACCTTGGGCGAGGTGCGGACGGCGCTGGTGAACACACCATAAGGACCTTCCGCCCACACGCGGGTTCCGACTCGGATCTTTTGATTTCGTGTGCTGTTGTCCCCCAGGGCACGCACGGTCAAGCGGATGAAGTCGCCGTTGGGCGCGGCCGACACCGAAAACGGGTGGGCCTCCCACATGAGCGCGGGCGTGAGGAAGCGCCATTGTCCAAAAGATCCGGCGGGGAAACGCCACGAACGCAGGTTTCGGCCGGACAGATACACCGACACCACACCGGGTGCGATGGTGTCCACTCGCTGCACCACCAAACGGTGACGCAGGTTTTTCACCAGCGGAACGCCGAATCGGAAGATCACGACGCTGCCGATACTGACAACGAAGAGCGCAGCCCAATACACACGGGCTGCCGTGCCCTCGGCGAACAGGCCGCTCCACGAAAACTGGTGCGGGATCGACAGCACCATGACGGCGTAGCTGGTGAGGTGAATCGCGTGCCAGACCGCGTAGGGGAGAGCCTTGCGTGCCACGACGATGCTCGAGATGACCACGACAATCATCCCGATGAAGGACAGGAAAGCCTTCAGCATGTCCTCGTCGGCATTCCAGAAATCGAGGGTCTGCTGCACGACCGACACATTCGACACCAGTGCGTTCCCCAGGACGAGTCCCACGAAGTGCGCGACGATGAGGTACAGCGTGGGTTTACCCAGGGTGTTGTGCAGTGCGATGGCGCGATCGTGACCCACGATGCGCTCGATAGCGGGGACTCTGGCCGCAAGAACAAACATGATGAGGAAGAGGTTCGTACCCACCAGCCCGGCCATGATTCCGATTCCGATCACCGCGTCCGGGACTGTCCCGAAATACGATGCTCCGCCGTCGGCAAAGAAGAGCGCAATGACAAGTGCCGACGTGATGGGGATCAACGATTCCCAGGCGTCTTTCGCCGTGTATCGATGGTTGCGGCGGGTGGCCAAGGCGGCCGCACTAGGAACGGCACGTCGATGACGCGGGAAGGTTACGGGGTTCACATAGTCATCTCAGCCCAGGAGTCTGGCTGTTGCCTGTAGGAATCCTATGAGGCAACCTAGAAAGGTGACCTAATTTGCGACTGCGCAGGTGTACTGATCAGCCGTCTGACCCAGCACGCCATCCAGCTGTTCCGGGGCATCCGTGACCTCAGGATCGGTTGTGGACTCACCGTCGACCGCGCTGGAGCCGACACCCGTGGCGTCTTCCGCAAGGGTGAACGGGGTGTCATTGCGAATCTTGTCGAACAACTTGGTGGCCAACGATTCGATCGGCGCAACCTTGCCCGAATACACGCCACCGACTCCGGTAGTGCCGGGGTACTGGACAAAGACGATGTTCTCGCGGGGGATTTCCTTAAGAACCAGGGCCATCGCCACCATGACATCCAAACCGGCGAGGCTGTTGGACAGAGTCATGGAACTTGCGGCAACCTGCGCGATTCCGTACAACTTCGTGATGTCCTGCAGAACGCCCTCGTCCTGAACTTTGCGCACCAACGAGGACATGTACAGCTGCTGCGACGAAATGCGACCCAGGTCGCTGCCGTCGCCCACGCCATGGCGCGAGCGCAGGAAGGCCAGTGCCTCGTATCCCTCGACAGAATAGGTTCCCGCTTCGGGGAATTTCAGACCGGTGTACGGGTCGTCGATGGCGCCATCCACACACACTTCCACGCCACCGATGGCCGTGGCCAGCTGGGCGACGCCCTTGAAGGTCACGAGGCCGGCATACGGAATGTCGAGGCCCGTGAGGTTTTCCACGGTGAGCACCGCACAGGCAAGACCGCCATAGCTGAGTGCCACGTTGATGGGCTGCGCCGACATGGACGAGTACCAGCCCGAACCGTCTTCTTTCGGGCACGACGGGATGGGAACGACGAGGTCACGGGGAAGCGAAACGACGACCGCATTTTGATGGTCCTCGGACACGTGGACCAGCAGGTTGACGTCGTTCAGTTCACTGCTTTCGGAACCGAATCCGCCGCCTTGGCCCTCGCGGGTGTCGCTGCCGACAACCAAAATATTGAAGCCACCGTCGTAGGAACCGATCGACGACAGGGTCAGCTGTGCGGCATCTTCGTCAACAAGAGATACCTTGTCAATGGTGGCATTGAGCTTCCACACCACAAGCGCCGCAACGGACGTGCCCGAAATCAGGACGGTCACCAACGCGAGGCTGAGCACGCGAAGAATGAGGGCCCACGGATGACGAGGGTGCAGCGCACCGTGGCGCGCTACCGGCTTCAATTCGTCATCCATGGTTCCCCTTCCGCGGAGGGCGCGGGATTCGAACCCGCGAGACATTGCTGCCCACTGGTTTTCAAGACCAGCTCCATCGGCCGCTCGGACAGCCCTCCGATAGCGATTGTACCCGAGGTTTTTATGAGGATTTTGTGAGCGTGGCTAAGACCGCGGGAAGGCCGCCATCGGCCTCGGCGTGGGTGACCTCGCTGGCGGCAGCAATGACCTCGGGCGGGGCCTGCCCCATCGCAACGCCACGACCAAATTCGCCCGCCCACTGCAGCATCTGAATATCGTTGCGACCGTCGCCCACCGCCATGACGTTGGTACGCTTGATGCCGTGCTTTTCGCGCACGCGCTCGAGAGCCGTGGCCTTGTTCACGCCGAACGGACCAATTTCCAGCCACGAGGTGTATCCGATCGAATACGACACCTGGTGCAGACCCATGTCCTTGATCGTGGCGTGAAATTCCTGTTCCTCGTCCGTTGCCGAAATCACCACGACACGAGTCGCCTCGTCGGTAAAGAGGTCCTCGAACGTGTCGACGCGTTCCGTAAACACATCGAGGCCGGCCTCGGGGAACCACCCGATGTATCGCAGCAAGCCCAGTTCGTCTTCGACCGCATAGTGCGCGTTGGGAAGTTTGTCGTGGATGGTCTTCAGGACGTCGTTCGGGTTGAAGGTCTCGATATGAGCACGGCGATATCCCGTGGGGTCACTGTCGTCGCGGTGCAGAATGATGGCGCCATTGGCACACACCACGCATTCGGGTCGCACATTAAGTTGTTCCAGCACGGGCAGTGTCGCGGGAACACTGCGGCCAGTAGCGATGGTGACTTCGTGTCCTTCGTCCACCAAACGCGCAACCTCGCGAATCGTCCAGGGGTTCAGGTCGCCCCGGAAGTCCGACAGAATCGTGCCATCGATATCGAGCGCAACGAACCATCGGTCCAACGGGGTGTTCGTCACTGAATGGGCTCCGCAACGGCAAGGCCACCCAGGTAGGGCCGAAGCACCTCGGGAATGACCACGCTGCCATCGGCCTGCTGGTGCGTTTCCAGAATTGCCACCAGCCAACGGGTTGTCGCCAGCGTGCCGTTCAGCGTGGCGACCGTCTCGGTTGCGGCACCATCGGGACGATGGCGGATGTTCAAGCGGCGCGCCTGGAAGGTGGTGCAGTTCGAGGTCGAGGTCAGTTCGCGGTACGCGTCCTGGGTCGGAACCCACGCCTCGATGTCGTACTTGCGCGCAGCGGACGAACCCAGATCACCGGCAGCAACGTCGATCACGCGGTAGGCAAGACCCAGCGACTGCAGCATGTCTTCCTGCCAGCCCAGCAAACGGGCGTGTTCCGCCTCGGCGTCGGCGGGTGGGCAGTACGAGAACATTTCCAGCTTGTTGAACTGGTGCACGCGCAGAATTCCGCGAGTGTCTTTGCCGTACGAGCCGGCTTCGCGGCGATAGCAGGTGGACCAGCCGGCGTACCGCTTCGGGCCCTTCGACAGATCAATAATTTCGTCGGAGTGATATCCCGCCAGCGCAACCTCGCTGGTTCCTGTCAGGAACAGTTCGTCTTCGGGCAGGTAATAGATTTCGTCCGAGTGTGCACCCAGGAAGCCCGTGCCGTTCATGATTTCGGGCTTGACGAGCGTGGGGGTAATCAGCGGAGTGAACCCTGCGGCCAGCGCACGATCCAACGCCAGCGACATCAGAGCTAATTCAAGGCGCGCGCCGATGCCCGACAGGAAGTAGAAACGCGATCCCGAGACCTTCACACCGCGTTGCATGTCGATGGCGCCCAGAAGCTCGCCGATTTCCAGGTGGTCGCGGGCGGGGAAATCGAACGAGGGCTTCGTGCCCACCTCTTTCAGCGTGACGAAGTTTGCTTCACCGCCGGCGGGTACGCCATCGATGATGATGTTCCCAATTCGCGACAACGCGGCGACCGATGCGGCCTCAGCTTCCGAAGCGATGACCTGGGCATCCTTGACTTTGGCCGACAGGTCCTGAGCAGCGGCGACAAGCGCGGCCTTCTCTTCTTTCGCAGCAGCAGCAACCAACTTGCCGTGGGCGTTCTGTGCGGCGCGCAGTTCCTCGAAGGCAGCAATCGTGTCGCGTCGGTTCTTTTCGGCGGCAATCGCCACATCGACGAGTGCCACGTCATCGCCACGGGCCTCGAGTGATGCCCGAACGCGGTCGGGGTTGTCGCGCAGAATCTGGATGTCAATCATATTGTCTAGCCGTTCACTGTTCCATTAATAAGTCCGCTCAACCAGTCGCGCGCATCTGCGAAGGCCGAGTCTGAGTACTGGGGTGACACCTGCGGGCGGTGGCCGTCGGCGCGGGGGTACGAACCCAGGAATTGCAGATTGGGGCTGTACCGCTTCAGACCCATGAGGGCGTCGGCGACTCGTTCATCCGAAATGTGGCCGTCGGCATCGATGACGAAGCGGTAACGACCCAGCGCATCGCCGATGGGACGAGACTCCAAGAGGCTCATATTCACGCCACGCGTGGCAAATTGTTCGAGCATCTCCAGCAACGCACCGGGTCGGTCGTCGGGAAGTTCCACAATGACGCTGGTCTTGTCGGTGCCGGTTCGTGGGGGAACCGCCTGAACCCGGCCCACCAGAACAAACCGGGTGACGGCGTTGGGGTTGTCGCCGATGCCCTCGGCCAACGTGACTAAGCCGTCCACGTGATCACCGATGCCGTGAGGCGCGATCGCGACCTGGGCGTTGGCGCCCGCAATCAGACCGTGGGCCGCTGCGACATTCGAGGTCGCGGGCAGGTGCGCGTGGGTGGGAACGTTGTGTTCCAGCCACTCGCGGCACTGTGCATAGGCCACGGGATGTGCCGAGACAATCTGTACGTCGGCCAAGGTCACGCCGGGCAGGGCCACCATGTCGAAGCGCACGGGAACCAGGTATTCGCCCAAAATCTGAAGCCCAGGGATCGTCGCCAGCGCGTCCTGCGCCGCACTCACACCGCCCTCAACGGAATTCTCGACGGCAATCATCGCCGCAGTCGCCGTGCCGTTCACCACGTGGGACAGCGCCTCGCCCACATTGTTGACGCTCAGCCATTCGGCACCCGCCGCTTCGGGCACCTGCGTCAGTGCAGACCAGGTAAAGGTGCCGGCCGGACCAAGGTAGCTATAGGTCGCGTTCATGGGCATCCTTTCGTGATCGCGCGGGGTTCCAGCCTACCGTGGCGTGCTCACCCAACATCGAGGCCGCGGGGCGCCGTTGCGCGTCAGCCCGCGTAGTCGGGGGCTGCAGGAAGGCCGAAGTACTCCTCCAGAGTGATGTTGGGCGTTTCGTGCAATTGCGCCGCCAGCCCCTTGCCCACATAACGGTAATGCCAGGGCTCGAACATGTACCCGGTGATGTCAGTCTTGCCGTCGGGGTAGCGCAGATGGAAACCCCACTTCCACGCGTTCTCGGCCAACCAGATACCTGCGGGGTGGTCGGCGAAGCACTGGTTGATGGTGCACTTTCCGTCCTTCGCACGAATATCTACCGACAGCCCGGTTTGGTGTTCGCTGTGCCCCGGTCGTGCGCTCTGCAGATCGGCACGGGTTTGGCCGATTGTCGCCACATAGTGGTTGTACACACCAACTTGGGTGTTGTACGAGCGATAGGTGCTTTGCGCGACAAGGTCGATTCCCTCTGCCGCCGCAGCCTCGTACATCTTTGTATACATCGCCGCTGCCGACATGCGCAGTCGCGCATCGTAAGCGTGGGGCACTTCCAGAGCGATGAGGTCGTCGGGCACGTAATCCAGTGGCGCGAGCGGGCGTAACTTGTCGGCGACGACCCAGATGGAGTCTGCCTCGTCGATGGACCACAGTGTGGAGTCAAACGTGGGGCTGGGTGTCGGGCTGGGAGACTCGACAGCCGACTGGGAAGGCGCGGGGATTTCGGGGGCCGCGGGCGTGCATGCACTCAAGAGAAGAACCGCCGAACTGGCCACCACCCACACACCACGCATAACGCCAAATCTAGCGGGCGTAGGATGTCCGTTATGGCATCTTCTGACGAATCGGTAATGACAAAGCGTGAAATCCTCTTCGTGATGCTGGGGTTGATGTCCGGAATGTTCCTTTCCGCACTCGACCAAACCATCGTGGGAACCTCGATGCGCACTATCGCCGACGACCTCGACGGCCTCGCGCTGCAGGCGTGGGTAACTACCGCGTATCTGATTGTCTCCACGGTCGTCACGCCGATCGCCGGCAAGCTGTCGGATATCTACGGCCGCCGGCCCATCTACATCATTTCGATCGTGATCTTCCTTGCCGGTTCATTGCTGTCGGGCCTGGCCAACAGCATGTACGAATTGGCCGCATATCGCGCACTGCAGGGTCTGGGTGGTGGTGGCCTCATGTCGCTGGCCTTCACCATCGTCGGTGACATGCTGCCTCCGCGCGAGCGCGTGAAGTACCAGGGATTCTTCATCGCCGTCTTCGGTACGTCAAGCTTCATCGGCCCGCTGATCGGCGGATTCTTCGCCGGCGTTCCCACCATTCTGGGTGTCGACGGTTGGCGTTGGGTGTTCCTCGTGAACATTCCCGTGGGCATCGTGGCGCTGTACATGGTGTGGCGATTCCTGCACGTGCCGCAGATTAAGCACAAGGCACGCATCGACTGGTGGGGCGTTATTACCGTCATCGTCGCAGTTGTGCCGTTGCTGTTGGTGGCCGAACAGGGCCGCATTTGGGGCTGGGCATCGCCCGAGGCACTCGCGTGCTACGGAATCGGTCTTGCGGGAATCGTGGGCTTCATTGTCGCCGAAAAGGCAATGGGCGCCGACGCGATTATTCCGCTGGGACTGTTCAAGACTGGCAGCTTCACGCAGTTGACCGTTCTGGGTGTGCTTGTCGGTTTCGCCATGTTTGGTGCCATGATGACCATCCCCCTGTTCCTGCAGTTGGTCCTGGGATCGACCCCCACGGAAAGTGGTTTCCAGACCATTCCCATGGTGTTGGGCATGATGGTGGCCACGGGCGTTGGCGGTCAGTTCATTTCGCGAACCGGCAAGTACAAGCCGCTGCTGGTTGTGGGAACGGGACTGCTGGTCGCGGCGTTCTTCTGGCTGTCGCGCATTGACAAGAACAGCGATGTCACGTTCCTGATGGTGGGCATGGTCATCGTCGGTTTGGGTCTGGGCATGCTCATGCAGACCCTGACGATTGCCGCACAAAACGCGGTCGAGGCACGCAACTTGGGTGTTGCCACCAGCTCGACCACCTTCTTCCGTCAGATTGGTGGAACCTTAGGTACCGCCATCCTGTTCTCGGTACTGTTCAGCCGAATCCCCGAGGCGCTCAGTTCCGTCTTTGCTCGCAGCGACGTTCGTGAATCCCTCGGCGCGGCCATGGCCGATCCCGCCGTTGCGGGTGCACCACAGAACGCCGGCATCGTCGAACTTCTGACCTTGGGCGCGCAGGATCCCGATGCGGTCTCGGGTGCGCTCGAGGGCGACACGTCGTTCCTCACCGGCGCCGACGATGTATTCACCGCTCCGTTCCTGGAGGCCTTTGCTGTGTCGGCACAAAGCGTGTACACCGTGTCGTTGTTCATCGCGATTGCGGCGTTCATCATGTCGTGGTTTATTCGGGCCGAACCGTTGCGCGAAAAGAGCGCAATGGATGAAACCCATGCCGACGCCGCGGCAGCAGCAGGGCACTAAAAATGTCGTCCGTCGTCATCGAATCGGAACCCGACCGCTTGGTGGGGTTCCGTGACGGCAATCGAATCGGTTGGATGGATTACGAGGTCCGAGACGGCGTTGCCCGGCTGTACCACACCGAGGTTCCGCCGGCCCTGCGCGGATCCGGCACGGGCACTTTGCTGGTTGTGGCTTGCCTGGAGTGGTTCCGCGATAACACCGAGTTCCGCATTGCACCACTGTGCCCGTTCATTCCTGCCGTCATGCGCCGTCACCCCGAATTTCAGAGCCTGACGACGCGGTAGGAGAAACACCCTGACTAGGGTGGAACCATGCGCCGCCCCCAATTCCTGACCCGATTGTCGCAGTCGACGCTGTCGTGGATTGCTGCGGTCATCAAGTGGGAAACCCTCTCGGGCGTGCTGTTGCTGGTGGCCGCCGTTGCCGCACTCGTGGTGGCGAACTCGCCACTTGCCGCGGATTATTTTGCGCTCCGCGAAATTCACGTTGGCCCCGCCGCCCTGCATCTTGATCTGTCGATCCATGCGTGGGCCGCCGACTTTCTGTTGGCGATCTTCTTCCTGGTCATCGGAATTGAACTGAGGCACGAACTAACGGTTGGCAGCCTGAACGACCGCTCGGCGGCCCTCGTTCCCGTCGCGGCCGCAGTGGGCGGCATGATTTTTCCTGCCGCCATCTTCGTGGCCTTCACCGCGGGCACGCCCGCCGTTGCCGGATGGGGAATCCCGCTGGCGACCGACATTGCGTTCGCCCTGGCCGTCTTGGCACTCGTGGGTAAGAGGCTGCCGGTGGAACTTCGTGCCTTCCTGTTGACCCTTGCGGTCGTCGATGACCTGGGCGCGATCCTCATCATCGCAATCTTCTACACGGCCAGCGTGAACTTCGTGTCGCTCGGTATCGCTGCCGTACTGTTGGCCGCGTTCGCAGTGTTGCAGGCTCGCGGCATTCGGGCGTTGTGGCTCTACATTCCGTTGGGTCTCGCCGCCTGGGCGTTCCTTCACGACAGCGGAGTTCACGCCACCATTGCCGGCGTGATTATCGGTCTTGCCATCCGCAGCACCCGCACGGCAACCGAACACCATTCCCCCGCGGAACGCGCCATCCACGTGTTCCACCCGCTCTCGGCGTACATCGCTGTGCCGGTTTTTGCGTTTATGTCCGCCGGCGTCTCGCTGGCGACAACACCTCTGGGCAGCGTGGCCTCGTCGCCCGCAGCGTGGGGAATCGTCGTGGGTCTCGTCATCGGCAAGCCCCTGGGCATCACCATCGTTGCCTGGGTCGCACTGACGTTGTTCAACGGAAAGCTGGGCGACGGAGTGCGCTGGGCCGACATCGCGGCAATCGGTGTGGTGTCCGGCATCGGCTTCACCGTGTCGTTGCTGATCGCCGAGCTGGCCTTCGCCGATCAACCCGAGGCACTGGGTATCTCGATTGCGGCCGTGCTGATTGCCTCGGCCATTGCCGCGAGCGCCGCCCTGGTCTTCCTCGCGTTACGCGGCCGTCGTCATGCGGCGGGATACGAGCTACGGAACCCGGTGTAGCCATTCGGCGCTGGTGAACTTGGTGGCTGCCAGTTCCTCGGCTCGTGCCATTTCGTCGGGGGTGATCGATCCGACGGTTAGGCCATAGCGCGCGCGGAACGAATCAATCATCGCCTCCACAATGGCCTCGCGGGTCAGTCCCGTCTGGCTCTTCAGGGGGTCGACGCGCTTGTTCGCGCTGGCCACGCCCTTGTCCGACAGCTTCTCGCGGCCAATGCGCAAGACCTTCGCCATGGCATCGCCATCCATGTCATATGCCATCGTGACGTGGTGCAGAACGGCGCCCGAACCCAGGCGTTTCTGTGCGGCCCCACCGATCTTTCCCGCAGCGCTCGCAATGTCGTTCAGCGGCTTGTATTCGGCAGCAATGCCCAAATCGCGCAGCGTCTGGATCAGCCAATCATCGAGGAACGCGTAGGAATCCGCGAACGACATCCCCTGCACCAGTTCGGCCGGGGCATAGAGCGAGTGGGTGATTCCGCTGCCGAGTTCAATGAACATCGCACCGCCGCCCGAAATGCGTCGGTACACGGGAACCTTGCGGGCCAGCGCGGCCGGCATATCAACCTCGTTGGACAGGCTCTGGAAACTTCCCAAAATGATCGCCGATTCGGCCCAATCCCAGATGCGCAGAGTGGGTCCGCGGCGACCGGCGCCGAGCTCTTCCGTCAGAACCTGATCCAACGCGAGGTGCATGGCGGGGCTGAGGGGCGGAGCCGTCACGAGTTCCCACTCGAATTCTTCAAACGATCGCGCGTGGGCGATGGCTCGGCGAACCGCCGTACCCACCGCCTCGGGGCTGAACCCCAACATCACCACGTCATCGGACGTTGCGGCGCGTACCGCATTCGCAATGTCCTGTGCTGTTGCCGAGGTGGCCAGACCGTTCAATGCGCCCTGAATGTCGGCGAGTGCCTCGTCAGGTTCCAGAAAGAAGTCGCCCGACAGCGCGGCATTCGTGATGACGCCGTCCGCCGCGTCGAATTCCACAATGACCAGCTTGCCGCCGGGAACCTTGTATTCGCCGCGCACGCTAAATGTCGCCCTTGTAGTTGTCCTCTTCGACCACCGAGTCGGCACCGAGGTCGGGCTGGAAATCGGCGAACACGTGGTCTTCAATCCACGTGACGAGGTCGGTACGCACCTGTTCGCGGTTGGTTTCGTTGTACACCTCGTGGCGGGCGTTGTCATACACAATCAGCTGGGCGTCGCTGTACCCGCGGTTCAGGTATCGGCGCAACAGCTCCAGAACGCTGGCTTCGCCGCCGAGTGAATCGTCGCTGCCGACCAGCAACAGAATGGGAATGTCACGCTTCGGCTTGGCGGGCGTTCCGTACAGGCGCAGTGCGTCGGCAAGACCGAACAACTTCAGCACCTTGGCGTCGAAGGTCAACGGATCGTTGCGGAATTCCGCCGTGATGATGGTGTCGCGCGACAGCCACTCGGCGCCGGTGTCGCCCAAATGCTTGTGCTTGGCGTTGAGGTCGCCGGGGTTCATAGTCCACGGCAAACGCAACGCGCTGCCCGACCACACCACGGCGTCGGCATCCAGCGTGCCGGCGTCCAGGGCGCGCTGCCCCATTAGTGAACCCCACGAATGTCCAAGGAACACGAGGGGAAGGCCGGGGTTTTCGTCGCGAATAATCTGTGTCAGCTGCGCAATGGATGCGATGGTGGCGCGCAGACCACCGGCGCCCAACTTGCCCAGCTTTGTGGTGTCGCCCGCCCACTGTTCGCGCCAGGTTTCGCCGTGGCCTCGGTGGTCGTCGGCGTAGACCGTGAAGCCGCGCGTCGCGAGCACCCGGGCAAGTTCGTCGTAACGGCGCGCGTGCTCGCCCACGCCGTGTGAAATCTGGATGACACCCCGCGGGCCCTGTGCGTGCCACACGGTGTAGTGAATCGTGACGCCCTGCGCATCCTCATAGGTGCGGTGTTCGGCGTGAACCTCGAATGTTTCCATGGTGTACCTCCGTTATCAGTGTAGATACCTGGCACCGCGCGTGGAACGTTTGGACGCAAACTAACGAGCGTAAGATGAGGATGTGCCGTCACGCTCTTCCGTCGCCGCCGGCAAACCTGGTGGTCGCCCCTCGATGTTCCGAGCTCTGCGCGAACCCAATTTCCGCATCTGGATCGTGGGCGCACTGATCACGAGCATCGGTTCGTGGGCGCATCGCACCGCCCAAGACTGGGTGGTTCTGACGGAACTCACCGACCACGACGCGGTGGCCGTGGGAATCAGTTTGTCGCTGCAGTTCGGCCCCATTTTCATCTTGGGCCCGTTCGCGGGAACCATCGTGGACCGTTTCAAGGTGCGCACCATCCTGATCTTCACCACGGCGGTCGAGGGCCTCCTGGCGCTGATTCTCGGATTGACCGTGCTGTTCGATGTTGCATCTCTGCCCCTTCTGTACTCGCTGGCGTTGGCCCTGGGTGTGGTGCAATCACTCGAGGCGCCGGCCCGACAAACCTTCGTCGGCGAACTTGTGGGGCAAAAGTTATTGCCCAACGCCGTGGCCCTCAACTCGACCATGTTCAATTCCTCGCGCCTGATTGGTCCCGCCGTTGCGGGAATCCTGATTACCGTTGCGGGCACCGGGTGGGTGCTGAGCCTGGCGAGCGCTGGGTACTTCGGCGGAATCATTGCCATGCTGGTCATGCGCCAAGACCTGTTCCACCCCATGACCAAAATGACGACATCGAAGGGTGCCTTCCGCGCGGGAATTCGGTATATCGGATCCCGCAGCGACCTCAAGATCCTGCTGGTCATGGTGTTCATCGTGGGCGCACTGGTGTTCAACTTCTCCGTGTTTGGTTCCACCATGGCGGTCATCGAATTTGGTCTCGGCGCACACGACTACGGATTTATTACCTCGGCGTTGGCTCTGGGGTCGATTGCCGGGTCACTGATGGTTGCGCGTTCCACGCGCCCGCGCCTCACGGTGATTATTTTGGGCGCCGCGGGCATTGGCGTCGCGGCCGTGCTGAGCGCCGTTGCCCCGAGCATTTCGGCGTTCATGTTTGTGTACCCACTACTGGGCTTGGCCTCGATCACGATGGTGGCCACCACGAACGGATATTTACAGACCACGACCGAACCCGAATTCCGGGGCCGCGTCATGGCGATGTACACCACGGTGTTGATTGGCGGAACACCCTTCGGTTCGCCCTTGGTGGGATGGCTGGCGAACGAGTTCGGCCCTCGGTGGGCCATTTCGGCGGCTGCCGTGGGCGGATTCGCCGCGGCCGTGATTGCCTATGTGTGGATGCGCCGTACCCACCAGACGAAGCTGGCGCCCTCGATCAAGCGCACCTTCCGCCGAGACCCCGAACCGTTCGACCCGCAGTCCACGGAAACGCAGATGATCACTCTGACCGAACGCGGGCCTCAATAGGGGTCCACCCTCCCTGCACGTCTCGGAAGATGTCTGCCAGCCTGCGCCTAATCCAGCAGGTCGGCCGCCACGATTCGCCGCACGCTTTCGGGATTCGACGGGTGATAGACCCCCGCCAGGGCATCACGATGCAGTCGCGAGATTTCCGAGTGGGTGCGATAGCCATTTCCGCCGGACACGCGCAAAGCGATATCGGTGACTCGGCGCGCGGCCTCGACCGCGCGATCCTTCAGGCCCGCGAATTGGCGGAACGATAGTGTTCCCCACTCGCCTCGGTCAGCCTCGGCATCAATCTGCTGCGCCAGCCACTCCACCTGGGGCGCAAGTCCGTCAACTATCAGTGCGGCCTCGGCAATCTGGCGACGAATATCCGGGTCGGCGGAATACGGCGCCCCGCCCGCACTGCGCGAAGTACGGGTGTGTGCGGATTCGACCGCGAGTTCGAGCGCGCGCTCGGCGATTCCCCAGTACACCGCCGCGACGAGCGTCGAAAAAACTCCGAAGATCGCATAGCGCAGCGGGTCGGCGGTATCGAGGGTAACGCGGGCAATGACATTGGCCGGTGCAATAACGGCGTTATCGAGGCGCGTCGTGTAGCTCTGGGTCGCGCGCATGCCCAGCGTGTCCCAGTCGGGCGTAACCGTGATGCCCGCCGCCGCGATCGGTGCGCCCGTCGCATCGCGTTCACGTTCCAGGAACCCGAATACCAATTCGTCCCCCTCGCGCCCGAACGTTCCCAAGCGCGTCCACGCGGGCGACATGGTGGTAAAGATTTTGGTGCCGGTTAGCGCCACGGTGCCGTCCGCCAGGGTGCAAGCATTCGTGGCAGAATCTGCCAGAACCGCGTCGTTTCCGGCCTCGCTGATTCCGAAAGCAAAGACCTCGCCCTCGGCTGCCGCCTCGGAAATTTGCGGGAAGGGCACGCCTGCAGCGCGCAACTGCCGTTCGACACCCAGCCAAATGTGATGCATGCCAATACCCAGTGCCGTGGCGGGTGCGTGCTGGGCGATTCGCCGTTGGTCCTGCACGGCATCGCTCAGCGTCGCATGCGCGGAAAGGTATCCCGCGGCGCGCAACTCGGCGAGATCCTCGTGAAAAAATTCGTTCGCCGCATCGAGTCGCGGCGCGCGCTCGCGCAGACCGGCCAGAATTTCGGGGCTGAGTACGGAAATAGTCACGTCACTAGCGTAAACCTGGAAATTACCGTGCAGCAATCGTGCGTGATCACTAGCGCAAACACCGCAAACCGCCTACGCTGGGGGCGTGGACGCAACCGATCACCGAATTATTGACCAATTACGCGAGAACGCACGCGCGGGGTATGCCGATATCGGCGAACTCGTCGGGCTCTCGGCCTCGGCCGTCAAGCGCCGCGTCGACCGCATGGTTGCCGAAGGAAGCATTCGCGGTTTCACGGTTCAGGTCGACCCCACCGTCGATGGCGTGGGTGTCGAGGCCTATGTCGAACTGTATTGTCGCGGCACCGTCTCGCCCACCGATCTGCGCACCATGTTGAGTTCGGTACCCGAGGTGATGTACGCCGGCACCGTTTCGGGCAACGCTGACGCTATTGTTCACATGCGCGCCCGCGACATCGCGGCCCTGGAACATGCCCTGGAAAAGGTGCGCAACGCTCCGAATGTCGACCACACGCGCTCGTCCATCATGCTGTCGCGCCTGGTGCACCGCCGTATCGACTAATCACTGTGGCGGCAATCCCCACAGGGTGACGGGCGTTCGCCATGTCACAACATGGAAACGGTTGCAGGAACTTCTTGCCAGAATATAGGCATGCGCATTGGAGTATTGACCTCGGGTGGAGACGCACCCGGCCTGAACGCCGTTATTCGTGGAGCCGTCCTGGTGGGCCACACGCAGTACGACATGGAATTTGTCGGCATTCGCGACGGCTGGCGCGGGCTTGTCGACGCAGACTTTCAGCCCCTGACTCGTCATGACGTCAAGGGCATCGCCAAATTGGGCGGCACCATTCTGGGGTCGTCACGCACCAACCCCTTTGAGGGCCGTGGCGGAATCGAGCGCATCAACCAGGTCATGGGCGACGCCAAGATGGACGCCCTGCTGGTAATCGGTGGCGAAGGAACCCTTGCTGCCGCACAGCGTCTTGCCGATGCGGGCATCAACATTGTCGGTGTACCCAAGACTGTGGACAACGACCTCAGTGCCACCGATTACACCTTCGGTTTCGACACCGCCGTCAATATCGCCACCGAGGCCATGGACCGCCTGCGCACCACCGGAGATTCGCACCACCGCTGCATGGTTGCCGAGGTCATGGGTCGTCACGTGGGCTGGATTGCCCTGCACTCCGGCATGGCCGCAGGTGCTCACGCCATTTTGATTCCGGAACGCAAAACCTCGCTGGAAGAAATCGTGCGCTGGGTGAAGTCGGCCGCATCACGCGGGCGCGCGCCTCTGATCTGTGTCGCCGAGGGCTTCATGCTGGATTCCATGAATGACATCCATTCGGAGCGCGGCCTGGACGCCTTTGGCCGTCCTCGTCTGGGTGGAATCGGCGAACAGCTGGCACCATTGATTGAAGAAGCGACGGGAATCGAGACTCGTGCCACCACTCTGGGTCACATTCAGCGAGGCGGAACACCGTCGGCATTCGACCGCGTGCTGGCCACGCGTTTCGGCATGAACGCCGCGCGTGTACTGCACGAACGCCAGTGGGGACACATGGTTGCGCTGCGCGGAACCGACGTGGTCACCGTACCGTTTGGCGACGCGCTGGGACAGTTGAAGACCGTTCCCATGGAACGCTGGGACGAAGCCGCACTGCTGTTCGGCTAAACCTCGCTGACTAGTTCAGTGTGACGTCAACAAGTGCGTCGACCAGCGCCTCGGACGTGCGCTCCTGCGCGACCGCCGTCACGGGCAGGCCGACTTCGCGCGCATCAAATGCCGTGCGCGGTCCGATGCACACCACCTTCGTGCTATCGGGAAGTGGCGCCAGCTGCTGAGCCACCTGGCGTGCGACGCTGCCCGAACTCACGAGGATCGATGTGATGGCACCACTGCGGACCTCGGAAATCACCTCGGCGGGAAGCTGCACGCCCACGGTTCGATACGCCGACACGAACGTGGCGTTGACGCCGATCTCACGCAGACCCGCCACCAACGTTGCGTCGGTGACGTCGGATTGCGGAACAAGGGCACGGCCCGAGATGAGTCCGGCCGGCGCCTCTTTGATCAAGCCCCGAGCCGAGTTGTCTTGCGTGGGCACGTAGTCGACGGAATAGCCGGCGAAATCCAAGGCCTGTGCGGTGGTCTCGCCGATGGCCGCGATGCGCGTCGTTTCAGCGATACGAACACCCATCGCCAGCAGAACATCCACGGTCGTTGCGCTGCTAATGATCAACCAGTCGTAGCTTCCGCTTTCCAGATCTGATAGTTCCCGGGCCAAGGCGTCGGGGTTTTCACATGACGCAAAATTAATCAGAGGCGCAACCACGGGCACGGCGCCTAGAAGCCGCAGCCTCGAACCGACGTCTTCGCCCCAGCGTCCGCCGCGTGGAACCAGCACCTTCTCGCCGGCCAGCAACTTCAGAATCGGAATGCTTGAGGTTGATGCGGGTACTACTTCGTGAATCACGGTTAGTCGTCTCCAAAAAGTACCCAGGCCACAGCGCTGACCGCGACGACCGCAACGGCACCGACACCAATCCACCACGGGGTGGGATTCTGCTGGTACGAGGCCGTCATCTTTTCGGCAAGGCGCTGCGACTGCTTCTTCATGTTGAGTGCGTCGTCGAGTTCGGTCAGGGTGACGGCAAGCCCTTCGCGGCGCACCGCGATTTCTTCCGCCACTTCTTTACGACTGGTCATCGCGACCCTTTCCGAGGTTCTGGAAATCCTTGGCGATGGTGTCCACCGATTCGAACGGGGTGAACCCCTTTTTAATCGAGGCAATACCGCTGGCGATGAAAATCGCGGCGGCCACAAGCACGATCCCGGCGACGGTAAGTGCGGCGGCCCATGCGGGCATGAACACCGCAAGTCCCAAAATCAGTGCCACCACCAGCATGGTGATGAACAGACTGACCAGCACCGCACCAATGGTGACGAGCCCCAGTCCGACTCCGGCGTGGCGCAATTTGTCGGCAAGTTCGGTTTGCAGCAACCGAATTTCCGCACGAACGAGGTCGCTCAGTTCGCGTGGCAGATCGGCCAACAAGCGGAAGAACCCGCGGCCCGACGATGTATCTGACATAGTGTCTACTTGTCGTCCTTCGACGACTTCGCACGCGGAGCACGCGCCTTCTCGACTGTTTCCGCAACCTTTTTGGCGTTCTCGGTGACGAATTCGACAACCTCGGGGGCCTTCTCGCGCAAGGTTTCGCTGACGACGGTCACCTGTTCCTGAACACGAGGGTCATTCCAGACCTTTTGCGCTGCATGCTTGATCTGGTTGTACCGCGTGCGACCGGCCTTTGCGCCCAGCACATAGCCAATGCCAAGACCGACGACGAGCAGAATCTTTCCACGCATGATTGCCTCCTGGTTAACGGATCAATCCGATACGGCTAGCCTAAACCCGTTTAAGCGGGTCAAAATACCCCAAAGTGCTCACGACCGCACTAATTGGCAGAGTGTTACCAAATTGAAACGCGCTGTTCGGGGGCCAACCACATGGGGTCGGACTCGGTGACATCGAAGGCCTCATAGAAGAAATCGAGGTTTCGTACAATCTGGTTGCACCGGAATTCGGGTGGCGAATGCGGGTCGATCGACAACAGGCGCAGCGCCTCTTCATCGCGGCTGGACTGGCGCCAGGCCTGCGCCCACGACAACAGCACGCGCTGTGCGCCGGTTAGCCCCTCGACTACCGGAGCCTCGGCGCCATCTAGCGATCGGACGTAGGCCTTCCATGCGATGGCCAATCCCCCCAGATCGCCGATGTTCTCGCCAATGGTCAGTTCGCCATTAACGTGGTGGCCGGGAAGCGCCCGGGGTTCCAGCGCGTTGTACTGATCAATCAACGCACCCGTGCGCTCCTTAAAGGCGGTCAGGTCGGCCTCGGTCCACCAATTCTCGAGGCGCCCATCACCGTCGAAGGTCGAACCCTGGTCGTCAAACCCATGTCCGATTTCGTGTCCAATGACGGCGCCAATCGCACCGTAGTTTGCGGCCGGGTCGCGGTCCTCGACAAAGAACGGGTACTGCAGAATCGCCGCGGGGAACACGATCTCGTTGAAGCCCGGGTTGTAATAGGCATTGACGGTTTGCGGAAGCATGAACCATTCGTCGCGATCCAGCGGACTGCCGATCTTGCCCAGTTCGCGCGCAAATTCGTATTCGGTCGTTTGGCGCACGTTGTGGATCAGGTCATCGTGGCGAATCTCGATGGTCGAATAGTCGCGCCAGGTTGCCGGATACCCAATCTTGGGAGTGAACTTGTCCAGCTTTTCCAAAGCCTTCGCCTTGGTGTCATCGGTCATCCAATCCAGCTGCGTGATCGACTCGCGGTAGGCCTCGATGAGGTTGGCAATGAGGTCGTCCATCGCGGCTTTCGCCGATTCGGGGTAGTGCCGTTCCACATAAATCTTTCCGATAGCGTGCCCCAGCGATCCCTCCACCAGGCTGACGCCGCGCTTCCAGCGCGCACGTTGTTCGGGAGTGCCCGACAGAATTGTGCCGTAGAACGCAAAGTTGGCTTCCGAGAATGGGGCCGACAGGTACGCCGCGTGCGCGTGAATGACGGCCCAGCGGGACCAATCAGCCAGGGTCTGCAGGTCGGTCGTACGCAGAAGCTCACCCAGGCCTTCGAGGAAAGAGGGCTGGCGCACCACGACATCGGCGAGCGCCTCGGCAGGAATGCCCATGCCGACACGCCACTCGTCGAGGACATCGCCGGTCAGGGCGAGGACATCCGACCATGCCTGAAGGTTATAGGTGGCGACACTGTCACGGCACCGCACGGAATACCAGTGGTGCGTTGCCAGTGCCGTTTCGAAGTCGAACACGCGCTGGGCGCGTCCGGCGCAGTCGTCGAGTTCGGCCAACTCGAACATCGTCGCGAGGTGCGCCTTGTATGCCTCACGCACGGTCGCGAAGGTGTCTTCGCGGTAATACGATTCGTCGGGCAGCCCCAGGCCGTCCTGTTCCGTGAACACCACATAGCGTTCGGGGTTGCCGGGGTCGTTGTCAATGAACAACTGAATGAAGCCCGAGGTGCCCGCACGTTCGTTGCGGCCCATCACGGCCAGCAGCTCGGCCACCGAGCCGGCGGCGTCGATTTCGGCGAGGAAGGGGCGGATGGGCTGTGATCCTCGTGCGTTGATGGCGGCCTCGTCCATAAACGAGGTGAACATGTCGCCCACCTTGCGGGCCTCGGTGCCGTGAGGCGCCGTCTGGCATTCCTGAATGATGGCGTGGACAGCCTTTTCGGAATCCTCGGCCAACTTGTGGAACGAACCGTATCGCGCCTTGTCAGCGGGAATGGGTGTGCGTTCAATCCACAGTTCATTCATGTGCCGATACAGATCATCGGCGGGGCGAATGGTGGGGTGGCGTTCGTCGATTTCAATTCCGGACTTCGTCATCCTTCGACTTTAGCCCTGCTACCGTGGGGCTCATGGGTTCTGGCAGTGGTGTCTCGCGCGAAATTTTGCGCCTGGCCATTCCCTCGTTGGGTGCCATGGTCGCCCAGCCACTTTTTCTCTTAACCGACGCGGCAATGGTGGGAACTCTGGGCACCACAGCGGTCGCTGGCCTGGCTCTGGCGGGCACGGTGGTGCAGACCGTTGTCGGTGTGCTGATTTTCCTGACCTACGCAACCACGCCGCTGGTATCCCGCCGGCGCGGAGCGGGTGACGAGGCGGGCGCCCTCGCCGCGGGAATCAACGGTGTGTGGATCGCCCTGGTTGTGGGTGTTGTCTTGGCCATCGGAGTGGGTGCAGCGTCGACACGGCTGGTGAGCCTTTTTGGCGCCGATGCCACCGTGACTGCCGCCGCCGCCGAGTTCCTCGCGATATCCGCAGTGGGAATCCCCGCGATGCTTGTGACTCTTGCAGCCACGGGCTTCCTGCGCGGATTTGGCGATGCTCGAACGCCCTTGGCGGTGGCGGTGGTCGGTTTTGTCGCCAACGCGGGCCTCAACGCCCTACTTATTTTCGCTGCGGGCTGGGGGCTTGCGGGTAGTGCCTGGGGATCGGTCATCGCCACGTATCTGATGGCTGCTGCGTTGCTGTACCCGGTTATTCGCCGCGCTCATCGCGCCCACTCACGATTACTACCCGGTCGGGACAGCCTGATTGCCGTCGGGCACTCGGCCAGCTGGTTGCTGCTGCGTACGCTCAGCCTGCGAGTATCGATGGTGGCCTATGTCGCAGTCGCGACATCACTGGGTACCGAGGCCCTCGCGGCCAGCCACATCGTCAGCACAATTGTGGGATTGTTGGCACTGATTCTGGACGCGCTCGAGGTTCCAGCTCAGGCCCTGGTGGGTGAATCGCTCGGAGCGAGCGACGTGCCGCGCACGCACGCGATGGCTCGGACCATCACGCGGATGGCCGTGGCGACGGGATTCGTCGTGGGCGTGGGACTTGCGGCGAGCGCCTCGGTAATTCCCGTGTTGTTCACACGTGACGCCGCCGTTGCCACCATGATTACGGGCGCACTGTGGGTTGTTGCCGCCGCGCTGCCGTTGGCTGGATACGTGTTTGCGTGGGACGGCATTTTGATTGGCGCGGGAGACAGCCGCTATCTGGCCGGTGCCGGGGTGGTGAACCTTCTGGTGGCGCTTCCCGGATTTGTCGTCGTATTCGTGAACGGCAACGGCCTCTGGGGAATCATTGCGCTACAAATTGTGTGGTCGGTCCTGTACATGGGCGCGCGGGCACTCACGTTGGGACGGCGTGCTCGCGGCGATGCGTGGATGCGAATAGGCCACGACCGCATGGCGGCGACTAGCGCTTAAGCGCGAACTCCTCGGCCAACTTGGTGGGACCCGCCACCAGAATGTGGTCCGATTCCGCCAGCACGGTGTTGTTGTCGGCGTTGACCCATGCCTCGTCGCCGCGCTTGACGGCCATGATGGTCACACCGAAGCGCTTGCGCAGGTCCGTGTCGCCCAGACGGATTCCCAAGATGTGCTTGTTCGGGGTGGACTTCACAATCGCGTAGTCCTGGTCGATCTCGATGAAGTCAGCGGCACCCTTCACCAGGTGGGCAACGCGACGACCCATATCCTTTTCGGGGAACACGATGCGGTCGACACCCACCTGCTTCAAAATCTGGCCGTGCTGATCGGAAACGGCCTTCGCCCAGATTTCCTTCGCGCCAATGTTCTTCAGGTACGAAGCGGTGAGAATTCCCGCGAGGATGTCGCCACCAATGGCCACGACACACACGTCGTATTCGGCGACGCGCAACTGCTCGAGCGCCTCGGTGACTCCCGGATCCACACGCACAACCTGCGTCAGCAGACCGTTGAACGATTGCACGAGGTCTTCGTCGGTGTCGATACCCAGCACCTCGACGCCGTTGGCCATCAGTTCCAGACCCAACGAGGCGCCAAAGCGGCCCAGCCCGAAAATCGCAACGCTGTGAACGGCCTTGCGTGACGGGTCGGCTTGTCCAAAAAGTTTCCTAGCCAATGAGGGGCCTCTCTTTCGGAAGTTCGTAGTGCAAGACACGGTGCTGAAGAATAAGCGCGGATCCCAGAGTCAACGTACCAATACGGCCGATGATCATGAGCGCGATGAGGTTGTACAGGGCGGCGTCGGGAAGGGTGGATGTAATTCCTGTCGACAGACCGACGGTACCGAAGGCGCTGATGACCTCGAAGAACAAGCGGTCCAGATCGATGTCGGTCACCAGCTGCATGAAAACGGTCGACGCCATGACCACACCCACAGCCAACAATGCGATGGTGATGGCCTGGCGGTGTACAGCACGCGAGAGTCGCTTACCAAAAATATTGACGGCCGCATCACCGCGTAGTTCGGTGATGACGATAGCCAACAGGACGGCGAAGGTCGTGATCTTGATACCACCGGCCGTACCGGCGGGACCGGCACCAATGAACATCAGAATGTCCATGCCGAACCATGTTTCCGTGTACATCGCCGAGATATCTACCGAATTAAAGCCGGCCGTACGCGTCTGAACCGACTGAAAGAATGCGGCCAAAATTTTGCTGGGTGCCTCGAGCGGCCCCAGGGTGCCGGGGTTATTCCATTCCAGGACGGCGATATAAAACGTGCCGCCCACCAAAAGAAGCGCCGTCATGACAATCACGATCTTGAAGTGCATCGACCACTTCAGGGGCGCCCAGCCCAGACGGCGGATTTCCATGATGACGGGGAAACCCAAACCACCCAGGATAATCAGGCCCGCGATCGTCAGGCTGACGACGGGATCGGACACAAACCCGATGAAGTTATCGGTGTACAGCGAAAAACCTGCGTTATTAAACGCGGACACGGCGTGGAATACGCCACTCCAGGCGGCCTCGCCCACGCTCATCTTGTAGTGAGATCCCAACCAGACCATCAGAATCACCGCACCGATGGCCTCGATCGAAAAGACCACAATCGCGATGCGTCCCACCATGTCGCGAATCGAACCCTTGCCGTCGACGGTCGCACGGAACTCCGTGGAAATCAGCGACGACGAGCGCTTCGACAGACGGCGGAAGATGGTGAGGCCCACCAGGCCGGCAACGGCCATGATTCCCAAACCACCCAGCTGAATCAGCACCAAAATAACAACGCGGCCGAAATCGGTAAAAGCGGTGGCGGTGTCCAGAACGGTCAGACCCGTGACACACACAGCGCTCGTTGCGGTGAACAGGGCATCGACGAATCCGATGGATTTGCCCGAGGCGCTGGCCCACGGAGTATCCAGAAGCGCGGTACCCGTGAGGATCAGCGCGAGGTACCCAAAAAGCACCACCTGGGTGGGGTGGAATGCGAACCGCCTCTGGGCTCGTTCGGCCAACATGGTGCCCAACTTCACGTGTTCACATTAGTACCGTTTGTGAGGACATGGCGCATTATGTCGCTCGCCTACGATAGAAGCGTGTCCACAGAAATCCCCCGCGAAATCAGCCTTGCCGGCGAAACGGCCTTAATCACGGGCTGCGGCAGCGCCTCGGGTATCGGGTTTGCCACCGCTCGACTGTTGGGTCGTTTAGGCGCGCACGTCGTCATGACCGCAACGACGACGCGTATCGACGACCGTGTGGCCGAACTTCGCGCCGAGGGAATCACTGCTTCCGGGTTTATCGCTCGACTGGAGACCGAGGCGCTGGCCCGTGACCTCGTGGAACGCCTGCACGACGCGCAGCTGTCCCCCAGCATTCTTATTAATAACGCGGGCATGATTGCCGCGGGTGAGGACTGGGCACGCGGTGACCGCGACATGCCCGCCGCGGATTGGGTCGCCACGATTGACGCTAACCTGTCCTCGGTGTTCTATCTGACACGCGCGCTTCTCCCCGCAATGATCGACCGCGGCTGGGGTCGAATCGTCGTGACCTCCTCGACCACGGGTGGTGTGGGTGCCGCACGCGATGACATCGCCTATGCCGCGGCCAAGGCGGGACTGGTGGGACTGACCCGCGCACTGGCCGTCGACACCGCCGCACACGGCATCACGGTGAACGCCGTTGCCCCCGGGTGGATAGCCACAGGATCGCAATTAGAGTCCGAAAAAATCGAGGGCACGCTGGTGCCCGTCGGTCGAAGTGGTACTGCCGACGAAATCGCGGCCGTCATGGCGTTCCTCGCTTCGCGCGGCGCCTCGTATATGACGGGCCAGGTGCTGGTGGTGGATGGCGGCAATGCAATTGCCGAAGAGCGTCGGTTTGCGCGGGGCTCGGCATGAGACTCGTTGTCGCTGACTGCACGGTGGATTACGCCGGTCGCCTGAGCGCGCACCTGCCCCGCGCCACCCGCGTGCTGATGCTCAAAAGCGACGGCAGCCTGTTGGTGCATTCCGATGGCGGCTCCTACAAACCACTCAACTGGATGAGCCCGCCCTGCACGATCACGGTGATGGAACCCGACGAGGAACAGGCCGAAGCCGGCGTGATCGAACTGTGGCGCGTCAGCCAGGTCAAGACCGCGGACATGCTTGTTGTCTCGATTCACGCAATTCACCACGATTCGCACCACGATCTGGGCGTCGACCCTGGACTTATTAAGGACGGGGTCGAATCCGACCTGCAGGAACTGCTGGCCGCACAAATCGAGACGCTCGGCGAGGGATACCAGCTGGTGCGCCGCGAATACATGACGGCCATTGGTCCGGTGGATATTCTGGCCCGCGACGAAACGGGCGCCCACGTGGCCGTCGAACTGAAGCGCCGCGGTGACATCGATGGCGTCGAGCAACTCACGCGATACCTGGAACTGATGAACCGCGACCCGCTGTTGGCTCCTGTTGCCGGAATCTTCGCGGCACAAGAGATCAAGCCGCAAGCACGCGTGCTGGCCGAAGACCGCGGAATTCGTTGCGTTGTGCTGGACTACGACGCCATGCGCGGCATGGACGATTCCCACAACCGATTGTTCTAGGACAGGAAACCTATGTCGACGTACACCGCCATCCTGTGGGACATGGATGGCACCATCATCGATTCGGCGCCGGGCATCTATTCGTCATTCCGGTACGCATTCGAGCGACTGGGTGCCGAACCTCTGACGGACGAACAATTGCGCCCTTACCTGGGCCCGCCCTTGCTGGTGTCCTTCCAAGAGATTCTGAACTGCACGGAAGACGAGGCGCGGGCCGCCGTGGATGTCTATCGCGAGGATTACCTGACGCGCGGCGTGTACGTGGCCGAGGTGTATCCCGGCGTGCGGGAATCCCTGACCCACCTGCGCGGCACGGGTACACCATTGGGTCTGGCCTCGTCGAAGTCACTGTCGGGAATCAACCTGGTTGCCGAACGTTTTGACTTGCGGCACTACTTCGACGCGTGGGGTACGGCCAGCGACGACCAGTCACGCAGCGCCAAGGCCGATGTCGTGGCCTATGCCCTGGACCAGTTGGTCGAAGCGGGACACGACACCTCGCGCGTCATTTTGGTGGGCGACCGCATCCACGATGTCGAGGGCGCTGCGGCAAACGGTATCGACTCGGTCTTGGTGGGCTGGGGGTACGGCAACGATGCGGAACGCGCGGCCGCGACCCGATTCGCCGCTACTCCCGACGACCTGCTGCGAATTCTGACGGACTAAACCGACGGTGCGGTGGCGCCCGACGCGCGACGGGGTGTGAGGCGGAAACCGTTCAAACGCGTTGAGTTCAACACCACGAACACCGACGAGAACGCCATGGCGAGACCCGCAATGACGGGACTGAGCAGCCCCGCGAGCGCGATGGGAATGGCGACGACGTTGTACCCAAACGCCCACACAAGGTTGCTGCGGATCGTGCCCAGCGTGCGACGTGACAGGCGAATGGCATCGACCACCAGCAGCAGATCTCCCGATACAACAGTGATATCGCTGGCCTCTCGGGCAACATCGGTGCCCTGACCCATGGCAATACCCAAATCCGCGGCAGCAAGCGCCGCGGCATCGTTCACGCCGTCGCCCACCATGGCCACAACCTCGCCCGCGGCCTGCAGGGACTGCACGACATCGAGCTTGTCGCCGGGCGAGACGTTCGCATACACCTTGGCAATGCCCACCGCGTTTGCCACAGAAGTTGCAACCGATTCGTTGTCGCCGGTCAACAGAATGGGCGTGAGTCCCGCGGCCACCAGTCCGCGAACGGCCTCGACTGTCGTGGGCTTGACGGTGTCGGCAAGCGAAATAAACCCGTGAAGTTCGGTGTCGCGCGACACGGCGACGACGGTAAAGCCATGACGAACCAGGGTGGCGAATCGCTCGCGATCAGTGTCGTTAACGTGAACACCCGCCTCGATCAACCAGTCGAGCTTGCCGACCCGAATGATGTGCCCCTCGACGATTCCCGAGATTCCGCGCCCCACCGCGGGGACCGTGTCCGAGGCGACGGGTGCGTCGATGCCGCGAATCTTCGCCTCGCGGACGATTGCCGCGGCCAGAGGATGTTCGCTGGCGCGTTCGAGTGCGACCGCGTCACGAAGGACCGATTCGGCTGTGCCCACGAGCGGATCGATTTCGCCCACAGAAAGCCGACCGGTTGTGAGTGTTCCTGTTTTGTCCAAGACCACGGTGGTGATGCGTCGGGTGTTCTCTAGGGCGTCTGTGCCACGAATCAGGATTCCGAACTTCGCCCCCACTCCCGTGCCCACCAACAGTGCCATCGGTGTGGCAAGTCCCAGCGCGCACGGGCAGGCAATAACCAGCGTGGCCACCGCTACCTGCATGGCCGTGGAGACTTCGGCGGTGGCAGCCCACCAGCCCGCAAATCCCAGCACCGCCAGCACAATGACTGCGGGCACAAAGATGGCCGACACCCGATCGGCAAGGTGCTGAATCTTGGCCTTACCCGCCTGCGCTTCTTCCACCATCCGTGTCATGCGCGCCAGTTCGGATTCCGAGCCCACGCCCGTTGCGGTCACGACAATCTGGCCGCCCACCACGATTGTTCCGCCGACGACCTTCGACCCCACCCCAACCTCGACGGGTACGCTTTCGCCCGTCACCATGCTGGCGTCCACCGTGCTAGCACCAGATTCGACGACGCCGTCGGCGGCGATAATGGCACCCGGCTTCACAACAAAGCGGTCACCCGCCGCGAGCGCCGCGATGGGAACGGTCACTTCGCGGTCGCCCATGAGCAACACCACATCCGTGGCACCCAGTCGCATGAGCGCGCGCAACGCACGCCGAGCATCGCGTTTGGACACTGCCTCGAGATATCGTCCCGCCAATAGGAACAGAGTCACGGCGGCGGCCGACTCGAAATACAAAGCGTGGTCACTGCCCACGCTGCCGAACAGCGGCATATCCATGTGCATGCCCGTCATGCCCGCAGGCGTGAACAACAGCGCCCACACCGACCACAGGTAGGCAACGCCCACACCTAGCGACACCAGCGTGTCCATGTTGGTCGCGCCGTGGCGCGCATTCTTGAGTGCGGCACTGTGGAACGGCCAGGCCGCCCAGGTAGCAAGGGGCGTCGTCAGGTTCAACGCGGTCCACTGCCAGCCATCAAACTGCAGTGCGGGGATCATGGACATCAGAATCACGGGGATACCCAACACGGCCGAGACAATCACGCGCCAGCGCAGCGATTTCATGTCGTCGCTGATGGGTTCGTCGTCCGCGGCGTCCGGCACAGGAGCGGAATCGTCCACGACCACGGCGCCATATCCCACACGCTTCACGGCATCAATCAGGTGGGTGGCATCAATCACGCCATCGAGGTTCACCGTTGCGCGCTCGGTCGCAAAGTTCACGGTCGCATGAGCACCCTCGACACCGTTCAGCGATGTCTCGATTCGGCCGGCGCACGTGGCGCAGGTCATCCCCGTAAGCGACAGCGTGACGATCGATGACATGATCGCGCGCCTAGTCGGTGACGGAATAGCCGGCGGCAGTAATCGCGGCGGTCACATCTGCGGCCTGCGCCTCGTCACCATCAACATGAACCGTCGAGGTGCCGTGGGGAACCAGATCAATGGACACGGCACTGACACCCGGAACGGCGGCAACCGCCTTGGTCACCGTCATCACGCAGTGGTTGCAGGTCAAACCCTGGACGTGCAAATTCGTTGTGCTCATGTGTTTATCCTCTCACCGCACCAACCACCACGCGCCGCCAGATATTCCCGCGGCAGTACGCTAATCGCAGGAGGCGCCAACGATGACACGAACCCCCGCAACACGCGAAGTCCTTTCCCCGATTGACGGCCGTTCATTGGGCCCGGTTGCCCTCATGAGTGCCAATGATGTACGTGAGGTTGTCGCCGAGGCGCGGGCCGCCCAGTCCGCGTGGGCCGCAGTCTCTGTGGCCGACAAGGCTCGGATTGCCCTGCGGTTCCACGATCTGGTTCTGGAACACCAGCGCGACATCCTCGATGTGGCGCAAGCCGAAACAGGCAAGGCGCGATACGCGGCGTTCGAAGAACTGGCCGATGCCGCGGGCGTGGCACGCTACTACGCTCGCGTCGCACCGCGCACCCTTCGCTCGTCGCGTCGACGAGGCGCGTTCCCGCTGATCACGCGCACCCGCGTGCACCACCGACCGCGCGGCGTCGTTGCGGTGGTGGCTCCGTGGAACTACCCCATCAGCATGCCCATCGGCGACACGATTCCCGCGCTGTTGGCGGGAAATGTAGTTGTCGTCAAGCCCGACCTTCAGACCGCGCGCACCGCACATGTGATTATCGACCTGCTGTATCAGGCGGGTGTGCCGCGGAACGTGGTGCGCATCGTCACCGGCGAGGTGTCGCAGATTGGCACGCCGCTAATTGAGTCGGTCGACTTTGTGATGTTCACCGGTTCGACCGCCAGCGGCCGCAGGGTTGCCGAGGAGTGCGGCCGACTCTTGACCCCCGTGTCGCTGGAACTGGGCGGCAAAAATCCCATGATCGTGCTGGGCGATGCCGATATCGCGACGGCCGCAGCGGGCGCTGTACGTGCCTCGTTCGCGAACGCCGGCCAACTGTGTATGTCGATGGAACGCATTTATGTGCACGAATCGATCGTCGATGCATTCACCGCGGAATTTGCGGCACAGTCCGCGGCCGTCACGGTGGGAGTGGGGTTGGACTGGAATTCCGAAATGGGGTCGTTGATTTCGCAGAATCAGGTGGGAACATTCCTTCGCCACGTCACCGACGCCACCGACCGTGGTGCACGGATTGTGTCGGGCGGGCGGCATCGGCCCGACATCGGCCCCTTCGTCGTCGAACCCACAATCCTGCGCGGTGTCACCACCGACATGGAGTGCGCGCGCACGGAAACCTTTGGTCCGTTGGTCAGTGTGTATGAATTCCGCACCGACGACGAGGCCGTCGCACTGGCGAACGATTCCGAATACGGCCTGAACGCCTCGGTGTGGGGAGAACCCCGGCACGCCACGCGCGTTGCCGCACGCATTCACTGCGGAACGGTCAATGTGAACGAGGGCTACGGCGCGGCATGGGCATCGTACGACGCCCCGATGGGCGGCATGAAAGCCAGCGGTTTGGGACGGCGCCACGGAACCGAAGGGTTGCTGAAATACACCGAGGCGCAAACCCTCGCCGTGCACAGTGTGATGCCCATCGGACCCGCGGCCGGCGCCTCGCACGAATCTCACGCCCGTTTCCTCACCGCAGCGCTGCGCATCATGCGCAGGCTTCCGTTTCTTCGTTAGGACACGTTGACCATGTCAGGAATTGATTTTGCTGAATCGACCGTGCTGATCACGGGCGGCGGCTCGGGTATCGGTCGGCTGATGGCGTTCCGTGCTGCCGAACGCGGCGCCCGCATTGTCATTTGGGATATCGATTCGGCGGCAGGTCACGCGGTTGTCGCGGAACTGACCGAGGCCGGATTCGAGGCCACCTCGATGGCGGTAAATGTGTCCGATCACGATGCGGTGACTTCCGCTGCGCACTCCGTGACCACCCGATTTGGCGGCGTGGATGTGCTAATCAACAACGCGGGCGTTGTGAACGGCTTGCCCGTTTTGGAGGGCACGCCCGAGGGCATTCGTCGCACCTTCGAGGTGAATGTCTTGGCGCACTACTGGACAACGCGGGCTTTTCTGCCGGGGATGCTCGAGCGCAACCGCGGCCGCATCGTCACGATTGCGAGCGCCTCCGGGCTTGTCGGTGTGTCCAAACTGACCGACTATTCCGCCAGCAAGCACGCGGTAATCGGGTTCACCGAGTCGCTGCGGAACGAGCTGCGGGGGCAAGGTTCCGCGGTGTCCACCCTGACGGTCAACCCGTTTTACATCTCCACCGGCCTGTTCGATGGCGTGAAAACGCGGGTGCCGTGGCTGCTGCCCATCCTGAAGCCCGAGCCCGTTGCGCGGCGCATCATCGCGGCGATTGGTTCCGGCCGTCAGGTGCTGAACCTGCCCGGGATTGTGGGCATCGTTCCCGTGCTGCGCTTCCTGCCCACGCGCCTGTTCGATGCAACGGCCGATCTGCTGGGCGTCAATCAGACGATGGCTGACTTTCGAGGGCGCGCACATACGCCTCGATGATGTCGCGCTTGGACAGGCTGGTGTGGGCGGTGTTCATGCGTTCAAGGCCAGAAAAATCCAGGCGCTCGAACACTTGGCGCACACCGGGAACGGTTCCCCGCACAAACCAGTGACTTCCCTTGGTCACGGTGTCCACGTCTTTCGGCGCAAAGTTGGCGCCGACCTGGGCGATGGCAAAGTCAAAGTCGCGGCGCAGCGCCTCGCGTTCCATGTCGGTTGTACGGGACAGATGCGCGTGCTTCATCACCAGATCGGGGTGGTTCGTGGTGGCGACGGTACGTTCACGGAGCGTGTCGCGGCGCTCCCAGATTTGGAACACCGTGTTGACCATCGTTTCGTCTCCGCCCACCAGGTAACGGCCGGGAATGTCCACCGATTCAACCAGGTGAAATTCCCGAGGGACGCGGTCGCGGAATGTGTACTTGTTGAAACTCATGGGCAAAATGAACGCCAGCACGTCGGCAAAGCGTGCGGCAGCGGCAATGAACTCCATCGCCATCTTTGCGCGCGCACCAAACGGTGGATTCCCGATCACCAAGGCGCGATGCGATTCCGGTGCTTGCCACGATAGAAAATCGGCGCGCACAATGTCGTCCGATTGGGGGTCGATGTCGAGGGCGATTGCCGAATTCGGCAATAGTGCAGCAAATGACCCGTCGCCCGCGCTGGGCTCAACGATGAGATCAAACGAACTCAGCGGATACAGCGCGGCAAGGCGGTCCACGCACTGGCGCGCCACATCGTTGGGGGTGAAGTACTGCTCGTTCCCCACGATGCGCTTCACAGCGAGACCATCCTTCGACATCCGAACCCGGATCGAACCTGAATTTCCCTACTGTGCGCGAGGGGGGACTTGAACCCCCACGCCCTTGCGGGCACTGGCACCTGAAGCCAGCGCGTCTGCCATTCCGCCACTCGCGCGCGATGCCGAAGCATCTCGTCGAGGCTATCACATTATTGCTGGGCCTTCGAGCGCCCTCCCTCGGCACCATGGGCGGGCGGGTAGACTGACGGGAGCACAAATAGTGTTGCGGCAGGGGTGATGATGGGCCTACTCGACAACGTAGAGCGCGGTTTAGAGCGCATCGTTGGTGGCGCGTTCGCCAAGACCTTCAAGAGCGGCGTTCAGCCAATCGAGGTTGTCGCCGCCCTCAAACGCGAGATGGATACGCGCGCCGTGATCGTGTCGCGTGACCGCATTCTGGCACCGCACACCTATTCGGTGGGCTTACACCCGTCCGACCACGCACGTCTTTCGGCACACGGCCCCGCTCTTGTCAGCGAATTGGTCGCCGCCGTTCGTGATTACGCCAACCGCCAGCGCTACGCCTTTGCGGGACCCGTCACCGTGGCACTCGCGGCCCAGGCAGGAATCACCGAGGGTGTCATCACCGTCACCAGCGTGGCCAGCGACCCGTCCACGGGTTGGCAAGCAGCGGTGGAAATCGACGGCACCCTGATTCCTCTCAAGGTGGGCGAAACGGTTTTGGGTCGCGGGACCACCGCAGGTATCACCGTAAACGATCCCGGCGCCTCGCGGAATCACGCCCGAATCGTGTGGAACGGCACAAAGGCCGGCCTCGAAGACTTGAAGTCCACCAACGGGACGCTGCTGAACGGCCGTACCGTCACGCTGAGTCCGCTGGAACAGGGCGACATCATCGATATTGGATCCGTGCGCATGGTCTTTCGCGTGGTCCCCGGACCAGGAGCAAACCTGTGAGTGAACTGACTCTTTTCATTCTGCGTTTCGGCTTCCTTGCCGTCCTGTGGATCTTTGTGTTTGTCATCGTGTACGCCCTGCGCAGCGACCTGTTTGGCCACTATGTTCGCCGAGGCGCGGACACCGGCCGTGACCGTGGCGATGTCGTTCTTAATAACGAAGCCGCGGGGACTGCGTTCATTCCGCCCGCACCCACGGCGCCCACCGAAGATCCCGCACGCACGCTGTTGATTGTTGCTGGCGCACGCGAGGGCCTGGAAATCCCCCTGGAGTCTGACCAGCTCACCATTGGTCGCAGTGCGCAGTCCGGCCTCGTTATTCGCGACGAATACACCTCGACCAACCACGCGCGCCTGCAGCTGTGGAATGGTGGCTGGGTCATTCAGGACCTCGAATCCACCAACGGCACCTTTGTGAATAACCAGCGCGTGAGCGTGCCCACCCCGGTGCCGCCCTATGTGCCGGTCTCGATCGGTTCGACAATTTTCGAGCTGAGGCCGTAATGGACGCCCGCCTGCTGTCGGCGGCCGGAAGCCACGTCGGACGCGTTCGCGCCAGCAACCAGGACTCTGGTTACGCCGGCACGCACCTGTTCATGGTGGCCGACGGAATGGGCGGCCATGCGGGTGGTGATGTCGCCAGTTCGCTGGCAACGCAGGCCGTGACCGCCGTCGCCGATGAACTGTTTGACTCGCCGGAAACCGCCCAGCACGAACTGGTCAATGCCATCATCGCGGGGTCCAGCGAACTGTCGGAAGCGGTGCGCGAACACCCAGAGCTTGCGGGCATGGGCACCACGGTCAGTGCCATGGTGCGCCACGGCAACAAGATGGTAATCGCCCACATCGGCGACTCGCGCATTTACCTGCTGCGTGACGGCGTACTCGATCAGATTACGACCGACCACACCTTCGTGCAGCGCCTGGTCGAAACCGGCCGCATCACCGCGGACGAAGCACTCGTGCACCCCCGCCGCAATGTACTGATGCGCGTGTTGGGTGATTTCGAAAACGCGCCCATCATCGATTCGACGATTCTCGACACCCAGCCGGGCGACCGTTGGCTGCTGTGTTCGGACGGCCTCTGTGGATACGTTCCCGAAAACACCATCGCGCGGATCATGCTGGAACATCCCGATGCTGGCGAGGCCACCACCGCACTGATTCAGGCGGCCCTCGACCGCGGCGCTCCCGATAACGTGACCGTCGTCATTGTCGGCGTGACGGAAACGGCCATCAGTGCGGTTCCCAAGCCAATCCTGGTGGGTTCCGCGTCGCTGCCGCTGACGTTCAGCACCGAACCGCGCCGCACCACCCAGCGCATTTCCACCCGTTTCTTTCAGCCTCGGAGCGTTCCCGTCGAGGCCACCGAAACGTTCGAGGCGGACGAAAACTACCTGGACAAGGTCATCGCCGAAGACCGCAAGCGTGCGATTCGACGCCGCATTCTGTGGGCCGTGTGGGTGAGCGTGCCCATCGCGCTCCTGGGTGTGTTGGCCGCCTATGCCTATCAATGGACCCAGGAACAGTTTTACATCGGAGCCGACGAAGACACGGTGGTGATTTACCAGGGAGTGCAGCAGGGCATTGGGTCCATCCCGTTGTCCACCGTTCATACGGACACGGGCATTCGCCTTGATTCGCTGCCCGATTACGTTCGCGTCTCGGTGATTCACACCATCAATGTGGCCGACCTCAATGAAGCCCGATCGGTAGTCGAAAGGATTGCGAATGTCGCCGTCAACGACTGACCATCACCAGACGATCACCGAACAGCTGATCCTGCGCTTGCGAATCCCCACAAAGATTCGTAACCTCGAGGCGGCACTCATCGTGTTCGCCATGCTCATCAACGCGGCCGCCATCGCTCTGGTCGATCTGGGTGCCACCGGGTCTTTGGACATCAGCATTCTGGGATTCATCGGCGGCCTGGGCGCCATCGTCATGACGATGCACATTGCTCAGCGCTTTGTCGCGCGCGACGCAGACCCTCTCATTTTGCCCATCGTGACCCTGCTGAACGGCCTGGGCATTGCGATGATTCACCGCCTCGATATTGCCCAAGGTTTGACAGGTTGGCAAGCGAACGCCAGCCGTCAGATGGTGTGGACCGCCATCGCGATGGTGATTGCTCTGGTCGTCATCGTGGTGGTGCGCAATCACCGGTCCTTGCAGCGCTACCGCTACGTGTGGATGCTTGTGGGCGTTGTGCTGTTGATCATGCCCCTGATCCCCGGCATCGGTGTCACGATCAGCGGCGCGCGCCTGTGGGTGGATTTGGGATTTGTGTCCTTCCAGCCCGGTGAAATCGCGAAGATTGCGCTGGCACTGTTCTTTGCCGGCTATCTGGTGACGGCACGCGATTCACTGTCGGCGGTGGGCACCACGTTCCTGGGAGTTCGCTGGCCACGTGGCCGAGACCTCGGGCCCATCATCATCGTCTGGCTTGTCGCAATGTTGGTGCTCATTTTCCAACATGACCTCGGCACGTCGCTGTTGTACTTCGGCCTGTTCCTTGTTCTTATGTATGTTTCCACCGGTCGTGCCATCTGGTTTGTTGTGGGTGGCAGCCTTTTCGGTGCCGGTGCGTTTATCGCCAGCTTCTGGCTGGATTATGTGAAGGGCCGTTTCGACGGCTGGCTGGATTCCTTTAACCCCGTGATTTACGACGCGCTCGGCGGAAGCTACCAGTTGGTTCAGGGGCTGTTCGGTATGGCCTCCGGCGGTGTCATTGGCGCGGGACTCGGCGCGGGCCGTCCGTACATCGTGCCGCTGGCCGAATCGGACTACATCATGGCCAGTATCGGCGAGGAACTCGGGCTTGTCGGCGTCTTTGCCATTCTGTGTCTGTACCTGCTGTTTGTTTCGCGGGGTCTGCGTATCGGCTTCAACGGCTCGGATGATTTTGGGCGACTGCTGGCCGTTGGACTCACCTTCGTGATTGCACTGCAGGTGTTTGTTGTGGTGGGTGGTGTCACTCGTGTGATTCCGGTGACGGGTTTGACCACTCCATTCCTTGCCGCTGGTGGTTCGTCTCTTGTGGCCAACTGGATTATCGTGGCGCTGTTATTGCGATTGTCCGACACTGTGCGGCACCAGAACCAGGCGGGTGATCTGCAGTGAATCGTGAACTTCGCCGTGTGTCGTGGGGAATCTTCGCCCTGTTCTTGTCGCTCTTTGTGTCGTCGACCGTAATCCAGGTGTTCCAGGTGGACAACCTGCGCGTCGACGAACGCAATTCACGCACGCTGCTGGACAGTTATTCCACCGAACGTGGCGCAATCGTTGCAAGCAACACCATCATCGCGGAATCCATCCCCGTCGACGACCAGTTCCGATACCAGCGCACCTATTACGACGGACCCATGTATTCGGCCGTCACGGGCTATTTCACCATCAGCCAGGGAATTAGTGGCATCGAGTCCGCCATGAACGACGAGCTCAGCGGACAGTCCAACCAGCAATTCTTTGACCAAGTTTTGGCCTTGGTGTCGGGACGCGATCCTCGCGGAGCCACTGTGCAACTGACTTTGGACCCCGAGATTCAAAAGGCTGCCTGGAACGCCTTGGGCGATAACGCGGGTTCCGTCGTCGCACTCGATCCCACGACGGGGCGAATCCTTGCGATGGTGTCCAAGCCTGCCTATGACCCCAATGAGCTTGCCGCGCACGACACCGAAACGGTGATTGGCCGTTACCAGCAGTTGCTCGTTGACGAAAGCGCGCCCCTGGTCAACCGCGCAATCTCTGGTGGCCTGTATCACCCCGGTTCCGTGTTCAAGTTGATTGTGACGGCTGCGGCATTGGATTCCGGTCTCATTCGTGACACCACTACCGTGCCGAACCCGGCTTCCCTGAAATTGCCCGGCAGCACTTCGGTGATCAAAAATTCCGGCGGCGGACGCTGTGGATCGGGTGATACCGTCACTCTCGAGACCGCGCTGCGGTTATCGTGCAATATTCCGTTCGCCGAGATCGGTACGCGCATCGGTTCGACGGTCATTAATTCTTATGCCGAGGAATTTGGCTTCGGCGCCAGCCTCGAAATTCCGATGGCGGTCACCCCGTCGACATATCCTGCCAATATGGATGCGGCCCAAATCATGCTGTCGTCCTTCGGGCAATACGACGTGCGCGTGAGCCCGCTGCAAATGGCGATGGTATCGGCGGCCATTGCCAATGGTGGCGTGTTGATGGCCCCCACCGTGGTGGACTCGGTTCTGGCACCCGATCTGTCGATTCTGAAGTCATTCCAGGCCCAGGAATACAGCCAGCCCATCTCGAAGCAGACGGCCAGCCTGATGACCACGATGATGATCGGAAATGTGTCAAACGGCGTGGCCAGCAATGCGCGAATCAGTGGCGTGAAAGTGGCGGGCAAGACGGGCACGGCCGAGAACGGCGAAGGCGAACCGTACACACTGTGGTTCACGGGGTTTGCTCCGGCCGATAACCCCCGTGTAGCGGTGGCGGTCGTCATTGAGAACGGCGGCGGATTCGGCCAATCGGCGAATGGAAACAGGGTTGCGGCGCCTATCGCTCGCACGGTAATCGAGGCGGTGTTGGCACAATGAGGCCCGAGGTTGGACAGGTTTTCGGCGGACGTTACCAACTGAAGTCCCGTTTGGCTATTGGCGGAATGGGCGAGGTCTGGCAGGCGCTCGATAAGGTCATCGAACGCCAGGTTGCCATCAAGATTTTGAAGGAAGAGTATCTCGGCGACCGAGGGTTCCGTGAGCGCTTCCGCGCCGAAGCTCGGCATGCCGCCCTGGTCAATCACGAGGGCATCGCCGGTGTCTATGACTATGGCGAGGAAGATGGCAGCGCCTACTTGGTCATGGAATTGGTTCCCGGCGAGGCGCTCTCGACGATCCTGGAACGAGAACGCATTTTGTCGCCCGAGCGCGTGTTGGATATTGTCGCGCAAACCGCATCGGCACTACACGCAGCACACGAGGCGGGTCTGGTTCACCGTGACATTAAGCCCGGAAATCTGCTGATCACCCCCGACGGTCGCGTGAAGATTACCGATTTCGGTATTGCGCGTATTGCTGACCAGGTACCGCTGACGGCGACCGGTCAGGTCATGGGTACGGTTCAGTATCTGTCGCCCGAGCAGGCGTCCGGCAAAACAGCCACCGCACTGACCGACATCTATTCCCTGGGAATTGTGGCGTACGAGGCGCTGGCCGGACGGCGTCCGTTCACAGGAGAATCGCAGGTGGCCATCGCCATGGCGCACATCAAGAATCAGCCGCCCGCTCTACCCGAAAACATTCCGCTCGCGGTGCGCAACCTGATCTTCGCGTGTATTGCAAAGAAGGCCGACAAGCGCCCGGCAACCGCCCAGCACCTTGCTCGCGCGGCGATTGCCATCAAGCGCGGACATCTGGGCGAAGCCCTCGCGTTGGTTCCCGCGGTGCACGATGCGGAATCGGATGACTTCGACGAGGACACGTCGACACGCGTTTTGCCGGCGCCCATTGCTCTGGACGACGATCGCCCCAGCGACAAGGAACGCAAGATGTGGCCGCTGGTCACACTAACGAGCGTGCTGGGCGCATTGTTGGTGGCCGCGATCATTGCCATCATCGTGTTTGCGAATCAGGCAACGCCCGAACCCACCCCGTCGGGCAGCGTAACACCAAGCCCCTCGGTTACGCCCACGGAAACTCCGACGGACTCCACTGTGGTTGTCACCGAATCAGATTTCTTGGGAAAGACACAACAGCAGGTCGCAGAAATTTTAGATTCGATGGGACTGCGCCTCGATGCCGTTGTGGGAACGGTTCCGCCCTCGTCAGACCTGGTCGGTACCGCGTATCGCGTAAACCCCACAGGAAATATCGCCACGGGAACCCTCGTTGCGGTGTACTTCTATGGCGAAATCCCCACACCCGCCATGCCCGCGGGACTCACCGTGTCCTCAGGCCCCTATGCGCCGGGTGCGACCGTCACGATTTCGTGGCCCACCTACACGTTGTGCCCCTCGGGGTACGCGGTTGCGGCCTACGACTTCACGGTTAATGGAGGCACGTTCCCTCGAATTTCCAGCTTCGGTCCCCGAGTGTCCAGCGCTGAAATCGTTCTGGGCGAGGATTCGACCGAAATGCGGGTGTCTTACAGCGTGATGTGTGGAACCTTGCGATCCGCCCAGTCCGACGAACTCGTCGTCCCCATCGGTTAAGTCACAGCAGGAGGTGCCATGATGATGAATGAAACGTTCATTAATGGCGCCTACCTGCTTGCCAGCCGTTACCGTCCCGAACGACTGATTGGCCGAGGCGGTATGGCCAACGTCTATCTGGGGACCGACACGCGCCTGCAACGCACCGTGGCCATCAAGATTTTGCGTCCCGAGGTCGCAATTGATCCCGATGCCCGCTACCGTTTCCAAAAAGAAGCTCACGCCGTCAGCCTTATGGGGCATCCGTCAATTGTGCGCGTGTACGACGCGGGCGAGGAAAATATCCCCGCACTGTCGACCGAAACACCGATTCCGTTCATCATCATGGAATACATCAACGGCAAGATTCTGCGCCAGTTGATGGATGCGGGACCGTTCGATCCCAAGGTCGCGGTGCATGTGGCGCTGGGTATCTTGGACGCCCTGGATGAATCGCACCGAGCGGGAATTATTCATCGGGATATCAAGCCCGGAAATGTCATGATCACCCAGAGCGGGCTCGTGAAAGTATGTGACTTCGGAATCGCTCATGCGATCGAGGACTCCTCCGGCGATGCCACCACGATTTTGGGCACCGCGCAATACTTCTCGCCAGAACAGGCCAAGGGCGAGGCCATCGACGGCCGCAGCGACCTCTATTCCACCGCAGTCGTGTTGTACGAAATGCTGACCGCAACACCCCCGTTCGTCGGCGAATCGTCCGTGTCGGTTGCCTTCCAGCATGTAACCCAGCCCGCGCCTCGGCTCCTTGCCAGCCGTCCCGAGTTATCACACGAACTCGATGCCATCATCGAACGTGGCTTGGCCAAGGACCGTTCGGAACGCTTCGCAACTGCGCGCGAGTTCGCGCACGCCTTGCGCACAATTCCCCGATTGCGGCGGCCCGAGGGTGATATCCCCTCTGCGGCAACGGCGTCCGGCGCTGTTCCGCCGGTCGAACATCGTGCGAACGGTCCCGTCCCGAAGCCCACACCCCGCGCCAAGGTTCGGCGCGTAAAATCCTCACTACAGGCCGCGCCCGTCACGGCCTCCGCAACACCCCCCATAACAAAGGACTCCGACGTGTCACAACTTCGACCGCTGCTTTCTTCGGACACTCCCCCCTCGGGAAAGTCCGTCAAACTCGGACTCATTATCGCGGGTGGTTTGCTGGTGGTCTCGACACTCGTCGCGGGCATGTTGGTGTGGGTCATGACATTGCCGGCTCAGAACGTGGTCGAATCAACGGCCATCGAAGTACCGAACCTCACCAACGCCGCGGTTGATGCTGGCTCGGCCCAACTGATTGAACTGGGGCTGAAGGTCACCGTCGTGTCCGAGACCAGTGACACTGTCGAAGCGGGCGCCATCATTCGCACTATCCCCGAAGCGGGAATTCAGGTTGGCGAGGGCGAAATCATTACGGTCATCGAATCCGTTGGCCCCAAGACCGAAGTAGTTCCCGATTTGGGATTGTTGAACCTCGACGACGCCAAGGCGGCCATCGAGGCCGCGGGATTCACAGTGGGTTCGGTGACTACCACCTATTCGGCAACGGTTGCAAAGAACAGCATTATTTCGAGCGACCCGAAGACGGGTTCCAGCATCGAAGCCAATTCGGTGATTAACCTCGTGGTCTCGAATGGGCTGGTGAAGGTTCCCGACGTGGTGGGCAAGACGTTGGCCGAGGCCAACCGGCTGTTGTCGGATGCCACCGTTCAGCTGACAGTGAATGTGACGACCGATATGACCTGCTCGGGCCAGGTTGTGAAGTCTCAGTCACTGGCGGCGGGTGAACACCCGCAGCATTCCACGATTACCATCGTGTACTGCGCAAAGTCCTAAGACGACGCAGCCGATACCAGCGGGCTTAGTGTGCGTGCAATATCGCTGACGCCTGTCATTCCGACTAATTCCAACCAGTTGCCGATCATCGTGTAACCGCCCTCGGTCAGGACCGATTCCGGGTGAAACTGAACACCCCACACGGGTTCGGTCACGTGTTCGACGGCCATAATCACGCCACCCTCGGTACGCGCCGTGACGCGAAGTTCATCAGGAATCGTTCCATCGACAATGGCCAGCGAGTGGTAGCGCGTTGCGCGGAAAGGGCTGGGGACACCGTCAAACAAGGGCGAACCCACGTGAATCACGTCGCTCGTCTTGCCGTGCATCAATTCTTCGGCATGAGTCACGATGCCCCCCATTGCTTCAGCAATGGACTGGTGTCCAAGACACACACCAAACAACGGAATCGAGTTCGCCAGCGCGTGACGAATCACGGGAATCGATACACCGGCATCAGCGGGACAACCCGGACCGGGCGAAATCAAGACGCCATCGAATTCCGCAACCCGCGCAGGAATGTCCTCGACGGCGAACGAGTCGTTACGAACAACCTCGATCTCGGCGCCAAGCTGGCGCAAGTATCCCGCCAGTGTGTAGACAAAACTGTCGTAGTTGTCGATGACAAGAATGCGAGTCATTCGGCGACCGTCACATCGGTGTTAATGAATGTGGTCAAGACCCACGGGAACACCCATTCGACAAGCGCGCCTACAACCAGAATCACAAGGACAACCGCTTCCAGAATTCGCACCCAGAGGGGGCCAGGCAAGATACGCCACAACGCTCGATACATTGCTATTTCTCCGCTCGAAGTGTCTGGATTTCGGTGGGTACGCCCAGCGCACGGGGGAAGAACGATTCGAACACCGAATACGCAATGATGCGCTCGGCGGCCGAGAATTCTGGGTGGCAGCTGGTCATGGTCAACAGACGATCGCGGGCCTCGATGGTTTCACGTGGCACAGGTCGCAACACATTGACGTCTTTGGGCCACACATATTCGGTGTTCCGATAGCGGTAGATGTACCAGCCCGCTTCCGTCTCAATATAAATTCGGTCACCCACGCGCAGCTTCTCGATCTCGGCGAACGGTGCCCCATAGGTGGTGCGGTGAGCGGCAACCGCAAAGTTGCCGACCTCGCCCAACAGATTGGACTGCTCGTAGTGGCCGATTCCTGTGCTCGCACTGTTAAGGACGGTCTTCGGGTCGATGCCTTCGGCAATGACGCGGTCAAAGTCCACGCCGAACCGGGGCACAATCATGGTTGCGAATCCCTGCTTTTCCTCGACGCGAGGTTCGACAGGAATTGTGACTTTTTCGATAGCGCCGTCCGAGTTGCCAGTGGCACGATCGAATTCGGGAACAATGATTCCCGCTGCGGCCCATTGTTCGCTCAACTCTTCAGACGACTGATTTTGTTGCGCTCCCGCCACGATGTCATTCAGCCACACGTGCCATCCCAGGAACAGCAAGATTAGGAGGCCGACCGTGATTCCGGTGTCCTGCACCACATCAAGAATTCGGTTGATGCGGCGGCGGGACGCGCGGCGATTGAGATCCTCGAGGTCTGCGGCGTCATAGCTGCGCTGACCGAGTTCATCATCGATTCGCATGCGGTGTCCTTAGTAAAGAAGGGGTTCTGCAGCACCGCGAGTTTCGCGGCACGTGTCCCGCTAATTTTACGAGGGAATTCTATGAATGAGGTTCGCGAATACCGTTCGGATAGAAATGACAGGGGTGCCGCGCTACACTATCCCCTATGGTTGCTCAGAAGTCCACGCCCGAATCGGGTCCCGTACACACCACAGAAGCCCCCAACGCTCCGTGGTTCAAGCCGGTCATGTTCGGCTTCATGTTGGCCGGTCTGCTCTGGATCATCACGTACTACGTCAGCCAAGCACAGTTCCCCGTTGCCGTTCTCGAGCAGTGGAACATTGCGATCGGATTCGGTCTGATGTTCACCGGCTTTCTGATGACCACGCGCTGGCGCTAATTTCGCCCCACCGTTTAGGCGAATTACACCGTTGTAATTATCCCCACAGTTATTAACGCCTGTGGATAACCGCGTAGCGCTCGGGATCTAACGCTTCAAACCCATGAGTATCGGCGCAACAATGAGGCCGCCAATGAGGCCGCCCACGTGTGCCTGCCAGGCAACGCCCGGAATGATGAACCCCATCACGAGGTTGATGCCCACGATCGCCAGCAACGACACGTTCGATCCGCCAAAGCCGCGATTCATGACGAACAGTGCGCCGAACAGCCCGAACACCGCGCCGGATGCACCCACGACGAGTCCGTTGGGGTTCAAGAGCATCACTCCCAGCGATCCCGCAAGTCCCGAGATAAGGAACAGCGCAAGGAAGCGACCCGGGCCCATCACGCGTTCCATCAGTGTTCCCAACACCCAAATGGAATATCCGTTGAACAGAATGTGCATTATGCCCTGGTGCATAAAGATTGCGGTGACAAGGCGCCACGGCTCGCTGTCCGTGTACGGAACGTAATACGCGAACCAGTCAATCAGCCGCCCGCCCAGGAAGAAGTCCAGAACAAACAGCGACCCAATGGCAATCAGCAGCCCGTTGGTCACCGAGGTGCGACCACCGACGACACGACGCAAACGTGCACCCGACACAATGTTTCGGGTGGCAGGGCGCGCCTCAGCGACGCATTCCGGGCAATGGAAACCTACTGCTGCCTGGGTTTGGCAAGCAGGGCAAATGGTGCGGCCACATCGCTGGCACAACACCCAGCTCTCACGAGACGGGTGACGGTAACAGGTTGATTCGGAGCTCACGCCACGTCGATCGAGCTGATGATGACCGGCTCGATGGGACGGTCACCAGGACCGGTGGGAACGCCTTCGATTGCCAAAACGACCTGCTTCGAGGCATCGTCTGCGACCTCACCGAAGATGGTGTGGTTGCCGTACAGCCAGGGAGTGGGAACGGTCGTGATGAAGAACTGGCTGCCGTTGGTTCCCTTGCCTGCGCGCTTGCCCGCGTTGGCCATGGCCAGCAGGAACGGGCGGTCGTAGGCCAATTCGGGGTGAATCTCGTCGTCAAAGTTGTATCCGGGTCCACCGATTCCCTGACCCAGCGGGTCGCCACCCTGCAGCATGAAGTCCTTGATGATGCGGTGAAACACCACGCCGTCGTATAGCGGGGTGTTCATGGTCTGACCGGTGCCGGGGTGAACCCATTCCTTTGCGCCGGTCGCAAGACCAACAAAGTTGTCCACGGTAATGGGGGCGTGGTTACCGAAAAGGTTGACGACGATGTCCCCGTGGTTGGTGTGGATGGTTGCGACAGCGGTGTGAATTGACATGACTCTATTCTTTCATCCCTCTGGCGCAAATTCGTATCTGCGACATAATGAGAACAAGGAGGCAAACTCATGGGACGCTCATATTCGAACGATTTTGCACATTTGACCGACGAGGCCGCCGCCGCATGGCATCGTCAGCGGGACGTCTTGGATAACGCCAGTCGAATCTTGTCGGATGCCTCTCGCCTTGCCTCACGATACGGGCGCGATGAAATCATGCCCCGTGCACGTGAGTCTTATGAATCGAGGGTCGCACCGCTGGTTGGCGCCGGACTCGAACTGGGCCGCACGCTTCTGAAGAAGCAGGCGCCGATCGCTCCCGTCCGCAAGGCTGGTCTGGGAACGTTCGTTCTTGCAGGCCTCGGTGTTGCCGCGATTGCTGCAGTTGCCTACGTTGCCTGGCAAACTTTGCGTACCGACGACGCCGCCTGGGTGGACGACGACTTCGACGTCGACTAACCGACCCGGCCCAACACCTCGTTAGGCGTCGATCACCAACTCCTTCGTCGTGGCACGCGAAACACAGGGATAAAACACGCCCATCTCGTTCTTCGTTGCATCGGGAAGTACGCTGTCGAGGTGCGCCGCTGTTCCCGAAATAACGCGCGTCTCGCACGAACCACACACGCCCTTTTTGCACGACGCATCGATATCGATTCCTGCCTTTGTCAATCCCGAAAGAATAGTCTCCGAGGCTCCCACTTCGACAACCTTGTGGCTACGTGCACATGTGACGCGGACGGGCTGTGCGCCGCCGGCCAGTTCACGGACGACCGGGTTGAACCGCTCGATATGCGCCCGAGGCGCCCCCACCCGATTTTCGACCTCGGACATCAGTTCTTCCGTGCCACAGCAATACACTTCGCCGGGTTCAGCCGCGAGCGCCGCCGCCAAATCAAATCGGCCTGCAATCGACGATTCGTGTACCTGAACCTTGTCACCAAAGGTGGCCTCGAGTTCACTGGCGAACGCCATGGTTTCGCGTGACTTACCCAGGTAGACCAACGACCACACGCGGTGCGCGGGAAGCGACTCGATCATTGCACGAATGGGAGTGATTCCAATTCCGCCGGCAATAAACAGGTAGCGGTGTGCCGGGACCAGCGGGAAGTGGTTGCGCGGACCGCTCACGGTCAGAATCATGCCGGGATGCACGTGGTCGTGAATCCAGGTGCTTCCACCCTCGGGACCACGGGTATTCAAGACCGCAATCTCGTATGCGCCGTGATCGGCAGGGTCGCCGCACAGCGAATACTGTCGTTCCAGTCCGGTTGGCAGGTGCAGGGTGATGTGCGAACCCGCGTCCCACCACGCCACACGACCGCCACCCACGGGGACCAGGCGAATGCGCGCGATGTCCCGCGCGGGGTGCGTGATGGACTCCACCACCATTGATCGAGGCTCGCGGCTATCCGGGTCCGATGGAACGAGCGCCGTTGCCGCACCATTAGTGATGGACTGCTCGGCACCACGTGCTCCGGCGGCTGCACGCATTGCCGCCACCTCGGCGTCTTTCTCGGCCTTGCGGGCCACCATCGCGATTGCGGCAAAGCGCAGAACCATGGCAATGATGGACATGGTGATCACGAAAATCGAGACGGCGCCGTACCACCACGAACCCACATCGGAACCGGCAAAGGCAGCGTGCCAGGCGATGGCAAAAAACACGCCGTAGCTCAGAAAGTGCAGGCCCTTCCATACGCGCCGTGGCAGCTTGTCCATTACCAACGACGTCAGATACACAACTGCCAACGCCCAGAATGCAACGACGCCAATCGCGATGGCTGTTTCCTGAACGTCGGTCGAGCCCTCGTATGCGGCGACACCCGGAATGAAAAGGTCGGCCAGGTCGAACGCCACATAGTGATCGAGCATTAATGCTCCCATGTGCAGGCCGGCGAACAAGACCGTCAAGGTGCTGAGGTACTTGTGCAGATCCTTGAGCCACGCGGGGTTATCCAGGCCGCGGAATACGCGGCTGGCCAGCAACACGCCCCACACGATGGAGAACGACATGATCGCCCACGCCACCATCGCGCTGACACGCGACACAAACCACCACAGTTGCGGATCGTTCATTCGTAATCACTCCAATTATCTGATTCTGTGCACAGACCTGTGCTGTCGATAACAATCCCCGCGGCGCCAACGGTGGGCAACCATTCCAAATAGTCATCAACCGGCCACACAAACCCGGGCTTGGTCAGGACTTCGGCCCGTGTCGCGGTGGCGGCAATAACACTGACCGTCACAATGTCGGTCTCGAGAGACCGTCCCGACTGCGAATCCATCAGGTGATGACGGATTTCACCATCCTGTGTCCAGGTTTTCTTCAGCCGGCTCGATGTGGCAACAGCACCGTCCACCAAGTTCACAATTTTGATGTGTTCGCTGGGCACGAACGGGTTCTCGATTCCAATGCGCCACTGATGCCCATTGGGTGATTCCCCCGCAATGCGCAGATCACCGCCCAGTTCCACGAGTGCTCCCAGGGCACCAGCGTCGAGGGCGGCAGCAACCAAGAGGTCTGCAGCGTAACCCTTCCCGATTCCACCGGGATCAATGGTTGTGCCTCGAGGCAGTGTCACCGTGTTACCCGACACAATCGCGCCGTCAATATTGCCCGGCCAACGTGCCGACTCGGGCAAAGTTGTTGTTCGACTGGGGTCCGTACGTGATGCGGCATACCCAGCCCGAACCAGCGTAGGCAGGATGGTCGGGTCGTAGACCCCGCGAGTAACCGCATGGGCAGCACGCATTCCCTGAACAAGTACGGCGGTGTCAGGTGACACCTCGACAGGTTCTCCCTCGGCCCAATTCACACGAGAAACTTCGCTGTCCGAACGAAACCGGCTCCAGCGTTGTTCCATGGCGTGCGCCTCGGCGACAAGTTCGGCCATCATGTCGGACGAACCGCCCACGAGTGTGATCGATGCCGTCGTTCCCATCACTCCAAAAGTGTGGGAATGGGTGGGTGCCGTCGAGTCGCCCAGTGCAGCGACCAACGCACGCGCGACGATGTCGTGATTCGGCTGCCCGGGACTAGTTCGATCCGCTGCTGGTTCCATTAGTGGGGGTCGTTGGTGTGCTGGGGGTATTGGTCGAACCTGATGACGAGTTACCGGACGATGCTGGCTTGGAGCTTCCCGAGTTCGACGAGGCGGCGGACGATCCGGACGAGTTCGAGGATCCCGAAGAACCCGACCATGCCGACGTGGTCTTCTTCGCCGCGGCAGCCTTCTTTGCGGCAGCTGCCTTCTTCGCAGCGGCAGCGTCGGCAGCGATTTGCTTGGATTGCGTGACCGCCTGTGCAGCAGCCTGCGCCGTTGCCGCCGCTTGGGCGACTGCTTCTGCCGTTGCCTTTTCCATGCGAGCGGCCTGGGCCTGAACTTCGAGACCACCCACACCGGCAAACAGCACTCCAACAGTCGCCGCGGTTGCAGCAATGCGGGATTTCAGCGCAATGGGCTTATCGAACATTAGTCGTCGTCCTCGTCGTCTTCGTCATCATCATCGTCGTCGTCTTCATCTTCATCTTCGTCTTCGTCTTCGTCGTCTTCGTCTTCGCCCGATGCCGAACCCGAACCGCCCGATGTGGCATCGGTTGTGCCCGTAGAAGATGTACCAGTTGAAGCGGCAGGCTTACTCGCGGTAGTGCCCGATGATGCCGAGCCCGAGCCGTCGGTTGCTGCCTGTGCGGAAGCATCTGAGTCCGACGAAGCGGTGGGGGTAGGTGCTGCATCCGCTGCCGTTGAGTCGGGCGATGCGGTGGGATCCAGAACATCCGTCTCAGCCGATGCCACCGTGGTACCGGCCAACAAGTCAGACGTTGTGCTGAGGTCGATGGCACCACTATTGATTGCCATTGCGCCGACACCCAGGCCTGCCGAAGCGGCGATACCTGCGACTGCTAAAGGAAGTTGAATGCTCATGACTTCACTGTAAGTAGGGGCGGGCCGCCCCGCGAGGGGTTTTATCAAAGAAACATCCAAGGTTGCCCGTTGCGCCCGAAATTCGTCCAAGAAATGTCAAAAACGTGGCACTCTCGTTCTATGAGCATTCTCTTGGTGGAAGACGATCGCGCAATTGCCGACGGCATTGTGGACGGTCTTCGCGAGAACGGTTATTCCGTGACTCACGTGGTCATGGGGTCCGAGGCAATCCTGAAGGTTCGCAACGGCGGAATCACCACCGTGATTCTCGACCTCGGATTACCCGACATGGACGGCACCGAGGTCTGCCGACAAATTCGCGCGTTCTCGCACGTGCCTATCATTGTGGCCAGCGCCCGGGAAACCGAGATGGACCGAGTCGATGTCCTAGAACTCGGCGCCGATGACTATCTGGTGAAACCGTTTGGAATTCGGGAACTCGTCGCACGTATACATGCCGTTATACGGCGAGCCACAGGTACAGGTACGCCAATCACACTGTTGACGGTGGGTTCGTTGGTTATTGACACAAAGGAACGTAGTGTGCACGTGGGCGGCGACTCTGTCGTTCTTACTCCCAAGGAATTCGACCTGTTGACGTACCTCGCGCGTGAGCCCGGCACGGTCTTTCGCCGCAGTGACATCCTGCGCGACGTCTGGCAGACCACCTGGTACGGAACCACCAAGACGCTGGATGCCCATGTGGCCAGTATTCGCAAGAAGCTCGGCAACCCGGCATGGATTGAATCGGCGCGCGGGGTGGGCTTTGTTCTGAAAGATCAGTCGTGAGAAAACTGTTTCTTGCCTCGATGCTGGGTGTGAGCGCCACGGTTGTGGGCGCATATGGCGCCAGCACCTTCAGCTACATTCAGCAAACAGAACAGCAGCGCATTCTCACGGAATTCGAGCGCGACGGCTTTGTTATCGCCGGCCGCGTCGAAGAAGGCCTCGAAGATAACGCGCTTAACGACGCGCTCACCGCGCTCGTTACAAACTATGCGACAAGCAACAACACTCGCGTGGTGGTTATTGACCAGTCCGGGAAATCGGTAATCACCAGTCACCCCGAGGAGTTGGCGCTCGGAGAAGATTTCACGAACAGACCGGAAATTGCCGCAGCGCTCACGGGCAATGTGGCTACGGGCGAACGCTGGAGCGACACCCTGCAAGACCAACTGGTGTATGTCGCTGTTCCCGTGATCAGCGGAAGCACAATCTACGGCGCCGTGCGCTTGTCGTTCTCGCACGATGAAATCGACGCCGCCGTCGCCGCGGGAACTCTCTTCCTGTGGTGGATTGCCGCCGGTTCGATCGCGCTGTCGGTAATTCTTTCGTGGTACATCTCGGGTCGCGTCATTCGCCCCCTGAAATTAATCGAGGCGCAAGCCGAGATCATGGGTGCGGGCGACTTCACGGGCCGACTGGTTGAAAACAAGGGCGCGAAGGAAATTCGCACACTCGTTCATGCGTTCAATGGCATGGCCGAAAAGGTCGAATCGCTCATGCGTCAGCAGCGCACATTTGCCTCCGATGCCTCGCACCAACTTCGCACCCCACTTACGGCATTGCTTCTGCGCCTGGAGCGCGCCCGCGAGCTGGTGCGCACCAACCCCGTGGGAGCCGAAGAACGACTGGGTGCAGCCGAAGAAGAAATCCAACGGTTGAATTCCATCGTCGAAGGCCTTCTTGTCATTGCCCGCGCCGACGGTGGCCGAGTCGAAACGGGACTAGTGGAACTGTCGATTCTGGCCCGCGATCGCATCGAAGGATGGGAACCTCTCTGCGAAGAGAAGGGTGTGAAGATCACACTGGAAACCCCCGGCGCGATGGTCTGTTCCGCCATTCTGACGGCACCCGAACAGGTTTTAGATAACTACATCGACAACGCGCTGTCACACGCGCCCGCCAATTCCACGGTCACCGTACGACTGTCGACCGATGGCGACAAGGTGGTTGCCGAAGTGTTGGATGAGGGCCCCGGCTTGTCGCCCGAGGATTGCGAACGAGCATTCGACCGATTCTGGCGCGCAGACTCGACCCGAGAAGGCAACGGCTTGGGCCTCGCCATCGTGAAGCACTTGGTGGAATCCAGCGGCGGATCCGTGTCGCTGTCGCCGCGCCTCGATGATGCCGGCGCCACACGCGGGCTTATCGCAAGGGCTACTTTCCCCCGCGGCTGATGTCGCGAGAAACCGTGCCGCACAGCGATTCGGATTCAGACGTCGTGGGGAATCGAATCACCAGCGGGCTCGAGCCCAGCGTGTTGTCACATTCCAGACGCACACTATCGGGGGTAAACATTTGGGACGAGTTTTCGACCTGTTCGCCCCAGAAGTTGTGACACGTCTGTAACGACGACACAAAAATTTGGGCCGTGGCGAAATCAGCTGCGTCAATGCCTCCCGCCTCGTCAATCGTCACGCACGCCACGTGGGGCATGATCGTCGAATACAGCGGCGGACTTCCCACGCCTACTGCAGCGGATACTGCAATAGCAGCCCACACACGCGCTTTCTGTCTGCGCGCAATTTTGCGCTGAATACCCGACCACTGGATTTCGTTACTCGCAGGCGTATTGCTACTCGACTGATTCATTGTTGTCCTCCCAACGACTACGCAGGCGGATTCGTGCGCGTTCAAGAGTTTTGCGAATCATCGATTGTGACATACCCAAGATTCGCGCCGCGTCGGAATATCGATAGCCCGACACCACACAGAGCTGAATCACGTTTTGTTGCAGTTCGGTCAAATGCGCGATCTCGTTCTGAAGATACACAAGATCGCTGAAGTCATCTGAACGATTGCGTCTCTGACTAAACACTGTCATATCGCCTGTTGAATCAGTTCGACGACGTTTCAACTTTCGTAGGCGGTTTCGCACCATGTTTATCGTTGTCACCACTAACCACGGGGCCAGTGATTGGTCAACGGCGGCTATCACTCGGCGCTTTTCCCACAGAATCACAAAGACGTCTTGGACGATGTCATCCAATTCCGACGATTGTGCCCCGTGCGCCCGCGCAATGTTATTCACCATTGACGCATAGGTATCAAATACTGCGCGAAATGCCGCATGGTCGCCATTATGAAACCTCCCAAGGAGTTCCTGCGGGAGTTCAGATGCGGCGGTCATGGTTTCACGATAACAACCCACGTCACTGTGTAACGGGAACAGGTTCGAAGCCAATCCGGTGTGCGTGGTCGTTAAAATTTCCCGCGATGGTGTCCACTGACGTCATCGAGGTCATCATGCCGTGTGCATCGATGACAACAATGGGACCAGCAGCGGACGCCCAACTTCCATCATCAATTTGTTGTGGTTCATTTGCTCGAATCAGCACGCGATCACCCACGACCAATTGTGAAGGGTCGGCTTGTCCCTCAAAATTCACGATGATGAAGGTCGTGTAGGAGGAAGCTTCGATGCGGGGTAGGGCCTGTTCGATTCCCACCGTAACCGGCACAATGCTCAGCCAGGCATCGCCTCCAACCGCAATAGGCATCCCCACCTTTTCAACTATCCCCACAACCGAGAAGTCCCACTTAAACCCAAAGAGCGTGTCAGTGTCGCGTGGTCCCCAAAACGCACCCCAGCTTCCGATCTGTGCTGTGCCGAGGTTCGTTGTCGACGGAGTTGTCGTACATCCGGTCAAAAGGCTCAATGTCAGAATTGCGCTCCCGAGACTTGCGAAATGTGTATTCAACGAATTCCCTTCCACCTCCTAAATGTCGCGTGAGAAGTATTCGTCCCTCCCGAATCCTCAAACTTTTGCAAATCGCGTTTAGGCTGAAGCCCATGCGAATCCACCACCGCACACTGTCGTTTGCCGCGCTCGGTCTGAGTGTGGGTCTTGTTCTTTCAGCGTGTGCCGCGCCTCAGCCCGGCTCGACCGAACCGCCCGTGAATCCGGTAGCCGGCCGGTATGCCGATGCCGTGGGAATTCAGTTGTTCATGTGGAATTGGAATTCGGTGGCAGCCGAATGCACCTCGGTGTTGGGGCCAGCAGGAATCGATTGGGTGGAAGTGTCGCCGCCGCAAGAACACGTTCTGGGCGACGAATGGTGGACCCACTACCAGCCCGTGAGTTACCAGATCGAGTCGCGACTGGGCACACGCGCCGAATTCCAGAACATGGTGAGCACCTGCGACGCCGCGGGTGTGGGAATTATCGCGGACGCCGTGATCAACCACATGTCGGGCGAAGATTCCGGCACAGGTTGGGCGGGAACCGAACATGGCCGCAAGGACTATCCCGGCCTGTACACCACGGAAGACTTTCACTGGTGCGAACTGACCACCAACGGACAGATTGACGATTACACCGATGCCGAGCAGGTGCAAACGTGTGACCTCGTGGGCCTGCACGACCTGGCCACCGAAAAACCCAGTGTGCGCGAAACCATCGCCGCGTACCTGAACGACCTCATCGATATGGGTGTGATGGGATTCCGTGTTGATGCGGCAAAGCACATGCCCGCCGCCGACATTCGGGCAATCGTCGACTTGCTGCCCGACGACACGTACATCATCAACGAGGTGATCCGCGGCGGCGGGGAACCGATTCAGCCCGAGGACTACCTGAGGGTGGGCGACGTGTGGGAATTCGATTACGCGCGCAGCAGCCTGCGGTATTTCACGGGGACGGGTGTGGGATATGCCGCAGCCGAGACCCGATATGAATCGTACGCACCCAGCGAATCGGCGATTACATTTATCTCGAATCACGACACGGAACGCAACGGCGAGACCCTGTCGGTGGGCCGCAGTGCCGCGAACTTCGAAATCGCAACGGCCGCAATGCTGGCCGACCCATATGGCAAGCCCATGTTGTATTCGGGGTACTACTTCGAACAGCGGGACACCGGCCCGATCCTCGAATCAAACGGTCGCGTGCGGGATGTGTCCTGTGACACGGGAACGAGTGCAGCAACGGCTGGCGAATTCGAGGCGGGGCAGTTCATTTGCGCCCACCGCTGGACATCCACCCTCGGCATGATTCGCTTCCACGACGTAGCATTCGGAGCGGGCCGAACCGATGTGCTGCGTGAGCCAGGTGTGGTGGGCTGGGGTCGCGGAGATCGTGGATTCTTCGTGGCGAACTACCGCATAAAGGATTACGCCGACGCACCTATTCCTACCTCAATGGAAGCGGGAACCTACTGCGATGTCATCACCGGTGGCGCGAACCCGATTGTGGACGGCAAGTGTGCGGGAATCTCGGTAACGGTTGACGCCCAGGGGAATATTGTGACGCCCATCGCATCACGAACGGCGGTGGCAATTCACGCCGAGTCGCGGGTGCTTGAATAGAGCATGGCCACTACCTCGCTTGTCGTCGATGTTCCTGCTGCCGCAGACACCATGTGGCGGGCGGTGACATCACCGGCCGGATTCCGATTCGTGTCGCGTGGCTTAGTGCGATGGCCCGTCGTGGCTCGTCGCACCGAGGCCTGGCGACAGGGCGAAACTGTCCGTGGTTGGATGTTCTTCTTTCAGATTCTGCCCGTGGCATTTCACACTCTGACCTTCGAGCGACTGGACGCCGCGACTCGGGAATTCCGAACCAGCGAACACGGCGGCATCATTCGATCGTGGCACCACAGCATCACCGTCGAGCCAACCGGCGAGAACACCTGCCGAATCCACGACACCGTGACATATTCGGCGGGTCTGCTCACGCCATTCCTCGCTCTGGCGGTGCGCACGTTTTATGTCATTCGACGACCGCGGTGGATTGGTTTAGCCCAGTACGTTTCTCGTGGCGGGAAATTGTAAATTCTTAGGCGAATCACAGGTTGTGTTCCTATCGTGTGACCATGAACCTCGAATGCCCTAAGTGCGCAGCACCTATGCGCAGCTACGAACGTAACGGAATCACCATCGACCAGTGCACCGGGTGCCGCGGTGTGTTCTTGGATCGCGGCGAACTCGAGCACCTCATCGATGCCGAGAGTGCGTTCAACACCACGCGCCCCGCTGCCGCAGCCGCGCCTCGTCAGGAATCACGCCCGGAATACCGCGACAACAACGGTTATGGTCAGCGCCGCAAGAAGGAAAGCTTTCTGGGCGACCTGTTCGATTTCTAAAACACCCACGCCCTAGGCTGGGGCGATGGATATTGTTGTCGCCGGCTTCCTTGCAGGCCTTGCCCTGATCGTGGCAATCGGTGCACAGAACGCCTATGTGTTGCGCCAAGGACTTGCACGCAATCATGTGGGTCTTGTCGTTCTGGTGTGCGCCGTCGCCGATGCGCTGCTGATTCTGGCGGGCGTCGCGGGATTCGGTGAAGTTGTGCGCGCTGTCCCCGTGGTTCTCGAAATCTTCCGCTGGGTGGGCGTGGTGTATTTGCTGTGGTTTGCCGCAAAGTCTTTTGTCAGCGCAACAAAAACCAATGTCTTGCTGCCCTCGGAAGAAGAACCCAAGTCCCGAGGCGCGGTGCTTGCCACCGTTCTGGCCTTGACGTTTCTGAACCCCCACGTGTACCTGGACACGGTTCTGTTCCTCGGTTCGTTGGGAAATCAATATGGCGAGGGCCGTTGGCTGTTCGCTGCGGGTGCCATGACCGGAAGCCTCGTCTGGTTCTCGACGATCGGCTTTGGTGCGCGTGCTGCAGCGGGACTGATGTCAAAGCCCATCTTCTGGCGGATCCTCGACACCATCATCGGTCTCGTGATGGTCACCATCGCACTGATGTTGGTCACCACCGACCTCGGCTAATTGGCGGGCTCGGCCTGACCCTTGCGGCTCCACGGTTTATGCAGCTTTCCGGCCAGGTAGCTGCCCGCAACCACAAGCGGGAAGCCCACAATAATTCCTGGCGTGATGGGTTCGTTCAGTAGCCAGATACCCAGAATCGACGCCACCAGCAGGTTTACATAGGTGATCAGTGATCCGCGGCGGGGTCCGATGAGTTTGAAGAGCTCGAAATACAGCACGAAGGCGAGGGCCGAACACACGACACCCAGAATGATGACAGCCCACCACTGTTCCGCGGTGATTCCCGCCGCAATATCGACGGGAAGTTGCACCACGACCGCCGGCGTGTAAATGACGGCGACAATCACCATCGACAGGGCAATGACCGCCAGCGTCGAGGTATGCGCCATCTTTTGTGCCGCAATAATCGGGGCAATCGCGTACCCCAGCGCGGCGCCCGCCAGCATCAACACCGGTAGGACCTCGATATGACCGCTCAGTGCGTCGATACCAATCAGCGATACCACTCCCGTGAAGCCCAGAACTAATCCGAGGATCGTCAACGGGTGCCACGCGGCCTTTTCGCCCAGAATTCCCATGATCAGCGCCGAGATGAAAGGGATGGTCGTCATCATCAGGCCCACAAAGCTTGTCGAGATGCTGCGTTCCGCCTCGGTGATAAACCACCACGGAAACACCATTTCCAACACCGCAAACACCAAAACCCAGCGCCACTGCCGAAAAGCCTGAATAAGCACGCCGCGCTTGATGGCAATGGGAATCAGGATGATGGCGCCCATCACCACGCGCAGCCACACGATGCTGACCGTACTAAAGGCCTGATTCGCTATGGCGATGAAATAGTAGGGAATACCCCAGACCACACCGGTAGCGAGAAAGTAGAACAGGCCTTTGCGCGACATTCGTTCAGGCTATCGGAATGCGCGGCTTCTGTTATGACACGCTCGGCGCCCGTGCTATTTCGCGTCAATCTCCGCGATTAGCGCCTCGACCTTGCGGCGAATCTCGTCGCGGATGGGTCTCACTGAATCAATGCCCTGGCCGGCGGGATCCTCGAGCGGCCAGTCCAAGTAGGTCTTGCCGGGGAAGAACGGGCAGGTATCACCGCAGCCCATGGTGATCACGTAATCCGACGCCTTGACTGCGTCATCGGTCAGAACCTTGGGGGTTGCCGTCGACAGATCGATACCCTCTTCTGCCATTACGGCAATTGCCGAGGGGTTGACCTCGTTTCCGGGTGCTGTGCCCGCGGACAGCACCTCGATTCGATCGCCCGCCAAGTGCTGCAAGTATCCCGCCGCCATTTGCGAGCGGCCAGCGTTGTGAATGCAGACGAAGAGAACCGAAGCTTTGGTGTCAGACATGGTGGATCCTTTGGGGCTATCGGTGGTTTCAACAGTATTTCCGTTGTAACCGAAGAAGGTAAACGGGGAGTTAAGCGCTGGGGTTCGCGGCCGCGGTAATCAGTTCGCGAACGCGGGTGGGTGTGGGTACGCGTCCCGAGAAGACGACGACATCATCGATCACCAAACCCGGTGTGCTCATGACGCCATACGCCATGATGTCCTGGATATCGGTGACTTTTCCGACAGTCGCATCGATTCCCAACTGAGCCAGTGCCTCGTGAGTGATGCGTTCAAGCGTGACGCAGTTCGTGCATCCCGGACCCAGAATTTTAATATCCATGGTGTTGTTCCCTATCCGCCCACAATGGCGTTGAATGAATAACCAATCACAACAATTCCCGAGGCCACAACTGCCACGAATATTCCCAGAAGCGGCAGTTTCAGAATACGTTTTAGCAGCACCAGTTCGGGCAACGACAGAGCGACCACCGCCATCATGAACGCCAGCAACGTACCCATGGGTATTCCCGCAGTGAACAGCACCTCGACAATGGGCATGACTCCCGCGGCATTTGAATACAACGGAATGCCCATCACCACGGCTATCACTACAGCGAACGGGTTGTCAGGGCCTGCAACTGCGGCAAAGAAATCGGCTGGGGCCCACCCATGGATGACCGCACCAATTGCGATACCCACAAGAACATAGATCCAGACCTTGCGCAGAATCGACTGTGTTTCCTCGACTCCCATCTGCACGCGTTCTCGGAACGACAAGCCACGGGACGGATCCACAATCTGGCCGCCAATTCGGGTTTCGAACACGAAGGATTCCACCCAGCGCTCGGGTTTCATGAGGCCAATCACGAATCCGGCGACAATTGCGATTGTCAGACCCGCCGCAACATACAACAGCGCAATTTCCCAGCCGAACAGTGACCACAGCAAGCCGATCGCGATTTCGTTGATCAGCGGGCTTGCAATGAGAAAGCTCATCGTGACGCCCACGGGAATTCCCGCAGATACGAAGCCTATGAACGCGGGGACGGCGCTGCACGAACAGAAGGGCGTGACAATTCCCAGCGCGGCGGCGGCAACGTTTCCCAGGCCGGCGCGCTTTCCGCCCAGCAACGCCCGGGTGCGCTCGATGCTCATAAATGACCGCGCTACGGTGGCCACGAAAATGATGCCCGCCAACAGCAGAAAAATCTTTATCGAGTCATAAACGAAAAACCGAATCGATTCAACAATGGGATTCGTGGGATCCAGCCGGAATTGTGCGAAAAGTAGCCAATTCCAGATGTTCTCGTTAATCGCAAACAAGGTGAACCAGATCGGAATGGCAAAGCCGACAACCGCGCCTACCTTCCCCGCTTCCAGGGGAAGTCGATCCGAGAGCGCCATGAGTCTGTCCTTTGTGTCTTCTCTATTATCCGTCGCGAATATGTCTTGGCGGCAACGAAAAAGACCGGCCATTGCTGACCGGTCTTTTCTGATGTGGAGACTAGGGGAATCGAACCCCTGACCTCCTGCTTGCAAAGCAGGCGCTCTACCAATTGAGCTAAGTCCCCAGTTGGTCCGATTTCTCGAACCGAGTGGGGCTACCAGGACTTGAACCTGGGACCTCTTCGTTATCAGCGAAGCGCTCTAACCACCTGAGCTATAGCCCCAAACCTCAACGAGCGTACCGCGTTTTTCTCGTAAGGACAAATCCTGGAGTGAAGACGGTCTAGTCGTTGGTAAAACCAACTCGCAGACCACCCGTGATGCGACCCACGATGTTGTAGGCCACCGATCCGAGTGCACCGAGTGCGGTGCCGCAGATTAAGTTAACAATAGCGGTGAGGATCGAAAAGACCAGAACCGAGGGGAATGACAACAGGTCGGTGAGACCAGTTCCGTCGGTTCCCACCATGGCGTTGACAAGCTCGTCAATCTTGCCCAGCACGCCCACGACGGTCAGCAGCCCCCATGAGGCGAGTGACACAACGGCGAGGATGATGGACACGAAAGACGACACAACAAACGATGTCTTCAGCGCCGACCAGAAGTCGATGTGAACGAGGCGCAGGCGAACCTGCTTCTCTGCGGTCTTAGTCGCCATCGGTTCCTACTTCCGTTTCTGTTTCCGCGTCCGCATCCTCTGCGTCCGTGCTTGAGTCTAGATTACGCTCCGAATTGCGCGCGATAGCCAGGATGTGATCTCCGGCATCGGGCTTTGCAAAGACCACGCCCATGGTGTCGCGTCCCTTCGCGGGCACACCCTCCACCTGTGAACGTACAACCTTGCCCGATTCCATGATCACCAGGACCTCATCGTTGTCCTGCACAATCAGACCACCGGTCAGCCCGCCGCGTTCGTCAGTCAGCTTGGCCACCTTGATGCCGAAGCCACCGCGGTTCTGCACGCGATACTGGTCCACACTGGTGCGCTTGGCGTAACCCGATTCCGTCACGACAAAGACGTAGCCCTCGTCGCTCAGAACATCGGCGGACAACAAGGTGTCCCCGTCGCGCAGTGTGATGCCCTTGACACCGGCAGTCTTACGGCCCATCGGACGCAATGCGGTGTCGTTCGCCTCGAATCGCAGTGACATACCGTTCTTCGTCACCAGCAGAATCTCGGATGTCGCGTCCACCAGCATGGCCGACACAAGTTCGTCAAGATACGTGAACTGGCCGTCTTCGTCGGTGACCGGCTTTCCGTCGTCGCCCTTAAGCGTGGGAATGTCGATCGCAAACACACCGCCGGAACGGTTGGTGTCGTATTCGGACAGCTTGGTCTTCTTCACGATTCCGTTGCGGGTAGCCAGTACCAGGTACTCGGCGACGTCGTACGACGGAATGTCCAGAATCTGCGCGATGTTTTCGCCAGGCTGCAGTGCCAACAGGTTGGCAACGTGCTGACCCTTCGAATCGCGGGCCGCCTCCATCAGTTCATAGGTCTTGGTGCGGTACACGCGACCCTTGTCGGTGAAGAACAACAGCCAGTGGTGCGTGGTTGTCACGAAGAAGTGCTGAACCACGTCGTCTGCACGGAGGTTCGCGCCCTTGACGCCCTTGCCGCCACGTTTTTGCGATCGGTAGTTGTCACTGCGCGTGCGCTTGACATATCCGGAACGCGTAACGGTGACGACCATTTCCTCTTCGGGAATGAGGTCCTCATCACGGACGTCGCCGCCGAAGCCGTACATGATCTCGGAACGGCGGTCATCGCCGTAGCGGTCCACGATTTCGGTGAGCTCGGTGCTGATGATCTCGCGCTGGCGCGATTCCGAGGCCAAAATTGCGTTGTAGTCGGCAATCAGGCGTTCGAGTTCTTCGGCCTGCTCGTGAATCTTCTGTCGTTCCAGCGCCGCAAGACGACGCAACTGGAGGTTCAAAATGGCCGATGCCTGAACGTCGTCGATAGTCAGCAGTTCGATAAGTCCCTGCTTGGCGTCGTCGACGGTGGGCGAACGACGAATCAAGGCGATGACCTCGTCAAGTGCATCAAGTGCCTTGAGGTAGCCGCGCAAAATGTGCGCATCGGCCTCGGCCTTACGCAGACGGAACTGTGTGCGGCGAACGATTACTTCCACCTGGTGGCTCACCCACAGGGTGATGAACTGGTCGATCGTCAAAGTGCGGGGAACGCCATCCACGATTGCCAGCATGTTGGCGCCAAAGTTGTCCTGCAACTGGGTCATGCGGTACAGGTTGTTCAGTACAACCTTGGCCACGGCATCGCGCTTCAGAACAATCACGAGTCGCTGACCGGTACGGCCACTGGTCTCGTCGCGGATGTCCGCGATGCCCTGGATCTTTTGTTCCTTGACCAGGTCGGCAATCTTGATTGCGAGGTTGTCCGGGTTTACCTGGTACGGCAGTTCCGTAACCACGAGACAGGTACGGCCACCAATTTCCTCGGTCGAGACCACAGCGCGCATGGTGATCGATCCGTGACCCGTGCGGTACGCCTCTTGGATTCCCTTGGTTCCCAAAATCTGGGCGCCGGTGGGGAAGTCGGGTCCTTTGACGCGTTCGAGAATTGCATCGAGCAGTTCCTCGCGCGAAGCCTCGGGATTGGCCAGGTGCCACAGTGCGGCCGACGATACTTCCCGCAGGTTGTGCGGCGGAATGTTCGTGGCCATACCCACGGCGATACCCACCGAACCATTGACCAATAGGTTAGGGAATCGTGCGGGAAGAACCGAGGGTTCTTGAGTGCGGCCGTCGTAGTTGTCCTGGAAGTTGACGGTGTCCTCGTCAATATCCCGCACCATTTCCATGGCCAACTGGGCCATACGGGTTTCGGTGTATCGAGGCGCGGCAGCGCCGTCATTTCCGGGCGAACCAAAGTTTCCCTGGCCGGCGGCCAAGGGATAGCGAAGGCTCCAGGGCTGAACGAGTCGAACGAGCGCATCGTAAATTGCGGAGTCACCGTGGGGGTGGAACTGTCCCATGACATCACCGACCACACGCGAGCACTTCGAATAGGCCTTGTCGGGGCGGTATCCGCCATCGAACATGGCGTAAATCACACGGCGGTGAACGGGCTTAAGGCCGTCACGCACATCGGGGAGGGCTCGGCCCACAATCACGCTCATCGCGTAATCGAGGTATGAGCGCTGCATTTCCATCTGCAGATCGACTTGCTCGACCCGCTCGGTGTTTGTCGTTTCGTCCGTCATCGGTTTCGTCCTTTAGATCCGCCCCTAGATATCGAGGAAGCGGACATCCTTTGCGTTCTGCTGAATGAATGTGCGGCGGGCGCTGACATCTTCGCCCATCAGTGTCGAGAAAACACCGTCCGCGATGGCGGCATCCGACACGGTCACCTGCAGCAGCGTGCGTGTTTCGGGATTCATCGTGGTTTCCCACAGTTCTTGGTGGTTCATTTCACCCAGACCCTTGTAACGCTGGATTCCGTTGTCCTTGGGGATTCGCTTGCCGTTCTTCAGACCTTCGGCCATCAAGGCGTCGCGTTCGCGATCCGAGAACACATATTCGTGTTCCGCATTGGTCCACTTCAGGCGATACAGCGGCGGCTGCGCCAAATACACATAGCCGTGTTCAATCAGCGGGCGCATGTACCGGAACAACAGAGTCAGCAGCAAGGTGGTGATGTGCTGGCCATCGACGTCGGCATCGGCCATCAGAACAATCTTGTGATACCGCGCCTTCTCGATATCAAATTCTTCGCCGATGTTGCAGCCGAAGGCGGTAATCATGCCCTGAATTTCCTGGTTTTGAAGAGCGCGATCAAGGCGCGACTTCTCGACATTCAGGATCTTTCCGCGCAGCGGCAAAATCGCTTGGGTTTCGGGATTACGGCCCTGGACTGCGGAACCGCCGGCCGAGTCGCCCTCGACAAGGAAGACTTCCGACAGAGCGGGTTCCTTGGACTGGCAGTCCTTGAGCTTTCCGGGCATGCCGCCCGATTCCAGCAGACCCTTACGACGAGTGTTTTCACGCGCCTTTCGTGCGGCCATACGAGCAGTCGCCGCCTGGATTGCCTTGCGAATAATGTCTTTCGCTTCGACGGGGTGGCGATCGAACCAGTCGCCCAACACTTCGCCAACAACCTTTTGCACGTACGATTTTGCCTCGGTGTTGCCCAGCTTGGTCTTGGTTTGACCCTCGAACTGGGGTTCGCCCAGCTTTACCGAAATGACGGCGGTCAGACCCTCGCGAACATCGTCGCCGGAAAGGTTTTCGTCCTTCTCGCGCAAAATGTTCTTTTCGCGTGCATAGCGGTTGACCAACGAGGTCAATGCCGCACGGAATCCCTCTTCGTGGGTTCCGCCCTCGTGAGTGTTAATGGTGTTTGCGTACGTGTGGATGCTTTCGGAATATGCGGTAGTCCACTGCATCGCCATTTCCAGCGAAATGCGGCGCTCGGTGTCCTCGGATTCGAAAGAAATGATGTCGGGGTGCACCAATTCGATCTTTTTTGCCGAGTTCAGGTACTGGACGTAATCCACCAGACCCTGTTCGTAGAGGAACACGTCGCTACGCGCTGCACCGTCTTCGTTGACATCGCGTTCGTCGCGCAAGCTAATGGACAGACCCTTGTTAAGGAACGCCATCTGCTGGAAACGGGTGCGCAGCGTTTCGTAATCAAAATCGGTTGTCTCAAAAATTTCACCATTGGGCCAGAACGTAATGGTGGTACCCGTTTCATCGGTGTCCCCCACCGAAGCGAGCGGCGCATCGGGTACACCGTGCTTGAACGACTGCTTCCAGACGTGACCCTGTCGTCGAACCTCAACCTGAAGAGTGTGCGAGAGTGCGTTCACCACCGAGGAACCCACGCCGTGCAATCCACCGGATACGGCATATCCGCCGCCGCCGAACTTTCCACCTGCGTGGAGGATTGTTAGGACGACCTCGACCGTTGACTTCTTTTCTGTGGGGTGAATATCGACGGGGATGCCACGCCCGTTATCGGCGACTCGAACCGCGCCGTCCTTCAGGATCACCACATCAATGTGCGAGCAGTGTCCCGCAAGAGCCTCGTCAACCGAGTTGTCCACAATTTCGTAGACCAAGTGGTGCAAACCGCGTTCACCTGTTGAACCGATGTACATACCGGGGCGCTTGCGAACGGCCTCGAGTCCCTCTAAAACCTGAATGTTACCCGCGCCGTATTCTTCGTTATTCGCCTGGGTTTCGGTTTCTGTAGCCATAAATATCTCCTGCGCGCCCGAGACCGAATTTCGGCCCGCGTCACGCAGCCCAGTCTACCGTGAAGGGGTGAGTTTTGAGCGGAAATTTGCGCTGTAGCGCGGCGTAATTGGGCCGGCCGACCAAATTACCTTGATTACCCGTAAGTATCGCGAGGACCGCGCCATTTGACGGTCCTTGGGCCGTAATTTTGACGGGGAACGCCCGGCCCAATTACGTCGACTCGATCGATACCGGAATCAGGGTATCGATTCGCGATTTCTTGGGCAATGTCATGGCGAAGGATTCGAAGCTGAGTTGCCCATGCTGAGGAATCACACTGCACCTGCAAAATGTCATTCTCAATTGTCGGCGAGGTGTGTGCGGCGACGTCCTCACCTACCACCTCGGACCATCGATCAAGGATTGTCGCGCGGGCGATGGGGCGAGCCCAACCCTTCTCTGTCGAGTCACCGTCGAGTATCTCTCCTAAGAGTTTGGGGTCACGGCCCGACTCGAATGGCAACGATCCGACAATCGGTTTCTTTTTTTGTCGAGGGAGCCGCCGCTCACCCTTAAATATCTCCACAATGTGCAAATAGAACCGTGAGGGTTCGGCTGGCGTAGCTTTAGGCACGCGTCATCACTCCCCCCGTTACCAGGTATCGCATTCCGCCCACCGATTCCGGAACACTTGCGGAATCCGCGGCCGTAATGATGATGTGTTCGATATCGGAAAGATGGGCGGCCAATCGTTCGCGCCTAGCCGCATCGAGCTCCGAAAACACATCGTCAAGAATTACCACCGGATCCCCAACGGTCGAGGTTTCGCGCGTAATATCCACCATGGCAAGCCTCAGTGCAATAGCCAAAGACCATGCCTCGCCCTGACTGGAATGGGTTCGACTGGGCAATTCGTTCAAGGCGATGTGTAGGTCATCGCGGTGAGGGCCAAAGAGTGTTGTTCCCCGATCGCGTTCTTCGGAGTGTTTCACGTGGAACAGTTCACGCAGTCGTTCTTCGATCTGCGCCGAATCCACGGCATCACCCAATGACTCGACAAGTGCCAAGGACGCACGGGCATCCCCGCCGGCAATTGCAATGTAGTCCCGCGCAAAATCGGGGCGTAAGCGGTCGATGATTCGACGACGCTCCCGCATAATTTGGCCAGCCAGGACAATGAGATTTTCGGTCCAGGCATCGAGGGGACTCAGGTCGGCGTCAGCGGGTGCGGAACGAAGTGACTTGAGAAGCGTGTTCCGCTGCCTCACCACTCGGTCATAGTCGGCAAGCACGCCGGCAAATCGAGGAATTGAGAGGGCCAACAGATCATCCAAAAAATCCCGGCGCGCCTGTGGCTCGCCACGAACGATGTCCATGTCTTCTGGTGCGAACATCACAATGGGCAGCAAACGAATAAGGTCACGCTTTTTGGCTGGCTGCCCGTTAAGCCGAACCTGATTCGACCCGCTGGATTTCACCACAACGTCGACGTCGAGCGTGCGTTCGCCGTGCGCAACGCGCATTCGAATATGAGCCTCTGTGTGACCACTTCGCACCAGCGCCGAATCCGCGGAAACTCGGTGCGATTTTCCTCGCGCTGCATACGTGATGGCCTCGACAAAGTTTGTCTTTCCTTGTCCATTGGGCCCGATCAATACCGTCGGTGAGGAATCAAATACCGCAACCTGTTGGTCGTAATTTCGCCACGCGGAAAGTTGTACTCCCGCGATCCTCATGACATTCTCCTTAGCGAGGAAGCAGGTTCGGCTGCATCAGGTATCGATACGAAGCCTGCACATCTGTTGCGTCGCGTCCGGTGTGGGCCGTGAACAGTACAGGTCCCGCCTTACCAGGTTCACTGGATGAGGTGAATCCCAACCGTACGAACTGGCTGTGTGCACCGGTCAATCCATCAATGACCAGCTTCGGCTTCAACCATGCGACAACAGGTTCACCCACGAGGTGAATGTCCACAATTTCCGAGCCTTGAGCATTTTCACCGTTGACGGCTTCCAACTGCAGCCCGTTTTCGTCAAACGAGAATCGCAGCGCGTTGTCCTTTTCAATAACCAACGAAACACGGCGCGTGGCGTCGATCAGCTCGGACGCAGAGACGATTGCGTACGATTCCCCGTGGCCCTTGTCATCCAGCAAGCGGCGCACGTTGGGGAACATGCCCTTACCCAGGCTTGACGTCACTACCTTGTCACCGGCCGACAGGGCAATAATTTCCTTTTCGCCGCCCACATACAACGAAATGGTGACCTCGTCATTTTGGTGGAACATCTTTCCGACCTCGGTCAGCACGCGTGCTGGAACAAGAACTTGCACGCTGTCCGCACCATCGTTCTTTTTCCATGCAATGTCGCGCGACGCGATTCGATACTTGTCTGTTGCCGTGAACGAGATCGATTCCGGGGACAACTCGACCGAAATGTTTCCAATAGCCGGCTGTCCATCGTCGCGCAATGCAGCAATACCCACCTGTGCAATTGCCTCGGCAAAGTCTTCGCCATCGATAGTTCCAACAGCCGGCGGCACCTCGGGAAGGTTGGGGTAATCCGCAACCGGCATCGTCGCCAGAGCAAACTTTGCAGATCCCGACACAATCGCGAGCTTGGTATCCGTCAAGGTGAACGACACCTGTTCGTGAGGCAAGCGGCTGACAATATCCGAAATCATTTTTCCTGATACGAGTACGACACCCTCAGTATCAACATCTGCAGGGATTGTTGTCTTCGTCGAGACATCGTGATCGAACGATGAGAGCGTGACGGCGTTGTCCGCAGCTTCAATGCGAATGCCGGAAAGCAACGGATTGGAGTTCTTTCCTACGATCAGCTTGGTAGCAAAGATGATGGCCGAAGCCAACACGTCTTTGTTCGACTGAAATTTCACGGTGTACCTCTTGTCATACGTCGGTTTCTCATTGTGACACAGCGCCACGACATTGGAAAAGCGGGTTTCGTTATTGTCCAGCCGATGTATAGAAAGTTAACATTCGTACTCTTAACGTCGGTGGATATGTGGATAACTTCGGTGGATAGTTGGATTCTGGCGGAACTACATCGGTGAAACTTGTCAAAAACGTGTGGGATGTTCCTGCCTAACCTGTGGTTACCCGGTGCTGGACGACAGGTTTTCCACAGAAAACAGACTTTTTTACCCTAAATCCATCGGTAATCCCCAGGTTTGTGGATAACCCTGTGTACTGGCTAACGCTTCGCTTGTTTAATTATTTGAGTGAGGTCGGTGACCTGGTTGTAGATCGAGCGACGCTCTTTCATCAAGTCCGCGATCTTCTTGTTTGCGTACATGACCGTCGTGTGATCGCGGTCGAGCAGTTGACCAATTTTGGGAAGCGACAACGACGTGAGCTCGCGACAGAGATACATTGCGATTTGTCGTGCCGTAGCAATTCCGGCCGATCGTGATGGTCCGTAGAGATCGGCAATCGACAGTTCAAAGTATTGGGCCGTTTGCTCGATGATTTCGACGGGTGAAATATCACCGTCTTCCAGGGTGATCATGTCCTTGAGAATCGTTTGAACAAGTCCGAGGTCGACGGGCACTCGGTTGAGATTTGCGAAGGCCGTGACTCGAATCAGTGTTCCTTCAAGCTCGCGAATATTGGACGACACCTTGGTTGCGATGTATTCCAGTACCTCGTCGTCGATTCCGAGGTGTTCGTTGATGGCCTTTTTCCGAAGGATGGCGATACGTGTTTCAAGGTCCGGTGCCTGGATGTCGGTGATGAGACCCCATCCAAAGCGGCTGCGCATGCGATCTTCAAAGCCGGTGAGCTGTTTCGGAGGCAGGTCACTGGTGATAACAACCTGTTTGCCGTGCTCGTGCAGAGTGTTGAACGTGTGAAAGAACGTGTCCTGGGTGGCATCTTTGCCCTGCAGGAATTGAATATCGTCAATAAGTAGAACGTCAACTTCGCGATAACGAGCGTTGAACGCGGCCATCTTGTTCGAGGCGATGGAGTTGATGTAGTCGTTGGTGAACTCTTCGCTCGATACATAGCGAACTTTGACACCCGGGAACAGGCCTTGGGCATAGTGACCGATGGCATGCAAGAGGTGTGTTTTTCCCAGTCCGGATCCGCCATAGATAAATAGAGGGTTGTAGGCCTTGGCCGGGGATTCACCAACAGCGAGGGCAGCAGCGTGTGCGAATCGGTTGGACGGGCCGATAACGAAGTTATCAAAAGTGTATTTCGCGTTCAGGCGTGCTTCCGTGGGAACGGAGGTTCGGCGCGAGTCGAAGGTTTGCGCCTCTGGTACCTGATCAACCTGGCCCGTTGTGATGTTGTCGATGTCATCGTTCTCGCGCATCGCCGGGTTCACCACCAAAGCGAAGCCCGAGATGCGTTCTATCGAGTTCCCGGCCAGTGCGTGAAGGAGCGGCTCGCGGGCCCGTGATTCCAACATGTCCCGCGTGAAGTCGGACTCGACCTCGAGGTACAACGTTCCGGACAAAATGCCTTGAGGAACAGCGAGCTCGATGAAGCCCAGCAGTTGCGGAGTGATCCGGTTGTCATGCGACAACACATCAATAACCTCGCGCCAGAGGTTGGAAAGGGGTTCAGGTATTGTGGTGTCCATGCTCACGTCGTTTGATGGTGTGGATAACTATTCATATTAGCCGTGTGAGGCGTGTCGTCCACACCCAATTTCTATTCTTGTGGATAATCGTGAGCTCGAGTTTGACGAACAGTGATTTGTCGCCTACAGTTATCAGGTTGCCCATAGGCAAAAATCTTTTCCCGAGTGAATACCGGCATACGCCGAGGAGAACACAATGACTAAGCGTACTTTCCAGCCCAACAACCGCCGCCGTGCGAAGGTTCACGGCTTCCGTCTGCGTATGCGCACCCGTGCAGGCCGTGCAATCCTCGCCGCTCGTCGCGGCAAGGGTCGCAAGTCGATCACCGTCTAGTCAGACTCGTGCTTGCGCGAAGCAACCGTGTCCTTGACGCGGCGGGCTTTCGCCGAGTAATGCGCAGTGGCGCAAAAACTACGACTCCCCATCTGGTTGTGTACCGGTCGCCTCTCGGCGGCTCGGCCCCCCAGGTGGGGATTGTCGTTTCCGGCAAGTACGGAAACGCGGTCAAGCGCAACCGAGTGCGTCGTCGCATTCGGGCGATTATGTATTCAAAGATTCAGTCTGGCGATGTGTTGGTAGACGTGGTCTTCCGGCTTCGTGCCGATGCAGGCGAGGCATCGTGGGATGACGTGGTGAGTGAAATCGAGACTCTGGACTTCGGGAATGTGCCGTCGAGGCAGAACGTTCGGACAGCACCATGAGCCGCGGAGTGAACCTCCGAAGCCTGGCGGATCACGCTGTGCTCGTTCCTCGGAATGTGGGAATTGCGATCCTTCGGCTTTACCGAGCAGTAATCTCGCCGCTCTACGGAGATGTTTGCAAGTACTACCCCAGTTGTTCCGCCTATGGGCTGGGGGCGGTCCAACAATTTGGATTGTTGCGCGGTAGCTGGATGACGGCCCGACGCATTGTGCGCTGTAACCCGTGGGCGCGTGGTGGAATTGACGATGTACCTGCCAGAATGGAGGGGAATTTCCCCCTCTCTCGGTTTGGTTTTGTTTTACCGAAACAGAAAGACCTTTAATGAACATTTTCGATGCAATCTTGTGGCCCATCAAATGGGTTATTGAGCTCCTTCTGGTGAGCTTCCACACCGGTCTTTCTGTACTGGGCTTCGAGGCGGCAGATGGTTGGACGTGGGTGCTTTCCATCGTTGGCCTCGTGCTTGTGGTGCGAGCCGCGCTGATCCCTTTGTTTGTCAAGCAAATCCAGAGCCAACGAAAGATGCTCGAAATCTCACCTGACTTGAAGAAAATTCAGGACAAGTACAAGGGTAAGCGCGATCAGTTCTCGCGCGAGGCCATGACCCGCGAAACAATGGAGCTCTACGGCAAGCACAAGACTTCGCCGTTCTCATCGTGCCTGCCGTTGCTTGTGCAGATGCCGATCTTCTTTGGCCTCTTCTACACCTTGAGCAACGCTGCTCAGGAAATTCCTGGCGTCGGTATGTTGACCAAGGAATTGGCAAAGAGCTTCGGTGAAGCCACCATCTTCGGTTCTGCAGGTCTTGCGTCCGCCATGAGCACGGCGGATGGCAACTGGACGATCATCGTCACCGCCGGCGTGATGGTCATCATCATGACCGCGTCGCAGTTCATTACGCAGCTTCAGATCATGTCGAAGAACCAGTCGGACGCCATGAAGGAAAGCCCGATGTACAAGCAGCAGCGCATCTTGCTGTACATCCTCCCCGTGGTATTCCTCTTCTCGGGTTGGGCATTCCCCCTCGGCGTTATGTTCTACTGGCTCGTGTCGAATTTCTGGACGATGGTCCAGCAGTTCATTGTGATTCGCAACATGCCCACCCCGGGCTCGCAGGCGGATCGCGACCGACAGGCGCGCCTCGCAAAGAAGGCAACGCGTAAGGGCCTCCCCGTGGATTCCGTTGAAGAAGCCATCGAGGTTGTGGAAGAAGTAAAGCCGGCTCAGCGCCAGCAGCCGGTCGGAAAAGCGCGCGCAAAGCGCCAGCAGGGAAAGAAGTAGAACGTCATGTCGCATGTAGATGAGAACGGTCAGACCGTAAAAGACACTGCGGAAATCGCAGCGGACTACATCGAGGCGTTCCTGGATATCGCCGATCTCGATGGGGACCTCGAGATGGAGCACTCGAACGGCCGCGATTACATTTCTATTGTTGCGGGCGAGAACAATGATCTGTCGGCGCTGTCGCGTGGTGAGGTTGTGACCTCGTTGCAAGAACTCACGCGTCTGGCTGTCCACACGCGCACCGGAGACTTTTCGCGATTGATTCTTGACGTGGGCGGCTCACGTGACGCACGTGCGCAGGAGCTCGACCGCATCGTGGAGCGAGCCATCGAGCGCATTGAAGGTGGCGCGCAGTCAGCGGCACTCCCGCCGATGTCGTCCTACGAGCGCAAGCTTGTGCATGATGCAGTGTCCGAGCGCGGCTTCGCGTCACACTCCGAGGGTGAGGGCGCTGAGCGTCACACCGTCATCACTCAGGCATAGTTTCACGTGAAACATATTGACGTCGAGACAGAGCCGGCGTATGCCGAGGCGCTTTTCGGGGTCGAAATCGAGCGTGCACGGCGGTTCGCTGACAACTTAGCGCGCGAAGGTGAGGAGCGGGGACTCATCGGTCCCGACGAACCTGCGCGGCTATGGACACGCCACCTTGTCAACTGTGTGTTGTTGGCGCCGGAGCTGGGAGAGTCGGGCACGGAGCACCCCCTCAGAGTTGCGGATATTGGAAGTGGCGCGGGTCTGCCCGGTCTGGTTCTGGCAATTGCTCGCCCCGACATTGACTTCACATTGATCGAGCCACTGGAGCGACGCACCCGCTGGTTGAGTGAGCAGGTCGAGGATCTGGAGCTCGATAACGTCGTGGTGTTCACCGGACGAGCAGAGGACTTCCCTCAGAAGCGCACGTTTGACGTGGTGACGGCACGGGCCGTGAAGGCGCTCAAGACCCTCATACCCATGATTGCGCCCCTCGTTGATCACGGTGGCTCAATCAAGTTACTCAAGGGCGCTCGTATCGACGAAGAAATTGAGGCAGCGACGGCGCAAATCACACGCTTCGCGCTTACCGACATTTCCGCACAGGTACTCGGCGAGGGTCTTGTCCCCGAGCCCACCCGAATGTTCTCCGCAACAGTCAACTAATTCACACTCTCCACAGGTTTGTTTCACGTGAAACATTTGTCGGTGCGTGGTGGTATTTTTTTCGAGAGTCAGTAAAGGAATGAACGTGGACAACAACCTGCAGAATTCGGGAACGCAATCGGATGCGAACCCCCAGCAGGCGCGCACGCAGTCAACGCCAATTGCCGACGAACTCATGGATTTGGCACGCCGTCGAGTCGCGTTGCGCGACAAAACCGCCCCGTTGCCTTCGTCGCCGCGCGTCATTGCCGTATCGAACCAAAAAGGTGGAGTGGGCAAGACCACCACGACAGTGAACCTTGCCGCAGCTCTCGCCGATTTGGGCGCAAAGGTAGTCGTAATCGATCTCGATCCCCAGGGAAATGCCTCGACGGCACTCGGAATCGAGCACAACGCGACAGTTCAGGGAACGTACGAGATGCTGCATGGCGCAAGCACGATGGGATCGGTCCTTCGTCAGAGTCAACAACATCCCAACCTCTGGTGTTCGCCAGCCACCATAAACCTGGCCGGTGCTGAGATCGAGTTGGTTCCCTCGCAGCAGCGCGAACAACGCCTCAAGCGTGCGATCGATGAATACATCGCGCAAGCTACACAGCGACCGGATTACATCTTCATCGATTGCCCACCGTCGTTGGGCTTGCTGACAATCAACGCACTGGTTGCCGCAGGCGAGGTGCTTGTCCCTATTCAGGCGGAGTATTACGCGCTGGAGGGCGTCACCATGCTCTGGGATAACGTCGGTATGGTCGCGCAATACTTGAATCCCGCGATACACATCTCGACCATCTTGTTGACGATGGTCGACTCGCGCACCAACCTTTCCCGCGAAGTTGAAAACGAGGTGCGCACCCACTTCCCCGACACGGTACTCACAACCGTGATCCCTCGTTCGGTGCGGGTGTCCGAGGCTCCCAGCCACCAACTCACGGTCATTGGGTATGACAACAATTCGAGTGGCGCGCTGGCATATCGCGAGGCCGCAATCGAAATGGCGGAAAAGTTTGCCCAACGAGACGCATCGGCACAGTAGTCGGCATCGCACATTATCGGCAATGAGGAGTAGCTAATGGCAACCAAACGGACAGGGCTGGGCCAGGGTATTGGCGCGCTCATCCCCACAGCTCCCGAATCGGGGATACGACCCACGGATCTCTTTTTTACGAGTGACACCAGCGCCAAAAAGGACCTTGTCGAGGTTCCGGGCGCCCGTCTGCAGCTCATCAACCCGAATGACGTTGTGCCCAACGCACACCAGCCTCGAACCGAGTTCCGCGCCGAGGAACTTGCGGAGCTCGAGCACTCCATCCGCGAATTCGGTGTACTGCAGCCAATTGTTGTGCGGCCCATGGAAAAGCCCGTGGACGGCGCGCGATACGAGCTGGTTATGGGCGAACGCCGTCTGCGCGCCTCGAAGGCCGTGGGTCTGGCGGAAATCCCCGCCGTTATCCGCGACACTGCAGACGCCGACATGTTGCGCGACGCTCTCTTGGAGAACATCCACCGTGCACAGCTGAATGCGCTGGAAGAAGCATCCGCGTACCAGCAGCTCATCGAAGACTTCGGGATTACCCAGGATGAACTTGCCCAGCGTATCGGTCGATCACGCCCCCAGGTGACGAACACCCTGCGACTGCTGAAGCTGCCCGAGAAGGTCCAGCAACGAGTCGCCGCCGGTGTGCTGACGGCGGGTCACGCTCGAGCCATTCTGTCGCTCTCGGATCGTGCACTCATGGAGAAGCTTGCCAACAAAATCGTGAACGAAGACCTGTCGGTCCGCGAGACCGAGGCAACGGCAGCCGTCATGGCGGGTAAGCCTGCGCCGGGAACCAAAGCCACGGCACGTGCCGGTGGCCGCACGGACTACCTCAGTGAGATTGCCGAACGTCTGGGTGACAAGCTGAACACCCGTGTATCGGTAAAGCTTGCCAAGGCGAAGGGTACGATTACCATCGAATTCGCCACCGTTGCCGACCTCAATCGAATTGTGACCGAGATTGAGGGACACGCTCCCTCGACAGGCGTACGTTTCGAATAATAGGGCTCTGACCGCGGGTTTTATGAAAAAACCCGCTTACGAACCCCCGTTTCACGTGAAACCTCAGCCGCCCTGATGGCGCGGGCCATCCTGGCGGTCGCTCGTGCCTATCGCTCGAACCTAACGGTCAAGAGCGACCTGAACGAGTCCAGCGAAAGCCTCGGCGGGATCAATTCCGGCAGCCTCCAGGGCGAGTGACACAGTCGACGTCTCGGTAAGACCGGGGCTGACGCTCGCTTCGAGGAACCACGGCACACCATTGCCATCGATGATGAAGTCGATGCGCGAGATGTGACCGAGCCCCAGCGCTTCGTGCGCGGCAACTGCAATGTCACGAACCGACGTCGCCGTGTCGACGTCCAGACGAGCCGGTGCATAGAAACGAGACTCGCCCGCGTTGTAGCGCTCCTCAAAGCCGTAGAAGCCACTCAGAGGCTCAATCTCTACTGCGGGAAGCGCAACGCGCCCAGCGGGCGTTTCGAGGACCGTGACACACACCTCGGTTCCCACAATTTGTCGCTCGATGATGGCCTGATCGCAATACGTATAGGCATGCACCAATGCGAGACGCAATCCGTCGAGCGAATCAACCAGTGATACACCCTGTGCGGAACCCCCACGAGCGGGCTTGACCGCAACGGGGAAGCCAAAATTGTTCGAAATAACACCGAGCACACCCTCGGCACCCAATTCGCGGAAGGCATCGCGTGTTAAGACCAGTGAATTGGGAGTTGCAATGCCGGAACGCTCAATGATCGTCTTTGCCGAGGGCTTATCCCATGCAAGACGCGTCGATGCGGCGTTAGAGCCAACCGAGGGAATTCCTAATGCCTCAAGGACACCGAGCAACGAACCGTCCTCGCCGCTTGTTCCGTGCAGGACGGGCCACACCACGTCGGGGCGATCTGACACGAGCGACGGGACGAGATTGGCGTCCGAGTCACGAATATCCACAGTCAGACCGTGGCGAACGAGGGCTTCCGCAAGCAAACGGCCCGAGGTCAGTGAGATTTCACGCTCGTGAGAAATGCCGCCCGCAAGAACGGCGACTCGAGGTGCAGTGGTGGTCATGACGGCTCCTTATGCCAAATCCGGCGGCGGCGATACGACGTGTGACAGCTGGGTGATGTCGGGAATCTTGGGGTGAAAGGTCTCGATGAGTTCCGATTCCTGACGAATGACTTCGGACAGGCGGCGAACTCCCTCGTGAATCGCCTCCGGAGTCGGGTAACAGAAGGCCAACCGAATGTGCGAGCGACCCATTCCATTCGTGTAGAACGCGGTTCCTGGGGTGTACGCGACCAATTCGGTGACGGCGCGAGGCAACATCGCCTTGGAATCGAGGTACTCCGGAAGCGTCAGCCACACATAAAAGCCGCCGTTGGGCTCGGTGCGGTGGTACCCGGGCAAAAATTCGTCCAACGCCGACAGCATTGCGTCGCGGCGATCGCGATACAGGCCACGGAAGACATCAATTTGCGCCTGCCAATCCGAAGTCGCCAAGTAATCGCTGATCACCATCTGCGTCAACGCGCTCGGGCACAGAATTGCGGATTCCGCCGCCAGAACCAGCTTCTCTCGAATTGCGTGAGGCGCCAGAGCCCATCCCACGCGGAAACCGGGCGCAAACATCTTCGAGAATGACCCCAAATAGACAATGCCGTCTTCGTCAATAGACCGCATCGCGGCGGGCGACGGGGTGTCGAACCACAGCAGACCGTAGGGGTTGTCCTCGATTATCAGAATCTTGTGGCGCTTCGCGATTTCAATCAATCGCGGACGACGTTCCGCCGACAGCGTGACCCCCGACGGATTCTGGAAGTTGGGAATGAGGTAGAGGAACTTCATGGGCTTGCCATCAGCCCGCGCCACCGCAATTGCTTCCTCGAGCGCCTCGGGAATCATGCCCGATTCATCGGTCTCGACATGGCGAACATCGGCCTGATAGGACCGGAAAATTCCGAGAGCGCCCAGATAACTGGGCGATTCCGCGAACACCACATCGCCGTCGTCAATGAACAGTTTGGTGATGAGGTCCAGCGCCTGCTGCGAACCCGTCGTGATCACGATGTTATTCGCGCTGGCCTCGATGCCCTCCAGAGCACATACCTCGAGGATCTGCTCGCGCAGCATGGGCAAACCCTGACCCGAACCGTACTGCAGCGCAGCAGCACCCTGCTCGCGCATGACCTTGTTCATGGTCTCGGTAATGGAATCCAGCGGAAGCGCGGAAACGGCGGGCATTCCGCCCGCAAGCGATACCACCTCGGGGCGTGACGCGACCGCAAACAGTGCGCGAACTTCGCTTGCGCTCAGTCCTGACGTGCGCTGGGCGTAATGGCCATGCCAATCGTCGAGGGTGGTTCCCCCTGCGCCGAGTACCACGGCGCCTTAGCCGATAAAGTCAGCGAGATCCGCTTCAAGAGCGGGTCGCGGCTTTGCACCGGTGATCGACTTCACAACCTCGCCACCCTTGAACACCTTCATGGCCGGAATGTTCATGATGTTGTATTCAGCAGCAAGTTCGGGGAAATCATCGACGTTCAGCTTCACGATGTCGATCTTGTCGGCATGAGCTTCGGCGATTGCGTCAAGAATCGGCGATACGGCGCGGCACGGACCACACCAGGGCGCCCAGAAGTCAACGATGACAGGCTTTTCGTTCTGCAGAACCTCGGCGGCGAAGGTGGCGTCGGTTACATCGCGGGCGGCACTCATGGTCTGTCCTCTCGTTGGTGTGTTGAGTCTAGCGAATGATTAGTGGGCGGATTCCAGGTAATGCTGGGCATCCAGTGCCGCAACGGCGCCACTACCGGCGGCCGTGATGGCCTGGCGATACGTGGGGTCAATGACGTCGCCAGCGGCAAAAACACCCGCAAGGTTGGTGCGCGAGCTGCGGCCGTCAACAGCGACCGTTCCCGCCTCGGTCAATGTCACCGTGTCGGCGAACAGTGCCGTACGAGGATCGGCACCAATGGCAACAAATAGGCCGTCAATTGCAAGCTCACGTGTGGATCCGTCCGTTTCGGTCAGGGTAATCCCCGACACGGCATCCGTGCCCTGAATACCCGTGACCGTTACGCCGGTGACGAACTCGATTTTCGCGTCAGCCTTGGCGCGCGAAAGCATTGCGGGCGAGGCGCGGAAGTTATCGCTTCGGTGCAACAGGTACACCTTGTCGGCGAAACGAGTGAGGAACGTGGCCTCTTCCATCGCCGAGTCGCCACCACCCACAACAGCAACGGTGCGCTTACGGAAGAACGCGCCATCGCAGGTTGCGCACCAAGAGACACCAAAACCGCTGAGTCGCGCCTCGTCGTCAAGACCCAAGCGGCGGTATTCGCTGCCGGTGGACAAAATCACGGCGCGAGCTTCCAGTACATCGCCGTTTCCCAGGGTGACCTTCTTAACGGGGCCCTCGAGTTCAACGCTGACGGCGTCGTCAAAAATCAATTCGGCACCGAAGCGCTCGGCCTGTGCCTGCATGTTCATCATGAGTTCGGGACCCATGACGCCCTCGGGGAAGCCGGGGAAGTTATCGACTTCGGTGGTTTTCATCAGATCGCCGCCCATCTCGACGCTTGAGGTGATGACAACGGGCTTCAGGTCGGCACGTGCAGCGTAAATTGCTGCGGTGTAACCAGCAGGTCCAGAACCAATAATGATGAGATCGCGCACAGCGAATCCTTTCGACGCAGAGTCAATCAAAGTTTACGGTGCAGTATTCCCGCCGGAGTTCGACTGTGACGCGCGATGACTTATCGACCGCGAATTCCCGACAACATCACCCGAATATGGGGGTCGCGCACGAGCAGCAACGATCCCACATAGGCAGCCATCATGACGAGCCCGGCGACAACAAGTGCGATGAGGGTGCTGGCCATCGACTGAAGTCCCCAGCCGAACTCGGAATATCCGCCCAGAAAGTACATCGCGATGATGCCCGCGCCGGTTGCAGGAATCGAGGCCAGCGCAAAGCGCCCGAATGCGGATACCATTTGGTTTCCCCCAAGGCGCCCGAGGCGGCGCCGAAGTACAACGACAAGAAGAACCGCTTGAATTGTGCCCACAACGCTGGTCAATACGGCGATTCCGACCGCAATCTGCGCAGGGTCCGTCATGGACAGGAGAAGTGCACCGACGATGAAGACGCCCGAGTGAACCGCCTGAATAAAGAAGGGCGTGCGGGTATCTTCCAGCGCATAGAACACACGCTGCAGCACGAATACAACACTGAAAGGCACGAGGCCGAGTGCGAAGCCACCCAGAACCCAGGCCATGCCCTGAATGCTGGGGAACGAGCCTCCGAAAATCGCGGCCATTGGAAGAGCGAGTACGAGAATGGCAACCGATGCAATCACCATGAAGAGACCGATGCGCGACAGCGACTCCCGAATATCACCGATGAGCGAATCGAGGCGGTTGTCGCGGACATCGGCACTCATTCGGGTGAAATACGCGGTCGCCAATGACACGGTGGCAACCGAGTGCGGGAGCATGAAGATTAGCCACGAGAAGCGCAACACCGCGAGCGACGGCTCGCCCGAACCCGCGGCAATCGAGGCTACGTTCGTTTGGACAATCCCCGCAATTTGCGTGAGAACGATCATGCCGAACGTCCACCCCGCCAGTCGCGTGGCGTGACCGAGCCCCACACCGCGGAACGCAAAGTCGGGCCGGAAGTTCACGCCGGCCCGGCGAAGGAAGACAAACAGGATGCCCGCCTGCGTTGCGACACCCAAAGTCGCACTGCCGGCCAACACGCTGATCGCGAGAGGGCTCCATGCCGCCGAATCGGTGACATCGCCCGTGAAGACCATTCCCAGCACAATCATTCCCACAATGGCAACGATGTTGTTGAGTGCGGGCGCCCAGGTGAAGGGGCCGAATACGCCGCGTGCATTGAGAACCTCGCCCAGAAGCGAATACACCGCGTAAAAGAGGACCTGGGGTAGACACCACCACGCGAATGCGGTGGCCAACGCGATGTCGTTTCCCGTGAAACCACCCTGGCCTGCTTGTCCGGCGTAGAGCGCCACGAGTGCGGGTGCCGCGAGCGTCGCCACCACGGTAACACCGCCAAAAACACTAAAACCTAGGGTCAGAAGCTTATTTATGTACCGAGCGCCACCGTCGTCATGCATGCTGGCCCGCACAATCTGAGGAACCAGCACGGCACTCAGAATCCCGCCGGCAACAATGGCGTACACGTTATTGGGAAGCTGATTTGCCAAAGCAAAGGTGTCGGCACCTGCACCAACCGTCCCCAGAGTTTGGGCCAAGACCACGGCGCTGATGAACCCCAGCACTCGGGACACAACAGTTCCCGAGGCAAGAATCAGGCTTGACCGACCGATGTGGCCGTTGCTCATGCGGCCACCCTGCGGCGGCGCACGGTTCGCACGACGCCCAGTCCCAAAATTGTCACGACGACGACGCTAAACGAGACCAACGTCATGGCCTCCCATTGTGCCGCGACGGTGATGTCAAATCGTGCGACCGATGCCAGAGGAACACCCTCGGGCGTGCGCAGGTCCATCTCGAGTTGCGCGGAGCCATTGGACACGACCTGTAGCGGAACCGTCACTTGGGTGCTGGAATTACCGGGGATGGTCACCAACTGCGTGGCATCGGTCACCGTCACAATTCCCGAGGTGGACCGAACCTGCAGATTCACGGTGACGGGAGTTGCGTGGTCGTTGATCAACGTCACGGGGAACGCCGCCTGGCTGGCAAGAACCGTGTAGGCGCTGGCCGGATTGATGCTGACTGCACGTTCCGCGTGAATGCTGGTGGCGACGAAGTCGGTGACCCGCGACTCGAATCCGGCGATGCGTGTGGTCGAGGCCAGGGCAGAAAGCGCGCGAATACGTGGATACAGCAGAACCGTCGAGTCTTCGCCCATCGTCGAGATGGACCGATCCTTGCGGAATCGAGTGAACGCTTCGGCTAAAGCCGCGTCGCCGTCGAATGAGACGACAGGAAGCGCGTTGGTGAGTTCACGCACGGGCAGGCTGGCAACGGGTTCGATTGTGACCGACTCGTCGTGTGCAAGAACGCGCAACAGCGCTTCGGCGCGACCGAGGTCCAGTTGGGTAGGCGACAGTGCAAACCAGGTGGGAACATTCCGTCCCGTTGCTGCGAGGGACGCGGCGGTCACCGAAATATTGGCGGTCGAACCTTCCGCCGTTGCCGCCGAGGCGCGGGCCGAGGCCGCCGACGACAGCACGTGGCGCTCGCCGGAGTACACGGCATCGCTGATCAGCACCCGCTGATATCCCAGTCCAGATAACACCTCCGCGGTATCCGCGGGAAGCGAGGATTCCGACAGCCAGCCCGTGATGTCGATGGCCGAAACTCCCGAGGCGCCCGCCAATTCCTCGGCAGTGACTCGATTTGCGTCGTCATCGGCGGCCAACACCAAAGGATCGCCGTTGGACCAGGGCAGGAGTACCAGGTTGGGTTCGGTGATCATCCGGGTGTGCCAGGCCAGCACGTCGGCCGGGGCAGTGTCACCCAGAGCCGTGATACTTGCGGAGATACGCGAATCAAGGGCGACCGTCACGTCGTATTTCTCGACTAGTTCGAGGAAGTGCGCAAGCCGCCCGCCCGGCGCAACCGCCTCGGTTAGCTCGTCGAGTGTCAGCAAATCCCCGCCGGCCGCAACGGTGACGGGCAAAACGATACCGAGCGTAGAGTCCGTTGCTGTCGCGGCACCCGAAGGCACACCAGTGGCCACGGTGACGGCGCCGATAATGGCCGCGGAAACCGCGACGCGGGCGAACAATCCCGAGCGCGAAACGACCTTCGACATGCTGGTAAGTCTAGACTGTGGCGATATGAAGAGCGTGGCGGATGCGGTGGAATACCTCACGACCCGTTCGACCGAAGAGCCACTGAAATCCCTGTCTGAACGCTTCGCTGCCGCAGGTTTCGAACTGGCACTTGTCGGCGGACCGGTGCGTGATGCGTTTCTTGGCCGCGCCATCTCGGATCTCGATCTCACGACGAACGCACGACCCGACGATATTCTGGCCATTGTCGGCCCCATCGCCGAGGCCACCTGGGACGTGGGGCGCGAGTTCGGCACCATTGCGGCACGAATTCATGGGCAGCCCGTCGAAATCACAACCTATCGAGCCGATTTATACGACGGCAAGACGCGCAAACCCGAGGTCACCTTTGGCGACACCATCGAAGGTGATCTTCTGCGCCGCGACTTCACCATGAACGCCATGGCGCTGACGCTGCCTGATTTGCGCCTGGTTGACCCCAGCGGCGGACTCACCGATCTGTTGGAGGGCGTTCTGCGCACCCCCGGCCCTGCCGTCAATTCGTTTGCCGACGATCCGCTGCGCATGATGCGTGCGGCGCGTTTCCTGTCGCAACTTGCGGTCGAGCCTCATACGGATGTGGTCGAGGCGATGACGGCGGACGCCGCGACGATCGAGAACATTTCGGCGGAACGTGTGCGCGATGAACTAGTGAAGTTGCTGGCCACCGCACACCCCGAACCGGGCATTCGGCTTCTGGTCGATACGGGAATTGCCGATCGCGTCATTCCGGAAATTCCCGCGCTGAAGCTGCAGGTGGACGAACACGCACACCATAAAGATGTGTACGAACACACCATCACCGTGGTCAACCAGTACATCGAGATCGAGCAGGCCCGGCATGGTGCCTCGAATCCCGATATCGCTGGCCGCTTGGCCGCATTGCTGCACGACTGCGGCAAGCCCGCAACGAAACGCGTCGAGGCCGGCGGCGCGGTTAGTTTTTATCATCACGATGTCGTGGGGGCAAAGATCGCGAAGAAGCGCCTGGTTGCGCTGCGATTCGACAACGACACCATCGATCGCGTGACCCACCTGATCGAGCACCACCTGCGGTTCTTTGGGTACAGCGATTCCTCGTGGACCGATTCCGCTGTGCGCCGGTACGTGCGCGATGCAGGCGAAGGCCTGGAACAATTGCATATTCTTACGCGCGCCGACGTCACCACCCGCAATCGGCGCAAAGCCGAGAAACTCAGTGCGGCGTATGACGACCTCGAACGTCGTATTGCGGAAATCCGCGAACGCGAGGAGCTCGATTCGATTCGCCCCGACCTGAACGGCGAGCAAATTATGGCCATTCTCGAGGTGGGACCCGGGCGCATTGTGGGCGACGCGTATCGCTTCCTGCTGGAGTTGCGCCTGGACGAGGGGCCGCTGGACGCCTCCGAGGCGGAACGCCGTCTGCGCGACTGGGCCGCTTCCCGCTTGTCTTAAGGCCCCAAGCCCTGTAACCTTGGAAAGTTGCGCCTCGTGTGCAACGAAGTACTGATGTTAACCCTCCTGCTACAGAACGTCTGTAGCCGCTGAGTCCAAAGGAGGTGGGTTATTTATGCATCCTTATGAACTGATGGTGATCCTCAACCCCGAGGTTGATGACCGCACTGTTCAGCCCAGCCTTGAGAAGTTCCTCACGGTTGTGACCAAAGATGGTGGTTCCGTCGACAAGCTCGACATCTGGGGCCGTCGCCGTCTTGCGTACGAAATCCAGAAGAAGTCGGAAGGCATCTACGCTGTGGTGAACTTCACCGCAGAGCCCGCGACCACTGCGGAACTCGAGCGCCAGCTTCGCCTGTCGGAGTCGGTCATGCGTACCAAGGTTCTTCGCGCTGATGAAGCAGTCGCACGCATTGCGTCGGCCGCAGCAGCAGCTGTAGCAGAAGCCGAGTAGGGCCATGGCGAACGACACGGTCATCACCGTTGTGGGCAACCTCACCGCTGACCCTGAGCTTCGCTTCACCCAGGGCGGTGTCGCAGTGGCCAATTTCACCATTGCGTCGACCCCTCGCACTTTCGATCGCGCGAGCAACGAATGGAAAGACGGCGAGCCGCTCTTCCTTCGTGCAAGCGTGTGGCGCGAATTTGCCGAGCACGTCGCCGGCTCGTTGTCGAAGGGTTCGCGCGTTCTTGCAACGGGCCGCCTGAAGCAGCGTTCCTACGAGACCAAAGAGGGCGAAAAGCGCACCTCGATTGAGCTCGAAATCGACGAAATCGGTCCCTCGCTCCGTTACGCAACTGCAAACGTTACGCGCAGTGTCGGTGGATCGTCGCCTCGTGGCGACTCGTCCGGGTGGGCTTCGCAGCCTGCTGGTGGCGACGCATGGGGTCAGCCCGCTGAAGCAGAGGCCTGGCCTGCTGCGAGCGAGTCGTACCCCGACGACACTCCGTTCTAAACAACTTTCATTCAAAGGAAATCACTATGGCTGGAAAAGCAAGCGGCGACCGCCGCAAGCCGCGCGTCGGTAAGGGAGCGAAGACCGCTGCCCCCGCACGCCCGATCAAGATTGACGTCATTGACTACAAGGACGTCGCAACTCTTCGTAAGTTCATCTCCGAGCGCGGCAAGATCCGTTCACGCCGTATTACCGGTGTGTCGGTTCAGGAGCAGCGCCTCATCGCCCGTGCAGTGAAGAACGCCCGTGAAATGGCACTTCTTCCCTACGCCGGTGCAGGACGATAGGGGAACATCATGGCAAAGGTTATTCTGACCAACGAGGTTTCGGGACTGGGTTCAGCCGGCGACGTCGTTGACGTAAAGAACGGTTATGCCCGTAACTACCTTCTTCCCCAGGGCTTCGCTGTTGCGTGGACCCGCGGCGGCGAGAAGCAGGTTGCCGACATCAAGCAGGCTCGCGTTGCACGCGAACTCGCTTCGGTTGAAGACGCTCAGGCCCTGAAGGCCGCCATCGAGGCACAGACCGTCACGGTCCGCGTCAAGGCTGGCGCCGAGGGTCGTCTGTTCGGCTCGGTCAAGACCGGTGACATCGCTGACGCAATTCAGGCAGCGGGCATCGGATCGGTTGACAAGCGAACCATCGAAATTGCTGGTTCGATCAAGTCGACCGGCTCGTTCGAGGCGACCGTGAAGCTTCACGAAGGCGTCGTTGCGAACGTTTCGCTCAAGGTTGTTGCTGCAAAGTAACGCCTGACACCAGGAAGGCCCGCAGAGGTTACTCTGCGGGCTTTTTTGTGCGAAATTCGACTACGTGAGTGCCATAATTCGAACTTAATACTGGGGACAAGTTAAAGGTTCAAGTACAACTCTAAACATTCTTTTCCACAGCGCAATTTCAGCAAAATACGCGGTCAGAAGCGTTTTTTGTGCCTCATCGTCATATTTATCCACAGTTATCCCCAGCTTGTCCCCAGAGTTGTGCGGCGTGGTTCACAGGTTTCCCACACACTTATCCACAGCCCCATTTGCGTGATGGGGATATTCGCCCTAGCCTCAAAGCCGTGGGTCGTTTCGGGCCGGTTGACAGCGATGTCCCAGGTCTGCTTCATACTGAAAGACCACCCACATTTGAACGGCCAGCAAAGGACAACAGTGTCAGATCCGAACATGGACTTCGCATACGACGAAGGAGTGGAACGCCGGGTCCCGCCTCACGATGTCAGCGCTGAAATGAGCACACTCGGCGGAATGCTGCTGTCGAAAGATGCCGTCGGCGAGGTCATGGAATACGTCAAGGCCAAAGATTTCTACCTGCCCAAGCACGAAATCATCTTTGATGCCATCGTTACGCTGTTCGCTCACGCCGAACCCACCGACGTGATCACTGTTGGAGAACAGCTGACCAAAACAGGCCAGCTTCAGAAGGTGGGCGGAGCAAACTATTTGCACACCCTGGCGGCATTCGTGCCGACTGCGGCGAACGCAGGTTATTACGCGGAAATCGTCGCCGACAAAGCCATTCTGCGACAGCTCGTGGAAACGGGAACACGCATCACACAACTGGGATATGCCGCCGAGGGCGAGCCTGTCAAATTGGTCGATGAGGCGCAGGCCGACGTCTTCGCAATTGGCAAGGGCGCCAAATCACAGGAAGCCGTGGGCATCGGCAACGCCTGGGAAGGTGTCGTGTCGGAAATCGAAGCGGCTGCCGGAAACGCCGCGGGAGGCGTGACGGGAGTCTCTACCGGGTTCCGTGAACTCGACGAACTGACCCATGGATTCCAGCCCGGTCAGCTCATCCTCATTGCGGCACGTCCGGGTATCGGTAAGTCGACGCTGGCTCTCGACTTCGCTCGCGGTGCCGCAATCAAGTCGCAGGAACCCACGGTGTTCTTTTCACTCGAAATGTCGCGCGGCGAAATCGCCATGCGTTTGATGTCTGCCGAGACGCGAATCTTCCTGAACAAAATCCGAAGCGGCAATATCGATGCCCGCGGCTGGTCGGAAATTGCCAAGGTGCATGCCAAGCTCAATGAGGCTCCGTTGTACATCGACGACAGCCCCAACCTCACTCTGGTCGAAATTCGATCCAAGTGCCGGCGCTTGAAGCAGCAACTGGGTCTGAAGATGATTGTTATCGACTATCTGCAACTTCTGACAAGCGGTAAAAAGGTAGAAAGTCGCCAGCAAGAGGTCTCGGAGTTCTCGCGTTCACTGAAGCTGCTTGCGAAAGAGCTGGGCGTGCCACTCATTGCCCTCTCACAGCTGAATCGTGGTTCCGAAAATCGCGAAAACAAGAAGCCCCAGCTGTCGGATCTGCGTGAATCTGGTTCACTCGAGCAAGACGCCGACATCGTCATTTTGTTGGAGCGCGACCCCTACGCGGATCAGGCGTCGGAAAGCGCAAACGACACCATTCTGAATATCGCCAAACACCGTAACGGACAGACCAAGGAACTCACCGTGCTGTTCGAAGGCGGGTTCTCACGCTTTTCGGAAATGGCGCAAATCTAGCGGCCGTATGCTGAAGGGGTCGAAAGGTAGTCGTGACCCATTTGTCATTACGCTCGCGCGTTCTCCCGTTCGTGTACCCGGCCTCGGGTCTCGTCGTGGGGTTGTTCATCACCTTTACGCAGCAACACGAGCTTGCGCTGGGTTTGTGGGGCTATCTGGTTGTTGCAGCAGCCTCGGTGATATCGGATATCACACAGCCGGCGATCATTCAACGCATCGGTCTCGTGGCCCAGGTAATCGTCATTGCGGCGGTATCCGCACTCGTGACGACCCTATGGACTCCCACTGTTCCACTGGTTGTTGCGCTCGTTGTGACCATCAGTCTGCTGCAGTGGATGCGCGTTCGCCAGACGGCCTCATCGTGGGCGCCCCTGCAATACCTCGCGCTTCCCGCCGCCCTCGTGCTGCTTTCCACGAACACCATCGCTGTGGTCGGCGCCATCGGCGCATGGGCGATAATTATGGGAGTGTTTGACTCTCTTGCGCACATTGATTCACTGCGCACCCGCACAAAGGAAAATACACATGTCGAAGCGCGATAAGACCCGCCCCGCGGAACTGTTGGGAATTGCCGGCGCAATTGCCGGTTTCATCGGACTCATCACGCTCATGACGACACGCGACGTGGTGTTCGCCGCGATTTTCGCTGGCCTGTTCTTTGTTGCGTCACTCGTGGTGCTGGCCATGATTGTGCTGACCATGACCCCGACCCTGCCGTCCAATAAGGGCGACAAGGCCCACGACTAGTTCAGGTAGTCCACCAGCTGGTTGGCAACACCCGTGTACGTCGCGGGGGTAAGCGCGCGCAGTCGCGCCTTGCCTGACTCGCTCATCTCGAGTCCCTCCACAAACACGGCAAGGTCATCGGCCGTCAGGCGCTTACCGCGCGTGAGGTTCTTGAGAAGCTCGTACGGGTTGTCGATCTGAGTGGTGCCGGCGACACGTTCGGCCCGCAGAGCAGTCTGAATCGCTTCACCCAGCACCTCGATGTTGTCGCCGAGGTCTGCGAGCAGCGCCTCGCGGTTCAACGACACTTCGTGAAGTCCGCGGTGGATGTTCGACAACGCCAGGACGGCGTGACCCAGCGCCACACCAAAATTGCGTTGGGTGGTGGAATCGGTCAGATCGCGCTGCATGCGTGAGGTCACGAGCGTGGACGCAAGCGAATCGCACAAAGCGTTCGACAATTCGAGGTTCGCCTCGGCGTTTTCGAAGCGGATGGGGTTCACCTTGTGGGGCATGGTCGACGAACCCGTGGCGCCAGCGACCGGGATCTGCGTGAGGTAACCCAACGAAATGTAGGTCCAGACGTCGGTGCACAGGTTGTGCAAGACACGATTCACGTGCGCAATGCGCGTGAGGATCTGCGCCTGGGTGTCGTGCGATTCGATCTGGGTGGTCAGCGGGTTCCATTCCAGGCCCAGGTGGGTCACGAAGGCACGCGACTCGGAAATCCAATCAATCTCGGGTGCCGCGGCATAGTGCGCAGAGAAGGTCCCCGTTGCTCCCGAAAACTTTCCGGTCAGCGCGACCTCATCGACGCTCGCCACAAGACGCGTCAGGCGGTGCACGAAAACGGCGAGTTCCTTGCCAAAGGTGGTGGGCGTTGCGGGCTGGCCATGAGTGCGGGCCAGCATGGGCGCATCGCGATACTCGCGCGCCAATTCAGTGAGCTTCGAGAGAACCTGGTCGACAGCGGGACGCCACACGGTACGAACGGCCTTGTTCAGGGTGATGCCATAGGACAGGTTGTTGATGTCCTCGCTGGTGCACGCAAAGTGCGTGAGTTCGGCAAGGCGGCCCAACCCCAGACGCTCAAGGTGCTCGCGCACCAGGTATTCCACGGCCTTGACGTCGTGACGAGTAGTGGCCTCGAAGTGCGCAATGCGCGCCACATCGTCGTCGCCAAAGTTCGCGATGACCTCGCGCAGCGCCGTCTTCTCCGCATCCGTGATCGAGGTGCCAAAGGCGCCAATCGACGCCAGGTGAATCAGCCACTCGATTTCCACGGTGACACGTGCGTGGTTGAGTCCGGCCTCGGACAAGTACGCACCCAGTTCGCTCACCGCCTCGCGATAGCGACCATCAAGGGGGGAGAGGGGCTGTACAGAGAGGCTCATGGCTCAATTCTCTCGCATTTTCCCCAGGTGAGTGTCATAACTCGGTTATCGACAGTGGGGTTCACCCCGCCCTTCCCGACGCGCACAATCACGCAGAGTTAGAGGCGACGACAGCGAGGGCACGAGCGGAGGTGCACGTATGATTAACATTCCACAGGGACATAGTGCGGTCGCGGAATTGTTGAGCGAAGCAACCGTTCACTTGGGCCGTGCCCTGTCGCGCGAGGGGTGGAGCGGCGCGAGTCGCGAACTTAGTGATTGCGATATCGAGGCATGGCGCCGCGAACTTTCCGTATTAGCGGATTCGTATGCTGCGGACACCGGCGCAGGTCGAGGCGGGTGATGACCACCGTCACAATCCCCCGCGGCCAGATGGCGTTTGTCGCGGAGTGCCTGGGGTTGATGGTCCACGATATTCGCCGTGCCGCCGAGGCATTGTCGGGCACGGCCTTCGTCAGCGGCATGTCGGATGGAACGGCCCTCTACACCGCCACATTCGTCGAGCGTGCGCGAATTGAGTTCCTTCGGGACTCGTTATTAGACCGCGCGCAAACGTTGGAGCACCTGGCAATGACAATGGATTCCCGCGAGTTTGACCGCGCTGCGCTTGCGGCGGCCTCGTCGCTCGCGGGATCCGGCCCGGGAATTGTGGGGCTTGGCATGGCAATGGGTGTGGTGCAGTCGATTGCTGCTGTGACGGGCCTTCGCCACGTGGCGAACTCGGCGCAAGGACTTATGCCGCGCGGGCCTGTTACGGTTCCCGTTGTCGTGGTCAATGCGGAACGCAGCCTTGAGGTGCAGCCTCCCACCACGATTCATGAACGCATTGCACGGCTACCGTCTGGCGCGGAGCGAATTCGCGTCGAAAAATATGGCTCAGGAGACACGGCTCAATTTGAAGTGTTTATTTCGGGCACGGATTCCCTGTTAAACCCGGACAACCCCTTCGATATGTCGCAAAACCTTGCACTGGCAACCACGGACCGATCGGCATCACTCGAGGCGGTTGCCGCGGCGCTGCGTAGGGCCGGAGCAACTTCGGATTCACCGTTGGTTGTCACGGGTCATTCACAGGGTGGGCTCGTTGCCCTTGCGCTGGCATCCAGTGAGCGGTGGAACGTCACGGGAATCATTACCGCGGGAACGCCGGTCGAGGTTGTGACGATTCCCGAAGGAATTCCTATGATTCATCTCGAACACCTGGAAGACCCCGTCGCGGCATTGGCGGGCCATCCGAGTTCGGATCGAGGCGAGACTTGGTTAAGCCCCGCGCCGTATGGCGAACGGCTCATGGATGCGCACGCTGCCGTCACGTACGGCGAATCGTCTCGTGTGCTCGATTCGGCACCCAGCCCGTTTGTCCAGAAAGTGACCGCGGAGTGGCAGATTTATGGCCGCGGCACCGCCACGTGGTACTCGGCGACGAACGTTAGCGGGCCTTCACGATCGGGCGCAGAATGACACCCAAAACCCAGTTGCACAACGACAGTACGACGGCACCGATGATGCCCCAACCGAAGTTCTCGACGACAAGACCGAAGCCCAGGCTTTCCGAAATGGCGGCGACCAACAGCAACAGTGCACCGTTAATAACGAGCGCCACGAGGCCGAGGGTCAGAATGTACAGCGGGAACGCCACGATACGCACAAAGTTTCCAATGATGCCGTTCACCAGTCCAAAGATGCCCGCGACAACCAGGTACGTCAGCACGGTGTCATTGGATCCGGTGCCGAAGGGGACCACGTGGATGCCGTCAACAAAGAAGTCCGCGACCCAGAGAGCCACCGCATTAATAAGAAGTCCGAATACCAAACGCACCATGTGTTCCACCCTAATCCACGGTCTGCGACAGGTTTAGGCTGTGGGGGTGAACCTTTTCAACGCCGACAGCGGAATCCAGATTCGCCCCGAGATTCGCGCATTGCCCGCATACCGACAGGGCCGACCGGCTCCGGCCGATGCGTTTAAGTTGTCGTCCAACGAAAATCCGTATCCCACTCCGGCATGGGTAATCGAGGCCATGGCCGATGTGGACATTGCGCGTTACCCGGAATCAACCTCGCGCGAGTTGCGCGAGCGTCTGGCCGAAATCTGGGGCTGCGCAACAGATGAGATCATCGTGGGTGCGGGTTCGGTGTCGTTGTTGTACCAGCTGATTCTTGCGGTAGCTGGCCCGGGCGACGAGGTCATCTTCCCGTGGCGTTCCTTCGAGGCGTACCCCTGGTTGGTCACTGTGGCGGGCGCTACGCGGGTACAGGTACCCAATTCGGTTGATCACCGTCACGATCTGGACGCGATGGCGGCGGCAATCACACCGGCAACGCGTGCGGTCATTGTGTGCACGCCCAATAACCCGACCGGTGCTGCGGTGACCGCTGCCGAGTTCCGCGATTTTATGGCGAAGGTCCCGGCGAACGTGTTGGTGATCCTCGACGAGGCGTACGCCGAGTTCTCGCACGACCCCGAGATTGTCTGCGGAAAGAAGATCCGTGGCGACTACCCCAACGTGGTGACATTGCGCACGTTCAGCAAGGCATACGGACTAGCTGGCCTGCGTATCGGGTACGGAATCGGGCCCATCGATATTCTTCAGGCCGCGACCTCGACGGCAATTCCCATGGTGGTGACAGCGCAGGCTCAGCGCGCGGCGCTGGCTGTTCTTAATCACGCCGATGACGCCATGGCGGTTGTTCACAAGATTTGCGAACGGCGCGATGCCGTCTGGGCGGCGTTACGCGAACAGGGGTGGGATACCCCGAGGCCGCACGGAAATTTTGTGTGGCTGCCGACCGGCACGGACACCGACAGGGTCGCCGCAGGACTCGAAGCAGGCGGAATCATTACCCGTGTGTTTGCCGGCGAGGGAATTCGAATCACGATTGGCGAACCCGAATCTGTGGATGTTCTCCTAAGAATCTGCGCTGACATTGTGTCTGGGTAACTACGAAGACGGTTCGTTCACGGCTAGATTGAATTCATGCCGTACACCGAGGCGACTCTTCAACTGCTGACGACTGACGGAACGCTCGTCGAAAATGACCGCGTTGCGCCCTATCGTCCACTTGTTGACGCACTGACCGATCAGCAACTTCAGGATTTTTATCGCGAAATGGTGGTGACTCGCCGGTTCGATATCGAGGCGGGAAACCTCCAGCGACAGGGCCAGCTGGCGCTGTGGATTCCCAGCCTGGGGCAGGAAGCTGCGCAGGTGGGCTCGGCGTTCGCCACCCGTTCGCAGGACACCATTTTTCCCTCGTATCGCGAACATTCGATTGCCCGCATTCGTGGCATCGACCCCATTCATATCATTGAGCTTCTGCGTGGCGTGACCAACGGTGGGTGGAACCCCAACGATTCAAAGTTCCGCTTGTACACCCTCGTTCTGGGAACCCAGACTCTGCATGCAGCGGGTTACGCCATGGGCATCGCGTTCGACGGCAAGACCGGCACGGGCAACCTCGATACCGACGAGGCCACAATCGTGTATTTCGGCGACGGCTCGTCCAGCGAGGGCGATGTCAACGAGGCCATGGTCTTCGCGCAGTCGTACCAGTCGCCTCTGGTGTTCTTCTTGCAGAACAACCAGTACGCCATTTCGGTGCCCGTCGAACGCCAGTCACGAAGCCCGCTGTACAAGCGCGGCGAGGGCTTCGGAATCGAATCGCACCAGATTGATGGCAACGACGTTCTGATTTCCTATGCCGTGACCCGCGCATCTCTGGACGAGGCACGTGCCGGCAAGGGACCGCGTTGGATCGAGGCGCAGACCTACCGTCTGGGTGCGCACACCACCAGCGACGACCCCACCAAGTACCGCCAGGCGTCGGAAGAGGAGTACTGGAAGCAGCGCGATCCCATCTCGCGCTACGAATTGTTCCTGCGCGCCAAGGGTGCCTCGGAATCGTTCTTTGCCGAGGTCAAGGCAGAAGGTGAAGACCTCGCGGCCGACATTCGAGCGCGAACTGTCACCCTGACCGCACCGCCGGTCGAAACCATCTTCAATCACGTGTACACCGACGAGCACCCATTGATGGCAGCGCAGCACCAGTGGCTGAAGGATTACGACGCATCGTTTGGAGGCGCCTCGTGAGTGAAATGTTGTCGATGGCCAAGGCCATCAACCTGGGACTCAAGCAGGCAATGACCGACGATTCGTCCGTCATTCTCATGGGCGAAGACATTGGAACGCTGGGTGGCGTATTCCGTGTGACCGAGGGCCTGAAGACCGAATTCGGCGAAAACCGTGTTCTGGACACCCCGTTGGCAGAATCGGGAATCGTGGGAACGGCCATTGGTTTGGCCATGCGCGGGTATCGCCCCGTGTGTGAAATCCAGTTCGACGGTTTCGTGTTCCCCGCCTTTGACCAGATCGTGTCGCAGCTGGCCAAGCAGACTTCGCGTCACCAGGGAACCCAGTCCTTCCCCGTCGTGATTCGCATCCCGTATGGCGGACACATCGGTGCAGTCGAGCATCACCAGGAAAGCCCCGAGGCCTATTTTGCGCACACCGCGGGCTTGCGCGTGATGTCGCCGGCAACACCGAACGACGGTTTCCACATGATTCAGCAGGCGATCCGGTCGAATGACCCCGTGATCTTCCTCGAGCCCAAGGCGCGGTACTGGCCCAAGGGCGAGGTCGACATGAATTCCACGCCGGCACCCGTGTATCAGTCACGCGTGGTGCGCACCGGAACCGACGCCACCCTGGTGGGACACGGCGCCATGGTCGCGATGCTGTTGGATGCCGCGGAATTGGCCGCACAGGAAGGCCGTTCGCTCGAGGTCATCGACCTGCGATCGATTTCGCCCATCGACTACGACCCCATCGTGGCGTCAGTCGGCAAGACGGGCCGCCTGATTGTGGCCCAGGAAGCCCCGGGGAACGCCAGCGTGGGTTCCGAAATTGCCGCAACCATTTCCGAGCGCGCGTTCTTCTCGCTCGAGGCCCCCGTGCAGCGCGTGAGTGGTTTTGACACGCCATTCCCGCCGGCGAACCTCGAATCCATTTATCTGCCCGACGTGGACCGCATCTTGGATGCCGTCGACCGAGCACTGGCGTACTAGGAGGCATCGTGGCGATTGTGGACTTCCCGCTCCCCGACGTGGGCGAGGGCCTGACCGAGGCTGAAATTGTGTCGTGGCGCGTCAAGGTCGGCGACACCGTCGCCATCAACGACGTGCTGGTCGAAATCGAGACGGCAAAGTCGCTCGTCGAATTGCCCTCCCCCTTCGCGGGAACCATCAGCGCACTCCTGGTCGCCGAGGGCGAAACCGTTGCTGTCGGAACCGTCATCATTCAGGCGGAATCCGAGGCGGCAATCCCCGCACAACTTCACTCGCACCCGGCACCTGCTGCTGCACCGGCGGCTCCCGCCGCGGTCGAAAAGGCGGAACCCGTGTTGGTGGGTTACGGATCCCAGGGCCACGCCGTGTCTCGTCGCGGAAACCGAGTGGCTGCTGTGGCCGCAACGGCTCCCGAGGCCACGGCCGTCGTCGTGCCCGTCACCCCCGCAATTCCTGCGCCAGTTGTTGCCGTGCCCGTGGGCGCGACGACCGTGTTGGCGAAACCTCCCGTTCGCAAGCTGGCGAAGGAACTGAAGGTCGACCTCGCGCACTGTGTTGCGACCGGCCCCAACGGCGAGGTCACTCGCGAAGATGTCGTGCGCCAGTCCCAGGTGACCACGGTGTTCCGCAACATCGAAACGCCCGAATGGCCGCAGGAGCGCGAAGAGCGAATCCCCGTCAAGGGAGTGCGCAAGGCGATTGCCTCGGCCATGGTGAAGTCCATGTTCGAAGCGCCCCACGTCTCGGTGTTTGTCGATGTCGACGCCACGCGCACGATGGAATTTGTGAAGCGCCTGAAGAACTCGCCCGACTTTGCAGGCGTCCGCGTCTCGCCGTTGCTGGTGATGGCACGCGCCGTGATGTGGGCTGTGCAGCGCAACCCCACCGTGAACTCGTCGTGGACCGACACCGAAATCACCGTGCACCACTACGTCAACCTGGGTATTGCTGCGGCAACGCCTCGCGGCTTGATTGTTCCCAACATCAAAGAGGCGCAGTCATTGAAGCTGCGCGATCTGGCGATTGAACTGGAAAAGCTGGTCGTCACCGCGCGTGACGGCAAGACCACGCCCGCCGAGATGTCGAACGGCACAATCACGATCACCAACCTGGGATCGTTCGGTGTGGATACGGGTACGCCCATCTTGAATCCCGGCGAGGTGTCGATTGTTGCGCTGGGAACCATCAAGCAGAAGCCGTGGGTTGTCGATGGTGAAGTCCAGGTTCGCTATGTGACCACACTCGGCGCCAGCTTTGACCACCGCGTGGTGGACGGCGATGTCGCCAGCCGCTTCCTTGCCGATATTGCATCGATCGTGGAAGAGCCCGCACTGCTGCTGGACTAGTTCAGGTTCGCCCCACCGCCTCCTTATTGCGAATCATTCGCATTAGCGATATCGTGGAGCCATGAACCTCTTCTTTGCTGCCGCCACCGCACACGACGAAGCACTGTCATTCTGGGATGAACTGTGGGCAATCACCTTTGATCCCGCCCACATTGTGTCGGAACTCATCTGGCAGATCGTGTTCGATGGCCTGTTCGTCGCACTTCTGTACGGCGTGATCTTCAAGCGTTGGTTGCTGCCCAAGCTGCGCAAGGAAATCCACGAAGAAATCGATGAAGAGCACGGCATCGAACACCACGACGACCACATCCACGTCACGGCGATGGATCACCACGATGACGAGGCCGCGCCAACCGACCCGCGTCGACCCGACGCCGCGCTGTAAACGATGCGCCGAAACACCAAACAGCGCGAGGCGGTGTGTGCGGCACTTGCCGCAACCGGCGACTTCGTGTCCGCCCAACAACTTCACGAAATGCTGGGCAACGACGCCCCTTCGTTGGCCACGGTCTATCGAACGTTGCAGGCGCTCGCGGAATTGGGCGATATCGATTCCCTCGTGCGCGGGAGTGAAACCACCTATCGTGCCTGTGCCCCGGAACATCATCATCACCTCGTCTGTGTGGGATGCAACGCGGCGGTCGAAATCGAGGCGGATGAAATCGAAGACTGGGCGAGACGGGTCTCGGCGGCTCATGGTTATGAACTCGTCGGTCATGTCGTGGAACTCAGTGGCCGATGCGCGGACTGCCGAAACAGCACCGGATTGCATTAAGCCCGAATACCGCGTAATCTTGAGAAGTTGGGCACACCGTGCCCTTCTTTGTGCGTCGTTCTGGAAACAGGCCGAACGTGCCGACAAGTGATCTTGGGTAGAAAAAGTTTTTCTACGGTAACCACACAGGAGGAAACCATGGCAGCAACCTGCCAGGTGACCGGAGCCGTTCCCGGCTTTGGCCACAGCATTTCGCACTCGCACCGTCGTACCAAGCGACGCTTCGACCCCAACATCCAGAAGAAGACCTACTGGGTGCCCTCACTTGGACGCAAGGTCACGTTGACCCTGTCGGCCAAGGGAATCAAGACCATCGACGCGCGCGGAATTGATTCCGTTATGCGCGACCTGATCGCACGTGGGGAGAAGTTCTAATGGCTAAGAAGTCGCAGGATGTGCGTCCTATCATCAAGATGCGTTCGACCGCAGGAACTGGTTACACCTACGTAACCAAGAAGAACCGTCGTAACGACCCCGACCGCCTCGTTCTGAAGAAGTACGACCCGGTAATCCGTAAGCACGTCGAATTCCGTGAGGAGCGCTAACCATGGCGAAGAAGAGCAAGATTGCAAAGAACGAGAAGCGCAAGGTTATCGTCGAGCGCTACGCAGCACAGCGCCTCGAACTGAAGAAGGCCCTCGTAGACCCCAACGGCACCGCTGAATCGCGCGAGGCAGCACGCCTCGGTCTGCAGAAGCTGCCCCGCAACGCATCGCCCATCCGCGTGCGTTCGCGTGACGCCATCGATGGCCGCCCCCGTGGTGTGCTCTCGAAGTTCGGCATCTCGCGTGTCCGTTTCCGAGAAATGGCACACCGTGGCGAATTGCCTGGAGTTACCAAGTCTTCTTGGTAGTCTTTAGCAAGCGCTAATGGGAATTCAATTTCGTTAGCACCAAACCAACTCAGTCTCAGGAGGACTCGAAATGAACCGTTCCGAGCTTGTCGCTGCTGTAGCAGCTGCATCGGGTCAGAGCCAGACCGCCGTCAACGGCGTACTCGACGCTCTTTTCGCAACCGTGTCGGCCGAAGTTGCCAAGGGCAACAAGGTCACCGTTCCTGGTTGGGTCGCTTTCGAGCGCACCAGCCGCGCCGCTCGTACGGGTCGTAACCCTCAGACGGGCGCCACCATCCAGATCGCCGCTTCGAACAGCGTCAAGGTCTCGGCTGGCTCCAAGCTCAAGGCTGCAGTTAAGTAGTCAGTGCTTCATTAGTAGGGCGGGTGCTTCGGCATCCGCCCTACTTTTTTGCCTTTAGGCTCGAGGATGTGGCAGTGAAGCAAGGTGTGCTGGGCGCGGCAAGCGTCGTTGTACTGGCGGTAGGTCTGGCCAGTGCCTTAGCCATTGGCGGTGGTGCTGCTGAATTCGCACTCGCCGATCCCGGCGAGATTGTTCGGTATGGGCTACCCGTCGCAAAAGCATTCGTTTCGGCAGGCGCCGCCCTTGCCATCGGTGGTCTGCTGTTTCGGCTATGGGCCGTACCCACTGGGCCGGCTGCCAATCGTGTGATGGGCCAGGTGCAGATTGCGTCGTTGATCTGGACTCTGGCGATGATCGCGTACAGCCTGTTCGCCTTTATGTCGGTGTACGGTTTGCCGTTCGGTGCAGACGCCGAGTTTGGCACAAACTTGCAGTATTTCTTTGCGGACACCGAACTCGGTCAGTTACTGGCCACGACAACGGGCCTGGCCGTTGTGGTCAGTATTTTGTCCGCACTCACGCGCTCGTTCCTCGGTAACGCCGCCGCGTTCCTTGCCGCTGTCGCGGCCATGTGGCCGTTCGCGGAAATGGCCCATTCCGGCGGAACCGCCAATCACGCCGTCGCGGTCAGTGCGCTCATTCTGCACATCGTGTTTATCTCGGTGTGGGTCGGCGGCCTGGTGGCACTGGTGGTTGCCGTGCGATCGGGAAGCGACTTCCGCACCTTGGTGGAACGGTATTCCACGCTGGCACTGCTGTCGTTTTGTATTGTCACGGTATCGGGTGCCGTCAGCGCCGGCGTTCGTGTGGGTTCATTCGACAATCTCGTGGCTAGCCCGTATGGGCAACTGGTAATTGCCAAGATTGCGTTCAGCATGGCGCTCGGTGTTCTGGGCGCTGTCTATCGCACGCGCCTGATTCCGCGGATTACGGGGGCGAATCGAGGCCTCGTCCGCCTGTTTGGTGTGGAGGTGCTGATCATGGCCGCCACGATGGGAATTGCGACCGGCCTGGGCCGAACGGCAACACCCGTTGAGGATTCGCTGGGCGGAGAGTTGTCGGCCTCGGAGATTCTGACGGGCCGATCCGTCCCCGAACCGTGGACTTTCACGCAGGCAATCACCGAGTGGCGTCTTGACCTCATCTGGGTGCTCTTCGCGGTCATTACGACATTCTGGTACTTCGCGGGTGTGCGGCGCTTGGTGCGTCGTGGCGATTCGTGGCCCGTCTCGCGCACCATCAACTGGGTGTTCGCGATGATTGTGTTGGTCTACGCCACGGGTGGCGGTGTGGCGGTGTACGGCGAATACCTGTTCAGCGTGCACATGATTGGGCACATGCTTCTCACGATGATGGTTCCCATCAGCATCGTGTTGGCGGCGCCGGTGACTCTTGTGATGCGTGCCGTGCATCCGCGACACGACGGCAGCCGCGGCGCACGCGAGTGGGTACACGCGATCGTGCATTCGCGGTGGGTATCCATTGTGGGACACCCTCTTGTTGCCACCGTCATCTTCGCGCTGTCCTTGATTGTCTTCTACTATTCGGGATTGCTGAAATGGTCGATGACCACGCACCTGGGTCACGAATGGATGGTTGTGCACTTCCTCGTGGGTGGGTATCTGTTTATTCAGGCCCTCATTGGAATCGACCCCACCCCACACCGAACCGCGTACCCCGTGCGTTTCATTCTGTTGATGGGCACGATGGTCTTCCACGCGTTCTTCGGCCTGTCGCTCATGATGGGCGAAAGCCTGTTGTTGCCCGAATGGTTCGGCGCTATGGGTCGAACCTGGGGCGACGACCCGCTGAAGGACCAGCAGGTCGGTGGCGGTATTGCCTGGGGCGTGGGCGAGGTCCCCACCCTCGTCCTTTCCGCAATGGTTGCGCTGTCCTGGGTTCGTTCCGACGGTCGGGAACAGAAGCGCCTCGACCGTAAGGCAACACTGAACCACGACCAAGACTTGAACGACTACAACGCGATGCTGGAAAAGCTCGCGGCCCGAACGGACAGATCGCCGCGCGACGGCTCGTCAGCCGATTCCTAGAAATTCTCTACAGCGAGCCCGCTAGTCGGCGGGGTACTCGACCACAATGCGGGGCTCAGACGAATCAGGTGCCTCGATGACCGCCGCAACGGCAAAGGGAATCGTTTCCGTCACGGGAATTTTGCGACCCGTCTCGATGTCGACAACGGTGACAACCAATCGGGCGGAACCCACCCCCGTCGCACGCCACGCGCCTTCGGTGAACGTAATCGAGATTTCGGGATAAGCGCGAATGGACCAGTCCGGGTTCGTCGATATCGGGTACGACGTGTCCGCACCGAACGGACACGACCGCGGAAACATGACGGCCTGGGTGACACAGGAATCCAGATAGGTCGCCACGGCTGCGGATACGGCCTCGTGGAAATCCGACGTCGGCGTGGCGGGCAAGGTCACGGCTGCAGCGTCGAGTGGTGCCAGTACGGTGTGCGATCGGGGCACATCAAACCACGGCGACGGGGATTCCAGGACAATTCCGCCGGGCGCCAGAACCGCAAGCGGTACGGAAATGTCTACCAGGGCGCCGTTGGCACGCGCAAAGCCCAGGCCGGCGGCCTCGACCATGACCGTCGAGACGGGTGGATCGCTGAATGCCCACTGGGTAAACACACCCGCGATGGTGCCCGCGGGTCGTAACGTGACGACAACACTTGTTGGCTGAGATCCCACCGACACTTGGGCGCGTACCGTGACGACTCCGTCGTGAGCGATTCCGGAATCCACGCGAATATCGGTGACCGCTGTTTCACCATCGAGGGAGACGGGTACCACCTCATCGGGGTCAACACCCGCCATGCGCGCGGCGTCTTCGGTGCGGCCCTCTTCCAGCGCCTGAAGATACCGTGTGACGGCGGCGTGCGCAGAATAGGCGGTCGAATTCAGCACCGTTATCGTCGTGATGAAAGCGGCAACGAGGCTCACCACAATGATTCCCCAAGCCCACATCGAACGCCGCATGTGAACAGCCTAGGTTGTGGGTCGGTCCAGTGGCGTACTCTGGAGATTCACCAAAGGAGTGTCATGTCGATTGCCCTGACGTCAGAGCAGGCCTCGATTCTGCAGCGAATCGAGACGACAAACGACCACATCTTCGTGACCGGCCGCGCGGGAACAGGTAAATCCACGTTGCTGCAAGAATTCGTGCGCCACACGAAAAAGTCCCTCGTCGTTGCCGCACCCACCGGCGTTGCCGCACTGAACGTGGGCGGACAAACCATTCACTCGCTCTTCCGGTTGCCCATTGGGCTCATCACCGACCAGACGAAGTTTTACCCGCCGTCCGAAGATGCCCGCACGTTGCTGAAGCGCGTGCAGACCATTGTTATCGACGAGATTTCCATGGTGCGCGCCGACCTGTTGGATGGGCTCGATCGCCGTATGCGCATGGTGCGAGGCCAGCGTCACCTGCCCTTCGGCGGTGCCCAGATCATCATGTTCGGCGATCCCTACCAGCTGTCCCCTGTCGTTGGGGATTCGGTCGAAAAGCGTTACCTCGAGGACCATTACCGCAGCGAGTGGTTCTTTGATTCCAAGGTGTGGGCCGAGGCGCAACCCACCGTCGTGGAACTCTCCGACGTTCTGCGACAGGACGAACCCGAATTTCGCGACATCTTGGATCGCATGCGTAACGGCACGATGCATGCCGATGACGCGGCGCGGATTAATGCCATCGGCGCTCGCCGTCCCGTTCCAGACGAGACCATCACTCTGGCGATCACGAACAACATTGTGACGTCGATTAATGGATCCGCGCTGACCGGCCTCTCGGGAACCACGAAGACTGCGGCGGCGATTGTCGAAGGCGATTTTGGCAAGCAGACGCCCGCCGACGAGCGGCTTGATTTGAAGCCCGGCGCACGCGTGATGTTTCTGCGTAACGATGCCGATGGTCGATGGGTCAATGGCAGCCTGGGAACAGTCGAAAAAATCGACGGCGCAGTTCACGTGTCCACTGACGATGCACCGCACGTCACACACAAGGTGGAACCCGTGGTGTGGGAAAAGATTCAGTACACCTATGACCCCGCGGAACGCAAGGTGGATCAAAACGTTGTCGCAACCTTCGAACAGTTCCCCGTTCGTCTCGCCTGGGCCGTGACAATTCACAAGTCCCAAGGCAAAACTCTTGATTCGGCGCTTATCGACCTGGGTAATGGCGCCTTTGCTGATGGACAAACCTACGTGGCATTCAGTCGCATCCGCACCCTGGACGGCGTGTATCTGTCGCGCCCGCTGCGCCCCAGCGACGTGCGCGTTGACAGCCGAGTGGTTGAATTCATGAAGAACGCGTCGAATTACGCTCAGCCAAATCAACTGACCTTCGACTGATTCACGCCGCGCCGGCGACGTGTTGCTAGGCTGTAGATGATTTTGTGCACCACCCTTCGAACGAAAGGCACCATCCATGACCATTTCACCAACCTTTCGCCGCGCGGGCGCCACAGCCGTTGCGGCAGGACTCGTCGCCGCGCCTCTGACGATTGCCCCGGGGGTGGCGGTGGCTGCGGAAAACTGCGCCGCGACCACTCCGGCCGCGACTCTTGTCGCACCGGGCATTTGTGAAATCGTGTTCACCGAAGACGGCACCCTGTCCGGCATCTCGGGAATTGACAAGCTCACTGCCGTTCTCGTGGGTGGTGGCGCTGGTTCGTTCGTATCCTTCTCGTCGTACGGCGGCGGCGCCGGTGAAGTCGTTTATGTTGACGACATTGACACGACCAGCGACTACGTGGTGACGGTCGGCCAGGGTGGAATCGGTAACGGCGAATCCGACGGTGAGATCACCGCTCTGTACGGTAACGACAACAACTATTACGCAGCGGGCGGCTTCGGCCCCGGTTTTGAGGGCGGCACATCCGGATCCAACCTGTCGGGTGGATTTGCCGACTGTTTTGTTGACTCGGTCGCCTATGGATACTCGGGCGGCGGTGCCGGTGATTCACAGGCCGGCGACGGTAACTCGGGTGGATTCGGAACGTACGTGTATGAAATTGAGGGCGTTGACGCCTCGCTGTACAACGACGAGCTCGACCACATTCCCTTTGGGCACGGAGGCGACGGTTGTAATGTCGACGCGAACAACATGTCGTTGCGCCCCGGCGACGGTGCCCCAGCAGGCCCCGACTACGCACTGGACGGCGCTGACGGCATCGTGATCGTGCGTTTTGCTGCTGATGGAACGCCTGCCGAGGAAGTGACCGAACTTGCCGCTACCGGCACGAGCTCGGTTCTTGGTGGCCTTGCTGCGGCTGCTGCTCTCGTGGCTGGAGCTGCTGCGTTGATGATGCGCCGCGTTCGCTAACGCACAGGTGTACATGGTGTGGCTCCCGCTGAGGTGGGAGCCACACCTCGTTAACGTTGCCAAACTCGGGCATCCAGGCCGCCGTCGGTTAGAATCGTGAGTTATGAAGGTATTTCTTACAGGCGCAGACGGTTTCATCGGTTCACATCTTGCAGAAGAGCTGGTGCGCTCGGGTCACGAAGTCACCGCACTCGCGATCTACAACTCGATTGGTTCGTGGGGCTGGCTGGACACGCTGTCCGCCGATGTGAAGTCGCAGCTGAACGTGGTCATGGGCGACATCCGCGACCCGTATCACATGGCACAGTTGGTCAAGGGCCAGGACGCCGTCTTGCACCTCGCCGCCCTCATCGCCATTCCCTTCTCCTACGTTGCACCGGATCTTTATGTGCAGACCAACATCACGGGAACTCTCAACTTGTTGAACGCCGCGCGCGACGCCGGCGTTGACCGCTTCATTCACACCTCGACCAGCGAGGTGTACGGCACGGCTCAGTACGTGCCCATGGACGAGGGTCACGTTTTGCAGGGACAGTCGCCCTACTCGGCATCGAAGATTGGCGCAGACCAGATGGTGCGCGCGTTCTATTCGTCGTTCCAGTTGCCGACCATCACGATTCGTCCGTTCAACACCTACGGACCTCGCCAGTCGGCTCGTGCCGTGATCCCCACGATCATTTCGCAGCTGGCCGCCGGCAAGAAGGAAATCAACCTGGGTTCACTCACGCCCACGCGTGACTTCACCTTTGTGACCGACACGGCAAAGGGGTTCGAAAAGGCCCTGCACGCAACCACGGGCTTCGGCGAGGTCACGAACCTCGGTGTGGGCTTCGAGGTCACGATCGGCGAAACGTTCTCGATCATCAACGACATCATGGGTGCCGGCGCTGTGGCGACGGAAGACCCCAACCGCATTCGCCCGAAGAATTCCGAGGTCGAGCGCCTGTTCAGCGACAACACCAAGGCCAAGACCGTTTTGCAGTGGGAACCGGAAATCAAGGGAATCGACGGATTCCGTGCCGGCCTCGAAAAGACCGTTGACTGGTTCACCGACCCCGTGAACCTGGCCAAGTACCGTCCCGACGAGTACACGGTCTAGTCGTCATGGGTATGCCGTCCGCCGAGGACTTTGTTGCTCGAATTCGCTCGGTTGTGGGCGAACACGATGGTCCCATCGGGCTCCACGAGCCGGAAATTGGGGATATCGAACAGCGCTACCTGAAGGAATGCCTGGACAGCACGTTCGTGTCGTCGGTGGGTGCCTTCATTAATCAGTTCGAGGCGCGGCTCGCCGAATTCACCGGTGCGAAGTACGCCATCGCCGTCAGTAATGGCACCGTTGGCCTGCAGGTTGCACTCGTTCTTGCGGGTGTGGAACCGGGCGACGAGGTCATCGTTCCCACGCTGTCGTTCATTGCCACGGCAAATGCGGTGTCTCACGCGGGAGCAGTTCCTCACTTCATCGACAGTGAAGAACTCACCATGGGCATGAGCCCCGAGGCGCTGCGCGCCAGCCTGGCATCCATGCGCCGTGAGGGAACCGCTCTGGTTAACCCCGCAACCGGCCGTCGTATTGCCGCGATTTCGCCCATGCACACGCTGGGTCACCCGGTACGTATCGAAGAGATTTGCGCAATCGCCACGGAATACGGCATTCCCGTGGTGGAAGACGCCGCGGAATCGCTCGGTTCGTTCGTACGCGGTCAACACACGGGAACCTTTGGGTTGCTGGGTGTTATTTCGTTCAATGGCAACAAGATTGTTACCACCGGTGGTGGCGGAGTCATCCTGACCAACGACGACGCGCTGGGTGTGCGCGCTAAGCATCTCACCACCACGGCAAAACTGCCCCACAAGTGGGAGTTCGAGCACGACGAGATCGCCTGGAATTACCGCATGCCGAACCTCAATGCCGCACTCGGCATGGCCCAATTGGACCGCTTGCCCGGATTCCAGGTGGAAAAGCGCGAACTGGCCGACGCCTACAAGGCAGCGTTCGAGGGTTTCGAGGGCGCACGCTTCGTCGAGGAACCGGCGGGAACCACGAGCAACTACTGGCTGTGTGCCGTCCAGCTGGATACGCCGTCGCTCGAGGTTCGGGACTCGCTGATGCAGGCCTGTCACGACGCGGGACTGCTCGTTCGCCCCATGTGGAATCTGCTGCACACGCAGCGCATGTACGCGGGTTCGCCGCGCGAAGAACTTGATACGGCAATCGACCTGCACGCCTCGTTGATCTGCCTGCCCAGCACCCCGCGCCTCGGTCGAAAGTAGTCGCGTATGGCGCGCACAATCGCAGTCATGACAGGAACCCGGGCTGATTTCGGGTTACTGCGTCCGTTGCTGACCGAATTGCGCGACTCACCTGACGCCGACCTGCGCATCATCGCGACCGGCTCGCACCTCAGTGCCGCTCACGGCATGACGGTGTCCGAGGTGCGCGCGGCGGGGTTCGAACCGGCAGCGGAAATTCCGATTTGGGGTGACGACGATTCGTCGGTGGCTGCTGCGACGGACACGGGCGAGGCGGTTGCCGCGTTTGCGCGGGCGCTCGCCGACATGAACCCCGACGTGGTGGTGGTTCTGGGCGACCGACTCGAAGCGTTCGCTATGGCCACCGCGGCGGCCATCCTGCTGATTCCCGTCGCGCACATTCACGGCGGCGAGATCACGGCCGGTGCCATGGACGACGCCCTGCGTCACTCGATCACCAAGCTGTCCTACCTGCACTTCACGACAACCGACGATCACCGAAACCGCGTGATTCGCCTGGGCGAAGCGCCCGACCGCGTTTTTAACTTCGGTGCTCCGGTGCTGGATTCCTTGGTCTCGCTTCCGTTACTGGATCGGCCAGATATTTCCGATCGATTCGGCATTCGATTCGCCGAACACAACATGATGATGACCTTCCACCCCGCCGCATTCGATGTGGCGTCGGCGCAGGTCATGATTGACGAACTGCTGGCGGCCATGGGTGACCTGGCCGACGAAGGCGTTCACCTAATTATCACGGGTACCAACAACGACATTGGATCGTCCGAGGTGCGTGCGGCCATTGCGGCGTTTGTTGCGGCTCGTCCCGACCAGGTGGATTACGTCGAATCATTTGGCCAACTGGGATACCTCAGCACCATGAAACAGATGTCGGTTGTCACGGGGAATTCGTCCTCGACCGTTCTGGAGGCACCCGTTCTGGGTATTCCCGCCGTTCTCGTGGGCAACCGTCAAGAGGGCCGACCCATGTCCGCCGGCGTACTGCACCCCGCCGTCACTCGATCCGAAATTCGCGACGCGCTAACGCGCGCACTGACCCCCGAATTCCGCGCCGCCGCGGCAACCGCGGGCACTCCGTTCGGTCAGCCCGGTTTCGCACGCAAGGCTGCGGCGGAACTGATCACCCACGACATTCCCACACCACCGAAAAAGCAATTCTGGCAGGAGTCCACATGAGCAAGCCCGTTCTGATCATCGCCGAGGCCGGCGTGAACCACAACGGTTCGCTGGAAAAGGCCATCGAAATGGTGGATGTCGCACTCGAGGCCGGTGCCGACATTGTGAAGTTCCAAACATTCTCGGCAGACAAGCTGGCGCGCAAAGACGCACAGTTGGCCGAATACCAGAAGAAGGGCGACGGCGACACCCGTAGCCAGTGGGATCTGCTGAAGGGTCTGGAACTCAGTCACGACGAATTCACGCAGATTCGCGATCACTGTGCCGCCAAGGGCATCGGCTTTCTGTCGACCGGCTTTGATCTGGATGAATTGACCTTCCTAATCGACGAACTGCACATCCCGCTGACCAAGGTGGCGTCGGGCGATTTGACGTTCGCGCCCATGTTGGTGCAGTCGGGCCTCGCAAACCTGCCCACGATTCTGTCGACGGGTATGGCGAACCTCGAGGAAATCGAACGCAGCCTGACATTCATTGCTTTTGGATACGCCGTATCGAACGGGCATGTTGCCGCCGATGTCGTGCCCACCGCCGATGTCCTGGCACAAACATTCGCGCTTCCTGCTGTCCGTGCGCTGCTGGAAGAAAAGGTCACCATCCTGCACTGCACCACGCAGTACCCCGCGGAACTCGACATTCTTAACCTGCAGGCGATCCGCGTGATTTCCGACCGTTTCGGTTTGAACGTGGGATATTCTGACCACTCGGCGGGCACTCTGGCCTCGGTCGTTGCCGTGTCACTCGGCGCCACGGTCATCGAAAAGCACTTCACGCTGGACAAGTCGATGGAGGGCCCCGACCACGCGGCATCGCTCGACCCGGCCGAACTGCACGAATTGGTCTCGTTGATTCGCCAGGCCACGACGGCCTTGGGTGAACCGGTCAAGGAATGCCAGCCCATCGAGGTCTCGAACCGCGCAGCCGTTCGTCGTTCGCTGGTGGCCACGCGCGACCTCGCCGCGGGCCACGTTCTGACCGCGGACGATATCGAATGTCGTCGCCCCGGCGCCGGCCGCACCTCGTTCGATTTTTATGACGTACTGGGAACCACACTCGACCGCGACTATGCCGTGGGTGACTACATTGGCTAGTTCACCCTCGATCGTCATGGTGGGCGCGGGCGGTCACGCGCGCGTACTTCAGGATGTTCTGAGCGGCTTGGGTTTCGAGTTGGCCGGCTTCACGGCACCCCACCCCGACGACAGCCAGCTGGCGGATTCGCTCACCACGGGTGCACCCATTCCCTGGATCGGAGACGACGAGGCGCTGCGTTCGCGGGATCCCCGGGACATTGTTCTGGTGAATGGCGTGGGTTCGGCGCGTGCGGCGGCGCTGCGCGACTCGGTGTATTCCGACTTCGTGACCGCGGGTTTCAGCTTCCTTACGGTCGAATCGCTCGAGGCGCATGTGTCGCCGTCGGCGACCGTGTTGGCGGGAACCCAGGTTTTGCGGGGTGCCGTGGTGAACACCGACGCCTTTATCGACGAGAACTGCATCATCAACTCCGGCGCGATTGTCGAACACCACAATCGCATCGGCCGATCGGTTCATGTGGCGGTGGGCGCAACGCTCAGTGGCAACGTGACGGTGGGTGCGGGCACCCATATTGGGGCGAATGCCACGGTCATCCAGGGCATCACGATTGGCGCCAACTGTACAATTGCGGCAGGGGCGGTCGTTATTTCCGACGTTCCCGATAACAGCACCGCGGTGGGCGTGCCCGCACAATTCCGACCGAGTAAGGGCTCACGATGATTACCGATTTGTCGAAGATTACGGTGACGCCAAGCGCCACCATTCTGGACACCATCACCGCCATTTCGGATGGTGCGGTGCAAATTGCCCTGGTCGCCGACGACAACAATGTGCTGTTGGGGACTGTCACCGATGGCGATGTGCGTCGCGGTCTGTTGCGGGGACTGACCCTGGAGGCCAATGTCACCGAGGTCATGAACACCAAGCCACACGTGGCACGCGTGGGCGAAAGCGGATCTAGCGTCATGACCCGCGAACTCCCCCAGCTGATTCATCAGGTTCCCATCGTGAACGACGACGGTGTGCTGGTGGGAATGTACACCGACCGCGATGCGGGCGACCGCGGCGAAATCTCGACCCCCGTCGTCCTGATGGCGGGCGGCAAGGGTGTGCGCCTGCACCCGCTTACTATCGATGTCCCCAAGCCGATGCTGACGATTGGCGATGTGCCGATCCTCGAAATCATTATTCGTAAACTGCACGCGCAGGGGTTCCGCAACATCTTCATTTCGGTCAATTACCTGGCCGACATCATTGAAAACCACATCAAGGATGGCGCGTGGTTGGGCGTCAACGTGACCTACCTGCACGAGGACAAGCCGCTGGGGACGGCGGGCGCTCTGGGCCAGATGCGCGGCACCCTGAACGAGCCCTTCCTGGTCATGAACTCGGATCTGCTGACAAACGCCGACCTGACTCAGGTGGTGCAGTTCCACACCAAGCAGAACGCCAAGGCGACTCTGGGTGTGCGCGAATATTCGTTCCAGATTCCCTATGGTGTGGTGAACATCAACGGCACCGAGGTGGAATCAATCAGCGAGAAGCCCATTCACCGGTCCATGGTGTCGGCCGGCATTTACATGTTGGACCCCTGGGCCCTGGAACTGGTGCCCGAGGGCGAATACTGCGATATGCCCACGCTGCTGGACGCCATTCGCGGCCGTCACGAAAAGGTTGTGGCATTTCCCATTCACGAATCGTGGTTGGACATTGGCCGCCACGACGACCTGCAGGCAGCCCGGGAGCATTCGGTTCACTGGCTGGAAACGAAGTAGTCCCTCGTGTTTCAGGGTGCTCCGGTTGTCGCGCTGATTCCGGCACGAGGCGGATCCAAGGGTTTGCCCGGCAAGAACCTCATGAGCTTGGGCGGTAAATCGCTGTTGCAGCGCGCCGCCGACAGCGCCCGTGATTCCGGGCTGGTCGACACCATCGTGGTCACGTCGGACGACGAGGCAATTCTGGACCACGCGCGTGGATTGGAATCGGTGGTGGCACATCGCCGATCCGATGCGGCCGCCAGCGACACGGCAACGGCGGTCGAGGTGGTCGAGGACTACCTGTCGTCACGAACAGACGACGTCGATCCGTGGATCGTGTACCTGCAACCCACGTCGCCGCTGCGCACCGCACAGCATGTGTCCGACGCCGTGGCGCAATTGGGCGAACACCCCGACTTCACGTCACTCGTGTCGGTCACGCCCGTGGACCCCAAGATTTATTGGACGATGACGATCGCGGAATCGGGTGGGATTCAACCGCTGTTCCCCGACCTCTTGGTCACAGGCCGACAGCAGCTGGCTCCGCCGGTGAAACCGAATGGTGCGCTGTACGTGTTTCGCGCCTCGGAAATGAGCGCACTCGGGCGGTTCCCCGTGACCGGCGCGCTTCCCTTCCTCATGACCGAGGACGAAAGCGTGGATATCGATACGCAAGAGGATTTCGATCGCGCCCAGGAACTGGTGTGACGACACTTAACGACGTGTGGCAGGTCTTCACACAGATCGAGGACCGCGAGTCGCTGGTGGAATGGCGCGTTGCCGGGATTGCCCTGTGGCCGTTGATGAAGAACCGCCTGATGCGCCAGGTGTGCGAATCCGCGGGAATCATCGAACCCACGGATCCGCAACCCTCGGTTTTTGATATCGAGAACCCACGTGACGCACGCGCACATCATCACATCGAGGGTCCCGCCACCGTTGTGGTGATGCCGTTTCTCCGACGTGACTCACAGGGAATCGACCCCTTTACTCGGCCGATTGCCGACGAATACGAACGCCGCGGCGAAACAGTACTGACGTTTGGGGTGGGTGCGGGCGACGATGGAACAGGACGCCCGTCGTTGGAACGCCTGATTCGCGACTACACCACGCGGTACCGTCGGCGCTCGCAGGTAATCATTGCCGCACGAATGGCGGGCAACCGCGCGGCCGCTGCGAAGTGGGCGCGTGTCATCGACCATCTCGAGACCATCCCCGGTGCAAATGCGGGGCCTTACCGTCGGTTCCCGCTGTGGCTTTTGGTGGAATTCGAGTCGCAGCGCCACGGATTCCGGCGTCTGTTCCGTCGGCTTGGTACGCGGGTTCTCGTTATGGTCAACGCCCACCGCAATGCCGTCATCGCTGGTGCGCAGGCCGCAGGTGTATGGGTGGTCGAACCTCAGCACGGTGTGGTGTCGTCGACGAGTCCCGTGTTGTCCTGGCGTGGTCACGAAACCGTGCCATACCAGCCGAACGAATTCCTGGCGTGGGGGCAGTACTGGATTGATTCCATCGGCTTCGCCGGAAACGTGCGCGGCACGGTGATGGGTGCGCCCGCCGCGCTGGAAGGCCTGCGCCACGCAAACACAACGCCCGATACCCACCGAGTCGTCGTGGTGTCGCAGCCCGAGCAAACACACGCAATCGCAGATTTCGCGGCGCGTGCGGCACGAGAAAACCCGGACCTCAGGGTGATTCTGCGCCCCCACCCCAAGGAAGTGGACTACGCGCTTCCGGCCGAAGCGCCGACAAATCTGCACTGCGATCCCGCTGACGTGTCGTTGCTCGAGCGAATGGCGACCGCGGGAACCGTGATTGGCGTGTATTCGACCGCCCTGTTCGAGGGCTATGCACTGGGGTGCCGGATCGGTGTACTGGATTTACCCGGTCGGGAACACGTCGGTGCACTATTGGGTCTGCCTGGCGTGAATCTCATCACCGAATCCGCCGCAGACACCGTCTTTCAGGACGACGCGTTCGATCGCTCCGCGGCACGGATTGCGGCCGAATACTTCTACGCGCCGGCCCCCGATACTCTGCCGCTTCCCTAACGACGCCCCGCCCTGGCGTTGTCCCCCGTCACGGGCCAACCACTTGCGCGGTAAAATTCAGGTACGGACGAACGACACAGTACGGGGCGCATCATGGCAGACGACAGCTTGGCACGGATCGGTGAAGCATTTTTTGCCGCCGAGAAAGCCGAAGATCTGTACAACTGGACCGTAGATGGCGTGCACGTGTGGCCGGTTTTTCGCAGCCGAATCCTGAAGTTCATGACGCGCAACGAAAAGCGCGCGCAGATGAAAACCCCCGACGACGATGCTCCCGTTGGCGCCGCAGTTGCGGCACCGAGCGCACCGGCCGTGCCCGAACGGCACTATCGCGGACGCAGCCCGGAATCGCTTCTGTGGGCGGCTGCACGAGGGAAAGCGGCGGCGCCTCAAGCGGACGAACCCGATTTTCGCTCTCTGGGCGACCGCACCACTGTGGTGGTTCCCTTTGCAACCCGCGACGCGGCGGGCATCGATAAGTTCTCCCAGCCCGTCATCGATCACTTCGGCGATCGCGCTCTGGTGATTGGCGTAGGCCTCTGGGATAAGGGAACCGCGTTCCCCACGATCGAGGCCCTGCAAGAGTTTTTCTGGAAGAAATACGGTCTCTGGGCCCGCATCAAGACCCGCCTTGTTGTGACCAAAGATGTGCACCGCAAGTATGACCGCGTGCGCCGAATCCTCGAAGAATCCGGAGCATCGACGGCGCCGTATGACCGTTTCCCCCGCTGGCTTTATGCACGATTCTTGGCCGAGCGCATTGGGTATCGCACGATTCTGAAGGCCATGCCCAAGGTTTCGACAATCTATATGGTGAATGCCGCCCGCATGAGTTTCATCGCGGCAGCCCATGACTGCGGAATTCGTGTCGTGGAAATTCAGTCGGGCGTTTTTTCGAAGTACAGCCTGCAGTTCTCGTGGCCGGGGAGCCCACGCGTGGAGTACATCCCGGACGAGATCTGGACGTGGGGCGAGTACTGGACCGTGGGTATCGAGCGCGCGTCGCAGCAGACCGTTCGGATCATGGGAGCGACGGATGAATTCGAGAGCATTCGTTCCGCCTCGATTCCCCGTATTCCCGGCCAGACGTTGTTCCTGTCGCAGCCCACTATCGCTGCCGACCTCTTGAGCGAGGCGCTCGAGTTCGCCGTGAAATGTCCCGAACGTTCGGTGATTTTCAAGCTGCATCCGCGGAACTCCGTCGATGAAATTTCGGCACAGATCGAGGAATTCGGTCAGACACCCGCCAATTTCTCGGTGTCGCACACCGAGCAGTCTTCGCTCGAGATGATTTCCGCCAGTGAACTGGCGGTGGGCGTGTTTTCCACGGCGCTCATCGAGGCCGCGAGCCTGGGTGCCAAGGTGGCCATCATGACCCTGCCGGGCTGGGAACACCTCGAGCCACTCATTGTCGGCGGACATGCGCACGCCTTCGCGACCGTCGACGACCTGATTGCGGGAATCCCGAATATTCCCGTTGCCGAAAACGGCGAGTTCTTCTACGGCCACACCGTTCGCTGGGACGAACTGTTGGGCGAACCCACAGCGGAACGGCTCTAGCGAATACCGACCGCCGCAAGTTCCTCGAGGGCGCGTTCGCGGTTGCCCGCGACAACCGCACGAATGGCGGGAACGTAACGTGGCGGGCAGGTGGCCCAAAATTCGTCCGAGGCATCGCCGAACAGGTCGGCCGCGGAACGGGCGAAGGTTGCGAAGTAGGCCTCGTCGGTGCGCGGCAACATTTCTACGTAAAACTGGAAGTCGTAACGAATGACGCTCCAGCGGTAGTACTCCCAGATTGGGTGCTGGGGTTGATCACCGAAATGTTTGGCAAGCACACGACGCGTTTCGGTGACGGCATGCAGACGGTGTTCGAGGTTCACCGGTTCCCATCGACGTTGCGTAATCGACGGTGTGGAGCCGGTCCGAACGCGCCACCAGTACGACGCGGTGCGAACAACACCGAATGTCGAGGCGCGGGCATACGCATCGGTCATGACCGCCATGTCCTCGTAGAGGAAGCCGTCGGGGAAGCGAAGGCCCGCCCCCGACCACAACGACCACCGGATCAGCTTGTTCCATGCGGTGACGTCGGAAATGTACTGAACGCTGTCAGACAAGGTGGTGCTGGCGATGTCCCGGCGATACAGGTGGCCCTGCCGTTGTTGAAAGAACAGACCGCGCATGCGCCACGCGCTTCCGACCACCAGGTCATTGGCGCCCATTGCGCGCACGTATCGGGCGATGGTTCCCGGTGGAACGACGTCATCGGAGTCCACGAACATGACAAAATCCGTGTGGTCAATTGCCTCGACGCCCGTGTTGCGCGCGGCGGCAAGTCCGGCGTTCGCTTGCTCGATCACGGTTACCGACGCAAATCGGCGCGCGTACGACCGAGCCACATCGACCGACCCGTCGGTCGACCCATCGTCCACCACGATCACTCGAATATTCCGGTACGTCTGCGCCAACAGGCTGTCCATGCACACCGCGAGGTAACGACGGACGTTGTACACCGGGACGATTACGGTCACCACGGGCAGCGATGCTTCGGCCGCGCCTCGACGCAGTGCAATCAGAGGAACGAAAACCCCGCGCATCGCGGCCATGACCAGATTTTCGGCCGGAGTCGAAATAAGAACTCGCTTGCCCATCGAGACGACGGTGCGTCGTACGCGCGACACGACAGAGGCCGGTGACATATCCCGTCCTTTCCATCGGCGCTGCGGGTGGGGGTGAACGGACCAACCCGTCTGTGTGTAGTTTACGAGTCGCTGCCGATGTCCCGCGGAAAACCGCAAGGAAACTGCACGGAGCGATAGGCTAAGCAGGTGAATAAGCAGGAACTCGTTGCCTATGCAGAGGCCCACGGTCTTTCGCGTATGGGCGCACGACCTCCGCTGTGGAACTATCTTGTCGAGGTCTGGCAACGCCGCGAGTTCGTCATCGCGATGTCGAAATTTGCCAACGAGGCGCAGAATGCCCGCACCCGTCTGGGCAAGTGGTGGCTCATTCTGCTTCCCGTTTTCCAGGCCACGGTGTACGGTCTGATTTTCGGCTTTATTCTCGATTCGGCACGACCCGATAACTTCATCCCCTACCTGTTCACCGGGGTGTTCCTCTTCACCTTCATCTCGAGCTCGTTCACCACGGGTTCGACGGCACTGACCTCGAATGCGGGATTGATTCGCAGCCTGTCGTTCCCCCGCATGATGCTTCCGCTGTCGACGGTCATTCGCCAATTCCTCAACCTTGTGCCCGTGCTGGGACTGTTGATCGTCCTCGTGGCCATCATGCAGGGCGGCCTCAAACTCGAAATTCTGTACTTGCCGCTCGTTATTGTCGTACTCGTCATTTTTGGTCTGGGGATGGCGCTGGTCGCTGCTCGACTGAACATGCAACTTCAGGACTTGGGCAAGCTGATTCCCTTTGCCAACCGCGTGATTTTCTACACTTCGGGCATCTTCTTCAGCATCGAAAACCTGCTGGCGGGTAACCCGACCCTGCTGGCAATCGCTCAGTGGAATCCGGTGTACGCCATCATTTCGCTGGCCCGCGGTGCGTTGGTCGTGGGATACGAGGTAGACCCGTGGATGTGGGTGCCCTCGCTCGTGTGGGCGCTGGGGCTTTCGATTCTGGGCACGGTGTACTTCTGGGCAGCAGAGGAACGTTATGGCCGCGACTAAAGGCAAAGCTTCGGGCGCAACGCCGGCGCAGCCCAACGACAACCGCAAGCCCATCATCGTGGTGGACGACGTGCACGTTGTGTACAAGATTCACGCGGGTGGCCGTGTTGCAACTCCGGGCGCCGACCGCGGGGGGCTTTTGACCAAGCGCACTAAACTGCGCACGGTTCACGCCGTCAAGGGCGTCTCGTTCACCATTTACGAAGGCGAGACCGTTGGAATCATCGGAAGCAACGGTTCCGGTAAGTCCACGTTGATGCGTGCTATCGCCGGCCTGATTCCCATCGATCAGGGTGACATCTACGCCACCGCGCGCCCTAGCCTTCTGGGCGTGGGCGCTGTGCTGCTTCCCGCACTGACCGGCGAACGCAACATTTTGCTGGGTGGTATGGCGATGGGCTTCTCGCGGAAGCACATGGAAGAGGCCTCGAAGAAGATTGCTGAATTTGCGGGCATGGAAGAATTCATCGACCTGCCGATGCGCACCTATTCATCGGGCATGTCGGCCAGGTTGCGTTTCGCGATTGCGGCGCACCGAAATCACGAAATCTTGATTATCGACGAGGCGCTCGCCGTGGGTGACGCACAGTTCCGTGCTCGATCCGAGGCCCGTGTGCGCGAAATGCGCGAGCAAGCGGGAACGGTATTCCTGGTCAGCCACAGCATGACCTCGATTCTGGACACCTGCAACCGCGTGATTTGGCTGGAAAAGGGCGTACTGCGTGCCGACGGCGACCCACAGACGGTCATCGACGAGTACAAGGCCCACATGGACGCGAATCCCTAACCAGCGTGAAGCACTATCCCGCAATCACCGTGGTGATGCCCGTGTTGAACGAGGCGAAGCATCTGGCCGACGCCGTAACGAGCGTCGTGGAACAGCACTATCCCGGCGACATGGAAATTCTCCTGGCGATGGGCACATCGACGGACGGAACCGATGACGTCGCCGCGGCCCTTGCTGCAGCGGACTCACGCATTCGACTGATTCCCAACCCGCACAATCTCACCACCGTGGGGCTGAACGAGGCAATCCGACAGGCGAAACACGACATCATCGTTCGCATCGACGCCCACAGCCAGCCCACCGTCGGATATTTTGCTAACGGCGTGCATGTCCTGGACGAACAGGGCGCGGATCTGGTGGGCGGCATCATGGATGCCCGCGGACGTTCGGCGTTCCAAAAGGCGGTGGCGTGGGCGTACACCAGCCGTTTCGGTATCGGTGGTGCCAACTTCCACGTGGGTGGTGAAGCGGGCGAGGCAGAGAGTGCGTACCTGGGAATCTTCCGTAAGTCGGCGCTGCAGCGCGTGGGCGGGTACGACGAATCCATCGTGCGGGGCGAGGACTGGGATCTGGCTCAGCGCATCAAGAAGACCGGTGGATTGGTGTGGTTTAGCCCCGAGCTGCGCGTGATTTATTGGCCGCGCGGCCGATTCGACCGCCTAGTCAAGCAGTTTTATTCCACCGGTGTGTGGCGCGGCGACCTCACTCGACGCGACGTCGCCGGTGCACCCGTTCGGTACTTTGCTCCGCCCGTTCTGGTGGCCGGTGTGGCCGTGGGTCTTGCGATGGCGTCGGCCGGTGTGCTGATTGGGCTCGTACCCGCGGCAACCTACCTGGTGGGTGCCGCGGCACTGGCGGTGACGGCACGCGGGTTGAGCCTCAAATCCCGTATCGCGCTGATGATTGTTCTTCCCACCATCCACTTCAGCTGGGGCTGGGGTTTCTGGGTGGGTTTTGTGCGCGGTGCCGGGCAAACCGTCGATCGCAGTCGCGTGACGTCGAAGGGTAAATCGTGAACCCGCTCGCTACCGTTCGCCGACTGGCGAAGACCTATTCGCCCACCCGAATTCTGGGTGCGCTGCGCCGCCGCAAAACCGACTGGCTGCGTGCGATGCAGTACCGCCCCGACCGCACGACCGTGCTGGCGAACGCCGTTTTGTTCGAAACCTTCCAGGGCAAGACGATCGGCGACAACCCACTGGACATCTACGAGGCGGTGAAGCGCGCGCGCCCCGACCTCACCATTTACTGGACGGTTATCACGGGCAAGACGACGGCGCCCGAGGGGACCATTGGGTTGGCGCATGGCTCGCGCGAGTGGTTGCAGGTGCTGGCAACCGCGAAATACCTGGTGAATAACACGAACTTTCCCTGGTACTTCCGCAAGGTCGAGGGCCAGGTGTATCTGCAGACCTGGCACGGAACACCGCTGAAGCGGCTGGGTCGCGACATCGAAAACAACAACCTCACCAAAAGCTATTTGGACACGATGGACCGCGAAGCGAGCTTCTGGGATTACCTGATCTCGCCCAGCCCGTTCTGCACCCAGATTTTCCCTGAATCCTTCGGGTATTCAGGCCGAATTCTTGAAACGGGCTACCCACGAAACGACCGCTTGGTGGTGCAGCCCGAGGGGCTTCGCGAAGCCGTGCGGGCGCGCCTCGGTGTCGACGCCCAGACCACGCTGGTCATGTACGCACCCACCTGGCGTGATTTCAAGCGTTCGGCCACGGGTAACTGGCAGACCGTGAACTACATGGGGGCCGATACCCCGATGCCCGATGGCACGCGCCTGATGTTCCGCGGTCACACCAATACCCACGCCGCGCACACCGACGCCGTCGCGGGCGGGGCGATTGATGTGACCACCTACCCCGATGTCGCCGAGCTGTATCTGGCCGCTGATGTCTTGATCACGGATTACTCCTCGGTCATGTTCGACTTCACGGTGACCGGCAAGCCCGTCATCTTCCTGGCGCCAGATATCGCCCGCTACGAATCCGAACGCGGGTTCTATTTCGACTTCCGCAACGAGGCGCCCGGGCCGATGTGCATGACGACCGACGAGGTGCTGCACGCCATGGCAAATCTCGACGCCGTTCGTTCTGACTACGCTACGAAGTACGCGGCCTGGCGCGCAAAGTTCAACTCGCTAGAAGACGGCCACGCCGCCCAGCGCGTGACCGACATCGTGTTCGGGCAGTAGTAGCGTTCGCATTCCCTAGACTTGACCCATGTCTCAGCAGATCGTCATCCTCGCCGCCGGTATGGGCACCCGTTTGGCTCGCCCGCTTCCCAAGCCGCTGACCGAACTTCGCGATGGCCGATCGATCATGCGCCAGCAGTTCGACAACATTGAATCGGCGTTTGGCGAATCCAGCCGTGTGATGGTGGTTGTGGGATTCAAGCTCGAGGCGATCATCGAACGGTTCCCCGAAGCCACCTTCGTGTACAACGAGTTTTATGACCAGACCAACACCTCGAAGAGCCTGTTGAAGGCACTGCGCGCCTCGGGCGACGGCGGGGTTCTGTGGATGAACGGCGATGTGGTTTTTGACCCGCAGGTCCTCGAGCGCGTCAAGCCGCTCGTCCAGGCCGGAACGTCGTTTATTGTCGTGAACACCGCCAAGGTCAGCGACGAAGAGGTCAAGTACACGCTCGATGCCGACGGTTTCATCGACCAGCTGTCGAAGCAGGTCGTGGGCGGATTGGGCGAGGCCGTGGGTATCAACTTTGTGAGCGGCGACGACAAGGCGGCTCTTATTGCGCGCCTTGCGGGCGTCGAAGAGCAGGACTACTTCGAACGCGGCATCGAGGTGGCTATCGCCGAAGACGGCATCAAGTTCAGTGCTGTGGATATCAGCGACCTCTATGCCGTGGAAATCGATTTCGACGAAGACCTCGACCGCGCCAACCAGCACGTCTAGGGTTAGCGCGGTTCGCGGGCCGGTGCCTTACTGGATTGCGCTCCAGGCGCTGTCGACGATGTCGTGCAGAGTCTTCGTTGCGCTCCACCCCAGCGTCTCGCGGATGCGCGTGACATCGGCCGCGAGATAGGGCGGGTCGCCCGCGCGGCGGTCCTGAATGTCGGGGGTGAAGTCGACGCCGGTCACGCGTGCAACCTCGGCCAGAACTTCGAATACCGACGAGCCGGTGCCGGTGCCCACGTTGAACGTGGAGTGCGGACGATCCTCGCGGTCCAGGTAGCTCAGTGCGGACAGGTGCGCATCGGCCAGATCGAGCACGTGCACATAGTCGCGCACGCAACTGCCGTCGGGGGTCGGGTAATCATTGCCGAACACAATCGGCACCGTGTTGGCCTTTAACGCGGCAAAGACAATGGGAATGAGGTTCGCCACGGCGGTGTCCGCCAAATCCGGCCAGCCCGCCCCCGCCACATTGAAATAGCGCAGGTTGGCCGCGCGCAACCCCCACGCGCGAGCGGCATCGGCCACCATCCACTCGCCCACCAACTTGGTTTCGCCGTAGGGATTAATGGGGGCGCAGGGGGTGTCCTCGGTCACGGCGGGAACATCGGGCATGCCGTAGGTGGCGGCCGACGAACTGAACACCAGTCGATTCACGCTGGTGTCGCGCATTGCGGAGAGCAGAGTGGCCAGCCCGCCCACGTTTTGCGCGTAGTACCACTCGGGAAGTTCGACCGATTCGCCCACCTTCTTGCGTGCCGCAAGGTGAATGACGGCGTCCACGTCGTTGCGCAGAATCGAGACCAGAGCGTCGTGCGCTCCCGGTGCCGCGAGGTCGAGATGATGGGCCACCGCATCGCCGATCCGAGCGGGCACGCCCGCGCTCATGTCATCGAGCACCAGAACCTGGTCGCCACGCTGCTGCAGCAGACGAACGACGTGCGAACCGATGTATCCGGCGCCGCCGGTAACAAGTACCTTCATGGTTGTCAGTGTAACCAGAGAGACCTCTGCGCCGTTGAGTGGACCACGCTCACCTGTTGTCGGACGCGCGGCGTTGTACTCAACCGGCGGATAGGCTCGAAGAATGAGTGAACCGATTGTCATTGATGTGTGGTCCGATATCGCCTGCCCGTGGTGCTACATCGGGAAACGACACCTCGAGTCGGCGCTCGCCGAATTTCGTGCGGAATACCCAGGCCACGAGGTCGCGGTGAATTTCCATAGCTACTTGTTGAATCCCGCGATGCCCACCGATTACCCTGGCACACAAACCGATTATCTGGTGCAAGCCAAGGGCCTGGATCGCGAACAGGTCGTGGCAATGACGGAACGGGTGGTGCAGGTTGCCGCCAACGCGGGACTGACCTACAACATGGCCGACATGGTCATGACGAACACGACGCTGGCGCATGAACTGACGCACTTCGCCCGTGAGCGCGGCCTGGGAACGCAGATGACCGAGCGCCTCTTTGCCGCGCATTTCACCGAAGGCCGACACGTGGGACAGGTGGACGAACTGGTGGCGCTGGCCGCCGAGGTGGGCCTCGATGAATCCGATGCGCGCGCCGCGCTGGAATCGCACGCGTATGCCACTGCGGTTCAGGCTGATATCGATGCCGCCGCACAGATTGGCGTCACCGGTGTGCCATTCTTCGTAATCAACGGTGTGCTGGGAATTTCTGGCGCGCAGCCGCCCAGCACTTTCCGCCGGGCCTTGGCGCAGATTCTGGACGCAGCGGACTAGGGATTTACCGTCGCCGCTGGCCCCACTCGACTGCCGGGCTAGTCACCAAACGCGGCGATAAAGGCGGACAGCGCCTCGTGCGAATCGCCCGAAGCCCAGCCTTCCAGGCCCACGACTCCGTCGAATCCCAGGGCCTTGAGTTCGGCACCAATTCGCGCGTAGTTGATCTCGCCGGTTCCGGGTTCACAGCGCCCGGGGACATCGGCCACCTGGATTTCGCCAATCCACGGCAGCCCCTTACGGACGGTCTCGATCAGGTTGCCTTCGCCAATCTGCGCGTGGTACAGGTCGAGATTCAACTGCAGGTGCGGGTTGTCAATGTGCGACACCAGCGCGATGGTGTCGGCGGCCAGGGCAAACGGCGTACCGGGGTGATCGACCGGCAGATTGAGGTTCTCGAGCATGAAGACGGCATCATGCTTCGCGCCGAGGTCAGCCAGACGCGCCAGAGTGTCGGCAGCCTTCAGCCACTCGACCCCCGTCACTACCTCACGCTTGCGGATCGATTGGCCGTTGCCATCCAGTCCCGTGCCGTGCACATTCAGTCGCGCACAGTTGATGATGCGCGACGCCTCGATTGATTCCCGTGCCGTCTGCAGGAAACGCTCGATTCCGTCGTCTTCCAGCAGGTCGCCCTCGATATAACCGGTCATCGAATCAAAGGTCGCGCCGGTCGCGGCAAGTGCGGGAAGGTCCTTTGTCGTCCAGTCCCAGATTTCGACATCGAGGCCGCGGCCATGGATTTCGCGAACCCGATCGATAAACGGCAGTCCGGTGAACAGCATCTCGGCGGATGCGGCGAGGCGATACGAGGGCATGGGGCTCCTTGCGACTTTGTCAGGACAAACTAACACTACTGTGTCACAAGCGGCTCCTCCTTATTCCACAGCAGCCGCGTCATTCAATTGCCGAACCACCTGCCGAATGGCCTCGCTCACCAGGGAATAGTGGTCCGAGCCTCGGGGGGCGTCACTCACGAAGTCACGGCGAATCTCGAGCATGACCGATCGCACTCGGGGTTCGCGGTGGTAATACCGCAGTGGCACATAGGTTCCGGCGAACGGGGTGTTGAGGGCCACATCGAAAATCTCCGATTGCGCGAACGCTGCCCTAACCGTGTCCACCAATTCAGGCGGGGTGTGGAATGGATCGGTTCCGATACACAATTCGGGGCGACGGGCATACGGGTCCAGTTCGTAACGCAAGGGCTGAACATGGTACGTGTGCAGATCGATGATCGTCACCGTCTCATGAATTTCCAGGCGTTGGGCCACCACTTCCGTCAGTGCCCGCGAATACGGAAGGAAATAGTCACGAATAATGCGGGCATCACGAACGCGATCCGGCCGACGCAGCACCTGACGGTCCGATGTCTGCATGTACACGACCCCCATGCCCACCTGATTCATGATCTCGGAGTCGTCGGGGAACCGTTCCGGATCCATCACCAGGCGGGACATCTCGTTCTGGAATAGCCACGGCCGATACCCGCTGCGGTCACGCACCTGGAAGGCAAGCTCGTGGGTGTCGAGGTCGGCCATGCGACGCGCCTCGGCTTTCAGGTCGGCTGGTGACAGCACGAAGCTCGGCAACTCCGAACGGGGAATGCGAAGGCCCGCATGAGGAATATGGATGATCACCGGCGACCGGTTGTCCCCAGTCACCACGGAAAACGCGCCCAGCATTATTCGCCCCTTTCCACGGTCTTCAGTGCGCAAGGACGGGGGTCCTCGGCGATGTAGCCCAACTGGCGTGATCCGCCGGGGGTCCCATCAGGCCCGGGGCATGTGACATAGAGAACGCGAAATCGAGGTTCGTACATCACCGTTTCGTCGGGAAGCGGCGTGATGAGAACCATCGGTCCCGACGAGGGCGTGGCCTGATTGGTGGACGGGTTGGTGATGCTGTCGATTGCGGCGAGCAACGAATCGCTGTTGTGGCACCAGCCCACGATTTCCTCATCGAGATACTGAACATGCAACCAACCGTCACCCAGGTCAGTTACCGTCGCGGGGTAGCGCGTTCGTTCGAGAGTCAATCTGCCGTGAATCCAGTGAATGTTGTGTCCTGGTAGGTACGACCCACAAATCGAGATGGTCGCCATTCGGGTGCTCCTTGTTTCCGAGGGGCCTCTCGGCCCACGTGTGACCATCCCGGCGGGCTGGCCGCATCTTCCCTCAGAGCACCCACACGTGAGAATGGGTTGCTGTGCGACCAGCTGAGTACTTACCGTCGCAACTCTTGATGCCCTTTCAGTGTACGTGCGACCTCCGACACGCAAAAGGCCGCGGCCCGGCAATCGCCCTCGCTACACAGGGCGGCACGCGGGATACCGCTCAAATGAGCAAACGATAGACTTGCCGCATGCTGCTGAGTGACCGTGATATCCGCGCCCAAATCGAGGCCGGCCGAGTTGGACTCGATCCCCTGGACATGGGAATGGTGCAACCGTCGAGCATCGACGTGCGCCTGGACCGTTTCTTCCGCCTGTTCGATAACCACAAGTATCCGTTTATCGATCCCGCCGCGGACCAGCCCGAACTGACTCGTGCCGTGGAGGTCGACCCGAACGAGCCGTTCATCCTGCACCCCGGTGAATTTGTCCTGGGCGCAACGTACGAAGTCGTCACGCTTCCCGATGACATCGCTGCGCGGTTGGAGGGTAAGTCGTCGCTGGGCCGCCTGGGCTTGCTGACGCACTCGACGGCCGGCTTTGTGGACCCCGGCTTCAGTGGCCACGTCACGCTCGAGCTGTCAAATGTTGCGACCCTTCCCATCAAGCTGTGGCCGGGAATGAAGATCGGACAACTGTGCTTCTTCCAGCTGACCTCGGCCGCCGAGAAGCCCTATGGGTCATCGGAATACGGAAGCCGATACCAGGGGCAACGTGGCCCCACGGCGTCGCGGTCATTCCAGAACTTCCACCGCACCGAAATCTAGTAGCGGTACAACGTTGAAGGCCGGACCCCGTGAGGAGTCCGGCCTTCCGTCGTTACGACGTGGGTGATACTACAGACGCGAGGTGCGACGACGAGCCACAACCAGGCCCAGTCCCGCAAACGCTAGCGCGGCAGCGATGCCCGCAGTCAGGCCGGCGTCAACACCGGTGTCGGCCAGTTCGGTGACTTCACCCTCGGTCTCTTCCTCGGGTTCTTCTTCAGGGTCCACTACACCGGTCACGTCGGTAATCGCGAGCCCTGCCTCGGCGCTGTAGCTCATTGTCATGAAGACAACCTTTCCTGAATCACGGCCGTTTTCGGTACCGGCAATGATGAAGAGCGCGTTGTAGTCACCGTCGGCCAATTGCTGGCTATCGCCGCCCACCAAGGTGAAGGGGATGTCGCTATCCAGAGTCAAATCACCGGTGATGGTGAGAGACGGGCTTACGTTCTGGCCCGACATCAGCGCCTCGAACCACAGATTTGCGAAGTCATCGTTCGGTACATCGGTGTTGTCAAGGTACAGGCTTGCGGTGGCCAAGCCAGCAGGGACAAAGTCACCGAACAAGGCTGCGGTTCCCTCGGGGAAACGCAGGGTTCCTTGGATGCCGCCGTCGATGGGCTCCTGGCTGACGATCTCGAAGGGCTCAATCTTCATGTGACCAGGGAAAATAGGTGCTCCAGCATCGAGGCCCGGTGCTGCGAGGTAATCCGTGTCGTTGACGGTAGCCACGGTGTCGATGGGGCTCGAGGTGATTGCTCCATCGCAGTTCACCAGAATTGCGCCGGGGACAAACTCGTACGAGTTAAATCCATCGACGTCGGCTTCGGTCAGCGAGGTGGCGCGTGCGCCGATGAGTTCTTGTGCGGTTCCCACAAATTCATAGGTTGTGCTTGCACCCGAGCCACTGATGGTCCAGCCCGCATCGGTCGAGGGGTCAAACACGACGAATCGCACGGTGCCGTTGTCCATTGTTACGGCGCGGCTGGCCGCCAGGCCACCGAAGTCGTCGTCGGAGTAGAACGCCTCGGTGTACGCCAGTTTTGCTTCTGCTGGTCCCGTGTAGGTGATCGTTAGTTCGCTACCCGCTGAATCCTGAGAAGTCGTGAGGGTGAAATCGCCGCCGGTGCAGTTACCTGCGCCGTTTCCGTTTCCGATCATCAGTTCATAGCAACCACTCAGGCTCAGTGCCAGTGCGGTCGAACCAGCAAGAACAGCGGCCGTACGGCGCGCGGTGCGTGAAATAGTCAAGGGGGGCCTTTCGAAAGGTAGACCCTCAGACTATCGGGCGAATGCCTATTTTGCGCCGAAAAGCTTTGCGAAGAAGCCCGGTTCCTTGGGGTCGTTCTCGTGGCCCTCGCAGCGCTGAGCCTTAGGGATACCGCGCATCACCATGTCAACGTGCTGTCCGCACCCCGACCACGTTGCTTTGCCGCACTTGCGGCAGGTCACCTGTTGGCACATGTGTACTCCAATCGAGCGAAAAACGTCACTTCCATCATAATACCCCAGGGGGTATATCTCGGGCAACGCCGAGCCGCTCCGTGGGTCCGTCTTATTCCACTGCGGGCCACTGCTCGAGTTGCCACACCAGCCATGGGCTAAAAGCAAACGGAGCCGAAGCGGCACTCGTGCGCAAATCGGCGGGATCGACCCACTTCCACTGCATGACTTCATCGGCAGCGGGATTCGGGTTACCGACGGCACGCGCGGTGAACACGGGGCAGATCTCGTTTTCGACAATTCCCGAATCGTCGATGGCGCGATACCGGAAGTCGGGCAACACCTCGGTGATGTCGGTGATCGACAGACCAAGTTCGCGAAGTGCGCGGCGCTCAATGGCATCGGTGAGTGACTCGTTTGGCGCGGGGTGACCACAGAACGAATTCGTCCATACTCCGGGCCACGTCAGCTTCGTCAGTGCCCGCCGTGTGACCAAAACATGGCCCGACTCGTTGAAGACATGGCACGAGAAGGCAAAGTGCAAAGGCGTGTCGTCGGTGTGAACGGTTGCCTTTTCGGCTGTGCCGATCGGGGTACCCGCGTCGTCGACAAGCACCACAAGTTCAGGAGTCTCCATGCGTATCAGGCTATCCTGAACATACGCGAATATCCCCGCCCGGCGGCGGGACACGTTACTGGCCACGGAGGTGTGCATGAATCGTCTGGACCTCTACAACCGTGTCGCCCAGCGGTCAGCATCGCTCGTGATTCGCGACTATTCGACGTCGTTTGGGCTGGCCTCGCGCATCTTGTCGCGAGAATCACGGCAGCACATCGACAACATTTATGCTCTCGTGCGCGTTGCCGACGAGATTGTTGACGGCGTCGCTGTCGAGGCCGGTTTGAACGCCGACGCGGTGCGGGCGTCGCTCGATCAATTCGAGGCGGATACCGAGGCCGCGATGGCCACGGGTTATTCCTCGAACCTCGTCATTCACGCGTTCGCGCTCTCGGCTCGTGAGTGCGGAATCACGTCCGCCGAGACCGCACCGTTCTTTGCCTCGATGCGCATGGATATCACGGACCACGAATACGACCAGGCCGGATTCGACGCCTATGTGTATGGATCGGCCGAGGTTGTGGGGCTTATGTGCTTGGCGGTTTTTGTGCGCGACCGGCACGTTTCGGCCGACGAGGGCCACATCCTCGTGAAGGGGGCCCGCTCGTTGGGCGCCGCGTTCCAGAAGGTCAACTTCCTGCGTGACCTTTCGGCCGATGCCGACGGTCTAGGCCGCAGCTACTTCCCCGGGGTCACGGAGGCAACACTGACCGAAGAGGTCAAAAACCGACTTCTGGACGACATCGATGCCGATTTGGCGGCAGCCGATGCCACCATCGCCATGTTGCCGCGTGATGCGGCCCGCGCCGTCGCGCTGGCCCACGACTTCTTCCGGGAACTCTCCGTTCGTCTGCGGGCAACACCTGCGCAGGGGCTGCTCGCCGCACGAATTCGAGTCCCCAACAGCATCAAATACCTCATTGCCGCAAAGATTCTGCTGGGCATTCGCCCGCTGCGCGCCTCGGCTAACTAAAGGAACACCATGGACAACGGACGTTCGGTCATCATCATTGGCGGCGGCATTGGCGGCCTATCTGCCGCGGCGTTGCTGGCGAAGGACGGGCGGAAAGTAACGCTGCTCGAGGCGCTGCCCAATGTGGGTGGTCGCGCTGGCATGTGGGAACACGAGGGTTTCCGCTTCGACACCGGCCCCAGCTGGTACCTGATGCCCGAGGTATTCGACCACTTCTATAAGTTGATGGGCACGTCGGCCGCAGAGCAGCTGAACCTCGGCCTCTTGGACCCGGGATACCGCGTGTACTTCGAGCCCGAACCTGGCGAAATCGCGCCCGGTGAGCCCGCGCCTCATGTGGATATTCGGGCGAAGCGCGAGGACAACATTGCCGTCTTCGAGTCGCTCGAGCCGGGGGCGGGTGCGGCAGTGGATCGATACATCGATTCCGCCCAAGACACCTACAACATCGCCGTGAAGTATTTTCTCTATAGCTCGTTCGAAAAAATCACGCCCCTGTTGGTGAAGCCCGTGTTGGTGCGTATCGGCAAGCTGTTCCGATTTCTGACCTCGCCCATCTATGGATTCGTGTCGCGATTCGTGAAGTCTTTGCGCGCACGGCAAATTCTGGGATACCCCGCCGTCTTCTTGGGTTCGAGCCCGTACAACGCCCCGAGCATGTTCCACCTGATGAGCCACCTCGATCTGAACGACGGTGTGCTGTACGCCCAGGGTGGCTTCACTCGTGTGATCGAGTCCATTCGCGACATCGCGGAATCGCACGGCGTCACGGTGATCACCAATGCGCGCGTCAGCCAGATCACGGTCGAAGAGACCGGATTTAAGCCACGTGCGACGGGCGTGAAGTACACCGATGCCGACGGCCAAGAACACATCCTGACCGCCGACATCGTGGTGTCCGGCGCCGACCTGCACCACACCGAAACCACCATGCTGCCGGAAAAGCTCCAGACCTTCCCCGAGTCGTACTGGGACAAGAAGGTGGCGGGCCCGGGTGCGGTGCTGTTGTACCTGGGTGTCAAGGGACAGATTCCCGAAATGATTCACCACAACCTGTTCTTCATCAAGGATTGGGAATCGAACTTCGGGCAGATCTTCACCGACAATCCCACAATGCCCAACCCTGCCTCGTTCTATGTGTGCATGCCCAGCGTGACCGACGACAGCGTGGCACCCGCGGGCGACACCAACATTTTCGTGCTGGTTCCCTGCCCTGCCGACCCGTCGATGGGCCGCGGTGGAATGGACGGTGCGGGCGATCCGATCATCGAAGACGTGGCCGAGCGCACGATTGACGCGATTGCCGAGTGGGCGAACATCCCCGACTTCCGCGAACGCATTGTGGTGCGCCGCACGGTGGGCCCCGGCGATTTCCAGGGTGATCTGAACGCCTGGATGGGCAGCGCGCTGGGCCCGGCTCATGTGCTGAGCCAGTCGGCACTGTTCCGCAGCAGCAACATCAGTTCGCGCGTGGACGGCCTGTACTACGTGGGTTCCTCGACGATCCCTGGCATCGGGTTGCCCATGTGCCTGATTAGCGCCGAGGTGCTGCTGAAGCGTCTGCGTGGCGATGTGTCGCCCACCGCGCTTCCCGAGCCGTTGACGGCCACCGTCTAGAGCCGCTCGGTGCACGGGCGATTGCTCACGACGCCTAAAGCCACAATCACTAACGCGTGTATGTCGCACGCAGCGGCAGCATGAGCGCCAGACCGGCCGCCAAGACAATCACGATTCCGAGGATGCCGAAGTGTGCGCCTCCGAATGCTCCCACAAGGACCGCAAACAGTGTGGGTGCGAGGAAACTGATGGAACGACCGGTCGTGGCGTACAGGCCGAACAGCTCACCTTCCTGGCCAACGGGTGCGAGGTGGCCGACGAACGCGCGGGCCGATGCCTGCGCGGGTCCAACGAAGAAGGTCAGCAGCAGGCCACCCACCCAGAACGTTCCAGCGCCACCGTCGTGCAGAACGAACAGGGCGGTGCCGGTGATAATCAGGCCGATCAGCGCGCCGACGATGACGATTTTCGAACCCAACTTGTCATCGATCCAGCCACCCAGGAACACACCGATACCCGCGACCAGATTTCCCGCCACCGCGAACAGAATGACCTCGGTGTACTCCAGGCCGAACACTGAACCTGCAAGGATGCCGCCGAATGCAAACACGGCAGACAGTCCATCGCGGAACACGGCGCTCGCCAAGAGGAAATAGAAGGTGGGGCGGTCATTGCGGAAATAGTGGCGAATACGTGCGAACAGGCGTCGGTACGATTCCACAAACCCAGCCTTCGCCTCGCCGTTTGCCACGCTCTCAGGGACCGCCAGCAGAATGGGCAACGCAAACAGCAGCGACCACACCGCGGCCAACACGGCCAGCACGCGAATGTTCAGGCCGTTATCGGCCGTCACGCCAAACCAATAGGGGCCATCACCCAGAATGAATCCTGCCAGCGCAATCAGCAGCACGACGATTCCGCCGATGTATCCCATGCCCCAGCCAAAGCCCGAGACGCGGCCCATGTTCGTGGGCGTGGACACCTGCAGCAGCATCGCATTGTAGTTCACATTCGCGATTTCATAGAAGACCGTCGAGGCCGCCAGCATCGCCGCGCCCACCAGAAAGAACTCGGGCTTGCCTTCAACAAAGAACATGGCGCCCGTAAGGACGATGACCAATCCCGTGTTGACGCCCAGCCACTTCTTGCGGTTACCGCCGGCATCCGATCGTGCACCGATCAGCGGTGCGACCACGGCCACAACGAGCCCGCCCGCGGCAAGGGCCCACGCGACATTGCTGGTCAGCGTGGCCTTGGCGGTCTCGTATGCGGCGAGGGCAGCGCCGGTGGCTACACCGTCACCACCCGCGGATTCGTAGGCCGCGAGGACATCGGCCGGCACAAAGTAATCCGACACGATGTACGTGGCAAATACGAAGGTCGTGATGATCGTGCTGAACGCCGAGGTGCCCCAGTCCCACAGTGCCCAGGACAGCACCTGGATGCGGGGGATGCGAACGGGGGTGGCGGCAACAGTGGCGGACATGGCATTCACGCTACCGTTTCTTTGTGAATCTGCACCTACCTACAGGCGAACGATGCATTCTGACCGCGCTCGTTTGTTAACTTGTGGATAACGCGTACACGTGAGGAAGCACTCGTATTATCTGAGAAATACGTGAAATGAGGTAGGTGGTGATTCGTCGAGCGATGGGCACTTCGCGAGCCTGTGACCCACACAACGCGCCCCTTATCTTTCACTGGTACAAGGCGGAACACGGCAAAGGACTTGCGAAATTCTTCACGGAAACGCTGCAGCTGAACGGTGTTCATGACGAACACCTCCTCGCGCTTGCGCGCCAGGAGCTTCTTCAACGATTGCGCGAATACACGGACGCAACATTGGCCGAAGTTCGGGACATTAGAAGAATCGAGCGCAATCCGTCATATGAATTATTTGAGATTCTTCTGAAAATGCGTGGAGTGGGCCTTGTTCGCTTGTACTTCATCGAGCCAGAGATTTTGGGCGCAGTTGGAGTGGGGCTTCACCTGCACATCAAGTCGACAGCACACGCGTCCGATCGTGCAGTCAAAGACATGCAAGACGTCGAAATTGATATAGCAGCTCGTCGTTGCGCACAAGGGAAGTTCACAAATTGGGATTTTCCGGTTGATGGATTAGGTAAGCAATAATAAACTGCAATTTATGAAAGCAATGAGCGACTTCGACGAATTCGACACGCCCCTCGATCGACGGGCTCGCATTCTGGTACGCAACGATGCGAACTTTCTCGCGGAACTCGTGGCGGCGCGGAAGCGACAAGGTATTTCCCAGGGGGCAGTGGCCGAACGAATGGGCGTATCCCAACCGGCAGTTGCTGCTTTTGAGCGGGCAGAGAATGACCCGAAATTATCGACAATTCGCCGGTATGCGATGGCGGTCGGGCTACTAGTTGTTCACCTTGTTGAAGAGGACCATGGTGAACCAATTCGTGTCGGTCATCGATTTGCCACGTCGACAGACATCGTCACGAACTAGATCGTGAGATTGATGGCATTAACTGTCATGACCCCTGCGCACAGTGCGCAGGGGTCATCACGTAAGTGCGGTGCGAGGGCGATTACGCCTGGCGACGGCGGACGGCGACGAGGCCACCCAGTGCAACCAGTGCGCCACCAGCTGCGGCTGCCACGTACAGCGAGTCGCTGGCGCCGGTGTCGGCAAGCGCCTCGGTGTTGTCTTCGACTGCCTCGATTACCTGTCCGATCCACAGGCGCTGCGAGCTGACGTTGTTGTCTTCGGTGTAGATCTGGATGCTGACCGTGGCAACCGAATCGGAAGGGCGAATCCAGCCAGTGGATCCGTCGGTGCCGTCGGGTGCATCAAACATGCGAACGGCTTCGAGTTCGTATGCCTCGACAACGGGGATATCGGTGGCAGAGGACGGGTCAGCCCAGTTGAAGCCGGTCTGGGTAGCCGAACCAATGATCTCGTCGCCCGTGAGGTTTTCGCCCTCGGCGTTGGTCATGGTGATGCGCGACCAGTCCGAGTCGATGTCGCTGAGCGCCAGAACTAACTGACCGGCGGGAACGGGCGAATCGAACGTGATGTTAACGTTTGCTGCGACGCTGTTATCCGCGAATGTCTCAATCTTCAGGAACAATTCGTCGGTCGAATCGGCGTTTGCGCCAATCAGTGCGCCCAGCGGATCGTCAATCGTGAAGCCCTCTTCCTCGGACGACGGGCTGTAAATGTCAATGTAATCGACATCGCTGTAGTCGAGACCTGCACCAATAAATGCGGGGTCGGTGTAGGTCAAGTCGTAGTCAAAGCTGTCGGCGCCACCGGACCATGTTCCCCACTCGCCCGTAGTGGCGGCCGAGGCGGGGAGTGCAACAGTGAGACCGGCGATGGCTGCGAGGCCGAACGCCGCGCCGATTTTACGTGCGGTGTTGTTCATGATGAAGTCCTTTCGAGGGGTTGTAAGAATCTTATCCACCAATGAACCAGTGGAAAGTAGTTGATTAGAAACGCGGATACTGGCGCCGCAACGACGTGGTGTGGTCCGAGAATTCCGTGATGCGCTTCGTGCCAATATTGCGATCGGTGTCCAGGTGCCCCGGCGCAATCTGCAGTGCGTCCGGCAGGGCATCGAACCAGTCGAGCCCGGCCGCGGACAGAAGGTGCAGTGCAACTTCACCGGCGACCCGGGCGTCGTCGCCCGCACGGTGTGCTGCATATTGAGGCACGCCAAAGTATTCGGCAACGTTGGCCAGCCGATTGCTGGGTAGCGACAAAATCCGTCGCGACATGACGACCGTGCAAAAGTACGGCGTGGGTGGAATGGTCAGATTCAGGAACCCCGCGGCATCGAATAGTGCGCCCATGTCGAACGATGCGTTGTGGGCCACAAGGGGGTCGCCGGCGATAAAGTCCCACAGCGCGGGCCACAGAATATCTCAGACTTGAGTCACCTCTTATCAAGTTCTTAGCCTCCGGGCTTGACAAAGTTATCCACAGGGTTCAAACTTGATACCAGACGGCTCAACTTCGAAAGATGTCGCCGTCACTAACTTCCTCGCAACAGCGAACAGAAATCGCCCTCGGGCGGAAAGGACACACCATGGCTCGTGCAGTCGGTATTGACCTCGGAACCACCAACTCGGTAGTTGCCGTGCTTGAAGGTGGCGAACCCACCGTTATTGCGAACGCGGAAGGCTTCCGCACCACTCCCTCGATCGTGGCGTTCACCAAGGATGGCGAAGTACTCGTCGGTGAAACCGCAAAGCGTCAGGCCGTGACCAACGTGGACCGCACCATCGCATCGGTGAAGCGTCACATGGGCACTGACTGGACCATCGAGATGGACGACAAGAAGTACACCCCTCAGGAAATCTCCGCCCGTATCTTGGGCAAGCTCAAGCGTGATGCCGAGACCTACCTGGGTGAAAAGGTGACCGACGCGGTTATCACCGTTCCCGCGTACTTCAACGACGCCGAGCGCCAGGCCACCAAGGAAGCCGGCGAGATTGCGGGTCTGAACGTCCTGCGCATCATCAACGAGCCCACCGCTGCCGCGCTGGCCTATGGCCTGGACAAGGGCAAGGAAGACGAGCTCATCCTCGTGTTCGACCTTGGTGGTGGAACGTTCGACGTGTCGTTGCTCGAAGTGGGCAAGGACGAAGACTTCTCGACCATCCAGGTGCGTGCAACCAGCGGTGACAACCGACTGGGAGGCGACGACTGGGATGCCCGCGTTGTGGACTACTTGGCCAAGCGCTTCAAGGAAACCACGGGTGTCGATGTCTCGAGCGACAAGATCGCGAAGCAGCGTCTGAAGGAAGCTGCCGAGCAGGCCAAGAAGGAACTGTCCAGCTCGATGAGCGCCACCATTCAGCTGCCGTACCTGTCGCTGACGGAAAACGGCCCGGCGAACCTCGACGAGACTCTGACGCGTGCCAAGTTCGAAGAACTGACCGCAGACCTCATCGAGCGCACCCGTAAGCCCTTCGAGGACGTCATTCGCGAAGCCAAGGTGTCTGTCGACGAGATCGCACACGTTGTACTTGTGGGTGGTTCGACTCGTATGCCCGCCGTTGCCGAACTGGTAAAGAAGCTGACCGGCGGCAAGGAGCCCAACAAGGGCGTCAACCCCGACGAGGTTGTGGCCGTGGGTGCATCGCTGCAGGCCGGCGTGCTGATGGGCGAGCGCAAGGACGTTCTGCTGATCGACGTGACCCCTCTGAGCCTCGGAATCGAGACCAAGGGTGGCATCATGACCAAGCTGATCGAGCGCAACACCGCGATCCCCACCAAGCGTTCGGAAACCTTCACGACTGCCGACGACAACCAGCCTTCGGTATCGATTCAGGTCTTCCAGGGCGAGCGCGACTTCACTCGCGACAACAAGTCGCTGGGCAACTTCGAGCTCACCGGTATCGCCCCCGCACCCCGCGGCGTGCCTCAGGTCGAGGTCACGTTCGACATCGATGCGAACGGTATCGTCCACGTGTCGGCGAAGGACAAGGGCACCGGCAAGGAGCAGTCGATGACCATCACCGGTGGTTCGACCCTGTCGAAGGAAGACATCGAGCGCATGGTGCGCGAGGCCGAAGAACACGCTGCCGAGGACAAGGCGCGGCGTGACAACGCCGAGAAGCGCAACGTAGCCGAGCAGATGGTGTACTCGGTCGAGAAGATCCTCGACGAGAACGCCGACAAGCTGCCCGACGATGTGAAGAACGAGGTCCGTGCCGACGTCGACGCGCTGAAGGCCGCACTGGCCGGAACTGACGACGAGGCCGTGGCCAAGGCTTCGGACACCCTCAGCGCCAGCCAGAGCAAGTTGGGCGAGGCACTGTACGCCGCAGAACAGGCTGCTCCTGCCGAGGATGCCGCACCCGAGGATGACGAGAACATCGTAGACGCCGAGGTTGTGGACGACGAGGACGACAAGAAGTAGTCATGACCGACAACGAGAACACTCAGCCCGCCGAGGGGGAGGCGCCGGACGGCGTCACCCCCGAGGCCGAGGCCGCGCCCGAATCGGGTGCCACCGACAACGCCACGGAAAGCTCGGCAGAGGAAACGCTCGAGGCGCTCCTTAGTGAAGTAGAGCGCAACCTGGTCGAGGAATATCGCGACCGCGCCGCGCGCGCCGAGGCCGAACTCGCGAACTTCCGCAACCGCGTGGAACGCGACCGCCAGGCAAACCGCGAGGCAGTCATTGCCGAGGTCATCCGCGCATTGCTCCCCGCAATCGACGACCTCAACCGTGCCGAAGGCCACGGAGATTTGGCGGGCAGCCCGCTGGAAATCGTGGCCCAGAAGATTCGTACCGGCTTCGAGCGCTTCGGCCTCGCGGCTGTGGGCGAAAAGGGCGAGAACTTCGATCCCAACCGTCACGAAGCCATCGTGCGTCTGCCGCTCGCGGGCGCCGAGGGCGAAACCGTCGCCGATGTCGTCGAGGTGGGCTACCTGCTGGGCGAGCGCCTGCTTCGCCCCGCCAAGGTCGCCGTTCAGGTGCCTCAGGACTAATACTTCACCCGAAAGGAGGGACGCCGCATGGCGAGCCAAGATTGGTTCGATAAGGACTTTTACGCAATCCTCGGCGTCTCGAAAGACGTCTCGGATGCGGAACTGAAGAAGGTCTACCGCAAGCTCGCGCGCACGTATCACCCGGACTCGAATCCGGGCGATACGGTCGCCGAGTCGAAGTTCAAGGAAATCAGCGAGGCCTATTCGGTGCTCTCGGATTCTCAGTCGCGTGCGGAATACGACCAGGTTCGCGCCATGGGTGGCGGTGCCCGATTTACCTCGGGTAACGGCGCCGGCGGCGGGTTCGAGGACATGTTCGGTGGAATGTTCGGCGGGCAGCGTATGCGCTACGAATCCGGTGCCGACGATCTGTTCAGCGGCTTGTTCGGTGGTGGCGGGGGCAACCCGTTCGGCGCCGGCGCGGGCCGCGGTCGCCCCAGCCAGCCCCGCAAGGGCGTGGACATTGTGGCGTCGGTGACCATCGATCTGCTAACCGCAGCACGCGGTGGCGAGATCACGGTGGATCGCACGGGCCTCAAGCCCCTGCACATCGCTGTTCCCGCCGGTGTCGCCGACAACCAGAAGATTCGAGTGCGCGGCAAGGGCGAACGCAGCACCACGGGCGGACCCGCCGGTGACCTCGTGCTGACCGTCAGCGTTACGGATCACCCCGTGTTCGTGCGCGACGGCATCAACCTGCGCGTCGACGTTCCCATCACCATCTCCGAGGCCATCCTGGGCGCAACGGTCGAAGTGCCCACGCTGGGCGGCGACCGCGTGAAGATCAAGGTCAACCCGGGAACCCCCAGCGGCCGCGTGCTTCGTGTTCGCGGTCGAGGAATCGACACCAAGGGCAAGTCGGGCGACCTCCTGGCCACCCTGCTGATTGTCACGCCGGAACACATTTCCGAGGCGGCCCGCGGGCTGATCGAGAAATTCCGTGAGACCGTCGACGAGGGCAACCCGCGCGACGCCCTGTATTCCAAGGCCGAGATCTAGAGGGCAGACAGATGACGGAAGACGACCCGATTTTCCCCATCGCCGCCGCCGCGGAACTGACCGGCATGCACCCGCAGACCCTGCGCCAGTACGACCGGCTGGGGCTTGTTTCCCCCACCCGCACCGCCGGACAATCGCGGCGCTATTCGATGCGCGACATTGTGCAGTTGCGCGAGGTGGCGAAGCTGTCGAACGAGGGACTGAACCTCGAGGGCATTCGCCGCATTGTGGAACTAGAGAATCAGGTGCAACACCTGTCGGCCCGCGTGCGCGAACTGGAAGCCGCAATCGCCGATGAAATCCTGCAGCGCCCCGGCAGCCGTGTGTTTGCGGCCGGAACCCGCGGCGACGTGGTGTCGGTGAAAGCCGGCACGCGAATCAAACGATCCAACCAAGTTGTTCTGTGGCGAGAGCTGCCCTGGAACCGCTGACCCACATTTTTCGGCGCGACAACGCCACAACCCGCAAGGAGACATCATGGCAAACATGCAAGGCGCTCCCACCAGTCAGGGAGATAACAAGACCGCGCTGCAACAGTACGGTGTGAACCTCACCGAGATCGCGAAGACGGGAAAGCTCGATCCCGTGATCGGCCGCGATGCGGAAATTCGTCGGATCACGCAGGTGCTGACTCGGCGTACCAAGAACAACCCGGTGTTGATCGGCGAGCCCGGCGTGGGTAAGACCGCGGTCGTCGAGGGCCTCGCCCAGCGCATTGTGTCGGGCGATGTTCCCGATTCGCTGAAAAACAAAGACCTGATTTCCCTCGACATCGCGGCACTCGTGGCCGGCGCGAAATACCGCGGCGAATTCGAAGAGCGCCTGAAGGCCGTTTTGCAGGAAATCAACGACTCCGAGGGCCGCGTCATTACGTTCATCGACGAGCTGCACACACTGATGGGCGCGGGCGGCGGCGAGGGTTCCGTGGCGGCGGCGAACATGCTGAAGCCCATGCTGGCGCGCGGCGAGCTGCGCCTGATTGGCGCGACGACGCTGGACGAATACCGCGAATTTATTGAAAAGGATGCGGCGCTGGAGCGCCGGTTCCAACAGGTCTATGTGGGCGAACCCAGTGTGGAGGACACGGTGGCGATTCTGCGTGGTCTGAAGGAACGCTACGAGGCGCACCACAAGGTGGTCATCGCCGACAGCGCTCTGGTGGCTGCCGCTACGCTCTCGAATCGCTACATCACCTCGCGCCAACTGCCCGACAAGGCGATTGACCTTGTCGACGAGGCCGCCAGCCGCTTGAAGATGGAGATCGAATCCTCGCCCATCGAGATCGACGAACTGAAGCGTGCCGTAGACCGCCTGATGATCGAGGAACTGGCGCTGAAGAAAGAGAAAGACGAGGCCTCGCGTGAGCGTCTGGCCAAGTTGCGCGTCGACCTCGAAGAGAAGCGTGCCGTCCTGGCCACGCTGAACGAGCGCTGGGCTGCCGAAAAGGCGTCGCTGCAGGGCGTGGGCGATCTGAAAACGAAGCTCAACGAAGCCCGTATCGAACTGGACCGCGCCATGCGCGAGGGCAACTACGAAAAGGCCGCGAAGCTGAACTACGAGACCATTCCCGGGATCGAATCCAGTATCGAGCGCGCCGAATCGGCGGAACAGTCGGGCGACCGCATGGTCAACGACCAGGTCACGGAAGAGGACATCGCTGCGGTGGTGGCCGCTTGGACCGGCGTTCCCGTCGACCGCCTGACACAGGGCGAGACCGAGAAGCTACTGGGGCTCGAGCGCGAACTGGGCAAGCGCCTCGTTGGTCAAGTGGATGCCGTCAAGGCCGTCAGCGATGCGGTACGCCGCACGCGCGCCGGAATCTCGGACCCCAACCGCCCCACCGGCTCGTTCCTGTTCCTCGGCCCGACCGGCGTGGGCAAGACCGAACTGGCCAAGGCCCTGGCAGATTACCTGTTCGACGACGAGCGCTCCATGGTGCGCATCGACATGAGCGAATACGGCGAAAAGCACTCCGTCTCGCGGCTGATTGGTGCCCCTCCCGGATACATCGGATACGAGGCGGGCGGGCAGCTGACCGAGGCCGTGCGCCGTCGCCCCTACTCGGTGATTCTGCTGGACGAGGTGGAAAAGGCCCACCCCGAGGTCTTCGATATCTTGCTGCAAGTTCTGGACGACGGGCGACTGACCGATGGCCAGGGTCGCACCGTGGACTTCCGGAACACCATCCTGATCCTGACCTCGAACTTGGGCTCGCACTTCCTTGTGGACCCGGATCTGGATTGGGATTCCAAGAAGGCCGCCGTTCACGAGACCGTGCGCCACGCGTTCAAGCCCGAGTTCATCAACCGCCTGGACGACATCGTGATCTTCTCGCCGCTGTCCAGCATCGACCTGGCCCAGATTGTGGACATCACGGTGGATCGACTCGAGGCGCGCCTGAAGGAACGCCGGTTGGCCCTCGCTGTCACTCCCGATGCCCGCATGTGGCTGGCCGAACGCGGATACGACGCCATTTATGGCGCCCGCCCGCTGCGCCGCCTGATGCAGCACGAGATTGATGACCGTTTGGCAACTGCCCTGATTGCCGGGAATATTCGCGACGGTCAGACCGTTGCAGTAGACGTTGCCCCCGATGGCGATTCGCTCGCCGTTTCCGCAGCACAGATTTCGTAAACCCAAGGAGAAAACTATGAGCCGTACCGCCGTAACCGAAGCCCCCATCGTGGACCTTCTGGCCACCCGTTGGAGCCCCCGCTCGTACGACCCCACCGCGGTTCTGACGATCGACGACCTGCGTGCCTCGTTCGAGGCCGCCCGTTGGGCGCCTTCGGCAAACAACCTGCAGCCCTGGCAGTTCATCGTGGGCTTCCGCGGCGACGACACGTTCAACGCCATCGCCGGTGCCCTCGCGGGATACAACTCGGCATGGGCTCCGGATGCCGCCGCGCTGGTGGTGAACCTCGCCGAGGTCGTGACGGCCGACGGCAAGCCCAACACGTATGCCCAGTACGACCTGGGCCAGGCCGTGGCGCACTTCACCGTGCAGGCCACCGCCGACGGCTATTTCGTGCACCAGATGGGTGGCTATGACGCCGCCGCGATCGCCGAGAAGCTGGGCGTCGAAAGCCCCTGGGAGGTCACCTCGGTGATGACCGTAGGCCCTCGCGGCGACGCCGACCGCCTGCCCGAGGGCGGCCTCTATGAACGCGAGGTTGCTCCCCGCGTGCGCAAGCCCCTGGACGAGGTCGTTCGCTAACACGACACGCGTCACCGAGGCGCCGCCCTCGATTCGCTTCACTCACGTGCCCGCTGCCGAAGTTCGGTGGCGGGCACGTGTGTGTTGGCGGGGCATTCGTGACGATCGCGAGGAGCCATGCGGCAATATCGTCGACACCGTGGACGGCGGGAATCGATAGGCTTTGGTCGCCCGCTTTTCGCGGGTACACCCGCGACCGAAGGAGCAGCGCCTCATGACGTTCAACCCGGCCGGTGCCTCGATTCCCTCACTGTTTGACTGCGATCTGGAACAGCTTCGCCGGCGCATGCAGGAGCTAGATACCCTGGCCCAAGCGCTGGAGGGCGGATGGCCTGAAGCCTCCGAACTTCATGACCGCGCCTTTGCGCTGGGCGGCACAGACGACGACGCGTGGAACGACTATCACGCGGTGCGCAACGAATACGACCGCCGGGCCGCCGAGGAGTTTGATCTGGGGCAGTAGCTAGTCGACGCAATTTGGCCTCCACGCCGATGTCGAGGAATTAGCTAGCATGAGGGAAATGTCTGTTCTATTCGCGACGAAGGATTTTCCATGAAGCTCGGCAAATTGCGCACGGTTGATATCCGCTCCGTCTGGCCCGACGAGGCACGCGACTTCACACCATGGCTATTGGCCAACACCGATGAGCTGTCGCAGGCATTGGGGCTTGACCTGGATCTTCACCGCGCAGAACATGCCGTGGGCAACTACTCGCTCGACCTTATTGGCACAATTGCCGAATCAGAAGAGGTTGTGATTGTCGAGAATCAGTTGGAACAAAGCGACCACCGGCATCTTGGCCAGTTGATGACCTATGCGGGTGGAACCAATGCCAGCTACATCATCTGGATATCGACGAACTTCCGCGAAGAACATTTAAGCGCCGTGCGGTGGTTAAACGACGGAACCGTGGAAGGAATTCGGTTTTTCGCCGTCGAAGTTTCTGCGGTGCAGATCGATGATTCCATCGCCGCACCACACTTTACGGTCGTTGCCCAGCCCAATGAATGGCAAAAACAAACGCGTGCGAAAGCTAATGACGCAATTATTGGCGAACGCGGCCAACAACAGAAGGAATTCTGGAACCTTTACCTTCAGCGCATTCGCGAAGCACATCCGGACTGGACCAATGCGAAGAATGGCCAGCCTCAAAATTGGTACGCGTTGTCAACGGGAATCAGTAGCATCAGCTTCACGTCGTTCTTCAGCAAAGGCGGCGAACTTGTCGCTCGACTTGCCTTTACTTCGTCAGATGGCGAACTTAATCAAGATCGTTTCGAACGTTTTGAGAACCGCCGCCAAAATATCGAGGCACTATTCGGCCATGAGTTGGAGTGGGATGATTCGCGCAAACACTGCAGCATTTCTGTCCGCACTCCCGGCGCCTTCGGCGATAGTGCCGATTGGGAACAGCAGATTCGGTGGTTCATTATGCAACACGAACGATTCCGTGAAGCCTTCGGGCAGGTGCGTGCGCAACTGTAGCTCCACGTAACTGCGGATCAGAAGGTAGGGGGGTTCGAATCCTCTATTCTCCGCGGCCGCGATTTGGACAGAAATCCAAATCGAAGCAAAACGCCTAAACCCCTTTACTCATTGGGGTTTAGGCGTTTCTCATTCTCCCTGTCCAAACTCTCAAAGTGCAGCCTTGCTCAGTTTGCTTAGTTTCTTGCTACTTATTCCCTATAGTGAGATGTATGGGGCGAAGAACGAATGATGAACTTTGGGCAGCAAAAACAGCGCCAAAGAAACGGGGTGAGGGTTCGGTCTTCCTCGTCCGACCAAAGGACGGAACAGAGCCGTTTTATCGAGCGACCAGAACAATCAGTTGGGATGCGAAGGCGCGCAGGTCGAAACAGATAACTGGCTCAGGGCAAACTCCAGAGGAAGCGATCCAACGTCGCGAACTGAACTACCTTCGCCACCTTGCCAAGTTGGGCATCGCTCCTGAGCAAGATGTGCCCCTGAAGAAGGGCGAAAAAGAGCACTTCTTCCAGGATGTCGCCGACGAATGGTTCCGCTGGAAGAAAAGCCTGGACGAAGAGAGCAAGGGGATTGCTCCCTCCACAGCAAAGCAATACGAAACTTTGATCCGGCTCTACATCCATGATTCAAGATTGGGCAGAATGCCCATCAGAAGCATCACAAGGGTAGACGTGAGGGACTTCTTCTCGGACTTGAAGCAACTGCAGCGTGACGGTCTCGTAAAAGACGATTTTGGAAAAGTAGTTGGACGCCAGCAAGTGCCAAAACTCGGACTCAGCAACAGGCGAGCGATCTACGGCATAGTCTCCATGATTTTCAAATACTCTATGGTCGAAAAGGAGTACATTTTCGCCAACCCCGCCTACGGCCTGGAGCCACCGCCAAAGCCCAAGGTCAAAAAGGATGCTGAGGTTCTCGAGAAGAAGAAGTATGTCGCGAAGAATCTTGCACTCTATCTGAAAGGCCGTCCAGACGAGTTGCGCTGGATTTTCGCGATGGCTACTGGATGCCGACAATCGGAAGTTTTGGGACTCACTTGGGATTGCTTCAGTTACACACTTGAGGCACAAACTGATACTCCCAGAGTCATAATCAAGCAACAACTACAGCCTGATTTTGTGGGCAAACAAAAGAAGACCTGGGTCATTGACGACAGAACGAAATCTGAAAATAGCCATCGAATCATTCCGCTAGACAAAAGGCTCGTCGAACTCATCCGTGAGCATAAGAAACAACAAAATGAGTGGAAGAAATCTGAGAAGTGGGATCCCATGCCTGGCAAAGGGATGAACAACCTGGTTTTCACTCTGCCCAATGGACACCCAATCACCCACCAACGTGACAACAAGCGCTGGAGGCAACTTCTTCAGGAGTTCAATCTTCCTTACATTCCCCTACATTCACTGCGGCACTTTGCGGCGTCAATGATGATTGCGAACGGAGCAAACATCAACGCAGTCTCCTCGATTCTGGGGCACGGCTCCGTGAGCATCACGCGAGCCGTTTACATTCACGATGACTTGCGCCCGATGGTCGCACCTATGAAAGGCTTGCTCGACACACTCTTCCGAGATAGGGACCGGGGATTTATTGAGGAGTGGGACGAAAATGGCCCACTCCCCAAAGATCAAAAACCCGAAAGTTAGAACGGGTTTTCGGCTTCACTTTCCTCGACAGCCCTTTGCGTCAAAGACCGCTCTTGAGATTTTCGATACCTGACTTTTGCCGCGTTCGAGGCGTGCTCAAATCGCTCTCGCTTGGCCGCCAGGGAACTTGCGACACCAACTAGCCAACCGTCCCTGCCACCTCTAGACTCTGGGGCCCAAAGCCCTACCGAGCACAAGGCCTCAGCGGCAGCCAACTTTGACTCTTTAGTTCCCGGGATTAGAGATCGAAGCACTTCATTTCGACTAACCCAATCTTCATCTTTTGAGAGACACGCTGCTAAAGCCGCAACCATGAGGCCAGCCGCAGCCAGCGTTAGATTCTCGTCTTCGATATCGGCAAAGGCCTCGTCGCGTCCGAAATCAAGTGAGATTGGAACCCATCCAACGGTTGGGGTATTCAACTCTCTAACAACAGGTGATTCAGTCATTTTCCACTCCATTTCTGTCCACTTCTGTGGACAGAAATGCCATCGGCTAGGCAAACGTTTCGGTCGTCAGCCCTCATCGAGAGCAATGCTCGAGCAGATCGCGGGCGCTGCCAACAAACAAACAAATAAACCAAATGAAGAAATCTAGGGATAAATCACGGAAGGAAATCAAGATTTGTTCGCTCATTTCTTCGAAATCGAGCGATGACTAAAAACCCTGACGATAAAAGTTTGAGCGGAAGGAAGTCAGCCCTGAAAACCCTGACCGGCTTTAGCCTGTCAGGGTTTTCAGGGTGACGGTGGGATATGAAATAACCCCTAAATGGCTAAAAGCCATGACATCCGGCCCTCTAGGCGCTCTCCGATAGCGGATCTCCACGCACGATCGTCAAGGCTTGACAGATGAGATTCTTTTGTGCGACAGAAAAAGAAGCCTGTGTTGAGTGGTATGGCACAAATCTCGCGCTCTCGCTCTAACTCGATAACGAAAGTTTCCAACTCTTGAAGATGGATATCAGTCGCTAGGTATTTGTAGAACTTGACCAGATCCACATGGATAGGCAGTAAATCCAGCCCAAGGGTGGATCGACGACCCCAGATGCCGAGTCCTCTTTTGGTAATCGCATCAATCAGGCTTTCTCCCGCATCTAGAGTGAGGGATTTAGCGATTTCCACGTAGTGTTCTCGCGAGATTGAATGGTGTTCTAGCAGGCCCTTGTGAACGGCGTAAATACTGTCCCACTCGAGAGCCGCGACCACTTGTCTTTGCTCGACTGAAATGTCTGTCTCGTGTGGTTCGGGATGAATAAGGGCGAGTCTACCTGACGTGTTGATTGTTGGCATTTTGCTCCTTTATAAAGGAGGCAGTTTGCTTGGGTTTCAGGCCGAGGCTTCGGCTTTACGGGTTCTGCTTTCTGTCTCAGTTGGTCTGTGATGGTTCATTTATACAAAAGGCCACTGACATTTATTCGTGCCGATATCCAGCCCATGAGCAAACTATTCAGACTTTTAGCGGGGCTCTTCTTCAGAGGAGTAAAACCTGAGGAACTCCTCCCTGACCGTTTTCCGGGGAAGAAACCTCCAACGGCTGCTCCCTCGATACCCAACCGTCCAAAAGTGGATTCTTCCGCATCTGGGAATCAGCAGATTCTTAGGCACTACAAGTCTTTTCGTCGTCACTACCCCAATGGCTACAAAATCAAGCGTGACGGGCGAGATTGGCTCAACGATGTCGACTCAACAGACAATGGATGAAAAAGATGACGGTAGGGCAACCTAAACTTGAAACGCGTCCAGATTCTGGACATGGGGGTGGGTATGTCTGTTGCATCTATGGAGATGCCCGCTCAAAATCCGGTTGTTATTTAGGAGTTTGAGTGGCACAGAAAAAGAAGCCGACAGGGGCTCAAGGTCTCGAGGCATCACTGTGGGATGCGGCTGACCGGCTACGTTCCAACATGGACGCTGCTGAATACAAACATGTGGTGCTGGGTCTCATCTTCCTCAAGTATGTTTCCGATGTATTTGGAAAGCGCCAAGACGAACTTTCGAAACTCGTTCAAGATCCAACCACTGAGTACTACATGCCCACGGATGCAGCCCGCAAATCAATCCTCGAGTCTCGAGATGAGTACACCTCCGAGGGTGTTTTCTGGGTGCCCGAAGGCCACCGTTGGGATGACCTAAGAAAAGCCGCAAAGCAATCGGACATTGGTTCTCGAATCGACGCCGCCATGGACGCAATCGAAAAGGAAAACCCAACCCTAAAAGGCGTTCTGCCGAAGAACTACGCACGCCGTGAACTCACCCCTGCCACTCTCGGTGGTCTTATTGACACGTTCTCTCGCGAGGACCTCACGGCGGCCGAGCACGAGAACCTCGATGTTCTCGGTCGAGTATTCGAGTACATGGTCAGCCAGTTCGCCTCCGCTGAAGGAAAACTGGGCGGCGAGTTCTACACACCCCGCTCAGTCGTGAAACTCATGGTCGACATGCTTGAACCGTTCAACGGTCGCGTTTACGACCCTGCCTGCGGTTCAGGCGGCATGTTCGTGCAAGCCGACAAGTTCATCAAGGCCCACGGTGGTGTTCGCAACGACATCTCGGTATTTGGCCAGGAGATGAACCCGACCACTTGGCGTTTAGCGAAGATGAACCTGGCCCTGCGCGGCATCGACGCGAACCTCGGAGCGCAGTGGGGCGACTCATTCGGCAACGATCAGCACCCAGACCTGCGCGCTGACTTCATCATCGCCAACCCGCCGTTCAACATCAAGGAGTGGGGCGGGGAGACCCTCCGTGACGATCCGCGCTGGCAGTACGGCACGCCGCCCGCTGGCAACGCGAACTACGCGTGGATCCAGCACATGCTCCATCACCTGTCGCCCACAGGAACCATGGCAACCGTCCTCGCCAACGGTTCACTCTCATCTAAGACATCGGGTGAAGGTGAAATCCGCAAGAACCTCGTCGAAGCCGACCTTGTCGAGTGCATCGTCGCAATGCCGGACAAGTTGTTTTACACAACGGGGATTCCGGTCTCGATCTGGTTCCTTACCAAGGACAAGACCGCTCAGGGAGTGAAGACCGAGCGACCACAGCGTGACCGTCGCGGCGAGATCCTCTTCATCGATGCTCGCCAGTTGGGTTCTATGGTCACCCGCACTGTGCGTGAACTCTCTGATGAGGAGATTGCGAGGATCGCCGACACCTACAACGCATGGCGAGGTGAGCCAGACCTCGAGCCCTACGCAGATGTCCCCGGCTTCTGTGCTTCGGTCAAGTTGGAGGACATTCGCACACACGAACACGTTCTGACACCTGGGCGCTTTGTTGGCTCTGAAGATGTTGCAGGGGACGACGAGCCCCTCGATGCAAAGGTGAGCCGACTAAATGCGTCGATCAAAGCGGGATTCCGCTTGAGGAGCAACCTTCAAGCCGAGGTCGAAAGAGCCCTAGATGCGCTGGTTGTCGAGGGCTTCGATGCGTGAGATTCCACTCGGGGATCTACTCGAAACTGTCATCGATCACCGTGGAAAGACGCCCAAGAAACTCGGCGGTGACTTCACGGCATCGGGAGTGCCCGTCGTCTCGGCGATACACATCAAGAATGGTGTAATCGAGTGGTCTGAGCGTGAGCGGTACGTGTCACCTCAGATGTTCGCAAAGTGGATGCCGGTACGGTTGAAGAAGGGTGATGTGCTGCTGACTTCCGAGGCTCCACTTGGTGAGACTGCGCTTGTCCCCAGTAACGACGACTTGGTCCTAAGTCAGAGATTGTTTGCTCTCCGCGGCAAGCCTGACCTTCTAGACAATGGCTATCTGAGGTATTTTCTTGCCTCTTCAGTGGGTCAAGAGCGGCTCAATGAGCGATCGACGGGGACCACTGTCGTCGGAATCCGCCAAGCGGAACTTTTGAAGGTCCTTGTTCCGGTTCCCTCGCTTGATGAGCAGCGTCGTATTGCGGGGGTCCTGGGTGCTTTGGATGACCTCATCGACGTGAACCGTGCACTCGCAGGCGATTGTGAACGTCTGGCTCGGTTGTTGGCTTCAACTGCTTCTGCCACCACCACACTGTCCTCGTTCACGACTTGGGGAGGATTGTCAACGGTCAAGCCCGCCGGCACTGTCGACCACTACTCGCTGCCGGCATTTGACGATGAGCAGACCCCTGAGCGACTTGATGGCTCCTTGATCAAGTCGAACAAGCAGCAGATTTCTCAGCCGTGTGTGCTGGTGGCGAGATTGAACCCCCATATTCCGCGAGTGTGGATGGTCTACCCGAACACCGCGGTCTCCAGCCTCGCTTCGACTGAGTTTGTGCCGATCTGTGCTGCAGGTGTGCCGAATGAGGTTGTCTACGCGGTCTGCTCGGCACCCACCTACTTGGAACAGATGAATGGCCTCGTCACGGGAACCACCGGCAGTCATCAGCGTGTCGACAAGGACGCGCTGACAAGCGTTGAGGTGCCCGACGTAAGAACCCTTCCGGCAGCGAATCTGGAGGCAATAGCGCTCCTTGTGAAACAGGCTCATGCCCTACGAGTTGAGATCCGTGAACTCTCGAGTACCCGCGACGAACTCCTCCCGCTTCTGATGTCTGGTCGTATGCGCGTGACCGAGGAGGTCGCGGCGTGAGCATGATCCCGACTGAGTCTGACCTCGAGTTCCTTGTTCTGGAGTTCTTGAAATCCGAGGGATGGGGTGTCGTCTTCGGCCCGGACATTGCTCCGGGTGAGCCGGGCGCGGAGCGCACCGATTACCGCGACGTGGTGCTTGTGGGTCGTCTTCGGACGGCTGTGGCGGAGTTGAATCCGTTCTTGCCGCAGGATGCGGTTGAGGATGCGGTGAAGACCGTGCTGCGCGCCGAGTCTCAAGTAGTGATGACGGAGAACTGGCGCGCCTACCAACTCCTGACTGAGGGTGTCCCGGTCCAGTACCGGGACGAATCGGGAGCAATCAAGGACGTGCGTGCACGTCTGGTCGACTGGAACGAGTCGGCGAACAATAACCTGGTGGCAATAAATCAGTTCACGATCAAGGGCAAGTCAGAACGCCGTCCAGATGTACTGCTGTTCGTGAATGGCTTGCCATTGGTGCTATTCGAGTTGAAGCGCGCTGGGGCAAAGAATGCGACTCTCCGCGGTGCGTTCAACCAGATCGAGACCTACCGCAATGAGATCCCTGACGTGTTCACTTGGAATCAGGTCACCATCATTTCCGACGGGGTAAACGCCCGCGCGGGAACTTTCACAGCCGGGTGGGAGCACTATGCCCCTTGGAAGACCATAGACGGAACGAACCTGCCTAAGGGTGTCTCGGAGATTGAAGTCCTCACAAAGGGAATGTTCACCCCGGACCGGCTGCTGGATCTGGTCCGTAACTTCACGGTTTACACCGGTGACGGTGCGTCCATGGTGAAGAAGACCGCAAAGTACCACCAGTACTGGGCAGTGAACAAGGCAATCGACTCCACGGTCGAGGCTGTTGGGGGCGATGGCCGCGCAGGTGTCGTCTGGCACACTCAAGGCTCCGGCAAATCCTTGGAGATGGAGTGGTATGCCGGCAAGATCATGCGCCACCTGGCCATGGAAAATCCGACAGTCGTGGTACTGACTGATCGAAATGACTTAGATGACCAGTTGTTTGACGACACATTCGCCGCCTCCAAACCTGGAGCACCACTACCAGAGTCTCCTGTTCAGGCAGACTCACGAAGTCATCTAAAAGAACTGCTGAACCGAAGGCAGTCCGGTGGAATCATTTTCTCCACTCTTCAAAAGTTTGGGCTGTCAAAAGAGGAGAAGGAAGCGGGCTCATCGTTCCCAACTCTTTCGCAGCGCTCAAACATCGTTGTGATGGTGGATGAGGCTCATCGTTCGAACTATGACTTCATTGATGGATTTGCCCGCCACCTCCGCGATGGATTGCCAAACGCAACTTACATCGGATTTACTGGGACGCCGATTGAAGCAAAAGACAAGTCAACTCGTCAGGTCTTTGGCGAATACATCGACGTATACGATTTGACCCAGGCCGTTGCCGACGGAGCCACGGTCAAGGTTTTGTATGAACCAAGGCTTGCCAAGGTTGAACTGCCTCGTGAGGCTCTCGGTGCTTTGGATGAAGAGTTTGCCAACGCTACATCTGGATCTGAGGAAGAGGCCAGGGAACGACTCAAAACTCGCTGGGCGCAAGTGGAGGCGATTGTTGGTTCAGATAAACGAATCGCGGAACTTGCTAAGGACATCGTGTCCCATTGGGAAGCACGACGCGACGCAATGTCTGGTAAGGCAATAATCGTGGCCATGTCGCGAAGAATCGCGGTCGCTCTTTACGACGAGATCACCAGACTTCGTCCAACATGGGCTAGCGATGACGACCAGACTGGCAAAATCAAAGTTGTCATGACTGGCTCCGCTTCTGACGATGCAAGTTTCCAACCGCACATCCGATCTAAAGAGGCGCTTAGAAATCTGAAGAGCCGCGCGAAAGATCCAAACGACGAACTTGAACTTGTGATTGTTCGCGACATGTGGCTGACCGGATTCGATTCACCATCAATGCACACGATGTATGTCGATAAGCCAATGAAGGGTGCCAACCTGATGCAGGCTATCGCTCGCGTCAATCGAACCTTCAAGGACAAACCCGCTGGTCTCGTTGTTGATTATTTAGGTATCGCCGAAGACCTCAAGAGCGCGCTGTCGGATTACACCGCGCGAGACCAAGAGAACCAGGAACTCGGACAGGACCTTCGTGTTCAGGCCATCCCTGCGATGGTATCTAAGCATGAAGTTGTTGGTTCGATTCTTCACGGACATGAATGGCGTAAGGGGCTTGCTGGTGGCGGGCCAAAGGCGTTCATCGACACTTTGTCAGGCACCGTTGAATATCTGCTGTCGAAGCACGTAGACGCCCCTTCGGAACAGGCTTGCACCAAGGAGAATCCATGCCTAAAGCATCGATTCATGGCTCAAACCAGAGATTTGATCGCCTTGTACGTTATGTGCGTCCCGAGTGACGAGGCTATGAAAATACGCGACGACGTAGCGTTTTTCGAGGCTGTGCGTTCACAAATCTCGAAAATCGAAGGTGTTGACCGAGAGGGTGGAGACCCGGGTGCAGCCCTGGACACGGCCATCCGACAGATTGTCTCTGAAGCCATGACAGGCAGCGGGGTCATTGACATCTTCGCTGAAGCAGGGCTCGCAAAACCTGACATCAGTTTGATTGACGAAGACTTTGTCAAGAACTTCAAAAAGGCGTCCAACCCTAACCTTCAGTTGGAAATGCTCAAGAGGATTTTGGCAGCGGAGATCTCAAAGGTTGGCAAACGAAACATCGTCACCGGCCGCGCTTTCTCTGAAATGTTGGAGCGTTCGTTGCTTAGGTATCAGAACAGAACTATTGATGCGGCACAAGTAGTGGCGGAACTTGTGGAACTAGCCCAGTCACTCAAATCAGAGACTGATCGCGGAGTAAAACTGGGTCTCAATGAAGACGAACTTGCTTTCTACGATGCAATCAGAACCAATGATTCTGCCGTACTTGAAATCGGCGATGACACCCTCAAGAAGATTGCGCACGAACTACTTGACATCGTTAGACGCGACGCGAAAACAGACTGGAATGTCAAAGAGCAAGTTCGGGCAAAACTTAGAGCAACCATCAAGCGTTTACTTCTCAAGTACGGCTACCCACCAGATCAAGAACCAAATGCGACACAGTTGGTTTTGGAGCAAGCGGAAGTAATCGCCACGGACGAAGCAGCCTAGAGATTCACTGATTCAAATACTTCCACTCGAAAACCAAAGCCTCGAAGCAAACTCACTGCCTCTGCGCCCATAAGTGAATGCTCGTCCAAGGCAGTTACCCCGATTTTGATTCGGTTGCTCAAGTCCCTGATGCAGCAGTTACGAACATCATCAGCGAGATCCCAATAAGGCGCAATCACCGGCTTGCCATCGTCGGGGAAAATCAAGTTTTGACTCTCCCTTAGTAACCAGTTCAATGATTCGCTTCCAAAAACTGCGCCCAAAAGCAAAATCAGGGAATCAGCAACAAGTTCAGGTTCGATGCTGTCAATAACCATGGATTCGATTTTCAAGTGATCTTCGAAACTCGGAAGTGGCAGCCAGTAAGGCCCACCTGAGGAACCTTCCACAAGATTTGCGCACCAGTTGACCCGATATTCATCCGAGTAGAACGATCCAACGCCGAGTGGGCTGGCAAACACCAGCGCCGAGGTAAATCTGGACATGTTGCCCCAATCTCCCACACCGGTGCAATCATCTCGTCCAGGTCCGACATTGTTTGAATGGAAATCACGCCGATATACCTGATGACCGTGAGCCCACCCTCTTCTTCGGTCAACAGAACGCCCGGCCACCCCACACCAACCGGGCGTTCTGTCGTCCTGAATGGTCGAAAGGTTGGGGTGCCGATAAGTCTCAGTAACCCCGGCTTGATCGGGTTATCAAGAAGAGGCTCATCATGAGAATCATTGTGGAAACAAACGAAGAAACCTTTGCCGCGACCTACACGGGCGGTGATTACATCACCATCCACTCAACCCCAGACAGTGATGGGATTGACGACTTGATCAAAGTCTGGGACTACGAGGAGAACATCTCCGTGTTCAAAATGTCCCCGCGTGAACTGGCCCTGACCGTCCAGGACTGGCTCAGAGACATGAAACCCGATTCGAGAGTGAAGCGCGTCACCGTCCAGACGACACTTCTCCCAGTCGATCAATCTGACCTTCAAGACCTGCAATCGCTGGACTAACAATCTCCGATGCCACGTAATCGACCGCTAAAACGCCAAATATGACCATGACAGCCGCCAAAATCGCCTTAGCCACGTCTACTCCTCTTTACCGGTTCTAGGACCTCTCTAGCGCTAAAGAGCAGGGGTTGGTGTGTTTTGCTACTTATTCTGCTACTTACATCAAAAGTTGGACGATTTTACTGCCCATGTTTTATCTGCGTTGTAGGGCAGATGAATAAAGTCCGACATTCTCCGCCACGCAACCTAAGGCAACCGCCTCGACACCACATCGGCGAAGAGCGCGTGCAGCAGGGGCAGGCCGGATACGCCCAGCAGGATGAAGCCCAGCGTTTCGGCGCGGTCCAGCACAATCAGGCCGCCCACGAAGAGGGTGCCGAAGAGCAGGGCGGATACCACGCGGCGCACGGTGCGGTTCAGTGCGGTCACGCGGCGTTCCAGTTCGGGGGTGCGCAGCGACAGCTCGCCGCGCTCGGCGCGAGTGATCACGGTGTCCAGGCGCTGGGGCAGGCGCGACAGGGTGCCTAGGGCGGCCATGCCGTTGCGCAGCAGGTCTTGCACGACGTTGCCGCCCTCGGCGCGGATCAGTTTGGCCGAATAGGGTTCGATGGCGTTCCATATATTGAAGTGCGGATCGACGGTGCTGCACACGCCCGAGGTCAACGAGATGGCGCGAATGACCAGCAGGAAGTTTTCGGGAAACTGGAAGGGCAGGGCGCGCACGATTTCCGAGAACTCGGTGGCGAACGCCAGGAATTCACGAGGATCCACGCGCTGTAACTCGACGAAACTGATGCCGCCAAACCGGCGAAACACGGAGGTCAGCGCGCGTTCCAGTTCCACGGTGTCGGCCGAGGGCATCAGTACGCCCACTTCGCGCATGCCCTCCACCATGCCGGCGCCGTCACGCGAGGCGGCGGCGATTACCGTGGTGCGCAGTGCAACACCCAGGCTGTCGGGCACGCGGCCCATCATGCCGAAATCGATAAACGTCATGCGCCAGTCGGGCGTGGTGCTGCCCTCGGCGGCGGGCAGTGGCTGAATAAACACATTGCCGGGGTGCGGATCGGCGTGGAAGAAACCGTGCACGAACACCTGGTCGAACATCACCGAGGCGAATTCCTCGGCCACGTGCGCCGGATCGATTCCCGCAGCACGCAGGCCGGCAACATCGGAAATCTTGATGTCCGACACATCCTGCATTGTCAGAACGCGGCGGCTGGTGCGCTCCCACACTACCTCGGGCACCCGCACACGCGGGTTGTCGGCAAAGTTGTGGGCGAACTGTTCGCTGTTCGCAGCCTCGTTCAGGTAGTCGATTTCCTCGAGGCACGTGGTGGCGAATTCGTCCATGAGCGCGGGCACATCGGCACGCCGATTGATCAGCTGGATGCGGTTCAGCCATCCGGCAATCCGGCGCAGGGCGCGCAGGTCCACGTCGACAATTGCATCGATGCCCGGTCGTTGCACCTTGACCACCACGGCCGACAGGCCCGACAGTTCCGCATCGCGGTCGGCCAACACGGCCCGGTGAACCTGGCCCAGCGATGCCGCGGCCAGTGGCGTGGGGTCGAACGAACGAAACACGGAGTCCAGCGGCACACCCAATTCGTGTTCAGCCAAAGCACGAATGGCCGCAAAGTCGACGGCGGGAACCTCGTCTTGCAGGCCTTCCAGTTCCTTGGTGATTTCGCGCGGCAGCAGGTCCAGGCGCGTGGACATGAACTGGCCCAGCTTGATGAGAAGACCCGAGAGGTCCAGCGCCAAGCGCTGGAAACTGCGCGCAATCCGCTGTAATCGCCGAGTGCGCGTGCGATTCGAGATGCCGCCCAACCCCACCTGCGGCAGGATTAGTTCGTACCACCACAGCACCACCAGGTGCCGTGAGGCAAAACGCAGGATGCGCCGGTACCGCGCGCGCTCGGATCGCAGATTACGTTCCGGCGCGGCGGCGTTCGATTCGGTCACTCGTTAATCTTGCGCCAAGAGACGCGTGAGTGCATGCGTGGTGTCGTTAATAAGAGCCGTTGCCCGGTCGATTTGTTCCGTGCTGCCGGTGCGCGCCACCTCGGCCGCGGCCTTCGCCAGGTGCACACCCGCAACAGCCAGGTTTCCCCGAGGCCCGCTGGGGTGCGACATGCCCACTTCCCAAGGCGCGGGCGATTCGGATTCGGCGGCTGCGGCCTCGGTGCCGGTGCCGGTCAGCGAATACGTGCGGCGGCCATCGGCTTCGGCCGACGTGATCAGACCTTCGTCCACCAGCAACTGCAGCGTGGGGTACACCGAACCGGGGCTGGGCTTCCAGGCGCCGTTGCTGCGCGATTCGATCTCGTGAATGATTTGGTATCCGTGCATGGGCGCTTCGTGCAGCAGACGCAGAACAGCCGAACGCACATCGCCGCGCTTCATACGCACGTCCACCGTGCGCTTAACCTGGCCGCCCAAATCTTCCAGCGTCTTCAGGGCCGCGGCCACCGACCAATCGGCGCCAAGGTTTTTCTTCCAGGATTCGTTCATGTCAACCTCCGGGCTTGGGTGAATCGTCGCGATACGTCGCTTGTTTAACGATACATCGTTAACGCCCGGGTGTCGAGTGGTCGAGTCGTCTCATGGTCGAGACCCCGAACCTCGGTATTAGGCCGAGGCCCGCAGCGCCTCGCCGATCGTCGCCGCAAACGCCAGCACATCGGATTCCTGTGTGTCGAACGCCGTCATCCAGCGCACCTCGCCTGCCGATTCATCCCAGTCATAAAAGTGGAACGACTCGCGAATCTTCGCCGTGGCCTCGGTGGGAAGCGCGGCAAAGACGGCGTTGGCATCGGTGGGGTGAGTGAACGTGAGGCCCGGGGCATCGCCTCGGGATTCCATCTGTTCCAGCGTGCTGCGCAACAAGGTAGCCATCGCATTGGCGTGGCGGGCGGCATTCATGCCCAAGTCGTTCTGCAGGAGGGTCAGGAACTGCTGCGAAACGAACCGCAGTTTGCTGCCCAGCTGGCCCGTGGACTTGCGCAGGTACAGCAGGCCATCGGCCACATCCGGGTTGATCACAACGACGGCCTCGGCGCCCATACCGCCAATCTTTGTGCCGCCCCACGACAGAATGTCCACGCCCGAATCCACGGTAAGTTCGCGGAACGTGCAGCCCATTGCGGCGGCCGCGTTCCACAGTCTCGCACCATCCATGTGCACAACCATTCCCTTGTCGTGGGCGAAGTCGGCCAGCGCGCGCACCTCGTCGAGTGTGTATACGGCGCCCAATTCAGTGGTCTGCGTGATTGACAGAACCAGAGGCTGCGCCCGGTGTTCGAACCCATAACCCCAAGCCTCGGTGGCCACCCGTTCGGGAGTCAGTTTCGCATGAGGCGCGGGAACGGGGTACAACTTCAGGCCCGTCATGCGTTCGGGCGCCCCGCCCTCGTCGGTGTGAATGTGGGCGTCGGCACTGGCAATAACAGCGCCCCATCGAGGCATCACCGAGGTCAGCGCAACAACATTCGCCCCGGTGCCGTTGAACACGGGGAAGATTTCGGCGCGGTCGCCGAAGTGTTCCTGTACGGCGTCGTTAAGTGCGGCGGTGTACGGATCGTCGCCATAGGCACTGACGTGGCCGCCATTGGCCTGTGCCAGCGCCGCGAGAATTTCGGGGTGAACGCCGGCATAGTTATCGCTGGCGAACGTTTTGCGTGAAATATCGTGAAGAGGCACCTGTTTATTGTGTCACGCGCGGCGGACTCGCTAGATTGGGGCGAAGGCACTGTGTGCCGATAGGCCCCTTTCGAAGGAATATTGTGAATAAGAAGACTCTGTCCATTGCGTTGACCGCAGGACTTGCATTGGGTGCGGCATTTGCCGCCAGCCCGGCACTCGCCGTTTCGCGCGACGCGGGTGAACTCAACCTGGACTTCGGTGGCCCCGAAGCCCTGGGAATTCAGTACAACGACGTCGCGGTAGACACCACGTACGAGTCGGCTGTGTGGACCACATCGGTGTCGGACGGCACGAACACCTACGTTGCAGGATCGAACCAGGCAAATGGCTGGGGAAACCGCGCGATTCTTGTCTCGAAGTACACCAACGGTGTCCGTGACAACAGCTTCGGTGGCGATGGTGTAGCCGAGTTCAAACTGGACAACCCCGACGTGACACTTAACCGCGTCAAAGACATTCAGTTCGCAGCGAACGGTGAGCTGGTTATTTTCGGTAGTGGCTGGGACGACCAGACGAAGCTCGTGGAACAGGAAGTAGCGTTCGCACTGCGTATTTCTGCAACGGGAACGAACACCATCGCGGGCGTGTGGGGTAACGCCGCTGGAGACGCCGTCGAATTGGGCGACAACCTGAACTTGGGTCTGTACTACGACCCTTTCCTTCCTTTCAACGAGGAAACGTATACGGAAACCTGGTTCACCGGTGCGGTCACGTATAACTACGACGGCATGCAGAAGTGGGCCGTCGCGGGTGGCAGCTGGGTGTACGACGAATACGGTTGGGTTCTGTCACTGACCGATGACGGCCAGATTTACGGCGCCGACGGTGCCGGCGAGGTAGCTGGCTACCAGTTCACTGACTCGAACTACAACGTCGATGCAGCGACCGGCCCCAGCTGTGGCGGGTACTCGTGGACCACCGACATTGAATATGACGAGCTCAACAGTCGCGTTATTCTTCTGGCGTCGTGTGCCGAAACCGAAGCGCTGTATGCATTCGACTCCAGCAACCTGATGCCCGTCGTGGGCTGGGGACTCACCAGTTGGACCGACGGCTACCTGGAAACGCACGTGCCGTTCACTGATCTGGACTGGTCCTCGCAACTCGAGCTGCGCAACAACAACGGTTCCATGGAATACATCCTGGGCGGCTCCAGCTGGAGCACCGGCATGCCGTGGCTGGGTCTGCTGGACAGCACCGGGGCGTTGATTGTGGAAAACACCGACTCGTCACTTGAGACGGACCCCAAGTACTCGGGTTATGACATCAACGACATGATCATTGGTGCCGACGGTCTCGTGTACTTCACGGGAACGGTGAACACGGGATACGACGACGACCTGTGGTCAATGCGTTGGGATTCCAACAACCAGACCGACACCACGTGGAACGCATCGGGACTGTCCAACCACCAAATCGATGGTTCGTGTGTGAGCGAAAACGCCTACTCGATGGGCATCAGCGGTACTGAATTGATGTTGTTCGGTGAATCGTCGGCACCCGAGCCCGACCAGTTGGCCTATTACGGCGACGGCGACTGGGGCACGCTTGTGTCGTCGGTATTCACAGGCGGCGCAACGCAGACCGCAACGGTCGGATCGGCTCCCGAATGGGACGACACAACCGTAGAGCTCGAAGCCTGGACGACCGAAGAATATTCGGACAGCATCGCGGCTCAGGGCACCGACATCATGTACTACGTCAGCGGATCGTCGTTGAACGAAGGACTCACCTGGGAAGTCGTGAACGGCGTCGTCCAGATTTCGGGCACACCGACGAACACCGATGACGACCAGTTCATCAATGTTTGTGCTCAGAACGAGTTCGGTCACGTATGGACCACAATCGAAATCGACACCGTGTCGCCCCTGCCCTACGCGCCAGTATCGACCGGCCCTGCCGACCTGGGTGACGTCGCAGCCGGCGGTGCAATCGAGCACACCATTCCCGTGGATGCATCGCCTGTTGCGACTTGTGCAATCACCGACGGCGAACTTCCTGCGGGATTGACGCTGGACACCGACACCTGCGTGATTTCGGGAACGCCCACAACGCCGGGTGACTACATCTTCATTGTCACCGCCACCAACAGCGAGGGTTCGTTCGACTTCGAGTATTCGGGAACTATCGCTGAAGAGCCCATCGATGTGGTCGAAGAAGAGGAAGAAACACAGGAACTTGCCTCGACCGGTGTCGACTCGGCAGCACTGACGGCTTTGGCTAGCATTGCGGCATTCGCCGTAATTGCGGGAGCAGGTGCCTCGATGCGCCGTCGTGAAGGTGCACGTCGCTAGCGTTTATCGCTTCACCGCTGCTGGCCTCGAATCCACGTGATTCGGGGCCATCAGCCATTTCGGCCAGAATGTCATCATGCTTGCTGTCGCCTTTGGTTTCGCCATTATTTTCGTGATTGCCGGAGCGGGATACGCGATGCGCCGCACGGGATTCCTGGCGGAAACCGCGGTGCCCATCATTCACAAGCTCACGTTCTTTGTCCTCACGCCGTCGCTGTTCTTCACCGCGTTGTCAACCGCGGACATTCACGTGCTGGTGTCCACGTATTTCCCCGTCGTGGCTGTGGTCTCGGTCGTAGGTCTTGTTGTGGCCGCGGTCTTGGCGCGCACGCTGTTTCGCGAAAAGTTCGCTACGGCGATGGCGACGGCCACAAGCGCCTCGTACATGAACGCCAACTTCGTGGGAATCCCGCTGGCGACCTATGTGCTGGGCGATGCGTCGTTGTCGACTCCGGTCATGTTGTTCCAGCTGCTGGTGGTGACGCCCGTGCTGCTGGCAATATTCGATCACGCGACGAGCGGACACATCACCGTGAAATCGGTTCTATTGCAGCCCGTGAAGAACCCGATTGTGGTGGCAAGTCTGGCGGGCGTGCTGGTATCGGCGTTAGGAGTGACACTGCCGTTTGTGGTGACCGAGCCTATTCGGTTGATGGGAACCGCCGCCGTGCCGTTGGCACTGCTGATGTTGGGCATGACCTTCCACGGCGATTCGCTGTTTGACACCAGCCGTCGCGGCCCGGTTGTGATGGCTACGCTCGTGAAGCTGGTTCTCATGCCTCTGGCGGGATGGGGCCTTGCGGTCTGGGTGTTCCAGCTGGATGCGTGGTCGACGTATGTGGTGGTGTTGCTCATGGCACTGCCCACCGGCCTCAATGCTCAGAACTACACGATGCGCTACGGGTTGTCCGATGCCGTGGCACGCGACACGATTGCGCTGACAACACTGCTGTCGCTGCCGGTCATGATGGGCTTTGCGGCCATTTTGTTGCCCGCGGCATAGCGCGAAACACCAAAGGGGGTCATTTGTGGAGATAGCCCCATGACCTACCAAAACATGGGGCGGTCGTCGTCCTCGTCGTCGCCGTGTGACAGTTCCACCACAACAGGCACGTGATCGCTGGGGGCATCGCCCTTGCGTTGGTCGCGGTCGATGAAGCCGTCCGCAACCCGGTCGGCGAACGCCGGCGAGCCCAGGATGAAGTCAATGCGCAGGCCCTCGTTGCGCGGGAAACGCAGCTGCTTGTAGTCCCAATAGGTATAGCCCTCGGGGTGCAGCGGGCGAATCACATCGGTGACGGGCACAGCAGCGAACGCCGCGAACCGTTCCCGTTCGACGGGGCTGATGTGCGTCGATACCCCGGGAATCATCGTGGGGTCACCGCAGTCTTCGTCGAACGGCGCAATGTTGAAGTCGCCCATCAGCGCGAGTTCGAGGGTGGGGTTCGCGGCAATTTCGGCCCGCGCCGAGTCCTGCAGCGCCTCGAGCCAGCGCAGTTTGTAGCCGAAATGAGGGTCGTCTAACGCGCGGCCATTGGGAACGTAGAGGCTCCACAGTCGAACTCCGTCGACTGTCACGCCCAGTGCGCGCGCCTCGGCCGGGGCATCGTCGCCCTCGTGGCCCTTCAGAAAGCCGGGCATACCCGGGAAACCCACCGAAACGTCGGTCATCGGCAGGCGCGAGGCGAAGGCCACGCCGTTCCACTGGTTCAGTCCGTGTGCAACAATGTCGTAACCCGCGGCCTCGAATGCGGCACGGGGGAACTGTTCGTCCTTGCACTTGGTCTCTTGCATCGCCAGCACGTCAATATCCGAGGTCACCAGCCAATCCACCACCCGGTCAACGCGGGCACGGATCGAGTTCACATTCCAGGTTGCGATACGCACGAACTCAACTTTATGGCGTTCGATAGAATCGACGAATGAGCAACGCCAAGAACCAACTCGTCGACTTCATCAGCTCCGAGGCCGTATTTCACGGGGACTTCACGCTGACCAGCGGCAAGAAGGCGACTTATTACATTGATTTGCGTAAGGTCAGCCTGGACCACCGCGTTGCGCCTCTGATTGGCGATGTCATGGTCGACCTGATCAAGGACATTCCCGACATCGCGGCAGTGGGCGGACTGACTATGGGCGCCGACCCCATTGCATCGGCCGTTCTGCACCGCGGCGTTCTGGCAGGCAAGACCTACGACGCGTTCGTGGTGCGCAAGGAACCCAAGGATCACGGCCGCGGCAAGCAGGTCGAAGGCCCCGAACTCGAGGGCAAGCGTGTCATCGTTCTGGAAGACACCAGCACCACGGGCGGCTCGCCACTGGCGGCTGCAAAGGCCCTGGAAAAGGTTGGTGCGATCGTTGTCGCCGTCGCAGTCGTTGTTGACCGCAACACGGGCGCACGCGAAATCATCGAGGCCGCGGGCTATGACTATTACGCCGCCATCAGCCTGGACGATCTGGGGCTCGCATAATGAACGAGGATTTGCCCGAGGGCGGCCACAAGTCCGACGCCGACTGGCTGCAGGCCGCATTCGATCGTGCCCTGCGCGGCGATAACGGCACAACCGACGACGCTGCAGCCCCTGCGGTCTCGCCGTTTGCTGGTGCTGCGGAATCCAGTGATGTTTCCGGCGAACCGGCAGCGTCGGAAGCGGCGGAGGCACCCGAGGTACCTGCATTCGATCCCAATGCCACCGTTCCCATTGAGCCGTGGGAGTTGCCCACGGCACCCGAGGCGGAACCTGAGGCGGAACCCGCGAGCGTGACCGGGGTAACGCCGATCGAACCGATTGCGGCACCCGAAAGCCCCGCCGCAGCGGAACATGACCTGGACCCTTCGCTGTATTACTCGGGACCAATCGTGGTCGAGGCCGCACTCGCCGCGGAAGAGCGCGACGGCCTGGACATTCTGTTTAACTCCACTCCGGTTCCTGCCGAAACCGTGGCGACCGAGGTCATTACAACGGCGGCGGCAACTGCTGCGGCTGCACCGCCCGTTCGCGAGCGCGCGCCTCGTGATCCCGCTGCTGCAGCGCGCACGCGCACCATCCTGATTGCCGTGGCCAGTGGACTGGGCGTTCTGGTCTTGGCCATCGCCGCATTCTTTGGCGGCGCGATGATGTCGAACCCTGCACCGACCGCAACACCCACGCCCACGGAAACGGCGTTGCCCGACAGCGCCCGTCCCGCGGGTGTCTGGGCATGGAATCAGCTTGTGGGTGGCGAATGTGTGTCGCCGTTCGAATCGGCATGGCAGCCCGAATACACCGTGGTGGACTGTGCGAATCCGCACGCCGCGCAGCTGGTGTACCGCGGCAATCTGGCAGTCGACGAAGGTATCCCCACCTACCCCGGTGACACCGAAATCATTACCTTTGTGAGCTACTACTGCTCGAGCCAGGGAATCGTGGATTATGCCGCCGCAGGCGACCTGACCGACATTGTGGTGTCGTATTCGTACGCATCCAGCCAGGCGGAATGGGATGCCGGCAACACGTCGTACTACTGCTTCGTGTCACGCACGGGTGGCGACCTCACGGGATCGCTGGCGGGTGCCGCACTGACCGACGGCGTGATCAATTCCATGCCGACCGAAGACGCCACCAACTAGTCCATGACCGAGCCCACCGTCGTGCCGGCCGGCGCGGAACCGCACGCCGAACAATCCACGCACGGCGTGGGTCCGTGGGTGGGCGAGTGGCCCACCGGCGACCAGTGGGATCCCGAACTGCTGCGCAACGGTGACACCCGAAATGTCACGGACGCGTATCGGTACTGGACGGTCGAGGCGATCGTCGCCGACCTCGACACTCGTCGCCACGAATTCCACGTGGCCATCGAAAACTGGCAGCACGATCTGAACATTGGGTCCATCGTGCGCACCGCCAACGCATTCCTGGCCGACACCGTGCACATTGTGGGCCGCCGGCGCTGGAATAAACGCGGCGCGATGGTGACCGATCGCTATCAACACGTGATGCACCACCCCACTATCGAGGACTTCCTGGAATGGTCACGCGCGCACGATCTGGTGGTTGTGGGCGTGGACAATGTCGAGGGATCGGTGCCCGTCGAAACGACCACCCTTCCCAAGCGTTGTGTGTTGCTGTTTGGCCAAGAAGGTCCGGGGCTGTCGCCCGAAGCCATCGCCGCGTCCGACATGGTCGTGGAAATTCTGCAGTTTGGTTCCACCCGGTCGTTGAATGCTTCCGCCGCCGCTGCCATCATCATGCACGAATGGATTTCCGAGCACGTCGTACCGCGCGGGTAGACTGGCACTGTTCATTTTTCGCGTAACAAAGGACCCGTCATGCCCGCCGTTGTGATTGTTGGCGCCCAGTGGGGCGACGAGGGCAAGGGTAAGGCAACCGACCTCTTGGCCGAACACATCGACTATGTCGTCAAGTTCAACGGCGGCAACAACGCCGGCCACACCGTCGTGATCGGCAATGAAAAGTACGCGCTGCATCTGCTGCCCTCGGGCATCCTCACCGAGGGCGTGACCCCGGTCATTTCGAACGGCGTGGTCATCGACCTCGAGGTTTTGTTCTACGAGATCGACGCGCTGAATGCCCGTGGGATCGATACCTCGAAACTTCGAGTCTCGGCCAACGCCCACGTGATCACCGCGTATCACCGCACCATCGACAAGGTCACCGAACGCTTCCTGGGTAAGCGCCAGATTGGCACGACCGGCCGTGGCATCGGCCCCACCTACGCCGACAAGATCAACCGCGTGGGCATTCGTATTCAGGACATCTTCGACGAAAACATTCTGCGCCAGAAGGTCGAAGGTGCGCTGGACAGCAAGAACCACCTGCTGGTTAAGATTTACAACCGCCGCGCGATCTTGGTCGAGGAAATTGTGAGCGACCTGCTGTCGTATGCCGACCGTCTGCGCCCCATGGTGGCCGACACGGCACTGGAATTGCACCAGGCGCTCGAGGCCAACAAGGTCGTGCTGTTCGAGGGTGGCCAGGCCACGATGCTCGATGTCGACCACGGCACCTACCCCTTCGTCACGTCGTCGAACTCGACCGCAGGCGGTGCGTCGACCGGCTCGGGTATTGGTCCTGGCGCATTCCAGCGCGTGATTGGAATCGTCAAGGCGTACACGACGCGTGTAGGCGCCGGCCCCTTCCCCACCGAACTTTTCGACGAATCGGGCGAATTCCTGCGCGCCACGGGCTTCGAGTTCGGCACCACCACGGGCCGCCCCCGCCGCTGTGGCTGGTACGACGCCCCCATCGCACGCTACTCGGCGCGAATCAACGGTCTGACCGATTTCGTGCTGACGAAACTCGATGTCCTGACGGGTCTGAAGGAAATCCCCGTGTGCGTGGCCTACGAGGTTGACGGCGTACGTGTCGAGGAAGTTCCCGTCTCGCAGAGCGACTTCCACCACGCGAAGCCCATCTATGAAACCTTCCCCGGATGGGACGAAGACATCACGGGCGCACGCGAATTCACCGATCTTCCGAAGAACGCACAGGACTACATCCTGGCCGTGGAAAAGATTTCGGGCGCACGCATTTCGGCGATCGGAGTCGGCCCCGCGCGCGACGCGATTATCCAGCGCTACTCGTTGCTGGACTAAATCCAAGATTTGTCCAAAGAACGGACAAAGCCAGTACCCCCGCAATTCACGCGCTTTACACTGAAAAGGTAGTCAAACTACCGAGGAGCATGAATCCCGTGATCAAGATGTTCAGCATTGGGGCCGTAGTGGCCGTGAGTATTGCACTGGCTGGCGCACCCGCATTTGCGGCAGATGCCGATGTCGTCGAAGAGGTCATTGTGACCGATGTCCTCGACGACCTCGAGGTTGTGGCCGGGGACGAGCTTATCGACGACCTGCTGGAAGACATCGATAGCGATGTACTCGATGACGAACTGGTCGACGACGTAACGGACGTGCTGGATGACAGCGGCGACCCCACCGAAGTCATCGACGAGGACACCACGGAAAACCTCGACGAGCAGTCGGCGGTGTGGGCCGAGTTTGGTGATGTCTGGCACGTGGCCTTCGAGGCCATCAAGTCGGATTTCACGGCGTGCCGCGAGGCAAACCCCACCCAGTCCGCACGTGAGTGTGCCGCGGCCTTCACCAGCACCCTGCATGTCGCTCACGCTCAGGCTATGGTCTCCTGGGCTCAGGAACAACTGGCGCTCGTCGCCACCCTGCCGGAAGACCAGCAGGCTGCTGCCGCAGCCGAGATTCAGGCGGCGATTGCTCGTGCCGAGACGCGCCTTGCCAAGGTAATCGAGCGTGAGGCGGACGCCGCCGCGCGGGCGCAGGAGAAGCTCGAGGAACAGGCAGCCAAGGCTGAAGAGCACGCGAATAACGGCAAGGGCAATTCGGGATCGAACGGATCCGACGATGACTCCACTGATACGACCGACTCCACCGACTCCACGGACACCACCGACGATTCCGACACATCGAACACAGACGACTCGAACGGCTCGAAGCCGGACAAGCCAGCCAAGCCCGAGAAGCCGGCAAAGCCCGAGAAGGGCGAGAGGGACTAATCATGACCACCACGTTTCCCCGCATTGCCGCAATCGCACTGATTGCTCTGAGCCTCACCGGTTGTGCGAGCGGCGTTCCCACCGAAACCACCAATGTGATCTCTGGTAACGACATTCTGACCGCCGATCTGTCTGCCGACCTCACGGCACGCGGCGTTGTGCTTGCCGCCGTGCTGCTTGTGGCAGGCGATATCGAGGTTGCTGTTTCCAACGGAACCGTGACACCCGCCGAAGTCGATGCCGCGCAGAAGGCAATCGATGAGGGCACTCTGGACCTGTGGCGCCAAAGGGCAGAGGCGGAATAATGATGAACCTCCGAGCAATCGCCGTTGCAACCACGCTGGCGCTTGCGCTGGGTGTGCAACCCGCGTCGGCGTCAATCACGGATGCACACCGCGTGATCGTTCAGACGGTGCTGGCGAATCTGGGTGTCGAGGCCTCGCCCGAACTTATTGACGAGATCCTCGCCGAACTGGACCCTACGCTCTACGATCCCAACCTCGTGTCCGCGGTCGATTCCGCGCTGGCAAATGGCGATGATATCGCCGCGTTGATCACCGGCGCAGCGGCAACGCACTTTGCAACGCAGGTGGATTTGTGGGCGAAGTACGGTGCCGACTGGGCGGCCGAAGCTGCAGAAGATGCTGACGACGACGCCGATGATGACGACACCGACGAAGCCGATGACGATGCTGACGACACGGATGACGATTCCGACACAGACGACGACAGCGATGACGTCGATACGGATGACGCCGACGACGTAGACGATGACGACACCGACGAAGCCGATGACGACGAGTCCGACGATGAGGACGAAGCCGAATCTGACGACGACGAGGACGAAGAAGACGACTAGTCCACGGCCCGCCTCGGTAGGCTAATCATCATGGACGACGCAACACAGAACCAACTCGCATCGCTGCGCAAGAGCATCGACAACATTGATTCGGCGTTGGTTCACATGCTGGCAGAGCGTTTCAAATGCACCCAGCAGGTGGGAGTCCTGAAGGCCACCTCGGGGCTTCCCGCGTCGGACAAGACCCGTGAATCCGAACAAATTGAGCGGCTGCGTAGCCTCGCCCTCGATGCCAATTTGGATCCGGCGTTCGCCGAGAAATTCCTGAACTTCATCGTTGCCGAGGTCATTCGCCATCACGAACAGATCGCGGGCGATCACGGCGGTTAGCGATGACCGAATCTGACGCCGCTCGGCTTCCGTCGGGCGCCTAGCGCTGCTCGTCGCGTAAAGCGAGTGCGGCATCGCGCGCGGCGATCAGCCGGTGCGCCACATCAATACACCGGTCAATCGTGGGCTGGTGGCGCTTGACGGTCAAATACTTGGGGCCGGGCCACGCGGGCACAAATTCCTTATTGCGCTGACGGCGCAATTGCCATGCGAACAGGCACTCCTCGGCGCCCGTTACAAACAGCTGCCATTGAACCTGGCGGTGATACGCCGGGTTGACCTCGTCCCACGATGCCCAATCCTTACCGGTGGTCTTGACCTCGACAATCGTTCCGTGATCGGGCGACAGCCCATCGGGGGTCGCCATCATCCACGAGGCCTCGGCCGATGCAATGAGCCAGTCGTTGCCTTCAATATCGAATCGTGTTGCCAGCTTGTCGATGATGATGGGTTCCTGCTGGCGCCCGAACGCCATGTAGGCATTGTCGGCGATGGGAGTGGGGTCAATCATCTGGCCTACGGTCTCGCGAAAACCCGCGGAATCGAACGCACGGCCCACCATCGTGGCAGTGACACCTGTGGCGCGCACACGCAACCACTCGTCGCGGTCGGCGCTCTGCACAAGAAACCTACTGGGCTCAATCACGGCGAAACCACCATCCTTCTGCACAAGGTTACCCGAGGCCCCCGACGTCCTGCGGGTGCCGTTCCGTGCGGGTGAGGATATCCGTGACGGCGCGCCTCGAATTGTTCACTTCGAGTTTGCGCCGGGGTCACTACGATGCTTCACACTCGTGTCGTGCCCGCTCAGATTCCCGCTTGTGACACCCTGTACGGTTTCGGCCTGGTGCTGGAACCATTCCGCCCAGGTCACCTTGACGACCTGTTCACGGCGATTGCGCACGAGTCCGTCTTCGACCAGGGATTCGGCGGAGGCCCGCAAGCGCTGGCCCACACCAGCACAGATTTCGCCAAGTGGGCGCTGCGACACTTCCGCTGGAACGACGGCCACGTCTATGTGGTGCGACAAGCAACGGGACCATTCGCGGGGGCGATCGTCGGAATTACGACACTGGGAGATTGGGATGTCGATCGCGAGCACGCACACATTTTTTCGTCCGCCTTTGCGCCCCACACGTGGGGATCGGCCGTGAACCCTGCCACCAAAATGATCCTGTTGGACCGCGCCTTTGCGCACGGATTCGGCCGGGTGCGAATTCAGGCTGATGCCGTGAACATTCGGTCTCGACGCGCGATTGAGGCTCTGGGTGCCACCTTCGAGGGCGTCATTCGCCGAGATAAGCAACGGCTGGATGGCACCTGGCGTGACACCGCCATCTATTCAATCGTGGTCGAGGAATGGCCCGAGGTTCGTGCCCGTCTTGCTGCCCGAGTCACTGCTCGTCTGGCCCGCGACGAGGCTCGCTACGCGACCCCGGCGTAACAGAGGCCCCGGCGCGCGAACGCCGAGGCCTCGGAAGGTGTGAGCGGGTTTAGCCGCCGACGACAGGCCCGAAGTGGGCGGGCAGGGTGGCGCGGTGGACCGCAGCCAGCTGCTCGACCGAGACCTCGAACTGGCCCTGGACCTCCAGTGACGCGGAACCGGTGTCGGTCACGCCGATGCGCAGCACGGGCACGTTGCGGCCTTCGCACAGTCCGCGGAAGCGCACGTCGTCGGTGCGGTCGACCGAGACAATGACACGAGCCGTGGTCTCTGAGAACAGTGCTGCGGTGGCGTCGACGCCGTCGCGCTGCTGCAGTTCGTCGATCCACACGCGGGCGCCCACACCGAAGCGCAGTACGCCGTCGGTGAGTGCCTTGATGAGTCCACCGGTGCCGAGGTCGATGGCGCTGGTGACAATGCCCTCGTGAGCGGCCGCAGCCAGGAGGCCAGCCAGCGCCTTTTCGGCGGGGAAGTCCACGACGGGAGGCTTCCCGCCCAGGTGGTTGTGCACGGCTCCGGCCCAGCTGGATCCGTCGAGCTCATCGCGCGTGACACCCAGCAGGTAGATGTTCTCGCCCTCGTCCTGCCAACCACTGGGAAGACGGCGTGCCACGTTGTCGATCGACCCCATGACCGCCACCACGGGGGTGGGGTGAATCGGTACGTCGCCGGTCTGGTTGTAGAACGACACGTTTCCACCGGTGACTGGGATACCCAGTTCCAGGCAGCCATCCGCCAGGCCCTCGACCGCACGGGCGAATTGCCACATGACCTCAGGGTTTTCGGGGCTACCGAAGTTCAGGCAGTCGCTGACCGCCATCGGGGTCGCGCCACTGGTGGCAACGTTGCGGTACGACTCGACGAGCGCAAGCTGCGCACCCACATAGGGATCCAGCTGGCAGTAACGGCCGTTGGCGTCGGTGGCGAGTGCAACACCAAGACCCGATTCCTCGTCGATACGGATCATGCCCGCGCCGTCGGGGGTGTGCAGGGCGGTGTTACCCATCACGTAATAGTCGTACTGGTTCGTGATCCAGTCGGTGTCGGCCTCGTTGGGCGAACCCAGGAGCGCGAGGAACTGGTCACGCAGTTCCGTGCCCGTTTGTGCACGCGCAAACTTGGCGGCGGAATCGGCCTGCAGGGCATCAATCCAGCTGGGGTATTCCATGGGGCGGTTGTACACGGGGCCATCGACCGCGACAGTGCGCGGGTCGACGTTGACGATGGTTTCGCCCTGCCATTCGATGATCAGGCGGCCGGTGTTCGTGACCTCGCCCAGCACACTGGCCTCGACATCCCACTTGGTGGTGACGGCAAGGAAGGCCTCGAGCTTCTCGGGGCGCACAATCGCCATCATGCGCTCCTGGCTTTCCGACATCAGAATTTCTTCGGCGGTCAGCGTGGGGTCGCGCAGCAGAACGTTGTCCAGCGTGATGTGCATGCCGCCGTCGCCGTTCGACGCCAGTTCGCTGGTGGCACACGAGATTCCTGCGGCACCCAGATCCTGGATTCCCTCGACGCAGTCGCCCTGGAACAGTTCCAGGCAGCATTCGATCAGCACCTTTTCGGCAAAGGGGTCGCCTACCTGAACTGCGGGGCGCTTCGTGGGGCCTCCCTCGGCGAAGGTGTCCGATGCCAGAATCGAGGCGCCGCCAATGCCATCGCCGCCGGTACGTGCACCGAACAAAACCACCAGGTTGCCCACGCCCTTGGCGTTGGCCAGGTGCAGGTCTTCGTGACGCAGTGCGCCCACGGCCAGCGCGTTGACCAGCGGGTTCGCCTGGTATACCGAGTCGAACCAGGTTTCGCCACCGATGTTGGGCAGGCCCAGGCAGTTGCCGTAGAACGAGATCCCCGAGACCACGCCGTTGACAACGCGGTGGGTGTCCTCATGGTCGATTGCGCCGAAACGCAGGGCGTCCATGACGGCCACGGGGCGCGCGCCCATCGAGATGATGTCGCGCACGATTCCGCCAACGCCGGTTGCGGCGCCCTGGAAGGGTTCGATGTACGAGGGGTGGTTGTGGCTCTCGATCTTGAAGGTGACCGCCCAGCCTTCGCCGATATCGACGACGCCGGCGTTCTCGCCCATTCCCACCATGAGGTGCTTCTTCATGTCCTCGCTGACCTTCTGGCCAAACTGGCGCAGGTGCACCTTCGACGACTTGTACGAGCAGTGCTCGGACCACATGACCGAGTACATGGCCAACTCGCCACTGGTGGGGCGACGGCCCAGGATCTCGCGGATCTGTGCATACTCGTCGGCCTTCAAACCCAGCAGTTCATACGGCTGGTGCTTGTCGGGTGTTGCGATGGCGTTGTCGACGGTGTCGGGAACGTGCTCGGTCAACGGGTTTCCTTACTTCGAGAGGACGGTGTCGGTGAGGACCGACACAAACATGGCCAGACCATCGGTGCCGGACTGCATGCGATCGGCATCCGGGCCAAAGCCCGCCTCGACGGCGTGCTCGGGGTGGGGCATGAGGCCCACAACGTTGCCGCGCGCATTACGCAGGCCGGCGATGTCGTTGAGCGAACCGTTGGGGTTCACGTCGAGGTAACGGAACGTCACCAGGCCTTCGCCCTCCAGGCGCTTGAGGGTTTCGTCGTCGGCGATGAATCCGCCCTCGCCGTTCTTCAGCGGAATGGTGATTTCCTGGCCCAGTTCGTAGGTGTTCGTCCAGGCGGTGTCGACGTTTTCAACACGCAGCTTCTGGTCGCGGCGAATGAACGTGCCGTGGTCGTTGCGAATGAGCCCGCCATCCAGCAGGTGTGCCTCGACCAGCACCTGGAATCCATTGCAGATTCCCAGCACGGGCAGTCCCTTGTTGGCGGCGTCGATGACCTCGCGCATGATGGGCGAGTGCGCGGCGATTGCGCCACAGCGCAGGTAGTCGCCGTACGAGAACCCGCCGGGGATGATGAGGGCGTCAACGCCCTGCAGGTCGTGGTCGTCGTGCCACAACGAGACAGGCTCGCCGCCCGCCAGTCGCACGGCACGCAGTGCATCGCGGTCGTCGAGCGACCCGGGGAAAGTGATGACTCCGACGCGCACGGACTAGTCCGCCACGTGAATCGAGGTGACGTCCTCGATGACCTGGTTCGACAGTACGTCGCGGGCCAATTCACCGATGTGCTCGAGCAGTTCGGGAGTGACGTCGGTGTTCAGCGTGATTTCGAAACGCTTTCCGATGCGAACATCCGTGATTTCGCCGTCGCCAAAGCGCTGCAGGGCGCGGGCGGTTGCTTTACCGGCCGGGTCCAGAAGCACTTCTTTGGGCATGACCTCAACGATTACAGTGGGCACGAATGCTCCTCAAAATTGGGCGGATACCGGCCTTCAGTCTATCGGCTGCGATGTGCTCATTTGCGCAGGATTATGGGGCAGAAAGTGCCGAAATCACGCCGCGCTCGCGCATTTCCGCAACAGCCGCGTGAGCCCATCGCTCGTACCCCACCGCACTCGGGTGGAACAGGTCCGAGGCGAAGAATCCCTCGCCATACGGCGACGGCGGTCGGTTCATCGAGGCGCGATCCAGCGCATTCACCAGCGGCCGGGCCGTGCGCTCGATGGCCTGCGAGTGTCGGTACAACCCCGACCGCAGAGGTTCGGGCAGTAACGCGAATCGATAGAACGCGGGCAGGCACGACACCTCGATGTGAGCCGTTGGATTCGCCGCGCGCAGAGTGGTGACTATGCGCAGCAGGTCGCGGGCGACGGCCGTGCGGGATCGAAACGCGAGGGTGTCGTTGGCGCCCAGGGTCACGTAAATCAGATCCGCCAGATGTGTCACCGCATCGGCGAGGTAATCGCGAATGAATTCATCGGTGCGCGCACCATTTTCGCCAATGGCACGGTATTCCACGGCGCGGTTCGTGTGCGCCGCGAGGTGGTGCGCCATGCGGCCTGGCAGCGAATCAGCGAAGTCCGTCACGCCGCAGCCCACCGCGGTGGAATCACCAACAACAACGAGGCGCACAGGCTCGCTCGCGGCGCTCGCCGCCTCGGGCGCCACCGTACCCACCCACGGTTTGCGCGCATCGGGTAATCGCACCACCGTTCGTTTCAGGTGGATTCCCTGGGGCAGCGCCCGGGGCGCTTCGAGGGCCAGCGCCACGCGCGACAGGCGGTGTTCCCACCTCAGTGGCCATGAGGCCTCGAGGTCGGCACCGGTGCGGTAGCGCCAGGGCATTAGGCGATCTTCAACGTGACGATATTGCCCCACGGGTCGTCGACAGCGACGATCTGTCCGTCATCGCGCACCTGGTGGCCCTCATGGGTCAGGCGTTCCACAATGGCCCCGCGGTCGTCCGCGGTCGGAAGCGTAATGTCCAGCAGCCCGAGGCCCAGTGCGGGTTGGCGCACACCCGCGCCTCGGGACTTCCAGGTGTTCATCGCCATGTGGTGATGGTACCCACCGGCCGACACGAACATTGCCTGTCCGCCGTAACGGAAGGTCTCGTCGAATCCCAGCCGGTTCACATAGAACTCGTGCGCAGTCTCGACATCGCCAACCGACAGGTGCACGTGACCCACGGTGATGGTGTGCGACCCGTGTGCGGCAACCGCATCCTCGGTGATGTGCGCGGTGAGGAACGCGTTGGGGTCCAGCGGCAGAGTGTCCATCTGAATCGTGTGGCCGCTGACCTGCCACTGCTCGCGGGGACGATCCCAGTACAGCTCGACGCCATTGCCCTCGGGGTCGTCAAAATAGAAGGCTTTCGACACTAGGTGGTCGGCGCTGCCCGTGAACAGGGTGGGGTGGTTCTGCGCAACGCGCAAGACGACGGCGGCAAGACCGGGTTCGGTTTCGAAAAGGATTGCGGTGTGGAACAGTCCGGCCTCGCGAGGACCGGCATGCTTCAGCCCCGGTGTGTGGCGCAACACCATCAATATTGTCGAGCCGCGACCGAGAGTGGCCACCCCGCCCTCGTTGGTCAGAAGGGTCAGGCCCACGCCGTCACGGTAGAAACGAATCATCGCGTCGAGGTCGGCAACATCCAGGGTGACCGCGCCCATGCGCGTGTCTGCGGCAATTGACGTCATACCGTGTCTAATTCACCGGGTCCGACAGTATTCCGAATCCACGCACATTTAGTAAGTGAGTCGCTCAATAAGTTGACGGTACCGAGCGGCCGTGCGTTCGACGATGTCCGCGGGAAGCACGGGCGGGGTGCCCGTCTTGTCCCAGTTCGCGGCCAACCAGTCGCGCACAATCTGCTTGTCAAAGGATTCCAGGCGGTTCATGCCGCCAGCGGAATATGTCGCTGCATCCCAGTAGCGGCTGGAGTCGCTGGTGAGTACCTCGTCGCACAGTGTCAGCTGGCCAGTTACGCGGTCGCGACCAAATTCAAACTTGGTGTCCGCCAGAATTAGTCCGCGTGCTTCCGCAATCGCCGCAGCGCGGGTGTAAATAGCAAGGCTGGTGTCGCGCAGTTCCGCTGCGGTTTCGGCGCCGACCAGTTCGACCGTCTGGTCGAACGAAATGTTCTCGTCGTGCTCGCCCAGCGGAGCCTTGTATGCGGGGGTGAAGATGGGGGCTGGCAGGCGGTCGCCGTTCGAGAGGCCAGCGGGAAGAGGGATGCCGCAGACCGTGCCGCTGTCCTGGTACTCGGCCCAGCCCGATCCCACGAGGTAGCCGCGAACGACACATTCCACGGGAAGCATATTCAGCGTACGCACAACCATCGAGCGCTCGGCGACTTCGGCGGGTGCCTCGATATCTGCCAAGTGATTGGGGAACTCGGCAAGCTGGTCAAACCACCAGCGCGACAGCTCGGTGAGCAGGGCGCCCTTGCCGGGGATGCCCGGTTCCAGCACGTGGTCAAATGCGCTGACGCGATCGCTGGCCACCATCAACAGAGTGGGGGACTCGACCAGGCTAGATTCCGAATCGGGAATATATAGGTCGCGCACCTTGCCGGAATATGCCAGACTCCAGCCCGTCAGGCTCATGACACAACCCGCAGCGCGATATCCGTGCGGAAGTGCGAGCCATCCAGCTGGATGGAATCCAGTGCCGAATACGCCGCGGTACGAGCATTCGCGAAGGAATCCGCGCGTGCGATAACCGACAGTACGCGACCGCCCGTCGCAATGAAGCCGCCCTCGCTGGCAGCCGTCGCGGCGTGGGCGATGGTGACACCCGGAACCGTCAGGGCTTCGTTCAGGCCGAAGATGGCGCGTCCCGTCTCGGGCGACTCGGGGTAGCCCTCGCTGGCCAGCACCACGGTGAGTGCGACATCGTCCGAGAACACGGGCGCGGGCGCCTCGTGCAACGTTCCCGTGGCCGTCGCATACAAGAGGTCGGCAAGAGAAGAATCGAGGCGCTCCAGGACAACCTGGGTTTCGGGGTCGCCGAAACGTGCGTTGAATTCAATCACGCGAACACCGCGAGCGGTGATGATCAGACCGCAGTACAGCAGGCCGACAAATGGCGTGCCGCGTTCGGCCATCTCGCGGATAGTGGGCAGGGCCACGGTGCGAACGATGTCGTCCACGAACCCAGTCGGAAGCCAGGGAAGCGGCGAGTAGGCGCCCATGCCACCCGTGTTGGGGCCTTCGTCGTTGTCATACGCACGCTTGTAGTCCTGCGCGGGGCTGAGAGGAACAACGGTGGAACCATCGGACAGCACGAACAGCGAGACCTCTTGGCCATCAAGGAATTCCTCGACCAACACAGGACCGTACTGCACATAGTGTGCGGCATGAGCGTGTGCGGCCTCGCGGTCGCTCGTGACGATAACGCCCTTGCCCGCGGCCAGACCATCAGCCTTTACAACGTAGGGGGCACCGAATTCATCGAGAGCGGCGTTGACCTCTTCGATCGACGAGGCGCGAACAGCACGTCCCGTGGGCACACCAGCCGCATCCATGATTTCCTTGGCAAAATCCTTGGAACCCTCGAGGCGGGCGGCCGACTTATTGGGGCCGAAGACGGCAATACCGCGGGCGCGAAGCGCATCGGCGACGCCCGATACGAGTGGTGCCTCAGGTCCGATAACAACCAGATCGACGGCCGTATCCTCGGCATAGGCAGCCACGACGTCGCCCTTGGTGATGTCCATGGCGACCGTTTCCACAACCTGGGCGATGCCCGCGTTGCCGGGGGCGGCGATGATGTCGTGTCCGGCGGGGTCGCGCAGCAGGGTCGAAACGATGGCGTGCTCGCGGGCGCCCGAACCAAGTACAAGAATCTTCACCCTCAAACCCTACCGAAACGCCCTGCTAGCGTGAATTCCATGGCCAAACCCAGCATTGCCCCCGAACGCGGGATGGAATACGTGCGCGCCGCGACCAGCGAGAATCCGACCCGGGAGGACACCGCTGGCGCCGTGCGGTATCTGCTGCAGGTTCTGGGGGATCGCGTGCCCGGCCACGCCGTCGAAGTTCGGGTGCCACCATTCGGAGCTGTGCACTGCGGGGAAGGGCCGACCCACACGCGCGGGACTCCGCCCAATGTCACCGAGATGAATGCAGAGACATGGATTGCCCTGGCGACGGGCCGCGAAACCTGGGCCGATGCCGTTGCCCGCGGTGCGGTGCTGGCCTCGGGCATTCGCTCGGATATTTCGCCGCACCTTCCCGTGCTGCGCTTTTCCTGAGGCACAATAAACGTATGACCGAACAGCAGACTGTCACCGTACGCCGCGCACCGAAGGTGGGCGCTTTCATCAGCACGTTTGCCGCCCTGGGCTTCGTGGTGTCCACGATTATCACCCTGTTCTTCCCCGCAAACGGCGAGGTGGGCATTGGCGAGACCATCGGGTATATGAGCGTCTATGGAATTGGAATCGGCGCCACCGTGGGTGCACTGATTTTTCTGTTAATCGATTCGCGCGGAACTGTGGGTTCGGGTGTCGCGGAATTTAGTGCCAGTCCGGCAACGGGCGATGCCGGGGCCGGTGTTGGCGATGCCGGGGCCGGTGTTGGTGACGGTGGATCGGGCGCGTCGGCGTCCTAGCCTTTAGGAAACCTGGTTCTCTTCCACCCACGCCAGGTATTCGGGCGTGACGGTGCCCGTGACGTAGTCACCGGTGAAGCAGGACATTTCCAAAGCCGTGACGTCGCTGCCCTCGATGATGGCGGCCTCCATGTCGGCGACCTCCTGGTAGATCAAATAATCCGCACCGATTTCGGCGGCAATCTCGGGAATCTTGCGGCCCGACGCCACCAATTCACCGCGAGACGGCATGTTGATGCCGTACACATGGGGGTAGCGAACCGGGGGCGCGGCCGAAGTGAAGATTACGCTCTTGGCCCCGGCGGCTCGCGCCATTTCGACGATCTCGCGTGACGTGGTTCCGCGCACGATCGAGTCGTCGACAATCAGAACGTTCTTGCCCGCGAATTCGGAGTGCATTGCGTTGAGCTTCTGCTTGACGCTCTTCTTGCGTGCCTCTTGGCCGGGCATGATGAAGGTGCGGCCCACGTAGCGGTTCTTGTAGAACCCCTCGCGGTATTCCACGCCCAGCTTGCGGGCCACTTGCATGGCGGCGGGGCGCGCCGAGTCGGGGATGGGCATGACCACATCGATGTCGCTGAGCGGCACGTACTTCATGATGGTGTCGGCCAGGCGGTCGCCCAAGCGCAGTCGCGCCTCGTAGACCGAAATGCCGTTCATGATCGAGTCGGGGCGCGCCAGGTAGACGTATTCGAACGAACAGGGGATCAGCACCGAATTCTTGGCGCACTGACGCGAGGTCATTTCGCCGTCTTCCGAAATGAAGACCGCTTCGCCCGGTGCAATTTCGCGCACGATTTCGTAGTCGCCGTGTTCCAACACCAGTGATTCGCTGGCAACAATCCAGTCGGCGCCAACAAGGCCGGCATTGCGACGGCCCAGCACGAGGGGACGGATGCCGAAGGGATCGCGGAACGCCAGCAAGCCGTGTCCCGCAATTAGCGCGATGGCGGCGTACGAGCCCTCAACGCGCTCGTGCAGCACCTCGACCGCATTAAAGACGTCGTCGGGCGAAAACGCACGAACGGTGGTGGCGGCCTGCAGTTCGTGGGCCAACACGTTGACCAGCAACTCGGTGTCGGAACTGGTGTTCAGGTGACGGCGATCGTGCAGGTGCAGTTCGTTGGTGAGTTCGCGCGTGTTCGTCAGGTTTCCGTTGTGAACGAGGATGATGCCGTACGGCGCATTCACATAGAACGGCTGGGCTTCTTCCTCATTCGAGGCGGTGCCGCGGGTCGCGTATCGCACGTGCCCCAGGCCCATGTTTCCCAGCAGGCCGCGCATATCGCGGGTGCGGAATGCCTCGCGAACCTGGCCCTTGGCCTTGCGCTGGTGGATGGTACGGCCCTCGCACGTGGCGATACCAGTGGAGTCTTGACCGCGGTGCTGAAGGAGGGCCAAAGCGTCGTAAACCTGCTGGTTTGCTGGTGTCGTCGAGACCAGACCCACAATGCCGCACATGTCGCCGGCTTCTCCTTCGCGGTTGACGCCCTGACAATTCGGCGTGGGGACATTCTTTCACAGTTCTGCGCGAATGAGCATTCGCTAAACTGAGCTGGTGACGGCGAAAAATTCTTATGCACAAGCTGGTGTCGATACCGAGGCGGGCGATGTTGCCGTCGAGCTAATGAAGGCCTCGGTGAAGGCGACTCACGGCCCCGAGGTGCTGGGTGGTGTCGGCGGATTCGCCGGCATGTTCGATGCTTCGGCGTTGAAGGATTACCGCAAGCCGCTTCTGGCCACATCGACGGATGGTGTGGGCACCAAGGTAGCGATCGCTCAGGCGCTGGATATTCACGACACCATCGGACAAGATCTTGTCGCCATGGTGGTGGACGACATTGTTGTTGTCGGCGCAAAGCCCTTGTTCATGACCGACTACATCGCCTGCGGGAAGCTTGTTCCCGAGCGCATCGCCGCGATTGTTGCGGGCATCGCGCGCGCCTGTGCCCAAACTGGCACCGCTTTAGTGGGCGGCGAAACCGCCGAACACCCCGGTCTGTTGGGCGCCGATGATTACGACGTGGCGGGTGCCGCAGTGGGTGTAGTCGAAGCCGACGATATGTTGGGCGCGCACCGCGTTCAGCACGGTGATGTTGTCATTGCGATGGCCTCCAGTGGCCTGCACTCGAATGGTTTCTCGTTGGTGCGCCACATCATTGCGCAGCGCGGGCTGGCCTATGATTCCACCGTCGCCGAGTTCGACCGCGTTCTGGGCGAGGAACTGCTGGTTCCTACTCGTTTGTACACCGCTCCCCTGCTCGAGACCCTGGCGGCACATCCCGGTTCGATTCACTCGTTGTCGCATGTGACCGGTGGCGGCATTGCCGCAAACCTCGCGCGCGTTCTGCCGGATGGCGTGTGGGTCGATGTCGATCGTTCCACGTGGATGCCCCCTCAGGTTTTCCAGGTGTTGACCCAGTGGTCTGGCGACTCGCTGGAGTCCACGGAAGAAACCTGGAACCTAGGCATCGGAATGTTTGCCGTTGTTTCGCAGGAATCGGCCAGCACCCTGACGCGCGAATGGACCGAGGCGGGAATCGCCTCGTGGGTGGTCGGCACGATTTCAAACACTGCCCGCGACCTGGACGGCTTCGTTCGTGGCGCCAAGGGCGTGGATGGCGGCGCGGTGCGTCTGGTGGGTTCCTACGCCGGCTAGTGCCTCGATTCACTGTCGTACTTAACGTCAAAAGCCGCGGTCACCCGCGGCTTTTGACGTTAACAGACTGACACGCTATTTCGTGTCGTCCGACTCTTCGTCCGAATCGTCGTCGTCAGAATCATCGGCATCGAGGTACTCCGACCACTTTTCCAGATCTTCTTCCAGGCGAGGGTTGCCGCCCAGCTCGCGCTGCAGGCTGCTGAGGTCGGTGTCGGGGCTGAAGTATTTCAGCTCGCGCGCGACCTTCGTGTGCTTGGCTTTTTGCCGTCCACGTCCCATAAAGGACCCCCTCAATCGGCTGTGCACCTATCGACATCAACGATGAGTCGACCACACAGCGTACGAATCAGACGCTCAGTTTATCACGCGGCGACTAGCGCGCTGACGGCCAGGTGGCCCACACCACACAACAATGCGCCGCCGGCCAGGTGCACGACTCCGGTCGCTACGGCGGCCGTCCACTTCCCTGTACGCGCGCTCTGCACAATATCGACCATGAGCGTTGAGAACGTGGTGAGCCCGCCGGTGAACGCGATGGCTACCACCAACCAGGCCTCGGACGACCAGCTCAGTGCGAGAATAATTCCCAACGCCAGGCTGCCGCCCAAGTTCACAAACAGCAATCCCGCGGTGAAGCCAGCAGTTCCCCCCGCGCGCATCACCAACCAGCGCAGCAGCGCACCGGCAGCACCACCAGCGGCCACGGCCGGGGCCAGAACGGCAAGGTTGTCGATCATGCTGCAGCCTCCCGTGCTGCAGTGAGCCGTTCGCCCAGGCGCAGTCCCAGATAGGCAAGCCCCAGCCCGCCGATGATGGTAATCGCCAGGTACCAGGGCAGTTCGTCGATGAAGGCGGGCTCGGTCAGAGCACTGTATCCGCTGAGCGCCGAGAGCGTGGTGAACGTGCCCAGAAAGCCCGTCGTGATTCCGGTGCGAAGCCACAGAGGAACCGAGGCGCGAAGTCCCGTCGCGGCAAGACCCAAGGCAAAGGTTCCCGCCAGATTGGCGATGAGTACCCCGTCAAGAAGAGCAATCGAGGCGCCAGCCATGCCGTCGGTCAACAGCTGCCGCGCAAGAGCACCCAGTGCGCCGCCCACCACAACGGCGACAGCGGTTCGCAGAAAATCAGGCATGGTGACAATGTACGGCACGACATCTGGACGCGCGCGAACCCGGTGCGCATACTGTTAAGGACGAACGTCGCGCACGACACCGTGAACCACAATCCGGGAGACACCATGACTGCTCAGCACACGGCAATAGATCACGAGGCATACGCCGACGAGGTAATCGAACGCTGGGGTCAGGATGCCTACGACCGCAGCGCAACGTGGTGGACATCGTTGGGTGAATCGGGTCGTGCTGACTTCATGGCGGAAAGTTCGGCGCTCGGCGAGGCATGGAATGCTGCCGCTGCGGATTCACTGTCGGTCGAATCCGAGAACATTCGTGATCTTGTCATTCGTCACGCCGCGTGGATCACGCGTGCGTGGGGTGGGGTTGTACCCACTCGCGAACAGCTGGTGGGCTTGGCTGACATGTATGTTGCCGACCCGCGATTTGCAGCGAATTATGGCGGCGAGGCGGGAGCAACCTTCGTGCGCAACGCCATCGTGCGCTGGGCCGTCTAACCCAACGCTTGGGGGATTCATAGGAAACAGGACAAGAATGGAAGCCTCTGTGAAAGGTCTTCCATGAACCTGCTATCCAAATTCTCTCTTCGAAACCGTGCGCTGATCGCTCTTGTCACCATCGTGGTGGCCATCTTTGGTGGCATCTCGATGTCGTTGCTGAAGCTCGAGCTGATCCCCTCGGTCACATTCCCGCAGTTGGTTGTCGTCACCAACTACCCCGGCGCATCGCCGCTGGTCGTGGAAAACGAAGTCTCGACGCCCATCGAAACCGCGATTCAGTCGGTGCCCGGCCTCGAAACCACCACGGCCACATCACAGACCGGTGTCTCGCAGGTCAGCGCCTCGTTTGCGTATGGAACGAACCTCGAATCGGCGGAACAAAAGGTGCAGTTGGCCATCAACCGCATCATCACCTCGTTGCCCGCCGATGTCGAACCACAGATTATTGCGGGATCGTTTGATGACATCCCCGTGATGCAGATTGCGGTGACGAGCGACCAGGAACAAGACGCACTGGCCGCAGCCCTGGAATCCATTGCGGTCAAGGAACTTAACGATGTGTCGGGCGTGCGCGAAGTCAACATCATTGGCGCTACGGGTCAGCACATCGAGATCATTCCCAGCGCCTCGAAGCTGGACGATGCGGGTTTGACTCCGCAGAACATCACCGACGCCCTGCGATCGAACGGTATTCGCCTGGGAGCGGGAACGGTCACCGATGACGGTGCCGAACGTTCCGTCGTTGCCGGTGTGCCGCTGGATTCGCTGGATGCCATCGCGGATATTCCCCTGTCGGACATCTCGTCGGCAAACCCGCTGACGGGAACGGTCGAGGTCACCACCATCGGTGATGTCGCCGACGTTGTCATTGTCGACGACACCGTCACCAGTGTGTCGCGCGTCAACGGCGAACCCGCGCTGACCATGGCCATCACCAAGACCGCTGATGCTAACACCGTTGACGTGGCCCGCGATATTCGCGCGGCACTTCCGGAAATTGGCACCCTCTTGGGTGCCGGCACGACCCTGACGATTGTGTTCGATCAGGCGCCGTTCATCGAAAGTTCAATCGAGTCGCTCGCGACCGAAGGCATGTTGGGTCTAGCCTTCGCGATTCTTATCATCCTTGTGTTCCTCATGTCGGTTCGGTCCACCCTGGTGACCGCGATCTCGATCCCCGCCTCGGTGCTCTTGACCTTCATCGGTATGTGGGCGAGCGATTACACGCTGAACATTCTGACCATCGGCGCTGTCACCATCTCGATTGGTCGCGTTGTGGACGACTCGATTGTGGTGGTCGAAAACATCAAGCGTCACCTGGCGCTGGGTGAAGAACGCATGCAGGCGATTCTGACCGGTGTGCGCGAGGTCGCCACCGCCGTTACCGCCTCGACGGTTACCACCGTCGCTGTATTCCTGCCGCTGGCATTCGTCGGCGGTATTACCGGCGAGCTGTTCCAGCCCTTCGCGGTAACCGTCACGATTGCTCTGCTGGCATCGCTGTTCGTCTCGCTCACCATTGTTCCCGTGCTGTCGTACTGGTTCCTGCCCGCATCGGACAAGAGCATCGACAAGGAAACGGGCGAAGAGAAGCTGGGACGCTTGCAGCGCGGTTACCGTCCCGTTGTGGGCTGGACCATTAAGCACCCGTTGGCGACCATCATGATTGCAATCCTGACGCTGGGTGGAACGGTCGCGTTGATTCCCAGCATGAAGACCAACTTCGTGGGGGACAGCGGCCAGAACACCATCGCCATTCGCCACGCGACGCCCGCCGGACTCAGCCTTGCCGAGCGCGTCGAGGTTGCGGCCACGGTGGAAGACGAACTCATGGCCTTCGACGGTGTCGAAATCGTGCAGTCGTCGATCGGTGGCGGTAATTCGTTCGCCGCGCTGTTCGGCAGCTCGAGCGACATCACCTATTCGGTCACCCTGGACGAGACCGTCGATGTGGATGCCCTGCAGGCGGAAATCACCGCCGAACTGGACAGCCTCTCGGATGTCGGTACCCTGACGGTCGCATCGGGTGGATCGGGATTCGGTTCCAGCACCATCGACGTGACGGTCAAGTCACCCACCGAAGAAACCCTGAACCGCATCACCACCGACATCGAGGCCGCTATCGCGGACACAGGCGTCGCGGAAGAAATTTCGTCATCGATTGCCGAAACTCAGGACTACGTGTCGGTTTCGGTGGATCGTGTCGCCGCCGCGGAGTTCGGCATGAGCGAGACCCTTGTGTCCTCGACCATCGCGGGTGCCTTGGCGCCGAATTCGGTGGCCAAGGTCATCATCAATGACCAGACCCTGCAGGTCTTTGTGATGACGGCCAATGCTCCCGAGACACTGGCAGAGCTCAAGGCCTACGAACTGACGACGCCGTTCGGCAAGACCGTCGAGGTACGCGATATTGCCGACGTCACGATCGACACCACGGCAGCACGGCGCACCACAGAGCGCGGTGTGCTGAGCTCGACCCTCGAGGTCACGCCCGCAACAGACGACCTCACGACGGCAACCGCCGATATTCGTGCCGCGCTGGATTCGGTCGAACTGCCCTCGGGTACCACCGCCACCATCGGCGGTGTGGCCGAAGACCAGGCGGAATCGTTCCAGCAGTTGGGCCTCGCGCTGCTTGCCGCGGTCCTGATTGTGTACGTCGTCATGGTGGCCACCTTCCGCTCGTTGCGCCAGCCCTTGTTGCTGTTGGTCTCGATTCCGTTCGCGGCCACCGGTGCCATTGGCCTGCAGATCGTGTCGGGAATTCCGTTGGGACTGTCGTCGCTGATCGGAATGCTCATGCTCGTGGGTATCGTCGTGACGAACGCCATCGTGTTGATCGACCTTGTAAACCAGTACCGCGATCGCGGTCAGACCGTACCGACCGCGTTGCTCGAGGGCACCACGCGTCGTGTACGCCCTGTGCTCATGACGGCGCTCGCCACCATCTTCGCGCTCACGCCGTTGGCGCTGGGTGTTACGGGCAGCGGCGGGTTTATCTCGCAGCCGCTCGCGATTGTCGTGATCGGCGGATTGCTGTCCTCGACCATCTTGACGCTGCTGGTTCTGCCCGCACTGTATTCGTTGGTCGAAGGCCGCAAGGAGCGTCGTGCGCTGCGCCGCGAAGCCAAGGCTGCTGCGCAGGCAGCATCGGTGACTGCGCCCGAGGTTACGAGCTAAAGCGCGAGCATCGAACAGGCGGCAACGGCAAGCCCGAGGCCGCACCACTGGGTGATCGTGATTTTCTCGTGCCCGGCGACAGCAGACAGCAGGATTGTTGACGCCGGGTACAGGGCCACGAGCGCGGACACGATGGACAACTGCCCCGATTGCATGGCAAACAGCATCAGGGTGTTCGCGGCGTTATCGAAAAAGCCACTGCCGACCGCCAACCACAGGCCGCGCGAATTCAGAACGCGCTCCTGCCGCTTGCGAGCCCGGGCAATGACGAACAGCACGGCGACACCCATGAACAGCACGTGCGCCAACCGGTTGAAGACCAGAGGCGCCAGGCCCGCGTCGGCGGGAGCCTGAGCGATCAGGACGAGAAATCCGCCAATGAACAGACCGCTGAGGATGCTCAGCACGAGGCCCTTCGCGCTCGGACGCACCGCCTGCGGGTCGGGAACGAAACCCACCAGGACGATGGCAATCAACACGAGGCCCAATGCCACGTAATTCCACACCGACAGTGTTTCGCCCAGGGCAAGGCCTACCGAGATGGGGAAAATCGCGGACACCAGGGCAGTCAACGGCGACAAAATGCTGATGGGTCCAATGGACAACGCCGCGTACAACAGGGTGATGGCAATCGCGCCAACGAAACCTGCCGCGAATCCCCAGCCCATAGCCTCGGGCGTGAATTTCGCCCCGAAAATCAGCGATCCTAAAGACAGCAGGATGAGTCCCACGAACGCACCCACGGTCGTTACGACGATGGGGTTGATGCGGCGCGACGCCATACCACCCACGAAGTCTGCGGTTCCATAGACGGCCGCCGCAGAAAGGCCGAGCACAACAGTGAGCATGATGCTTCCAGACTAGCGAAATGGGCGTAACAGAAGGAAACACCCTGTCGCGCACGCGGCCCGCAACATAGGCTGGAGGAAACTGCTCGCTCGTAATGATCTTCACGGAGGCAACACCATGGCTCGCATTCACAACGACATCACCGAAACGTTCGGAAACACCCCGCTCGTTCGCTTGAACAAGGTCACTGCGGGCTTGGGAGCCACCGTCCTGGCGAAGCTCGAGTTCTTCAACCCCAGCTCGTCGGTCAAGGACCGTCTGGCCGTCGCGATTGTGGACGCTGCGGAAAAAGATGGGTCGCTGAAGCCCGGCGGAACGATTGTCGAAGCCACGTCGGGTAACACCGGTATTGGTCTGGCCATGGTGGGTGCAGCCCGCGGCTACACCGTGGTACTGACGATGCCCGAGACCATGAGCATCGAGCGACGTGCGCTTCTGCGCGGCTACGGTGCCGAATTGGTTCTGACCCCCGGCCCCGAGGGCATGAAGGGCGCCGTCTCGCGCGCCGAACAAATCGCCACCGAACGCGGCGCCGTGCTGGCCCGCCAGTTCGAAAACGAAGCGAACGCGGCAATTCACCGCGCGACGACCGGCCCCGAGATCTGGAACGACACCGATGGTGACGTAGACATCTTTGTTGCGGGCGTGGGAACGGGTGGCACGGTCACGGGTACCGGCCAGTACCTCAAGGAGCGCAAGCCCGGCCTGCAGGTTGTCGCCGTCGAGCCCGCAGAATCGCCCATTCTCAATGGTGGAGCACCCGGCCCCCACAAGATCCAGGGAATCGGCGCAAACTTTGTCCCCGATGTTCTGGACCGTGAAATCTACGACGAGGTCATCGACGTCAACGTTGCCGAAGCGGTCGAGGTCGCACGCCGACTGTCGACCGAAGAGGGCATCCTGGCGGGAATTTCGTCGGGCGCAACCGTGAAGGCAGCATTGGATCTGGCTGCTCGTCCCGAGAACGCCGGCAAGACGATTGTTGTGGTTGTCGCCTCGAATGGTGAACGTTATCTGTCGACGGTGCTGTTCGAGGGTATCCTCGATTAAGTGAACCCCTTTTCCCGCCTTCGTGAAGACATAACTGAAGCGAAGAGGCGGGACCCCGCGGCACGTCACGGGTTGGAAGTTTTCCTGGTGTCCAGCGGCCTGCATGCAGTGTGGGGTTATCGCTTCGCGCACATGCTGTGGAAATGGCGTCTGCGCCTCATCGCGCGCATGGTGTCACAGCTGGTGAGGTTCCTGACGGGCGTCGAGATTCACCCGGGCGCCACCATCGGCCGCCGCTTGTTTATTGACCACGGCATGGGCGTTGTCATCGGTGCAACCGCCATCATCGGCGACGACGTGCTGTTGTTTCACGGAGTCACTCTGGGTGGTCGCGGTATCGAGAAGGACTGCCGCCGTCATCCCACCGTGGGTCACCGCGTGGAGATCGGTGCGAATGCCACCGTGCTGGGCCCGGTTCACATTCACGACGATGCGCGCATCGGCGCAAATGCCGTGGTGCTGGTCGATGTCCCGATGGGCAAAACCGCTGTGGGCGTACCTGCGCGTATTGTGTGATGTGCCCACCATTATTCGGACGTAGAGGAGCGTAGTCGTGATCAAGTTCATCACCCGCATCCTGTTTCCGCCGTTGATTCGTCTGTTCTTCGCGGCACGAATCGTGGGCCGTAAAAATATGCCGGCGCACGGTGGCGTGATTATCGCCTCGAATCACTTGTCGTTCTTTGACAGTGTGATCATCACGATTATGTCGAGGCGCGCCGTCTCGTTCCTGGCAAAGGCCGAATACTTTACGGGCACTGGTTTCAAGGGTTGGCTGTCCAAGGCATTCTTCGAATCCATCAGTGCGATTCCCGTCGAGCGCGGTTCGGCCAATGCCGCACAGGATGCGCTGGATGCGGGACTCGACCGAATTCGCGACGGCGAGGCATTCGCGATGTACCCCGAGGGAACGCGGTCGTTGGACGGCCGTCTATACCGCGGCAAGACCGGTGTGGCGTGGCTGGCAATGACGGCGGGTGTGCCCGTGGTTCCCGTTGCGCTGACCGGCACCGACAAGATTCAGCCGGTGGGGTCGAAGGGTATCCGACCCGCGAAGTTGACCATCCAGTACGGTCAGCCCATGGATCTCTCCGTTTTCGGTGATGCGACAAGCGGCAAGGCGCGGCGCGAAGCGACCGATGCCATCATGGACGCTATTCAGAAAATGTCGGGTCAGGAATACGCGGGAATCTACAACGAAAAGCCTGCGACGACGATTGCCAAGAAGGTCAAGCGTCTGTTCCGCGGTCGTGCCCCGCTGACATAGCGGGCAGCTCTTCGCACTTACAGTTCAGTAGCGCCCTCAGGCTGCTACTCGGTCTGTTCCTGCTGTGCGGCAATTTCCGCACGTACGGCGTCCATATCCAGACCCTTAATCTGATCGATCAGATCGTTGAGTGCCGGGCCGGGCAGTGCGCCCGCCTGGTTGAACAACAGGATTCCATCGCGGAATGCCATGAGGGTGGGAATGGACCGAATGCCGGCCATGGCCGCAAGATCCTGTTCGGCCTCGGTGTCGACCTTGGCGAACGTGACGTCGGGGTGCTGTTCGCTGGCGGACTCAAAAATGGGACCGAACTGGCGGCACGGACCGCACCACTCCGCCCAAAAATCCACCAACACGATGGAGTTGTCGCCGACGACGGTCGACTCGAAGCCGGCGCGGTCAAGATTTACGGTTGCCATGGGGTTCTCCTTTTACACAATTGTTTTTTACGATACCCCATGGGGTATTCATCTATTCCCGGATGTCGGCGGAATCGCCCGCATCCGCACGAGTACTAATGTCAAACGTACCCACGACAAGGTCATTCTCGCAGGTGAGGTTCCACGACATCGTGAGCTCATCGTAGGTCTTCATGCCCAACCCCGACACCGATTCGTCGCTGGGACGATCGCCGTTGTTTGTCACGGTCACACGCACAACATCGTTTTCCGTTGCCGTAATCTCGATGCGTACCTCGGTGGCCGCGCCATGGCGGATGGCGTTGGTGATGGCTTCGGTACCGACAATCAGCACGGCTTCGTTTGCCTCGGCGTTCGCGGATACGAGGGCATGCGCCTCGGTGTCGGCCACCAACGTGATGGCGCACAGGCCCGCCCAAAAATCACGCAAACGCGCGAGTTCTGCCAGACAATCTACGGGATTCTGCGGCGCCGAATACCCCGATTGTTCGAGCCCGGCGAGCGTCTCGTGCACTCGCTCCGCCTCGCGGTCGTTAAGTTCGCCCTCACGGGCGGCAAGGAATCGTATTTCGGCGTGCAGTCGTGATTGAACGGTGGAATGCAGGTGGTGTGCGCGTCGACGTTGTTCCAGCCACGTCGTGCGTCGGTACACCGACACGATGTGTTCCAGTTCGCGGCGCGAATCGCGGAATGACTGCTCGATTTGTTCACGGCGCACGGTGAAAACAGCGTGCGAGGTGAACGCAACGGCAACAAAGGGCATGGCGATCACCGCAATGACAATTGAGACGGGATAGTCGGTGATGGGTCTGCCCAACACCTCGAGAGAGACGAAGAACAACACCGCAGCTACCTCGTGCGCCACGACGCTGATAATCGCGAGCGGAATCGGGCGTAACGCAAATGACCCCAAAAGCGTACGCGTAAGCTCAAGCACGAATACGAGACAGCCGGCGAACAGCAGTGTGATGGTAAAGCCGGGCCACGCCCCGAAGAACTCCATCGATGCAGGAGTCAGCACACCAAACACGAGGATTGCCGTCCACGCGGGCTCAATCGCGTTCCATAACGGAGTCGCGGTCCACACGGGCTTCGCCGATCGCAGGTAGGTGCGGGTGGGGGGAAGCTCGTCAGGGCGAATTTCGGCGAGGCTGTGGCTGAGCGGACGCACGACGGTGTCGACCAACGACGATAGCTCGATCAGAATCGCGGCCCGCGTTTCGGGCGAATTGAGCGCCAACATGCGGCGAATGCGTTCCACAACCGGACTGATCGCGGTGATGGTGCGCTCGGAGAGGTCATCGCGGAAAGTCACAAGGGTGCGGAGCGCCTGCTCGCGTCGTTCGCTCAATTGGGCCAAAGTGCGTTGAAGCGAATCCACCCGTTCGCGATGCGAGACAACTCCGTGTAGCACCACGGCGTTAATTCCATAGACGAGAGGCAGGCTCGTCGCGCTACCAATGACGCGCTCGGTGACTTGGGCAAGTTCCGGCAGTCCCCACGCGGTGACGACACCGGACATCACCCAGCCGCGCGCGGCGCCCACCGACATCAACCACGCCGTGACTATGCCCGAACGGCGCGTTCGACGCCACACAAGTTTGACGACCCAGCGTGTGGCAAAGGCCAACGCCACGCTCACCGCGGTGGACAGCGCCGATAGCGTCAGCGCCGAGCCCAGGTCGCTTTGCCCGTTACGCACGAATTCGGCAGCGAAAATTAGGATGATGCCGGACACGCCGTAAAGCAGAATCACGCGGTTCGACACAACGAGGTCTGACGTGAACGCCTCGCGAATCGAGTCCGTCAGTCGCGAGGTGTCGGAAAGCCTACGATTCGCGGCCATGGAGTGCGACCCAGTAGTACCGTGCCAACGCGACGCGACCGTTCGCCGACGGGTCAAGCTCGAGAGCCGCGCTGATACGCTGCAACATCTTCTCCACGGCGCGCACCGAAGTATCGCGCGCGGCAGCAATTTCTTCGTTGGTTTTGCCCTCGGCCACGAGAGTCAGCACCGTGACCTGTGTGTCCGACAGATTGCGCAGTGGCGATGTTTCGGGTAACGGGCGCAAGCCTTTGGCGGCGGGTGATAGCGCAGATGCCACCGCTTCGCTGAGCGCATTCGGGCTACCCAGCTCGGATTTCACCAGGTAGGCGGCATTTTTCGGAATAGCCGCCCAGGACGCACCGGAGATACGGGGATCGCGCAGGTTCGTAAGAAACACCACACCGATGTCGGGTGACTGAGTGCGAATGCGCTGCACAACGTCGATGCCGTTAGGGCCGGTTCCCAAATCGATGTCGGCCACAATCAAGTCAAAGGTGCGACTCGTGAACTGTGTAAAGGCATCCATTGCCGAACACGCCTCGATGACATCGAAACCATCATCCGCCAACAGGCGGGCAATGAGACTGCACAGAAGTGGCTCGTCTTCGACGACGAGTGCTGTGCGGGAAACGGTCATGGCTTCGATTGTGCCAGAGCCTTCTGCAGTTCGGACTCCACATAATCGGTTGCGGACAGTTGGGCGGCCTCGGCGCCCTCGATCACGCGCGCCGCGAGGTCACCGCGCAGAGTAACGCGCACGACCGCGGCCTCGGGGTGCTGGTCGTCGGTGTCGCCGCGGGTGCGCAGAATAAGCGCGGTCACGGGAAGTGCAATGGTGCCCAAGGCATCAAGAATGGCGATCACGCCGAAGAGTCGCCAGTACACGTCGGCAACCGTCTCGCCGGGGAATTCTCCGTCGGTAAGGATGGGCGGAAAGACCATGACGGCCACAAGCGTGATCATCAGCAGCGTGGAACTCAGGGCAACGCGCATCCATTGACGGGGTGCATTCGACAACAGCAACATGAGGTTCGCGTGCGCGAAGGACACCGCCGTGATCGTGCTGATGGCAAACACCTTGGTGATCGTCATGTACACGTTTTGCAGGTCCTCGGCCCATTCATAGGTGTTGTAGTTCCACCACACCAGCGTGAGTGCAGCCGCGAGCCCCACGGCGCTGGCGGCGATTCCGGCCCAACCCACTGCGCGCACGTCGCGTCCGATGATGGCCAGATGGCACAGGGCGGTAATGGAATAGCCAGCAATGGCGAGGGTCGACAGCAGTGTTTTGCCTTGAATTTCGCCGAACTCGCCGCCGGACAGCAGCGTGACAATTCCAATGAGTGCGGTGATGACAAGCGACACAATGATGACCCACACCACGATGCGGCGGATGCCCTTGAGCGTCTGTTCTGCTGTGGCGGTCGTGTGCGTGGCTTCGGTGGAACCGGCGACCGAAGGAACCGTGTCATTCTGATTGCTGTTCATGTCCTCAGCCTAAACCCGTCTGCTGGCGGGCGGAAGTGCACGGGTGCAGCCCGATGTTAAAGCCCAGGTTGAAGGTTTTGCCGAATTGTGGGGTACACTGGGAAAGTCGGCCTGAGACACCGCAGTTTGTGCGGATGGGTTTGTGAGTCTCGTGGGTCGGTTCGGCGGCAATAATGCTTCCGATAGTCACTGTTTCGTGAATCGGCCCTCGATCGATGTTCGCTCGGGATCTGTAGCGCTGTGTTGTGTGTGCGCGCATGAATCTTAATTCAACCCAGAAATCTGTTATGCCTAAAAACAAGAAGCCTGCCGGCGGCCGTCCGGCGAAGAATTATGTTCCCAAGGGTGCCAGCTCGGCATCGCGCCCCTCGTTCGGTGGCACCGCTCGTGGCGCTGCTGGATCGAAGCCTGGTGCGCGTAGTGCTGGTCACCGTGGATTCCGCGAAGAAGTAGCGGGCCGCAAGGACCGTTGGAGCCCCGAAGAGCGCGCCGCTCGCGGCGCTCGTCCGGTACGCGATGACCGTGGTACGTTTGCGCCTCGCGACGACCGTTCCGCGGAACGCCCCCGTTTCGACCGTGACGCACGCCCCGCGCGTGATGACCGCGGTTACGGTGCACGCGATGACCGTCCTCGTTACGACCGTGACGCACGTCCGGCCCGCGATGACCGTGGTTTCGCGCCTCGTGGCGAACGCCCCCGCTTTGATCGAGATGCGCGTCCCGCTCGCGACGATCGTGGCTTTGCGCCTCGTGAAGACCGTGGCGACCGTCCCCGTTTCGACCGTAACGCACGCCCCGCGCGTGACGACCGCGGATATGGCGCACGCGATGACCGTCCTCGTTACGACCGTGACGCACGTCCGGCCCGAGAAGACCGTCCCCGTTTCGACCGTTCGGCCGAGCGTCCCGCACGCGACGATCGTGGCTTTGCGCCTCGTGAAGACCGTGGCGACCGTCCCCGCTTTGACCGTGGTGGAGACCGCCCCGCGCGTTCGGGTGGATTTGGTTCGCGTGACCGCTTTGACCGCGAAGACCGTCCCCGTTTCGGTGGGCCTGACCGCGGTGGCCGTGGCGGATTCGACCGCAGCACTGAGCGCCCCGCTCGACGTGACTCGGACTTCTACCCCAGCAAGTCCGAGGGCGAGCGTTTCGTTCCCGCCGACGATGTTGTGCTGGAGCGCCTCGAGGCACAGGCCATCACCGCTGACGACACCGCTGGTGTGTCGTTCTCGGAACTGGGTCTGGGCGACAACATCTGCCGCCAGCTGGCAACCATGGGTGCGGCCTCGCCGTTCCCCATCCAGGCCGCGACCATTCCCGTCGCATTGACGGGTAAGGACGTGCTGGGTCGCGGTAAGACCGGTTCGGGTAAGACCATCGCCTTCGGTGCGCCGCTTGTCGAGCGCCTGATGGAGAACAACGGTGGCCGTGGCCGCAAGCAGGGACGCGGCGCTCGCGCGCTGATCTTGGCCCCCACGCGCGAACTGGCTATGCAGATTGACCGCACGGTTCAGCCCATCGCCCGTTCCGTCGGCCTGTTCACCGCAACGATCGTGGGTGGAATGCCCCAGCAGTCGCAGGTGATGAGCCTGCGCCGCGGTGTAGACATCCTTATTGCGACCCCCGGTCGTCTGGAGGACCTCGCGAATCAGGGTCACATCGACCTCGCCGACATTCAGATCACCGTTCTGGACGAGGCCGACCACATGTGCGACCTCGGCTTCCTCGAGCCCGTGCAGCGCATTCTGCGCGCAACCGACCCCGAGGGCCAGCGCATGCTGTTCTCGGCAACCCTTGACAAGGGTGTTGCCGCAATCGTGGACGAGTTCCTGACCGAACCCAGCGTTCACGAGGTCACGGGCGAAGACCAGGCCAGCTCGACAATTGACCACCGCGTCTTCGTGGTGGACCAGCGCGACAAGATCAACATCATCCAGGAACTGGTTGACCGCGACGGCAAGACGCTGATCTTCACGCGTACCCGTGCGTTTGCCGAGCAGCTGGCCGATGAAATCGACGACGCGGGTATCCGCGCGACGAGCCTCCACGGCGACCTCAACCAGTCGCGTCGTACCCGCAACCTGCAGTTGCTGACCAGCGGTCGTGTCAACGTCCTGGTGGCAACCGATGTTGCAGCACGCGGTATTCACGTGGACGACATTGACCTGGTTGTTCAGGCCGATGCCCCCGACGAGTACAAGACGTACATGCACCGTTCGGGCCGTACCGGCCGTGCCGGCAAGGAAGGCAAGGTGGTCACATTGATTACCAAGGCTCGCCAGCGTCGCATGAGCGACCTGCTGAACCGTGCGGAAATCAACGTCGACATGGCCATGGTTCGCCCCGGCGACCGTGTTATTGCTGAGGTTTCCGGAATGGATTCCGAGCGCTAAGCTTTCCCCGTTTCACAGAACACCCCGTGCCTTGGCGCGGGGTGTTCTGCTATTTCCGGCGTCGTCGCGCCGCGTCGTCGCGCACATCCCGTGCATGCGTCGTGACGGATATTAACCGGTTGTAGAATTTACTTATGACTGGAACATTAATCTCCAGATCCCCTTCGACGTCCATCCCGACCGCCGCAGTGAATCGCCGCAAGGTTGGCCGTCCGCGAAAGGACTCGAACACGCCCTCGGTGCGTGAGTCTCTGATTGCGCTCACCCGCCAAGAAGTCGCGGCGCACGGACCACTCGCCGTCAACGCGCGTACCGTGTGCATGCTGGCCGGTGTGACCTTTGCCAATGTGAACTACAACTTTGGTACCTGGAACGGGCTGTTGGCCGAGGCGGCCGCGGCAACCTATGTGGACTTTGTGGAATCGATCTGGGCGCAGGTCCAGGCAGCACCACACGACGCCGAGGCGCGTTTCCGCGCGTGGGTGTCGGCACAGGTTACGTGGCATCAGGCGAATCCCGGGTGGGGCGCATTCTTCGTCTTCCCCGTATCCGCCGAGGTTCCCGCTCAGCTAATGCGCGAAAAGGCCGGAAAGACTATTTCGGGCTACTTCACGCTTAACCTGGCCCGCCTGGGATCTTTGGTGCGCGATCTGCGCGATGGCACGGTGTCGGATTTTCCCTATGACACCAACAACTTCCCTCGTGCAGAAATGGCACAGGACACCGATCTCGTGTTGCGTGCGAATAGCATCGGCTGGTCCATTATGGGCTTGGCGGTCTGGAAGGCCGGCAGCCACGTCCAGCGCGATCAGGTCCCCGAAATTGATCGATTCGAGGCGCAGATCGAGGAATTCCACATTGCCGAACTCATCGCGAGTGCCCGCCGAGGAGCCCACTAAGTGGCCTCTGGATCGGAAACTCCGCGCGTCACTATCGTGACGGGGTGGGTGTTCGTCATTGCGCAGTTCACCCTGTTGGGTGCGTTGATGTTTTTGCCAGCGGCACCGGCGGAGGCAATGCCCGACGCCGGGCGCTGGTTGGCCGTTGCGTTGCAGGCGGCGGGCGGCATCCTCGTGGTGACGGCCCTGGTGCAGTTGGGGTCCAGCGCAACGGCGACTCCCGTGCCCACCGCGAAGTCAACATTGCGCACCTCGGGGCTCTATTCGCGGGTGCGTCATCCGATTTACACCGGACTTTTTGCCATTGCGTTGGGCCTGGTTCTGTCGGGTGCGACAGGTGGCCACGCCATTATTGCGGTGGCCTTCGTGGTGCTTATGAATGTCAAGGCTCGATTTGAAGAGGCGCTGCTGCAGCACAAATACGAGTCCTATGCCGACTACATGGCGCGCACGGGACGTTTTTTTCCGCGAATCCACCGCGGCTAGCGCGCGTAAACTGGCGGTGTGAATGCTGACCAGTCGCCCGTCCTTGCCTCCGTTGCGACATCGGCATCGATTGATATGAGTGCCGCGGTCATGCCGGCACGTTCGCAGGCGCTCCTGGACGCGATGGCGCAACGCGTGGTGATTTCCGATGGCGCCATGGGCACCATGCTGCAAGAGGCGAATCCCTCGCTGGATGACTACCGTCAACTGGAGGGCTGTAACGAGATCCTCAATGTCACGCGCCCCGACATTATCCGATCCATTCACGACGCCTATCTGGAAACCGGTGTGGACTGCCTGGAATCCAACACCTTCGGTGCGAACTGGTCCAATCTGTCGGACTACGGCATCGAGGACCGTATCGAGGAACTCGCGCGCGAGGGCGCCGCGATTGCCCGTGCCAGCGCCGATGCGTTCGAGGCGGCTGATGGCCGTGTGCGCTGGGTGCTGGGATCGATGGGCCCCGGAACAAAGCTGCCCAGCCTGGGCCACACCACCTACGCGCACCTGAAGGACACCTTTGCGGAACAGGCGCGCGGTCTCATCGCGGGTGGCACGGATGCCTTCATGATCGAGACCTCGCAGGATCTACTGCAGACCAAGGCGGCGGTGAACGGCTGCAAGCAGGCGATTAACAAAACGGGCATTCGGTTGCCGATTTTTGTTGAGGTCACCGTCGAGACGACGGGCACCATGCTGATGGGTTCCGAAATCGGTGCGGCGCTGACGGCACTTGAGCCCCTGGGAATCGACGCAATCGGCCTGAACTGCGCCACGGGTCCTGCCGAAATGTCCGAGCACCTGCGCCACCTGTCGAAGTATTCGACGGTGCCCGTCATGGTCATGCCGAACGCAGGTCTTCCCGTATTGGGGCCGAACGGCGCAACATATCCACTGACCCCCGATCAGCTTGCAACGGCACACGAACAGTTCGTAAAGGAATTCGGGCTTGCGCTGGTGGGTGGGTGCTGTGGCACCACGCCCGCGCACATGAAGGCAGTCGTCGACCGCATTGGCGGTACGCGCGTTCTGACCCGCACGGTGGAATCCGACCCCGGTGTTGCCAGCCTGTACCAGCATGTGCCGTTTGATCAGGATAACGCGTACCTTGCGATCGGCGAGCGCACGAACTCGAACGGATCCAAGGCTTTCCGCGAAGCGATGCTGGCCGAGAACTGGGATGACTGCGTGGACATCGCTCGCAACCAGATTCGCGACGGCGCACACCTGTTGGATGTCTGCGTCGATTACGTGGGCCGTGATGGCGTTGCTGATATCCGTCAGGTCGTGTCGCGCTTTGCCAGCGCCTCGACCCTTCCCCTGGTGATCGATTCGACCGAGCCCGAGGTGATTCGCGCGGGCATGGAGCTGATTGGTGGCCGCCCGGTCGTGAACTCGGTGAACTTCGAGGACGGCGATGGCCCCGAATCACGGTTCGGCCGCATCATGCCGTTGGTCAAGGAGCACGGAGCCGCCGTCATTGCTCTGACGATTGACGAAGAGGGCCAGGCCCGCACGGCCGAGGGCAAGGTGCGGATTGCGACTCGATTGATTGACACCCTCGTGAACGAGTGGGGAATGCGTGTCAGCGACATCATTGTGGACTGTCTGACCTTCCCCATTGCCACCGGCCAAGAGGAAACACGCCGCGACGGCATCGAAACCATCGCCGCAATCCGGCAAATCACCGATCGGTATCCCGGCATCCACACCACGCTGGGCGTGTCCAACGTGTCGTTCGGGTTGAACCCTGCGGCGCGCGTTGTGCTGAATTCCGTGTTTCTGCACGAGGCGGTCGAGGCGGGCCTCGATTCCGCCATTGTCGATGCCGCCAAGATTCGCCCGCTGGCGAGCCTCACCGAGGAACAGCGTGCGGTTGCACTGGACCTGGTCTGGGACCGGCGTGAGTGGGACGCCGAGGGCAACCTCACGTATGACCCGCTGGAAAAGATGCTCGACCTGTTCGCGGGTGTCGACACCGCCGCGATTCGCGACCAGCGCGCGGCGGAACTTGCCGCACTGCCCGTCACGGAACGTCTGGCCCGACGCATCATCGACGGCGAGCCGAAGGGACTCGAGGCGGATCTGGACCTTGCGCGCGCCGACGGCGTGACAGCCCTAGAAATCATTAACGACCACCTATTGGCCGGAATGCAGGTGGTGGGCGAACGCTTCGGTAAGGGTGAAATGCAGTTGCCCTTCGTGCTGCAATCCGCCGAGGTCATGAAGACGGCCGTGGCGTTGCTGGAGCCACACATGGAGAAATCCGAGGCCGCGGGCAAGGGCACCATTGTGCTGGCGACTGTGCGCGGCGATGTGCATGACATCGGCAAGAACCTCGTGGATATCATTCTGACCAACAACGGGTACGACGTGGTCAATATCGGCATCAAGCAATCGATCAACGACATCATTGCCGCGGCCGAGGAACACAACGCAGACGTCATCGGCATGAGCGGACTGTTGGTGAAGTCGACGGTCGTGATGAAGGAAAACCTGCAGGAACTGAACACCCGAGGCCTGGCGCAACGCTGGCCCGTGATTTTGGGCGGTGCCGCACTCACCCGTTCCTATGTCGAGGACGACCTGGCCGATATCTTCGAGGGCACCGTGCGGTACGCCCGCGACGCATTCGAGGGCCTGGCGCTGATGGAACCCCTGGTGGCAATCGCCCGAGGTGCGGCCCCCGATTCGGTGGGACTACCGGCGCTGAAGAAGCGCATTCACAAGCCCAGCACCTTGGTGATGACGGAACCGGACAATATGCCCGCTCGTTCCGACGTCGCGGCGGACAACCCGGTCCCCGTGCCGCCGTTCTGGGGCACCCGCATTGTCAAGGGCGTGCAGTTGGGTGATTACGCCGCGTTCCTCGACGAGCGCGCCACGTTCATGGGTCAGTGGGGCTTGAAGCCAAGCCGGGCCGAGGACGGCGCCTCGTATGACGAACTGGTCGAGACCGAGGGTCGGCCGCGCCTGCGCTATTGGCTGGATCGCATTCTGGCCGAAGGCATGTTGGATGCCTCTGTGGTCTATGGCTACTTCCCCGCATATTCCGAGGGCGACGACATGGTGATTCTGCATCACGGCGACGACCCCACCGGTGTGTTGGGCGCCCCGGGACTGCTGGCCCCCGATGGCGGATTGGGCGGCACTCTGGGAGCCGAGCGTGTGCGTTTCACCTTCCCGCGTCAGCGCCGCGACCGCCACCTGTGCTTGTCGGACTTCGTGCGCTCGCGCGAATCCGGGCAGATCGATGTTGTCGCGTTCCAGTTGGTGACCGTGGGTGCAACCGTGGACACCTTCACCGCACAGATGTTCGCGGCCAATCAGTACCGCGATTACATGGAATTGAACGGCCTGGCCATGCAGTTGACCGAGGCGCTCGCCGAATACTGGCACTCGCGCGTTCGTGCCGAACTGGGGTTCGCCTCGGAAGAGCCGAACGATCTGGCGGGAATGTTCAAGTTGGATTATCGAGGCGCGCGCTTCAGTTTGGGATACCCTGCGTGCCCCGACATGGAGGACCGTCGCACAGTTGTCGACCTGCTGAAGCCCGAGCGCGTGGGGGTGGAATTGTCCGAGGAATTGCAGCTGCACCCCGAACAGTCCACCGACGCGATGGTGTTCCATCACCCCGAGGCGAAGTACTTCTCGGTCTAGGTTCCCGCTGCGCGAGCGAGCGAGTGGCTGGCTGGCGTTAGATGCGGTCGAGCTTCGCACGGCGCAACGCCGACAGGGCGATCGGCCCCACCACAATCAGCCCGATGGTGGTGGTCACGGCACGAACGGTGTCCCAGGTGAGTGTTGATGTCAGCAGCGTGTAGGCGGCAAAGTGCTCGAGGTTTACCGCCAGCGGCGCACCCGGCACATACCCCAGCGTGGTGGTCGAGCCGACGGCAAAGGGCCAGAACCACAAATTCATGATGGCGCCAAACAGATACGACGCCACGATTCCATAGGCGACAAGCATCGCCGTGACTCGAATCGAGGTGCGGCTTTCCGTCACACGCGGCAGCAACCCGGCGCCCGCAGACACCCACCCCGCCGCAAACATTTGGAAGGCGGTCCAGGGACCGAAGCCGCCCATGAGGACGGCCGATGTGGCGATCGTCAACATGCCGAGCAACAGGCCGAACCGAGGGCCGAAGGCATATCCCGCGAGTATCAACACGATGAACACGGCCTCCATGCCGCCGACTCCGGTGCTGGCGATGCGCACGGCCGAACCGACCGCCGCCAGCACACCCAACAGGGCTATGGCCTTGGCGCTGTCCACCGCCCGATCCAGCAGCAATGCCACGGCTACAACCAGGGCGGGGACGAGGGCCACAACGATGACCGGACTCGCAATGTCGCCATCATCGATGCGGGCGGGAAATACCAGCGGCCACGCGAATGCGGCCAGCGCACTTACCGAGGCGACGGCCAGGGGAGCGGTGGTGATCCACCCACGGGTTTCTGTCATGTCGGCACCTCGGTGGACCACAGGTCATCGACCGATACGGCGCCCGGCGCCTCGAGGGGCACGACTCGGGCATTCAGACGCGCACTGAATTCGAGGTCATGAGTCGCGATAATCACGTGGGTGGTTGTGGCGCACTGCTGGAGCACCGCCGCTATGCGCTGTCGAGAGGCGGGGTCGAGCCCGCGAGTGGGTTCGTCGACGAGCAGAATTGCGGGCGCGTGCGCCGTTTGGAGGGAAACGGCCAGCACCAGTTGTTCCCCCGCGGACAGATCGTGCGGATGCGCCGAGCTGGTGGCCACACCGGGTGCAATGTTCTGCAGGTGCGCGAGCGTCGTGCCCGTGGGAAGCCGCCGTGCGCGATCGTTTCGGCGGCAGTCGGCGGCAACGGAATCGGCGAACACAATATCGGCGGGGCGCTCGGGAACCAGTGCGCTGCCCGCCGACGCGGCCACCGCTCGCAACAAGGTGGACTTACCCGCACCGTTCGGGCCGCACACCGCGACGAGTCGGTCGTTGGGCTCGAGGTTAGAGATGGCGGCGTGCGGTGCGGCTGTGTCGTTCGAATCAGCGAAATTCGCCACGGCGGTTGGGGCACCCACCCGAGCCCACCCGCCCTCGAGGTGAACCACGTGCGTGGCAACGTGCGCCAGCGAGGCAGTGCGGTGTTCGGCAATCACCAGGGCGATTTCGGTTGTGCGGGCAATGCGCGTGAGGACCGCCAGCACGCGGGCACGCGCCTCGAGGTCCAAATCGGCCAATGGTTCATCCAGTACCAACACCGTGGGCTGGGACACCAGGGCAACGGCGATGGCCACCAGCGTCGCTTCGCCGGCGGACAGGTGTTCAATCGGGCGCGCGGCAAGATGATCGAGGCCGAGTTCCCGCGTAATCGTGGCGGCCCGATATTCGGCGGCATCAAGGTCGCCCACGCACAGATCGATGCCCGCCCGAAGTTCCTCGCGCACCGACGTCGCGATGAAGGCCGAGCGCGGATTCTGGGGGACATACGCCACAAAATGCGCGGTTTCCCGAGGTGCAACCGCACGTCGATCCACGCCCCCGACACGCAGCATCCCCGACTGTTCGCCGCCATCCAGATGCTGAAAAAGTCCGACAATCGCGCGTAGTAGCGTGGTTTTGCCCGACCCGGTATCGCCGGCGACCAGCGTGACCGAACCCGGTGGGCACGACCATGCGTCGATCTGAACGATCGCCCGATCGCCGATGCTCAAGCGCAGGTTTCGCGCCTCGATGGGGAATTCGCACACCCCGGTGGGCGGCGACGCAGTCCGGCCGAATCCGCGCGATTCGAGCGCTCCGGCAACGGTGACCGCGTGCTCGACGGTCCATGACAAAACGGGAGACAGAATCCAGATTCCAGGCCGCAGACCGCGCCACCGTCCGGCCTGACGTACACGGGTGACCGCCGCGACCAGCACGGGAAATGTGGCCAAGGCTATGCCGGCTGCGGTCAGAATTGCGCGGCCGGGGCCTGCCGGGCGAACGCGCAGCAGCAGGGTGCGTACGTCGAGGATGGTGCCGATCACGCCGAACAGCAGAATGATCGCCGCGAAGGGCAGTGCGCTGATTGCCGCATCGCCGATTCCATCCGTCGTGATTGTTCCACCGACGGACACGGTGGTGAAGGGTGCGGGCAAGCGCAGGTGCGGTAGCTCGGCCAGCACACTGCCGTCACCGTTCGCGCCACCAAATGCCACGCGATACAGCACGCGAATACCCACGAAGCCCAGGGCGAACCACGCCGAAAGCCACAGGGGCTTCAGTCCGTGCGGCGCCAGGCGGGACATGATCCGGTGTTATCCCTCGGGCGTCGGTGTTGCGCCGCCCGTGCTGAACACCAAGCCCAGGGCGTCACCCGACTTCACAATCTGGGTGTCGATGCCTTCCATGGCATATCCCCATTCGTCAACACCCGCCTGTTTGATCCACAGCGCCCAGTATGCGAAAGCCGGAGGCATCGTGTCGCAGGTTTCGGTGTACGGTTCTTCGCCCTCAACGGTGAACGGTGTGTCGCTGGCGGGCAGGCCATTGACGCGGCAAATGACGGCGGTGCCGTACTCCACGGTGCCCTCGGTGGTGATACCCACCAATTCGAGGGCCTCGGCCGCGGTCACGGGTTCGTCGTTCGAGAACGACGCGCAGGTGTTAATCGGGTCGGCGCCCAGGATGTCGAACGAGACGGAAATTGCCACGCCCGCACAATCCGGGACTGCCGTGGGTGCGGTGACGGCGGGCTCTGGCGCGGTGGTGCACCCGCCGAGGGCAATCAGGGCCGCGACGGCGACGACAATCGAGGCGCGAACGCGGGTTCCAGACATGGGGCTCCTTGAACGTGGTGTGCGAATCGAGCAACACATCACGATCGACGCGCGCAGAACCCCATTTTATCGGGAATTATGGCACTCTTACGTGCGGCTAGTGCACCCCGCCGCACACGGCAATCGCACCCACCGGCGACGTTGCCGTGCGCGCCAGTGCGACAACCACGTGTCCGTACGGTTCACGCCATTCGCTGTGGATGCGGTGCGATTCGTGTGCAGGTACATCGGCCCAGGCCTCGAATCCGCCGCCGTCCCGCGGTGTCACCGTGGCCGCAACTCCATTGACATATACCTGTGCCTCGGTGACGTCCGATTCGGTTTCCACCGTCACGCGCTGGTTGCCTCCTTCGAGTTCGGTCAGGCTGGTGGTGATAATCAGATCGTGTGCGGCATCGGAAGAGTCGGTAGCCAGCGGCGACCACTCCGCACCCGACAATTCCGGTGTGCGCGGCGGCGCCGTACGACGCTGGCGAAGGTGATCGAATGCCCAGCCATATGACAGCAGGGCGCTGTCGTCATAGGCGCGGCCCGCGAAAGTCAAGCCAACGGGCATCCCAATATCCGCCATGATGCCCATCGGAACCGTCACGGTGGGAATACCCAGGTGACGGGGAACGAGGTTTCCGTTCGATACCCACACGCCGTTGCGCCAAGCGAGGTCGGCGGATTCGGGGTTCACATCGGCATCGGCCGGTCCCACGTCGGCGGCGGCGGGGAACACAACGGCATCGAGCCCCAGATCGCTCATCCACTGTTCCAGATCCACCTGGCGTGCGCGTTCCAGCCCGCGGACACCGTCGGCGAGGGTCGGGATTTCAGTCAACCCGGGAACACCATCCGTGCGTGCGCGCCAGACGTACTCGCGCAGGTCCACGTCTTCGGGGGCGAACCGGTGCAGGTGCGCCTCGTATCGACCCGGCAAGGCGCCCGTGGGTTTGGGGAAAATCTTCTCGGGGTCCACATCGGCCAAGGAGTGCAGGCCCGGGTCGTTGTTCGCCTCGAGGAAATCGTTCCATCCGAACATCGACAGATCGAACAATTCACGCTCGGCAAAGTAAGCGGGTACGAATCCGCGCGCCACAAGGTTTCGGGCGTTCGCCCCGTGGCTCTCGTAGTTTGCAACGACGGGAAAGTCCACCTCGACCACCGATGCACCGGCGGCCTCGAGGTCGGCACGCGCCGCCTCCCAGAGCGCAATCACCGATTCGCGCGTCTCGATGCGGTCGGTGCTGGACACGTCTTTATTGATGTACATCCGAGGCACACCGAAACGTTTTCCGGCCAGCACTCGGCTCTTGCGCAAATACCCATATGATCCGGGCCGAACGGTGCTGCTGGCAGGAATCATGACCCAGGGCTGTGTGCGCCAAAAGTCACCGCGGGTGTTTGCATCATCCGCCACGACAACTTCGAGAACGGCCAGCATGTCGTCCATGGTGCGCGTGTGGGGAACGACAACATCCATGGTGGGAACCAGCGGCCAGTTGCCGCGCACCGAAATCAAGCCGCGCGAGGGCGTGTACGCGCACAAGCCATTATTTGATGCGGGGGCACGCCCCGACGACCAAGTCTCTTCACCTAAACCGAACGCGGCAAAACTTGCCGCCGTCGCGGTTCCCGAACCGTTGGATGATCCCGAGCCAAACGCCGCAGTCAGATACTCGGCGTTGTAGGGGCTTTCGGCACGACCATACAGGCCTCGCTGCATTCCGCCATTCGCCATGGGTGGCATGTTCGTGAGTCCCACGAGCACGGCACCGGCAGCGCGTAATTGGGCAATGGTGAACGCGTCGTCGGTAGCCACGAGGTCGGCAAAGGCGGGGGACCCCGATGCGACGGTCAACCCGCGAGCCTTGTAGCTGTTTTTCGCGGTGTACGGAATTCCGTCCAGTTCGGACAGCACCTCGCCACGGGCGCGTCGTTCATCGGATGCGCGGGCATCGGCGAAGGCCTCGGGATTCATGACAGGGACGGCGTTCAGTGTGATGCCGTGCCGGTCGAAATGCGCGATCCGATTCAGGTACGCGGCCAGCAATTCCACACTCGAAATCTGACCGCTGTCTAGGTCTGTGCGCAGCTCGGCAATGCTTTTCTCAACAACGTCGTAGTGATGCATTCGCCCAGAATACGCGAGCGCTCACACCGAGACGGTGCGTTTCGGCGCAAAAATGCGTGTGGCGTCAGACCGCTGCATCAAATGTGTCGAGGCGCGCAACAAGTCCGTCGTGCACCGCCGGCCACTCGTCCACGGTGATGGAATACACGGCGGTATTGCGCAGGGTTCCGTTGGGCATCACCATGTCGTTTCGCAGCATGCCGTCCAGCTGTGCGCCCAGTTTGCTGATGGCCGCGCGCGATTGTGCGTTCTTTTCGTGTGTACGCAATTCCACAGCGTTGCAGCGCAGCACCTCGAAGGCGTAGGCCAACATCAGCATCTTCATTTCGGGGTTAATGCCCGTTCCCTGCGTGCTGGTGGCCAACCATGTGGATCCAATTTCCACCTTGAAGTTCTCGAGCCGCATATTCATGAAGGTGGTCATGCCGACGGCGCGATTTGTCGCGCGGTCGATGACGGCGAACGGCATCATGGTGCCGGATTCGTACAGGCCCAACCGCCGGTCGATTTCTGCCGACATCGAGGCGCCGTCGGGAATAAAGGTGTACCAGAGCTCGTGCAGGTTGCCGTCGGCCTCGGCGGAAACCAGGTCTGTTGCGTGCCGCTGTTCCAGCGGTTCGAGGCGCACGAAGTCGCCTTCGAGAACGGGCATGTCGGGAAGCGGCGAGTGGCTCATGTGTTCAGTGTAGAAGTGCTGCGGTGGGCCAGCACTATCGAATAGCGGCCGTGACGCCGGCGGTTGGCTCGAGGCGAATCCACTGTCCCGACTCGGCAGAACGTTCCGCGGCGTCGACAACTCGAGCCGCGGCAACGGCGTCGTGAATGTTCGAGTTCACGTGCCGCACACCCACGACCGATTCCAGGAACTTCCGTGCCTCGATGACCTTGAGATCATCAAAGCCCATGCTTGTGCCCGCGCCCGGCTGGAAGTGCGCGAAGTCACCAAAGCCGGGGGCGGCCATCACGCGCTGGTATCCCTGTAGATCGCCGGTGCGGCCGATCGCAACTTCGAGTTCATTCATGCGTTCGAAGTCCCATTTCAGCGAGCCCTCGGTGCCGTAAATTTCGATGTTGTACGCCGCGCGTGGACCCACAGCAACGCGCGAAGCCTCGAGCGTGCCAATGGCGCCCGCGCCCTCCGCATCATTGCGGAATCGCACCATCATGGCGACGTAGTCCTCGTTTTCGACAGGTCCCAATTCGCCACCCTCGATGACGTCGAAGTGGGTGCCCGTACCCATCTGCTGGATGGGGCGGTGCGTGTGAATGGTCGAGGTCATGCCCGAGACCTCGGCGATCGGTCCGACAACATAGTGAACAAGATCGGCCAAGTGGCCCATCAGGTCGCCTAGAACGCCGCTACCTGCAAGAGCGCGGGTGAAGCGCCATGACAGTGCGCCGTTGGGTTCGGCGGAATAATCGGCAAAGAACGTGCCGCGAATGTTTGTGATGCGGCCGAGCGCGCCGCTGGACACCAGCTGCTTCGCCTTCTCGATGGCGGGGGCGTGGCGGTAGTTAAACCCGATGCTTGACACCACGCCGGCGGCATTGGCGGCGGCTTCGACCGCGAGGGTCTCGTCGACACCACGACCGACGGGCTTTTCAATCCAGAATGCTTTGCCTGCTTGGGCGGCGGCAATACCGATTTCCGCGTGCAGGAAGTTGGGTGCGCAAATTGACACCACGTCGACGTCGGGGTGGTTCAGCACCTCGTGGTAATCCAGAGTTGATTCGGCGTATCCCAACACATCACGCGCGTAATCCGCACGGGACTGAGCAGTGTCCGCGGCAATGACGAGTCGAGGCTTGATGCCCAGTTCGGGGTACACGACGGGTACAGATTGGTAGGCGCGGCTGTGGACTTTGCCCATCCAGCCCACGCTGACAAGACCAACGCCAATTTCGGTGGGGGTAGACATCGTACGGTGGCCTCTCTTTTGGAACGTTCCAGATTGAGGGAAACGTTACCACCAAATTTTCTGAATGCAATACCTGGAGCGAAAACTACGCGCGGATTGCCGTGCTCGACGAACCACGAACGGTGATGGTCGGAGTCACCAGCACCTCGGTGCCTCGCGCGGCTGCCATGGCGTCAGCATCCATGACAAGTGCGCTCGCGGTTCGCGCGATGTCTGTCGGGCGCTGATCCACCGACGTCAGTGACACCAAATCCAGCTGCGCAATGTAGGTGTTGTCGTATCCCGTCACCGCAACGGGCGGATTCCCTGCCGCAACGGAACGTGCGACCGCATTCTGCACGCCAAATGCCACATTGTCGTTGTAACACACCAGGGCGGTGGGGCGAGGGGTATTCGCCAATGCGCGCTGCGCAGCCTCGAATCCGCTGAGTTCGTCCATCGACGAACCGGTTGACTCCCGGGTAATGTCAAGCCCCTGCGAAAGTCCTGCCTCCGCGGCCGCAGCCCACCGCATGTCGGCCACGGGTCGGCCCTCGGGGCCAATGTAGGTCACCCGGCTGTGACCCCGGTCCACGAGGTGGCGGACGATGTCGGTCATAGCCGCGCTGTCATCGCTGCGAATGGATACGGCGTTGGGCAGATCCGAGGCCGCGGCCAGCGCCACCACAATGGGGAAGTCTGCGGGCAGCGCCTGGAACGGGGCGTGGTTGGGCAGGCCGCCTACGATACAAAGGCTGGAAGGCCGCAGGTCCAGCAGGTGTTGAATGGGTTCCGGATCCAATTCGGGACCGGTCGCGCCCGCGACGACCGATGCCGTTGCGACGAAACTGAACACCCCTGCACGGGACAATTCCTGCCGAGCGATGTCGGCGATCTCTGTGAACAGTGGGTTGTGGAAGTCAGCGACGATGATGCCCACAAAGCCACCCGAGCGCGAACGCAACGACCGCGCCCACGCGTTGGGTGTGTAGCCCAGTTCGGTCGCGGCGGCGAGTACTGCCTCGCGGCGCTTCGCACTGACACCGTCGGGCGACGAAAACACCATTGCCGCCAGAGACTTCGACACCCCGGCGCGCTCGGCCACATCGAGGATGGTGGGGCGTTTCGTCATGATTACGACTTTAACCGAATGCGTACGGCAATTGCTGCGCACAGAATCACCGCAATGCCGCCCACGGCGGTTTGCCAGGTGATTACTTCGCCCACCAACAACGCGGCCCACACGATGCTCATCACGGGTTGAGTCAGCTGAATTTGGCTGACCGTGGTCATGGGTCCGATGGCCAATCCGCGATACCACGCAAAGAATCCCAGGAACATACTGATCACGCCGAGGTAGGCGAACGCCGCCCAGTGAACGGGCTCAGCGGCGGGTGGGTCGTTCACGACGGCCGTCACGGTCAGAGTCACCATGATGGGTGCTGAAAGAACCAGCGCCCACGAAACGGTCTGCCATGATCCCAGCTCCCGCGCTAACAAACCGCCCTCGGCATAGCCAATCGCCGCCGAGCCGACTGCGCCAAACAGCAGAAGATCGGACCACTCAAGGCCCGCTAAACCGCCCGTGCGCATCGAGGCGAATCCGACAGCGGCGACAGCACCGAGCCCGGCAAATATCCAAAAAGGCGCGCGCGGGCGCTCGTGGCCACGAACGACCGCCATCACTGCTGTGGCCGCGGGAAGCAAGGCGATGACGACGGCACCGTGACTGGCGGGTGCTGTCGTCAGCGCAAACGACGTAAGCAGCGGAAACCCCAACACGATTCCTCCTGCAATGACCGCAAGTCGGCGCCACTGCCGCACTGTGGGAAGCGTTTGACGCGTAATGGCCAACGCCAGTGCAGCGAGCACTGCAGCGACGACGGCACGGGCAGACCCAATAAACAACGGGGACAGGCCTCCGACCGCGATTTTTGTTAACGGCACGGTGAACGAGAACGCGGCAACTCCGACGAATCCCCACCACATTCCTGTGCGCGCGGTTCCGTGTGTCAAGGACATTCATCGAGCCTATTGCGACGGTACGCGCTTCTGTTGCCGAATATGTTTCCTAAGCCGAGCCGTCGAGACTTGCGAGCACAAATCGCTCCAATGCCTTTGCCTCGTCAACAAAGTACGCACCTCGGTCTATTCGCTCTGCTGCCGCCGCCACCGAACCAAAAATCATGCTGCTGACGGCTGTTGGGTTTTCGCTCCCGAGGTCGCCCAACGGGCTAATGAGGCTTGTCATAAACAGGGCATGCATGGCGCGCGTCATGCCGCGCTGGTCCTCCGGCAGCGACTCTAATGAAATCTGTCGAATTATTCGATGGTTTGCACTCGACAAGTGAGCCAAACAATAATGAACCCAAATGCGAACCTGCTCCAAAGGATCGCTAATGCCGCGCATGAGACGGTCGATTTCGTTAGATAAGTCGGCCATTTCGTTGATGACCAACTCGCCTAACACGTGCTCGCGTGAGGCGAAGTACTGATATATCGCAGGCCTCGAGAGCCCCGTCATGCGACCCAAAGAAGCCATCGAAACTGCCTCTGGCCCCGAGTCCTCGACAACACTGAGCGCGGCACGAAGGATTGCATCGTGTCGCTCGTCGTACACACGGGGAGATGGCATCGATAGCTAGTGTAGGTCCTTTCTCTCAGGGCAAAAGTTACGCTTCGACACGAGCCGCCGCACGAGCCGCAAGAGGGAGCACTCGTTCGAGTTCGCTCATGTCGTCATCGGTGAGAGCGGCGGACACGAACCACGCTTCGAATGCCGAGGGGGGAATGGAAATGCCGTTTTCCAATAGAGCATGAAAAAAGGCTGCGAAGGCTCGCGTGTCCTGAGCTTGCGCATCAGAGAAGTTCCGGACGGGTTTGTCGGTAAAGAAAAAAGAAAAGAGGTTGCCAGCCGCCTGGTGTCGATGGGGCACGCCCGCGGTGGAAAGTGCGTGGGTGACAAGTCCGCCGACTTCATCGGCCCGCCGATCGAGATGGGCGTACAGTTCGTCGGTGCACAACGCCAACGTTGCCAAGCCCGCTGTTGTTGCTACCGGGTTTCCGCTGAGCGTCCCCGCTTGATAGACGCTGCCGAGGGGTGCCAGGAGCTCCATCACATCCGCTCTGCCGCCGACCGCTGCGAGCGGCAGCCCTCCACCGATAACTTTGCCAAAGGTGAAAAGGTCGGGTTCGATCTCTTCTTCGCGGGCAAACTTTCCGTACCAACCGGCCGCTGAAATTCTAAAACCCGTCATCACCTCGTCAAAGATCAGCAATGCGTGATGTTGTCGAGTGAGTTCATATACGTGCTTCACAAAACCGCTGTCGGGAGGGACTACACCCATATTTGCGGGCGCAGGCTCGGTGATAACTGCCGCAATGGACGGGCCAAACTCGTGGAACACGTGCGTGACTGCGGCGAAATCATTAAATGGAATCACGACAGTGTCGGCGACAGAGCCATCCGTGACACCAGGAGAATTGCGGAGTCCCAGCGTCGCGACTCCTGACCCTGCGCTAACCAACATGGAATCTGCATGACCGTGATAGCAGCCCGAAAACTTAACAATTAACGATCGACCTGTTGCCGCCCGCGCGAGGCGCACAGCGGTCATCACGGCTTCCGTCCCCGACGAAACGAAGCGCACACGTTCGCAAGCAGGTACCCGCCGCGCTATCTCTTCTGCCAATTCGACTTCGTGGGGTCCCGGTGCGCCAAAAGAAAAAGACTTCCCCATTACCGCGTGAACCGCCTCAATGACATCGGGGTGCGCGTGGCCCGCAATCATGGGGCCCCACGACCCAATGAAATCGACATATGACCTTCCGTCTACATCGGTTACACGAGAACCTGATCCAGAAACCATATAACGAGGAGTGCCACCCACGGAGGCAAATGCACGCACGGGAGAGCTCACTCCACCGGGGATGACTCTCAATGCCCGTTCGTGCCACGTGCGAGAGTTGGCGGTCTGGGTCATGGTTGAACCTTTCTTGTGACAGAGCGCGAATATTCGAGTGCCCAGTAGGTGCAGACGAGGTGAGCTCCTGCACGTCGTACGGAATGAAGAATCTCGGCGATTGCGCGGTCACGGTCGATAAGGCCGTGCGCGGCTGCCAACTCAACCATTGTCATTTCCCCCGACACCACATAGGCCGCAATGGGAATGGTGGTGCTGTCCGCAGCTTCGCGCACAACGTCGAGGTAGCTGAGGGCGGGTTTGACCATGACGATGTCGGCGCCTTGTTCACAATCCAGTGCGATTTCACGCATCGATTCACGCCGATTTCGGGGATCTTGCTGATAGGCCAAGCGGTCCCCGGTAAGCGTAGACTCAACCGCATCGCGGAATGGTCCGTAAAACGCGGAAGCGTATTTGGCTGCATAGGCAAGAATTCCGACGTTGGTGTAGCCCTGCTCATCTAAAGCTGACCGAATTGCTCCCACCTGGCCATCCATCATTCCGCTTGTCCCGACCATGTGGGCCCCCGCCTTGGCAAGTGCCACTGCCATAGCACAGTAGTGGTCAAGGGTTGCATCGTTGTCGACGATTCCCGAACCATCGACCACACCACAATGACCATCTATGGTGAATTCATCAAGGCACAAATCTGCAATAATCACCAGCGAATCGCCCACATGGGTTCGTGCGGCGCTAACGGCCACATTGAGAATCCCTTCGGGGTCACACGCCGCGGAGCCGACCGCATCGCGTTCCGAGGGGACACCGAAAAGCATGACGGATTTAACGCCCGCGTCCACGAGCTCGTCAAGTATAGACCGCATGCTGGCCACTGTGTGCTGAAAAACTCCCGGCATCGACGGTATCGGTGTAGGCGTCGAGGTGCCCTCTTTGACGAAGAGAGGCTGAATCAGATGACGTGGTTCCAGACTCGACTCCGCGACCAGTTCACGTATGGCCGGGGTTGCGCGCAATCTCCGCGGTCGCTGCACGATGGAATGCATGGGGTCAACCTTTCTCGAGTACTTCGGCAATAGTGCTCGCAACTGTTTCAGGCAATGGATTGGATGCGATCGCAGTCGCCACGAGACCTGCGACAGACATGTGTTTAGCCGTGGTGTGGCCTGCAGCGATTAACGCAACGTGCGGCGGCGGCGTACCCACAAAAGAGGCAAAAGCGTGTGCCGCACTCGGCGAGCGAAAGAGCACGGCGTCAATTGCCCCGCCGGCAATGGATGCCACCGAGGGAGGTTCATCGTTGACCGCTTGGGTGTCATAAAAAGTCTCTTCGACGACATGAATTCCGCGCACACGTAATTCGTTTGGGAGGGTCTTCATCGACCGCGTGCCCGTCGGAATAACCACCGTTGTCGGCGATGTTCCACGGAGTTGGGTGGCCAGGTCTGCCGAATCGAAGCGATCAGGCACAAGAACGTCCGTCACGCCAAAGGGTCTCATCGCCTGCGCAGTTGATGAACCTACGGCCGCGATTCGTACTCGCTCGACGTCGCCAAGTGCTGCGGAGAGTCGAACGGCATCGACTTGCCTGGACCACATCTCGAATGCATTTACGGATGTCACCGCCAGCCAGGTCAACTCGTTATTTTCGAGAATCGTCAACAAGCGCTCCGCGCCCTGAGGGTTCGCCACCATGCTTATCGTGAGGTAAGGGTCGATGGTCGATGTCAGCCCGCGTTGGGCGAGTGCGGCGCGATCGTCCTCGTTCCGATTGGCCCGAATGAGCAACACGTTCATAGGAATGATGCCCTTTCTCGCAAAGGAGATTGGTTGAGCGAGTCGGCTACGTCGAGCCCGAGAAGGAATGCTGCTTTCTCGGGCTCGTCTGACAAGGCAGTTGCTCGTTCGATGCGGACATATTCCCCCGTGTGTTCGACCGCAAGTTCCGCACACAACACAATGTCCTGTCCGACAATTCGCGCGTGGCCGCCGATTGCGGTGGAGCAGCCCGCGCCGACTCCGATAAGTAAGGCCTGTTCTGCCACCGCCGTAACTCGCGCTTGGGAATCGTCGAGCACCTGCAGCAGCCGCGATACTGCCGTGTCCGATGCACGACATTCAATTGCCAGCGCCCCCTGACGCGGCGCGGGGAGAAAGGCGTCCACATCCAATGTCTCGCTGATCGCGTCCTCAAGTCCAACTCGGCGAAGGCCGGCCAGGGCAAGAATCGTCGCGTCATATTCGCCGTCATGCACCTTGCGAATGCGTGTGTCAATGTTGCCGCGGATCGGAGCGAGCTCGAGGTCTGGGCGAAGTCTGCGAATTCCCGCGGCACGCCGCGGTGAAGATGTTCCCACGCGCGACCCCGGCGCAAGCGCATCGAGCGATTGCCCGCCTCGTGAAACGAGAACATCTCGTGCATCCTCGCGCGTCGGGACGCACGCCAGCATGATGTCGGGATGAGGAGCAGCAGGTAGATCCTTCATCGAGTGCACGATGAAATCCACACGACCGGCGATTAACTCGTCGCGAAGAGCAGATACAAAGATTCCTGGTGTTGTGTGCGCCGAGAGCGGAGCTGTCGAGCGATCGCCTTCGCTCACAATATGAACTTCCTCAATTCGGATTTCGGGATTCCGTGACATGAGCGCAGCGGTGAAGAGTCGCGTTTGAGTCAGTGCCAGCAGGCTCGCTCGTGTCCCGACGCATAGCTCAACCATCGTGTTCGACCTCCAAATCGAATAACGCTGACAGTGCTCGCGCGTATTCACCCACGTTTCCGTGCTGAGCAAACTCTTTTGCCCTGTGAGTCGGGGTGTGTAACCACGAATTCGTAACCCGCATCAGCGATCGACGAACAGTTTCCGCCTCTGAGTCGCCGCGTCGCCGGCGAACGGCGTCGGTTTCGGATTCCACCGCATTTTCAATTTGCTGGCGGAGAGCAACGATGAAGGGATCGATGCTTCGCGACCGCACGTGGGCTTCAAATTCGTCAACGGACGCTGTGACAATTCGGATGGCGCTCTCGATGCTTTCCGAATGTTGGGGAGAAATCTGCCGACGAATTGTCTCGAGGGTGATGACCGTACAGTGGGGCAGATTAGCAATAGTGGGGTCGATGTCGGTCGGCAGTGCGACGTCGATGAACAACATCGGGGTGACCCGCTCGGACCGAATGAATGCCTGCACGACGTCGTCGGCGGTGATAGCAATACCGGGTATGCCACTTGCCCCAATGACGACGTCCGCGGTTTCCAGGACGGCGTGAACTGCGGTGGCTCCCACGCTCTCAATACCGTGAACCTCGGCAAAGCTTTCCGCCCTTCCGGAACGTGATATCACGCTGATGCGGCCGATGGCTCGCCGCTTCAGCGCGGCCGTCACAATGCGGGCATAGGCGCCCGTTCCCACGACCACGGCATGAGCCGAGTCAAATGTTGTGCCCGTGGATTCTGCGATGCCCAGGGCCTCGGCAATAATCGATCGCCCCGATGTACCAAGACCGGTCGCGTGGGACACGCTCTTTGATACCCGAGCGGCAGCGCGAAAGAGATCGTAAAGACGCGGAGTGCAGGTGTTGCTGTGTTGCGCATAATCGAGGGCTCGAGTGACTTGGCCCGAAATCTCGTCTTCGCCAATCACCATGGATTCGAGTCCAGAAGCAACAGAGAAGGCATGTCGCGTGACGTGCTGACCGGACATTATTCGAAATGTGCGTCGCACCTCTATTGCGTCTTCGCCAAGAGCATCTGCCAGACGCGGAAGAGCTGCCTCGACGATAGTGTCAACGGATTTCCCGTCTAAATAAATTTCGAAGCGGTTACAGGTCGCAACGACGACACATCCGGCGATGAGCTCTGGTGCCTCGGCGAGGCGTGAGTACACCGCATTCGCCCGACCCTGAAAACGCTCGAGATAGGGGAGGGGCGTGTCGTGGAAGTCGGCAGCAAGGCACACAATCGTCACGGTGTCACCGTAACAAGGGCATGTCTGACACAGTGTCAGCCATCCTTTTGCCCGCACCTTCACACTGTCGGGTGTGACTCTCGGACCTCACCATCCCCTCAACACCGGCGCGACATCGGAATCTCGACTCGTGGTTTCGTTACGCGGCAACCGAACAGTTCCATTGCCTGTCTGGTTTATGCGCCAGGCGGGGCGGTCACTGCCGGAATACCGCGCAGTGCGTGAGGGCATCTCGATGCTGGAAAGTTGTCTTACGCCACAAATTGTCCACGAAATTACGCTGCAGCCTGTGCGCCGACACGGTGTCGATGCGGCAATTTTCTTCTCGGACATTGTGATTCCGCTCAAACTGGCGGGAATTGGGGTAGACATCGTGGCGGGAGTCGGCCCCGTAATTGCGAATCCCATTCGCTCGAGCGCAGATCTGGAAAGACTCACACCTATCTCCTCAGCCTCGTTGACGCCAATTCGGCAGGCCGCGAAGAGCGTGGTTCAGGATCTGGGTCACATTCCTTTGATTGCGTTCGGCGGTGCGCCCTTCACGTTGGCGTCGTACCTCATCGAAGGTGGGCCTTCGCGCGACCTTCCTGTTTCGCGCGCAATGATGCGTGAAAATCCCGAACTCTGGGAGACCATCCTCACGTGGTGTGCCGAAATCACGGCGAGCTTTATCGAGGCACAAGTAATTTCTGGTGCCAGCGCATTTCAAGTGTTCGACAGTTGGGCCGGGAAGTTAAGGCCGGATGAATATCGCCGATATGCCGCGCCTTACAGTCGCCATCTTCTCGATTCACTTAGCCATCTTGTAGACGCATCGGGCCAGCGCGTGCCACGCATTCATTTTGGTGTGGGCACATCTGGCATCCTGCGTGATATGGCTGACGTAGGTGCTACTGCGCTCGGTGTAGATGCCGCGACGCATTTGGCTGATGTCGAAAAATTAGTAGGCCGACGACTGCCAATTCAGGGCAACATTGATCCAGGCATGTTGGACGCCCCGTGGAGTGAACTTTCGAAGCATATTGATGACGTTCTTGAATCCGGCCGAAACGCGCCCGGTCACGTTGTGAATTTGGGGCATGGCGTGCCGCCGACGACTGATCCTGAGGTTCTGACGCGCATCGTCACCTATGTCCACGAGGTAACCGCGTCATGGTGACGCACATTGTTGTTGGTGCCGGGATTGCGGGTCTGATGGCTGCGCGAGAAGCCGCTATTCGAAATGAACAGGTGATCGTGGTGGAGGCGACGCCCCAGCCCGGCGGGCTCGTTCACTCAGTTACTCTTGCCGGAATAACAGTGGACGCAGGCGCGGAAGCGTTTTCGATCACCGATGATGCCGTGCTCGCTCTGTGCGCAGAGCTCAACCTCGATGACGTCGAGTTCGCTGCAGAATCGGGTTCATGTATTGTCTCGGGGCCTGACCGGTATGACATTCCCAAAGGTGTCTTTGGTATCCCAACGAGCATCGGCGAACTCCGCGCAGTGGCCGTGCTATCCGACGCAGAAATAGAGCATGCTCGTCAGCTGGATAGTGCGCCCTTGACGCACATTTCCGAAACGATTTCTGTGGCAAATCTGGTTCGCGCGCGACTTGGTGAACCGATTCTCGAAAAATTTGTGCGGCCGATTGTGGCGGGAGTGCACGGTGGCGCGGTCGAGGACATCGAGGTACGCGCACTTGTTCCTCGACTCCTCCCCGAGCTGCGCCGCACCGGGTCGCTCTGTTCTGCGGCACACAATGTTCGGGGATTGTCGGCCGCGCCGGGGGCCGCTGTTGCGACAATTCGAGGCGGGCTGACGCGGCTTATCGACGCGTTGGTGGGAGATCTCAGTTGCCGAGGCGTGAAGGTACTGACCTCCATCGCCGTTGATGCTGTTACAAAATCCAACGGGTACTGGCGTGTCGAGGCGGACGGGGTGACTCTGGGGTACGCGGATCGCGTCACTCTTGCGGTTCCCGCATATCGCGCCGCGGTTATTGTTGCCGGATTCCCGGCGCTAGCTCGGGCGCTTGACACTATTAATTACAGTGACGCTACTGTGGGGATTGCCGTTGTCCACGCACCCCAACTTGACACATTTCCCCTGAAATCGGGCGCTTTGGTGGTTGGCGACCCGCTGGTTAAGGCCACCACACACGTGACCGCTAAGTGGCCGTGGCGATCCGGAGAACTACCGCACCCTGTGCACATCCTTCGATTCAGTTTTGATGGTGCCGCGTCGCGGTCAGAAGCTGCACAGCAGTTGATTGAGCGGGGCGTTCACTGCATGTACGGTCTTGATTCACATGCCATTCTCGATTCTCACATCGTGCGGTGGCCTCGCTCGCTAGTCGCCCCCGTGGCCAGTCATTCTGCGCGAATTAATCAGATTCGGGATATCGCTGAGAAGGCGGGCATTTTTCTCGTCGGCTCCTACATGAACGGTAACGGCGTGACGGGAATTGTTCGTTCTGCTCTAAATGAAAGGACTTCCGTATGACCATGCAAGCGACCATTGATGTCATAAACGAGACCATTCGGTACACAAACTGGACCGTGTACCGCCGAATGGGGCGGACCTTCGGCAACTCAGTCGAATCAGAAGTCGCCGATTGGGTTGAATCGTGTCGCCTTCGCGGAATAGAGGTTCGAGGAATTTACGACCTACGCGCATTTCGTGGTGACGCGGACATTATGGTGTGGACGCACGCGCCGAGTGCAGCGGACATCCAGCACGCTCTGCGGATGTTTGAACGGACGACGTTCGGGCGCGCGTTCACTCCACAGTGGTCGGGTATGGGAATGCATCGGCCCGCGGAATTTAATCGCTCCCACGTGCCGGGTTTCATGTTGGGTGCAGAGCCCCGTGAGTGGTTGTGTATGTATCCATTCGTGCGATCGTATGACTGGTACCTCCTTCCACAGGACGATCGATCGAGGATGCTTGTCGAGCACGGTGCCGCTGGGCACAAATATGCGGGGATTGTCTCGAGCACTGTCGCTGCTTTCGCTTTGGGCGACTACGAATGGCTGCTCGCTCTCGAGTCGTCTGAATTGCACGAAATTGTCGACATGATGCGGGAGTTGCGATACACCGAGGCCCGACGGCACGTTCGCGAGGAGGTTCCGTTTTTCACGGGACGACGAATCAACCTAGAAACGATGGGAGAACTATTCGCATGAGCTATGACGCTATCCTCTTGACCTCATTTGGCGGGCCCGAAGGGCCCGATGACGTGATGCCCTATCTCGAGCGCGTTACGGCCGGGCGGGGAGTTCCCTACGATCGCCTTGTCGAGGTATCGCACCACTACATGGCTCTCGGTGGTGTCAGCCCCATTAATGAGCAAAACCGCCAATTGCTCAGCGCAATGCGCGAGCGTTTTCCCGAGCGCGGTATCAATATTCCGATCTATTGGGGAAACCGAAACAGTGCGCCGTACTTTGCTGATGTGGTCAAGGAAATGTTTGACGCGGGGCACCGTCGGGTGCTCGCCTGGGTGACCAGTGCATATTCGTCGTATTCCGGTTGTCGTCAGTATCGCGAAAATCTGCACGAGGCTCTCGCGACACACAACCTCGTCGCCCAGATGACGATTGACAAGGTGCGTCATTATTTTGATCACCCAGGATTTCTGACACCCGTCATCGAAGGCGTGTCCAGCGCTCTGCGCGAAACCCTAGATGCTGGACATGGCACCGAAAACACTGTGGTGCTGTTCGCAACGCATTCCATTCCGAGCGCAATGGGCGAAACTAGTGGTCCGCCGCATCGTCGGACAGAATTTTCGATGCCCGGCGGAGCCTACGCAGCCCAGCACGAAGCGGCGGCTCAGGTCGTGATGAATGCAGTGTTGTCCGAGCACGGGTCTTCGACTGTGGATTGGCAATTGGTGTACCAATCCCGAAGCGGCAGCCCGCATGTCCCGTGGCTCGAGCCTGACGTCAACGATGCGATCGCCGAGGCCGCGCGGCAGGGTAAATCCGCCGTAATTGTCGTTCCCATTGGTTTCGTGAGCGATCATGTCGAAGTTATTTGGGATCTGGATAATGAGGCGAAAGAAACCGCACAACAATTCGGAGTGATGTTCCGCCGTACGCCCACTCCCGGTACACACCCTGCCTTTGTCGACGGAATTGCGAGCCTTGTACTCGAGCGTTTGTCAGCGGCGCCGAAGCAGGCGCTTACGAATTTAGGGCCGTGGCCGGGGCAATGTGCGGTGGGTTGCTGTCCGAACCTGCGCCGCGAACTACCTGTTATTTCCGAAGGCTAGATCGTTCGCAGCGTTAAACAACAAAGCCCCCGAGTAATCGGGGGCTTTCGCTGTGGCTCCGACCGGCATCGATCCGGTGACCTTTCGATTTTCAGTCGAACGCTCTACCAACTGAGCTACAGAGCCAGGGAGTGGATGTCCCTAGATGCAAAAGCCCCTCGTGAAAGGGGCTGTCGCAACCGCGACCCTGACGGGACTTGAACCCGCGACCTCCGCCGTGACAGGGCGGCACGCTAACCAACTGCGCTACAGGGCCTTGCTTTATTCAATTGTATGACCTGGAGTGACCCCAACGGGATTCGAACCCGTGCTACTGCCGTGAAAGGGCAGCGTCCTAGGCCACTAAACGATGGGGCCGTGCTACTGCTTGCGCAGCAACCTTCACGAGTTTAGGGGGTAATTCACGAAAAGGCAAACCGCCCGCCATTCGGAAATACCGAGGACCTCGATTTTCGCGGGTACTCTGGAATTTCGTGGCGAAAGGAAACTCGATGATTGGTCGCCGATTGGCGGTGGGTGTGACGGCACTCGCTCTTGCCTCATCCCTCCTTCTGAGCCCCACCCTGCGCGATGTCAGTTACGCGGCCACCTACCCCAGCTGGCAGGACGTGCTGGATGCCCGCAACGACGAGGCCGCAAAGAAGCGCGCGATCGCCCAATTACAGGGACTTCTGGACACCCTCACTGCGGCAGCGGACGAGGCGCAAGCCGAAGCCCAGCGCCTGGGAACGATCTTCCAGGAAGCTCAACAGAAATTTGACGAGGCCGCGTTCAAGGCGGATCAGCTGCAGCAGGCGGCCGACGCCGCATCGCAGGAAGCGGACGACTCGCGCCTGCGTGCCGGCCAGTTCATTTCCGAACTCGCCCGTGTGGGTTCGGTCGACCTCTCGACCAGCCTGTTGTCGGATGCCTCCGGCGCCGAGGATCTGCTGTCGCGCCTCGGATTCGCGTCGATTATCGCCGAGCAGGCTGACGGCATTTACGAGCGCGCGATGCAGGATCAAAACACCGCGCAGTCGCTGACCGATCAGGCAACGGTGGCGCGCGAATTGCGTGACGAGCTGCGTGCCGAGGCCGAAGCCGCATTCACCGAGGCGCAGACCGCCGCCATTGCGGCGCAGGCGGCACTGGACGAGCAGTTGGCGCACGAGGCCACCCTGCGCGCTCAGTTGGCGACCCTGATCGAAAACCGCAAGGCCACGGAAGAGGAATTCCAGGAGGGCGTCGAGGCGGCCAACAACCAGCAGGGTTCGGATCTGCCCGCGGGTTCGATTTCCGCGTCGGGCTGGGCAAACCCCACTTCGGGTTACATTTCCAGCAACTACGGATACCGCGTGCACCCGATTTACGGGTACGTCATCTTCCACGCCGGCACCGACGTGGCGTCAGGTTGTGGAACGAACATTTATGCTGCGGCAGCGGGCACCGTAATTTACGCCGGCTGGAATGGCGGCTACGGCAACTTCATCATGATTGATCACGGTAACGGCATCACCACCAGCTATGGCCACAGCAGCTCGCTGCTTGTTCGGTACGGTGACCGCGTGTCCGCAGGAACCCACATTTCGGAAATGGGTACCACGGGTAGTTCCACCGGCTGCCACCTGCACTTCGAGGTTCGCCGCAGTGGCACCACCACCGACCCGGTGGCGTTCCTGCGCGGCCAGGGTGCCAGCCTCGGCTAATTCACACGCTTCTTAACGACCGAGGCGGGCCACACGATTACCGTGTGACCCGCCTCGGTCGTTGTTAATGTCTTAGTGGCCGGGGAATCGGGCGATACCCTCTTCGACAATGGCTTCCGCCTCGGCGCGACCCTGCCAGCCCTCGGTCTTGACCCACTTGCCGGGCTCTAGGTCCTTGTAGTGCTCGAAGAAGTGTTCGATTTCCTTCTTCGTGTACTCGGGGATGTCATCGATGTCCTGAATGTGGCTCCAGCGAGGATCCTTGTCCGGCACGGCGATGACCTTGGCATCGCTGCCGCCGTCGTCGGTCATGTTGAACACGGCAACGGGGCGAACCTTCACGCCCACGCCGGGGAACAGGGGGTAGTCCAGCAGCACGAGCACGTCGACGGGGTCACCATCGAGTCCCAGGGTGTTCTCGAAGTATCCGTAGTCGGTGGGGTACACGAACGTCGTGTACAGCACGCGGTCCAGGTACACGCGACCGGTTTCGTGGTCGACTTCGTACTTGTTGCGGCTTCCCTTGGGGATTTCAATTACGGCGGCGTATCCGGCCATGAGTGCTCCTTCAGTGTGAACTGTTCTGGGGTAACCTTACCGCGTGAGCGACCCCACCCCTCCGCGTTTACCGCGGCTTTCGCCGTCGGTTGCGGCGGTGCGCCACGGGGTTCGCTCGGTCGTTTCCGAGGCCGCACGGACCGGGTCTTCCGACCGGCCCGCCGTGATTGTGGTGGCCTTTTCCGGTGGCGCCGATTCGACGGCTCTGTTGCGTGCGGCATTATTCGAGGCCGCTGACCTGCCCCTTCGCGTCATCGCGGTCAGTGTCGACCACGGTCTTCAGGCGGGGTCCGACGCAGTGGCTGCGGCCGCCGCCGAACGCGCCCTCGCGTGGGGCGCGCACGAGGCGATTGTTGAGCGCGTGAGCGTCGGAACCGAAGGTGGGATGGAGGCCGCCGCGCGCACGGCCCGGTACGAGGCCCTTGACCGGGTCGCCGCGGAACACGCCGCCGTCGCAATTCTGTTGGGTCACACCTTTGACGATCAGGCCGAAACCGTGCTGTTGGGCCTCACGCGCGGGTCTGGCCCGCACAGCATTCGTGGCATGCCCGCTGCGGACGGCCTTTACCGACGCCCGCTGCTGAACGTGCGCCGCGAAAACACCCGCGCCGCGTGCGATGCAGAATCCGCGGAGTTCTGGGACGACCCGCACAACACCAATAACGATTTCACGCGCGTGCGTATTCGCAATACAGTTCTGCCGATGCTCGAGGCCGAACTGGGCCCCGGTGTGGCCTCGGCGTTGGTGCGCACCGCGCGATTGGTATCCGACGACGACGACGCTCTCGATAACTTCGCCGAGGCAATCGTCGATGACGTGGCCGCCTCACGCGATGGCCACCTCGCCATCCCCGTCGCCACAATCGCCGACCAGCCACGCGCCATCCGCTCGCGCGTCATTCGCCTGTGTGCGGGGCGCGCCTTCGGTGCATCGATGTCGCTGGTGCATACGGATGCCATCGATGCGTTGGTCACGGATTGGCGCGGGCAGAAACCGCTGAACGTTCCCGGCGGTAATGTGGAACGACACGGGGGTCACCTCGTGTTCACGCCAGCGTAGAAGGACACCATGCGGTACAACGACATCAGCGACGATCTGGACGAACTGGTTGTCAGCGAGGAACAAATCCTTGCCCGACTCGAGGAACTGGCGCGCGAGGTCGAACGCGATTACGAGGGCAGCACGCCCCTGATCCTGGGTGTTCTCAAGGGTGCGGTCATGGTCGTGTCGGACTTCGTGCGTGCGCTGCGTATTCACGCCGAGATGGACTGGATGGCCGTGTCGTCATACGGCAACGGCACCGTGTCCAGCGGCGTTGTGAAAATTTTGAAAGACCTCGACACCGATGTCACAGGGCGCGATGTCCTGATTGTCGAGGACATCATCGATTCGGGCCTGACCCTGGCGTGGCTTCGTGACAACCTCATGAGTCGCGGCGCACGTTCCGTGAAAATTCTCACCGCGCTGCGCAAGCCGGATGCCGTGGTGTCGGATGTTGTCCCCGACTACTTGGGTTTCGACATCCCGAACAAGTTCATTGTGGGCTACGGCTGCGACTATGCCGAGAAGTACCGCAACCTTCGCGACGTTGCGGTACTCGCACCGCACATGTACTCCTAGAGCGAATTCTTGGCTCGCGCTCAACAATCGCGGGTACTCTGGCCACTAAGACTTTCTAATCAACGGAGTGATTGAGCGAATGAAGAAGATGCTGCGCGGACCGTGGCTGTACATTGCCGCAGGACTCACCATCGTGTGGCTGGGTTTCTCGCTGCTGACGCAGGTTACCTATGCCCCCGTGTCGACCAAGGAGGGCCTCGAGTTCCTCGCGTCGGGCGATGTCAAGGCGGTCACCGTCACCGATTTCGAACAGCGCGTCGACATGGAATTGTCGGTTGCCGATGAAAAGTACGGCACCTTCGTTCAGTTCTACTACGTGTACCCCCGTGGCGCCGAGGTGCTTGCAGCAATCACGGATGCCAACCCCGAAAAGTTCACCGACAAGGTTCCCAAAGAGGAATGGTGGATGTCCCTTCTGGGGCTGCTGTTCCCGTTCCTGCTGATTGCCGGCCTGTTCTGGTTCCTCATGATGCGCAGTGGTGGCGGCGCCGGTGGCGCGATGCAGTTCGGCCGTTCGCGCGCCAAGCTGTTCACCAAGGAATCGCCGCAGGTTACCTTCCACGATGTCGCCGGTTCGGACGAGGCCATCGAGGAACTCAACGAAATCAAGGACTTCCTGAAGGAGCCCGAACGTTTCCAGAAGGTTGGTGCTCGAATCCCGAAGGGCGTGCTGTTGTACGGCCCTCCCGGAACGGGTAAGACTCTGTTGGCGCGCGCCGTCGCGGGCGAGGCCGGCGTTCCTTTCTATTCGATCTCCGGTTCCGATTTCGTCGAAATGTTCGTGGGTGTGGGTGCAAGCCGCGTGCGCGACCTTTTCCAGGTCGCCAAGGAAAACGCTCCCGCGATCATCTTCATCGACGAAATCGATGCCGTCGGTCGTCACCGCGGTGCCGGAATGGGTGGCGGTCACGACGAACGCGAGCAGACCCTCAACCAGTTGCTGGTGGAAATGGACGGCTTCGACCCCAAGGCGAACGTCATCATGATTGCCGCCACGAACCGTCCCGACATCCTCGACCCCGCGCTGCTGCGTCCCGGTCGTTTCGACCGCCAGATTCAGGTGGATGCACCTGATTCGAAGGGCCGCGCGCAGATTTTGGCCGTGCACTCCAAGGGCAAGCCCATGGACAAGTCCGTCGACCTCGAGGTTCTGGCGCGCAAAACTCCCGGATACACCGGCGCCGACCTGGCCAATGTCATTAACGAAGCTGCGTTGCTGACGGCTCGTTTAGGAAAGACCCACATCACCAACGAGACCCTGGACGAGGCGGTGGACCGCGTGATGGCGGGACCGCAGCGGCGTTCGCGCGTGATGAAGGACAAGGAACGCCTGATCACCGCGTACCACGAGGGTGGGCACGCTCTGGCCGCCGCCGCAATGAACAATTCGGATCCGGTCACCAAGGTCACGATTCTGCCGCGTGGTCGCGCCTTGGGTTACACGATGGTCGTTCCCATCGACGACAAGTACTCGATCACGCGTAATGAACTGCTCGACCAGTTGACCTATGCCATGGGTGGTCGCGTTGCTGAGGAAATCGTGTTCCACGACCCCACTACGGGCGCCTCGAACGACATTGAAAAGGCTACAAACATTGCCCGCCGCATGGTGACCGAATTCGGCATGAGCGCGAGCATCGGTGCGGTCAAGCTGGGCGCTGCCAGCGGCGAAATGTTCCTGGGCCGCGACATGGGCCACGGACGCGATTATTCCGAGACCCTCGCGCAGCAGATCGACGCCGAAATTCGTGCGCTGGTGGATAACGCTCACGACGAGGCCTGGAAGGTCCTGAACGACAACCGCGCGATCCTCGATCGCCTGGCGACCGAGCTTCTGGAAAAGGAAACGCTCGACCACCACCAGCTTGCCGAGATCTTTGCCGACGTGAAGAAGCTGCCGCAGCGCCGTCAGTGGCTGTCCAGCACGGCTCGTCCCGTGTCGAAAAAGCCGCCCGTGGCCGTGCCCGCTCGGGCCGAAAAGCCGGTCGAGAAGCCCAAGCGCGTGCGCGCACCGCGCAAGCCCAAGACGGACGCCGCCGCGGAATAATTTCATGACTGTGCAGCACGAGCGCATCGCCGCAGCGGTTCGCGACATCCTCGACGCGATTGGCGAGGACGTGTCGCGGCCCGGTTTGGCGGATACGCCGGCACGTGTAGCCGATGCCTTCGCTGAACTGTATTCCGGCGTGGGTATCGACCCCGTCGCGATGTTAATCGAACCTGGTTCGTGCGCCGATGTCGATTCGCACGACACCGTGATTGTGCGCGGCATTCGGTTCCGCTCCATGTGCGAACACCACCTGTTGCCGTTTCACGGCATCGCACACGTGGCATACGTTCCCGAATCCACTGTGGTGGGGTTGGGACGCATCGCACGGCTTGTCGATATCGTGTCGTCGCGGCCGCAGGTTCAGGAACGCCTGGGGCAGGAAATCGCCGAGGCGCTGATCCGTGGTGTCCACGCGCGTGGAACTCTCGTCGTGCTGGAGGCAACGCATGAATGTGTTGCGGCCCGTGGATCGCGCCAAGAATCGGCGCGTGCAGTAACGGTGTCATCCTCGGGTGAACTGGCAATTCCTGCCGCCCGAGACGCGACCCTCGTCCTCATGGGCGCACCCGGTGGCGACTAACACCGCGGTGTGGGGTGTGCTGAATGTCACCCCCGATTCTTTTAGCGATGGTGGACTGTGGCTCGACCCCGCGGCCGCCGTCGAACACGCACACGCCATGATTGCGGCAGGTGCCTCGGTTATCGATGTGGGCGGTGAATCCACTCGTCCGGGTGCTGCCCGGGTGGAAGCCGACGACGAAGAACGCCGAGTCGTTCCTGTCATTCACGCCCTTGCGCAAAGCGGAATTACGGTATCGGTCGACACCATGCGCGCCACGGTCGCACGTGCGGCGATGGCCGCCGGAGCCACGTACATCAATGATGTATCGGGCGGCCTCGCGGACCCCGACATGGCCGAAGTCGCAGCGGAAACCGGCGCAATCTTTGTCGCCATGCATTGGCGAGCGCAATCGGATGTCATGGACGACCGTGCCGATTACACCGATGTCGTCAGCGAGGTCCTTGCCGAACTGTCGGAACGCACCGCGGCCTTGCGCGCTGCGGGAATACCCGCCAGCAAGCTATGGATTGACCCCGGCCTGGGTTTTGCAAAAACTGCAGAGCACAATTGGGCCCTGCTACAGGCTCTGCCCCGGCTGAACGCACTGGGTTTTCCCGTTCTCGTCGGTGCCTCGCGCAAGCGATTCTTGGCGGAATTCGCGGAAAACCCCGCCGATCGTGATCTGCCCACTGCCGTCATCAGTGCGCTGGCAGCAATGACGGGTGTGGCGGCCGTGCGCGTTCACGATGTTGCGTCCAGCGCAACGGCCATTCAAGTGGCAGAGTTGTGGTCGAACGGAGGCCACAATGTCGGATGAGATTCGCGTGCGCGGATTACGCGTTTTTGCTCATCACGGTGTCTTCGATTTTGAGCGCGCGAATGGTCAGGACTTCCTCATCGATATCGACGCCCGTGTGTCGCTAGACGACACCCGTGACGACATCGCGCGCACCATTCACTATGGCGACCTGTGTATGGCGGTCAAGGCGGCGGTGGAAACCGATCCCGTGGATCTGATCGAGACGGTGGCCGAGCGCGTCGCATCGGTGGCCCTCGGCATGGGCGCCGAATCGGTCCGCGTCGAGGTCCATAAACCCAACGCACCCATTCCCGCCGAGTTTGCCGATGTGTCGGTGCAGATCGAACGGTCGCGCGCATGACGCACTCCGTCATCGCACTCGGCGCGAATCTGGGCGATCGCCACGCCACGCTGCATGCGGCGCTGGCCGCGGTCGACATGTTACCCGGCACCACAGTGACCGCGGTGTCGTCGTTCCGCGAAACCGTCGCCCTCACTACCGCGGGACTCGATGAATCGAAGCCCGCCTATCTCAATGCCGTTGCCACGCTCGAAACCACGTTGTCGGCGCATGCTCTGTTGGCTGCGCTGCACGACATCGAGTCACAGCACGGCCGCCTGCGGCTGGAACGGTGGGGTGACCGCACACTGGACCTCGACCTGATCACCTGGGGGGACCTCATCGAGGACGGCAACCTCGTGGTGCCGCATCCCCGTGCGCACGAGCGCGACTTTGTGTTGGTTCCCTGGCTCGAAATCGAACCCGACGCCGTTCTTCCCGGTCGTGGGTTTGTGCGCGACATCGTGGCGGAGGCGGGAGCATGAGCCGCACCTCGCCACTGTCGCTGTTGATTGCCACCCTGGTCGGTGCGATTATCGGGTTCGGCGTCGATGCGTTCCTCGTGGGTCGTGGCGGTTCCGTGTACCTGGTTCCGTGGGAATTCGCCACGCTGCTGGCGGCTCTTGCTGTCGTCACGGTGGTGTTGGGAATCGGTGTGCGCCGTTCGCTGCAGCCGAAATCCCGCTGGCGAGAACTGCGCCCGCGCGCGGTCGATGTGCTTCGATTCGTCAAGACGATGGCCGTGGCCGGCGCCTTCGAGGCCGGATACCTTGCCGGCTTCCTGGTCTATATGCTGAGCCGCCCCATCGTGCCGGATTACGCCGTCCCCTCGGCGGTGGGGACTGTCATCGCCGCGGTTATGTTGGTGATCGCCGCGCTCGTCGCCGAACGGCTGTGCGAACTTCCACCGCCCACCGATCCCGATGCCGAGCCCTCGTCCGGTTCTGGCGCGCCACATGGTGAACCCGCATGATCACACCGGGGCGACTCGATGTCGGTTTAGTGGGAACCGGCAAGGCAATTCCCGTGATGGCGCGTGCGCTGGCGGGTGCGGGGCACTTTGCCTGGACCATCACCGAGCCACTTCCCGCCGATCGGGAACGCGTCGTGTCGATGCTGCGCGGCGTCTCGATTCGTTCGGCTGCCGAGGTCATCCAGGCCTCGGATTTGGTAGTTCTGTGTGTCGACGACGGTTCGTTGCCACAGTTGGTGGAGTCGCTCGCGGGGTATTGGAAGCCCGGTCAAATCGTGCTGCACACCAGCCTGGAACACGGAATTGATGTTCTGCAGCCCGCGGCGAACGAGGGTGTCATTCCCTTGGCTGTCAGTCCCATCATTGAATTCACGGGAACCTCGCTGGATCTGCACCGCATGAAAGACGCACATTTTGCGGTCACGGCAACCCCCATGGCCCTTCCCATTGCGCATGCCCTGACCGTCGAAATGGGCGGCGAGCCGCTGGTCGTTAACGAAGAAGACCGGGCCACATTCGCCGAGGCCGCAAGCTCGGTTGCGGATTTCACGCGCGCCATCATCGAACAGGCCGCATATCGGTTGACGGAAATCGGAGTCGAGCGGCCGGGAACCGTGCTGCGAGCATTGGCGCACTCGGCAGTCGAAGAGGCGCTGCGCCGTGCATCGGATGGTGCCGTCGATCCGATGGCAATGTGGCTCGAAGACGAACTGGATTCCCCCGACCGCGAGGACGACACCGATGACTAAGGCCCTTGTGCCCACGATGGGCGCGTTGCATGACGGCCACCTCGCTTTGGTGAATCGCGCGCGCGAACTGGCCGACACCGTGGTGGTCTCGATTTTTGTAAACCCCACCCAGTTTGGTGCGGGTGAAGATTTCGACCGTTACCCGCGCACACTCGACGCCGACCGCGCACTGGTGGCAGGCCTGGCCGACGTGTTTGCGCCCACCGCTGACGAGGTCTACCCCGCCGATGCGCCACCCGTCGTTCTGCACGCAGGTGCGCGCGGCGACCTGTGGGAGGGCGCCGCCCGCCCCGGTCACTTCGACGGCGTGTTAACCGTGGTGAACCGACTATTCGAGATGGTGCGCCCCGACGTCGCTATTTTCGGTGAAAAGGACTGGCAGCAACTGGCGCTGATTCGCACCATGGCGGCCGAGCGACACCCGAGTATTCGCATCGAGGCGGTGCCGACCGTCCGCGAACCCGACGGCCTGGCGCTCTCCAGCCGCAATCGCTATCTGTCGGAAGACGAACGCCGCAGTGCCGCAGCCATCCCTACCGCATTCAAGGCGGTGGCCCGGCGTGGCGCGACACCCGAGGTTCTGGCCGCCGCGCGCGTGCATCTGCGCAACGCGGGCGTGAACCTCGATTATCTGAACACGGTCGATCCCGTGACTCTCGAGGTCACCGAAGCACCCGGTCCCGCTCGACTGATCTTTGCGGGGATTGTCGGAACCACGCGACTGATTGATAACCAGGCTGTAGAGATCGTCGTCGAACGGTAACCTAGAGCCGATAGGAAGGCACCGAATGACCGACGTTACCGAACCCACTGCCGAAGATATTGTCGAGCAGAAGGCGGTTCGCCTGGCCAAGCGTGCCCGGCTGCTGGATGGTGGCGAGGCGTACCCCGTCTCGGTGCCCGTGACTCACCAGATTGCCGATGTTCGTGCCGAACACGTGGGGCTCGATGCCGATGTCGCCACGGGCCACATGGTGGGCGTTGCCGGCCGTGTCGTGCACCTGCGCAACACGGGCAAACTGTGTTTCGCCGCAATCCAGAGCGGCGAGGGCGAGCGCCTGCAGGCGATGGTGTCGCTGGGCGAGGTAGGCGAGGAATCGCTCGAACGCTGGAAGGATTTGGTCGACTTGGGCGACCACCTGTTCGTTGCCGGCGAGGTCATCACCTCGAAGCGCGGTGAGCTCTCGATCATGGTGAAGACCTGGGAAATTGCGGCAAAGGCGCTGCTTCCGCTTCCCAACATGCACTCGGAATTGAACGAGGAAACGCGCGTTCGCCAGCGGTACCTTGACCTCATTGTGCGCGAACAGGCGCGGTCGATGCCTCGAGTTCGAGCACTCACGATGAAGTCATTGCGAGCCACCTTCGATTCGCACAATTACCTCGAAGTTGAAACACCAATGCTGCAGACCATGCACGGTGGTGCCGCCGCTCGTCCGTTCATCACGCATTCGAACGCGTTCGACATGGAACTGTTCCTGCGTATCGCCCCCGAATTGTTCTTGAAGCGCGCGGTGGTCGGTGGCATCGATCGCGTGTTCGAGATCAACCGCAACTTCCGCAACGAGGGCGCCGACTCGACGCACAGCCCCGAATTCGCCATGCTCGAGGCATATTGCGCGTACGGCGACTACAACCAGATTGCCGACCTCACCCAGGAACTGATTCAGAACGCGGCGATGGCCGTTGCCGGTTCGCACGTGGTTACCTGGCACGATGGCACCGAATTTGATCTGGGTGGCGAATGGGATCGAATCAGCATGTACCACTCGCTGAGTGCCGCATGCGGTACCGAGATCACTCCGCAGACCTCGGTCGAGACCCTGGCCGCACTGGCCGATGCCGAGGGCGTGGAAGTTAAGCACCCCACTCACGGCAAGTACGTCGAGGAGCTGTGGGAGCACTTTGTGAAGGGTGACCTCGTGCGCCCCACGTTTGTCATGGACTTCCCGGTCGACACGTCACCGCTGGTTCGCGAGCACCGCACCATTGCCGGCGTCGTCGAAAAGTGGGATCTGTACGTGCGCGGCTTTGAACTGGCGACGGGATATTCCGAGCTCGTCGACCCAGTCATTCAGCGCGAGCGATTCGTGGAACAGGCGAAGCTTTCGGCTCGCGGCGATGTCGAGGCCATGCCGCTGGACGAAGAGTTCTTGCGCGCACTGGAGCACGGCATGCCGCCGAGCGGTGGCATGGGAATGGGCATGGACCGCTTGTTGATGGCCCTTACCGGGCTGGGTATCCGCGAGACGATTCTGTTCCCGCTCGTCAAATAGCGGCTCGCGCATAGACTGTCATCATGATTGAAGACTTCTGGGCTAACGCGATCTTTTCGGTCACGCCCACGATTCTCATCGGGCTGATTTTCTGGTTCGCCATGCGTGCAATTCTGCGTGCGGATCGCAACGAGCGTTCATCGCTTGCCCGGTACGAGCAGGAAGAGCGCGAACGGCGCAATTCCACGCCCCACGAGTAGCCTTTCGCTCACTGCGAATACGCAGCGCCCACCTATCGCCAATAGCGAATACCCTGCCGTTTCCGCGCGCCCGTAGTTACCCTCAAAGAGTGGCGTCGGGTGACGCGCAAAGGAGATGTCGTGGCAATGTTTGAAAGATTCACCGATCGGGCACGTCGGGTTGTCGTCTTGGCGCAGGAAGAAGCCAAGCTTCTCAACCACAACTACATCGGCACCGAACACATCCTGCTCGGGCTGATTCGCGAGGGCGACGGCATTGCCGCCAAGGCGCTCGAATCGCTCGAGATCTCGCTCGAGGGCGTTCGTGAACAGGTGCAGGACATCATTGGCCAGGGTCAGCAGCAGCCGACCGGTCACATTCCTTTCACCCCGCGTGCGAAGAAGGTGCTGGAACTTTCCTTGCGCGAAGCGCTGCAGTTGGGCCACAACTACATCGGCACCGAACACATTCTTCTGGGCCTGATCCGCGAGGGCGAGGGCGTTGCTGCACAGGTGCTCGTGAAGCTGGGTGCGGAACTGGGCAAGGTGCGCCAGGCCGTTATCCAGATGCTCTCGGGTTTCCAGGGCAAGGAAACGGTCAACGTGGGTGGCGGCGACGCAACCCCAGACAAGGGCTCGCAGGTTCTGGATCAGTTTGGTCGTAACCTCACCCAGGCTGCCCGTGACGGCAAGCTGGATCCGGTTATTGGGCGCGAAAAAGAGATGGAACGCGTTATGCAGATTCTGTCGCGCCGCACCAAGAACAACCCGGTACTCGTCGGTGAGCCCGGTGTGGGTAAGACCGCGGTCGTCGAGGGCCTGGCCCAGGCCATCGTGAAGGGCGAAGTTCCCGAAACCCTCAAGGACAAGCAGCTGTACACCCTTGATTTGGGTTCGCTCATTGCCGGCAGCCGTTACCGCGGTGACTTCGAAGAGCGCCTGAAGAAGGTCATCAAGGAAATTCGCAACCGCGGCGACATCATCGTCTTCATTGACGAGATTCACGCGCTGGTGGGTGCCGGTTCGGCCGAGGGCGCGGTGGATGCGGCCAGCATTCTGAAGCCCATGCTGGCTCGTGGTGAACTGCAGACCATTGGTGCCACCACTCTGGACGAATACCGCAAGTACTTCGAAAAGGATGCCGCGCTGGAACGCCGTTTCCAGCCCGTCACCGTGAACCAGCCGTCGGTTGCGCACACCATCAATATTTTGAAGGGTCTGCGCGATCGCTACGAGGCATTCCACAAGGTGTCCATCACCGACGACGCCATTGTGGCGGCCGCGACTCTGGCCGACCGCTATGTACAAGACCGCTTCCTGCCGGACAAGGCCATCGACCTGATCGACGAGGCCGGCGCACGCCTGCGCCTGTCGATCCTGTCGTCGCCGCCGGAACTGCGTGAGTTCGACGACAAGATTGCCGCTGTCCGCGCGAAGAAGGAAAAGTCCATCGAGGATCAGGACTTCGAGGGCGCTGCCACCTTCCGTGACGAAGAGAAGAAGCTTTTGGGCGAACGCCTGCGCCTCGAGAAGGAATGGCGCTCGGGCGGCAAGGGCGAAACGGGCACCGTGGACGAGGGCCTGGTCGCCGAGGTTCTTGCTCAGGCCACGGGAATTCCCGTGTTCAAGCTGACCGAGGCCGAAAGCGCCCGCCTGCTCATGATGGAGAAGTCGCTGCACCAGCGCATCATTGGCCAGGAAGAAGCCATTTCGGTTCTATCGCGCACCATCCGTCGTACCCGTGCCGGCCTTAAGGACCCCAAGCGCCCCTCGGGATCGTTCATCTTCGCCGGTCCTACCGGTGTCGGTAAGACCGAGTTGGCCAAGGCGCTGGCGGAATTCCTGTTCGACGACGAAGACGCACTGATCTCGTTGGACATGAGCGAGTACGGCGAGAAGCACACCGCCTCGCGTCTGTTCGGTGCCCCTCCCGGATACGTGGGATTCGACGAGGGCGGCCAGCTGACCGAACGCGTGCGTCGTAAGCCATTCAGTGTCGTGCTGTTCGACGAGATCGAGAAGGCTCACCCCGATATCTTCAACTCGTTGCTGCAGGTTCTGGAAGAAGGCCGTCTGACCGATGGTCAGGGTCGTGTGATCGACTTCAAGAACACCGTCATCATTATGACCACCAACCTGGGTACCAAGGACATCACGGGTGGCCCCGTGGGCTTCACCCTGGAAGGCAACGCGGAACAGACCTACAAGGCCATGCGCTCGAAGGTCGTCGAGGAACTGAAGAAGCACTTCCGCCCCGAATTCCTCAACCGTGTGGATGAAACCATCGTGTTCCCGCAGCTGTCGCAGGACGAACTGTTGCAGATCGTCGATCTGTATGTCCGCAGATTGCGCGAGCGCATGATGGACCGCGACATGACCCTGGATGTCACCGACGCCGCCAAGCGCCAGTTGCTGGCGATTGGCTGGGATCCCATGCTGGGTGCGCGCCCGTTGCGCCGTGCCATGCAGTCCGAGGTCGAAGACATGCTGTCGGAAAAGATCCTGCACAACGAATTGGCCGGCGGCCAGCACGTTCTGGTGGACTTCAACGGCGACGAGTTCACGGCAACCCCGAAGGACACCATGCCTCGTGGTGTGGAGCCCGAGGTGGAACCAGGCGAGCCCGCTACCGAGGCGCACCCCGCCGAATAATCACACGCACAGTGTCACACGAAGAATGCCCCAGCCCACTTGGCTGGGGCATTCTTCGTAGAATGGGGGCATGACTTTCACCGTGCGACGTGCCCGCACCAGCGACGTTCGCGCGATTCAGGAACTCATTGCACCCCACGTTGTTGAACGGGCCATTCTCGATAAAGATCCCGTTGTACTCTACGAATCCATCCAACAATTCCTTGTTGTCGAGGATTCGGCCGGCACTGTGGTGGGGTGCGGCGCGGTCCACGTCATGTGGGAAGACCTCGGCGAGGTGCGCACCTTGATTGTGGCCAACGATGTTCGCGGAACCGGGGTTGGGCGCATGCTGCTGTCGGCCCTCGAAGATGCTGCGCGTGAACTGGGACTTCAGCGCCTGTTCTGCCTGACATTCCAAACAGACTTCTTCCGCGCCGCGGGATACATTCCCATTGGCGAGGCGGGCGACGACCTGACAAATTCCGAGGGCCGGCCGCTGGTCGATCACGAGGGTCGTCTGTTGGTGTCGCCCGATGTCTATGCCGAACTCATGCGGTCGCCCGATGAGGGCATCGCCGAGTTCCTGGACTTGGCACACGTCAAACCCAACACTCTGGGCAACACGCGCATGCTGAAGCTGCTGTAGTTCGGCGCAGAAATATCGGCGCGCCCTCACCGTGCGGCCAGGCGCTCGCAGGTAATCTGCGGATATGTCGTCGATTCTTGTTCCCGCAGGTCCGTTGCCCGCTGCCGTGTATTGGCGCCGCCGCGGCATCGCGATTGCGGCGATTGTGGCACTCGTGTGGACCATCTCGGCGTTCTTCCCGCAAGGGGAAAACCCGGCGACGACTGCCACCCCCGAGGCCACCGACTCGGCGCCCGCGGTCACCGCGTGTGATCCCGCAGTGGTGACCCTGGTGGCGATTGCCGATAAGAATTCCTATGCGGCATCGGAAAAGCCACAGTTTTCGATGACCATTACCAATTCCGGTGCGGTGGACTGCATCCTCGAGGTGGGAACCGACAAGCAGCGCTATGTCGTGACCAGCGGCGACGAAGTCATTTGGGATTCCAGCGTGTGCCAGGAAGGCGCCGAGGCGCTGTCCCTGACGTTCGCGGCGGGCGAGACCAAGCAGCCCGCGAACCTGGCGTGGAGCCGGTTGCGCTCCAGTTCCTGTGGCGCGGATGCCCCCGCGGCTGTTGGCGGCGGCGCCAGCTATCACCTGTCAGTCTTCCTTGGCGACGTGAAGTCCGCCGAGACCGTGCAGTTCATGCTGTTCTAGGCACTTCGAGGGATTCTCGCTAGTCTGGGGAGATGAACATCAGACCCCTTCGCTGGATCGCCGCGGCCTCTATTGCGCTGTTCGCCGTCCAACCCGTAGTTGCCCAGGCAACACCGACCGTGGCGCCGATTATCGGTGGCACCACTACCGCCATTACCGCAGTGCCCTGGCAGGTGGGAATTCTCGGTGGCACTGGCGATGCCTTCCAGAACCAGTTCTGTGGTGGTTCCATCATGAACGCGGAATGGGTCATCACTGCCGCGCATTGTGTAGTGGATGAATTCGGTTCACCCATAGAGCCACCTCTCTGGGTATTTGCTGGTGCAGCCAGTTTGGATGACACCTCGGGTGCAAATGAATATGAAGTGGACGGAGTGTACGTTCACCCCGATTACGTGGGTGGCGACTCCGACATAGCGCTACTTCACGTGGCGCAGCCGCTTCCGCTGAACGGCACAACCATGAAGGCTATTGCGCTTCCGATCCACCAAGACCCCGACTTCTGGCCCATGCGCGGAACCGATGTTGTGGTGTCGGGTTGGGGCAACATCAGTACAACTGATACGGACTACCCCACCGATCTGTACAAGACGACCCTTGACGTCATTTCGGGGCCGCTCACGGCTGGCTGCGAAAACTACGGTACCGATGGCTGGAACTACATCACCGAACTGTGTGTTGGCGTGCCAACGACCGGCGGCCGCGACACCTGTCAGGGTGACTCAGGTGGGCCCTATGCCATCAAGGACGGCAACACCTGGACACTCGCCGGAGTCACCTCGTGGGGCGACGGCTGTGCAGTAGCGGGTTCGCCTGGAATTGCATCGCGTGTCACGACATTTGTAGACTGGCTCGTCCCCGATCTCACGAGTGCAACACTCACGAACAACGGCGACACCGGTGATAACTCCAACCGAAACAGCTACGACTTCAGTTGGGAGTATGCCACCGGATCGGCTGTGGCCGACCCCGCCGCTGCCCGACTTGAATATTCCACTGACGGCGGAACATCGTGGGAGCTATTCAATTCCGATGCAGACGAATTGACGGGTAACGGGCTTAACGGCTGGGGTCCGGCGAATGCGATCTTCCGAATGGCGGCTGTGAACGAACTGAACCGTGTCAACGGCCCGTATCGCTGGACGGTGTTGGGCGATTACACGGTTCCTTCGGCGCCTCAGTCCGCAGCGGCGACGGTGAGCGGTACGACGGCCACCATCACGTGGTCGGCTCCTGCTAATTCTGGTAACTTGCCGTCAACGGGGTACATCGTCACGGCAAACCCCGGCGGGGCAACCTGTGCCACCACTAACCGCACCTGCACCATCGCGGGACTTCCCCTGGGTGTTGCGCACACCTTCTCGGTAGTCGCGACAAACGTGCAGGGCTGGAGCACGCGCTCGGGTTCGTCGAACGCCGTTACGGCGCGCACGGTCCCTTCGGCTCCGCGATTCCTGCAAGTGCGCAGCGCCACATCGCGATCGGTGTGGTTGCAGTGGTCGCTGCCCGCCTCTACGGGTGGCGCAACCGTAACGGACTACCGCGTGTACTACAAGACGGCTACCGGAGCGTGGCGACGTGTGACCGGTGACCCGGTCAGTACTTCGCGCAGCTACACCTTTACGCGCCCCTCGCGGGCGAAGCTGTGGTTCAAGGTCGTTGCAGTGAACAGCGTGGGTGTCAGCGTGGCCTCGACCACGGTGTCGACTCCGGCACGATAACTGCCTACGAACGCACGCACCAGAAGATGCGCCTCGGGAGACCGGGGCGCATCGTCGTTGGGCCTAAAACTCGGGATCGTGTTTCGGTGCAACTGCACCGCGCGCAAATGCTCGGCGCACCGCCTCGGCAATTTGGGTGGCGCTGTTGTCAATGACGGTGACGAACCCAAAACGGCGGGCCTCGGCCGCGCGATGGGCGGCCGACGTGACGGCGCGAATTTCACCAGAGAGGCTGATTTCGCCAACCGCGACCACGGTTGCGGGCAGTGCGACATCGCGCGCAGCACTGGCAATCGCCAGGGCTATCGCCAGGTCGGCGCCGGGTTCCGTCACGGTGATTCCGCCGACCGTCGACACATAGACATCGGAAGACTGCAGGGGAATCTTTGCGCGGCGCTCGAGCACGGCCAGCAGCATCGCAACGCGCGAGGAATCGACGCCGTTCGTCACGCGGCGGGGTTGCGGTGCCGAGGAGGGCACAACTAGGGCTTGGATTTCGACGGGCAGCGCGCGGCGGCCCTCGACGGCAATCGTGGTGCAGGTGCCGCTGACCGGCGCACCCGTCGCCGAACGAAACAGTGCCGAGGGATCAGGCACTTCGGCAATACCGCTGCCCACCATCTCGAAGCAGCCCACCTCGTCGGTGGGGCCAAAGCGATTCTTCAGGGCACGCACGAAACGCAATGCCGTTTGGCGGTCGCCCTCGAAGTGCACCACGACATCGACCAGATGTTCCAGCGTGCGAGGGCCGGCAATGGTGCCGTCTTTGGTCACGTGGCCGACCAGAAGAATGGGCAGGCCGCGATCCTTCGCCACGCGCACCAGGGTCGCCGACACCTCGCGCACCTGTGACACACCACCGGCCAAGCCATCGATGGAATCGGAGGAGACGGTCTGCACCGAATCGACAATCAGCAGATCGGGTTTCACGGAGTCAATGTGGCCCAGGACCGTGCCGAGGTTCGTTTCGGCGGCCAAGAACAGGGTGTCCACCAGAGCGCCCGTGCGCTCGGCGCGCAGGCGTACCTGCCCCACGGACTCTTCGGCACTGACGTACAGAACCGTGGCGCCGGTTGCGGCCACGCGGCTGGCGACATCAAGAAGCAGGGTGGACTTGCCCACGCCAGGCTCACCCGACACCAGAATTGCGACCCCAGGGACAATACCGCCACCCAGCACGCGATCGAATTCGCCAATGCCCGTGGGCCGGTGATCCGTGTTATTTGTCTGGATCGACGTAATCGATACGGCCTGGCGGGAATCGGGCACTCGTGCGGCAGTCGTACGGCCGCCGGTCGATTCGGTTGCGACCTCGATAACCGTGGACCACTGCTGACATTCACCGCACCGGCCTACCCACTTCGTGGTGGTCCACCCACATTCGGTGCAGCGGAAAGGAGTCGTAACGCGAGCCATGCCACCAGCGTAGGCGAGACCCCCGATACGCGGCGCCGATTTTTACACAGCGGCAGATTAGGGTACAGTTTTACACGGTACCGTGTCCGAGCGGCCGAAGGAGCATGTCTCGAAAACATGTGAGGGTGCAAGTCCTCCGTGGGTTCAAATCCCACCGGTACCGCCACAAGATGCCCTGGCATCACGATCCCCTGAACCGTTTGGTTCGGGGGATTTGTGCGTTAACTGCCGCGAGTAATGGGACGGACTCGATACAACGAAACGAGGGGCTCCGGCGAACCGGAACCCCTCGAATGAATGTGTGTGACTAGGCGCGTGCGCGGCGGCGTGCAACAACCGTTGCGGCTGCTGCACCCAACAGGCCGAGTGCAATCCACAGAGTCGAAACATCGGCACCGGTCTCTGCCAACTCTTCCTCCACAGGCTCTACGGTCTCAATCGGACCCCAGTTGAGTACGTTGGCGCCCTCGGGCAGGCCACGAACCAGACGGCCCGAGAAGTCGTCGAACTCGGCGGCGTCGGCAACGAGGTCGGCGACCGTCTCGGGGGACAGGCTTTCATCGTTGGCGTATTCGTCCGCAACCAGCATGTCGGGGTTCCAGCCGGTGAAGTACACCAGGTGAGCAGTTTCGCCCGCGGCAACAGTGAAGGTTTCGGTATTGGTGTAGTAGCTGTCCCCGTTTGTGGGGTCAACGAGGTAGGTCAGAATTTCGCCTCCTGCATTACCCCATGCCAGGCTGCCGGGTGCGTCGTCAATCTCGTTGTGCACGATCCACTGGGCGCCGAGGCTGTTCAACAAATCACGGTTTTCCGCGACTTCTGCTGCTTCTGCAGCAATGACGGTCTCGTCGAAGTTCTGGTATCCCGCGAGAGTGCCCGTTGATCCGAAGTTCGTGTATGTCTGAACGGACAGATCGGTGATGTCGCTGCCCGAGTTGTTGACAATCGTCAATGTTGAACGGACCAGGTCGCCGGCGGGGCCGTAGATGCGAACATTTGCGTGAATATCGACATCAGTGTTGCTTACTGCGGTCCAACGTGTGGTGCAGTCCAAAACCAGATCGCCGTCATCTGACACGGTGACGTCAACGTCTTCAACTGCGGCACAGGCATAATCGGTCTCGTTGAGTCCCAGGGTGGGCGAGGTGACCTTGAAGCGGAGGTTTCCATCCCAAATATCGGTGTACACGCCACCAGTCTCGGCGCCGAGTGCGACAACAGAGTCACCGAGCTGCACGTCGTTGATGTACATGCTGGTGCCAATATTCCAGGAACGTCCATACCCAAAATCAATGTTGTTGCCGTCCCACGGAGAGGCGAGGGCGGGTGCAGCAGTCGCAACGACGAGTGCCGTCGCAACCGATGCCGAAAGCACGAGTGAGCGCTTTTTCATGGTGAAATCCTTTCGAGGGGTGGTCTGCCATTAATGGCAAGTCTGTGCCTAGAGTACCCGATTATGGGAGATTCTCAGGGGCCAGCGAGGAATCGGAATCGCATCGAAATATTCCGCCCAAAAAATTCACGGAAATGTTCGCTGTGGCGAACATTTCCGTGTTATTCTGGTTTAGACCTTTTCGAAGGGGGTCTGAAGGGCCGGGGTGCAAACTCCGGCCCTTTCTTTATGCCCTACGGCAGAAGTCGGTTGGGGCCGCGGAACAGGTACGTCGTTTCGCGGATAGAAGGCAGGCCCAGCAGCAGCATCAGGAAGCGGGCCAGGCCCATTCCGAAACCACCGTGCGGGGGCACGCCGTGGCGGAAGAAGTCCAGGTAGAAGTCCAGTTCCTCGGGGTCGAGTCCCTTTTCCTTTGCCTGCTCGATCAAGACATCAACGCGGTGTTCGCGCTGAGCGCCGGTCGAAATTTCGGTGCCGTTGTAGATTAGGTCGTACGAGTTCGTGACCGAACCGTCACCCTCGCGGCGCATGTGATAGAACGGGCGAATGTTGGTGAAGTAGTCGGTGACGAACACGAAGTCGTGGCCCAGCTCTTCCTTCACGTAGGCCGACAGCTGGCGCTCGCCTTCGGGGTCGAGGTCACCGTCCGCACGAGGAACCGTGTATCCGCGGGCCTTCAGAATCTCGTGCGCGTCGGCCAGAGTGATGCGGGGGAAGGGCAGCGTGGGCACCTGGACCTCGATCCCGTATGCCGCCTGAATAGCCTCGCCGTGCTTCTCGGCAACAGCGGTCAGGCCGGCCACGACGACCGACTCGTGCATGGCCATGACGTCTTCGTGGGATTCCACCCACGACATCTCGGCATCCACCGAGGTGAATTCCGTGGCGTGACGCGAGGTGAACGAGGGGTCGGCGCGGAACGCCGGACCAATCTCGAAGATTGCGCCGAAACCAGCGGGCTGCGCCATCTGCTTGAAGAACTGGGGGCTCTGTGCCAAGTATGCCTTGGTCTCGAAGTAGTCCATCTCGAACAGTTCCGCACGAGACTCCGAGGCCGATGCCATCAACTTGGGCGTGTGCAGTTCGATGAAGTCGTTGTCGACCCACCAGCAGCGCATGGCGTGTTCAAACGTGGTCTGCACGCGGAAGATCAGGTTGGCGTCGGGACGACGCAGGTCAAGGAAGCGCCAGTCCATGCGCTTGTCCACGCTGGAATCCTCGGCGATGGGGGGCTCGGGCTGCGCCTCGGTGACGACGGTTAGGCTGTCGATCTTGACCTCGAGCCCACCGAGCTTCACGCGCTCGTCGGCCTTCAGCTGTCCGGTGACGGTAATAAAGGTGCCGGCGTTCAGCGCCGAAATCGTTTCGGTCAATGCCAGACGCTCGGCGGCGTTGTCGACCTCGGGGTCCAATTCGCGAATCGCGGGGTTCACCAGCTGCACGGCACCCGACTCGTCGCGCAGGATGACAAACTGCACCTTCTTTTGGTCGCGAACCGTATCGACCCAGCCGCTGACAACAACGGGGCCATCGGGCAGTGCGGACAGGGCAGAGACACGGGTACGAGAAGTCATAATCGTCAAGTTTAGTCAGGGCAACCGCGGGACTAGCCGCCATGCGCGCTGGGTACACTGGTATTCGTGACTGCCGACTACGTGCACCTCGTGCGACACGGTGAGGTTAACAACCCGAAGGGCATTCTGTATGGCCAACTTCCCGGGTTCGGCCTCACTGATTTTGGCCGTACTCTGGCGGAAAATGCAACGGAACTTTTGGAAGATGTTGCCGTCTCGGCCGTGTGGTCGAGCCCGCTGCAACGAGCGTTGGAATCCGCCGAACCGTGGGAAGAGCGCACGGGTCACAGCGTCATTATCGACGAGCGTCTGATTGAGCCGTGGAACAACTTTGAAGGCATGAACCTGAGGCGCGGCCGCGCCATCGCGCGCAACCCGCGTCTGTGGCCCGCGCTGTGGAACCCGTTCCGCCCGTCGTGGGGCGAGCCCTATGCATCAATTGCCACCCGAATGCTCGAGGCCATGGCCGATGCCGTGGACTCCGTCGAATCCGGTCATGTCGTGATTGTCAGCCACCAGTTGCCCATTTGGACGGTGCACCGGGAAATTGCGGGGCGACCGCTGTGGCACAACCCCGCGAACCGCCGTTGCGCGTTGTCGTCGATCACCTCGTTTCGCGTGGACGACTGGCAGAGCCCCGACCGCGGAGAATTCGTCGAGGTCGATTATCAGGAACCGCGCGGCAGCAGCCGAGCACGGGATTTGGGGGCGGTGTAGATGATGCGCGGTGGTGCGGGTCGTATCGGGGCGGCCCTCGTTGCTCTGGGCGTGGTGGTCGCGCTGTCCGGGTGCGCAAACACCGATCCACTGGCGGAACAGTTCCGCAACGGTGGCCAGCAAAATTACATTTCGGGTGACGGCGCCAACACGGTGATCGCCGAGGTGAATCGCGATGCGCCCGTGGAGTTCGCGGTGGAGCTGGCCGACGGCACTCCGCTGAACGCCGAGGATCTGCGGGGTTCCGTTGTCGTCGTGAACTTTTGGTATTCGTCATGCCCGCCCTGCCGCCTCGAGGCCCCCGAGTTGGCGGCGCTCGCCACCGAGTACGCCGATGCCAACGTGCGCTTTCTGGGTGTGAACGTCTATGACGGCGCACCTGCTGCGGCGGCATTCGAAAAGACTTTCGGTATTCCGTATCCCTCCGTGTTGGATGTCGAGACGGGCGCGATGCGCTTGGCGTTTGCGGGATCGGTTCCGCCCAACGCTGTTCCGGTCACGCTGGTTCTTGATGCACAGGGCCGAGTGGCCGCACGCATCTCGGGCATTGTGTCCGAGCCCTCCATTCTGCGCGGCATGATCGATGACCGACTGGCCGAGGCCACGTCATGACACCTGACGCCGTCGGCGAAATCGTTTATTCGGGTGGGCTCATCGCGGCGCTACCTGTGGCGTTTGTGGCGGGGTTGCTTGCGTTCCTGTCGCCCTGTGTGTTGCCGCTTATTCCCGGGTACCTCGCGTACATCGGCGGAGTCAACCCCACCGCAGATGCATCGCCCACTGCCCGTCGCCGAACCGTGCTGGGCATGATCGGTTTCGTTAGTGGATTTGGTGTGGTCTTCATCTCGCTCTCCATCGTCTTCGGAGCCCTCGGCCTCATGCTGTTGCCGTGGCTCGACCTGATTCTGCGCGTGTCGGGTGCGGTCATCATCGTGATGGGCATCGTGTTTATCGGCGGGATTCCCTTCCTGCAGCGCGACCTTAAGCCCGAGTGGCGCACGCGCGCCGGCATCTGGGGTGCGCCGTTCCTGGGAATCGTCTTTGCCCTGGGCTGGGTGCCCTGCATTGGGCCCACCTTGATTGCCGTTCAAACGTTGGCTCTGGACAGCGCGAGTGTTCCGCGCGCTGCGGCCCTGGGTGTTGCCTACTGGTTGGGGCTTGCGCTGCCCTTTGTGTTGGTCGCCATTCTGCTGCAGCGTGCAACCGCCACTCTGTCGTGGCTGCGTCGACACATTCGCACCATCAACATCGCGGGTGGTGTTCTGCTGATGATCATCGGTGTGCTCATGGTGATCGGTGTCTGGCGCGATGTGCTGTCGTGGATGGGGGTGATCATCAGTGGCTTCACTCCCGCCCTCTGATACTTCGGGCCACGAGGGCGCCAGCTCGGGTGAGCGCATTGGTGGCCAACCCGCTGACCTGGATAAGGACACCCTGTCGTTCGACACACCGGGTGCACCGCGAAAGAATCGCAACGCGGGCGCAATCATCAATCCCCGATTGGGTGCGTTGGGCTTTGCCCGTTTCGTGTGGCGACTACTGACATCGATGCGCACTGCGCTGATTCTGCTGGTGTTGTTGGCCGTCGCCGCGATTCCCGGGTCGCTCGTGCCGCAACGCTCGAGCGATCCGAACGGTGTCGTGCAATTCCGAACAAACGACCCCGAACTGTTCGAGTTCTACGACAGCCTCTCGCTCTTCGATACCTACACATCGCCCTGGTTCTCGGCGATTTACCTGTTGCTCTTTATTTCGCTCATTGGCTGCATCCTGCCGCGCACCTCGTATCACTGGAAAGTGTTATTCGAGGCCCCGCCCGCGGTGCCGACGTCGTTCGCCCGGCTCGAGGTCACGCGCACGCATCGCGTCGAGGCAGATTTGAACGCGGCACTGGACGCTGCTGCGGCAGCGCTGCGGTCCGCGCGGTACCGGGTGGTTCGCGAGGGCTCGGCGGTGCGCGCCGAGCGCGGGTACATGCGGGAAACCGGCAACCTCGTGTTCCACGTGGCGCTGGTGGGAATTCTGGCGACCCTTGGGTTTGCCAGCGGCTTCGGGTGGTCGGGGCAGCGCGTGATTGTCGAGGGACAGGCGTTCACCAACCAGTTGTCGTCGTATGACAGTTTCAATCCGGGCCGATTCTTTGATGAAAACGCCCTCGAGCCCTACGGCGTGCGGCTCAACACCTTTACACCCGAATACGTGATGGACGAATCCAAGGGCTCGTGGATGCCGATCGATTACACGGCCGATGTGACCGTCACCGAGGGGCAAACATCATCCGGGGCGGCACTGAAGGTCAACGAACCGCTGTCTGTGGGCGGCACCAGCATGTATTTGCTGGGCAACGGTTTTGCGCCCGAAATCACCGTGCGTGCGCCCGACGGAACCGTCGTGTTCCAACAACCTGTCGTGTTCCTCAGTCAGGATGCGAACCTCACGAGCCTGGGCGTGGTGAAGATTCCCGACGGCTTGGCAGAACAGGTGGGCATGAAGGGGTTCTTCTATCCCACGGCCACCATGCTGAGCTCCGGCGCATTGGCGTCGAGCAACCCCGAGCCGCTCAACCCCACGCTGACCTTCAACATTTACACCGGCGACCTGGGTCTGGACCAAGGCGTGCCGCGCAATGTGTACGAATTGAATACCGATGACATGACGCAGATCGCGGGTCGTCACACTGACGTCGATGTTGAACTGGCGTTGGGTGATTCGTTCGAACTGCCCGGTGGGCTGGGCACGATCGAGTTCAGTGGACTGCGTCGGTTCATCGGCGTGGACATTCAGCACGACCCCACGCAACTGGGTGTCGGCATTTCGACGGCTCTCGCCATCGCGGGATTGCTGGTGTCATTCAGCACGCGCCGCCGCCGCGTCTGGGTGGTGGCCACCGCAAAGGGCTCCGCCACCGAACTGTCGTGGGGCGCCCAGTCGCGCACCGATGACCCACGTCTTGCCGCAAGCACTGATGCACTGATCGCCCGCATAGTTCCGACCGATAAGGTGTCCTCGTAATGGAAAATCTCGTTGCCTATTCGCTTCTTGCCACCTATTCGACGATGGCGCTGTACACGTTGGCATTCGTGTTGTTTACCGTCGACCTCGCGCTTCGAGCGGACACCGAGGCGGGGCAGAAGCCCACGCGGTGGTTGCGCAGTGCGATGGCCCTGTTGATTCTGGGCTGGGTGCTGCACGGTGTCGCCACCGTCACGCGCGGTATTGCGGCCGCCCGAGTTCCGTGGGCCAACATGTTCGAATTCGGCCTGACCGCTACGTTCGTGCTGGTGGGTGTGTTCCTCGGCGTGCAGTTCTGGCGCGATCTGCGCTTTGTCGGTGCGTTCGTCTCGGGCCTCGCGCTGTTGGCGCTGGGCATCGTGACGGTGAATTTCTATGTCGATGTCGTGCCGCTGCCCCCCGCGCTGCAGTCTGTGTGGCTGGTCATTCACGTGTGCGTCGCGGTCTTGGGTACGGGATTTTTCGCCACGGGTGCCGCCATCTCGGCCGCACAAATCTTCCAGGAACTCCACGAAGAGAAGCGTCTTTCGGGGCGCAACTGGGCATTCCTGCGTGCGTTCCCCGAGGCAACCGTTCTGGAGACGTTGGCGTACCGCATCAACGTAATCGGCTTTGTCTTCTGGACCTTCACCCTGGTGGCCGGTGCCATTTGGGCGGAAAGAGCCTGGGGTCGCTATTGGGGCTGGGACACCAAAGAGGTCTGGACGTTCATCATCTGGATTCTGTTCGCCGCCTACATTCATTCCCGAGCTACTCGAGGTTGGCGTGGTCGTTCCGCGGCAATCCTGTCACTGGTCGCTTTCGGCGCCGTCATCTTCAACTACACCATCGTGAACCTCTTCTTCAAGGGGCTCCACGTGTACTCGGGGCTCTAGGCCTCATCCGCCAGCACGCCGTACACGCGTGTGATGCGGTCGGTCCACCACGCGGTGCGTTCGGCCGTGGCGGCGTAGTCGCGGCAGGCGTCGTCATCCACAACGATGTCGCGCGCCTCGATTTCGCCATCTACCGCGCGCAGGGGATGTGCGGTCACGTCGCCTCCCAGTAGAGCCGCCGTGGCCAACCCGCAGTCGAAATCGAGCACGGGCACGCGCGTGGCCAAATCAATTCCCGCGGCCAGGCCCACCGAGGATTCCAGTGCGCTGGAAATCACGACCGGCAATCCGGCGTCGGCCACAATCCGCAGCGCACGCGAAACTCCGCCGAGCGGTGCGCATTTGATGACGAGAATATCGGCGGCCCCCGCTCGTGCAACGGCGAGGGGGTCACTGGCTTTGCGCACGCTTTCATCCGCCGCGATCGGAATGCCCATGCGATGCACGCGATCGCGTAGTTCGGCCAGCTCGTCGATTCGCATGCACGGCTGTTCCACGTATTCGAGGTCGAAGTGTTCCAAGGCGCGAAACGCGTGTTCCGCCTCGTCGACATTCCAGGCGCCGTTAGCATCGAGGCGGATCCGCCCGGCCGCGCCCATCCACTGCCGCGCGGCACGCACGCGGGCAACGTCGTCGTCCAGCGTCTGACCAGGCTCGCCGACCTTGATTTTGACCGTTCGAAAATCTCCGTACAGATCCAACACCGCGGCGACGTGTTCGGGGGGAACGGCAGGCAGGGTGGCATTCACGGCGATGGTGTCGCGCACCCGCGGCGGAACGGGAGCGTCCGAGCCCCACCCCTGTTCAATCGTGGCGCGCAACCACTCCGCCGATTCGGCGTCGTCGTATTCGGCGAAAGGCGCAAACTCTGCCCACCCGCGCGGGCCACGCACCAGGGCCGTTTCGCGCACGGATAATCCGCGGAAAGTGGTGACGAGCGGCAGTGCGACAACGCGCACCGCGGACAACAGATCATCCAGCGCAGGAAGGCTCATGACACAAACCTAGTGCGCCCTCGGTAACCTTGTCCCATGACCACCGTCAGCGATATTTTCGACGCCACGCAGTGGGCGTCGGTTCCCGGTTTCGATGCCCTCACGGATGTCACCTATCACCACGCAATCAGCGGTGGGGTGGCGCGTATTGCCTTCAACCGCCCCGAGGTACGTAACGCGTTCCGCCCACACACCGTCGACGAACTGTATGCGGTTCTCGATGACGCGAGGCTCAACCCCACTATCGGCGTCATCCTGTTGACCGGCAACGGGCCGTCGGCGAAGGACGGCGGCTGGGCGTTCTGTTCGGGTGGCGATCAGCGCATTCGCGGGCGTGACGGCTACAAATACGCCGAGGGCGAGACGCGCGACACCATCGATGCGGCGCGCAACGGGCGTTTGCACATTCTGGAGGTACAGCGCCTCATTCGCTTCATGCCCAAGGTTGTCATCGCCGTGATTCCTGGCTGGGCTGCGGGGGGCGGGCACTCGTTGCACGTTGTCGCCGACCTGTCGATTGCCAGTCGTGAACACGCGCGGTTCAAGCAGACCGATGCCACCGTGGGGTCGTTCGATGCGGGGTACGGCAGCGCCTACTTTGCTCGTCAGGTAGGCCAGAAGTTCGCGCGCGAGGTCTTCTTCCTCGCCGACGAATACGACGCCCAGCGCGCATACGAAATGGGCGCGGTGAATGCCGTGGTCGACCACGCCGACCTCGAATCCGCCGCCCTCGCCTGGGCACGCCGCATTCTGACCCAAAGCCCCACCGCTATTCGCATGTTGAAATTCGCGTTCAATGCGGTCGACGACGGCCTGGTGGGTCAGCAGGTTTTTGCGGGCGAAACCACGCGATTGGCATACGGAACCGATGAAGCGGTCGAGGGCCGCGATGCATTCCTGCAGAAGCGCGAACCCGATTGGTCGCCGTATCCCTGGCAGGTCTAGGTGGCGCTGACACCGCTGCACGCCGTAGCCCACGACGATATCGAGGCGATTCGTCGGGCGTATGCCGAGGCGCGGGCGGGTGCCTCGGCGTTCATGGTGACAGCGGATGGGCGCCTTCCCGCCGACATCGCGCCCGAGGTAGAACCCGGTGTTGCCGTGGTCGTGCAGACCAGTGGGTCCACCGACCACCCGAAACGTGTGGCGTTGACCGTCGATGCGCTCGAGGCCTCGGCCTCAGCCACGCGGGAACGCATCGGTGCCGCCCGTTGGATTTTGGCCGTCCCCACTACGTACATTGCGGGACTCATGGTGGTGGTGCGGTCGATTTTCGATGCACGCGGATTGGTGGTCCTGCCGAGTGGCCGATTTACCGTCGAGGCGCTCGCCACCGCCGTCCGCGACGCCGGTCGCGAACATCCGCTGGCGGTTTCGCTCGTCCCCGCGCAACTGGGGACAGTGGTCGAGGCACTGGAATCCGACCGCACGCGATGGGCGGGCCTCGCGGACATCGACACGATTCTTGTGGGTGGGCAGGCGCTGGCCGCAGACCTGCGTGCGCGGGCCTCGGATCTGGGCCTGCGCATTGTGCGGACCTACGGTTCGGCAGAAACGGCGGGCGGGGTTGTCTACGACGGCCGGCCCATCGGCGACACCGCGATCGAATCGGTGGACGGAATTCTGCAGATTGCGTCGTCATCGCTGGCGCTGGGCTATCTGAACGACGAAGGTCGCACCGCCGAAACGTTCGTGACCCGAGGCGGCCGCCGCTGGTTCCGCACCACCGATGTGGGTACCGTCGTGGATGGCGTTGTGACCGTCACCGGTCGTGCCGACGACATCATTATTTCGGGCGGAATCAAGGTGTCGCTGGCCGAACTGGAGCGGCTCGTGCAGACGCTGGAATCCACCGCCCACGCCACCTGGTTTGCGGAACCGACGTGGGGCCAGGTTCCCGCCGTCGTGAGTGAACACGAACTGGATCGCGCGGCCGTCCGTGACCTCGTCGAGGCAACCCTGGGCAAGGCGGCGCGGCCCTATCGCTTCGTGGTGTCGCCCATTCCGCGACTGGAATCCGGCAAGCCCGACCGACGCGAACTCTTCGCGATGGTCGAACGGGCCACGGATTAGACTCGCAGCGTGGCCTCATCGAAATCGCGTTCTCCGAAGTCTGCTCGTTCCTCGAAGGGTCGTCCCGGCTCGCACCCCCGCAAGGGGTCGCCTGCCGACATGAGGCGCGCTGCGGCTACCGCACAACGCGCCACCACGGCCGATTGGATTCGGGCGGCCCGCCCCGCCACTCTCGGACTCGCATTTGCGCCCGTCGCCTTGGGCGCAGGGGCCGCCGATTACCTGTTTGACATCCTCGATCTGCCTTTCTTGGAGCCCAAGCCGGTCACGCTCACGATTCTCGCCGTGCTTCTGGCCTTTGCGCTGCAGATCGGTGTCAACTTTGCCAACGACTATTCCGACGGAATTCGGGGAACCGACGCACGTCGTGTAGGCCCCGCTCGTTTGGTGGGTTCCGGTGCGGCCGCTCCGAAAACCGTGTTGCGTGTCGCGCTTGTTTTCTTCGGTGCTGCCGCCATCATCGGCGTCGCAATCACCGTCATCACGGGGCTGTGGTGGCTCCTCGCCGTGGGCGCCGCGGCCATCGTCGCGGCATGGTTTTACACGGGCGGCAAGCGGCCGTACGGTTATTTCGCGCTCGGTGAACTGGTGGTTTTTGTCTTCTTCGGGCTCGTGGCCACCACGGGAACCGCGTTCATTATCACGGGCGAGATCTGGCTGGAAAGCATCCTGTTGGGCATTGCGCAGGGCTTCTTTGCCATGGCTGTGCTCCTGATCAACAACATGCGTGACCGCGCCACTGATATTGATTCCGGCAAACGCACGCTGTCCGTGCGCATCGGTGTCGTGGCCAGCCGGGTGCTGTTTGCCTCGCTGGTGCTACTGCCGTACGTGATTCTTCTGTGGTTTGCCGTAACATTCTTTCTGGCGCCATTCGTCTATTTCACGTTGATATGTGCAGTCCCGACCGTTCTGATTGGCGTGATGTCGCGCAGCCCCAAGGACTACATCCTGGCGCTCAAGCTCACGGTCATCACGAGCCTGTTGTTTGCGGTGTCGCTCACCGCGGCACTCGCGAACTAGCGCCGACCGGCTATTCGTCGTCGTTGGCGGCGCGCTGCGCTGCCGCGATCTGCGAATCCTCGTGTGCGGTATCGGTGTCGGGCACCGGCTTTTCCACCCGCTGGCGCAGTGCGTCGGCGGCTTTTTGGCGCAGTGAACCCAAAAAGATGATGGACAGCGCAAAGGTGATGACGGTGGCGAACACTGCGCCCCACACCCAGTCGAAACCCATCAGCAACAACAGTGCGAGTGCAACGATGAACATGCCGAGTCGAATGGCGGAGTACACAGCGAGTGGTTTCACGTTTCCATCGTAAATCCTCAACGGGACGGCGCCTCGCTGCCAGCGAATACGCCCGGTCGCCGTCGGGCCCTCTGGGTAGACTCGCACTGTGACTCGGTGGATAGTAATCGGAATTGTGGCGGTCCTCGCCATCATGATTTTCGCGCTCGTTGATGTGGCGATGTCGAAGGATTCGCAGGTCCGGGTCCTCAATCGTCCCGTGTGGATTGCGGTGATTCTGGTCCTCCCCGCGGTGGGCGCAGTGTTGTGGTTCACGATGGGAAAGAACCGTCGAGGCGCGCAGAACGTTCGGCCGGTCGCCCCCGACGACGATCCCGACTTTTTGCGGAACCTGGGCAAGGAATCCGTCGACGAGCGCATTCGTCGTTTGGAGGATGAACTGCGCCAGCTGGATTCGGATGCCCCGAACGACTCGGCCGCGGGTGACGCCCGCGATTCGCCTGACGCCCCCGACGCCGATCCCACCGATTCGAACGGTTCACGATGACCGCGTCGTTGGTCCCCTCCACGCGTTGGGCTTTTGAATTTCTTGAACGGTTGGTGCGTCGCGGAATTACCGACGTCGTCGTTAGCCCCGGCTCGCGCTCGCAGGCTCTGTCGCTGGCCGCAGCTTCGTTGGAATCGACGGGCGTGCTGTCGGTCCACGTGCGCGTCGATGAACGCACCGCTGGTTTTCTTGCGCTCGGTATCGCGCTCGAAACGCGCCGCCCCGTCGTCGTGGTCTGCACCTCGGGTTCGTCCGTTGCGAATCTTCATCCCGCTGTCCTCGAGGCCCACCATGCGGGGGTGCCCTTGATTGTGGTCACGGCGGATCGCCCCGTGGAACTGCGTACCGCGGGCGTCAACCAGACGACGGTGCAGCCCGGCATGTTCGCCACGGCGGTCGCCCGCGTGTGGGATTTCGATGCCTCGGTGCCGGAAGCGGCAGGTCATGGCGCCATCATTGCCGACGAGGCACTGGCCGCGGCCTTGACGGAACGCAGCCCCGTGCACATCAACCCGCAATTTCGCGAACCGCTATCCAGCGCGATACCGCTCGATCTTGTGCGCACGGTGCGTCCCGGGGTCTTGCCCGAACTCAGCCCCGCGTCCAGCGAAATCAACGTCATGGTTCTTCCGGGAACCGTCGTCGTGGCAGGAGCAGGTGCGGGTGCGCGCGCCGAACAGTGGGCGCGGGAACTGGGCGCGCCGCTGATCGCCGAGGTAAATAGCGGGGCGCATTTCGGCCCGCACCTCGTGACCGCATATCGAGACATTCTGAATTCGCCGGAATTCCGCCAGAACATTTCATCCGTGATTGTGGTCGGTCGGCCCACGTTATCCCGCGAAATTGATGCGCTCTGTCGATCCGAATCTCTCGAGGTCATCGTCGTGCGCGGCCCCGAGGCGTATCCCTATCGACCGAGACCGACAACGTTGGTCGTCGATAACATCGTGCCGGTCGGCGATCCCACCTCGTTGTCGCGTGAGTGGGCACTGCCGTGGGCACGTCGGTCGCGGATGGCATTGGATATTGCGTTCCCCGAGCCCAGCCTCGATATCGATGCGTCGATGGCCGAAGACCACCGCACCCGATCACAGTTCGCGCGCCAGGAAATGGACGTGCAGCGCGAGAAAATCACCCCGCAATTGCTGGTGAAAGCCGTATGGGATGCCACATGGCCGCACGACCGACTGGTATTTGGTGCCTCGAGCCTGATTCGAGTGGCCGATTCCGTTGTGCCGGGCAAGCCCCTGAAGGTCAGCTCGAATCGTGGCCTGAACGGCATCGACGGCACCATCGCCACGGCAGCGGGAATCGCGCTAGGGTCACAGCGCCCCAGCAGTATCGACGCACACGGCATGACCCGTGTCGTGCTCGGTGATTTGGCTGCGCTCTACGACATTGCGGGACTCGTGGGCGTTACCTCGCGCATGCAGGTCATTGTGGGCAACAACCACGGGGGTCGAATTTTCGAGGACCTCGAGGTGGCACAGACCGCGGGCGAGGAAAACTTCGAGCGCGTGATGCTGACGCCGCAGATTCTGGATTTCGGCAAGATTGCCGAGGGGTTCGGCTGGGAGTACCGCCGCGTGACGACGCGTGGCCAGCTGACCGAGGCCCTCGCGATTACGCACTCGCGCGCGGTAATCGAGGTCGAGCTTCCTCACAGCGCGGCCGACGGAATTTAGGCGTCGCCCAGAGCCGAGCGAATGGGTCGGAATTTCAATTCCGTCTCGGCAAATTCGCTGTCCGGCTGCGAGCCCGCCACGATTCCTGCACCTGCGTGCGCAATGATTCCGCCGTCGTTCCATTGGGCGCAGCGCAGCGCGATCGCGAATTCGCCATTGCCCGCACCATCAACCCAGCCCACAGGCCCGGCGTATCGCTCCCGCGGGAACACCTCCACTTCGGCAATGGTCTGCAGGGCGCGATCGGTCGGCACTCCCGCGACTGCGGCGGTGGGGTGCAGTGAATCGATGATGGACAGCACGGACGTGTTCGTCGCCAGCACGCCCTCGACATCGCTGGCCAAATGCCAGAGGTTCGGCAGTCGCAGGGTGAAGGGCGTGAGCGCCCCCACAATCGAGCGGCAGTGCTGACGCAGAGCGCCAACGACGCTGCGCACCGCATAATCGTGTTCGTCACGATCCTTGGCGCTGTCCGCAAGTTCACGCGCCGCGCGTTGGTCGCTTGCGGGGTCGCTTCCGCGTGCCGCGCTTCCGGCCAATACGCGCGCGAACACGCGGCGATTATCGACACTCACGAGAGTTTCGGGCGAGGCGCCCCACAGGCCTTCGACAGCAAAGATGTGGCAATCCGCGTAGTTGCTGCTGAGTGACACGAGGGGTGCGCGTTCGTCACCCAGTTGCGTGACCGTGCCCACGATTGCACGTGCCACCACGACCTTGCGGAACTCGTCGTCCAACCGAGCCAACGCCACATCGACGCGTTCTCGAAAAACGGACTGACGAGGTTCCCACTCGACCACCGGCGCCGCGCCAACGGTTCGGCGCACGGGTTCGGGCGCGTCCTCGCCCCACGACACAACGGTGACCGTGCGGCCGTGACGAACGATGGTGGTGCGTGGAACAATCAGCCGCGCCTCGGCTGCGGGATCGAAGGTACCGCTGCCCAAGGCCACTAAGGATTCGCGCACCCGAGGCTCGACGGTCGCCAGTAATTCAGTCCACTGCCGGTTCAGTTCCGCGAAACGATTCGGGCCCGATGCGGTGAACCGACGGTACACACCAAGGCCCACAATTTCCCGTTCGCCCTTGCGGTAATACAACGGAGCGGCGGCCGTGGCGTGCTCCACAAGCGAGCCCAAACGGGCAGCGGGGAACGACTCGATCACAACACTTTGTCGGCGGGGAACTGTCACCGCACAAGGCTACGCCCGCGAGGGTAGACTTACTAATCGTGACGAGCGCCGACATGGAAAAGAAGCCGGATGAGGTCGCGGCAATGTTCGACGACGTCGCGCCTGGCTATGACCGAACCAACGCAATTCTCTCGATGGGAACCAGCGCACTGTGGCGAATCGCCATGGTCAACGCGCTGAAGGCCGGCCCGGGGGATCGAGTGCTCGACATTGCGGCGGGAACGGGCACGTCCTCTGCCGCCATCGCGCGCCGCGGTGCGACCGTGACCGCCCTCGACTTTTCTGCCGGAATGGTGGCCGAGGGCCGCGTCCGTCACCCCGAACTCACGTTCATCGAGAGCGATGCCGAAAAACTACCGTTCGACGACAACAGCTTTGACGCCGTCACGATTTCATTTGGGTTGCGCAACGTGAACAATCCGCGTCAGGCGCTTGCCGAAATGTTCCGCGTGCTGCGTCCTGGCGGCCGCCTGGTGGTGTGTGAATTCACGACACCTCCCCTAGGGTTTGTCCGCGTCGCCTACGAGGCATATCTCGCCAAGGCAATGCCCATCCTGGCAAAACTGGCTAGCACGAATCCCGACGCTTACACCTACCTATTCGAGTCCATTCGTAACTGGCCGCGCCAGGCAATTCTTGCCTCGTGGCTGCGCGATGCCGGCTTCGATGCCGTGGGCTACCGTAACCTCACCGCTGGTGTCGTTGCTCTTCACCGTGGCACCAAGCCGAAAGCAGACACCGAATGAGCAACATTAAGGGCATCGCGAAGTCGTTCGGGCTCTCGGATGCACTGACCGCGTCGGCAGAAGAACGTGAACTGCTGAAGTGGCTGGATTCGTCGCTCGCTGCTATCGAGGCAGGCCTCGATGCGAACCTTCACTATGCGGATCGGTTGGCGGACACCACAGCGCGGTATCTGCTGGGTGCCGGCGGTAAGCGCATCCGACCACTCCTGACGCTGCTGACCGCGGAGTACGGCAACCGCGGCGACGAGCGCGTCGCCCTCTCGGCCGAGGTCGTCGAAATGATTCACCTCGCCACCCTGTATCACGACGATGTCATGGACTCGGCAGACTTACGCCGGGGTGTTCCGGCATCTCACACGGTATGGGGCAACAACGTCGCCATTCTTACGGGAGATCTGCTGTTCGCGCGCGCCAGCGTTCTGGCCTCGGAACTGGGAGATGAAATTCTGCGCTTGCAGGCCCGCACCTTCGAGCGCCTGTGCTTGGGGCAACTGCACGAGACCACCGGACCAGCCGCAGACGATAACCCCGTTGAGCACTACATCCAGGTGCTGGCCGACAAGACGGGTTCGCTAATCTCGGCAAGCGCCCAGTTGGGAATCTTGGCATCGAACGGACCCCGCGAGTACCTGGTGCCGCTGACCACGTTTGGCGAAACCATCGGTGTGGCCTTCCAACTGATTGACGACGTCATCGATTTGAACGGTGATGTCACGGGCAAGCCCAAGGGCACTGACGTGCGCAATGGTGTGCGCACCCTGCCGATTCTGAAATTGCGCGCGGCGACCGACCCCGAATCGGTCGAACTCACTGCGGATCTTGACGCTGCACTCGCTGCGCCCGAGACCGCCGATTTCGACACCATTATCGACCGCATTCGTGCCAGTGCTCACACCTCGGCTACCGTCCGCGAGGCGGAAGAATGGGGTGCGCGCGCCACCAGCGCTCTTGACGAACTTCCCGATGTTTTGCCCACTCGCGCACTGCGCCGCTTTGCGGACCGCGTGCTGCACCGTGAACTATAGGAACGCCATGAAACTTCGACTTGCCATTGTGGGCGCAGGCCCCGCCGGAATCTACGCCGCCGACATTCTGCAGAAGCAGGATCGCCCGTTTGAGGTATCGATCGACCTGTTCGATCGCCTCCCCGCCCCGTATGGTCTGGTTCGCTACGGCGTTGCCCCCGACCACCCCCGCATTAAGGGAATCATCAACGCCCTGCGTGACGTGCTGGATTCCGGTGTGGTCCGAGTCTTCGGCAACGTGAATTTCGGCACCGACATCACGTTGGCCGATTTGAAGCAGCACTACAACGCCGTGATTTTCTCCACCGGCGCGATTGCCGATGCTCCGCTGGATATCCCCGGTATCGACCTCGAGGGCAGCTACGGTGCAGCCGACTTTGTCTCGTGGTACGACGGTCACCCCGATGTTCCTCGTGACTGGCCGCTGAACGCCCGCGAGGTTGCGGTGATGGGCAACGGCAACGTGGCGCTCGATGTCGCGCGCATGTTGGCCAAGCACGCCGACGATCTTCTGACAACGGAAATCCCCGACAACGTCTATGCCGGCCTCAAGGCATCGCCTGTCACCGATGTCCACGTGTTCGGTCGCCGCGGACCGATGCAGGTGAAGTTCAGCCCGTTGGAACTGCGTGAGCTGGGCGAAATGCGCGATGTCGACATGATCATCCACGACGAGGACTTTGACTACGACGAGGCATCACGAGCCGCCATCACCAGCAACAAGCAGGTGTTCGTGATCGACAAGATCTTCTCGCAGTGGAAGGAACGCGAGGTGGGCAACGCCAGCCGCCGCGTGCACCTGCATTTCTATTCGAAGCCCGTCGAAATCGTGGGCGAGAACGGTGCGGTCAGCGCATTCCGCTTCGAGCGCACCGAGGCCGACGGCGAGGGCGGCGTGCGCGGCACGGGTGAAATTCGCGAAATCCCCATCCAGGCCTTCTATCGTGCGGTGGGATACTTTGGTTGCCCGTTGGACGGCATTCCGTTCGACGAACGCCACGGCGTCATTCCAAACCACGAGGGCCAGGTGCTATCCGATGACGGTTCTGTTCTCTCCGGCGTCTATGCAACGGGTTGGATCAAGCGCGGTCCTGTCGGCCTGATCGGCCACACCAAGTCGGATGCCATGGAGACCGTGTCGCACCTTGTGAAGGACCAGGCCTCGTGGTGGGCCCCAGCGCACCCCGAGGAACATTCGGTGGTCGAACTTTTGACTGATCGCGGAGTGGCCTTCACGAACCTCGAGGGTTGGCACAAGCTGGACGATCACGAAAAGGCACTTGGCGAGGCCGCGGGCCGCGAGCGTATCAAGGTTGTAGACCGCGACGAGATGATCTCCATCTCGCGTTCCGGCCACTAAGGCGCTACTGTACGGTGGCGGTGAGCCGCGCGAGACTTTCCTGAATCGTCCTGCGGAACGGCCGTGCGTTCCATTCGGCTGCCGTGAGCGGGTGCGACACCGCACGATACTCGCGTTCGATGTCCGCCAGGTCGGCAACCGCGGAACCGGCAAACATCACGCTGCTTTCGAGGTTCAACGAGAACGACCGCATGTCGAGGTTGCTGGAACCCACGACGGCAATGTCGTCGTCGATCAGCACGAACTTGGAGTGCAAAAGCGTGGGCTCGGGGTACAGCCAGATGTTCACGCCCGCGGCCAACAGTTCGTCGTAGTACGAACATTGCGCGTGGAAAACCAGCGGCTGATCGTATGCTGCCGACACGTATAGGTCCACGGTAATTCCCGATTGCGCTGCCGTCGTCACCGCGTATCGAAGCGAGGAATCCGGCACGAAGTACGGACTGGACAGTGCGATACGTCTGGTGGCCGAATACAAAAGAGCATTGAAAAGCCGCAGATTGTTCTCGCCGTCAAAGGTGGGTCCGCTGGGAACCACCTGTGCCACACCGTCGCCCGCAGGGGCATCGGTCACGGCGGCCACGTGCGGTGTGATGAGTTCCTCGGTTTCACACCACCAGTCGGTCACAAATAATGCATCGAGGCTGGCGACGACGGGACCCTCGAGTCGCACGAGAAGCTCGCTCCACCGCAGCCCCTTGCGACCACGCCGGTGATAGCTCGGGTCGATGATGTTCTGGCTGCCGGTGTAGGCAACGCGCGAATCGACGACCATGATCTTGCGGTGGTTGCGCAGATCGGGTCGTTGATAGCGCCCGCGCCAGGGTCGGACGGGAAGCGACGCGTGAACCTGTGCACCGGTTGCGCGAATGGCCTCGACGGTGCGGTGGTAGTGAGGGATTCGGGCGCTCGCCAGGTGGTCATACAGGAACCGCACTGTTACACCCCGCGCGACGGCCTGGGTAATGGCCTCGAAGAAGCCTGCCGTCACCTCGTCGACGCAGACAATGTAAAACTCGATGTGCACCGTGTGCTGGGATGACTGCACCGCGCGCGTGAGTTCGGCGATCGACTCGCGATAATCCGTCTGAAAAGACACGCTGTTGCCCGCCGTCAGCGGCATCGAGCCCAGTTGACGATTCAACGTCGCAACGTGGGCAAACCGATCGGGCAGGGCATCGGATTCGATGCCGGGCGCGAGGGCGCGCAAGTAGGCGTTGATGTCGTCCTGCTTGCGACGACGTGCCCGAGGCAAGCGGTTCGACCCCAACAGCAGGAATACGAGAAAGCCCACATAGGGAACGAAGTGAATCAGCAGAAGCCATGCCAGCGCAGTTTGCGGGCGTCGATTCCGCGGTACCCAAATCAGGGACACCACCCGAATGACGAGGTCACCCGCCAGAAGCGCACCCAGAACGATGAGCGCGATGGCGTCGGAGGACATGGTCTACCGGAAGTTCACGAACTGAAGGTCGACCTCGAGGTCCTTGCCCTTCAGGAGGGCGATGATTGCCTGGAGGTCGTCGCGGCTCTTGGACGACACACGCAACTCGTCACCCTGAATCTGCGCCTTCACCGACTTCGGGCCTTCCTCGCGAATGATCTTCGACACAATTTTTGCGTTATCGCTCGAGATGCCATTCTTGACGGTCGCCTCGATTCGGTATTCCTTGCCCGAGGCAAAGGGCTTTCCGCAATCCAGCGACTTCAACGAGATTCCGCGTTTGATGAGCTTGGATTCCAGGACATCCAGCACGGCCTTGACCCGCTCTTCGCTGCTGGCCGCCATAGTCAGCTTGTCGCCTTTTTTCTCGAGCGAAGCTCCGACGCCCTTGAAGTCGAACCGAGTGGTCAGTTCGCGCTCGGCCTGGTTAACGGCGTTGTCGAGCTCCATCGGGTCGACCTTGCTTACGATGTCAAATGAGGAATCAGCCATGCCGCCATGCTAGCAAGACGTGACTGCTATCGAGGCGCGGCCGTGGATCCGCGAACCGTCAGCTCGACGGGAAGATCATTCGCGGCAAAGGTGGGCGCCGAGCGGTGGGGGACAATTTCGTCCAACAAAATCGTCGCCGCCAGCTCGCCCTGCTTGCTGACGAATTGGTCAACCGTCGTGAGGTTGAAAAAGTCCGCCAGGTCGTGTCCGTCGATTCCGATAATGGACATGTCCTCCGGCACGCGCAGGCCCGCATCCTTGGCGGCCAAAATCGCGCCGATGGCCATTTCGTCGGACGCCGCCACGATTCCGGTCGGGCGGTCAGGCTGCGCAAAGATTTGTGCTGCCTCGGCGTATCCGCCGGGGATGGTGAAGTCCGCTTTGACGACCCACGCGGGGTTCACCGACAGGTTCGCAGATTTCAGGGTGTCTTCGAACGAATGCCGACGGGTCGACGCCACGTGGAAGTCCACCTCGTCGCCCTCGACGCCGCCGAGGAAGCCGATCGCGGTATGCCCAAGCCCGATCAGGTGTTCGGTGGCCATACGTGCCACCGAGACCTCGTCGATCGAGATGGTACGCACCCCGGGAATCTCGCCGCCCACACCGATGATGGGCTTGTGGACAGAATGCAGGGCCGCGACCTCGGTCGGAGTCAGGGCAACCTCGATTGCGATGACTGCATCGACCCGACCGCGTAACAGGAATTCGTCAAAAATGATGCGACGTTGGTCACCCACGCCCGCCAGGTTGTACAACGTGACGTCGTACCCGTGTTCGGTCAACACGCGCTGCGCACCCTCGATTACTTCCGAGAAAAACCAACGAGTCAGGAACGGAGTCACAATTCCCACGTTGCGCATGCGGCCCGTCGCAAGTGACGAGGCGCTTGCCGACACGACATAGCCGAGTGCATCGGCCGCTGAAAGGACGCGTTCACGAGTGGCGGGTGCGACGGCACCACGGCCGCTCAGAGCGCGCGAAACGGTTGCGGTGGACACGCCTGCTGCGCGAGCAACATCTGCGATGTCGGCCACCGATTCACCTCCCTGTGCATGGGCGGTCACACAACCGCACAACTTATTGTATTGTTAGTACCTGCACGATGGTTGGCGACAACCAACGAGCACATCTGGTGGATTACCCAAGCGGCCAAAGGGATCTGACTGTAAATCAGCTGGCTTCGCCTTCGGGGGTTCGAATCCCTCATCCACCACACCTGAAAGCCCCGGTTTCGTGCCGGGGCTTTCACCGTTAACGGTGGAGCCGTCGTCGGGTGCGCACGGTTCGGTCCGGTCAGGTCTCGACTGGTGCGTGGCGCAGTGTGCGTGGCGCAGTACGCGAGAATGGGCACATGCACTTGAACGACGAACTCCGCGACATCGCACTCATCGTGGCCCGCGAGGCCGCAGCACTCGTCGCCGATCGCCGTCGAGGCGCGGTGACAGTTGCCGATCGTAAGTCGTCCAGCGTGGACATCGTGACCGCGGTCGACCGCGAATCGGAAACGTACATCCGCGACCGCTTGCGGGAACTTCGACCCTCCGACGGATTCTTCGGCGAAGAGGGCAATCGCCAGTCCGGATCCAGCGGCCTGACCTGGATTGTCGATCCGATCGACGGCACAGTCAATTTCCTGTACGGAATTCCCGCCTACGCCATCAGTATTGCCGTGGTCGAGGGCGAACCGACGCCACGGGAATGGACGGCGCTCGCTGCTGTCGTTATCAACGTCGCCAACGGCGAGGAATTTGTCGCTACCGCGGGTGGGGGAGCCACGCTGGATGGCGCCTCGTTGTCGGTTGTCGCGCCCGCAACGCTGCAGGAGTCTCTGCTGGCGACCGGGTTCGCATACGACCATGATCGGCGCGCGCGTCAAGCTGAGGCGATCGCACGCATCATCCCGCACGTGCGCGACATTCGTCGCATCGGGGCCGCCTCGTTGGACCTCTGTAACGTTGCGGCGGGCCGCGTCAATATCTATTTCGAGCGCGGGCTCATGCCGTGGGATCACGCCGCGGGCGTACTTGTGGCCCAAGAGGCCGGAGCGGTCGTGCGCGGTCGGAACGGCGATCAGGCCAGCGCGGACTGGTGTCTTGCGGCCCACCCCGCCATCATCGATGAATTCGAGGCCCGGGCCCTCGCTGCAGGTGCGGACTTCGACCTCAACTAGCCATTTGGGGCGGGCCTCGCCTACAATAACCAGAACAACGGGCTAAACGTGCCGAAAGGACATTGCGTGAATACGGACGAGGCAACGGTGCTGGATAGCGCCTCCGCCGAACGCGCCGAATCCGCCGAATCCGCCGAGCCCGCAGCTCCCCTCACCCGCCGGTCCCTGCGATCGTTGCGCACATCGTCGTCGCTCGAGCCCGGACGTGTGCATGCGCCTCGGCGAAATTCTGACGCGCACCGAGTGTGGACACCCGTTGCGCAGGCGAAAGCGGGTCTGTCCCGGGTTCGTCGCGGCGTGGCCCGTCGCACCCACGGCCTCGCCCGTTCGTTCGTAGTTCTTGTTGTCGCCGTCTTTGTCATTGGGCTGAGCGTTCCCGCGAATGCATTCTTTTCGGCCGACAAACAGACAGTGGTGGGAACCGCCGTCGTGTCCGACCCCGGCCAGCAGGTCGTCACCGCGCAAGGCGTCGTAGCGGAAACAATCCGCACGCAGGACTGGTCGGTCCTGACCTTTGCCGAGATGCTGACGTTGAAGTACGGAAGCCTGAACTTCGCCTATGCAACCGACTGGACAGGGCCAATCCGCTACCCGTTCCCCGTCCCCGTCACTATTAGTTCCGGATATGGCGCCCGTGTTGCACCCTGCTTCTACTGTTCGACTGACCACAACGGTCTGGACTTTACTCCGGGTGAAGGCTCGCCCATCTTCGCCATCGCCGACGGCGTGGTAGCCGAAGTCCACGAAGATCAGTGGGGATTTGGAACCTGGGTGCGTATCACCCACCAGATTGATGGTCACGTAGTGGACAGTGTCTATGCCCACATGCAACGAGGATCTACCGCACTCAAGGTGGGCGACAAGATTAAGGTTGCCGACTTCATCGGCACGGTGGGCAGCACCGGCACCTCTACCGGTGCACACCTGCACCTCGAAATTCATGTCGACGGTGTGCCCGTCGACCCCTTCATCTGGCTGGGCGAAAACACCTAAACCGTCCGCGCGAAAAAAGTTGCGCCTCGATTTCGCACAACGCCGCCCAAGGTGCTAATCTGCTCTGGTGCCAAAAAGCACGCCCCGATAGCTCAGTGGTAGAGCACTTCCATGGTAAGGAAGGGGTCGTCAGTTCAATCCTGACTCGGGGCCCGACCGGAAGGTTGCGGCGGGATAGCTCAGTTGGTCAGAGCGCACGGCTCATAATCGTGAGGTCGCGGGTTCGAGCCCCGCTCCCGCTACCAGTTCCTCTTCCATTGCCGCCACTCTCGTCTGCCCCCACTTCCGCGAGCAACGTGCGCCCGACGCTCGTGTGCCAACCAGTCGCCGGTGGTGGCCCGCGAACCGCGCCCCACCTGCCCCACCTCTGCGAGCAACGTGCCCCACCTCTGCGAGCAACGTGCCCCACCTCTGCGAGCAACGTGCCCCACCTCTGCAAGCAACTCAGCGAAAAATTACAACCAACGGCGGCCAGGGACCTGAAACGAGGCTGCCGCCGCGTTTCGTTGTAAATTTTCGTGCTGTCCGCGCCTCGGGCACTCAATCGGTTGTAATTTTTCGTGCTGTCCGCGCCTCGGGCACTCAATCGGTTGTAATTTTTCGTGCTGACCGCGCCTCGCGCATGCGTGTGCTGGACGCTTTTCGCGATCATTCCGGCCTCGAACACACGCAATCAGCGCCAACTCGCGATTTCGCGAAAAATTTCACGCGACACGCCGAACCACAACATGTGGGGTAATGACATTTGTGTGATTCACAAGATAGAGTGATAACTCGACGGTCACCAGACCGATCAAGAAGGGAGAAAACCATGGACTTTGATAACGATGCAGTCGGTGGCTACGCAGTTCCCATGGACCCCATGGACCTGCTGCAGTGCGATAGCTGCCAGTAATCACCAAACTTTTGAGCCCCGGCCACAGAGATGTGGTCGGGGCTCTCCCTTTTTCTAGCGCAGTGCCACAATGGTGACATGAGCGACGTACGCACCCCCGACCCCGGCTGGTTCTCTGACGGCGATCTCGATGACATCCGTCGACGAATTCCGATTCTGTATGTCGAGGCGGTGCCCGTGCACATCGATGCGCAGGGCAAAGTGACCGAGGTGGGCCTGCTGATTCGCGTCGACGAGTTCGGCGAAATGCGTTCGGCGCTGGTGGCCGGTCGCGTTCAGTACGGCGAGACCGTGCGCGATGCTCTGCTGCGGAATCTCGAAAAGGATCTGGGGCCGCTGGCCTTCCCGCGTCTTCCTGCGTCCGCTGTGCCCGCAACGGTCGCCGAATACTTTCCTTTCCCCGCCCGTTTGGTGGACGAACGACAGCATGCTGTTGCGCTCGTCTTCGTTGTTCCTGTATCGGGGGACTGCCAGCCCCGACAGGACGCCCTGGAAATCAAGTGGGTGCCAGTCGAGGAAGTTTTCACCGATGCTCTGAACGGCGAGTTCCTGGGAGGCCGCGAACAGGTGCTGCGCGCGGCACTGTCCACCGTCGCAACCGCATAAGCGCGCAACGCCCCTCGAGCGCCGGGTTTCTTGTGACAAAACGCCTAATTTAGGCGTTATTGCGCGTTGCGGCAGAGTTTTTTGCAACTTATCGCTAATCGCTAGCGCAATGGCGCACGTTTTCGTACAGTAGAGCGACTCACTTGATCGAGAGGCCGACATGTCGAATAACCCCGCCCGCATGCACATCCACGATGCCCAGACCGCCGAACTGCGCGAAAGTATCTTTGACTACGCGCGCTACCGACTGACCCTCGATCCCATCCCGCTGGACTACCCCAAGTCCTATGTCGAGCTTCGCGAGATCATGCCCGACACCGTGACCGAATCTGGTGTGGGTGGCCAGCAGGCGCTCGCGTTGTTCCGTGACGTTCTTGCCCCCGCATGCATTTCCATTGACTTCCCGGGAAACGTGTCGTTCATCCCTACCGCGCCCACCGAGGCCGCGAGCATGTTCGACCTCATCGTGTCGGCATCCAGCATCTTTGGTGGTTCGTGGATGGAGGGCGCTGGAGCCGTCTACGCCGAAAATGAAGTGTTGACGTTCATCGCTAATGAGGCCGGATTGCCCGAGGGCGCAGGCGGCGTATTCGTGCAGGGTGGCACCGCCGGTAACCTGTCGTCGCTCGTCGTGGCTCGGTACAAGGCCATGAAGAAGCGCGACGAGGCAGGACTGCCACGCCCCGCACGCTGGTCGTTCCTGTGTTCCGAAGAGGCTCATTCGTCGATCGCTGCCGCTGCACGCGTCATGGACGTTGATGTAATCAAGGTTCCCGTCGGCGACGACGGAATCATGCATGGCTCCGACATCGAGGCAGCGGGCATTGACTGGGATGGCGTCTTTGCAATCGTCGCCACGGGCGGCACGACGAACTTCGGAATCGTTGATCACCTCGAGTCGGTGGGCGAGGTCGCCCGCGCTCACGATGTGTGGTTCCACGTCGATGGCGCCTATGGCATCGCCGCGATTTTCGCACCCAGCACCAAGCACCACTTCGCCGGCCTCGAGACGGTTGATTCGTTCATTGTTGACCCACACAAGTGGCTCTATGCGCCGTTCGACGCGTGTGCCCTGGTGTACCGCGATCCCGCCTTCGCTCGCATCGCGCACACCCAGCACGCGGCGTACCTCGATGTCCTGACGAACACTGATGAATGGAACCCCTCGGACTTCGCGTATCACCTGTCACGCCGTGCCCGCGGTTTGCCGCTGTGGTTCTCGCTCGCTACCTACGGCGTTGCCGCGTACCGTGATGCCATTGAATCGAACAACCGGGTTGCCCAGCAGATCGCCGATGTCATTCGCGAGCGCGACTATGTCGAGCTCGTGCGCGACCCCATGTTGTCGGTTGTTGTTTTCCGCCGCAAGGGGTGGACCAGTGAGCAATATCACGAATGGGCCAACGACCTCTTCGAGAAGGGAACGGCAATGTCGTTCCCCTCGGCGTTCCGTGGCGAGCCGGTCATGCGCTTTGCCATCGTTAACCCGTTGACTACGCTCGAATTCTTGGTGGAACTTCTCGATTCAATGGCGTAAGGAGCCGTAATGTCCGCAGTGATGCCCGCAGAGTGGGAACCTCACGAACGCACCTGGATGGCGTGGCCGTCGAATGGTTACACGCTGGGCGACACGGACGCCGAGATCCTCGAGGCGCGAACCGCCTGGTCTGCTGTGGCCAACGCCATCGTGCGTTTCGAGCCAGTCACTATGGTGGTGACTCCCGACGATGTCGCAGTTGCCCGTGAATTCCTGGATGACCGCGTGCAGATCATCGAGGCACCGCTGGACGACGCGTGGATGCGCGATATGGGACCCACCTTTGTGCGCACCGAGGCCGGCGATATCGCGGGCGTGAACTGGGTGTTCAACGGATGGGGTGCGCAGGAGTGGGCGTCGTGGGAAAACGATGCTCGCATCGCCACGCGCATTCTGGAGGACACCAGACGCGATCGCATCGATTCGCCCATGGTCAACGAGGGCGGCGGAATTCATGTCAACGGCGAGGGAACTGTACTCGTCACCCGCACTGTTCAACTGGACAAGGGACGCAACCCGGGCTGGACCGAGGCACAGGTCGCAGCCGAACTGGCGCGCACGATCGGCGCTCGCCGCGTGGTGTGGTTCGATCGCGGATTGACGCGCGACTACGACGAATTCGGCACGCGCGGACACATTGACATCGTCGCGTGCTTTAGCGATGCCACGACCGTCCTGTTCCACGACCAAACAAATCCGAATCATCCCGACTTCGCAATCAGCGCCCAGACGCGCGCCACGATCGAGGCCGCCGGCCTCACCGCCGTTCCCGTTCCCGCGCCCGACACTCTGCGTGACGACGAGGGCTGGGTCGACTATTCCTACATCAACCATTACATTTGCAACGGCGCCGTCATTCTCTGTGCATTCGGTGATCCTGGCGATGCGCGCGCCAAGGCCGTGCTCGAAAGCGCGTATCCCGGCCGCGACATCGTTCTCGTCGAGGCACGCCCGCTGTTTGCCCGCGGCGGCGGCATTCACTGCATCACGCAGCAGCAGCCCGCACGCTAGCGCAACTGTTCCCAGCGGATCAGCGCGCGGGGGTCGAAGCGGCTCGAACATTTGCTGCACGACACCCGCGTGTTTTTCGGTGTGCGATAGCGCAGCACGTCGTGACCGGCCGGGCAGACCCCGCGCCAGCGTGCGAATTCGGTGGCAGTTTCCGCGCGGTGTGTGGTGCCACCCACGTATCCAATGCTGCGCGCCAACGCTAGCCACTCGCGCGAGTGATTGTGCCCAGGGTCCAGCATGGCGTGGGCAATTTCGTGCAACAGAGTCTGTTCAATGTCGTACATGTCCCAGCGCGCGGCGAGGTATCGCGACAGTGTGATGCGCCGCTGCGTGAAGTTACACGCGCCACCGCGCAGTTTGGCCGTGTCGAAGCCAAACGACCACACGGTGATATCGAGGTGGCGATCCATCAACCGATGCGCGAGCGCGCGTACCTCGTCTAGTTCTGCCACCTATGAATTCTAGGTCGTCAGCAGTGGCCAAGCGCTGCCAGAAATTCGCGACATCGGTCGCGCGAACGCGTCCGACCTAACGCGAAAACAGGTCGCGCGCGGGTGGCGGTGAATCGATCGCCGTGGCGTCGGTCACAATCGGTGCAGAGCGCACCCATTCCTTCGCTTCGTCGCCCGCGATGACCTTCGAGGGGTGCGGCCCGGCCGCCATCAGCCGGGGCATTCCGTCGAATTCGCGATCGCCACTCCACGCGGTCAGCACCACGTTTCCGAAGCGTCGCCCCTTAGCCACACTTGATTCCGCAATCGCGAAGGCGTCGCCGAACACGTATCGGACGGTTGCCAACTGCGACTTCGCGAATGCCAGGGGCGGGCCGTCGGCCACATTCACCAGGACGATTCCCCGGGGCGATAGCAGGCGTTTCACTTCGGTGTAGAACTCAACGCTTGTCACGTGCGCGGGCGTCCGTGCGCCTCGAAAAATATCGACGACAACCAGATCGACCTGACCCAACAATCCACCGGGCAGAGCGCCCATGACCTCGCGTGCATCGCCATACCGGCAGCGAATCGAGGCGTCCTTCGGCAACGGCAAATGCTGGCGCACGAAATCGATCAGATCGGTTTCAATCTCGATGACCTGCTGCCGCGAGCCGGGGTGGGTGGCGGCAACGTAGCGGGGGATGGTCAGGGCTCCGGCGCCGAGGTGCAGGACGGTCAGCGGGTCGCGGCCGGGGAATGCCTCGTCAATGATGTGGCCCATGCGGGCGATGTATTCAAAATGCAGTTCCGTCGGTCGTGCCAGGTCGACGTGGCTCTGGGGGGTGCCATCGACCGTCAGTACCCACCCGCCTTCGCGCCACGGGTCGGGTTCGATTTCAGCCAGAAGGCCGCTGAACTTCAGGCGGTGGGAAACGATCGACGACACGGCTCCATCTTCTCGCGATTTTGCGGTGCGGCGTGCGAAAATTCCGAGTTTACAAAACATGAGAAGGGGTGTAGTGTAGCAAGTTGCGCTTACCTCTGTCCGTGCGTCATATGAAGGATGACGGACTCCCCGAAAATAGTGGCGGGGAAACAAAGAGATCGAATGGCCGCGAGCGCGGCTTTTTCTAGTGCACGGAAACCGTTGAATCGTCTACATTATGGGGCTCTGCCCATGGAGGATATCGTCTTGGCTGCTGCGAAGAAAGCAAAAATCCAGGGGACCGGTCGTGATGCACGTCGAGTGTCGTTCGCAAAGATTAGCGACACCCTGACTGTTCCCGACCTGCTCTCACTCCAGACCGAAAGCTTTGACTGGCTGATCGGTGCGAACGGATCGGACGTCAAGTCGGGTCTCGAGGAAATCTTTGAAGAGATTTCTCCCATCGAGAACGACACGATGCAGCTCTCGTTCACGAACCCGTACCTCGAAGAGAAGAAGTACGAGCTCGACGAGTGCAAGGAGCGCAGCAAGACCTATTCGGCTCCGCTGTACGTCGAAGCCGAGTTCATGAACCACACCACGGGTGAAATCAAGACTCAGACGGTATTCATGGGCGACTTCCCGCTCATGACCGAAAAGGGTACGTTCATCATTAACGGAACCGAGCGTGTTGTCGTGTCGCAGCTCGTCCGTAGCCCCGGTGTGTACTTCGAGCGCGTCGATGACAAGACCATCGACAAGGACCTCTTCGCCTGCCGCGTGATCCCCAGCCGTGGAGCATGGCTGGAGTTCGAGGTGGACAAGAAGGACCACGTTGGCGTTCGTATCGACCGCAAGCGTAAGCAGTCCGCTACCGTTTTCCTCAAGGCTCTGGGAATGTCGTCGGAAGAAATCCGTGCCGCCTTCCCCGACTCGACCTCGATGGCACTGACACTCGAAGCCGACTCGATCCTCACGCAGGAAGAGGCCCTCAAGGACATCTACCGCAAGCTCCGTCCCGGCGAGCAGGTTGCCACCGAGGCCGCCCGTGCGCTGATCGACAACTTCTACTTCAACTCGAAGCGTTTCGATCTGGCAAAGGTGGGTCGCTACAAGCTCAACCGCAAGCTGGGCCTCGAGGCTCCTCTGGACAGCAGTGTTCTCACGCGCGATGACATCGTCGCCACCCTGCGTTACCTCGTTGCTCTGCACGAGAACAAGGGCACCATCGCGGGAACCCGCAACGGCAAGCCTGTCGACATCCGACTTGACGTCGATGACATCGACCACTTCGGTAACCGTCGTATCCGCGCCGTGGGCGAGCTGATCCAGAACCAGATCCGTACCGGCCTCAGCCGTATGGAGCGCGTTGTTCGCGAGCGCATGACGACCCAGGACGTCGAGGCCATCACGCCTCAGACGCTGATCAACATTCGTCCCGTGACGGCCGCAATCAAGGAGTTCTTCGGAACCAGCCAGCTGTCGCAGTTCATGGACCAGAACAACCCGCTCGCGGGTCTGACCCACAAGCGTCGTCTGTCGGCGCTGGGCCCGGGTGGCCTGAGCCGCGAACGTGCCGGTGTTGAGGTCCGCGACGTTCACCCCTCGCACTACGGCCGTATGTGCCCCATCGAAACCCCTGAAGGCCCCAACATTGGTCTGATCGGATCGCTGGCGTCGTTCGCACGTATCAACTCGTTCGGTTTTATCGAGACCCCCTACCGTCGCGTTGTCAACGGCAAGGTTTCGTCGAACATCGACTACCTCACGGCAAGCGAAGAAGACGACCACATCGTCGCGCAGGCCGGTGCACCTCTGAACGCGGACGGTTCGTTCGCCGAAGAGCGCGTGCTCGTTCGTATCAAGGGTGGAGAGGTGGAACTCGTTCCCGCCGCTCGCGTTGACTACATGGACGTCTCGCCTCGCCAGATGGTGTCGGTTGCAACCTCGCTGATTCCGTTCCTCGAGCACGACGATGCAAACCGCGCGCTCATGGGCGCCAACATGCAGCGTCAGGCTGTGCCGTTGCTGCGTTCGGAAAGCCCCATCGTGGGTACCGGTATGGAGTCGTACGCCGCAGTTGACGCCGGTGACGTTGTCATCGCGAAGTCGGCCGGTGTGATCTCGGAAGTGTCGAGCGACTACGTCGTGATCCAGAAGGATGAGGGCGGCACCGACGAGTACGTTCTGCGTAAGTTCGAGCGCTCGAACCAGGGCACGAACTACAACCACCGCGTCATCGTCAAGGAAGGTGACCGCATCGAAGCCGGTGCTGTTATCGCCGATGGCCCCGCGACCGAGAACGGCGAACTCGCACTGGGTAAGAACCTGCTCGTGGCATTCATGTCATGGGAAGGCCACAACTTCGAGGACGCCATCATCCTGAGCCAGAACCTGGTCAAGGACGACGTTCTCTCGTCGATTCACATCGAGGAATACGAAGTTGACGCCCGCGACACCAAGCTGGGCAAGCAGGAGATCACGCGTGACCTCCCCAACCAGTCGCTCGAGAACCTCGCCAACCTGGACGAACGAGGCATTATCCGCATCGGTGCCGAGGTTCGCCCCGGCGACATCCTCGTCGGTCGTGTGACACCCAAGGGTGAAACCGAACTGACCGCGGAAGAGCGCCTGTTGCGCGCCATCTTTGCCGAAAAGAGCAAGGAAGTTCGCGACACCTCGCTGCGCGTTCCCCACGGTGAAAAGGGAACCGTTATCGCCGTCAAGGTATTCGACGTCGATCAGGGTGACGACGAACTGGGCAACGGTGTCAACCAGAAGGTTGTCGTCTACATTGCACAGAAGCGCAAGATCTCGGAAGGTGACAAGCTTGCAGGCCGCCACGGCAACAAGGGTGTCATCTCGAAGATCCTCCCCGTTGAAGACATGCCCTTCCTCGAAGATGGCACGCCTGTTGACGTGATCCTCAACCCTCTCGGTGTTCCCGGTCGAATGAACTTCGGTCAGGTCCTCGAAATCCACCTCGGCTGGGCAGCCATGCAGGGTTGGAAGGTTGACGGAAACCCCGACTGGGCAAAGTTCCTCCCCGAGGAGGCACGTGAGGTTGCACCCGGCACCAAGGTGGCAACGCCTGTGTTCGACGGTGCATCCGAGGCGGAAATCGCCGGTCTGCTCGACGCCACGCTTCCCCGTGCAAACGGCCAGAAGCTGATCGACAGCATGGGTAAGGCACGTCTGTTCGATGGTCGATCCGGAGAGCCCTTCCCCGACCCCATTTCGGTGGGATACATGTACATCCTCAAGCTGCACCACCTTGTCGACGACAAGATTCACGCACGCTCGACGGGTCCTTACTCGATGATTACCCAGCAGCCCCTGGGTGGTAAGGCTCAGTTCGGTGGACAGCGCTTTGGTGAGATGGAAGTGTGGGCCCTCGAGGCCTATGGTGCCGCGTACGCGCTGCAGGAACTTCTCACCATCAAGTCGGATGACATTGCTGGTCGTGTGAAGGTTTACGAGGCAATCGTGAAGGGCCAGAACATTCAGGAACCCGGCATTCCCGAGAGCTTCAAGGTTCTCATGAAGGAAATGCAGTCGTTGTGCCTGAACGTCGAGGTGCTGGCGAGCGACGGAACCGTCGTCAACCTCCGCGACTCGATCGAAGAGGCCGACCGCGCCACCGCTTCACTGGGTATCAACATCGCCCGTGAAGAATCCGCTGCCATCGACTTCGCCGAATAAGCGACCCGATTACTTACACGTATAGAGAAACGAAAGAGAACATAGTGCTCGACGCAACGACTTTCGACGAGATTCGTATCGGCCTCGCAACCGCAGACCAGATTCGTTCATGGTCCAAGGGTGAGGTCAAGAAGCCCGAAACAATCAACTACCGCACGCTCAAGCCCGAGAAGGACGGTCTGTTCGGTGAACAGATCTTCGGTCCTACTCGCGACTGGGAGTGTGGCTGTGGCAAGTACAAGCGTGTCCGCTTCAAGGGCATCGTCTGTGAACGATGTGGCGTAGAGGTCACCAAGTCGGCTGTGCGCCGTGAGCGCATGGGTCACCTGGAGCTCGCCTCGCCCGTCACCCACATTTGGTACTTCAAGGGTGTTCCCAGCCGCCTGGGCTACCTCCTGGACATGGCACCGAAGGACCTCGAAAAGGTCATCTACTTCGCTGCGTACATGATCACCTTCGTCGACGCCGATGGCCGCCACGAAGACCTTCCCCGTTTGGAGAAGGAACTGCAGAACGAAATCACGCACCGCGAAAAGCAACGTGACGTTCAGCTGGCCGACCGTCAGAAGGCCCTCGAGGTCGAGCTTGCTCGTCTCGAAGCCGAAGACGCCAAGGCAGACATCAAGCGCAAGACCAACGAGGCCGGCCAGAAGGACCTCGCCGTGATTCGCAAGAACCACGACGACGAAATCCTGCGTATCCAGCGCGTGTTCGACGACTTCAAGTCGCTCAGCGTGGGAACGCTGAAGGCAGAAGACGCCGACTTCCGTGAACTCGAAGACCGCTACGGCGACTACTTCGCATCGTTCATGGGCGCCGAGGCCATCAAGGAAATCCTCACGGCTTACAACGAGGACGACCAGGCGCAACTGAAGCAGCTGTCGGCCGACCTGCACGATGAAATCGCGACCTCGAAGAGCCAGCGCAAGATCCGTGCAATCAAGCGCCTCAAGGTTGTGGACTCTTTCCTGCAGACCAAGACCAACCCCGCATCCATGGTGCTGGACGTCATCCCCGTGATCCCGCCGGAGCTTCGCCCCATGGTGCAGCTCGATGGTGGCCGCTTCGCGACCAGTGATCTCAACGACCTCTACCGTCGTGTCATCAACCGCAACAACCGTCTCAAGCGCCTGCTTGAGCTGGGTGCACCGCAGATCATCATCAACAATGAAAAGCGCATGCTCCAGGAATCGGTCGACGCATTGTTCGACAACGGTCGTCGTGGACGTCCCGTCACCGGTACCGGCAACCGCGCCCTCAAGTCGCTCAGCGACATGCTGAAGGGTAAGCAGGGTCGTTTCCGCCAGAACCTTCTGGGAAAGCGCGTGGACTACTCGGGCCGTTCGGTCATCGTTGTCGGTCCTCAGCTGAAGCTGCACCAGTGTGGTCTGCCCAAGCAGATGGCTCTGGAGCTCTTCAAGCCGTTCGTGATCAAGCAGCTGCAGGACAAGGGACTCGCATCGTCGATCAAGGGCGCCAAGCGTGCTGTTGAGCGTGCGTACCCCGAGGTTTGGGGCGAGCTCGAGGAAATCATCCGCGAGCGTCCCGTCCTGCTGAACCGCGCACCCACTCTGCACCGCCTGGGAATTCAGGCGTTCGAACCTCAGCTCGTGGAAGGTAAGGCTATTCAGCTGCACCCCCTCGTGTGTGCCGCGTTCAACGCCGACTTCGATGGTGACCAGATGGCTGTTCACCTTCCGCTGTCCGTCGAGGCCCAGGCCGAAGCGCGCATCCTGATGCTCGCATCGAACAACATCCTGAAGCCCTCGGACGGTCGCCCCGTGACCGTTCCCACTCAGGACATGATCATCGGTTTGCACCACCTCACTTCAGAGCGCCCCGGCGTTGTGGGTGAGGGCCGCGCATTCAGCTCGATTGCCGAAGCAACCATGGCCATGGACAACCACGACCTGCACATCAACGCAAAGATTCGTCTGCGCGTTCCCGGTGTGGTGTCGTTCGATGGTCAGGACGCACCCGCGGGCTTCGCTCCCGGCAAGGCATTTGAGACGACCCTGGGTAAGGCGCTCTTCAACAGCCTGCTTCCCGAGTCGTACCCTTACGTCACGCGCGTTGCAGACAAGGGTGTCATCACCGAGATCGTTGAAAACCTGGCCGAGCGTTACGCCAAGGTCGAGGTCGCGGCAACTCTGGACCGTATGAAGGACGCCGGTTTCTACTGGGCTACTCGTTCGGGTGTCACCGTTGCTCTATCGGACATCAAGACTCCGGCGGCCAAGAAGGGCATCATCGAGAAGCACGAAAAGGATGCCGCCAAGATCGAAGCCAAGTACGAAAAGGGCCTCATCTCGAACCAGGAACGTCACGACGAACTCGTGTCGGTCTGGTCGGAAGCTACCGAAGAAGTCAAGGCTGCCATGCAGGCTGAATTCAAGGAAGGCTACAACACCATCAACCGTATGGTGACCTCGGGTGCACGTGGTAACTGGCTGCAGGTCGGTAACATCGCGGGTATGCGTGGTCTGGTGGCCAACCCGAAGGGTGAAATTATCGCCCGTCCGATCATCAGCTCGTACCGCGAGGGCCTGAAGGTTGCCGAGTACTTCATCGCAACCCACGGTGCCCGTAAGGGTCTGGCTGACACCGCTCTGAAGACCGCCGACTCGGGTTACCTGACTCGTCGTCTGGTCGACGTGGCGCAGGACGTCATCATCCGTGAAGCCGACTGTGGCACCAGCAAGGGCCTCGAGTTCTCGATCGGTTCGGAAGCCAATGCGTTGGGCAACGTCGAGAACCTCGTGTTCGGTCGTTTCCTCATCGAAGATGCCGTCAACGCATCGGGCGAGGTCATCGTTGAAGCAGGTGTCGACCTCGGTCGTGACCTCATCAAGCACATGGTTGCCCGCGGCGTCGAGAAGGTTCTCGTACGTTCGGCCCTCACCTGTGAGGCGCTCCTCGGAGTCTGTGGTACCTGCTACGGCCGGTCGATGGCAACGGGTAAGACCGTTGACCTCGGCGAGGCCGTCGGTATCATCGCGGCACAGTCGATTGGTGAACCTGGAACTCAGCTGACCATGCGTACCTTCCACACCGGTGGATCGGCGTCGGCTCAGGACATCACGCAGGGTCTGCCTCGTGTGACCGAGCTCTTCGAAGCACGTACCCCCAAGGGTGCAAGCCCCATTGCCGATGCAACCGGTCGCGTCGAAATCGACGAGTCAGGCGTTCAGCGCAAGCTGATTCTGACCCCCGACAACGGCGATGAGGCACACTCGTACACGATCACGAAGCACACCACCTTGCTTGTCGAGGATGGCCAGCGCGTCGAGATCGGAACGCAGTTGTTCGAGGGAACCGTTGACCCCAAGGACGTCTTGCGCGTTATGGGTGTTCGTGCGGTTCAGAAGTTCCTCGTCGACGGCGTGTACGACACGTACACCAGCCAGGGCGTGCCCGTTCACACCAAGCACATCGAGGTTATTGTTCGCCAGATGCTGCGCAAGGTGACGGTCGTCGACCACGGCGAGACGGAATTCCTGCCCGGCGAACTCGTCGACCGCATCCGTTTCACCAAGGTTAACCGCGAGGCCGTTGCCGATGGCAAGAAGCCTGCGACCGCTCGTCAGGAAGTCATGGGTATCACCAAGGCATCACTGGCAACCGAGTCGTGGCTGTCGGCCGCATCGTTCCAGGAGACCACCCGCGTTCTGACGCAGGCGGCTCTCGAGGGCAAGCGCGACCCGCTGATCGGTCTCAAGGAGAACGTCATCATCGGTAAGCTCATCCCCGCCGGTACAGGTCTGCAGAAGTATCGTGGCGTCACGGTCGAAGCAAACCAGGACGAAGCCGACCGCCGCTACCCACACCGCCACTTCGGCGCAACGGGCAGCTTCGCGGACGACGCGTTCTCGTACACCGATCTGGAATCGTTCAATTCGGCAACCTACGACGCGAGCGGTTTCACCACCGGCGAGTTCTAGAAACAGAATCCCCGGAAGGGCCCGTCTTCGGACGGGCCCTTTCCCGTTCCTGGGGATAAATTCCGCGCACCTCGAGGTGCAACACCTACCGTGGGCCCATGTCACCGTTTGTGCTGCTCGTAATTGCGCCCATCTGGTTCTGGTGGGCCGGCCGTCTCGCAGCCATTGACTTTCGCGAACATCGCCTGCCCGATCGGCTCGTCCTCCCCGCATACCCCGTGCTTGGTCTCCTACTCCTGGCGAACGGAACGAATGTCCGGACGGTGGCTGTTGTGGGGATTACCGCGATTTGTGCTGTGATCAGCGGGTATGTTCTGCATCGGTTGGCGGGGCTCGGGCTTGGCGATGTGAAGCTCGGGGGAGTGTGCACGGCCGCACTGACGGCAACGGGCGCACTTGCTCCGGGGCTCATCGCCATTGCGCTAATTGGCGGACTTCACGCGACCATTCACGCGGGAATCGTGCGCTCGCTGCGCGATGAAATGCCGTTCGGACCCGCGATCCTCACGGGTACCACTCTGGGGCTCCTGTCGACCATTTGACCCGCCCCGAAAATCGGGGTAGTCTGGAACACGCTGTGTGTGTTCTGCTGTCATGCCGTCTTTTGGCCGGATAGCGCAACATCGCACACACGGACCGCAATTCGTTCGAACGGCTTGACTGTCGATCAGACGAGGTCCCCACGGCATACTCGCATCCGCGAGTAGCGAGGCCCGAGCGAAAGCCCGAGCCGCCCCATTTGCTGTCACCGTGCAGCGCAATCAAGGAGAAATTCGTGCCAACTATTCAGCAGTTGGTTCGTAAGGGACGCAGCCCCAAGGTCACCAAGACCAAGGCGCCCGCCCTTAAGGCGAACCCGCAGCAGCGTGGCGTATGCACCCGTGTGTACACCACCACCCCCAAGAAGCCCAACTCGGCGCTCCGTAAGGTCGCTCGTGTCAAGCTCTCGAACGGCGTCGAGGTTACCGCGTACATTCCCGGTGAAGGCCACAACCTTCAGGAGCACTCGATGGTGCTCGTCCGTGGTGGACGTGTTAAGGACCTCCCCGGTGTCCGCTACAAGATTGTCCGTGGCGCACTCGACACCCAGGCAGTCAAGAACCGCAAGCAGGCTCGTAGCCGCTATGGAGCGAAAGCAGACAAGAAGTAATGCCTCGTAAAGGTCCCGCGGCCAAGCGCCCCGTAGTAGCAGACCCGATCTACGGTTCGCCCGTAGTGTCGCAGCTCGTTAACAAGATTCTTCTTGATGGTAAGAAGGGTCTTGCCGAGCGCATCGTTTATGGTGCACTCTCCGGCGTAGCCGAGAAGTCCAGCCAGGATCCCGTAGTGCTCCTGAAGAAGGCTCTCGACAACGTTCGCCCCACCCTTGAGGTTCGTTCGCGCCGCGTTGGTGGCTCGACGTACCAGGTTCCCGTTGAGGTCAAGCCCCACCGTGCAAACACTCTTGCACTGCGTTGGTTGACCTCGTACGCCAAGTCGCGTCGCGAGAAGACGATGACCGAGCGTCTCATGAACGAGATCCTTGACGCCTCGAACGGCCTTGGTGCCGCGGTCAAGCGCCGTGAAGACACCCACAAGATGGCCGAGTCGAACAAGGCATTCGCGCACTACCGCTGGTAGTCGCACCGGGGCCGGCTTCGGCCGGCCCCATCCCCAGACTTTTAGATGTAGATTCACACAACCCAATCGACGGAGGAACCCGTGGCACAGGACGTGCTTACTGACCTTAAGAAGGTCCGCAACATCGGAATTATGGCGCACATCGACGCCGGTAAGACGACGACCACCGAACGCATCCTGTTCTACACGGGTATCACCCACAAGATTGGTGAAGTTCACGATGGTGCAGCCACCATGGACTGGATGGCACAGGAGCAGGAACGCGGTATCACCATTACCTCGGCTGCAACCACCTGTTTCTGGGACAAGAACCAGATCAACATCATTGACACCCCCGGTCACGTTGACTTCACCGTCGAGGTAGAGCGCTCGCTGCGCGTGCTCGACGGCGCTGTTGCTGTGTTCGACGGCAAGGAGGGCGTCGAGCCCCAGTCCGAGACCGTGTGGCGTCAGGCTGACAAGTACAACGTTCCCCGTATTTGTTTCGTCAACAAGATGGACAAGCTCGGTGCAGACTTCTACTTCACCGTCGAGACCATCGTCAAGCGCCTCGGCGCAAAGCCCCTCGTTATCCAGCTCCCCATCGGTTTCGAGTCGTCGTTCGTCGGCGTCGTCGACCTGATCGAGATGCGTGCCCTCGTGTGGCAGGGTGACTCGAAGGGTGACGTTACCCTCGGTGCACAGTACGAAGTGCAGGAAATCCCGGCCGATATGAAGGACAAGGCTGAGGAATACCGCGCAGCCCTCGTCGAGGCCGTTGCTGAAGCAGACGACGACCTTATCGAGAAGTACCTCGGTGGCGAAGAACTCACCATCCCCGAGATCAAGTCGGCCATCCGTAAGCTCACCATTGCCGGCGAGGCATACCCCGTTCTCTGTGGCTCGGCATTCAAGAACCGCGGCGTTCAGCCCATGCTCGACGCTGTCATCGACTACTTGCCTTCGCCCCTCGACGTGCCGTCGGTTGTCGGAACTCTTCCCAACAACGACGAGGCAGAGGTCATCCGTAACCCCGACTCGAAGGAGCCCTTCTCGGCTCTGGCATTCAAGATTGCCGTTCACCCCTTCTTCGGTCGTCTGACCTACGTTCGCGTGTACTCGGGAACATTGAACTCGGGCGAACAGGTCATCAACTCGACCAAGGGCAAGAAGGAGCGCATCGGCAAGATTTTCCAGATGCACTCCAACAAGGAAAATCCCGTCGACTCGGTGACTGCCGGTCACATCTACGCGGTTATTGGCCTCAAGGACACCACCACCGGTGACACCCTCTGTGACCCCGCAAACCCCGTCGTTCTCGAATCGATGACTTTCCCCGAGCCCGTTATTGAGGTTGCCATCGAGCCCAAGACCAAGGCCGACCAGGAAAAGCTGGGTCTTGCGATCCAGAAGCTGGCGGAAGAGGACCCGACGTTCCGTACCGAACTCAACCACGAGACCGGTCAGACCGTCATCAAGGGTATGGGCGAACTCCACCTCGACATCCTCGTCGACCGCATGAAGCGTGAATTCAATGTGGAAGCCAACGTGGGCAAGCCCCAGGTTGCGTACCGCGAGACGATCAAGAAGGCCGTCGAGAAGTACGACTACACCCACAAGAAGCAGACCGGTGGTTCGGGTCAGTTCGCCAAGGTCCAGATCACTCTGGAGCCCATGGAAGTTACCACCGACAAGGTCTACGAATTCGTCAACGCTGTAACCGGTGGACGTGTTCCTCGTGAATACATCCCCGCTGTTGACGCAGGTCTGCAGGACGCCATGCAGGTTGGTGTTTTGGCAGGCTTCCCCACGGTTGGCGTGAAGGCAACCCTCGTTGATGGTGCATCGCACGATGTTGACTCGTCCGAAATGGCGTTCAAGATCGCAGGTTCGATGGCATTCAAGGAGGCTGCTCGCAAGGCTAACCCCGTACTTCTCGAGCCGCTCATGGCGGTCGAGGTGCGCACGCCGGAAGAGTACATGGGCGACGTTATCGGCGACCTGAACTCACGACGTGGGCAGATTCAGAGCATGGAGGATGCGACCGGCGTCAAGGTCGTTCGTGCCCTCGTGCCGCTCTCGGAGATGTTCGGTTACGTCGGTGATCTGCGGTCGAAGACCTCGGGTCGCGCGGTGTACTCGATGACGTTCGAGACTTACGCGGAGGTCCCGAAGGCTGTTGCCGACGAGATCGTCCAGAAGAGCAAGGGCGACTAAGCACTTCGTCCGCCGCGGAACCTCTCACTCCGAGCGGTTACCACAAATTCAATAACCCCCGATAAACTAAAGGTTCGGAAATCCCGAATCTACCTACGTCCTTTAGGAGGACCCAGTGGCTAAGGCCAAGTTCGAGCGCAACAAGCCTCACGTAAACATCGGTACCATCGGTCACGTTGACCACGGTAAGACCACCCTCACCGCTGCAATCTCGAAGGTGCTTGCTGACAAGTACCCCTCGGCAGTCAACGTCGTCCGCGACTTCGCGTCGATCGACTCGGCTCCCGAAGAGCGCCAGCGCGGTATCACCATCAACATCTCGCACGTTGAGTACGAGACCCCCAAGCGCCACTACGCTCACGTTGATGCTCCCGGCCACGCCGACTACATCAAGAACATGATCACCGGTGCTGCTCAGATGGACGGCGCAATCCTCGTGGTTGCCGCAACTGACGGCCCCATGGCGCAGACCCGCGAGCACGTTCTGTTGGCGAAGCAGGTTGGCGTTCCTTACCTCCTCGTTGCACTGAACAAGTCGGACATGGTCGACGACGAGGAAATCCTCGAACTCGTCGAGTACGAAGTTCGCGAACTCCTCTCGAGCCAGGGCTTCGATGGCGACAACGCACCCGTCGTTCGCGTTTCGGGCCTCAAGGCTCTCGAAGGCGACGAGAAGTGGGGCAACGCAATCGTTGAGCTCATGGAAGCGGTCGACAACTCGATTCCGGACCCCGTGCGCGACAAGGACAAGCCCTTCTTGATGCCCATCGAGGACGTCTTCACCATCACCGGTCGTGGAACGGTTGTTACCGGCCGCGCCGAGCGTGGAACCCTGGGAATCAACTCGGAAGTTGAAATCGTCGGCATCCGCCCCACCCAGAAGACCACCGTTACCGGTATCGAGATGTTCCACAAGCAGCTCGACGAGGCTTGGGCAGGCGAGAACTGTGGTCTGCTCCTCCGTGGAACCAAGCGTGAAGATGTAGAGCGCGGCCAGGTTGTTGTTAAGCCCGGCTCGATCGCACCTCACACCGAGTTCGAAGGAACCGCCTACATCCTCTCGAAGGACGAGGGTGGACGCCACAACCCCTTCTTCACCAACTACCGTCCCCAGTTCTACTTCCGCACCACTGACGTCACCGGCGTCATTGAACTGCCCGAAGGAACTGAAATGGTCATGCCCGGTGACACCACCGACATGAAGGTGACCCTCATCCAGCCCATCGCTATGGAAGAGGGCCTCGGCTACGCAATCCGTGAAGGTGGCCGTACCGTCGGCGCCGGCACGGTGACCAAGGTCATCAAGTAGTCTTCACTACTGATTCGGGAAGGCCCCAGCTTCGGCTGGGGCCTTTTCTCGTGTCTGCGGCGATACACTAGGGCAACGGTCGCAGTAGACGGAAAGAGGTACTCGCGTGGGCCTCCGTGAGGTTGTCCGATCACTGCGTAGTCTTTTCCCGTCGCGACAGGACTATGACGCTGTGTCTCGCACCTGGCGCCACGATGTCGTCGCGGGAATCACCGTGGGCATTGTTGCTTTACCGCTCGCACTGGCCTTTGGCGTTGCCAGTGGCGTCGGCGCCGAAGCCGGGCTGATTACGGCCGTTGTTGCCGGTCTGATTGCCGCGGTATTCGGCGGCTCGCCTGTCCAGGTGTCAGGCCCAACCGGCGCCATGGTGGTCGTTCTCGTTCCCATTGTGGCCACATACGGAGCATCGGCCGTGATTGTGGTCGGTGTCATGGCGGGCGTAATTCTCATCATCGCCGGGCTTGCGCGCCTGGGACGGACGGTTACGTTTATTCCGTGGCCCGTCATCGAGGGCTTTACTGTGGGAATCGCCATCATAATCTTTCTGCAGCAAATCCCTCTCGTCATCGGAGGCGAAAGCGCGCACTCCAGTGTGGTGGCGTCCACATGGAACTCGATCGGCATGGCTGATTGGGGCGCAGCTGGGTGGAGTCTGATTGTGGTGGGAATTGTCGCGCTCATCATGGTGATTGTGCCCAGGCTAACGTCGGCAATTCCCGGCAGCATCGTCGCGATCGTTGTCGTCACGGTGTGGGCAGAAGCCTTCGCCATTCCACTCACACGAATCGGGGCAGTGCCATCGTCACTGCCCGCGCCGTCGCTACCGTCACTCGATTGGGCAGTCGTCGTCGATATTGGCCCGGCGGCATTGGCGGTGGCGGCACTCGCGGGGATCGAGTCGCTGCTGTCCGCTCGCGTGGCCACCACAATGGCCGTTGCAGGTCGCTATGACCCCGATCGAGAATTGGTGGGGCAGGGATTGGCCTCCGTGGCGTCGGCTGCGTTCGGGGGAATGCCCGCCACCGGAGCCATCGCCCGAACCGCCGTCAACGTTCGGTCCGGCGGTCGAACGCGACTCTCTGCCATCACTCACGCGCTCGTCCTAATTGCCGTTATCTATGTAGCGTCTGCACCCGTTTCGCGCATCCCTCTTGCCGCACTTGCTGCCGTTCTCATGGTGACGGCGGTGAGGATGGTGCCGCGCGGCGCGATGGTGCTCATTCTGAAGTCCACTCGGTCCGATGCGGCAATATTCCTCGTTACCATCGCGGTCACCGTCGCCTTTGACCTCATTGAAGCCGTTGCAATTGGAATCGTGGCGACGGCGGTGTTCGCACTACGTAGCTTGGCCCGATCATCAGGCATTCATCGCGAGGAGTTGCCAGGACCGTCGCAACCTCACGACGGCGCGATTGCATTGTTCCGTCTTGACGGCGCACTATTCTTTGGGGCCGCCGAGCGCATCATGGAGCGAATCTCCGCCGTTCACGGCGCCCGAGTGATCATCATTCGCATGTCGGGAATGCAGTTCCTCGACGCCACCGGCGCACACATTCTCGTAGATATCGCACATTCCCTCGACGCACGGGGAATTCACTTAATTCTCAAAGGAATCCAACCCGAACACCATCGGCTCGTCGCCAGAGTCGGGTTGCCCGCATCGGTCGACATTTGCGCGGATTTGTCTGAATCGATAAGGCGCGCACGCATGCGGAGTGCGTCGGGCGATAGTCTGACCTCGGGAAACTAAAGGAGCACAAGCATGCGCATCGCCATGGAAACAATCTTTGCTGCGGTACTCGCAGCCGTTCTGCTATGGCTGTCGCTATTTATGGTGTTTACCGTCAACGGTGAACCGGTTGCCTCTGCAGCCAGCAGCGCAATTACGGTGGGAGCTGGCGGTGCTGGCCTTGCGTGGACTCTGTGGGTCGTTATGGCAATCACCATCAGCATCGTCACGCGTAAACAGGAAGTATCAAAGATGCGTACCGTGGTGATTGCTGTGCTGCCGGTTGTCTTGGGTGCACTCAATGTTGCTCTCTATGCGTTCTTGGCGGCGCAAAGTGGCGCGGGCGGAATGATGGATCTCGTCGTTGTCATCGCGGTACTTGTTTCTACGGCTTTTGCGGGGTCGGCAGCAATCGCCGTTGCGCTCACCCGAGTGCTGTTTCGCTGGCTCAACGCCCGCGGATAATCCGCGACACGCCCGGGTTGCGTAATTGCCACGAGTGTGGCAGAGTAGACAAGTTGTGAAATGTGACGCCTATGCGCGTGACTCACTGCCAGTCAGTGCCCCGGGTTCTCCAGGGCCGCGGGCAGACAATACGGCCTCGGCCGGTTGATAGAAGAACAGTGGTGCGCAAGCACAAAATGCTCACGCGGTGGATACCCCAGCGCGCAGGAAAGAAAGAGTGGACCATGGCGGGACAGAAAATCCGCATTCGGCTCAAGTCGTATGACCACGCCGGACTCGACGCCTCGGCACGAAAGATCGTTGACACGGTTACCCGTGCAGGTGCAACTGTAGTTGGCCCCGTGCCGCTTCCGACCGAGAAGGATGTCGTTGCCGTCATCCGCTCTCCTCACAAGTACAAGGACAGCCGCGAGCACTTTGAGAAGCGCACTCACAAGCGTCTCATTGACATCATCGACCCGACGCCCAAGGCCGTCGACTCGCTGATGCGCCTCGACCTGCCCGAAGACGTCTCCATCGAAATCAAGCTCTAAGGACTCCCCGCATGACTAAGGTTGCAAACACCAAGGGTCTCCTGGGCGTCAAGCTCGGAATGACTCAGGCCTGGGACGAGAACAACCGCGTTGTTCCCGTTACCGTGGTCGCCGTGGCCCCCAACGTGGTCACCCAGATTCGTAACAACGCCGTTGATGGCTACGAGGCAATCCAGGTTGCTACCGGCGCTATCGACCCTCGTAAGGTGACTAAGCCCCTCGCTGGTCACTTTGACAAGGCTGGCGTTACCCCCCGCCGTCACATCACCGAGATCCGCACCGCCGACGCCGCGTCGTACGAGGTCGGTCAGGAACTCACCGTTGATGTCTTCGAGGCTGGCCAGGTTGTCGACGTTGTCGGAACCAGCAAGGGTAAGGGCACCGCTGGTGTCATGAAGCGCCACAACTTCAAGGGTGTCTCGGCATCGCACGGTTCGCACCGTAACCACCGCAAGCCCGGTTCGATCGGTGCTTCGTCGACTCCTTCGCGCGTCTTCAAGGGCATGCGCATGGCCGGTCGTATGGGTAACGAGCGCGTTACCGTACTGAACCTCCGCATCCACGCTGTGGACGCCGAGCGCGGTCTCCTCCTCATCAAGGGCGCGGTCCCCGGTGCTGCCGGCCGCCTCGTCTTTGTCCGCAACGCAGTGAAGGGAGCCTAAGACAATGTCACAGGTCACCATCGTTGACGCCGCCGGTAAGAAGGTTGGCACTGTCGACCTCCCCGCGTCGGTGTTTGATGTCCAGGCCAACGTGCCTCTCATCCACCAGGTTGTTGTTGCTCAGCTTGCCGCTGCACGTCAGGGCACGCACAGCACCAAGGGCCGTGGCGAGGTTTCGGGTTCGGGACGCAAGCCGTTCAAGCAGAAGGGAACCGGCCGTTCGCGTCAGGGTTCCGTTCGTGCACCCGAGCACCGCGGAGGTGGAATCGTCCACGGACCGACTCCCCGCGACTACGCGCAGCGCACCCCCAAGAAGATGATCGCCCTCGCACTCCTCGGTTCGCTGTCGGACCGCGCACGTGCAGGCCGCATCCACGGCGTAACCGAATTCGTTGCAGGCGCAACGCCCTCGGCCAAGTCGGCATCGAACCTTCTTGCCAACATCACGTCGGGACCCAACGTTCTCGTTGTTATCGACCGCAACGAAGAGCTCGCCGCAAAGAGCGTGCGCAACGTTGCCGGTGTTCACGTGCTGTTCCACGACCAGCTCAACGCATACGACGTCCTCCACAGCGATGACATCGTCTTCACGTCGGTTGCTCTCGAAGCATTCATCGCCGGCAAGACCACGAAAGAGGTGACCGCATGAGCGTCCTCCACCTTGCTCTGAACAAGGACCCCCGCGACATCATCGTCGCGCCGGTTGTCAGCGAAAAGAGCTACGGCCTCATCGACGAAGGTAAGTACACCTTCATCGTTGCACCCAGCGCCAACAAGACCGAGATCAAGCTCGCTATCGAGAAGATCTTCGGTGTCAAGGTTGCTTCGGTCAACACCCTCAACCGCACTGGTAAGACCCGCAAGACGAAGTTCGGTATCGGTAAGCGCAAGGACACCAAGCGCGCTATCGTTACCCTCGCTTCGGGCACGATCGACATCTTCACGGCTGTCGGCTAAGGGATAAGGAACTAGATCTCATGGCTATTCGTAAATACAAGCCGACTACCCCGGGCCGTCGTGGCTCGTCGGTAGCGGACTTCGCAGAAATCACGCGTTCGACCCCCGAGAAGTCGCTTCTGAAGCCGCTTCCCAAGACCGGTGGTCGTAACAACGCAGGTCGCATCACCACCCGCCACATCGGTGGAGGCCACAAGCGCCAGTACCGTCTGATCGACTTCCGTCGTCACGACAAGGACGGCGTGGACGCCAAGGTAGCTCACATCGAGTACGACCCCAACCGCACCGCGCGTATCGCGCTGCTTCACTACGTGGACGGCACCAAGCGTTACATCATCGCCCCGAACAAGCTTGCTCAGGGTGACATCGTGGAGTCGGGTCCCGCCGCCGACATCAAGCCCGGCAACAACCTTCCCTTGAAGAACATCCCCGTGGGTACCGTTATCCACGCGATCGAACTTCGTCCCGGTGGAGGCGCAAAGATGGCCCGTAGCGCTGGCGCTTCGGTTCGTCTGGTTGCCAAGGATGGCCCCTACGCACAGCTGCGTCTGCCCTCGGGTGAAATCCGCAACGTTGACGTACGCTGCCGCGCAACCGTCGGCGAGGTCGGAAACGCCGAGCAGTCGAACATCAACTGGGGTAAGGCCGGCCGTATGCGTTGGAAGGGTGTTCGCCCGACCGTCCGTGGTGTCGCCATGAACCCTGTTGACCACCCCCACGGTGGTGGTGAGGGTAAGACCTCCGGTGGTCGTCACCCTGTCAGCCCCTGGGGCCAGGCAGAAGGCCGCACTCGTCGCCCCAAGAAGGCCAGCGACAAACTCATCGTCCGCCGCCGTAACGTCGGCAAGAAGCGTTAGTAGGAGCCAGGAATGCCTCGCAGTCTTAAAAAGGGTCCCTTCGTCGACGACCACCTGTTCCGCAAGGTTCAGGTTCAGAACGAAGCCGGCACCAAGAACGTGATCCGTACCTGGTCGCGTCGTTCGATGATCATCCCCGCGATGCTCGGACACACCATTGCCGTACACGACGGCCGCAAGCACGTTCCGGTATTCGTTACCGAAACGATGGTCGGCCACAAGCTCGGCGAATTCGCACCCACCCGCACCTTCCGTAGCCACGTGAAGGACGACAAGAAGGGCCGTCGCCGTTAAGGCGATGGGGAAGGTAATCACTCATGGTTGAATCCAGCGCCCGTCTTGCCGGAGTTCGTGTTACTCCTCAGAAGGCTCGTCGTGTTGTGGACCTCGTCCGCGGCAAGGCAGTCCCCGAGGCTCTCGCAATCCTGAAGTTCGCACCTCAGGCTGCATCGGAGCCCGTATTCAAGCTCGTCGCTTCGGCTGTTGCTAACGCTCGCGTTAAGGCAGACGCCGCGAACGAAGCATTCAATGAGAACGACCTCGTGATCAGCCGCATCTTCGTTGATGAGGGCGTCACGATGAAGCGCTTCCGCCCCCGTGCACAGGGACGCGCATCTCAAATCCTTAAGCGAAGCAGCCACATCACCGTCGTCGTGACGAACGATGAGGCCACGAAGAAGGCGAGCAAGTAATGGGTCAGAAAGTACACCCCTACGGATTCCGTCTGGGAATCACGACCGATCACCGCTCGCAGTGGTTCTCGGACAGCACCAAGCCCGGTGAGCGCTACTCGGACTACGTAGCGGAAGATGTCATCCTCCGCCGCTTCCTCCAGGAGAAGCTCGACCGCGCCGGTGTCTCGCACATGGTCATCCGTCGTACCCGTGACCGCGTCAACGTCGATGTGCATGTTGCACGTCCCGGTGTTGCAATCGGCCGTCAGGGAACCGGCCTCGACAAGCTCCGCGAAGATGCACGCGCCCTCACGGGTAAGACCGTGATCGTGAACATCGTCGAGGCGGCAAACCCCGAAGCAGACGCTCAGCTCGTCGCTCAGGGCATCGCCGAGCAGCTCAGCGCACGTGTGGCCTTCCGCCGCGCAATGCGCAAGGCTCTCCAGGGTGCTCAGCGCGCAGGCGCAAAGGGTGTTCGTATCCAGGTTTCGGGCCGTCTCGGTGGCGCTGAAATGTCGCGCTCGGAGTTCTACCGCGAAGGCCGTGTGCCCCTGCACACCCTCCGTGCGAACATCGACTACGGCTTCTACGAGGCCCGTACCACCTTCGGCCGCATTGGCGTGAAGGTATGGATCTACAAGGGTGACATCACCAACCAGGAACTCGCTCGCGAACAGGCTGCCCAGAAGGCAGCTCGTGGTGGGCGTGACGGAAACCGCGGCGTTCGTCGTGGAGCACCCCGCAAGGACGCTCCCACGCAGGCCGCCAATGCAGGAGTTGAGGCGTAACCATGTTGATTCCTCGTAAGGTCAAGCACCGCAAGCAGCACCACCCGGGCCGTGACGGCGCCGCTACCGGTGGCACCAAGGTCAGCTTCGGCGAATTCGGTATCCAGGCACTTACGCCTGCGTACGTCACCAACCGCCAGATCGAGTCCGCTCGTATCGCAATGACCCGTCACATCAAGCGTGGTGGAAAGGTGTGGATCAACATCTACCCCGACCGTCCGCTGACTAAGAAGCCTGCAGAAACCCGAATGGGTTCCGGTAAGGGTTCGCCCGAGTGGTGGGTCGCCAACGTCAAGCCGGGCCGCGTCCTCTTCGAGGTCGCCGGTGTTAACGAGCAGCTCGCTCGTGAGGCCATGACCCGTGCAATTCACAAGCTGCCCCTTAAGGCACGCATCATCAAGCGCGAGGAGGGAGACGCGTAATGGCTATCGGAACCAAGACACTTGCCCCGGCCGATCTCGATACTTTCGAGAACGAGCGTCTCATTGACGAGCTGAAGAAGGCGAAGGAAGAACTGTTCAACCTTCGATTCCAGGCCGCAACGGGTCAGCTTGAGAGCCACGGACGTGTTCGCGCAGTCAAGCGCGACATCGCCCGCATCTACACCGTCATTCGCGAACGCGAGCTGGGCCTGCGCGCCACGCCCGTGGCCGCACCGGCCAAGAAGGCCACCAAGGCCGCAAAGGTCGAAGAGACTGCTGAGGAGAACAACTAATGGCCGGTAAGAAGGTCGAGGAGACTGCTCCCGAGGCGCTCCGTCCCTACCGTAAGACTCGCCGCGGCTACGTGTCGAGCGACAAGATGGACAAGACCATCACCGTTGTTGTCGAGGACCGCGTCAAGCACCCCCTCTACGGCAAGGTCATGACTCGTTCGTCGAAGGTCAAGGCACACGACGAGAACAACACCGCTGGTATTGGTGACCTCGTTGTTATCGCCGAAACCCGCCCCCTGTCCGCTACGAAGCGCTGGCGCCTCGTCGAGATCGTGGAGAAGGCGAAGTAATTCGTCTGTCCACTGAGGAGTGAGAAATGCTACAACAGGAATCTCGACTTAAGGTCGCTGACAACACTGGCGCGAAAGAGCTGCTGGTTATCCGTGCACTCGGCGGTTCGACCCGTCGTTACGCAGGAATCGGTGACATCATCGTCGCGACTGTCAAGGACGCAATCCCCGGCGGCAACGTCAAAAAGGGTGAAGTTGTCAAGGCTGTCGTCGTGCGCACGGTCAAGGAGACCCGCCGCGCAGATGGCTCGTACATCAAGTTTGATGAGAACGCAGCCGTCATTATCAAGAACAAAGATGGCGACCCCCGCGGTACCCGTATCTTCGGGCCCGTCGGACGCGAACTCCGTGACAAGAAGTTCATGAAGATCGTGTCGCTTGCACCGGAGGTGATTTAGTTCCATGGCGAACATCAAGAAGGGTGACCTCGTACAGGTCATCAGCGGAAAGAGCCAGAAGAACGGCGGCGACCGCGGCAAGCAGGGCGAGGTAATCGAGGTCATCACCGAGACCAACCGCGTCGTTGTTCAGGGCATCAACCTGGTCACCAAGCACGTTCGTGTTGGCCAGTCGAGCGCCGGTACCAAGACCGGTGGCATTGAGACCGTCGAGGCCCCCATCCACGTGTCCAACGTGGCACTCGTAGACCCCAAGACCAAGACGCCGACTCGCGTTGGCTTCCGTCTGGAGACCGTTGAAAAGAATGGCGTAAAGAAGACGGTTCGCGTCCGTTACGCCAAGAAGTCAGGTGAGAACATCTAATGACCGCTACTGCACCCGCGGCTGGCAAAATCCAGCCCCGTCTCAAGCAGAAGTACCGCAGCGAAATCGTTGCAGCACTGACCACTGAGTTCGGTTACACCAACCCTCACCAGGTTCCTCGCCTGGTCAAGGTTGTCGTCAACACCGGTGTTGGTGAAGCAGCTCGTGACTCGAAGGTTATCGACGGCGCAGTCCGCGACTTGACCCTCATCACGGGCCAGAAGCCTCAGATCAACATCGCTCGCAAGTCGATCGCACAGTTCAAGCTGCGTGAAGGCATGCCCATTGGTGCACACGTCACTCTGCGTGGCGACCGTGCGTGGGAATTCCTTGACCGCCTGATCTCGCTGGCACTTCCCCGTATCCGCGACTTCCGCGGACTTTCGGACCGCCAGTTCGACGGCAACGGCAATTACACCTTTGGTCTTCAGGAACAGTCCGTGTTCCACGAAATCGACCAGGACAAGATTGACCGCGTACGCGGTTTCGATATCACCATCGTGACCACCGCGAAGACGGACGACGAAGGACGCGCACTGCTGCGTCAGTTCGGTTTCCCCTTCGTCACCAAGACCAACTAACACCCCATCGTCAGCAGGGTCGGCCTCCGTGTAACGGATGTCGAAACCGGCTGGAGAACAGGAAAAATAACACAATGACAATGACAGATCCGGTCGCAGACCTGCTGACCCGTCTGCGCAACGCGTCGCGTGCTCACCACGACAGCGTTACTCTTCCCGCAAGCAAGCTCAAGGCAAACATTGCCTCGATCTTGAAGCGTGAAGGTTACGTTGCCGACTGGAAGCTCGAGCCCGCTCGCGTTGGCGAAAACCTCGTAATCACCCTCAAGTACGGCCAGGAGCGCAAGTCGGCAGTTGTCGGCCTGACTCGTGTGTCCAAGCCCGGTCTTCGCGTTTACGCAAAGTCCACCGAAATCCCCAGCGTTCTGGGCGGTCTCGGTATTGCCATCCTGTCCACTTCCTCGGGTCTGTTGACCGACCGTGAGGCCAAGAAGAAGGGCGTAGGTGGGGAAATCCTCGCCTATGTGTGGTAATTCGCAATGTCACGTATTGGTCGTCTCCCTGTAGAAATCCCCGCGGGTGTCACCGTCAGCGTTGCTGACTCGGTCGTCACGGTCAAGGGACCCAAGGGTGAACTCACTATCGCCGTCGCAGCACCTATTCAGGTTGTTGTCGAAGGCGCACAGGTTCTCGTAACCCGACCCGACGACGAGCGCCTGTCGCGCTCGCTCCACGGCCTCACCCGTACCCTGATCGCGAACGACATTGTCGGCGTGACCACGGGGTACACCAAGGGCCTCGAAATCGTCGGTACCGGTTACCGCGTAGCTCAGAAGGGTGCGGGCATCGAGTTCGCACTTGGCTACTCGCACCCCATCACCGTTGAGCCTCCCGCAGGCATCACGTTCGCCGTAGAGGGCAACAACAAGGTGCTCGTTTCGGGTATCTCGAAGCAGGCCGTCGGTGAAGTCGCCGCGAACCTGCGCAAGTTGCGCAAGCCTGAGCCCTACAAGGGCAAGGGTGTCCGCTACGCAGGCGAAGTTGTTCGCCGCAAGGCCGGAAAGGCTGGTAAGTAGTCATGGCTGTGAAGTCAAAGTCCGTTTCGCGCGCGCGTCGCCACTTCCGTCTTCGCAAGAAGATCAGCGGAACCCCGGCACGTCCCCGCCTCGTTGTTACCCGCTCGGCACGCCACCTGTTCGTGCAGATCGTCGACGACACCCAGGGTCACACCCTCGCTTCGGCCTCGACCATGGAAGCAGACTTCCGCGTGTCGACCGAAGACAAGTCGGCAAAGGCCCGCAAGATTGGTGAACTCGTCGCCGAGCGCGCCAAGAAGGCCGGCATCACCGCAGTCGTCTTCGACCGTGGCGGTAACCGCTACGCCGGTCGTGTCGCGGCTGTTGCCGAAGGCGCACGAGAGGCAGGGCTGACCCTGTGAGCGAGAACACTAAGGAGCAAACTGTGGCTGCTGAGGAAACTGTGGCACCCGAGGCCGAAGCGACCGAAAGCCGCGCACGCGGTGGTCGTGACAACCGCGACAACCGCGGTGGCCGTGGAGGCCGCGACCGCGCGCCCCGTGAGGTCGAGAAGAGCCCCTTCGTCGAGAAGGTCGTCGCTATCAACCGTGTGTCGAAGGTCGTCAAGGGTGGTCGTCGCTTTGCGTTCACCGCACTCGTCGTCGTCGGTGACGGTAACGGTATGGTCGGCGTTGGCTACGGCAAGGCCCGTGAGGTACCCCTCGCGATCGCCAAGGGTGTAGAGGAAGCAAAGAAGAACTTCTTCCGCGTTCCCCGCTCGGGCGCAACCATTCCTCACCCCGTTCAGGGTGAGGCCGCAGCCGGCGTCGTTCTGCTTCGCCCCGCTGCTGCTGGTACCGGTGTTATCGCCGGTGGTCCCGTCCGCGCCGTACTCGAAGCTGCGGGTGTCCACGACATCCTCAGCAAGTCGCTCGGCTCGTCGAACACCATCAACATCGTTCACGCCACCGTTGCTGCACTGAAGATGCTCGAAGAGCCTCGCGCAGTTGCCGCACGTCGTGGTCTGAACTTCGAAGACGTCGCGCCCGCACGCCTGGTGCGTGCCGAGGCCGAAGCTAAGGCAGGTGCGTAATGGCTCAGCTCAAGGTCACCCAGATCAAGTCCATCATCAGCGAGAAGCAGTACCAGCGTGACACGCTGCGCAGCCTCGGACTGAAGCGCATCGGTCAGACGGTTGTCCGTCCGGACGACGCCGTGAATCGCGGTTACGTTCGTACCGTTGCACACCTTGTCAAAGTCGAGGAGATTGACTAATGGCTGAAGAAAAGAAGGCCGCAGCCCCCAAGGCTGCCGCTAAGCCCGCAGCTGAAAAGGCTGCTGCCCCCAAGAAGGCTGCTGCTCCCAAGGCTGCTGCAGACAAGGCTCCGGCCAAGGCTGCTGCACCCAAGGCAGCAGCTGCTAAGCCCGCCGCCGAGAAGGCTCCCGCCAAGGCTGCTGCCGCACCGAAGGCTGCCGCAAAAGCAACCGACGAAGCTGTTGCTCCCAAGGCTGCTGCCAAGAAGGCTACTCCCAAGGCTGAAGAGAAGGCAGAGAAGGTCCAGGTGCTGAAGCTTCACCACCTGCGTCCCGCCGCTGGATCGAAGAAGGAACGTACCCGGGTTGGTCGTGGTGAAGGTTCGAAGGGTAAAACTGCAGGTCGTGGTACCAAGGGTCAGAAGGCTCGTTACCAGGTCAAGGCAGGCTTCATGGGTGGTCAGCTCGACTTCACCATGCGCACCCCGAAGCTTCGCGGCTTCAAGAACCCCTTCCGCGTGGAGTACCAGGTTGTTAACTTGGTCCGCCTCGCCGAGCTCTACCCCAAGGGCGGCGATGTCACCATCGCTGACCTCGTGGCCAAGGGTGCCGTTCGCAAGAACGAGAAGGTCAAGGTTCTCGGAGATGGCGACATCTCGGTAAAGCTCAACGTCACCGTGGACAAGGTCTCACGTTCGGCAGAGCAGAAGATCGTTGCCGCTGGCGGTTCGATCGCCTAGTTGCTGAATCGGGCCGGGGACATTTCCCCGGCCCTTTTCCGCTACGTTAAGAAGGTCGCAGTTGCGGCCAGCGATTCACAGGAGGCCTCGTGTTCAGCGCAATTCGACGCATTATGGGAACACCCGATCTGCGACGCAAGATCGGTTTCACACTCGGAATTATTGTTCTGTTCCGCCTGGGATCGTTTATCCCTGCGCCGTTCGTCAATTTTGCGAACGTTCAGGCATGTTTGGCCGGTAACGCCGGTACGACGGGTCTTTACGAACTCGTCAACCTCTTCAGCGGTGGAGCACTCCTCCAGCTGTCAATCTTCGCGCTGGGAATCATGCCGTACATTACGGCGTCGATCATCACCCAGCTGCTTCGCGTGGTCATTCCCCACTTCGAGACGCTGCACCAAGAGGGCCAGGCTGGTCAGGCCAAGCTCACCCAGTACACGCGCTACCTCACTTTGGGCCTGGGCATCCTGCAGTCGACCACCCTGGTCACCGTTGCACGCAGTGGCGCCTTGTTCGGTTCGAACACGGGCATCCCCGAGTGCTCGCAGCTGATTGTCAATGACGCGTGGTACACCGTACTCATCATGGTCATCACGATGACCGCAGGAACAGGCCTCATCATGTGGTTCGGCGAAATCCTGACCGAGCGCGGTATCGGCAACGGTATGTCGCTTCTGATCTTCACCTCGATCGCCGCTGGCTTCCCCACCTCGTTGTGGGCAATCGCCAACAGCGAGGGCTTCAACGTCTTCCTGCTCGTAATCGCGCTGGGAATCGTGATCATGGCTGCCGTAGTGTTCGTCGAGCAATCGCAGCGACGCATCCCGGTCCAGTACGCCAAGCGCGTAGTCGGTCGCCGTACATATGGTGGCACCAACACGTACATCCCCATCAAGGTCAACATGGCCGGTGTTGTTCCCGTGATCTTCGCGTCGTCGCTGCTGTACCTGCCAGCGTTGATCGCGCAGTTCAACCAGCCTGCTGCCGGACAGACGGCACCCGAGTGGATCGTCTGGATTCAGAACAACCTCACAAGCGGCGATAACCCGCTGTACATGGTGATGTTCTTCCTGCTGATTGTCGGTTTCACGTACTTCTACGTGGCCATCACCTTCAACCCGGTCGAGGTCGCGGACAACATGAAGCGCTACGGCGGATTCATCCCCGGTATTCGCGCGGGTCGTCCCACGGCCGAGTACCTGGACTTCGTGCTTACGCGCGTGACTCTGCCCGGCGCCTTGTACCTGGGAATCGTGGCGTTGATCCCGCTGATTGCTCTGGCAACCATCGGCGCAAACCAGAACTTCCCCTTCGGCGGTACCTCGATCCTCATCATCGTGGGTGTGGGCCTCGAGACCGTGAAGCAGATCGATGCACAGTTGCAGCAGCGTCACTATGAGGGACTCCTGAAGTAATGGTGCGTTTGCTGTTGGTGGGACCTCCCGGGGCGGGCAAGGGCACGCAGGCTGTGCGCTTGGCCGAGACCTTCGGGATTCCCGCAATTTCGACGGGCGACATCTTCCGTGCGAATGTTCGTGACGAGACCCCGTTGGGCATCGAGGCGAAGTCCTACATGGATCGCGGGGCATACGTTCCCAACGAACTCACGAATGCCTTGGTTGCCGATCGACTGACCCACGCCGACTGTGTTCCCGGTTTCCTGTTGGATGGATACCCCCGCACGCTCGACCAGGTCGACGCCCTTGACGAGATGCTCGCGGCATCGAACCAGGCACTCGATGTCGTGGTCGAACTCGTTGCCGATCCCGAGGTCGTCATTGAGCGTATTCGACTGCGCGCGCTCGAGCAGGGTCGTGCGGACGATACCGACGATGTCGTGCGCGCACGCCTCGAGGTCTACACCGCCGAAACTGCACCGCTGATTGACATTTATGCCCGTCGCGGCATTCTCGTGTCGGTCGATGGAATCGGTGAGGTGGCCGAGGTCACCGACAGAATTGTTTCCGCTCTCGCCGAGCGCGGAATCGGGGGAGTATAACCCCTACTTGCGCTTTTGCGCGTAGTAACATATGCTTTTTATTTGGTGCGCCATGTCCTTTGGCATGCGTGCCGCCGCATGACTTGCGGTTACGAATTCACTGAATGGAAATATGGCTAACAAAGACGGCGTTATCGAGATCGAGGGATCGGTTGTCGAGGCCCTGCCCAACGCGATGTTTCGCGTGGAGCTGGCAAACGGACACATCGTTCTCGCTCACATCTCGGGCAAAATGCGCCAGCACTACATCCGTATCCTCCCCGAGGACCGCGTCATCGTAGAGCTCAGCCCCTATGACCTTTCGCGTGGACGTATCGTCTACCGATACAAGTAACCACAAGGTAAGGAACGTCCCGACCACCGTCGGGTACGAGGCCGGCGATAACAGGAGAAAACAATGAAGGTCAACCCCAGCGTTAAGCCCATCTGCGACAAGTGCAAGGTCATTCGTCGTCACGGCAACGTCATGGTTATCTGCGAAAACCCCCGCCACAAGCAGCGCCAGGGCTAAGCAGTACCCCCACTTATAACTGAATAGACAACCCCGCCGTATCAGATCCCTTCACAGGGGGACACCTTGGGACAGAGGCCCAAGCACAGATCACGGTACACACCTCTGCTATTCCAAGGAGAAGCCACCATGGCACGTCTCGCCGGAGTCGATATTCCCCGCGAAAAGCGCGTGGAAATCGCTTTGACATACATCTATGGCATCGGACGCACGCGTTCGGTTGCCACCCTCGAAGCCACTGGCATCGACCGCAACATCCGCGTGAAGGACCTGACTGACGACCAGCTCGTTGCACTTCGTGACTACATCGAAGGCACGTACAAGGTCGAGGGTGACCTCCGCCGTGAAGTTCAGGCCGACATCCGCCTCAAGGTCGAACTTGGTTCGTACCAGGGTCTGCGCCACCGTCGTGGCCTGCCCGTCCGTGGCCAGCGCACCAAGACCAACGCTCGTACCCGCAAGGGCCCGAAGCGCACCGTCGCCGGCAAGAAGAAGGCCGGCCGCTAGTCGCGGCCCGAGAGGGAAAAGGAAAGAATTATGGCAGCTCCCAAGTCCGCCGCTCGTAAGCCGCGTCGTAAGGACAAGAAGAACATCGCAGTGGGTCAGGCTCACATCAAGTCGACCTTCAACAACACCATCGTCTCGATCACCGACCCCACCGGTGCCGTCATCAGCTGGGCATCGTCCGGTGGAGTCGGCTTCAAGGGTTCGCGTAAGTCGACTCCGTTCGCAGCTCAGCTGGCAGCCGAATCGGCCGCTCGCCAGGCTCAGGAGCACGGCATGAAGAAGGTTGACGTGTTCGTGAAGGGCCCGGGTTCGGGCCGTGAAACCGCTATTCGTTCGCTTCAGGCCGCAGGCCTCGAGGTTGGCACCATCACCGACGTGACGCCTCAGGCTCACAACGGTTGCCGCCCTCCGAAGCGTCGTCGCGTCTAACACGCCTCGTTTTCGTGGGGTGGTCGCTGGGCCACCCCACCCCAACAACTGAACAGTCGCACCTCCGACTAGACCGTGAGAAGTGTCATATAGCGGACACTGACCGAAAGGACAACACGTGCTCATTGCACAGCGCCCCACTCTGAACGAAGAATCGACCTCGTCGACTCGCTCGCAGTTCATCATTGAACCGCTCGAGCCTGGCTTTGGTTACACTCTCGGCAACTCGCTTCGCCGTACCCTGCTGTCGTCAATTCCCGGCGCAGCCGTGACTAGCATCCGCATCAGCGGCGTGCTGCACGAGTTCGACATCATTCAGGGTGTCACCGAGGATGTCACGGAAATCATCCTGAACATTAAGAACATCACTCTGTCGAGCGAAAACGACGAGCCCGTGACCGCGTACCTGCGCAAGCAGGGCCCCGGTGTGGCAACCGCAGCGGACATCACCGTTCCTGCAGGCGTCGAGGTTCACAACCCCGAGCTCGTTCTCGCCACCTTGGGTGAGGGTGCAACTCTGGAGATCGAGTTCACCGTCGAGCGTGGCCGTGGCTACGTGTCGGCTGCTCAGAACCGCAACGAGTACCAGGCCGCTGGCGTTATCCCCATCGACTCGATCTACTCGCCCGTCACCAAGGTCACCTACCGCGTCGAGGCAACTCGTGCCGGTGAGCGTACCGACTTCGACCGCCTTGTCGTCGATGTCGAGACCAAGGCCTCGATTTCGCCTCGCGACGCAGTCGCCTCGGCTGGTGGAACGCTCGTTGAGCTGTTCGGTCTGGCACGCGAACTCAACACCGAAGCCGAAGGCATCGAAATCGGACCCCGTCCGGAAGAGGTCGTCGAGGTTGAGGGTCTGGGAACTCGCATCGAGGAACTGGACCTCACGGTTCGCTCGTTCAACTGCCTGAAGCGTGAGGGCATCAACACCCTCGCCGAACTGGTCGCAATGAACGAACACCAGCTCATGAACATCCGCAACTTCGGACAGAAGTCGGTCGATGAGGTCAAGGACAAGCTCGTTGAGCTTGGTTTGACACTCAAGGACTCGATGCCCGGCGTCGATAACGCCTACTTCTACGAGGCCGACGAAAACTAATTTTTCTGAACCTTTGGTTCGGATTCTGACAGGAGAACAGAACAATGCCTAAGCCCGCAAAGGGACCCCGCCTCGGAGGCGGCCCCGCACACGAGCGTCTGCTGCTTGCAAACCTTGCCGTAGCACTCTTCACCCACAAGTCGATCCAGACGACCGAGACCAAGGCAAAGCGCCTGCGTCCCGTCGCCGAGCGTCTTGTCACCTTCGCAAAGCGCGGAGACCTGCACGCTCGTCGTCGCGTTCTCGCTGTGCTGCGCAACAAGGATGCAACTCACGAACTCTTCGCCGAGATTGCTCCTCTCGTTGCACTGCGTGAGGGTGGTTACACTCGCATCATCAAGACTGGCTACCGCAAGGGCGACAACGCTCCCATGGCAGTAATCGAACTGTGCCTCGAGCCCGTCAACCCCAAGCCCAAGGCGAAGAAGGCCGCAGCACCTGCTGCTGCACCCGTCGCCTCGGCTGCACCGGTTGCCGAAGAGCCCGAAGTTGTTGCAGAAGAGGTCGTCGACGCTCCCGTAGCCGAGGTCACCGAGGCAGCAGCCGAGGAAAAGGCCGAATAAGCACTTCGCTTTTCTCTCGAAGGCCCAGGGTTCGCCCTGGGCCTTCGTCGTTCCTGTGGCAGAATTTCGGGGTGAGGCTTCGACTCGATATTGCCTATGACGGCACCGATTTTGATGGCTGGGGAACCCAGCCGAATCGACGCACCGTCCAGGGCGTGCTCGAGAACGCACTGGCGACTATTCTGCGCCGCGAAGAGTCCGAGGTGCGCCTCGTAGTCGCGGGACGCACGGATGCGGGCGTTCACGCGACGGGCCAGGTCGCGCACATGGAGTGCCCCGACGGAATGACGCCCGAGCGACTGTTTCATCGCCTCCGGTCGTTCCTCAGCGCCGGCGATGTGATCGTGAAATCGGTCACCGTCGCTCCCGAGGGATTCGATGCGCGATTCTCGGCGATTTACCGTCGCTATGAATATCGAGTTGCCGACGCCGATACTCCGCAAGATCCGCGCGCCCGTCGATACACCTGGCGCGTGAAAGAGCGACTGGACCTCGATTCCATGAACGAGGCCGCAACCTCACTTCTGGGTCTACGCGACTGGACCACCTACTGTCGACCGCGTGACAACGCCACCCGTGTGCGCGAATTGCAGGAATTCTCGTGGCGACGCGACGAGGCGGGTGTCCTCGTTGCGACGGTGCAGGCGGATGCATTCTGCCATTCCATGGTGCGGAACCTGGTGGGAATGTGCGTTGCCGTCGGGCGGGGGCGTCTGGTGCCGACCGATGCCGTGCGATTGTTGGAGGCAAAAGAGCGCACGAGTGCCTTCATCGTGGCGCGTGCCACCGGGCTGACATTCGTTGAAGTTGGCTATCCCGATGCCGCCGAAATGGGGATTCGAGCCGAAGAAACCCGTGCCCGCCGAGCGCTGGTTTGACCCAAGTCTCAAACGCCGCTATTCTTGAACCTTGGTGCCTCGAAGAGGCATCTAGTTGAGCCCTCCATCGGGAATTCCTTCGGGAAAACCCACCGGAGTGGGATTCACGAACAACTCGACCAGAAAGCGCTACTACTGTGACGCGTACATTTTCACCGAAGCCCGCTGACGTACAGCGGGAGTGGCTCATCATTGACGCCGCCGATGTGGTTCTTGGCCGTCTGGCCAGCCACGCTGCTGCTCTCCTTCGCGGAAAGCACAAGCCCACCTTCGCCCAGCACATGGACATGGGTGACTTCGTCATCATCATCAACGCCGAGAAGGTCGCACTGACCGGATCGAAGTTGTCGCAGAAGATGGCATACCGCCACTCGGGTTACCCGGGCGGACTCAAGGCCGTTGCCTACTCGGAGCTTCTCGAGAAGAACCCCGTTGGCGCTGTCGAGAAGGCCATCCGTGGCATGCTCCCCAAGAACTCGCTGGGCCGCGACCAGTTCCGCAAGCTCAAGGTGTACAAGGGTGCCGAGCACCCTCACGCCGCGCAGCAGCCCACCGTGTACACGCTCAACCAGGTCGCCCAGTAAGCGCATAGCGAAGGATTAGAACATTGGCAAAGATTAGCGAATCAGTCGAGGCCCCCGTGGCTTCGGCAGCACCCGCAGCCGCAGCTGCTCCCCGCCTCGCGCTGAGCGTGTCGGGTCAGGCAGTTGGCCGCCGCAAGGAAGCCATCGCCCGCGTCCGCCTCGTTCCCGGTTCGGGCACGATCACGGTCAACGGCCGCACCCTCGAGGACTACTTCCCCAACAAGCTGCACCAGCAGCTGATCAACGACCCCTTCACGGTTCTCGGCCTCGCCGGTAGCTACGACGTCGTTGCTCGTATTTCGGGTGGTGGCCCCTCGGGTCAGGCTGGCGCACTGCGTCTGGGCATCGCCCGCGCGCTGAACGGCATTGACGAAGAGAACAACCGTCCCTCGCTGAAGAAGGCCGGCTTCCTTACGCGTGACGCACGCATCAAGGAGCGCAAGAAGGCTGGTCTCAAGAAGGCCCGCAAGGCTCCTCAGTACTCGAAGCGCTAACCAGCGTTACGGCCATGGCTCGACTTTTCGGGACCGACGGTGTGCGGGGGCTTGCGAATCGCGAGCTCACCGCCGACCTGGCCTTGCACCTCGCTCAGGCTGCCGCCCATGTGTTAACACAGGGGCGGCATGCCGACGAGGTTCGGGCCGAAGGACGTCGTCCGCGGGCCATCGTCGCTCGGGATCCCCGGATCTCGGGAGAATTCTTGACAGCGGCCGTTTCGGCGGGTCTGGCAAGTTCGGGCATCGATGTTCTCGATGCCGGTGTGCTTCCGACCCCCGCGGCCGCTTTTCTCGTGGGCGATATTCACGCCGACTTCGGGGTCATGCTGTCGGCATCGCACAACCCCGCGCCGGATAATGGCATCAAATTTTTCTCGTTCGGCGGCACGAAACTTCCTGACGACGTCGAGGATCGCATCGAACAGGATCTCGAGGGTGAGCGCCTGTTGCCCACTGGCGCTGATGTTGGTCGTATCCGTCGATTCGCCGATGCGGAAGACCGCTACGTCATTCACTTGTTGTCCACCCTCGATGTCTCGTTGGCTGGCCTGCACGTCGTTATCGATTGTGCCCACGGTGCCGCCGCAGGAATCTCGCCGCGCGTCTTTGCCGATGCGGGAGCCACCATTACGGTCATCGGCAGCGATCCGGATGGCATGAACATCAACGACGGCGTGGGGTCGACCCACCTAGAGCTTCTGCAGGAAACGGTCATCGCGACCGGCGCTGACCTGGGTATCGCCCACGACGGCGACGCCGACCGTTGCCTGGCCGTGGATGCGCAGGGCAACGTCATCGATGGCGACCAGATCATGGCGATCCTCGCGGTCTCTTTGAACCGCCGCGGACTTCTCAAGGATTCAACCTTGGTCGCGACCGTCATGAGTAACCTCGGTCTGCACCGCGCCATGAAGGCCAACGGAATCACCGTGCGTCAAACCGCCGTGGGCGACCGCTATGTGCTGGAAGACCTTGCCTCGGGCGGTTACACGCTGGGTGGCGAACAATCGGGGCACGTGATTTTCTCGGACTATGCCACGACGGGTGACGGAATTTTGACGGGTCTGCACATCGCGGCGGAGATGGCGCGCACGGGGTCGACCCTGGCTGAGCTCGCGGCTGTCATGACGGCAATGCCGCAGGTTCTCATCAACGTTCGAGGTGTGGACCGCTCGCGACTGAACGGTGACGAGGTCATCGCCGCGGCGGTTGTCGCTGAAGAGGCAGCACTGGGTGATTCCGGTCGAGTCTTGTTGCGCCCGTCCGGCACAGAACCAATGGTGCGTGTCATGGTCGAAGCCGTTGACGAGGAAACGGCAACGGCCGTCGCGGACCGCCTTGTCGCGCTGGTGCGTTCGCGTCTCGCTGTCTAAATTCGCACGTTCATGTGACGGCGCAACGCCGCCATCTTGTGCCGTGCTCGGCGTCTAGATCTTGCGTAACAACACGGTAGACACCGTGTGATCGGCGCCCTTGCGCAGAATCAACTGTGCCCGCGGACGAGTCGGTGCAATGTTTTCGACAAGGTTTGGTTCATTCACCGATTTCCAAATGGCCGTTGCCTCGGCGATTGCCTCGCTGCGCGACAGTGCCGCGTACTTGTGGAAGTGCGAACGAGGGTCGGCAAAGGCGCCGGTCTGGAGTGCCAGGAAGCGTTCCACGTACCACTTTTCAATATCCGCGGTGCGGGCGTCGACGTACACGGTGAAGTCAAAAAGATCACTGACAGCCAGCGCTGCTCCACCGCGCGGTGGCTGCAGGACATTGAGGCCCTCGATAATCAGGATGTCGGGGCGTTCCACCGTGACGTATTCGCCGGGGATGATGTCGTATTCCATGTGCGAATACACGGGCGCCTTCACCGAAGCCGCACCAGACTTCACTTGGGTGACAAATCGCAGCAGAGACCGGCGGTCGTAGCTTTCGGGGAAACCCTTACGGTGCAGTATGCCGCGACGTTCCAGTTCGTCGTTGGGGAACAAGAAGCCGTCGGTCGTGACGAGCGCAACGGTTGGCGTCTCACTAAAGCGCGAGAGAAGTTCCTGTAGTACTCGCGAGATGGTGGATTTGCCCACGGCGACACTGCCCGCGACTCCCACAATGAACGGGGTGGGAGCCTGATGTGACGCCAGGAATTCCGAGGTCGAGGAGTGGGTGCGGCGGGCGCCAAGCGCATACAGTGCGATGAGTCGGCTCAGTGGCATGTAGACGCTCTGGACTTCGTCGAGGTCGAGGGCGTCGCCCAGGCCGCGCAGTCGCTCGAGGTCGGCGGTCTCGAGCGGCGACGGGGTGGTCGGGGCCAACTGCGCCCAACGATGGCGCGGAATCTCGGTGAACGGGGTCAGCCCGAGTGCATCGTCAGCCATCCGCCCAGCATAGTGTTTGCGGGATTAGCGGGGCGCGTCGCTTACAATTGACACCATGTGTGGAATCGTTGGATATGTCGGCCCTCGGGGCTCCGCCGCTGTACTTTTGGGTGGATTGGGGCGTCTGGAATACCGAGGCTATGACTCGGCCGGCATCGCCGTCATTTCGGACACCCTCGACCTGCGTAAGCGCGCGGGAAAGCTCGTGGCATTGCGCGACGAGCTCGAATCGAACCCGATCGTGGACGGCCACACGGGTATCGGTCACACGCGCTGGGCAACCCACGGTGCTCCGAACGATGTCAACGCACACCCGCATTTGGCCGACGGTGGCAAGCTCGCCCTGATTCACAACGGCATCATCGAAAACTTTGCCGAACTGAAGGCCGAACTTCTGGCCGAGGGCGTCGAATTCCTGTCCGAAACCGATTCCGAGGTCGCTGCTCACCTCGTTGCCCGCGAATATCGCGAGTGCGGCAACCTCACCGAGGCGCTGCGCCGGGTGGTGAGCCGCCTGCACGGTGCATTCACGCTTCTGGTCGTCCACGAGGACGCCCCCAACGTTGTCGTCGGCGCTCGCCGCAATTCGCCCCTGGTCATCGGTCTGGGCGAGGGCGAAAACTTCTTGGGCAGCGACGTCGCGGCCTTCATTGAATACACGCGCAATGCACTGGCGATCGGCCAAGACCAGTTGGTCACCATCACGCCGACCAGCGTCGATGTTATTGATTTCGACGGCAACCCCGTCACTCCCGAACCCTTCGAGGTCACGTGGGACGCATCCGCCGCCGAAAAGGGCGGTTGGTCGTCGTTCATGGCGAAGGAAATTTCCGAAGAACCCCAGGCTGTGGCGGACACTCTGCGCGGACGCTTGGTCGACGGTCGCGTCGAGCTCTCGGACCTTAATCCCGCTCTGCTGTCGGGCATTGACCGCGTTGTCATTATCGGTTGCGGTACTGCAGCATACGCGGGCATGGTGGGCAAGTATGCAATTGAGCAGTGGGCGCGCATTCCGGTCGATGTCGAACTGTCACACGAGTTCCGTTACCGCGACCCCGTCGTCAACGACCGCACACTTGTGGTCTCGGTCAGCCAGTCTGGCGAGACTATGGACACGTTAATGGCCGTGAAGTATGCGGGTGAAGTCGGTTGCCGCACCTTGTCTATTTGTAACACCCAGGGTGCGACGATTCCGCGTGAATCGGATGGCGTGATTTACACGCACGCTGGCCCCGAGGTTGCCGTGGCCTCGACCAAGGCATTCTTGGCGCAGGTCACCGCACTCTATCTATTGGGTCTGGCCATCGCACAGGAAAACGGCAACATTTCCGACACGGTTCTTGCCGACATGGTGCGCGATCTTGCGGCTACGCCCGATCAGCTGAAGACGGTCATCGAGCACTCCGAGCGCATCGAAACCATGGCGAAGTGGATGGCGGACACCCGCGCCGTGCTGTTGCTGGGTCGTCACGTGGGATACCCCGTGGCGCTCGAGGGTGCACTGAAGCTGAAGGAATTGGCCTACATCCACGCCGAGGGATTTGCTGCCGGAGAACTGAAGCACGGTCCGATCGCCCTGATCGAGCCCGGACAGATTGTGTTCGTCATTGTGCCGAGCCCGCGCGACCCGAATTCGTTGAACGCAAAGGTCGTCTCGAACATTCAGGAGATCCGTGCCCGCGGTGCGCGCGTCATTGCGATTGCCGAACAGGGCGATGCGGGCGTACTACCTTACGCGGATGAGGTCATCCCCATCCCGCTGGCAAACCCCCTCATCGAGCCGATGCTGGCGGTTGTGCCGTTGCACATTTTTGCCATGGAACTTGCGAGCGCCAAGGGGCTGGACGTCGACCAGCCGCGAAACCTCGCGAAGTCCGTCACGGTCGAGTAAATCGTGCCCATCGTCGGGCACGGCATCGATGTCGTGGACATCACGCGTTTCGAGCACACCCTCGAGCACACGCCCAACCTGATGATCCGCTTGTTTACCGACGCCGAGGCGGAACTGCCGATCGCGTCACGTGCCGCGCGCTTCGCGGCCAAAGAGGCGCTGATTAAGGCCTTGGGTGATTCCGATGGTGTTCGCTGGCGTGACATTGACATTCCGCGCACGGGGGAGCGACCCGAGTTTGTCCTGTCGGGCGCAATCGCTGAGCGCATCGAGCGCGCGGGAATTCGGCTGCATTTGTCGATGTCGCACGATGGCGGAATCGCGACGGCCAGCGTGATCGCCGAGGTGACCGCATGATGCCGTTGCGACGCGCGCTGGTGGACAGCGACGCCATTTCCGCAAACGTGGCGCACCTGCGCACGCTGGCGCCGGCCGTGCACACGATGGTTGTGGTCAAGGCCGATGGCTACGGCCACGGTGCGGTTCGTGCGGCTCGCGCCGCACTAGCGGGAGGCGCAACCTGGCTGGGAGTCGCCGATATCGCCGAGGCGCTCGAGCTGCGCGCGGGTGGAATCACGGCGCCGGTGCTCGCGTGGTTGCATGCGCCCGCCGAAGATTTTCGTGCAGCCTGTGCAGCCAACATCACCATTGGTGTGTCGCGCATCGAGCAGCTCGAGGCCCTTGCCGCCATTGGCGGTGCCACGGTGCACCTCAAGGTCGATACCGGATTGGGCCGAAATGGTGTGGGTGCGCAGGAACGCGATGCGCTGTTCGCTCGTGCGGCGCAGTTGCATCACGCGCGCGTGATCACTCTGGAAGGCGTGATGTCTCACGTGGCAGGAACGTCGCGCGCATCCGACATGGCGCAGGGTGACGACTTTCTTGTGGCAATGGCCGAATTGCGCGAACACGGAGTCGAGCCCGAACTGCGCCACCTCACGGCGAGTGCGGCCTCAATTCTGCACGAATCGTTGCGCGGCACGATGGTGCGATTTGGTATTGCTGCGTACGGCATTGCGCCCAGCCCCGAACTGACGGATATCGGCGTACGACCCGCGATGCGCCTCGAAACCGAGATTGCCCTAACCAAACGTCTGCGCGCAGGCGACGGCGTGTCCTACGACCACACGTGGCAGGCTGAGGCTGACACCACCGTGGCTCTGGTGCCGTTGGGATACGCGGATGGCGTTCCGCGCCAGTCGAGCGGGAACGGCTGGGTCGAGATTACCGGCGTGCGGTACCCCGTGGTGGGTCGTGTGGCTATGGACCAGATTGTGGTGAACGTCGGTGACGACGATATTCGTGTGGGCGACCGAGTGGCTCTGTGGGGCGATCCTGCCGACGGCACGCCCTCGGCGGCCGAATGGGCGGCGTGGTCCGACACCATCGGCTATGACGTGGTGACCGGCTTGGGGCGACGCGTGGCGAGGCTCGAATGGCAACGTTGACCATAGGTTCCCCCGAGGCCATGGAAGCGTTCGGTGGCCGAATTGGCTCGGCACTGCGCGCGGGCGATGTGGTGTGCCTCACGGGAAATTTGGGTGCGGGGAAGACAACGTTGACCCGAGGCATCGGAGTTGCGTTGCACGTGCGCGGCACGGTTGCCAGCCCCACCTTTGTGGTCGCCCGAACCCACCCCAGCGAGTCGGGCGTTCCGCTGATTCACGTGGACGCCTATCGTCTGGGCGGCGTGGACGAACTGGACGACCTCGACCTGGATTGGGATCGGTCGATCACGGTCGTTGAATGGGGCGAAGACATGGTGGGGAAGCTGGTCGACTCGTGGCTGCACATCGTCATTGACCGGTCCAGCCAGGCCGACGAAAATGTCCGCACGGTCACGGTGACGGGACACGGAGACCGATGGGGCAATCTGGAATGGGTGACCGCATGACCACGATTCTTGCGATTGATACCTCGGCGGGAACGAGTGTCGCGATTGTGCGCGACGGCGAGGTGCTGTCCGAGCATTCGATCGATGAAATACGCCGCCATGCCGAGGTCGTGGGTGATCTGATTGTGCGCTGCCTGAGCGATGCGGGAATCACGGCCGCGGACATCACCGACGTCGTTGCGGGTCGAGGCCCGGGGCCTTTCACGGGACTGCGTGTGGGTATTGCCGCCGCCATCGCCTTTGCCGTTGGTCGGACAATTCCCCTGCACGGTGTCGTCAGCCACGACGCGGTGGCATGGGGTCGTGCCGAGCCGTGTACGGTCGTAACCGATGCGCGCCGCCGCGAAATCGCAGTCAGTAGCTATGCGGCGGGTGGTGTAGCGCACCGAGTCGCAGGCCCGACCTTGACGACCAACGATGAGCTTGCGACTGTGGCCGACCTGGCGGATTATCCCGAATGTCGCGCCGACACCATTTCCGCGGCAGCACTTGCGCTGCGCGCCGAGGCGGGATTGCGCCTCGGGATCGATTTCTCTGACCACCGCGCCATTTACCTGCGCGCACCCGATGCCGTGCCCAGCGCCGGCCCAAAGAAAGTGCTGTCATGATTCAGATTCGCCGCGCCAACACCCAAGATTTTGATGCCATCTATGCACTGGAATTGGCCACGTTCCCCGAGGACTCGTGGTCACGTGCGGCCATCACCGCCGAACTGGCCAGCCCGTACGGCCGATACCTCGTGGCCGAAGACGGCGACACGCTTGTGGGGTACGCGGGTGCGCAGTTGCTGCCGGGCGCCACGCAGGGAGACATTCAGACCATCGCGGTCGCGGCCGCCTATCGAGGCCAGCACATCGGTGCGCGCCTGTTGGACACTCTGCTGGATTACACCGAGTCGCAGGGCGCCACCGAGATGATGCTCGAGGTCCGCGCCGACAACCCCGTCGCCCAGGCACTGTACGAATCGCGTGGTTTCACGGTGATCGCGGTTCGCGAACGCTACTACCAGCCCAGCGACATCGACGCGCTCATCATGCAGCGGGTGCGTGCCCGTGACTGAACCGTTGGTGCTGGGGATTGAAACCAGCTGCGATGAAACCGGTGTGGGAATTGTGCGTGGCCGCACGCTCTTGGCGAACGTCATTGCCTCATCCATGGACGAACACGCGGTGTTTGGCGGAGTAGTTCCCGAGATTGCGGCCCGTGCGCACGTCGAGGCGCTGCAGAGCACTATCGAGCAGGCACTGCACGACGCCGATGTCACGGTCGAGGATCTCGATGCCATCGCCGTGACGGCGGGCCCCGGCCTTGCGGGCGCGTTGATGGTGGGCGTGGGCGCGGCAAAGGCGCTCGCGGTTGCCGCCAACAAGCCGTTGTACGGTGTCAATCACCTGGTGGGTCACGTGGGTGCGGATGTCTTGCGCGCCGATGGCACCGACATCGAATTACCCACTGTTGCCCTGTTGGTTAGTGGCGGGCACACATCGCTGCTTGTGGTGCGCGATCTGGTGGACGATGTCCAGATGCTGGGCGAGACGATTGACGATGCCGCGGGAGAAGCCTTTGACAAGGTCGCTCGCCTGCTGGGCCTTCCGTACCCCGGTGGTCCGCACATCGATCGCGTGGCCGCCGACGGTGACCCCCGCGCCATCGCGTTCCCTCGCGGTCTCACGCTTCCCAAGGACATGGCAAAGCATCGGTACGACTTCTCGTTTTCCGGGTTGAAGACCTCGGTTGCGCGATTCGTGGAGACCGCACAGGCGGCGGGTCACGACGTGGACGTTGCGGATGTTGCCGCATCGTTCCGCGAGGCGGTGGCCGATGTTCTGGTGCGCAAGGCCGTCGCGGCCTGCCAGGCATACGACGTTCCGCGGCTGCTGTTGGGCGGCGGTGTTGCCGCCAATGCGCGCGTGCGCGAGCTCGCCGAGGAGCGCTGTGCGGCTGCCGGCATCGAACTTCGCGTTCCTCCTCTGTCCTTGTGTACCGACAACGGCGCCATGATCGCTGCACTGGGTGCGCACCTCGTGGCACGGGGGATCGCCCCCAGCGCCCTGGACTTTCCGGTTGACTCGACCCTGCCGGTTTCGACGGTCCAGGTCTAAGCCGGGGTGCTGCTGGCGGGTTAGACGCGGTCCACCAGCAGTGCCGCACGGCCGTCACCCACGCGAGTCAGGATTAGCGTCGCGGAATTGGATCCCTTAAGTTTCAGCGCGGTGCGGAACGCCGCCGGATCGATATCCACGCCGCGCTTTTTCACCTCGAGCACGCCAATCGACAGTTCCCGAAGGCGCGCGGCAATCGATTTGATATCGAGCGGCAAGATTTCACGAACCGCGAAGGCCTGCGCAAACGGGGTGCGGACCAATGCATCCGTCGATAAATACGCGATCGAGTCGGCAATGATGTGGGCGCCCATCGATTCGGCGAGTGTTCCCAGCAGTTGTGCGCGAATGACCGCGCCACTGGGTTCGTACACGAATTCTCCCACGGGACCGCGGTCCACGGTGGCGTGAGGCGCGGCAGCAGTGAGCTCGGCGGCCGTGCCTCGAATCACCAGCGCCGATCGGGCAACACCGGGTCGGGCGAGGGCGCCCGTCCACACCACGCATTCCACCGTCTCGCCGTCGCAGTCCACCCACTGCGCCTCGCACTCGTCGGGCAGCAGGTCATGGTCAATGGCCGGCCCCAGCTTGATTCCGCTGGGAGTTCGTGATGCCACATCGAAGACCCACGTCAACGAGGGCGACCAATCGGCGGGGTCGTGCAGGCGCTTCGAGGCCGAGCGCCGTGCGGGGTCGAACCACAGCGCATCGAAGCGTGCCAGATCGGTGGTAGTGACGTCGGTGCACTCGACTGTGGCGTTCGGGAACGGCGCCAAGTTGACTTCGGCGCAGGCGGCCGTGATGTCGTCGCGATCAATCGCGGTGACGTGTACTCCGAGGCCCGCCAAGGCCAATGCGTCGGCACCGATACCGCATCCCAGATCGCCCACGTGCGGTGCGCCGAGTGCCGCAAAGCGTCCCGCGTGATGGGCAGACACCGACAATCGAGTCGCCTGCTGCAGTCCGGCGTCGGTAAAGATGCAGTGCGCGGCAAAGTCACCAAATTTGGCGCGGGCCTTGTGCCGTAACCGCCGTTGCGTCAGAACGGCGGCAACAACCTCGGGGTCAATTCCGCGCTTGCGCAGCGCCGACACCTCTTTCACGATGTCCGTCGAGTCGGTAATCGGCGACAGCTCGGCCAGAAGTTCCATGGCCTCGGTGCGGAAAAGGGCCGCGGCCTCGCGCTCGTTCATAGTGACCATTCTCTCGTGCGGTGCATCAGTTGGCACTCGCGTTGCGAGAGTGCTAATTCGCTTGATAAACTAGCGAAGCGCATTTCGCGCATAACTGTCCTACGAAAGAAGAGGTCAACCGTGTCGGTCGCCATTAAGCCGCTCGAAGATCGCATTGTCATCCAGCAGGTTGCTGCCGAGCAGGTCACTGCTTCGGGCATCGTCCTGCCCGACTCCGCGAAGGAAAAGCCCCAAGAGGGCACTGTTGTCGCTGTAGGCCCCGGTCGCATTGATGACAACGGAAACCGCGTTCCCCTCGACGTCGCCGTCGGCGATGTTGTTCTGTACTCGAAGTACGGTGGAACCGAAGTCAAGTACGACGGTACCGAGTACCTCGTACTGGGCGCCCGCGACATCCTCGCGATCGTCGTTCGCTAAGCGCGTTCACTATCCGGCCGCGACCCTCACTTCGGTGGGGGTCGCGGTTTTTCTGTAGTGTGACAGAGTGACCACCCCATCGCGCTCCGCTTCGGGAATTTCCGCCGGTATTGCCTCGTATGTCTTGTGGGGTTTCCTCCCCGCGTACTTCCTGCTGTTGCCGCCCACCGGTCCCTGGGAAATCGTTGCCTGGCGCATTGTGCTCTCGCTGGTGTTCTGCCTGGTGATTCTTGCGGTCAGTCGCCGAATTCACTCGACTTTTGGGCTGCTGCGCGACCGTCGTAATCTGGTGCTCACGCTGTTGGCGGGCGTGCTGATCTATGTGAACTGGCAGGTTTTCCTGGTCGCGACCCTGACCGGGCATGTTGTGGAAAGCGCGCTGGGATATTTCATCAATCCCATCGTCACCATTGTCCTCAGCGTGATTTTCCTGGGGGAGCGCCTGCGCACAATGCAGTGGGTTGCGATTGGTTTTGCGGGCATTGCCGTGGTCGTTCTGGTGGTGGGGTACGGGGCATTCCCCGTCTATGGCCTAACGCTTGCGGCATCGTTTGGCCTGTACGGGCTCGTCAAGAAAAAAATGGGCGGGCGTATCGGTGCTGTTGCGGGGCTCACCCTGGAAACAGTCTGGCTCGTGCCCATTGCACTCATCGAGCTGGTCTGGGTGGGTGCAACGACGGGACTCACAATGGGTCAGAACGGCGCGGAGCATACGCTCGCGCTCGCGTTGGCCGGCGTTGTGACCGCGGTGCCCCTGTTGCTGTTTAGCGCGGGAACCTCGCGCATCCCGCTGTCATGGATGGGCTTTTTCCAGTACATCACGCCCACCATGCAATTTATTTTTGGCGTGTACATCATGCACGAACCCATGCCGGCCGAACGGTTCATCGGATTCGCTCTCGTGTGGGTGGGTTTGGCGGCCCTGCTGATCGATTCCGTGGTGTATCAGCGGACCCGCGTGTAGTTGCACGTTACAAAGCGTTACACGCTTGTAACCGTTGAAACTCGTAGAATTTCACGCCCTAGCACTAGCGTTGAGTAGGTACGGGCAGCCCTGCCTCGTACTCTCTCGTAACACAAAAAATCAAGGAGAACCATGGGCGCATTCGCGAAGGCTTCGGCCACCCGTAAGGTTTCGACCCTTCTCGGTGGACTGGCAATGCTCGGCACCTCGGCACTCGTGCTGAGCGGCTGTGCAGCTAACACCGATGGCGGCGAGCCGGTCGGCGACCTCACCCTTAAGATCGGTACTGCACTGCCGCAGACCGGTAACCTCGCATTCCTCGGCCCGCCCGAAGAAGCTGGTGTGGCACTGGCCGTTAAGGAAATCAACGACGCCGCTAAGGGCATCACCGTCGACGTCACCTGGGGTGACTCGGGTGACACCGACAACAAGGCATACGAGACCGAAATCCCCCGTCTGCTTGACGCAGGCGTCTCGGCAATCCTCGGCGCCGCATCGTCGGGTACCTCGCTGCAGTTCATCGACCAGGTCACCGGCGCAGGCGTTATCCAGTTCTCGCCCGCCAACACCTCGGCCGCACTGACCACCTATGCAGACAACGGTCTGTACTTCCGTACCGCTCCCTCTGACGTGCTCCAGGGTGAGGTTCTCGGAAACCTGATCGCTGAAGACGGCCACGAGACCCTCGGCATGATCGTGCTGAACGACTCGTACGGTACCGGTCTGCAGGAGTTCGTTACCACTGCTTTCGAAGCAGCCGGTGGCGAGGTTGTTGCAGCTTCGAGCTACAACACCGGTGACACCAACTTCGACGCACAGATCGCCGAAGTTACCGCCGCTGACCCCGACGCAATCGTGCTCATCACGTTCGAAGAGGTCAAGACCATCGCTCCCGAGCTCATCGGTGGCGGCTTCCCCGCAGAGAACGTCTACTTCGTTGATGGCAACCTTGCCAACTACTCGGACGTCTTCGAAGCTGGTCTGCTCGAGGGCGCAAAGGGTACCCTGCCCGGCCTCGACATCACCACGATCACCGACTTCACCGAGCGCATGAACGACAACTGGGTTGCTGAAGGCAACGCCGACCTCGCCGACGTATTCGCATACGGCCCCGAGGCATACGACGCTGTTATTCTGCTGGCACTCGCTGCACTGGAAGCCGGTTCGGTTGACGGTGTTGAGGTCGCTGCAAAGCTCCAGGAAGTTTCGGGCGGTTCGGGTGACGGCACCAAGTGCTTCAGCTTCGCTGAATGTGCTGACATCATCGTGGGCGGCGGAACCGCTGACTACGACGGTGTTTCGGGCCCCATCACCTTCGACGAGAACGGTGACCCCACCGAAGCAGAAATCGGCATCTACCAGTTCGGTGCTGACAACGTAGCTGTACCCTTCGAGGGCTAATCCTCGAGAGGCACATCGCTTCGAAGGGCCCCGGGTTTATCCCGGGGCCCTTTCCCTTTGCCCGCCCCGCGGAGGAGCCCGCAACTACCCGGGTGCCTCGTAGACGCCGGGGATTCACGTCCCCGCAGGGGGTTTCACCTCCCCGCAGGGACGTCTCGTACCGACGAGAGCGCGTCCCCGGAACGCGAAAAATTACAACGGTTCGCGGCGAGACTTCGGTAATCGAGGTTTGACGACAATCCGTTGTAATTTTTCGGGTCCGTGCGGGGCTGGAAGCGGGTGTCCGGTCCGTGCGGGTCTGGAACAGGGGGTCGGGTGCGCGCGGGTCTGGAAGCGGGGGTCGGGTGCGCGCTGGACTGGCGCACGGATACAGCTAGAGCCCGTTGTGTGCGACAAGGCCACGGTGCCGCCGCTACGGGCGTGACACGCGAAAGGGGGCCGACCTTGCGGTCGACCCCCTTCGTGGCGTTACAGCGGCTTAAGTGCCCAGGGTGCCCAGGTACAGTCCGATGACCTTGGGGTCGTTCAGCAGATCGCGGCCGGTGCCCGTGTAGGCGTCCTTGCCCTGATCCAGAACGTATCCGCGGTCACAGATCTGCAGGCAGCGACGTGCATTCTGCTCGACCATGATGGTCGTGACGCCCGCCTTGTTGATCTCGGACACGCGAATGAAGGCCTCGTCCTGACGCGCGGGCGACAGACCGGCGCTGGGCTCGTCCAACAGCAGCACGGCGGGGTCCATCATCAGCGCGCGGCTCATGGCCACCATCTGACGCTCTCCACCCGACAGTTGTCCAGCGCGCTGCTTGAGGCGCTTGCCCAGTTCCGCGAAGATGCCCGTGACGAACTCCAGGCGCTCTGCGTAGTGCTTGGGGCGCTGGTACAGTCCCATCTGTAGGTTCTCTTCGATTGTGAGGCTCTGGAACACATTGTTGGTCTGAGGAACAAAGCCAACGCCGCGCGAAACGAGCTGGTTTGCCTTCAGGCCGGTGATGTCTTCGCCGTTGAGGTTGATCTCGCCGTCACGAACCTTCACCATGCCGAACATCGACTTCAGAAGAGTCGACTTTCCGGCACCGTTGGGTCCGATGATTCCGATGAGTTCACCCTTGTTGGCCACCAGGTCGGCGCCATTAATGATGTTGATACCGGGGAGGTATCCAGCGTAGAGATTCTTGATCTCGACGACAGGAGTGGTGTCGCTCATGCGGTCTCCTACTTCGTTTCGGGAAGAGTAATGCGGCCAGTTACGGCACCGAGGTCGACATCCTGGTGGCTTCCCAGGTAGGCGTCGATTACGGCGGGGTTCTTCATGACCTCGTCAGGTGCGCCTTCGGCGACAACCTTTCCTTCGGCCATGACGATGACCCAGTCCGCGATGTGGCGAACCATGTGCATGTCGTGTTCCACGAACAGCACGGTCATGCCCTGCGTCTTGAGGTCGAGGATGTGATCCAGCAGCGACTGTGTCAGTGCGGGGTTCACGCCGGCCATCGGCTCGTCTAACATGACGAGCGTGGGGTCGGTCATGAGAGCACGCGCCATTTCCAGAAGCTTGCGCTGTCCACCCGAAAGCGATGCAGCGAAGTCTTCGTGCTTGGCATCCAACTTGAAGCGCGTCAGCAAGTCCATCGCCTTCACTTCAATTTCGGCGTCCTGCTTCTTCCACAAGGCGGGAATGAGGCTGGACAGCAGCTTCTCGCCACGCTGACCCGTGTTGCCGAGCTTCATGTTGTCCATGACGGTCAGCAAGCCAAGGGCTTTCGTTAGCTGGAAGGTACGAATCAGGCCCATACGTGCGACCTTGAACGACGGAACGCCCTTGAGCGACTTTCCGTCGAAGCTCCAGTCGCCCTCGTTGGGCTGGTCGAAACCAGTCAACAGGTTGAAGAACGTCGTCTTTCCCGCACCGTTGGGGCCTATGAGGGCCGTAATGGCGTTGCGGGGGATTTCGACGTGAGCCACATCGACGGCCGTGAGGCCACCGAACTGACGCTTGATGCCGTGGGCGACAAGGATGGGATCCTTCTTTGCCACACCGGGTGCGGCGTCACCGATGTGCAGGCCCGTCGACTTGACCGGGGTGCTGGAGGGGGTTGCGTTACCGGACAAAGGTCAGCTCCTTCTTGTTTCCAAAGATGCCCTGCGGGCGGAACACGACGATCAGAACCAGTGCAACACCGACGATGATGAACTTGATCTGTGCGGCCTGGATGGACGACAGTCCGAACAGGAGACCCTGTTCTGCCAGGGCGGGGAACAGCAGGCCCAGGAAGGCCTGGAGTACCCAGAAGATCAGCGAACCAACAAGCGGGCCGAAGACCGTCGCGGCGCCACCCAGCAGAAGAGCGGTCCAGATGAAGAAGGTCAGCGAGGTGACGTACTGTCCCTGGTTCACGTTCGACGACATGGCCAGCACGAGGCCACCCATTGCGCCCAGGACACCACCGATGATGAGTGCCTGCATCTTGTAGGTGAACACGTTCTTACCCAGCGAGCGAATGGCGTCCTCGTCCTCACGGATTCCCTTGAGCACGCGGCCCCAGGGCGAGTTCACCAGACGCCACACCGCGAAGGTCGCGACGGCGAGGATGATGATTCCCACGATGCGAACCCACCACATTGCGGCGGTGTCTTCGAAAGGCGGGAAACCGTATGTTCCGGCGGGAATCGGGTTCGATTCCTGGAACTCACCGTTGTAGCTGAACAGACCATCGGCCGAGCCGGTGTATTCGTCGAACACCTTGGTGAGGAACAGCAGACGCAGAATCTCGGCGGATGCAATCGTGACGATGGCGAGGTAGTCGCCGCGCAGACGCAGTGTGGGGATACCCAGGATCAGCGCGAAGATCACGGCAGCGCCGAGGCCCACGAGAGCTGCGAGGTACCAGGGAAGGCCGAAGCTGAGGATACCGATGGCGTAACCATAGGCACCGAGAGCCATGAAGCCCGCCATACCCATGTTCAGCAGACCAGCGAAACCGAAGTGAACGGCGAGTCCCAAGGCAGCCAACGCGTACGCGATGGTGACGGGGGCGAGGATGAACCCCGCGGTCGAGTTAAGAATTCCCAAGAAGTCCATGGAACTAACCGATCCTTTCCTTGCGTCCGAGGATGCCCTGCGGGCGGAACAGCAGGATCACAATCAGAATGACGAGGGCTCCGACGTACTTGAGGTCGGACGGAATGACGAGGGTCGAGGCCTCGACGAGCACGCCTACAATCAGCGAACCGACGAGGGCGCCCCAGGCGGTACCCAAGCCACCGAGAGTGGTTGCGGCGAACATGAGCAACAGAATCTGGCCACCCATATCCCAGCGGATGCCGGGGCGGAAGTAGGCCCAGAGGATGCCCGAGAAGCCGGCGAGAGTTGCGCCCACAATCCAGACAACACGAACGACCGAGTCGACGTTGATGCCCGATGCAGCGGCAAGTCCGGGGTTATCCGAGATGGCGCGCGTTGCCTTACCCATGCGGGTGAACATCAGCCACCAGGCGAATGCTGCGATGAGAAGAATCGAGATCGCCATGCTGGCCATATCGATCCAGCTGAGTGCAACCGAACCAAAAAGCTTGATCTTGGGCGAATCCGCACCAGGAAGCTGCTCGGTTCCACCGCCGATGAAGAGTTGGTAGGTGTAGCGCACGGCAAGCGAGAGACCGATTGACACGATCATGAGCTGCACGAGACCCGTGTTGCGGCGTCGTAGCGGCGCCCAAATAGCGGCATCGAGGCCCCAACCGAAGAGGCCGGACAGCACGATGGCGGCAATAATCGCAAGCCAGATTGGTGCACCCAGTTCCGAGAGCACGAACGCGCCCAAGGCTCCAAAGGTGACCATTTCGGCGTGGGCGAAGTTAGAAATTCCCGTCGTGCCGTAAATCAACGACATACCGATCGCAGCAAGCGCCAGCATCAAGCCGAAATTCACACCACTAATAAGTCGCTGCACCACCTGGTCAACCATGCTGGTCACGACACGTTCGCCCTTGCCGATGAAGTAGTTCATCGTGACGCGACCACCGGGTCCGACTTGGACTTCCATGACGGCGCCTTCGACGATGTCGGCGGTTTCAGGGTTGTCGACAACGACAACTCCGTCGGGCAACGTCGATTCGTCGAGGGTGACGGTGTAGGCGGCGTTCTTTTCGGATACGCCTACCTTCCATTTGCCCTCTGCGTCGGTCAGGACATCGGCATTGATGCCATTCCCCGACACATTAATTGAGACGCCGGCAAGTGGTGCGCCATTGTTTTGTACGTTTCCACTTACCTTGTACGGCATTTCGTCGTTGACGGTGTCGGCGGTAGCCGGCCCTGCCATCAACAGAACGCCGAGTGAGAGTGCGGTGGTGGCCATCACAGCAAAAAGCCGTGCGGCGCGCCCTCGTTTCACGGTCGTGTTCTCCACGGAACCTCCTGGTCGCTGCTCCCCAAACGGTTGTTCGGGAATGTAGGTCGACATTGACATTAGTGACCATTCGTTTCCGACGGATTTCGCCACGTTGCGAAAGGTCGTCCTAATTATTGCGAGAAAACGGTCATATTGCTAACCCAGTACGATAAGTAGGTAACGGATTTTCCCAATATGCGCAAAATCGTTATCAAAAAAGGAGAAAAAATGCCCATGGAGGAACCTTTCGCACTGACAGGACTCACCTATGACGACGTCATGCTCCTCCCCGCACACACCGATGTCATTCCCAGCGAGGCCGATACGACATCGCGTTTGACCCGCCGCATCTCGGTCTGGGCTCCCATCGTGTCCAGCGCAATGGACACCGTCACCGAGGCCCGCATGGCCATCGGTATGGCACGGCAGGGCGGACTGGGCATCCTGCACCGTAACCTCTCCATTGCCGATCAGGCCGAACAGGTGGACAAGGTCAAGCGTTCGGAATCCGGCATGATTTCGAACCCCGTGACGACCACACCCGAAGCGACTGTTGCCGATGTAGACCGCCTGTGCGGCGAATACCGAGTGTCGGGTCTCCCCGTCATCGACGAAGCGGGAGTCCTGGTCGGCATCATCACGAACCGCGATATGCGCTTTGTCCCCGCGGACGTAGCCGAAACGACGCTGGTGCGCGATGTCATGACCACGACTCCTCTTATTACCGGGCGCGTCGGAATCTCGTCGGAAGAGGCCATCGCGCTGTTCGCCGAGCACAAAATTGAAAAGCTTCCCTTGGTCGATGCTGATGGTCGTTTGACCGGGCTCATCACCGTCAAGGACTTCGAGAAGACGGAAAAGTACCCGCACGCGACCAAGGATGCCGAGGGTCGACTGCGCGTCGGTGCCGCCATCGGTTTCTTCGGTGATGCCTGGGAGCGTGCCTGCGCACTGCGTGATGCAGGCGTCGACATTCTTGTTGTCGATACCGCCAATGGTGACTCCAGCGGCGTGCTCGACATCGTGCGCCGACTCAAGGCCGACCCCTCGTTTGCTCACATCGACGTCATTGGCGGCAACGTGGCCACCAAGGCGGGCGCCGAAGCGCTGATCGCCGCGGGTGTCGACGCCGTCAAGGTGGGCGTTGGCCCCGGATCGATTTGTACGACACGTGTTGTCGCCGGTGTGGGTGTGCCCCAGGTGACGGCAATTCATGAGGCGTACAAGGCCGCCAAGCTTGCCAACATTCCCGTCATCGCCGATGGTGGCCTTCAGTATTCGGGTGACATTGCCAAGGCATTAGTGGCCGGCGCCGAAACCGTCATGCTGGGCTCGCTCTTGGCTGGAACCGACGAAAGCCCCGGCGACCTGGTATTTGAGGGCGGCAAGCAGTTCAAGATGTACCGCGGCATGGGATCGTTGGGTGCTTTGCAGACCCGCGGCAAGAAGACGTCGTATTCGCGTGACCGGTACTTCCAGGCGGATGTTCCCAGTGATGAACAGCTGGTGCCCGAGGGCATCGAGGGTCGCGTTGCGTATCGTGGCCCGTTGGCCTCGGTTGTGTATCAGCTTCTGGGAGGTCTGCGTCAGTCCATGTTCTACACCGGCAGCCGCACCATCGCCGATTTGCGCGAGAACGGCAAGTTCATTCGCATTACCCCGGCGGGGCTCAAGGAATCACACCCGCACGACATCCAGATGGTTGTCGAGGCACCGAACTACAAGCGATAGGTCACAGGCATGTCGGAAATTGAAATCGGACGCGCCAAGCGCGCCCGCCGCGCGTACAGCTTTGATGACATCGCGGTCGTCCCCAGCCGCCGAACGCGCGACACCGAGGTCGTTAACCTCAATTGGACGATCGACGCACACAAGTTCGATATCCCCGTCGTGGCCGCACCGATGGACTCGGTTGTGTCGCCCGAGTCGGCAATCGAAATTGGTCGACTGGGCGGTGTAGGTGTACTGAACCTCGAGGGCCTGTGGACCCGATACGAGGACGCCGACGCCGTGTTGGCGCGAATCCGCGAACTGCCGGCTGATCAGGCAACCCTGGAGCTGCAGAAGATTTATGCCGAGCCCATCAAGCCCGAACTGATTACGGCCCGCCTGGCACAGATTCGCGAGGCCGGTGTCACGGTTGCGGGCGCACTCAGCCCCCAGCGCACTCAAGAATTCAGCGACGTCGTCGTCAAGGCGGGAGTCGACCTGTTCGTCATTCGTGGAACGACGGTCAGCGCCGAGCACGTGTCCGCCAGTGACGAACCGTTGAACCTCAAGAAATTCATTTACGAACTTGATGTCCCCGTCATCGTGGGTGGCGCGGCAACCTATACGGCCGCACTTCACCTCATGCGCACCGGTGCCGCGGGTGTCCTGGTGGGCTTCGGCGGCGGTGCCGCCTCGACCACTCGAACCGCTCTGGGCGTTCAGGCGCCGATGGCAACTGCCGTCGCCGATGTGGCTGGCGCTCGCCGCGACTATATGGATGAGTCGGGCGGACGCTATGTGCACGTTATCGCCGATGGCGGGCTGGGTACCAGCGGCGACATCGTGAAGGCCGTCGCCATGGGCGCGGATGCCGTGATGTTGGGAACCACTCTGGCACGCGCCACCGATGCGCCGGGTCAGGGATGGCACTGGGGTCACGAGGCGTATCACCGTGAACTTCCGCGGGGTAACCGCGTGTGGGTGGGGCAGATTGGGCCGATGGAGGAAGTGCTGTTCGGTCCGTCGTCGCACGCTAATGGACAGTCGAACCTCATGGGAGCGTTGCGCCGGTCAATGGCGACAACCGGATACAGCGACCTCAAGGAATTCCAGCGCGTCGAGGTAGTCGTTTCACCGTCGTCCTGCTGATGGTGACCTGGTGGCAGATGGCACGCCGGCCTCGATGGCTGGGCGTGCTGGCATTTGTCATCGCACTTGCCGCCATTTTTGTGCTTCTCAGTCAATGGCAGATTGGTCGGGCCATTGCCGAGGCCACCGTGATCGAGGTGGATTCCGAAACGGCAGTTCCGTTGGAGTCCATCGTTGATCCGGGGCGCGCTTTGTCGGGCGAAGCCGGCGGCCGTCGTGTGACCGTTGAGGGCACCTGGTCGGCAGGTGTTGTGATCGTTGAGGACCGTCCGCAGGTGAGGCAGTCCGGCCAGTGGCTCGTGCGAAACTTTGTGACGACAGCGGGCGATTGCCTTCCCGTCGCGGTGGGCTGGGCCACAACCGTTAATCCCGCCGAGTTTGTATTCATCGACGATGCGCCGTCGACTATTACCGGCCGAATCGTTCCCACCGAGGCCGCGAGTGATGGTGATTACATGGACGACCGACTCACCGTGGTGTCGTCGGCCGACCTGGTGAACCGTTGGCAGTGCGATTCGATGTATGCCGGATTCCTCGCGATGGAGGGAGCGCCCGCACCTCTCGATACCATTGCCACGGTCCGCCCCGCACAGGATGCCTCGCTGAATTGGCTCAACCTGTTTTACGCGGCGGAATGGATCGTTTTTGCCGGTTTTGCCCTGTATTTCTGGTACCGCGTGGTGCTCGACGCGGTCGAACGCGAGAACGATCCGGACGGCGACCAGCCGAATCCAGCCCCAACCCCCGACAACTAGGATTAACGCATGGCGAAAGACGCACGAACCGTACTTGCGGCGGAAAAGTTTTACCGAATCACGTCGTACATCACGGGCGCAATGCTCTTGTTGCTGACATTCGAAATGATTCTGAAGTACTTTTTCGGCGTAGAAATCGAGGCCGGCGGCCCGAACGGCGCTCTGGCCTTGACACCGACGGGAGCGGTCACGGCCGTCAACGTGTCGACGTGGGTCCTCATTGTCCACGGCTGGTTCTACGTGGTGTACCTGTTCGGCTGCTTCCGCATCTGGTCGGCCATGCGCTGGCCCGCGATGTATTTCCCCGTTCTCGCAGCGGGCGGCGTGATCCCCTTCCTCTCGTTCTTCACCGAGCGCCGTGTGCGCACCATCGTTAACAACACTCTGGAGTCCAACGCATGACGACGCATCGCCCCGTTCTGGTCGTAGATTTTGGCGCGCAGTACGCGCAGCTCATTGCGCGCCGCGTGCGCGAGGCCAAGGTGTACTCGGAAATCGTTCCTCACACCGTGACCGCCGCCGAAGTCGAGGCCAAGCAGCCCCTCGCCATCATCCTGTCGGGCGGACCGTCCAGTGTGTACGAACCCGGTTCCCCCAGCCTCGATCCCGCGATTCTTTCTCTGGGTATCCCCGTTTTCGGAATCTGCTACGGCTTCCAGGTGATGGCCCAGCAACTGGGTGGCGAGGTGTCGAACACGGGCTTGCGTGAATACGGCGCGACCACCACGACCGTTGCTCCTGGCGTTCTCTTCCGGGACCAGCCCGAAATTCAGCAAACGTGGATGAGCCACGGTGACCGCGTCGAAACGGCACCTCCTGGGTTTGCCGTCACCGGTTCGACCAGCGTCACGCCCGTGGCCGCGTTTGAAAACCCCGAGGCGCGCCAGTTCGGTGTGCAGTGGCACCCCGAGGTGCTGCACTCCGAGTTTGGCCAGCGCGTGCTGGAGAACTTCCTGTGGAACGGCGCGGGCATTGCTCCCGACTGGACCAGTGGCAACGTCATCGACGAGCAGGTCGCCAAGGTACGCGAACAGGTCGGCGACGACCTCGTCATTTGTGGTCTGTCGGGTGGCGTGGACTCCGCTGTCGCCGCGGCCCTCGTGCACAAGGCCGTGGGCGACCAGCTGATTTGCGTTTTCGTCGATCACGGCCTGTTGCGAACGGGTGAACGCGAGCAGGTCGAACGTGATTTTGTGGCGGCCACCGGTGTGCGCCTCGTTACCGTTGATGTTGCCGATACCTTCCTTGCCGCGATGGCCGGCGTGACCGATCCCGAGACCAAGCGCAAAATTATTGGCCGCGAATTTATTCGCGCATTCGAGGGCGCAGAAGCCGATCTGGTTGCCGAGGCCGCCCACGCGGGTCGCGCCGTGCGCTTCCTGGTGCAGGGAACGTTGTATCCCGACGTCGTCGAAAGCGGCGGTGGTTCGGGAACGGCGACCATCAAGTCCCACCACAACGTGGGTGGACTACCCGAGGACCTGCAGTTCTCGTTGGTCGAGCCGCTGCGCGAATTGTTCAAGGATGAGGTTCGTGCCATCGGTCGCGAACTGGGACTGCCCGAAGCCATCGTGGGCCGTCAGCCCTTCCCCGGCCCCGGCCTGGGAATCCGTATCGTCGGCGAAGTGACCAAGGACCGTCTGGACACGTTGCGTGCTGCCGATGTGATTGTGCGCGAAGAATTGACCGCCGCGGGACTCGACAACGAGATTTGGCAGTGCCCCGTTGTCCTGTTGGCCGACGTGCGATCCGTTGGCGTACAGGGCGATGGTCGCACCTACGGCCACCCCATCGTGCTGCGCCCCGTATCGAGTGAAGATGCCATGACCGCCGACTGGACCCGTGTGCCCTACGACGTGTTGGCCAAGATCTCGAACCGCATCACCAACGAGGTCAAGGATGTCAACCGCGTTGTGCTCGACGTCACGTCGAAGCCGCCGGGAACCATTGAGTGGGAATAACCCCACAACGAGTAAGGCCCCGAGGACGAATCCTCGGGGCCTTACTCGTTAAGCGATCGGCGGCTAGTCGCCGCGGGCGATAGCCAGCATGCGCAGGATTTCGGTGTACAGCCACACCACGGTCAGCATGATTCCGAAAGCACCCTGCCAGGCATAGGCGGCGGGTGCGCCTCGTTCGACTCCGACCTTGATGGATTCGAAGTCCATGACCAGCGAGTAGGCGGCAAGGAACACGACGACAACGCCCAGGATCAGGCCCAGGGGGATACCCATGATGCTGGCGGAACGCATGCCCCAGGTCATGCCCTCGAGCACGCCGGTCATCATAAGGACCATGTTGACGAGCGAAAACACGAGGTAGCCAATCATCGCCATGCTGACGATCTTGGTCATGCGCGGGGTTGCGCGGAACTTGCCCGACAGGAACAAGAACAGAGTCACGCCGATGACGGCGAGGGTGCCCACGATGGCCTGCGTGACGATTCCGTCGTACAGGGTGTTGAACATCACCGAGATGCCACCCAGAGCAACACCCTCGACCGCAGCATAGGCGATGACGAGCGCAGGGGAGGGCTTCTTCTTGAAGATGTTCACCAGTGCCAGAACGAAACCGACAATCAGTGCGGGCAGCATGAGGCTGGGGATGACCCAACCGACAGCGGCACCTGCCACCAGAATCGCAAACGAGATCAGCGTCTTGACGATGGTGTCTTCGTAGGTCATGCGGCCGGTTTCGGACGACGTCGCGGCAGGCATGCCATAGGACGCTTCGAGTTCCTCGGCGTTCGTCACGGGTTCGGCGGTGCGCTGTGCGTCGCGACCGTACATCTGTTCCAGACGGTCACGCGAAACCTGGCCGGGGCGGAATGCCTCGGAACGCGAGAATGCGGGGTTGCTCATGAAACTCCTCCTCAAGAGATGGACATCTTTAGTGTACGTGGCGGTTCCGCGCCGATTCTATGAGCGAGCCAAGAATTAGAGGGTCGACCACCACAGCCAGACCAGCACTCCGGCCACCATCCACGCGGTGATGGCGACCCACCCCAGAACGATGGCGGCAACGGCCAAACGGCGGCCGCCTTCGTGTGACCGTCGAATTTGCTCGGTGGCGAACCAGCCCAAGGGGAGCGCCATCGGCGAGACCATAACGCCCAGGATGAACGACAGAATGGCGAGCGGGTTCGTGCGGCGTGCAGGTGCGGGCGCATCGGAATCCATGTCGACACTCTAGCCCGAGCGCATCGGGTGTCACCGGTGCAACCTAGACTTGGGGGCGACATGACGCAGCTATTTGATGACGACCTTTTCGCACCCACACCCTCGCGAATCAACCCCGCGGACCCACTTCTTGAGGGCCTTAATCCGCCGCAGCTCGCGGCAGTGACGCACCGCGGTCCCGCACTGTTGATTGTGGCGGGCGCAGGTTCGGGCAAGACTGCTGTGCTGACTCGTCGTATCGCTCTGCTGTTGAAGAATCGCGAGGCGTGGCCCAGCCAGATTCTGGCCATCACCTTCACGAACAAGGCCGCTGCCGAGATGCGGGAACGAATCGGAACGCTGGTAGGCGAGGACGCCAATTCCATGTGGATTGCAACCTTCCACTCGGCATGCGTGCGCATTCTGCGCCGCGAGGCGGAACGTTTTGGTTTTCCCGCGACCTTCACCATCTATGACTCGGCCGACTCGAAGTCGCTCATCAAGCGCATTATTAAGGAATACGAAGCCGACACCCTCGGCGTGACGCCGGGCAGCGTGATGTCGAAGATGTCCAAACTGAAGAACGAGTTGGTCGATGTCGATCAATTCGCGCGCACGGTCAATTCCGATGACCCCAACGAGGTCATGTTCCTCGAAATTTGGCGGAAGTACACGTCGGAGTTGCGCCGCGCGAATGCCTTCGATTTCGATGACCTCATCGGTCAGACGGTGTTCCTTTTCCGCGCATTCCCTGAGATTCGGGCGCTGTACCAACGACGTTTTCGCCACCTGTTGGTAGACGAGTACCAGGACACCAACCACGCCCAATATGCACTGATTCACGAACTGACGCGCCCCGTCGAGCCCCAGTACGTGACTCCCGATACCCCGCCCAAATTGGTCGAAATGGATGGCTCGATTGCGCCCGCCTCGCTCACCGTCGTGGGTGACAGCGACCAGTCGATTTATGCCTTCCGTGGCGCTGATATTCGCAACATCATGGAATTCGAGCGCGATTTTCCCGGCACCGAGGTCATCCTGCTGGAACAGAATTATCGTTCGACCCAGAACATCCTCGATGCAGCGAACGCCGTCATCGCGAACAACTTCGACACGGCGCGGTCGAAGAATCTGTTCACTGACAGCGGTTCGGGTGCACAGATCGTGGGGTTCACCGGAGTCACAGCACACGATGAGGCCCAGTTCGTGGCCGACGAAGTGCACGCCTTGCATGACCAGGGCGTTGCATACCGCGACATGGCGGTGTTCTATCGCACCAATTCGCAGACCCGTGCTCTGGAAGAAATTCTGATGCGCTCGGCGGTGCCATACAAATTGTTGGGCGGCACGAAGTTCTACGAACGTGCGGAAATCAAAGACGTCATGGCGTACCTGATTGCCGTCGCAAACCCGGCGGATGCGTTGGCTCATCGCCGCATCCTCAATACCCCGAAGCGCGGTATCGGGCCGGCCTCCGAGACCTCGATTCAGTCCTTTGCCGATCGGGAAGGGATTACTTTCCGCGAGGCGCTGGCTCGTTATTCCGAGCTGGGACTAGGCCCAAAGATGACGGCCGCGATTCGCGACCTCGTCACCCTGCTGGATACAGTCACCGCGACGGTGGCGCAGGCGAAGGTTGTCGACGTTCTGTTGGCCCTGCTGGAGGGTACGGGATACCTCGGCTTGCTGCAGAACAGCCGTGACCCGCAGGACAACGCGCGTGCGGAGAACGTGGAAGAACTTGTGGGTGTGACCCGCGAATTCCAGGTGAAGTCGCCCGACGGCACCCTGCTGGACTTCCTCACCGAGGTCGCCCTTGTATCTGCGGTCGACGACATGGACGACGAATCGGGTGCCGTCAACCTCATGACACTGCACACGGCAAAGGGCTTGGAATTTGACTCGGTGTTCATTACGGGCGTCGAAGAGCAAATCCTGCCGCACAAGATGGCGCTCATGGAAGCAGGCGGCACGCAAGAGGAACGCCGCCTGTTCTATGTGGGCATCACGCGTGCGCGTCAACGCTTGTACCTGTCGCTCGCGACATCGCGCGCTACCTTCGGCGAAATTTCGGTGTCCATGCCCAGCCGCTTCCTCGACGAGATTCCGCAACACCTGATTGATTGGCGCGAAAACCAGCGTGCGCTTCGTGGCGGTGGTGGATTTGGTTCCAGGTCGGGATATGCCTCGGGTGGTTTCTCGCGTTCATCCAGTGGACACGGCATGGAGCGCGCGAAACCACGCACGGAATGGACGGGAACCGTCACGCGCGAGGTGCGTGACAACTCGGAACTGGAATTACAGCGGGGAGATCGCATTCGTCACACCGATTTCGGCGAGGGGCGAATCATGGCCATCACCGGCGAGGGCGCGAAGCGCATCGCCGAGGTGCAGTTTGGTCAGGCGGGCAAGAAAAAGCTGCTGATCAAAATCGCACCCATTGAAAAGCTCTAGCGGAGAGTTTCCGTCCCCTCGGGGACACCGTGCGGAGTAGGCTAGAAGACGGTCGTTGCCTGCGATAGCCTCGACCCCCAGTACACATTGTCGATTGGAAAACGGTGGATCTTTACGAGTACCAGGCCCGCGATATGTTCGAAAAGCACGGTGTTCCCGTGCTTCGAGGCATCGTTGCAGACACCCCCGCAGAGGCCAAGGCCGCTGCCGAGAAGATTGGCGGCGTCACTGTCGTCAAGGCTCAGGTGAAGACCGGTGGCCGCGGTAAGGCAGGCGGTGTCAAGGTTGCGAAGACGGCCGATGATGCATTCGCCGCCGCCGAGGCAATCCTGGGTCTCGACATCAAGGGTCACGTCGTCAAGCGCGTAATGGTCGCCGAGGGTGCCCGCATCGCCCAGGAATATTACTTCTCGGTTCTGCTGGACCGCGCAAACCGTTCCTACCTGTCGCTCTGCTCGTACGAGGGTGGCATGGAGATCGAGCAGCTTGCTGTGGAACGCCCCGAGGCGCTCGCCAAGGTCGAGGTCAACCCCAGCACGGGAATCGATCTGGCGAAGGCAAAGGAAATCGCCATCGAGGCGAAGTTCCCCGCCGAGCTGGTCGACAAGGTGGCCGAAGTCTTCGTCACCCTGTACAAGGTCTATGTCGATGAAGATGCCACGCTCGTCGAGGTCAACCCGTTGGTTCTCACTGAAGACGGCGACATCCTCGCGCTGGATGGCAAGGTGTCGCTCGACGAGAACGCCGGCTTCCGTCACGCCGACCACGAGGCGCTCGAGGACAAGGCCGCGGCCGACCCCCTCGAGGCCAAGGCCAAGCTGCACGACCTGAACTACGTCAAGCTCGACGGCGAGGTGGGAATCATCGGAAACGGTGCCGGTCTCGTGATGTCGACCCTCGACGTGGTTGCCTACGCCGGCGAAAACCACGGTGGCGTGCGCCCCGCAAACTTCCTCGATATCGGTGGTGGAGCCTCGGCCGAGGTCATGGCCGCCGGTCTCGACGTTATCCTCGGTGACCCCCAGGTTAAGAGCGTGTTTGTCAACGTTTTCGGCGGAATCACCGCCTGTGATGCTGTGGCTAACGGAATCGTTGCCGCCCTCGACATCCTGGGCGATGCCGCAACCAAGCCCCTCGTGGTGCGCCTTGACGGCAACAGCGTCGAGGAGGGCCGCCAGATTCTGGCCGCTCGCAACCACCCCCTCGTCACTCTGGCCACCACTATGGACGACGGCGCCGATCGCGCCGCGGCCCTGGCAGCAAAGTAAGGATTCAGACATGTCGATCTTCCTCAACAAGGATTCACGCGTCATCGTTCAGGGCATCACCGGTGGTGAGGGCTCGAAGCACACCGCTCTGATGCTCAAGGCCGGAACCAACGTGGTGGGCGGTGTCAACGCACGTAAGGCGGGCACCACCGTAACTCACGGCGATGTCACGCTCCCCGTCTTCGCCACGGTCGAAGAGGCCATGCGCGAAACGGGCGCCAATGTCTCGGTCGTCTTCGTTCCCCCGGCATTCGCCAAGGACGCCGCACTCGAAGCCATCGATGCAGAGATGCCGTTGATTGTTGTCATTACCGAGGGCATCCCCGTTCAGGACACCGCGGAATTCTGGGCATACGCGAAGGACAAGGGCGGCAGCCGCATCATTGGCCCCAACTGCCCCGGAATCATCACGCCGGGCGAGGCGCTCGCCGGTATCACTCCCGCAAGCATCACGGGCACGGGCCCCATCGGCCTCGTGTCGAAGTCGGGTACCTTGACCTACCAGATGATGTTCGAACTGCGCGACATCGGATTCTCGACCGCCATTGGTATTGGTGGCGACCCCATCGTCGGCACGACCCACATCGATGCGCTCGCCGCGTTCGAGGCCGACCCCGACACCAAGGCGATCGTCATGATCGGTGAAATTGGTGGCGACGCCGAGGAGCGTGCCGCTGACTACATCAAGGCGCACGTCACGAAGCCGGTCGTCGGTTACGTTGCAGGATTCACCGCACCCGAGGGCAAGACCATGGGCCACGCTGGCGCCATCGTGTCGGGTTCGTCGGGAACGGCTCAGGCAAAGAAGGAAGCCCTCGAGGCCGCCGGCGTTCGCGTGGGCAAGACTCCGAGTGAAACCGCGCGTCTTATGCGCGAGGTCATCGCGGCTCTGTAGTTGTGACGCGTCAGCTCGTCGTACTGTTCGCCGCGCTGGAGGCGTTGTTTGGTGTTGCATTGGGCATCGGCATTGTGCTGGTGCCCTTTGCGCTTGTCTGGGGCATCAATGGCGGCTTCCAGGCAAACCCACTCGACGTCTGGCGGTGGGCCGTTGACGTGTGGGCGCTGGGTCATGCCATTCCCCTGACCGTGACCATCCCCGAGAACACCGCCGTCCTGTTTGGCGAACAAGCCGATCTGACGTTTATCGTGTCCCTCGCGCCGCTGGGCTTCGCGCTCTTCAGCGCGCTGCTGGGTTACCGCGCGGGTCGTCGTGTGGCGGCCGAACCGGATTCGTTGCGCGTGGGCTTCATCGTGCTGGGCTTCGTTGCCATCTTCACGGCACTGGCATTGATGTCGGGCAATTCCGAGGCAGTGGCCCTCGATGCGGTCGCGGGCACTCTGCGCGTGGTGGCAATCTTCGCGGCCGGCATGGCGCTGTCCTGGAAGCCGTGGCAGTTCGTCGTACTCGATGACAGGCTTGGTGCCCGCATTCCCGCGGACGTGCGCGAACTGTTCCCGTCTGTCGTCCGATCGGCCGCAATGGTGCTTCTCGCTCTGACAACGATGGCATCGGCGCTCGTGTTGTTTCTGCTGGTGCAGGGATTCGCGACGGAAATCGCCCTGTACGAAGCCGTTCACGGCGAAATCTTCGGCGGACTTGTCCTGACCGTTGGCCAAATCATGGTGGTGCCCACCGTGGTTCTCTGGGCAGTCGCGTGGATTGTGGGTCCGGGCTTCAGTCTGGGAGTTGGCACGTTGGTGTCACCCGCGTCGGTCACCATGGGTGCGATTCCCTCGATTCCTCTGCTGGGGAGTATCCCGTGGGAGAACTCGTGGGGGACATCGGTTGTGGTCGTGACGCCGCTGATTGCGTTTCTGGTGGCTCTTCGGGTGTCGCCCATTCTGATTGAAACGCGCGGCTTTTTTGATTCCACGGGCGTTCGGGATTACGTGCGCCTGGTCGTATTCGGCCTTGCCACGGGTATCGCCGCGGCGCTACTTGTTCTGGTCATCGCGCAGGGTGCGGGCGGCGCAGCAGGGCCCGGCCGGTTCGTCTCTGTCGGAATCGACGTGGCGGTGGTGGCAACCACACTGGGGTTGCAGGTCGCGGTGGGGACGATTCTGGGGTCGGCGGTTCGAGTGATTCGGCCCGTCCCGCGGTCGGAAAATGACCCACGTTTTGGCACTATGGGCAGCCGTTAGACTTGGGTAATGCTTCGAGTTGTCGTCCTTATTAGTGGAACAGGCTCGAATCTGCGCGCTTTTCTGGAGGGCTGCGACTCGGGGTCAATCCCCGCCACCGTCGTAGCTGTGGGGGCCGATGTCAACGCGGCGGGTCTGGAATACGCGAGCTCACGTGGGATTCCCACCTTCGTGGAACCGTTGAATGCGGGGGACGATCGTGCCGCCTGGGGCGACCGTTTGGCGGATGCCATTGCCGCCCATGACCCCGATCTTGTGATCCTCTCGGGGTTCATGCGCCTGGTGCCGCCCGCGGTTGTGTCACGTTTTTCGCCAATGCTGCTGAACACCCACCCCGCATATTTGCCCGAATTTCCCGGCGCGCATGGTGTCCGTGATGCCTTCGAGGCGGGTGTGTCCGAAACCGGCGCCAGCGTCATTGTCGTCGACAACGGCGTGGATACCGGTCCCATTCTTGCTCAGCGTCGAGTGCCCATCCTTCCCACCGACACCGTCGAGTCGCTGCATGATCGGATCAAGCCGGTCGAGCGCGAGCTTCTCGCCGAGGTTGTTCGGGATATCGCCGCCCGATTTACTGCCACCACCCACTAATCAGGAGTTCCCATGGTTTCCGCTCTTCCCGCACCCGACCGCGCCCGTGACCAGATTGCGGTGCGCCGCGCCTTGATTTCGGTCAGCGACAAGACGGGACTTCTCGAACTTGCGGCCGCGCTGAATGCCGCGGGTGTGCAGATGGTGTCGACGGGATCCACCGCGCAGACGATTCGCGATGCGGGCTTCGAGGCAGTGGATGTCAGTGAGGTCACCGGCTTCCCCGAATCGCTGGACGGCCGAGTGAAGACTCTGCACCCCGCTATTCACGGCGGAATCCTGGCGGACCTGCGATACGACTCGCACGTTGCGCAGTTGGCCGATCTGGGGATTGCTGCCTTCGAGCTCATCGTGGTGAACCTGTATCCCTTCGTCGCCACCGTAGCGAGCGGCGCCGAGGCCAGCACGATTGTCGAAAATGTGGATATTGGCGGCCCCGCCATGGTGCGTGCCTCGGCGAAGAACCACCACAATGTGGCCATCGTGGTGGACCCCGCGGATTACGCCGAGGTCATAGCTGCCGTCGCAGCGGGCGGCACGACTCTTGAGCAGCGTCGCATTCTTGCCGGTCGAGCGTTTGCGCACACCGCCGCGTACGATTCGGCCGTTGCCACGTGGTTCCAGGCGGAATATGCGCACGATGCCACGGGATTTGCACCTGCGCTGCGGATTGCGGCCGACCGCGATGCGGTTCTGCGCTACGGCGAGAACGCGCACCAACAGGGTGCGTTGTATGGCGCAACATTGGGTCGCGGCATCGCACAGGCCACCCAGCTTCACGGCAAAGAGATGTCGTACAACAACTACGTCGACGCCGATGCGGCCCTTCGTGCGGCGTTCGACCATGAACTCCCCGCCGTGGCCATCATCAAGCACGCGAACCCCTGCGGTATCGCGGTGGGCGACACCATCGCCGAGGCGCACCGCTCCGCGCACCTGTGCGACCCTGTTTCGGCATTCGGCGGTGTCATCGCAGCGAATCGCGTGATCACCCGCGAAGCAGCCGAATCCATTGTCGATATCTTCACCGAGGTCATTGTTGCTCCAGGGTTCGACGCCGATGCCCTCGAGGTATTGACCACCAAGAAGAACCTTCGGTTGCTGCAGTTGCCCGTCGATTATGCGCGCGAGGCACTCGAGATGCGTCAGATTTCGGGCGGCTTCCTTGTGCAGCAGCCGGACACCCACTTCGCCGACGCCAGCACCTGGACGCTGGCAACGGGTGAACCCGCCGACGCCGACACGTTGCGCGATCTGGAATTCGCCTGGCGAGCATGCCGTGCCGTGAAGTCGAACGCAATCCTGCTGGCACACGACGGAGCGTCCGTGGGAATTGGCATGGGCCAAGTGAACCGCGTGGATTCCTGCCACCTGGCGGTTTCTCGTGCCGCCGATCGTGCGGCGGGGTCGGTGGCCGCAAGCGATGCATTCTTCCCGTTTGCCGACGGACTCGAGGTTTTGCTTGCCGCCGGCGTGCGCGCTGTCGTGCAGCCGGGTGGATCTGTGCGCGACGACGAGGTTATCGCAGCGGCGAAGGCCGCGGGTGTCACCATGTACATGACCAACGAACGCCACTTCTTCCACTAATCACGCTGAGCCATACGACAACGGCGGGCATCCCGATTTCAGGGAAATGCCCGCCGTTGTTCGGTAAATCTGTGGCGTTATGCGACCGCGAGTTCGCCGATGGCCTCGCCGTATTCGGTCTCGCCTACCTGCGTGAAGCCGCAGCGTGTGAAGAATGCACCGGGACCCAGGTCGCCGTATTCCCAGATGGCGGTGATGCGATCAAACCCGCGCTGGCGGGCTTCCGCCAGCAGTGCGCGCACCGCGAACGTTCCAATTCCCTTGCCCTGTTCGTCGGCGTCCACGTTCACACGCCACACACAGGCCTTGAATTCGTCCTTGGGGTGGTTCGGGTCAAAGTTGCCGCGAACGAACCCGACAACTTTGTCGTCTTGGTCGGCATCGACGATGACGCGCGCCCAGGTGGTCGACGGATCGACATAGGCATCCGCGATGGAATACGAGATGGGCACGATGAACTGCTCTTGTCCGCGGCGCAGCGTCAAGCTGTTGGCGGCAACGATCGTGCGGGCACTTAATTCTTCAAGGCGGAGATTGCTCATACCCCCAGCCTAAACCCGCGACCGCGAGGTGCGCTAGGCAGCCAGGTAAACACTGAGTTAAGTCCCAGGCGTATGCCTTTTATCCAGTCTCCTCGGTGCACCAACCGCGTAGAATGGAACGATTCAAGCTTTATGTGAAAGGCGTTCCGCATGGAAAAAATCAAGGTTGACGGTGTCGTAGTCGAACTCGACGGCGACGAAATGACCCGCATCATCTGGCAGTTCATCAAGGACCGCCTCATCCACCCTTACCTCGACATCTCGCTCGAGTACTACGACCTGTCGATTCAGAAGCGTGACGAGACGAACGACCAGATCACGATTGACGCAGCGCACGCCATTCAGAAGCACGGCGTCGGCGTGAAGTGCGCGACCATTACCCCCGACGAGGCACGTGTCGAGGAATTCGGTCTGAAGAAGATGTGGAAGAGCCCCAACGGCACCATTCGTAACATCCTGGGTGGCGTGATTTTCCGCGAGCCCATCATCATCTCGAACATCCCCCGCCTGGTTCCCGGTTGGAACAAGCCGATCATCGTGGGTCGTCACGCATTCGGTGACCAGTACCGCGCCACCGACTTCACCTTCGACCGTCCCGGAACCCTCACGCTCAGCTTCCAGCCGAATGACGGCACCGAGGCCCAGTCCTTCGAGGTATTCCAGGCTCCGGGTGCAGGCGTCGCGATGGCGATGTACAACCTCGATGAGTCCATCCGCGACTTCGCGCGCGCATCGATGAACTACGGTCTGTCGCGCAACTACCCCGTGTACCTGTCGACGAAGAACACCATCCTGAAGGCCTACGACGGCCGCTTCAAGGACATCTTCGAAGAGATTTTCCAGGCGGAATTTGCGGACAAGTTCGCAGCCGCTGGAATCACCTACGAACACCGCCTCATTGACGACATGGTGGCAAGTGCCATGAAGTGGGAGGGCGGCTATGTCTGGGCGACCAAGAACTACGACGGCGATGTCCAGAGCGACACCGTGGCACAGGGCTTCGGCTCGCTGGGCCTCATGACCTCGGTTCTGTCCACCCCGGATGGAAAGGTTGTCGAAGCCGAGGCTGCCCACGGCACGGTGACGCGTCACTACCGCCAGCACCAGGCTGGCAAGCCCACATCGACGAACCCCATCGCCTCGATTTACGCGTGGACCCGTGGCCTGCAGCACCGCGGCAAGCTGGACGGCAACCAGGCGCTGATCGACTTCTCTGTTGCCCTCGAAGAGGTCGTTATCGCGACGGTCGAGTCGGGTGCAATGACCAAGGACCTCGCCGCGCTGGTTGGCCCCGATCAGGCCTGGCAGACGACCGAGGAATTCCTCGCCACGTTGGACGCGAACCTTCAGAAGCGCCTCGCGTCCTAGTTGATTAATACCCCTGGGGGTATTACAATCGTTGTAACCGAAAGGAGCACATCATGTGCAGCCCCATTACCTGTGCCGACTGCGGCAAGGCGAGCTGGACCGGTTGCGGTCAGCACGTTGAATCGGCTCTCGCTGGCGTAGCCACCGAGGACCGTTGCGCCTGCAAGTAAGCCTTAGCTACACGGAGGGCCCCGAAGCTATGTGCTTCGGGGCCCTCCGTCGTTAAGAAAATCGGACGTTAGCGCTTCTCGACGACGGCCTTCAGGTAACCCAGGCCTTCGGCAAAGTGCTTCGCCATCATCTGGTCCATTTTCAAGACCTTCACCATGAGGCGCTCGCCAAAGCCGCGCTTGCCCGTCATGCGCCAGGTCACCGTCGTAGTGCCGTTGGCCTCTGAAATCAAGTATTCGACATCGGCGACCGACGGCTGCGGTGCGCCGAAGTTGATGTGCACGCGAATGCGGTGCGGGCGCTCGGACTCTTCAATCGTGAGCTTTCCCGATCCCATGCGCTTTGCGGAATACGAGTAGGTTGCGCCGATGCCGGCGGCGGGTTCGCTGATGACGGATTGAGTTGTGGGGTCCATCTTGAAGAACGGAGACCACTCTTCGAACCGCGCGAAGTCGTTCATTACGGTGTAGACCTCGTCGGCCGACGCGGCAATGGTTTCGGTTGCTTCAAGGGAATAGGGGGTACGTGCCATGGGGAAATACTAGGGGCAAACGCCGACGGCTCGGTCGTGTGAGGACAACCTTGCTGACTGTTGCGCGTATTTCACGATAGAAATAGGACATGGCTGTCCGACACTTTCTTGCGCGCTACCCGCTTATTGCCATAGCGCTTGCGGTGGCGGGGGTGGGGCTTGGCGCCGAAATGCTGGGTGCGCCCCTCGTGGCGCAGTGGCTTGTCTCCGGGTTGGCCGCAACCGTTGCCGCAATCAAGGCGTGGTCCATGGTTCGTCAGATGATGCGTGGAGCCTTTGGGCTCGATGTGCTGGCGGTCACGGCAATCATCGCGACGCTGGTGGTCGGTGAATATTGGGCGAGCATCATTATTGTTCTGATGCTGGCGGGTGGCGAGGCGCTCGAAGACTTTGCCGCAGGCAAGGCCGAGGCCGAACTGGGTGCCTTGCTGTCGAATGTTCCGCAGATTGCCCATCGCCTGCGCGCGGATGGCGGCACGGACGACATTGCCGTGGCGCTGGTCGCCGTGGGCGACCGCCTTCTGGTTCGCCCCAGTGAAATTGTGCCCGTCGATTCCACGCTCCAGTCTGAATCCGCGTCCTTCGACGAATCGTCGCTCACGGGTGAAAGTCTGCCGGTCGACAAGACGCGAGGAGACCACGTGATGTCGGGGTCACTCAATGGCCCGGGCGCAATCGAGGTTGTTGCCCAGGCGCGTGCCGAAGACAGCCAGTACCAGCGAATTGTCGAGTTGGTCAAGGGCGCGAAGGATTCGAAAGCGCCTCTGGTGCGCCTGGCCGATCGCTATGCGGTGCCCTTCACGGCCATCGCCTATGTGCTGGCGATTGGTGCGTGGATTGTGTCGGGCGACAGCGCTCGATTCGCCGAGGTGCTCGTGGTGGCGACTCCGTGCCCGTTGTTGATTGGTGCCCCCGTGGCATTCATGGCGGGGATGTCGAGTGCGGCGAAATCGGGGATTGTCATCAAACATGCGGGGACGCTTGAGCGGCTGGCTCGTGCCTCGACCGTTGCTTTTGACAAGACCGGAACCCTTACTCACGGCATGCCCGCCGTGGTTGCGGTGCACCCCGAGGGGATGACGGACGACGAACTCCTGGTCTTGGTGGGTTCTGCGGAACAATATTCCTCGCACGTGTTGGCCGAGGCGCTTCGGGCGGCCGTTCTGCAGCGGGGTTTGGTGTTGCGCGACGGCAGCAATGCGCGCGAAATCGCGACGCACGGCGTCGAGGCGACGATCGACGGCCGCACGGTTTTTGTGGGGAAACCCAAATATGTGGCGGAACGGGCAACCGGCGTGCGACACGTGGAGCTTCGCGCGGGCGAGGCGGCCGTGTATGTCGCCGTCGACAACGTTTTTGCCGGGTCCATTGTGGTCCGTGACGAGATCCGAGGCGATGCCGCGGCAACACTGAAGGCCCTCGAGTCCCTTTCCGTTCATCGCACCATGATGTTGACGGGCGATGTCGACGCGGTTGCGCACGACGTTGCGCGCCGACTGGGAATTGACGATGTGCACGGCGAGTGCCTGCCCGAAGATAAGGTGGCCGCCATTCGTGCGGCACAGCCTCGACCCGTCATCATGGTGGGCGACGGTGTCAACGATGCGCCCGTGCTGGCGGTAGCCGATGTGGGAATCGCAATGGGTGCGCGCGGGTCAACCTCGGCAGCGGAATCGGCGGACGTGGTGATTCTTTTGGACGACATCTCGCGGGTAGCTCGCGCTATTTCAATCGGCCAGCGCACCGTCGCAATCGCGCTGCAATCCATCTGGTGGGGGATTGTCATCAGCGTGGCGCTGATGATTGTCGCCGCATTCGGGTTCCTTCCCGCAATTGTGGGCGCCGGGCTGCAGGAGGTCGTCGACCTGATCTCGATTCTCGGGGCATTGCGAGCCGTCAAGGCCGGTCAGGCGAATTTGCCTGGAATCGCGGGAGGGCGATAGATCGTGGGTTCGCCGTAGACTGACATTCTTATGTCAGTGTCGACCCCCACCGCAACGCCCGTGCGCTTCCCGTGGGCGGCCATGTCGGCACTGGGCCTTTCCGTCTTTGCCTGCGTAAGTTCGGAATTCTTGCCCACTGGCATGTTGCCGGAGATGAGCGCCGACCTCGATGTGCCGCAGTCCAGTATTGGGTTCCTGGTCACCGTGTGGGCCTTCACCGTGGTGATTCTCGCCACTCCACTGTCACTGCTGACCCGACGGTTTTCGCGCAAGGGAATTCTGGTGGCCGCCGTCGCGCTCTTTGCTATCTCGAACGTGATTGCCGCCGTCTCCGTCAATTACGCCATGTTGTTCGGTTCGAGAATCGTGGGCGGAGTTAGCAACGCGCTGTTCTGGATGGTCGCGATGGCCTATGTCTCGCACCTCCTGCCCAGCGAACTACATTCGCGCGGTTTTCTCTTCGTCAGCGGTGGTGCGAACCTCGCATTTATCGTCGGCCTGCCTCTCAGTTCGTTCATCGCCCATTCGATGAATTGGCGGATCGGTTTCCTGGTCATGGCAGCCGCAACACTCCTCGCGGGCGCGCTCCTGTGGGTGTTCTTGGCGCCGGTAGACCACGATTACGACGACGCACATCCCGATGCGACCGCGCCATGGCGTGACAGGTCGTTTGGTCCCGTGATGATTGTGGTGGGCATAACCTTCCTGGTTGTTGCCGCACACAACGTGTTTTACCCGTTCATTAAGCCGTTTCTGCTGGATCGTGCAGCATTCAGCGCCGATGAGGCCAGCGGGGTGCTTGCGCTCTACGGCATTGGTGGCGTGGCGGGAATCTTTGTGGCGTGGTGGCTGGGCCGCAATCCCGCGCACCTTGTGCGCAACCTCATTGCGGCAATCATTTTTCTGGGCATCGCCATGCTTGCCGTGCGCTTCGCGGCGCCCGAGCCGGTAATCGTTATTGCCGCGACCATGGCATGGAGTGCGGCATTTTCGATTGCGGACCCGTTGTACGGACAGCTCATGATGACCACTGCATCGGCGCGAATTCGCGATTTTGCCAGCGCACTGCGCACGACCGCGTGGAACCTGGGAATCGGAACCGGGGCCTTCCTCGGCTCGCTGGCGCTGGTGCCCTGGGGTGTTGGTGCGCTTCCCTACATGGGTGCGGCACTGGCAGTTCTGGGCGCGGCGCTCGCCATTGTTCCGCTCGTTCGCGCACGCCGCGTCAGTCGCTAGAATTAGAGGGTCGAGGGCGAAAGATTTCCTTCCGCTCCCCATTTTTCCTGCCGAACTGGAGAATCCGTGACCGACCGCCTGCCTTCCTCCTTCAACGCACCTCTGTCCGAGGTCGATCCCGAAATCGCGGAGGTGCTGAGGCTGGAACTCGGTCGCCAGCGCGACTACCTGGAAATGATTGCCAGCGAAAACTTCGTCTCGCGTGCGGTTCTCGAGGCTCAGGGAAGCGTCCTGACCAACAAGTACGCCGAAGGCTACCCCGGCAAGCGCTACTACGGTGGCTGCGAGTTCGTCGATATCGCCGAGTCACTGGCCATCGAGCGCGCCAAGTCACTGTTCGGCGCGGCCTATGCAAACGTGCAGCCCCACTCGGGTGCAACCGCGAATGCCGCGGTCCTGCACGCCATCGCCACCGCGGGCGACACCATCCTGGGCCTCGAACTTGCGCACGGTGGTCACCTCACTCACGGTATGAAGCTGAACTTCTCGGGTCGTCTATACAACGCCGTCTCCTACGGTGTTGACCCCGAAACCTTCCTCGTGGACATGAATGTTGTGCGCGAGAAGGCTCTCGAGCACCGCCCCGCCGTGATTATCGCCGGCTGGAGCGCGTACCCCCGTCAGCTGGACTTCGCAGCCTTCCGCGAGATCGCCGACGAGGTTGGCGCCAAGCTCTGGGTGGATATGGCCCACTTCGCCGGTCTGGTGGCTACGGGTCTGCACCCCAACCCCGTTCCTTTCGCCGACGTCGTGTCGTCGACGGTGCACAAGACTCTCGCTGGCCCTCGGTCGGGTGTCATTCTGTCGCGTGACGAAGACCTGGGCAAGAAGCTCAACACCGCCGTCTTCCCTGGCCAGCAGGGTGGTCCGCTGATGCACGTCATCGCGGCAAAGGCTGTTGCATTCAAGGTGGCCGCACAGCCCGAATTCCGCGACCGTCAGGAACGCACGATTCGTGGCGCGCAGATTCTGGCCGAGCGCCTGACGGCTGCCGACGCGAAGGCCTCGGGCCTCGACGTGCTCACCGGTGGAACCGATGTCCATCTTGTTCTCGCTGACCTGCGCAACTCCGCGGTCAACGGCCTCGAGGCTCAGGATCTGTTGCACGAGGTGGGAATCACCGTGAACCGCAACTCGGTGCCCAACGACCCTCGTCCGCCGATGGTCACCAGCGGTGTGCGTATCGGTACGGCCGCCTTGGCAACCCGTGGGTTTGCCGATTCCGAGTTCGTCGAGGTTGCCGACATCATCGCCGGCGCGTTGATGCCGAACCCCGATCTGCACGCACTGCGTGCACGCACGGACGCCCTGGCCGCAGCCTTCCCGCTGTACCCCGGCCTCGTCTAGTCGTCGTGGCGGCACAGATCCTGGACGGAACCGCCGCGGCGCGGTCCATTAAGGACGACCTGGCGCGACGCGTTGCGGTCTTGCGTGACAAGGGCATAGTCCCCGGGCTCGCGACAGTCCTGGTGGGCTCTGACCCCGGATCGCAGTGGTACGTGGGTGGCAAGCACAAGGACTGCGCCGAGGTGGGTATTGCCTCGATTCGCCGCGACCTCCCCGAGGAAACGACGCAAGCCGAGCTCGAGGCCGTTCTCGACGAGTTGAATGCGAACCCCGACGTCACCGGGTACATCGTGCAGCTACCGCTGCCGAAGCACATCGATACCGACGCAATTCTGGAACGCATCGATCCACTCAAGGACGCCGATGGGCTGCACCCCACGAACCTTGGGCGGCTGGTGCTGCGGGCGTCGGGTCCGATCGAATCGCCGCTGCCGTGCACACCGCGCGGTGTAATTGACCTGGTTGAGCACAACGGCATTTCGTGGGCGGGCAAGAATGTCGTCGTCATCGGCCGCGGCATCACGGTCGGCCGCCCAATTGGCGCACTTCTGACCCGCAAAGAGGTCAATGCCACCGTCACGCTGACACACACCGGCACGGTGAACCTTGACGAACATCTGCGCCGCGCCGACGTGATTGTGGCCGCCGCGGGTTCCCCCAGCATTGTGACCGCGGATAACGTCAAGCCCGGCGCAATTGTTTTGGATGTCGGTGTCTCGCGGGTGACGAACCCCGACGGCACAACCCGCATCGCGGGCGATGTTGACCCCGCCGTCGCAGAGGTCGCTGCCTGGGTATCGCCCAATCCCGGCGGCGTCGGGCCGATGACCCGCGCGCTGCTGCTGAAAAACGTTGTCGAGACGGCGGAGCGCGCAGCGCTGTAACGCGGGGTGCGCTGCCGCGCCTCAGCCTCGATAGCGGCTAGAGCGCTAGATTCCGCCACACGGTGTAACCGACGACAAACGCGACAGCCGCCGCGATTGTCGCCCACACCAGCCAACGCGGCCCGTGACGCTGTGACCACTCGCCCAGGACCATGAGCGGTGGCGCCACGAACAGTGTGGCGTTAAGGCGAATGGCCCCGGCGATGTCTCCGCGAACGAGAGCAACGGCCGCGCGCTGGCCTCCGCAGCCGGGGCACAGCAGGCCCGTCGTTGCGTGAATGGGGCACTGCCACCACACCGAGGTATCAGTGATCAACAAGATCCCGACACCGACCGCCGCAACGCCTGCGAGGGGAAGAATCCCGGAAGAACGTAGTGCCGCGGGAATCATTGCGGGGGAAGCGTGGGAAGGGCAGTCGTGGGGTTTTCGCCCTCGTCATACATGGTCTCGGGCTTGCCGATAATGAGGCTGTCGGCCTCGCCGACGAGGTGGGTGTTTTTGCCCGGGTAGTCGAACTGGCGCAGAACCCAGCGCATGGCTTCGATGCGCGCCCGCTTCTTGTCGTTCGATTTGACGACGGTCCAGGGGGCGTGACCCGAATGAGTATGCAGGAACATCGCCTCTTTGGCCTCGGTGTATTGCTGCCACTTATCGCGGCTGGCGAGGTCGGTGGGGGACAGCTTCCAACGCTTCACGGGATCGTCGCGTCGCTCCTCGAATCGGCGACGCTGTTCTGCTTCGCCCACCGAGAACCAGAATTTGATCAAGTGGATTCCGGACTGTACGAGCATCTGTTCGAACTGTGGGGTGGTGCGCATGAATTCCGCATATTGTTCGGGCGAGCAATAGCCCATGACGCGTTCGACTCCGGCGCGGTTGTACCAGGAACGGTCCATGAGGACGATCTCGCCCGCGGCGGGAAGGTGCTGAACGTATCGCTGAAAGTACCACTGGCCCAGTTCACGTTCGGTGGGCTTTTCCAGTGCCATCACGCGTGCACCACGAGGATTCAGGTGCTCCATGAATCGCTTGATTGTGCCACCCTTGCCCGCGGCGTCGCGTCCCTCGAAAATGATGACTATTTTGGTGCCCGATTCACGTACCCAAGATTGCAACTTCAGGAGTTCGACCTGCAGCAGGTGCTTGGTGCGTTCGTACTCGCCGCGCGTCATCTTGGTCGCGTACGGATAGTTATGACGCCAGGCCTCGTCGGCACTGTCGATATCGGGAGCGTCCTCGTCCAGCAACTCGGCCAGAATCTCGTCGGGAACCGTCTCGAGTGAGTCGTTCTCCATCCCCGTCAACGACGCATCGTCGATATTGGCCGCATCGCCGTGTGAAACAGTGCTCATGTCCTCAGAATACGCCCGCGGGGTGAACGTGCGGTGAATTTCGGGGGACCGCGTCATCCCAAGCGCGTGCTGTGATTCGGTAAAGTTGCGACCATGGCGAAACTCTATTTCCGGTACGGCGCAATGAACAGCGGCAAGAGCACGGCACTGTTGCAGGCCGCCTATAACTACGAGGAGCGCCACCAGCGCGTGTTGATCGCCAAGCCGCGCATTGACACGAAGGGCAATTCCGCCATTGTGTCGCGTCTGGGCGTTGAACGTCCCGTCGATTTCGTGATCGGCCAATCCGACGACGTGCGCACGCTCTTTGATTCGTATCGCGCCAAGGTGCGCGCCGAAACGGGCAGCGATGTCGCGTGTCTGCTGATCGACGAGGCGCAGTTCCTCACTGTTGACCAGGTGGATGACCTGCTGCGTATAGCCATTCTGGACAACATTCCCGTCTTGGCGTACGGCATTCGCACCGACTTCCAGACCATTGCATTCCCTGGTTCCCGCCGCCTGCTGGAAATTGCCCACAACCTCGAAGAACTCAAGACGATTTGTCGGTGCGGGCGCAAGGCGATGTTCAATGCCCGCAAGGCCGACGGCCGGTTCATCTTCGACGGCGACCAGGTGGCAATCGACGGCGTCGACGTGACCTACGAATCGCTGTGCGGCACGTGTTACTTGTCCGAATCAGGCGGCATGTTGGCCTACGGGTTCAACGCACCGAGCGCATTCCTGTACACGCCCGACACCGATCCCGACTTTTCGTAATTAGTCGTTCGGCGTCGCGAGCAACTGGTGCTCGGCGAGTTCGCGGTATAGATCAACGCTCTGTAGCAGTTCGTCGTGCGTTCCGGCGCCCAGAACGACACCCTTGTCCAGGACGATGATGCGGTCGCTGTCCACGACGGTGGCAAGACGGTGCGCAATCACAATCAGCGTGCGGTTTTCCGCCACGCGGTCGATTGCAGCCTTCATGAGTTGTTCGTTGACGCCGTCCAGGCTCGAGGTGGATTCATCCAGCAGCAGAATGGGCGGAGCCGCAAGAAGGGCGCGCGCAATCGCAAGGCGCTGACGCTCGCCACCGCTCAGCAGAACCCCGCCCTCACCGACGGCCGCATTGATGCCGTCGTCGGATCGATCGACGATTCCCGCGAGGTTGACGGCGGCAAGAACCTCGAGGCAGTCCGCATCGGTCGCATCGGGTCGGCCCAGAACGAGGTTGTCGCGGATGCTGCCCGCAAGGACCGGCGCATCCTGCTCGACATATCCGATGTGAGCGCGAAGTTCGTCGCGGCTTAGTGCCCGGATGTCCGTGCCTCCGACCCGGATTGTTCCGCCCGTGACGTCGTAGAAGCGTTCAATAAGCGCGAGGATGGTGGATTTACCGGAACCGCTTGGCCCCACCAGCGCCACGCGCTGTCCGGTGGGAACGGTCAGTGAAATACCGTGCAGGATTTCCGTGTGTTCGTCGTAGCCGAATCGGACCGATTCGAACTCGACCGCGGTGGCACCCAAATCTGAGGCCTGCGGGTCGTCTCCGCCACCCAACGTTTCCGTGACCGAGTCGTTCGACGTTTCGGTAGGCAGGTCGATGATCTCGCGAATACGGGCCAAAGCCCCCAGGGCCTGCGACACCGAGGTGAACGCGCCAATGGCTTGGCCCAACGGCATGATCATCATGAACAAGAACAAGATGAACGACACCAACTGCGCAACCTCGATGGCGCCACTAGCCACGCGGAACCCGCCGACGCCCAGCACCACGAGGAACGAGACCTGCATGGCGATCGACGAGATGGGGACAACGAGGGCCGAAATGCGGGCGACATCCAGCCCCGCACTCCAGGCACCTCGGGCGTCGGTGTCGATGACTTCGGTTTCGCGATCCGTGGCGTTGGCGGCGCGCACCGTGCGTACCGCGCTGATGGCGCGTTCCACCGATGCGGTGAGCGCTCCCACGCGTTCTTGGGCACGGCGCGAGTACGTGCGGATGCGGCGCGACAGTACGACGACGATGATTAGTGAGCTGACAACAACCGAGAAGGTCAGTCCAAAGAGCAGCGCATCGATGATGAGCATGGCAATGATGGCGCCCACGAACGTGACCACGCCGCCTACCGCCTCGACCAATCCCTGCGTGAGCACGGCGCGCAGCATGGTGGTGTCGGCGCCCACGCGCGACACGAGGTCGCCGGTTCGCCGAGCATCGAATTCGGACACAGGCAGGTTCAGCAGGCGCGACACGAGGTGCCGACGTGCCGATAGCACCACGCTCTCGCCCGTGCGCTGCAGCAGGTAGTGCCGGAAGCTACTGAGCAGCGCGCCGCCCACGACCAAACCAATCAGCGCGGGCACCAACCAGCCGAGGTCGGTTCCCGCTTCGACGGCGGTGATAACCTGCGACACAATCAGAGGCTGCGCCAACGACGCGGCAGCGCCCACGACGCTGAGGGCAATGACGATGCTGAGAATGCCGCGGTGTTCGCGCAGATAGGGAAGGAGATCCGAAAACTTGGCCTTGGGCCCGTCGTCGTGAGCGCCGGTTCGGCCGAAGGGTCCGCGCATTCGGGGTGACGTCATGATGCTCCTTGGTGGCGCTCGCGGCCGCCAAAACGGTGGTTTCGAGGTGCCAAATGCGCCTCCTACTAGGATAAACCGTGTGAGTACTCCCGTAATTGTGGCAAATAATGTCCGAAAGGTTTTCGGCGATTTTGTCGCCGTCGACGACATCTCCTTCGAGGTCGCACCGGGCGAATCATTCGGGCTTCTGGGCCCGAACGGCGCCGGCAAATCCACGACCATGAAGATGGTGGGAGCCGTTTCCACACGCACCTCGGGTGAGTTGAACATTCTGGGGCTCGACCCCAATACTGACGGCCCCGCGATTCGATCGCGGCTGGGTGTCGTGCCGCAGGACGACAATTTGGACAACGAACTTCGCGTGCGCGAAAACCTGCTGGCCTACGGTCGATTCTTTGGCATGAGCCACAAAGAGGTGGCGACGCGTGCGGACGAGCTTCTGGAATTCGCGCAACTGGCCGACCGCCACGATGCGCGCGTCGAGCCGCTGTCCGGCGGCATGAAGCGGCGACTGACCATTGCCCGCGCCCTAATGAACAACCCGAAAATTTTGTTGCTGGACGAACCCACCACGGGCCTCGACCCCCAGGCGCGCCACATTCTGTGGGATCGCCTCTTCCGCCTGAAAGAGCAGGGCACCACCCTGCTGTTGACGACCCACTACATGGACGAGGCAGAGCAACTGTGTGACCGCCTGATTGTTGTGGACAAGGGGCGGATTATGGCCGAGGGTTCACCCGCCGATTTGATTCGCACGTACTCCACCCGCGAGGTGGTCGAGGTGCGGTACGGGTCGGATAAGAATGCCGAGGTCGCGCCCTTGATTTCGCATTTGGCTGACCGCACTGAGGTCCTGCCCGACCGCATTCTGCTGTACACCGACGCGGGTGAAGCCACGCTGGCGCGCATTAGCGAATTGGGTCATCACCCGGTAACCAGCCTGGTGCGCCGCTCGTCGTTGGAGGACGTTTTCCTGCGTTTGACTGGCCGGAGCCTGGTGGAATGACGACGGTCGAGCAGATTCGCGCCGGCGCCGCACGCACGCGACGCTGGGGATGGTGGTACGTTGCCGAGGAAAGACTGCGGGCGATGCGCGGATATTCCACCTCGTTGATTGTCACGAGTTTTGGCAACCCGCTGGTGTACCTGTTCGCTCTGGGAGTGGGATTGGCCACGCTGGTTCCCGCCGGAATCGACGGCGTGACGTTCCTGCAGTTTGTGGCCCCCGCGCTCATGATGTCGACCGCGGTGACCGTTGCCGCCGAGGAATCGATGTACCCCGTCATGATGGGGTTCAAATGGACCAAGATCTTTTTCGGGTTCCACGCCACTCCGATCACGCCGGGCCAGATTGTGGGCGGGATGGTGGCTACCGTCGTGATTCGTGTGATGGCAACGGTCGCTGTGTTCTTCGGCATTACCGTGGCTTTTGGTGCGACACCCGTGACGACCTTTGTGCCGATGGTCGTCATTGCGACACTGACGTGTTTGGCCGTGGCCCTGCCGCTCATTGCCTACACCGCGACGCTGACCAATGACACGGGCCAGCTGGCTATGATTCAACGTTTCGTGATCATGCCCATGTTCCTGTTTTCGGCCACGTTCTTCCCGCTATCGCAATTGCCGGTGTACCTGCAATGGATCGGCTGGATGTCGCCGCTGTGGCACGGCAGCCAGACGGCGCGTGTCCTCAGCTATGGCATGGATGAACCTCTGTGGACCAGCATTGCTCACATCGTGGTGCTCGGTGCGTTTGCTGTCGTGGGCGCGATTGTCGCGCACCGCGTGTTTGTGCGGAGGTTGACGGTATGAGCCCGATCGTGGTGCCCCGTCGTCGTTTCGGCGGATTGTATGCGGGAAATGTGCGCGCCGTCATCGAGCGTGGCCTTCGGGCGACCAAGTCGTCCAATAAATGGGTCGTGCTTTCGGGCTTCTTCGAACCGGTGTTCTACTTGTTGTCGCTGGGCATTGGGCTGGGGTCAATTATCGGTTCGGTGCAGATCAACGGTGTCGATGTGTCTTACGGCGCGTACATTGCCCCCGCGCTCCTTGCGGTGTCGGCCATGAATGGCGCCATTTACGATTCCACCTGGAACGTGTTCTTCAAACTGAATTACGGCAAAATCTATCAGACGATGTTGACGACGTCGTTGGGTCCGGTCGACGTCGCGTTGGGCGAGATTTCGCTTGCGCTACTGCGCGGCGCGGTCTATGCGATGGGCTTCCTCGTGGTGATGCAGGTCATGGGACTGGTGCTGTCACCTCTGGCGATCCTCGCAATTCCGGCCGTGATTCTGATCGCGGCGGGATTCGCCAGCATCGGGATGGCGATTACCTCGTTCATGAAGACGTTCCAGCAGATGGACTGGATCAACCTCTTCCTGCTGCCGATGTTCCTCTTCTCGGCAACGTTCTACCCCATCACGGTGTACGCGGCGCCCATCCAGGGAATCGTTCAGGCGCTGCCGCTCTGGCATGCTGTTGAACTCATCCGCGGCCTCACGACGGGGGTCTTCGGCTGGGAGATCCTGGGTCACATCGCCTACTTCGTGGTGATGTTCGCCATCGGGATTGTGTTTACCTCGAGGCGCTTGCGCGCGTTGTTCCTGGGCTAGGCGTTCGCGGCAGCGGTGTCGCGAACGAACGTGGCCATTGCGAGTGCGGCGGTTGCGGCCTCGGCGCCCTTGTCTTCGCGTGAACCGGGTAGCCCCGCGCGGTCGAGGCCCTGCTGCTCGTCGTCCAGGGTGAGAACGCCAAAGCCCACGGGCTTGCCATAATCCAGCGCAACGCGAGTCAGCCCATCGGTAGCCGCATTCGCCACAAACTCGAAGTGGGGCGTGCCGCCCCGAATAATCACGCCGAGCGCCACGACGGCGTCAGCACCCGATTCGAGTATGGCCGCTGCCGCGAGGGGCAATTCGAAGGCTCCCGGCACGCGCACGAGGGAATGCGTAGCACCCGCCGCATCAAGCACACGCTGGGCGCCGGCGATCATGCCGTTGGTGATGACGTCGTGCCAGGATCCCGCAATGACGACAACCGTCATTCCCTGTGCGTCGACGGTGATTTCGGGTGATCCGTGTCCAGCCATGGTGAGTCCTTTCGGGGAACCTAGACGATGAAGTCGGGTTCGAGGTTGTCGGGAAGTTCGTGCCCCATGCGGTCGCGTTTGACCGACAGGTAGTCGACGTTGACATCGCCGACGCCCACAATCAGAGGAACGAGTTCCGGAACGGAAATTCCCAGGTCGATCAACTGTCGGCGCTTGTCGGGGTTGTTCGACAGCAGGCGGACCGTGTCGATACCGAGGTCGTCCAGAATCTTTTTCGCGACACCGTATTCGCGAGCATCGGCGGGAAGTCCCAGCGCAATATTGGCGTCGTAAGTATCGAGGCCCTGCTCTTGCAGGCGGTATGCGCGCAGTTTGTTCGTCAGGCCAATGGCACGACCCTCGTGTCCACGCAGGTAAATCACCACGCCCCCCTCGCGATCGATCGCGTCGAGCGCTGCGTCGAGCTGCGGCCCACATTCGCACTTCAGTGAACCGAACGCCTCGCCGGTCAGGCACTCCGAGTGCAGACGCACCAGGGCGCCATTCGTGGGCTCGCCGCCGATGATGGCCAGGTGGTCCACTCCCGTGGTGCGGTCGCTGTACGAGCGAATGCGGAAGGTGCCGTGTGTCGTGGGAACGTTGGTTTCCACCTCGAATTGGTAGCGCGCGGATTCGGGTGCCGTGTTCAGCGGGGCATCGCCGAGGTGGGCGATGAGGTCTTCAATCGAGACAACGGGTACGCCTTCGCGCGCACCAAACTCGATGAGTTCGGGCAGGCGCATCATCGTGCCGTCATCGTTCGTGATCTCGCCGATCACGCCCACGGGTTCAAGACCTGCCAGTTGCAGAAGTTCGACCGTTGCCTCGGTGTGACCGGCGCGTTCGCGGACGCCGCCCGCCACAGCGCGCAGCGGCACAATGTGTCCCGGTCGGATGATCGAGTCGGGAGTCGCGGAGGGGTTGGCCAGCACGTGAAGTGTGCGTGCGCGGTCGGCCGCCGAGATTCCGGTGGTGACTCCTTCCGCGGCATCGACGGTCACGGTGTACGCGGTACGGCGCACATCCTTGTTGTCCTGCACCATGAGCGGCAGATTCAACTGAGCCGCGCGATCATTGGTCATGGGTGCACACAGGTAACCGCTGGTGTAGCGAATGGTCCACGCAACCCATTCGGGCGTGACGCTCTGAGCGGCCATGACGATATCGCCCTCGTTCTCACGATTTTCGTCGTCGACAACGATGATGGGCCGTCCGGCCCGCAGTTCATCGAGTGCTGTGGTTATTGGTGCGAGTGTCATGCCGTAGCTCCTGACGTGAAGGAATTGAGGCGCGCAACGTGGCGCGCCAGAATATCGGTTTCGATGTTGACGTGGTCGCCCACCGTCAGGCGCCCCAGGGTGGTCGCCACGAGAGTTTCGGGGATCAAGGACACCTCGAACCAGTCGCGTCCCACTGCCGAGACGGTCAGTGACACACCATCCACCGCGATGGAACCCTTGTCGACAACGAGGGGCGCGTGGTCCGCTCCCAGCGAGAATCGGATGACGCGCCAGGGCTCGTGGTCGGTTACGTGCATCACTGTGGCCGTGTCATCGATGTGCCCCTGCACGATGTGCCCGCCGAGTTTGTCCCCTACAGACATCGCCGATTCGATATTCACGGAACGTCCCGCGACCCACTGTGCGGAGTTGGTGACTGCGAGGGTCTGGCCCATCACATCGGCGGTAAAGCAACCGTCGTGCATGTCCATCACCGTCAGGCACACACCGCTCACCGCAATGGACTCGCCGTGCGAGGCGTCGGAAACGGCGCCGGGCGCCTGAACGGTGACCACAACCGAGTCGCCGCGTTCGACGATGTCGGTGATGGTACCCAGCTCGCTAATAATGCCTGTGAACATTTAGTGTTCCTCCCGTGCCGTAATGACCACATCGGGTCCGAATATTTCCGCGGACTGCAAGAGAAGCCGGCGACCGTCACCCAGAGTGCCAATTCCCAGGTCGTCCACCGCAACGCGCGGTCCGCCCAGTAGAAGCGGCGCAACGCACACGACGTACTCATCGACGAGGTCCGCAGCGATGAACGCCGCCATGAGGGTGGGTCCGCCCTCGATAAAGAGGCTGCGATGCCCCTGAGCAAAAAGCCGTTCAAGGATGTCGGACAGGTCGCCCGATTCGGTCACCACACCGCGCGGGTGGGTGAAGAGTGCCGCACCTGCAGGTATCGCCCGCGAGCCCAAAACTACGGGCTGAGGCTGGTGAGGAAGCAGCGCACCGTCGGCATCGCGAGCGGTCAGCGACGGATTGTCGGCGAGAACGGTTCCCGTGCCCACGGCAATGAGGTCATTGTCGGCGCGCAGCTGATGAATGTACGTTCGGGCCTCGGGGCCTGTGATCCACTGGCTCGTGCCGTCTGCCGCAGCGGCGCGGCCATCTAGCGACGCAGCCCACTTTGCGGTGACATAGGGGCGCCCCAGCCGCGCGGCCGTCAACCAACGGTGTTGGAAGGCGCGTGCCTCGTGTCCGAGCACGCCCTCGATGACGTCGATTCCCGCATCGCGAATGGTCTGCGCGCCGCCCGATGCGGTGGGGGTGGGATCTGCCGTTGCATAAACCACGCGGGAAACTCCAGCGACAATCAAAGCCTGGGCGCAGGGGCCGGTTCGACCGGTGTGGTTACACGGTTCGAGCGTGACGACCGCGGTGAGTCCCCGGGCATCGGAAACCTTCGACAAGGCGTCGGCCTCGGCGTGGGGGGTACCCGCACCCTTGTGCCAGCCCTCGGCAACGACGGTTCCCGCATCGTCCAGCAACACGCACCCCACCTGGGGGTTGCCGCCCACGCGGGGTCCGCGCGCAGCGAGCTCGAGCGCCCGACGCATGGCGTCGTCGTATGTGGTGGTCATCCGGGCTCCTGTCCGAGCAGGTTTCCGGGGATGCGACAAGGGTCGCTTCGCGGCGCCAACAATGGCCCCACGACGTGCGCCTCCCATCCGGACTTTAACCGTCGGTGCAGGAATTTCACCTGCTCAACCGTGTCGACTGATGTCTAGCGGGTCGCGGACTTTAACCGCCGGCTCAGATTTTCACTGACCCCGGAGCACGTTGCTCTCTTCCAGTGTAGTTGCGATTGCGGGTTCAGTGGCATCGGTGTTCCCTACACTTGTGCCAGGAGGTCTGATGCGCGAATACATTGTGGCAATCGATCAGGGGACAACGTCCACGCGTGCCATTGTCTTCACCCATCGTGGCCGCGCGGTTTCTGTCGCCCAGGTGGAACACGAACAGATATTTCCGCAACCCGGCTGGGTTGAGCACGATGCCCGCGAGATCTGGCACAACACGCAGCAGGTGTTGGATCAGGCCGTCGATGCGGCGGGACTTGCCGCGGGCGATATCGCCGCGATTGGAATCACCAATCAACGTGAAACGGTCGTGGTGTGGGATCGGCTCACCGGTGTGCCCGTCGCGCCGGCGATTGTCTGGCAGGACACTCGTACTCAGGGGCGGGTTGACGAGCTCGCTGCAGACGGGGGCGTACGACGGTTTGCGCACACCACGGGTCTGCCGCTGGCGACATATTTCTCGGCGACAAAGATTGCCGAGATTCTCGATACGGTTCCCAATGCTCGCGCTCGAGCCGAAGCGGCTGAACTTCTTGCGGGAACCATAGACTCCTGGCTCGTATGGAATCTCACCGGCGGGCCACAGGGTGGGGTGCATGTCACCGATGTGACGAATGCCTCGCGAACGTTGTTGATGGATCTCGAGACCCTGCAGTGGGGCCCGGAATTATGTGAGCATCTGCAGGTACCGCTCGGTATTCTGCCCGTGATCCGATCATCCAGCGAGGTCTACGGCGAGGTGACCATCGCCTCGAGTGTGACGGGTGTGCCCATCGCGGGAATCCTGGGTGACCAACAGGCCGCAACGTTCGGCCAGGCGGCCTTTAGCGCGGGGGAGAGCAAGAACACTTACGGTACGGGAAACTTCCTGTTGGTATCTACGGGCGAAGAAATTGTGAGGTCGCGCCACGGCCTCCTGACAACCGTGGGGTATCAACTGGCGGGACGACCCGCACACTACGCGTTGGAGGGATCCGTTGCGGTCACAGGTTCACTCGTGCAGTGGCTGCGGGACAACCTGGGAATTATCGCGTCGTCCGCGGAGGTCGAGGCGCTCGCCGCCTCGGTTCCCGACAACGGCGACGTCTACATCGTCCCTGCGTTTAGCGGCCTCTATGCGCCGTATTGGCGACCGGATGCGCGCGGCGTGATCACGGGTCTCACGCGCTTCGCCACCAAGGCCCACATTGCGCGTGCGGCATTGGAGGCAGTGGCGTTCCAAACGCGTGACATCATCGATGCCATTACAGCGGAAACGGGTGTAGCTATCCCCGAACTGCGTGTGGATGGCGGCATGGTGTCGAACGAACTGCTCATGCAGTTCCAGGCCGACATCCTGGGTATCCCCGTGGTGCGGCCGGTCAGTGCCGAAACCACGGCGCTGGGCGCGGCCTATGCCGCGGGACTTGCGGTGGGTGTGTGGGATACCCTCGACGAGCTGCGGGCACAATGGCACGAGGGTGCTCGCTGGGAACCCGCCATGACGTCGGCTGACCGCACGAGGCTGATGACTCAGTGGGCCAAAGCTGTCGAACGCACGCTGAACTGGGCGTGACTAGCGGCCGGGAAGAAAACCGATGGCGTCGTACACGCGGCGCAGAGTGGCGTCCGCAATCTCGTGCGCGCGTTCGGCGTTGATGGCCAAAAGGCGATCGAGTTCGGCCGGGTCCGACAGCAATTCCAGCGTGCGCAGGCGAATCGGGTCGAATTCTGCCACGACCGCGTCCGCAACGGCACCTTTGAGGTCGCCATACCCCTTGCCCTCGAATTCGGATTCCAACTGCGGAATCGAGGATCCACCCAGGATCGACAGGATCCCCAACAGATTCGACACACCCGCCTTGTTGGCGGTATCGAATCGAATCTCGCGCTCGGTATCGGTCACTGCCGACTTGATCTTCTTCACGGTCACGGTGGGCTCGTCCAGCAACCACACGATTCCCTGGGGGGATTCACCCGACTTCGACATCTTTGATGCGGGATTTTGCAGATCAAAAATCTTGGCGGTTTCCTTGAGGATGCGTGCCTCGGGAACTACCAATGTGTCGCCAAAGCGCGAGTTGAAGCGATTCGCGAGGTCGCGGGTCAGCTCAATGTGCTGGCGCTGGTCTTCGCCCACGGGGACGGTCACGGCGTCGTACAACAAAATATCGGCGGCCTGCAAGATGGGATACGTAAACAGGCCCACGCTGGCCGAGTCGCTGCCCTGCTTTGCCGACTTGTCCTTGAACTGCGTCATGCGGCCGGCTTCACCAAATCCCGTGATGGTGTTCAATATCCAGGCGAGCTGTGCATGAGCCGACACGTGCGACTGCACGAACAGTGTGGAGTGTTCGGGGTCGATGCCCGCCGCAATGTACTGGGCGGCGGTGCGCCGAGTGTTCTCGCGCAGCGCAGCGGGGTCCTGCGGGACGGTGATGGCGTGCAGGTCCACAACACAGAAAACGGCGTCGTGGCTTGCTTGCATGTCGCGCCACTGCATCAGTGCGCCCGCGTAGTTACCGAGGTGCAACGAACCAGCGCTGGGCTGCATTCCAGAAAAGAGGCGAGGGGCGTTCATGGGGGTTCCTTAGAGTGAATAGTCGACAACGACGGGAGCGTGGTCGCTCCACCGGGTGTCATACGATGCGGCGCGATCGATGGTGTAGTTCGAGGCGGTTGCCGCCAGCGGCGCGGTGGCCAAGTGATAGTCGATGCGCCAGCCGGTGTCGGTATCGAAGGCCTGCCCGCGTTGGCTCCACCAGGTGTAGGGCCCGGCAACCTCGCCCGCCAGTTTGCGTCCCACGTCAATCCATCCGAGGCCTGCACCGGCGTTGTACTCAACGTCGTCCTCGGCGCCTACGAATCGGTCAAAGTAGGCACGTTCCTCGGGCAGGAAGCCCGCGTTCTTCACGTTGCCCTTCCAGTTTTTAATATCCAGGGTGCGGTGACCAACGTTGAGATCGCCAACCACCAGCGCCAATCGGCCGCCAGCCCCCAGCTCGGCAAGGCGGGTCTCCATAGCCGCGAGAAACGTGTACTTTTCGTCCTGCTTGGGCGTGCCCACCTCGCCCGAGTGCACGTAGGCCGAGACAAAAGTGAGAGTCTGGCCGTTCACATCAAAGTCTGCTTCGATCCAGCGCCCGGCGCTGTCAAAGTCGTCGGCACCAAATGTGGTGCGCACTTCTCGCGGCGCGGTACGCGAGGCAATGGCTACGCCCGCACGACCCTTGGCCGTAGCCTCGTCATTCACGACATGCCAGTTGGAATCAATCAGCGCGTCGACGTCGGCGCGCGTTGCGCGGACCTCTTGAAGGCCCAGAAAGTCGATTCCCCGTGAGTCCAGCCACTCGCCCATTCCCTTGCGGTACGCGGCACGAATGCCATTGACGTTGACGGATGCGATTCTCACCATGGTCTCGATTCTATCGGGCGTAAAGAAAGGGGCCCAGGTTGCCCTGAGCCCCTTCTTGTAGTGAATGCAACACTCACCACACGGTTACTACTTACGCAGCAGCCTTGTTGCCGATGCCCTTTGCGACGACGACCAGTGCAGCGGTAACAGCAGTACCGATGAGGATCGCAACGACGTAGAGGAGAGCGTTCGACACGAGGGGGAACACGAAAATTCCACCGTGGGGTGCGCGCAGTTCGTTGCCGAACAGTGCGACGAGTGCACCGGTGACACCCGAACCGATCATGATCGAGGGGATCACGCGGATGGGGTCAGCAGCGGCGAAGGGGATTGCACCTTCCGAGATGAACGATGCACCCAGGAGCCAGGCTGCCTTGCCGTTTTCGCGCTCGGACTCCGAGAAGGCCGACTTGCGAAGAACGGTGGCGAGTGCCAGACCGAGGGGAGGGGTCATACCGGCTGCCATGACGATTGCCATGACCTGGAACTGAGGAGCGGTTGCGGCAGCGCCTGCTGCAGCAAGACCGGTCACAGCGAAGGTGTACGCAACCTTGTTGACGGGGCCACCCATGTCGAAGGCCATCATGAGGCCCAGGATGATTCCGAGCAGAACCAGCTGAGTGGTTCCGATCGATGCGAGGCCGTCGTTCAGTGCGGTCATCAGCCAGCCGATGGGGCCCTTGAAGACGAGAACCATGGCGAGGCCAGCAACGATCGATGCAAGCAGGGGGATAACCACGACGGGCATAACGGGACGGATCCAGTTAGCAACCTTCCAACGGCTGATCCACAGTGCAACACCACCGGCGACAAAACCGCCGAGGATTGCGCCGAGGAAGCCGGTGCCGGTCGCCAAACCGCCGAAGGTCTCTCCGCCGAGGCCCGATGCGAGTGCACCTGCGACGAAACCGGGGGCGATACCGGGGCGGTCTGCGATTGCGTAAGCGATGTATCCGGCGAGTACGGGTACGAAGAATGCGAATGCAGCCTTACCCAGCCAGAAGATGATGTAGGCCCAGTCACCGACCGAGAGCAGGTTGAAGCCAGTAATGGCACCGTTCTCGTCGAGTGCAACGCCCATCTTTGCGGCGTCGTAGGCGTGGATTCCGTCGGTTCCTGCATATGCTGCACCGAGGAGGAATCCGAGGGCGATCAAGATGCCACCTGCGGCGACAAACGGGATCATGTACGAAACACCGGTCATCAGCCACTGGCGGATGCGTGCTCCCGTGGAAATGCTAGTCATTAGGGCCTCCTATAGCTCCATTGCTAGTTGTGGGTTGGTTCTTAAGGCGCGGGTGCTGCCTCAAGCTTGTGGGGTTACTTGCCCTTGCCGAACAGGTTTCCGAAGAAACCTGCTTTCTTGGGTTCGTTGTCGGTCTTCTTGGGTGCCGCGGCAGCGGGTGCTGCGGGTGCGGAACCTCCGACGACAGAAGCCGTGCCAGCGGCGGCGGCTTCCAAAACCTGCGTGATGAGTGCTTCAGCGCCGTTGATGGCCTTGGCAACGCCCACCTGCAGGTAAGGCTTTCCAGCGAAACGGTCGCGATCCTTGACCTCGAGGTCAACGGCGAAAATCACGGCGTCGGCGGAATCAATCGTGTCCTGCTTCAGCGGGTTCGATCCCGCGGAACCCTGTGTTTCAACAAGTACTTCGTGGCCCAGCTTCTTGCCGGCCTGCTCGAGAGCTTCGGCGGCCATGTAGGTGTGGGCAATTCCTGTAATGCAGGAAGTTACGGCAACAATTTTCACTGCTGGACCTCTTTCGTCATGGTGTCGGCGATGAACGCCGGGTCGGTCGCGTTGCGGAGCGCGTCGCGGAATTCGTCGCGCATTACTCGGCGCGCAATGGCGGCGAGAATCTGAAGGTGGCTGTCGTCTGCTCCGTCGGGTGCAGCGATGAGGAAGATCAGGTGTGCGGGGCCATCGGGTGCGCCGAAGGGGACGCCGTCGTGGCTGACAGCGACAGCGACCGACGGCGCGGTAACTGCGGCACTGCGGGCGTGGGGGATTCCGATACCGCCTTGGATGCCGGTGGCCATCGATTCTTCGCGCTTGTGCACGGCCGCGATGTAGGTCTCAATGTCGGTGACACGGCCGGCGGCAACAAGGCGCTCGGCCAATGTGCGGATGATCTCGTCCTTGGTCTTCGCCTCGGCGCCGATGATCACCATTTCGGGAGTTGTTACGGGAACGCTCATACTCGGAGCTCCTTAATCTCAGTTGTCTGGTTGGGTTCGGAAACTACAACCACACGTGTGACGTCAATGTCGGTGGGGCCAGGAACTGTTGTTGCGGGTAGCGTAACAGCCGCGGTGCCCCACGCTACAGCAGTGGCGAGTGCGGCGTGGTGGTCCTTCGTGCCCGAACGGCTTTGCGAGGCGCTGAGGTACCCGGCCAATGCCGAATCACCTGCGCCGACAGTGCTGTCGGCAATAACGGGCGGGTGCCCCGCCCACGTCACCGAGTCTGGGGTTACGAGAAGCGCACCGTTGGCGCCCAGGCTGACAAGCACTTCGCCATGGGGCAGCGCGCCACGTGCGGCCTCGACAACATGCCCAACCGTAGTGAGTTCACGGCCCACCAGTTCGGACAGCTCGTCGATGTTCGGCTTAATCAGATCACAGATTCCCGCCTCGACAACGTGGGTCAGTGCGGAGCCCGAGGTGTCCACGGCGAATCGCACGCCGGCGTGGCGTGCCCGGTTTCCCAGTTCGACAAAAAATTCCGCGCCTAGGCCGATCGGCAGGCTGCCCGCGGCAACCAACCACGAAGGGGAATCGGCCAGGTGTGCCTCGACGTTCGTCAAGAGTGCGTCGATTTCTGCGCGAGTCACGGCAGGACCCGGTTCGTTGATTTTGGTGGTTTCGCCATTGTCATCCACGATGGTGATGTTGTTGCGGACTTCGCCGCCAATCGGCGTTGTGGATGATTCCACCTGTGCCGCGGCCAGCTCACCCACAATCCATGCTCCGTTGATGGGATCCGCGGGGAAAACCGCAATGGATGCGTGCCCGTTCTTGGACAGCGCACGCGAAACGTTGATTCCCTTGCCGGCCGGATCGCGGTGTTTGGAGGTCGTGCGGTTCACTTCGCCAATCTGCAGAGTGTCCACCGTGAGCGTCACGTCGATGGCGGGGTTGGGTGTCACGGTCACAATCATGCGACGACAACCTCAAGTCCGAATCCCTCGAATTCGTGAACGAAATCGCCGTCCACCAGCGAATCCGTGATGACGGCATCGATTGCCGATAGTGGTGCAACGACGGAAAAGTCTTCGCGCCCAAACTTCGAATGATCGGCCAGGACAACCGCACGGCGCGCGGCCGACACAAACGCGGACTTGACACGGGCTTCGTCGACATCGGGCGTCGTGACACCGCGTTCCAGCGTGATTCCGTTAGCGCCAATGAACGCTACGTCGACAGACAGGCTTCCCAGCGAATCCCAGGTCCACGGGCCCACAGCAGCCAATGTCGCCGTACGCACATGTCCGCCCAAAACATGCAAGTCGATTCCTTCTCGGCCAATCAATGCGGCAGCAATGGGAATCGAATTAGTCACGACGGTGAGGCCAAGGTTCGCGGGCAACATCTCCGCCAAGCGAATCGTTGACGTTCCTGCGTCCAGGAGGATGGATCCGCCCTCGGGCAGCTCGGCCAGTGCGGCACGCGCGATGGCTTCTTTGGCTTCGATATTGACCGTGTTGCGCTCGGCAACGGGCAGTTCAATCGCGCTGCGTTCGATGGGGATGGCGCCGCCGTGAGCACGCAACAACAGGCCGCGGCGTTCAAGGAGAGTGAGGTCCCGACGGATTGTTTCCGGAGTCACGTCCAGCTGACGAGCGAGGTTCTTTACCTCTACTCGTCCGGCGATTCTCGCGGTGTCGAGAATCGCGCGGTGGCGCTCCGGTGCGTACATTGTCCGTCCTTGCAGGATGTTTACTTCTACCTGTTTACTCCCGAATTTGTCCGTTTGCAACTCAAACGGACATTTTCGGGTAACGATTTCGTAATAAAAAAGTAGCCCGCACCGAAGTGCGGGCTACTCGAGGACGATGAATTAGCGAACGCCGCGCAATACGGCCTGCTTGACCTCGGCAATTGCCTTGGTGACCTCGATGCCACGAGGGCATGCTTCGGAACAGTTGAAGGTGGTGCGGCAGCGCCACACGCCCTCCTTCGAGTTCAAAATGTCCAGACGTACCTGAGCTTCTTCGTCACGCGAGTCGAAGATGAAGCGGTGTGCGTTCACAATCGCGGCTGGCCCGAAGTACTGACCGTCGGTCCAAAACACGGGGCACGACGTGGTGCAGGCCGCGCAGAGGATGCACTTGGTGGTGTCATCGAAACGCGCACGCTGCTCGGGCGACTGAATGTGCTCCTTCTCGGGCTTCGCGCTGGTCTGCAAGAACGGGTTAATCTCGCGGTATGCGGCGAAGAAGGGCTCCATGTCGACGATGAGGTCTTTCTCCAGGGGGAGGCCCTTGATTGCTTCCACGTAGACGGGCTTCGAGATATCGAGGTCCTTGATCAGGGTCTTGCAGGCCAGTCGGTTGCGGCCGTTGATACGCATGGCATCCGAACCACAAATGCCGTGTGCGCACGAGCGACGGAATGACAGGGTTCCATCGACATCCCACTTGATTTTGTGCAGTGCATCCAAGACGCGGTCCGTCGAGTACATCTGCACATCAAAGTCCTGCCAGTACGGCTCGGTGTCCGTTTCGGGGTTGAAACGACGGATGATGAAGGTGACAGTGAATGACTGTACTTCGGCAATATCGCTCATTAGTACTTCCGCTCCATGGGCTGGTAGTTAGTTATAACGACGGGCTTCCAATCCAAACGAATCGAGTCGTCAGCCTTGTAGGCCATGGTGTGAACCATGTAGTCCGCATCGTTGCGATCGGGGAAGTCGTCGCGCATGTGTCCACCGCGGCTTTCCTTGCGGTTACGAGCCGACACCACGACAACCTCGGCGAGGTCGAGCAAGAAGCCCAGTTCTATGGCCTCGAGCAGGTCGGTGTTGAAACGCTGTCCTCGGTCGTGAATACCGATATTTGCGTAGCGTGCACGCAAATCGGCGATCACGTCTTCCGCGTGCTTCAGAGATTCTTCCGTGCGGAACACCTGGGCATTGCGGTCCATTTCGACCTGCAGTTCCTTGCGCAGAGTCGCGACGTTCTCGCTACCGTTCGATGCGCGCAGGGTTTCAACAAGCTTCAGGACATCCGATTCCGGCGCCTTGGGCAGTGCGACGTGCTTTGCCTTCAGTGCATAGGCGGCAGCATTGCGGCCGGCGCGCTTGCCAAACACGTTGATATCGAGCAGCGAGTTGGTGCCCAAACGGTTCGACCCGTGGACTGACACACAGGCACACTCTCCCGCGGCGTAGAGGCCGGGAATGACCGTGGTGTTGTCTTTCAAGACCTCGGCGTCGGTGTTGGTGGGAATTCCACCCATGGCGTAGTGCGCCGTGGGCATCACGGGTACGGGCTCGTGTACGGGGTCGACGCCCAGGTAGGTGCGCGCGAACTCGGTGATGTCAGGAAGTTTTGTTTCCAAGACCTCCGCACCCAGGTGCGTGCAGTCCAGCAGCACATAGTCCTTCTCGGGACCAGCGCCACGACCCTCCGCGACCTCCTGCACCATGCATCGCGAAATGATGTCGCGAGGCGCGAGGTCCTTAATGGTGGGTGCATAGCGTTCCATGAAGCGTTCGCCGCTGGCGTTACGCAAGATTGCGCCTTCACCTCGTGCGCCTTCGGTCAGGAGGATGCCCAGTCCGGCAAGCCCGGTCGGGTGGAACTGGAAGAACTCCATGTCCTCGAGGGGCAAGCCCTTGCGCCAGACAATACCCACGCCGTCGCCGGTCAGGGTGTGAGCGTTCGAGGTGGTCTTGAACATCTTGCCAAAACCGCCGGTGGCGAACACGACGGACTTCGCGTGGAAGACGTGAATATCGCCGGTAGCCAATTCATAGGCAACGACACCGCTGGTGCGGGTCTGGCCTTTCTCTTCCGACAGCAGCAGGTCCAAAACATAAAACTCGTTGTGGAATTCCACGCCCAACTTCACACAGTTCTGGAACAGAGTCTGCAGAATCATGTGACCGGTGCGGTCAGCGGCGTAGCACGCGCGGCGAACCGGCGCTTTGCCGTGGTCACGCGTGTGACCACCAAATCGACGCTGGTCAATCTTTCCCTCGGGCGTGCGGTTGAACGGCAGGCCCATGTTCTCGAGGTCAATGATTGCGTCGATTGCTTCCTTGGCCAGGATCTCGGCGGCGTCCTGATCTACCAGGTAGTCGCCACCCTTGACCGTGTCAAAGGTGTGCCATTCCCACGAGTCCTCTTCCACGTTGGCGAGCGCAGCCGCCATTCCGCCCTGTGCGGCGCCAGTGTGCGAACGAGTGGGGTACAGCTTGGTGATGACCGCAGTCTTCGCGTGGGGTGCGGATTCAATCGCGGCACGCATGCCGGCTCCACCTGCTCCAACGATGACAACGTCGTACTCGTGATTGTGAACCTGAGTCACAACAACTCCTTATATATAGTTACGCGACAGGGCAGAACGAGGGCAGAAGTTCTGCAGGCGATCCGACGGGGCAGGGGTCAAGAGTGAATACAACGAGCGTGCCCATAACAATCAGCAGGGCCGTCGATGCAACCAAGGCAACGAGCAGACCTTTGCGGAACTTCTCGCGCAGCACGTAGTCGTTGATCACGGTGCGCATGCCGTTGGCGCCGTGAATGAGAGCCAACCACAGCAGCGTCACATCGAACCACTGCCAGAACGGGTTCGCCAGCTTGCCCGCAACAAAGGCGAAGTCGATTGCCTTCACGCCGCCATCGGACAAGAGGTTGACCGACAGGTGGGTGAAGATCAGAACGATGAGGACCGCACCGGATCCGCGCATGAACAGCCAGCCGGCTTTTTCCAGATTGAAATTTTTCATGGGATTATGCTCCGAACACGTGGGCCAAGTGGCGTGGCGCGAATCCCAGCATGGTGATTGCCCACATCGCCAGTACGACGTAGAACATCGCCTTCTGGTGGCGCGTGCCCCAGCCTGTCAGGTCGACAAGGATGATGCGAAGGCCGTTATAGGCGTGGAAGACTATTGCAGCAACGAGGCCGAGTTCGCCCAATCCCATGACGGGAGTCTTGTACGACGCCATGACGGCGTTGTACAGTTCGGGGCTGATGCGCACGAGTGCTGTATCTAACACGTGGACCAGCAAGAAGAAATAAATGGCAATTCCGGTGATGCGGTGCAATACCCACGACCACATCCCCTCATGCCCTCGATACAACGTTCCTGCTATGCGAGTTTTCGCTGCAGACGCCTGCGCCGTGGTCACGTGGACCCTCCTTTGGGTGACAGATATGCCATTAGTCTATCCATTCCGCGTAGGCTGTGTGACATGACCACCGCGAACCAAATCGATGACTTCTATGCCATCATTCCCGCCGGCGGGATTGGTTCGAGGCTCTGGCCGTTGTCGCGCGCGGATGCCCCCAAGTTCCTTCATGACCTCACGGGTAGTGGCCAAAGTTTGTTGGCAGACACCTGGGACCGACTGACTCCTTTGGCCGCGCCCGCCAACATTGTTGTGGTGACGGGTGACGCACACGTGAAGGCCGTACGACGCGAACTTCCTGCTCTTGCGGACGACAACGTGTTTCGCGAGCCGTCGCCGAAGGATTCCACGGCGGCCATTTGCCTTGCGGCAGCCGTTCTGATCCGCCGCAATCCCGATGCCGTTATTGGTTCGTTCGCCGCCGACCATGTCATTGCCGACGAGCGTCGTTTTCGTGCTGCGGTCCGCGAGGCCGTCGCGGTGGCTCGCGAAGGTTTCATCGTCACCATTGGTATCTTGCCGACGTCACCCGCAACGGCCTTCGGGTACATCGAAATGGGCGATCACATGACCGTCGCGAAAGCGCCGCGCGCGCACGTCGTGAAGCGATTCGTCGAGAAGCCCGACCTGGCCATAGCCACCGAATATTTCGAGGACGACATCCATCTGTGGAACGCGGGAATGTTTATTTCGCGTGCCGATGTATTGCTCGATGAGCTTCGCGCGAACCGTCCCGATGTTGCGGATGCTCTTGCCGAAATTGCAGAGGCTTGGGACACCGATGCGCGTGCTTCGGTACTGCGTCGCGTCTGGCCCACTCTTAATAAGGTTGCAATCGACTACTCCGTTGCCGAACCCGCTGCCGAACACGGTCGACTTGCTGTGGTCCAGGGCGACTTCCGCTGGGACGACGTCGGGGACTTTGCGTCACTGGCTCGGTTGCACAATGGCGGTCGCCCCAATGTTCTCGCCACACTGGGTGAACACACGCGTGTCCTCAACCAGGGAGCCAGCGGTGTGGTCGTGTCGCAGTCGTCTCGGTTGATTACGGTGATCGGTGTCAAGGACATCGTCATTGTGGACACCCCGGACGCGCTGCTGGTCACCACCGCTGCTCACGCTCAACGAGTCAAGGGAATCGTGGAAACAATTCGCCAAACGGGCGACGACGACGTGCTCTGACCGCGCCATTTGCCGCCGAATCGTCCTGTTTATGCCCGATACGTTTCGGCTATGTAACGGTTTGCTGCTCATTTGTTGATACCAGCGTTAGAGGGTGTCAACGCCCTCCCCATTGGTGAATAGGATTAGAACGATTCGTGGTGTGAGCGGTCAGGTGTCGAAAGATAGCCGCCATACCCCAACACCTTTGAGAGGAAATTCAGTGAAGACAAGCACGAAGCGCGCCCTCAGCGGACTCGCCATGACCGGTGCAGCTGCCCTGGTTCTGGCCGGTTGCGCCGCCGCACCCGCCCCCGAAGAGACCGAGGTTCCCGAGGTTGATTACCTCGCATGTGCCGTTTCGGACGAGGGAAGCTGGAACGACAAGTCGTTCAACCAGTCGGTTTACGAAGGCCTCGAGAAGGCTAATGCCGAACTCGGTGTCCAGATTTCGGACGCAGAATCGGCTAGCCCCGATGACTTCGCACCCAACCTGCAGGCCATGATCGACGCAAGCTGCGATGTCACCATCGCCGTTGGCTTCAACCTGGTTGCTGCTGTGAACGAAGCTGCTGCTGCAAACCCCGAGGCCAACTTTGTGACCGTTGACGGCTGGAGCGAAGGCAACGCAAACCTCAAGCCCATCAACTACGCAATGAACCAGTCGTCGTACCTCGCCGGCTACCTCGCTGCAGCACACTCGACCACCAAGGTCGTGGGTACCTACGGTGGAATGCAGATTCCTGCTGTCACCGACTTCATGACCGGTTTCTACTACGGCGCAATGGCCTGGGGTGCTGACAACGGCACCGACGTGACCGTCGTTGGTTGGGACCCCGCAACGGAAAAGGGTGACTTCATTGGTGACTTCACTCCCAACAGCGGAACCTCGAAATCAATCGCAGCGGGCCAGCTCGCAGCTGACGCCGACGTCATCTTCCCCGTCGGTGGCGACCAGTTCGGTGCCGTTTCGGAAGCAATCACCGAAGCCGGTGTCGCAGCCGTCATGATCGGCGTCGACAAGGACATCTCCGTTACCTCGCCCGAGTACTCGCAGTGGATGCTGACCTCGGTTGAGAAGCGCATGACCAACGCAGTCTTTGACATCATCAAGGACATCGCAATCGATGGAAACGCCTTCAACGGTGACACCTACCTCGGTACCCTCGAAAACGGTGGAACGGCCCTGTCGCCCATCACCAACTTCTCGGGTGACCAGGCAGCAATCGAAGCCAAGCTCCAGGAGCTGACCGACGGCATCATCGCCGGCGACATCAACCCGCTCGGCTAAGTCTCGTCTCTGACGCGACTCGGGGCCGCCGAGGCAACTCGGCGGCCCCACCATCATTATTAGGGGAACAGCAATGAAGCTTGAACTTCGAGGCATCACCAAGCGATTCGGTTCGCTGACCGCCAATGACTCCATCAATCTCGTCGTCGAATCGGGCGAGATCCACAGCCTTCTGGGTGAAAACGGTGCGGGTAAGTCCACGTTGATGAACGTGTTGTACGGCCTGTACACCGCTGATGAAGGCGAAATTCTTCTGGATGGCGTGGCACACAAGTTTTCCGGACCCGGCGACGCAATGGCCGCCGGTATCGGTATGGTTCACCAGCACTTCATGCTGATTCCCGTGTTTACCGTTGCCGAAAACGTGGTGTTGGGCAATGAGCCCACAGGCGCGCTGGGAACCTTGAATCTCGACGTGGCACGCGCTCGCGTTCGCGAAATTTCCGACCGTTTCGGTTTCGATATCGATCCCGATGCGCTGGTCGAGGACCTTCCCGTCGGTGCGCAGCAGCGTGTGGAAATCATCAAGGCGCTGGCACGTGACGCCAAGGTTCTCGTCTTGGATGAACCCACGGCGGTGCTCACGCCCCAAGAGACCGACGAACTGATGGAAATCATGCGCGGCCTGGCGAAGTCGGGTACCTCGATTGTGTTCATCACCCACAAATTGCGTGAGGTTCAGGCCGTCGCCGACACCATTACGGTCATTCGGTTGGGCAAGGTTGTGGGCGAAGCAAAGCCCACGGAATCCGCTGCAGATTTGGCATCCATGATGGTCGGCCGTGCGGTGGATCTGGAAGTCCACAAGAATGCTCCCGTGCTGGGGGACAAGGGCCTGACGGTCACCAACCTCACCGTTGTTGGAGACCGTCACGACAAGGTTGTCGACGACGTATCCTTCACGGTGCACGGTGGCGAAGTTCTCGCCATCGCAGGTGTGCAGGGCAATGGTCAGACCGAACTCGCGGAAGCGCTCGTGGGGCTGCGCGGTGTGTCATCGGGAACCATTCACCTGGGTGAACTGGACATCACGGCATCGTCGGTACGCGAGGTAATCGATGCGGGCGTGGGATACGTGCCCGAAGACCGCAAGAAGGATGGACTTGTCGCCGAGTTTTCGATTGCCGAGAACCTCATGCTGAACAAGTCGTTCGGTGCGCCGTTCGCCAAGGGTGCGCTGATTGATTTCGCAAACCGCGACCGCATCGCCGACGAGCTGATCGAGGAGTACGACATTCGTACCCCCGGCCGGGACACGCCCGCGGGAAAGCTTTCTGGTGGCAACCAGCAGAAGGTTGTTGTGGCCCGTGAGTTGTCGCGCGACCTCAACCTGTTCATCGCCTCGCAGCCGACCCGCGGTGTTGACGTGGGATCGATTGAATTTATTCATGAGCGCATCATCCAGACACGCGATGCGGGTAAGCCCGTCGTGATTATTTCGACGGAACTGGACGAGGTCGCGGGCCTTGCCGACCGAATCGCGGTGATGTATCGCGGTCGAATTGTGGGAATCGTCGATGCGACAACGTCGCGCGAAACATTGGGACAAATGATGGCGGGAGTATCGGCATGAGCACCGAGACAGAAAACCGTTTCCAGACGGCGCTGAAGGAAATCTTTTCGACGAGCGCGACACGTACCGTGCTCTCGGTTTTCCTGGGCTTTGTCGTGGGAGCAATCTTTATGGTGTTCTCGAACGAGGACGTGCTGAAGGCGGCGCAGTACTTCACCGCACGTCCGATGGACACCATCGCGGCATCGTGGAGCGCAATCGCCGACGGCTATTCGGCGTTGTTCCGCGGCGCAATTTACAACTACGAACGCGCCGATGATCCTGTTGCCGCCTTCCGCCCCATTACCGAAACGTTGCGTTTCGCAGCCCCGCTGATTGCCGCTGGCCTGGGAATTGCGCTGGGCTTCCGCGTGGGATTGTTCAACATTGGTGGCAATGGCCAGTTGATGTTCGGTGTGCTGTGGGCAACCTGGATCTCGACTCGCGTGGAACTTCCTTTCGGTATCCACCTGGTTGTTGCGATCCTCATGGCAATCCTTGGAGCGGCCCTGCTGGGTGCCCTCGTCGGATTCCTGAAGGCACGAACCGGAGCACATGAGGTCATCGTGACCATCATGTTGAACTACATTGCCGCCAACTTGTTGACCTACTTCTTCCGCGAAGAGTCGCTGTTGCGCGAAACCGGCGGTGGGGGTACTCCGAAGTCGGACGCACCAGCCATCACCGCTCAGCTGCCGAAACTCTTGGGCGAGGATTACACCCTGCACCTGGGATTTGCGCTCGCAATTATTGCTGTCGTTGTCTACTGGTGGCTCATGGAGCGCTCGACAATCGGGTACCGCTTCCGCATGGTGGGGCACAACCCTCACGCTGCGCGCACCGCCGGTATCAACGTCGAACGCACCTACATGTACGCCATGGCTGCATCGGCTGCCTTTGTCGGTATCGCCGCGGCCAACCAGGCATTGGGCGCAACGAGCGGTCTGTCGCCCAGCGTCGATGCCGGCATTGGTTTTGACGGCATTACCGTCGCGCTGTTGGGCGGGTCTACGGCTCCTGGTGTCTTGATGGCCGGTTTGTTGTTCGGTGCTTTCAAGGCAGGATCCGCGCCCATGCAGGTCATGGGATTGTCACCCGAAGTTCTGGGAATCGTGCAGGGATCCATCGTGCTGTTTATCGCCGCACCGCCCCTGGTTCGCGCCATCTTCCGGTTGCCGAAGCCTCAGAAGACGACGGTATTGAAGGATCTTGTGAAGCGTAGTTCGAAGGGAGAAGAGAAGTGAAAACAGAAGTAACTCCCGGAATGTTCTCGCAAGCCGAGATCGCCGTGTCAAAGAAAACGCCGATCGTCATGGCGGGATTCACCGCCATTGTGCTGGTGTTCTTTGGAATCTTGGGTACGGGTGATGTTGTCGTATGGCAGTTTACGAAGCCAGATGACACCTTCGCGCTTCCCGATTTCACGGTCGCATCGAACACTATCGGCCTGATTATTGGTGTGGTGCTGGCCGCGATCACCGCATATGCATTCGTCTTGGTGTCGCAGAAGAAGCACCCCGCGCTGTGGCTTTCGCTGGTCTTCGGCTTGCTGGCCGTTATCGCATTGCTGTCGTGGCTGGCCGCCGGCAACAAGGTTCAGTTTGCCTTCATTTTGAGTAACGCCATCGTGTTGGCTATCCCGATTGCGTTGGGAGCCATGGCCGGAATTATGTCCGAGCGCGTTGGCGTCGTGAACATCGCCATCGAGGGTCAGTTGCTGACTGGCGCCTTCCTCGCGGCTGTCGTCGGCTCATTGACCGACAACCTCTGGGTCGGTTTGCTGGCTGCGATGGTAGGTGCGGCGCTCTTGTCGATGGTGTTGGCGACGTTCTCGATCAAGTTCCTTGTCGACCAAATCATCGTCGGCGTGGTTCTTAACGTGCTTGTCCTCGGTGTGACCAACTTCCTGTACTCACAGTGGTTAGCCAATGACGGCAAAAATGCGAACTTCCCGGGCACCTTCCCGATCATCGAAATTCCGGTTTTGTCAGAAATTCCGATTCTGGGTCCGGCACTCTTCGAGAACCGTATTACGACGTACCTCGCGTTCCTCATCATCCCCGCGCTGTGGTTTTTCCTGTTCAAGACGAAGCTGGGTCTGCGTGCCCGCGCCGTGGGTGAACACCCGCTAGCAGCCGATACCGTGGGCATCAACGTCGCACGAACTCGCTTCTGGTGGGTCACCATTGGTGGCATGGTCGCAGGACTCGGCGGAGCGGCACTGACCATCGGTTCGGTCGGCGCATTCGGGCGTGACATGTCCGGCGGCCAGGGCTTTATCGCTCTCGCCGTAGTTATCCTCGGTCGTTGGCACCCGTTCTCGGCAGGTGCCGCGGCGTTGCTGTTCGGTTTCGCCATCATCTTGCGCATTTGGGCGAACCAGGTGAGCCCCGGTATTCCCACCGACTTCATCACCATGGTTCCTTATGTGGTCACGTTGATCGCCGTTGTGGGCTTTGTGGGCCGCGTTCGTGCACCGGCCGCCGATGGCCAGCCATACATCAAGGGCTAATCATGGGACACATTGACTGGGCGGCCTTACGTTCCGAAGCAATTTCGGCAATGCACAAGGCATACGCTCCGTATTCCAACTTTCCTGTTGGTGCGGCGGCACTGACGGACGATGGTCGAATTGTCAGTGGTTGTAACGTCGAGAACGCGTCGTACGGACTTGGGCTGTGTGCCGAGTGTTCGCTCGTTTCGGCACTCACGATGAGCGGCGGCGGCACACTGGTGGCGTTCACCTGTGTGGATGGAAACGAAAACACGCTCATGCCGTGTGGTCGTTGTCGGCAGTTGTTGTTCGAGCACTCGGCGCCGGGGATGATTCTCGACACCGTTTCGGGCATGAAGACCATCGACGAGGTTATCCCCGATGCCTTTGGGCCTCGAACGCTCGAAATTTTCCGCGAGGGCGTCCCCGACGACCCCGCCAACGACACAACATGTGAAGGATGCCAATGAGCGCCATCGAACCGTTCGACGTTGTCGATCTGATCCGTACGAAGCGCGACGGTGGCGCACTGAGTTCGCCTGAAATTCGCTGGATGATTGATGCCTACACGCGCGGTGTTGTCGCCGACGAGCAAATGTCGGCCATGGCAATGGCCATCCTGATTCGAGGCATGCAGCGCCGCGAAACGGTCGACATGACGAACGCCATGGTGAACTCGGGGGAGCGCCTCGACTTCTCGGCTCTGTCAAAGCCCACGACGGATAAGCACTCCACCGGTGGTGTGGGAGACAAGATTACGTTGCCGCTTGCCCCGTTGGTCGCAAGTTTTGGCGTAGCCGTTCCGCAGTTGTCAGGACGTGGCTTGGGTCACACCGGTGGAACGTTGGACAAGCTCGAAAGCATTCCCGGATGGCGTGCTGCCCTGTCGAATGACGAAATGATGGCGCAGCTGGAAGCGGCGGGTGCGGTTATTTGTGCCGCGGGTTCGGGCTTGGCCCCCGCCGACCGCAAGCTGTACGCATTGCGTGATGCGACAGGTACGGTCGAGGCAATTCCGTTGATCGCGTCGTCGATTATGAGCAAGAAAATTGCCGAGGGTACCGCATCGCTGGTACTTGATGTTAAGTTTGGCGGCGGTGCGTTCATGCGCGAATTTGACCGTGCCAAGGAACTTGCGACCACCCTCGTGCAAATTGGACTGGACGCGGGAGTCAAAACTCGCGCGGTTCTGACCAACATGAATGTGCCCTTGGGCCTGGCCATCGGTAACGCCAACGAGGTGCGCGAATCCGTCGAGGTGCTGGCGGGCGCTGGTCCAGCCGATGTCGTCGAACTCACCGTCGTGTTGGCACAGCACATGTTGGAACTTGCGGGCATTACGGATGTCGATGTGGCCGAAAACCTGCGCAACGGCAAGGCGATGGATTCATGGCGCCAGATGATTTCCGCACAGGGCGGCGACCCTGATGCCGCACTCCCCGTGCCGACGGAAACACACACCGTGTTCGCCGACCGCGACGGCGTGCTGGCGCGACAGGAAGCATTGCCCTTCGGTATCGCCGCGTGGCGCCTTGGCGCAGGACGCGCGCGCAAGGAAGACCCGGTCATTCACGCCGCGGGAATCGATTTGCTGGCCAAGCCCGGCGACGTTGTGCGCAAGGGCGATCCACTGTTCACCCTGTCGGCCAACGATTCCGCGCGGTTTGATCGCGCACTCGACGCGCTAGATGGTGCCTGGGAAATCGCCGACGAGGCGCACAACTATGGTCCGCTGGTTGCCGAGGTCATCACGGGATGAGTCGCCTGACGCTGCCGCAGACCACACCGGGTGTCGCTTCGCGACACGTCATGCCCCACACGGATGTGGTGATTGAGTCGCTGCCAAAGGTGTCGTTGCACGATCACCTGGACGGTGGAGTGCGTCCGACAACAATAGTTGAACTGGCGCGAGAGGGCGGTCTGTCGCTGCCCGCCGACACCGCAGGGCCATTGGCTGACTGGTTCCGCACCGCGGCGGATTCGGGTTCTTTGGTGAGCTACCTCGAGACGTTCGCCGTGACGCTTTCGGTCATGCAAACCGCACCGAATTTGTCGCGCATCGCGGCGGAATTTGTTGAAGACCTGGCTGCGGACGGCGTTATTTACGGTGAGATTCGCTGGGCGCCCGAACTTCACACCCAGAAGGGCCTGTCGATAGACGATGCGGTCCGTGCCGTTCAATCAGGCATCGAACAGGGAATCGCGAACGTGGCGACTTCGGGCCGAACTATTCGCATCGGGCAGTTGCTGTGCGCCATGCGCCAGAACGACAACGGCCTTGCCGTCGCGCAGCTGGCCGTTGCACACCGCGAATCGGGCGTCGTGGGTTTTGACATTGCGGGACCCGAAGCAGGTTTTCCAGCCTCGCGTTTGGCGGATGCGTTCGCGTACCTGGACGAACACTGGATGCCGCGCACGATTCATGCGGGCGAGGCAGACGGTCTGGACAGCATTGCCGGTGCGCTGAGCGACGGGCGTGCTTTGCGCCTCGGGCATGGTGTGCGTTTGGCGGACGCCATTCATCACGCACGCGACGATGATCCCCGCGCTGTGCGTATGGACCGTCTGGCCGAATGGGTGTTGAACCGCAAGATTGCGCTGGAAGTCAGCCCCACGTCGAACCTGCAAACCGGTGCGTTCGCGGAATATGGTGACACCATGGCGGACCACCCGTTTGATATTCTTTACCGGCTGGGATTTACCGTTACGGTCAACACCGACAACCGACTGATGAGCGGAACGACGCTGTCGCGCGAGATTGCGGTGCTCGTCGAGGTCTTCGGCTATACGCTCGATGACGTGTTGGATTTTCAGTTGAATGCGGCACAGAGCGCCTTCTTGCCCGCCGATGAGCGCGAAACGCTGGTTTCGCTCATTATTGACGCATTCGAGCGCGCCTAAGCCGTTCTCGGGCAACCTCAACCTGCGCATTGCAGGCCTTGTGGCTCGGAATTTTAGGCCCCTGTCGGGACATAAACTGGCAGCAGGGAAGGCGGACATCGTGTACAGAACTGTTCTTGGCATGATTCTGACGGGTGTGGTGGCTGTATCGGCCGCGCAGCCCGTCGCCGCTGCGCCCGCAGAGTCGCGCGGGGCCGTGGGTCGCACGCTGGCCGAATTTGTCGCCGAGCGTTCCGCACGCGCGGGTCAGGCTCTTGGTGCGCTGTCGCCCGCAGGAACCTGGATTCCGTCGACCGGTGTTTCGCGTGCGGCGTGGGGCTCGGCGCTGACCGATGACAGTGTGCGCGTCGACGGCACGGGCCGCGCCATTGTGGTCGAGCCGGCCCTGACCATGGCCGAGGTCGCCCGTGCATCGGCGGCTTCGGTGCAGTCGGCGTTGCCCTACGGCGGGATTGACGCGGCGGACGCGTTTAATCTGGCCAGCCGTCCCGGCGCGGATCGCACCATTTATCTGGACTTCGATGGGCACGTACTGTCGGGTACCGCGTGGAACACGCCTGATGGTTATGACGTTGCCAACGGATACGATTTCGCGGCGTTCAGTTATGACGACGACTTTGCGAACTTTTCCACGACAGAGCGACAAGCCATAATTCAGGCGTGGTCGTTGATGGCTGAGGACTACGCACCCTTCAACGTCAATGTCACCACCATCAACCCGGGCGCTGCGGCACTAGAGCGCACATCGGATCTCGATACCGAATACGGTTCTCGGTCGGTTGTCACGGGCTTTGCCAACCCGATTGCACAGGCATGTGGGTGCGGCGGCATTGCCTACGTTGGCGTATTCGGCTTGTCCACGGAATTTTCGCCGGACTATTCACCGGCATTCACCTTCGCGGGTGCCGGTTTTTCGGGCAAGGTTATTGCCGACATCGCCAGCCACGAAGTGGGGCACAATGTGGGGCTGTCGCATGACGGCCACGGCGTTGACGAGTACTACATGGGCCATGGATCGTGGGCGCCCCTGATGGGTGCGGCATACGATCACCCGATAAGTCAATGGTCGAATGGCGACTATCTGCATTCGACTAACCAAGAAGATGATTTTGGTGTCATGGCAACGCACAACTTGCCGCGGGTGACGGACCAAGTCGGGGACACAAGCGGCACGGCAACGAGTATCACCAGTGGCGTGAGCACGGCGGGACTTATCGAAACTCGTGCCGACATCGATATGTTCTCGTATGTCGCCGAAGGAGACACTCTGACGGCAACGGTTCGCTCGCCGGCGCTCATTGCCGACCTCGATGTCGAACTCTCCATTTACGACTCCGAGGGTGTGCTGCTGGGCTCGAGTAACCCGGTGAGCGCGCAGACAAGTTCGGATACCGTCACGGGACTGGACGCCGACCTCACCGTTGCATCCACGCCGGGTTCCACCTATTTTCTGGCCATCGATGGCGTCGGTGTGCCGGGTTCTACCGGCTATTCCGACTACGGCAGCGTGGGGGAATATCGAATACTGATCGAGCAGGATTCGCTGCCCGCGATTCCCGTTCAAGGAACGCCGAGCGCAACGGGAACCGGTAAGTACGGATCGAGCCTCACAGGAAATCGCGGCACGTGGTCGACAGGCGCAACATTCCACTACGCCTGGCTTCGTGACGGCGTTGCCACCGGCGACACCGACACCAGCTATGCGATCCAAGTTGCGGATATCGGCCATGAAATTGAATTCCAGGTCACCGCACACCTGCTGGGCTATCAGACGGCAATCGTCACCAGTGCGCCGCGGACCATCACCGCGGGCACATTGACGACCGCAACCCCCCGAATCTGGGGCACGCCTAAGGTTGGCGTTGCGCTATCCGCGTCACCCGGCGCGTGGTCGCCCACCCCGTATTTCAGCTACGTATGGAAACGGGGCACGACCGTCGTGGGTACGGGCACGACCTACATTCCCAAGGCTGCTGACCGCGGGTACCCACTAACCGTCACGGTGACCGGCACGAAGTCGGGGTACGCCTCGGCGAGTCGCGTGTCCGCGCCGTCGGCCGCCGTCGCGTACGGAACTATTTCGCCGTCACCCGTACCCACCATCTCGGGAACGAAGAAATTGGGTTACACGCTCACCGCAAATCGAGGCACCTGGATGTCGGGCGTGACGATCACGTATCAGTGGCAGCGCTGTTCCGCCTATGTATCCACGTGTTGGGACATTGTAGGTGCGACATCCAGCACGCATCGTGTCACGACGACCGACGTTGGTCGTCGTATCCGTGTGGTCGTCAAGGCCACCAAGCCCGGCTATTCATCGGTGTGGGAACGCAGCGCCCTTACGGTGAAGGTCACGCGCTAGCGCCACCAGTGAGTGCACTGGAGAGGCACATCTTTCCATTCGCGGCGTCTGTGCTCAGCCGACCTCGCCCGACGTGCGAACCGAATCGTGTGAGCCCGTGCATGCGAAACTCTGCGGATTCTGTGCGCAGGAATCGCACACGAGCGCAAGGTGGCGGCATTCGGGGTTGTGGCAGTTGTAAAACGAGGAGGTTGCGCCACCGCATTCATCGCATTCGCCAATCGTGACGGCATCGTGGCTGAAATTCATCACCATACGCTTGTCAAAAATGTAGAGCGACCCTTCCCACAGGCCAGCGTCTTTAAATTTTTCGCCGTACCGCACGATGCCACCCTCGATTTGGTAGACCTCCGAGAACCCACGATTGAGCATGACCGCGGACAAGATCTCGCAGCGCACGCCGCCCGTGCAGTAGGTAACGATGGGCTTGTCCTTCAGGTGATCGTATTTGCCGCTCTCGATTTCGGAAATGAAGTCGTGGGACGTGCGCACATCGGGCACGACTGCATTCTTGAATTTGCCGATCCGGGCCTCGAAAGCGTTGCGGCCGTCGAAAAAGACGACATCGTCACCACGTGTGGCCACCAGTTCGTTAACCTGGGCTGGCTTCAAGTGGATGCCGCCGTTTTCTACTCCATCAATCCCAACGATGACGTCGTCGGGGGTCGTGAATGCTACCAACTCTTTACGGGCCTTCACCGAGAGGCGGGGGAATTCGTCGCCCTGTCCTTCCGACCACTTGAAATCTATTTTTCCAAAACCGGGGTACTGCTTGGTGGCGCGAACATACTTCTTGACCGCCTCCATTTCGCCGCCCACCGTGCCATTGATGCCGTGCGGCGATACCAAGATGCGACCCTTCAGGCCCAGGCTGTCGCACAGCGTGCGCTGCCAAAGAACGACGGCCGCGGGGTCGGCAACGGGCGCAAAGCCGTAATACAGGATTACCTTCTGAAGCGTCATGCCCCAATTTTATCTTTTCCTTGTGGTGTCCTAGGCGCGCAGGTACACGGCCTCGTAACCACGCAACACAAAGGTGGGCCGGCGTTCGGGCTTGGCGTCAAGCTGAAGGGTCGGAAAGCGCTCGAACAGGGCGGGCAACGACACTCCCATTTCGAGGCGGGCCAGCGGTGCACCCAGACAGAAATGAATTCCCGCCCCAAACCCAATGTGCGGGTTGGGGTCTCGAGTGAGGTCCATGGTGTCCGCGTCGGCAAAAATTGCGCTGTCGCGATTCGCGGATCCCAACAGCGCCGCGATTTTGTGGCCTTCGGGGATGGTGACGCCGCCAATGACGGTGTCCGCCGTGGCCGTGCGTTCGAACAGGTGCAAAGGTGCATCGAAGCGCAGGAATTCCTCGAGCGCGGTGGCGCTGATTTCCCGGGGGCGTGACCGTAAGAGTTCGGCCTGTTCGTCGCGTTGCAGGGCAGCCACGATGCCGTTACCAAAGCCATTCACGCTGGCCTCGTGACCGGCGTTCAACAGAAGCACACAGGTCGCAATGAGTTCCTGAACATTGAGTTTCTCGCCGCCCTCTTCTACGGCAGCGAGGTCGCTAATCAGGTCGGTGCCGGGCTCGCGCTTGCGCTGTTCCATGAGCCCGCGCACATAGTCGGCGAATTCTGTCGAGGCCCGCTGGGCTTCCTGCTGTTCGGCTTCGGTGGGGCTCACCTCGTACATTTTGACGATGGCCTGTGACCAAGGGCGCAGCAGGTGTTCGTCTTCGTCGGGGAATCCCAGCAGCGCAGCGATGACCTTGACAGGCAGAGGTTCGGCGTAATCGGCGATCACGTCGAAGCGCCCGGTCGTGGCAATCGTGTTCTCGATGTCGTCCAGAAGACGAGACGTGAGGGCCTCGACCTGCGGCCGGAGTCCTTCAATCTTGGTGCGGTTAAACGCCTTCGCAATGAGCGACTTGAGCCGCGTGTGCTTGGGCGGTTCCGAATCAAGAATCGAATCGGCGTGCAACCAATTGAAATCGTGCCATTCCGCCTCGGGGCTCTTGGGGCTGAATATGCGTCCCAGCGTACGCGCGCGCAACACCTGGTTGGCGTCGTCATACCCCGGCGCCAGGAAGATTCCCAATTCGTCGTGCCACACGGGCCGGCCGGCGGCCCGAAGTTCCGCCAACCCGGGGTAAGGGTCGGCGACGAACTCGGGATCGGTAAACGAAATCATGGTGTCCTTGAGTAGTGTGCGTGAGGGGTACGTTACGCGATGAAGGCGCGCAGGTCGGCTTCGAGTGCGGCTACGACCGCCGCGACGCGTTCCTCGCGGTTGTCGCCGTCGGTAACGGCAGCATCTACGTAGATCTTTAGCTTGGGCTCGGTGCCGCTGGGTCGCACGATTACACGCGAACCGCCCTCGATGGTCAAACGCACCAGGTCGGCCGGGGGAAACGATTCGAACCCGTTCGAAAAGTCATCCACCGCGGTAACCGCAAGTCCCGCCAACTGCGTGGGCGGCTGGCTGCGGAATTTCGAGGTGATTGCCGGAATCTGGGACAGGTCGCTGACGCGAATTGAGATTTGTGTCGATGCAAATGCGCCGAAGGTGGCGGCGAATTCCCGCAGGTGATCGGCGACGGTGGCGCCGCGAGCCTGCAGTTCGCCGGCCATGGCAAGAAAATCGACGGCCGCGGAAATGCCATCCTTGTCACGGACCTTATCGGGGTCGACAAGGTAGCCCAGTGCTTCTTCAAAGCCGTAGATAAGGTGAGGGACCCGGTTGACGAATTTGAAGCCCGTCAAGGTGTCGGAATAGGCAATGCCGTAGTGGTTCGCCACGGCACGAAGCGCGGGGCTCGACACAATCGAGGCGGCCAGCGCAGCGGGTTCCGTCGAACCGTGGTGCCGTTCAGCTGCTCGCCAACCCAGCAGGCTTCCGACCTCGTTGCCCGTCAGTCGCCGCCAAGTACCGCTGTCCTTGATTGCGACGGCAAGCCGATCGGCATCGGGGTCATTGGCGATAATCAGTTCGATTCCGTGGCGATCCGCCGTGGCGTATGCCAGATCAAGTGCACCTGGTTCTTCCGGGTTAGGGAAGGCAACCGTGGGGAACGATCCATCGGGGTGAATCTGCTCCTCGACGACAACGGCGTCTCCCAGGCCAGCCGCACGATAGGCGCGCTGCGACACTTCCCAACCCACGCCGTGCATCGCCGTGTAGACGAAACGAACGGGGGACTCGGGCTGGGTGGACACCGCTGCGGTTTCCGCCACGTAGGAATCGATGACCGATTCGTCGGCCAGGCGATAGTTGGTCGAGCGCGGATATTCCGTGACGGGCGTGAGTGCCGCTTCGAGAATTAGGGCTTCAATCTGGTGGTCGGCGGGCGACACAATCTGCGAGCCCTCGTCCTCGCCACCCAGATACACCTTGTAGCCGTTATCGCGAGGAGGGTTGTGGCTGGCCGTGACCATCACGCCGGCGCTGAGGCCCAAGCTGCGCACCGCTGTGGCAGCAACGGGAGTGGGAACTTCGCGGTTAAACAGAACGACGTCCATTCCCAGTCCGGCAAAAATTTCGGCCGAGTCGCGGGCGAACACATCGGAGTTGATGCGGCCGTCGTACCCGATGACCACGCTGGGGGTTGCCTCGCGCTGCAACAGGAATTTTGCGAAGCCCATCGCGGCCTGCATGACGAGCACGCGATTCATGCGGTTGGTTCCGGCACCCAGCTCGCCGCGAAGGCCCGCCGTTCCAAAGGTCAGGCGTGTTCCAAACCGGGAGTCCAGGTCGGCCAGGGCGGCGCTGTCGCCCGCCGCCGCTGCGTCGATGATGGGTCGAAGTTCGGCAACGGTTTCCGGGTCGGGGTCTTGCGCGATCCACGCTTCGGCCCGTTCGATGTAATCCTGTGACATGGCAGTTCCTTCCCTAGAGGGCGGCAACAACAGAGGCGAGTAATTGCGAAATCACGGGCTCGGCAGCCTTGCCCGATTCCATGACTTCCTGGTGCGAGAGGGGGTTCGGCGAGATTCCCGCGGCGAGGTTAGTGATCAGCGAGAAACCCAGAACTTCCATTCCGGCCTCGCGGGCGGCGATTGCTTCCAGCGCAGTGGACATGCCCACAATGTGACCGCCCATGTGCTTGACCATCTGAACTTCCGCGGGGGTCTCGTAGTGCGGACCGCGGAACTGGGCATAGATTCCCTCGTCGAGGTCTGCCTTGACGGTGCGGGCCACCTCGCGCAGTCGCGCGGAATACAGATCCGTGAGGTCGATAAAAGTCGCGCCTTCCAGTGGCGACGAGGCGGTGAGGTTGATGTGGTCGCTGATCAGCACGGGGGTGCCGGGCTCCCAGGTTTCCTTCAGGCCACCCGCTCCGTTGGTGAGAACCATAATCTTTGCGCCGGTTGCGGCTGCGGTACGCACCGAGTGCACAACCCGACGGACGCCGTGGTCTTCGTAAAAGTGGGTGCGCGCACCGATGATCAGGACGTTTTTTCCGTTCGGCGTGCGCAGGCTGCGAATCGTTCCCACGTGGCCTTCGACAGCGGGCTTGCTGAAGCCAATAATGTCGGTCGCGGGGATTTCGGCGACAAGTTCACCGACGAGATCGGCGGCCTTTGCCCAGCCACTTCCCAGAGTCAATGCAATGTCGTGGTGAGCCACGCCCGTAGCGGCGGCGATTTGCGCGGCCGCCTGTGCGGCGATATCCCGCGGGTTCGCGGCGGGATTGTCCAGCGGGTTTCCCACGCTTTCGCAGCAGGAATCAGATGAGCAGCACGACGTTGAGCGAATATCCATGCACCCAGCCTATTCTTCGTGGGCCATCGGCGCGAGGTGGAGAGCCTGCGAATACGAGCGAAGTTCCCGCACCGTGAAACAATAAGTACGTGAACAGTGCAACCCCTCGTGCCCATCGTGTCGTCGTCATTGGTGGAGGACCGGGTGGTTACGAGGCGGCGCTCGCCGCAGCACAACTTGGTGCCGATGCGACGCTGATCGAACGCTCGGGTGTAGGCGGTAGTGCGGTGCTCACTGACGTGGTTCCCTCGAAGTCGTTAATCGCCACGGCAGAGGCCGCCCAGGCAATCGCCGAGGCCGCAGATCTGGGTGTTCGATTCACCGTCACGGGCGACAGCGGACGTGCCGTTCGGCCCGACGTGTTGGTGAACCTGGCCGCTGTCAACGAACGGCTGTTGCGCCTCGCAAAGGAACAATCCCACGACATGCATGAAACCCTCAAGGCCGCCGGCGTGCGGATTATTGCGGGCGAAGGTCGGCTGGATGGCCCCAAGCGCGTGATCGTGTCCACGGGTGGCGCGCAGCCTAAAGATTTTGACACGCTCGATGCCGAAACCGTCATCGTTGCGGTGGGTGCACATCCCCGCGAGCTTGATTCATCGAAGCCGGATGGCGAACGAATTCTGACGTGGAAGCAGCTGTACAACCTCGATTCCGTTCCCGAGCATCTTGTGGTGATTGGTTCGGGTGTGACGGGTGCCGAGTTTGCCTCGGCTTATGCCAGCTTGGGGGCCAAGGTTACCCTGGTCTCGAGTCGCGACCGCGTATTGCCCGGCGAAGATGCCGACGCTGCCGACCTGCTGGAAGAAGTATTCCGCAAGCGCGGCACCACCGTTCTGTCCAATAACCGAGCGCAATCCGTGGTGCGCGACGGCGATGTGGTGAAAGTTACGCTGGGCGACGGCAGCATTCTGGAGGCCAGCCACTGCCTGGTGGCCGTGGGATCCATTCCCAACACGGCGAATCTGGGTTTGGAAGCCGCGGGCGTCGAACTCACCGCGTCGGGGCACATCCCCGTCAATCGCGTGGCGTGCACGAGCGTGCCGGGAATCTACGCGGTGGGTGACTGCAGCAATGCCATGCCGTTGGCCTCGGTAGCTTCGCACCAGGGTCGTACCGCTGTGTTCCACGCGCTGGGTGATTTCGCAAAGCCTTTGGACATGCGCGTGGTGACCAGCAACATTTTTACCTCGCCCGAAATTGCGACGGTGGGTACCTCCGAGCTGGACGTTCAGAATGGCGAGGTCGCGGGTGTGGTCTACAAACTTGACCTGGAATCCAACGCTCGCGCGAAGATGCAGGGTGTGACCGACGGTTTTATCAAGCTGATCGCGCAACCCGAGTCGGGGATTGTGATTGGTGGCGTGATTGTGGGGCCGAAGGCCTCGGAACTCATTTTGTTGATTTCGTTTGCCATGGAGCACCGCCACACCATCGATCAGCTCGCGCGTTCGTGGAGTGTCTACCCGTCACTCGCCGGCGCGATTGTCGATGCCGCCAAGGGCATGCACACGGCGCTGCGCGCACAATCCGCCCGCTAAGCGCGCGGATTGTGCGCGCATCTCGAACTACTCGGCCGGGTCGGTAATCGAGAGAAGCAGGTGACCGCTGGACACGGTGGCACCAACCTCGGCGTTGATGCCGGTGATGATGCCGTCCTTGTGTGCGGCGATGGGCTGTTCCATCTTCATCGCCTCGAGCACGACAATGAGGTCGCCCGCGACGACATGATCGCCCTCGGCCACTGCGATCTTCACGACGGTCGCCTGCATGGGCGACTTCACGGCGTTTCCGCCGCCCCCCGTGTGACCGTGTGCCGTCTTTGAACGCTGGGGCGCCACGGCCTTGCGAGCTCGTGATGACGTGGGAATCAAGTTGTCGGGCACGGATACCTCGACGCGCTTGCCGTCTACCTCGACGACAACGCTGTGGCGCAGCTCGGGTTCCGGTGCTGCCTCGAGCTGACCCTGCCAGGGCAGAATCTCATTGGCAAATTCGGTCTCGATCCAGCTGGTGTACACGCTGAATGCGTCATCGCCGGTGGGAGCAAACGCGGGGTCGGTCACGACCGCGCGGTGGAACGGCAGAACGGTGGGCAGGCCTTCGACCTCGAACTCGGCGAGTGCGCGACGCGCCTTGGCTAGCGCGTCCTTGCGGTCGGTGCCCGTGACAATGAGCTTGGCGAGAAGTGAATCGAACGAACCCGAGATGACATCACCCGTGGTCACGCCGCTGTCGACGCGAATGCCGGGACCACCGGGCAGGCGCATCGACTTGACGGGACCGGGAGTGGGGCGGAAGTTCGCGCCGGGATCTTCGCCGTTGATACGGAATTCGATCGAGTGACCCGTGATAACGGGGTCCGGGTAGTCCACCAGTCCACCCTCGGCAATGCGGAACTGCTCGCGCACGAGGTCGAGGCCGGTGACCTCTTCGGACACGGGGTGTTCCACCTGAAGTCGGGTGTTGACCTCGAGGAAGGTGATGGTTCCGTCGGATCCGATCAAGAATTCGCAGGTGCCGGCTCCCAGGTATCCGACCTCGCGCAGGATGTTCTTCGAGGCGGTGTACAGCAGTTCGCGCTGGGCTTCCGTGACGAATGGTGCGGGTGCTTCCTCGACCAGCTTCTGGTGGCGACGCTGCAACGAGCAGTCGCGCGTCGAGACAACAACGACGTTGCCCTGCGCGTCTGCCAGACACTGGGTCTCAACGTGGCGGGGTTTGTCGAGGTACTTTTCCACGAAGCATTCGCCGCGGCCGAAAGCGGCGACAGCCTCGCGCGTTGCGGATTCAAACAGTTCGGGAATTTCCTCGCGGGTACGGGCGACCTTCAGGCCACGACCGCCGCCGCCGAAAGCGGCCTTAATGGCAACGGGCAGTCCGTGAGTGTCGACGAATTCGAGGATTTCCTCGGCAGTCGACACGGGGTTGATGGTTCCGGGGGCCAGCGGTGCGCCAACCTTCTCTGCCACGTGGCGGGCGCTGACCTTGTCGCCCAGGCGCTCGATGGCCTCGGGTGACGGGCCGATCCAGATGATGCCCGCTGCCGCAACCGCGCGCGCGAAGTCGGCGTTTTCGGCAAGGAAGCCGTAGCCGGGGTGAATGGCGTTGGCGCCCGATCGTTTCGCAATCGCGAGAATCTTGTCAATGACCAGGTAGGTTTCGGCGCTTGTCGTGCCGTCTAGTGAATATGCTTCGTCGGCCAGCTTCACGTGACGGGCGTCGCGATCCTGGTTCGCATAGACGGCCACCGAGGCAATTCCCGCATCCTTTGCGGCACGAATAACGCGGACAGCAATCTCGCCACGGTTGGCAATGAGTACCTTCGTAATACGGGTCATGACGACAGCCTATTGGGGTGCACCTACTGAGTGTTTATGTGACATCCACAAATGAAGGCGAATTTCACGGTGTCTGGCGACAACTATCGGTTCCAGAAATCCGTCCACTCCACGCCCAAATCCTGGGCCATGGTGCGAAGCCCGGGGATGCTGATGCCGACGACCGTGTGGGGGTCGCCCTCGATGCCGGTCACAAATGCCGCACCGAGGCTGTCGATAGTGAAGGCGCCGGCGACGTACAGCGGTTCACCCGTGGCAATATATGCGTCGATTTCGGAATCACTGACATCCGCAAAGTGAACGGTGGCTACGCTGACGGCACCCACCGCTGCGCCCGCGGCACCGCCTCGATGATCCACCAGCCAGTGCCCCGAATACAACAGACCGGTGCGGCCACGTTGGCGCAACCAGCGTTCGCGCGCGACTTCGGCAGTATGCGGTTTCCCATAAATGACGTCATCTAACACAAATGCCGAGTCGCCACCGAACACGAACCCGTCGATGTCCGGGCCGTGCTGGTTGATTACGGCCTCGGCTTTCGCCTGAGCCAAAAGCGCCACCATGTCGTGTGCCGACAGCGCGCCAGCGGCGGCGACAACCGCATCTTCGTCAACGCCCGGAGCGATGGCGATGGGCTCGACGCCCGCATTGCGCAGGGTCTGCAAACGAGCGGGCGATGTGGAGGCCAAATAGAAACGCATACCCGCGAGAATATCGCGCCCTAGGCTAGAGGGATGGGTGAATGGTTGGGCCGTGAGATTCAGGCTGAAATTTCGGGAATTGCACACGGCGGTTTTGGCGTCGCACGAGTCGACGGTCGAGTGGTGTTTATTTCCGACTCGATTCCGGGGGAACAGGTTGTCGCACGCGTTACTGACGATTCCAAGAAGAACTTTTGGCGCGCCGATGTGGTGCGCGTCATCGATGCCAGCGAGCACCGGATTGGCCACGTGTGGGATGCCGCATCTCTGGATGTTGACCCCGAGCGCCGTGCGGGTGGTGCGGATTTCGGCCACATCGATTTGCCTTTCCAGCGCGAGCTGAAGCGTCGCGTCATCGCGGATTCGCTGCAGCGATTTGGCAAGCTCAGTGCGGTCGAGGTCGATTCATTGTTGGGCGACGTACTGGCTATGCCGGGCGACGACGATGCCCAGGGCCTGGGCTGGCGTTCACGTGTTCGTCTGCACGTGGATGACCGCGGCAAGATTGGCCCCCGTGCGCGACGGTCGCATTCCGTGATTCAGGTTCCCAACCTGCCACTGGCCTCTGCCGGTATCAACGAGATTGCGCCGTTAGATCAATACATTCAGGGCATCGAGACGGTAGACGTGTTGTCGCCGTCGGCGGGGGACCCGCGCATGATCGTGGGCGAACAGAAGCCCATGGTGATTCGTGAAATGGTGGGAGACCGCGAATTCCAGCTGGACGACCAAGGCTTCTGGCAGGTCCATCACGCTGCGCCGCAGGCCCTGACCGACGCAATTCGTGCCGCGATTCTTCCCGAGCTGCTGGATCCTGCTGGGCACAACCTCGACCTCTACGGTGGTGTCGGACTTCTGGCCGCGGCCCTGGCCGAGGTGGGCGGAAAGTCGACCCGCATCACCAGTGTCGAATTCAGCCCTCGTGCAACCGATCACGCCAGCGAGAACCTTGCCGAATGGCTGGGCGCAACGGCAGTGACCGAGAAAGTCGACAAGTGGCTGCGAGGTTTCATGGCGACGCAAACCGCGGGTGACCGCGAGCGCCTGCGTGCCGCCTCGATTATCCTCGACCCGCCGCGTGCCGGCGCCGGCCGTGAGGTGATGGACATGCTCACGGCTGCTGCGCCCGCGCAGATTATTTATGTCGCGTGCGACCCCGTGGCGTTGTCTCGTGACATTGCCTATGCCGCCGAGGCCGGATACAGCCCCGTTTTCCTGCGCGCGCTGGACATGTTCCCACACACACACCACGTGGAAACGGTCGTCACGCTCGTTCGTGACTAATCTGCCGTAAATTTCGCCGGTACTGCCTGTTGGTGCGTGTGTGAATCACCACAAGGGAATATGAGAAGTGTTGTTGTTCGGAAATAAGCCCGATTCACTCCGCGCTTGAGTAGTCTGAGCCTGTGACCACGAATGACATTCCCGACCTGACCACCACCGCTGGTCGTCTCGCCGACTTCACCAACCGCCTGAAGAAGTTGGAGGGGGCCCAGGAGGCCGCAGCCGACAAGCAGCAGGCCAAGGGTAAGAACTCGGCGATGGCGCGCATCAAGCAGCTCATTGACCCGGGAACGCACTTCACGGAAATTGACAAGTTTGTGCGCCAGCGCGGCGACACGTTTGGTGCCACGGGGAACCGTCCCGAGCGCGACTCGGTCATCATCGGTGTCGGAACCATTCACGGCCGTCAGGTGGCAATCTATTCGCAGGACTTCACCGTGTTCGGTGGTTCGCTGGGCGAGGTCGCCGGCGACAAGATCATCAAGGTCATGGAGTATGCACTGCGCGCAGGCGTTCCCATCATCGGAATCCTAGACTCGGGTGGAGCCCGTATCCAGGAGGGCGTCATCGCCCTGGGTAAGTACGGCGAAATTTTCCGCTTGAACACCGCCGCGAGTGGCGTTATCCCGCAGATTTCCATCATTTGTGGTCCCGCCGCGGGTGGAGCCGTGTACTCGCCGGCACTGACCGATTTTGTCATCATGGTTGATAAGACCAGCCAGATGTTCGTGACCGGACCCGACGTGATCAAGACCGTCACCGGTGAAGATGTGGGTATGGAAGAACTGGGCGGCGCTCTGGCACACAACAGTGTCAGCGGTGTATCGCACTACCTCGCAAGCGACGAGCCCGATGCATTTGACTACGCGCGGTCCATCGTGTCGTACCTTCCCCAGAACAACCTGGCCGACCTGCCCGAATACGCGACAATCGCCAGCGATGAACCGACCGATGACGACCGCAAGTTGGACACGATCATTCCGGACAGCCCCAACCAGCCGTACGACATGCTCGATGTCATTGCGCACACGGTTGATGCCGATTCGTTCCTCGAGGTTCAGCCCCTGTACGCACCGAACATCATCATCGGTTTCGCGCGCGTCGAGGGCAAGCCGGTGGGTGTCATTGCGAACCAGCCCAACCAAATGGCCGGCACTTTGAACATTGCGGCCGGTGAAAAGGCTGCCCGTTTCGTGCGGTTCTGTGACGCCTTCGGTCTGCCCATCATCACGCTCGTTGACGTACCCGGCTATCTGCCGGGCACCGACCAAGAATGGTCGGGTGTTATCCGCCGTGGCGCGAAGCTTCTCTACGCGTATGCCGAGGCGACTGTGCCGCTGGTGACCGTTATCACCCGCAAGGCCTACGGTGGTGCGTACATTGTGATGGGTTCGAAGCAGCTGGGCGCGGACATCAACATGGCCTGGCCCACGGCGGAAATTGCCGTGATGGGCGGCCAGGGTGCCGTCAACATTTTGTACCGCAACGAACTCAAAGAGGCGGAAGCCAATGGCGAGGACGTCAATGCGGTGCGTACCAAGCTGGCGAATGAATACACCTACAAGGTGGCAAGCCCGTTCCTCGCGGCCGAACGCGGTGAAATTGACAATGTCATTCACCCCTTCATGACCCGCGTGGCGATCATTCGCTCGTTGCGAGCATTGAAGGACAAGCGCGCGACGCTTCCCGCCAAGAAGCACGGAAACATCCCGCTGTGACCGATTTCGAGGTGGGAGACATTCGCGTGGAGTCGGGAAACCCGACTCCCGAGGATGCGGCAGCAGCGATTGCGGTCGTCGCGGCCATGTTGGTCGAGGGCGGGGCTGTCGATGACCCCGACACCACTTATCGGTGGGCGGCATCTGTGCGCAAAGGCCGTGCCTCGGTACAGCGCGGCGACACCACCTGGGCCGGCTTTACGGGCTAGTTCATGACCGTAGTACCGGCTATGCCCACCATCGAGTGGCGTTCCGCAACAGTGTCGACCAACGCCGATGCGAAATCCGCTGAGTATCGCCATGGTTCGATGGTGGCGACACTCAATCAAACGGGTGGCCGTGGCCGTCATGACCGCACCTGGGCGTGTCCACCCGGACAATCTTTGGCCATGAGCCTCGTCGTCGATACCTCGCGAGTGGCGCGGGCCACCGATATCACCTGGCTGCCGTTGCTGGCGGGTCTTGCCGTGGTTGATGCTTTGCGCGGAATGACCGATATCCGTGTCGACCTGAAGTGGCCAAACGACGTGCTGATTGACGGACTCAAGGTCGCGGGAATACTGTGCGAATTGACCACTGATGGCCAGGTGATTGTGGGCGTGGGTATCAATATCGCTGTTGATCGGGACAACTTGCCGGTTCCCACGGCGACCTCGCTGTCGATTCACGGCATCCGTGTGGACGCCCTCGACTTTGCGCCGGCCTGGCGCTCACACATGTTGGGTCTTGTGGACGGCGGTGTCACACCCGCGGTGATGGAACGGCTGACCCACGCGTTGGACACCATCGGGCGTGAGGTCCGTGCCGACCTGCCCGATGGCACATCGGTGACGGGCCGTGCGGTGGGTCTTGCACCAGACGGTGCTCTCGTTGTGGAATCTGCCGGAGAATGCCGCGTGATTTCCGCGGGAGATGTCACCCACCTGCGACACCAGATTGCGGAGACATGAGCCACCTTTCCGAGGGTGCGCATCACGCCCCGACTCATGGTGACGAGGTCGTTGTTCGTTTGCGCGGTCATGGCCGCGTTCTGGTGATTCCCTTTCTTGCGGCAATGGGATTAGTGGGGGCTGCGGCGCTGTGGTTGCCCGCCCTCCCCGAGCCTTTCCCCGTCCTAGGTGCGGGGGCGGCGGTTATTCTGGGCCTCGTTGTCTGCGTGCGGCCCTACCTGCGGTGGGTCTCGACGATCACCACGATCACCGAATCGGACATCGTCGTGACGTCGGGAATTCTGCGCCGACGGCACCATCGGATTGGGTTCGACCGCATCGTGGATATTGCGGTGCACCAAAACATCGGCCAATCGATGGCGGGCAGCGGGGACATCGAACTGAATTCGGGCATGGAACGGCCTTTTGTGATTCGCGATGTTGCGACAGTGGCGAAGGTACGTGCCTCGTTGGTGGAACTGATGCGCGCGAACTCTGGGCGTCCCACCCCGTAACGCGGGTTCGGCGATGCTAGCGGGTCAATAGGATTGACGCACAAGCGGATGTGAAACGAAAAGGGGCGGCCATGACGGTACTCGGAGTCATTGGTGGCGGACAGTTGGCCCGCATGATGATTGGTCCCGCTGTCGAATTGGGCGTCGATATTCGCGTGTTGGCCGAAGTCGAGGGCTCGTCTGCGCGCGCCGCCGCGACAGCAGTCGGGGACTACCGGGATGTCGATACCGTTCTGGCGTTTGCCGAGGGCGTCGACGCAATCACTTTCGACCACGAGCACGTTCCTGCACCCGTTCTGGCGGCGTTGGCACAGCGCGGGATTCCCGTTCACCCCGGCGCGCACGCCCTGCAGTTCGCGCAGGACAAGCTTCTGATGCGCGAGCGTCTGGCCGAACTGGGACTGCCCATGCCCGTGTGGGCGCGGGCCGAATCTGCCGCAGATGTGGATGCCTTCATTTCCGAAAACGGCGGTCGCGCCGTGGCGAAAACCCCGCGTGGCGGTTACGACGGCAAGGGAGTGCGCGTGATTTCCGCGGCCTCCGAGATTCAGGAGTGGCTCGAGTCGGGGCCGGTCCTGATGGAGGAACTCGTCGATTTCACACGCGAATTGGCATCCCTTGTCGCCCGTCGCCCCAGCGGCGAAGTGCGCGCCTGGCCCGTTGTCGAGACCGTGCAGAAGGGTGGCGTGTGCAGTGAGGTCGTGCTGCCCGCGCCTCATGCGAACAGCCGACTGATCGAGGTGGCTGCCGACATCGCCGTGCGTGTGGCGGAGGGCATCGATGTGACCGGCGTACTGGCGGTCGAGATGTTCGAAACCGTTGACGAGCGCATCATCATCAACGAGCTGGCGATGCGCCCCCACAACTCGGGTCACGTCACCATGGAGGGTAGCGTCACGGGGCAATTCGAACAGCATGTTCGTGCGGTCCTCGACCTGCCGCTGGGATCAACCGAATCGCGCGCCGAATGGTCGGCCATGATCAATGTGTTTGGGGCGATGGACGTGTCCCGATACGAGTTCGCCGCGAAGCATCCCGATGTGAAGTTGCACAACTATGGTAAGGAACCGAGATTGGGACGCAAGGTGGGGCACGTGACTACCTCTGGCTCGGATCTGGCCCAGGTTCTGGCCGACGCGCGCGCCGTGGCCGCCGTTTTTGAGTGACGCAAACTAGCATGAAACACGTGAACAACCTCCATGTTGCAATTGTTATGGGCTCGGATTCCGATTGGCCCGTTATGTCGGCCGCAAAGACCGTGCTCGACGAGTTTGGTATCGCATGCAGTGTTCAGGTAATTAGCGCTCACCGTACGCCCGAAGAAATGATCGAGTGGGCGAAGGCCGCTCGCGGCAACGGTATCGACGTAATCATTGCGGGTGCGGGCGGTGCTGCACATCTGCCGGGCATGATTGCCTCAGTCACGACCCTTCCCGTGATCGGCGTTCCCGTGCCACTGGCCCGCTTGGATGGTATGGATTCCTTGCTGTCGATTGTGCAGATGCCTGCGGGCATTCCCGTTGCGACCGTTGCCATCGGAAACTCTACGAACGCCGCGCTGTTGGCGCTGCGCATGTTGTCCATCGCGAACCCCGATATTGACGGTCGTTTGGCCCAGTACGCCGCCGATTTGAAGTCGATGGTGGAACACAAGAACGCCGCACTCCAAGATTCTCTGTCGTGAGTCTGACATCGCCACTTCGTAACCCCGACACCCGTAACGCCGCGGTGATGACGCGCCGTGCCGTGTGGCTGCTCATGCTCTCGCTGTTGATGCCCGGTTCCGCTCAGATTCTGGCCGGTCACCGCCGATTCGGCCGTGTGCTGGTGGCGTTGTGGCTGACGCTGGTGGGCTCCGCACTCGTGGCCGTTGCGCTGTATTTCGCTGCGCGCGGCTGGTTCCTCGGTTTCGTGACTTCGGCGTTCGGCTTGGTCATTATTCAGGCCCTCGCACTTGTGGCGGCCGCCATCTGGTTTATTGCGGCCTTTGACACCGTGCGCTTGGTGAGGTTTGTCGCAGTGGACGCTCGCCGTCGCGGTTGGCTTGCCGCGCTCGCGGTGTTTGCGCTGGTGGCCCCCGCCGGTGTCGCATCGTATGCGGCCGTCATTGCCAGCACCTCGAATTCCACGTTGGGCGCAGTTTTTGCCGATACCATCGCGGTCGACCCCATCGATGGCAAGTACACCTTCATGTTGCTGGGCGGCGATGCGGGGAAGTCGCGCATTGGCCTGCGCCCCGACTCGATCAGTTTTGTCAGCGTTGATGCCGTGACGGGCCAAGTAGCAATTGTGGGCATCCCCCGCAACCTGTACAACGCGCCGTTCTCGGACGGATCACCGATGCTCGATGTCTGGCCCGACGGATTCAATTGCGGCGACGAATGCCTCGTGTCGTACATCTACCCGTGGGCCGAAGAGCACCCGGAGCTGTATCCCAACGCGATTGCCGAGGGTTCGACTCCGGGCATCGAGGCAACACGTGACGCGGTCGAGGGCATTGTCGGTGTTCCCGTGCAGTTCTACGTGATCATCGATATGAACGGCTTCAAGGCGCTTATCGATGCCCTCGGTGGTGTGGACATCAATGTGACCGAGAAGGTCGACGTGTGCACGAACGGTCAGCCCATCACCAATACCTTCGAGGTGGGTGTGCAGCACATGGACGGCGTCACGGCTCTGCGCTACGCGCGTTCGCGATGCAACATCACGGACTTCGACCGCATGCGCCATCAACGACAAATTCAAGAGGCGGTGCTGCGGCAAATCAAGCCGGCCACCGTCATTGCCGAATTCCAGCACCTGGCGTCGGCAAGCCGCGAGATGATTCAGACCGATGTGCCGCAGTCCATGGTGGGTACCTTTGTGGACCTGGGCGGCAAGGCACGCACCCTCGACCTGATCAAGGTGGAGCTTGCGCCACCCGTAATCGACAATCTGTACGTGGACTACCCACTGATTCGCCAGCTGGTTCACGACGCCATGTATCCGCCGGTTGCCGAAGACTAATAGGGTCACCCGCGAAGCTTGAGCGCGCCGGATGCTGACCGATTTTGACCCCGCGGGTACAATTTTGGCAGGGAGCAAATGGGCCGAAACGGGGTGGAATCATGCGATGGATAAGCACGCTCTGGGCGCGCGCCGTTGCGGTTACCACCGCGGCTGTTGTGACCTCGACGATTCTTGTTGCAGCCCCTGCCTCTGCGATCACACTGAATGGAGCGGACTTTAAGCCCGGCAACATCATCAGTGACACCGCGTTTTACGACTCCAGTGGTCTGACCGAGGCGCAAATCCAGGCCTTCCTCGACAAGAAAATCGGTACGTGCCTGTCGTCGTCCGATCTGTGCCTGAACGTCTACACGCAGACAACCACATCGCGGCCGCAGACCTACATCAATGGTGCATCCGATCTGGCAAATCCGCTATGTCGTCCCTATGCGGGAGAAGCGAACGAGCCCGCTTCACGCATTATTTACAAGGTGCAGGTGGCCTGTGGAATCAGCGCCAAAGCAATTTTGGTCACGCTGCACAAAGAGAACGGTCTCATCACGAAGACCAACCCGTCGGCCAGCAGTTTGCGCACGGCAATGGGTATGGGATGTCCGGACACCGCGGCGTGCGATTCCTACTATTTCGGGTTCTTCAACCAGGTGTACTACGGCGCAAGCCAGCTGAAGCGCTATTCAAGCCCGGCAAGTTACCACTATTTGGCCTATGCGCCGCCGTACCGCACCTCGAATATTTACTACCACCCGCCAGCCGATGATGGTTCGTACCCCTGTGGTTCCAAGTCGGTGTACGTCGAAAACGTGGCAACTCACGCGTTGTACCGATACACCCCGTACACTCCGAATGCAGCCGCCTTGGCAAATTTGTATGGCACCGGGGATTCCTGTTCCGCTTACGGAAACAGCAATTTTTGGGAGTACTACACCACGTGGTTCGACGGCAAGGCAAACCTGCTGGACCACAAGGAATCGTTGCCCGAGTTAACGTCCAGCGAACTGGGTGCCGCGGTGAGTTCCTCGTCGTGCACCGTTACCGCTGACTGGTGTTACATCCAGTACGAGCACGGCGTGACCCAGTGGAACTATCTGGGCGTGATTCGTAAGGTCGTGGGTGCGATCGGCGATGCCTACCTTGCCGAGGGTGGGCCCACCGGCTGGATGGGTGTCCCCGTTGGTAACCTCATTGCGCTGGACGGTGGCGCGAATGGGGTCGGCGAACGACAGCAGATGCGCAACGGCCAGATTGTGCGCACCCCCGACAACGTGACCTATGCGCTTCCCAACGATGTCTACGACTCGTGGATGACGCAGGGCGGGCCGTCGGGCGCACTGGGATGGCCATCAACGGTGGGTCGTTGCGAGGATGCGGTCTGTGAACAAGAGTTCACCGGCGGCTATGTGATGTCCACAACGACGGGCACGCTCATGACGCTGACCGGTCGCATTGCCTCGACCGTGAAAACCATGGGCGGCATCGATGGTGCCTGGGGCCTGCCGGTGCTTGAGCCCGTTGCGGTCAACGCGGGAACCTTTGGTGAGGGCCGTCGTCAGCGTTTCGCTGCGGGAATGGTGTACGAATCCGCGAATTCTGTGCAGATGGTGCCCATTGAGATCAGCCGAGCCCTGAGCGCATTGGGTGGCCCCGCGAAAGCCGGTTGGCCGATTCTGCAACACGAGGTATCGACGGCAGGGGACATGTCGCAGCGCTTTACCTCAGGAACTCTGGTTCGTACCGCCGCAAACGCGAACTGGCTGGTCAAGGGCGCCATCGGGTCACGCTACGCCAGCGTGCGCGGTGTGAAGTCGTACCTGGGCAACCCGCGCAGTGCGGAAATCGTGGTCAGCGGCGCTCGCGGCACCACGGGTGTGCGCCAGCAGTTCGTGGGTGGATTCATTATTCAGGGACCGACAGGCGCATTCGCCATGCCCAACAAAATGTGGCTGGCATATCGCGCGAAGAACTACTACCGCGGCAGCCTGGGATGGCCGATTGCGAACGCATCTCTGCGCGACGGCGTATGGACGCAGCGCTTCCAGGGCGGAACCGTAACGACTCCCGCCGGTTAGCGAGGGTTCTCGGAGGTGCCCTCGGTCGATGCGTCGAGTGGTGTTGACAGCTCGTTGGTCGTTGGCTGGTCCAGAATCTGGTGTTCGAATTGTTTCGAGGTCTGCGCCGCCCACAATGCGAACAGAACGATTCCCCATTCCGTCAGAATGCGGCTTTCGGTAAGCGTCTGAACGGTCTGGGCCGTCAGCAGCAACAGCGGTAACGAGTGCAGCGGGTCGATGTCGTCGATCGCGTGCTGGAACAGTCGCCACACAATCTGACCCAGCGCAAAGAGGAACAGCACGAGACCGACCGCACCGACCTGCAGTACGATATCCAGCCACGCATTGTGTGCCTGGCCCACATTTTTGCCGTCCAGGTAGTGAAAGCCGAAATACGGTTCCCAGTCGGGCCAGAAGCCCACGAAGCCGTGGCCCAGCAGAGGCATGTCCCGTGAGCGGGCCATGACCTCCAGCCAAATGTCCAAGCGGTTCGTAAAGTCCGGCGTCTTGCCCAGGAGGCTCGCAACAAGGGGCCAGTTCAGGAGGATGAGCGCCACGATCATGGTTCCGCCACCAATCGTCATGACTAGTGCGGCGCGATAGGCGGGATTCGCACGGTGGCGACCCAGGTAAATGATGAAAGCGGCGAAGCTGACGGCGATGAGGATGAATACCACGGTTGCGGAATACGTGTGCCACACGATCAGGCCCGAGAGCGCGAAGTCGGCGATGGTGCGACTGCGCGTGCCGCGCCCCGAGCGGAATCGTGCGAGGGCCATCAGTAGGGCGAGTACCGCGAGCATTCCGAGGAGGTTGGCGTTGCCGACAAGACCCTGGATGCGCTGGTCGAACTCAAAGAAATGGCCCCTCGACCACGCGAATTCGATCGGCGTGGTTGCGGTGGGTGTGAATCCCACGGGGAAGAGCGGCCGGCCTGTCAGTGCGACACCGATTTCGAACACCACCGAACCCGCCAGAATAATGCGCAGCGTGCGCGCCATCAGGTGCACCAGATGGTCGAAAGGGATACTGACGGCCAAGGCGATGCCGCACACAACGCTGCCCACAAGAATGAATGCGCCGAGCGCCGCGGTGCTCGAATACACCGACCAACTGACGCTGGCCACCGCCCACAAAACGAATAACAGGAACGGCAGCGGGACAGCGCGCCATGACACCTTCGTGCGAATGACGACAAGGTATCCCCACACCATTGCCAGCAAGGCGAGCGCGCCCCAACCCCATACGGTGAGTGCATTGCGGAAGAAATCACCCGCGAAGATGACGGCGAGGACTGTAACCACCGCCGCATTGCTCAGGAGAATTTTCCGCACCGCCACTATCCTAGCCAGAGGAGTTGAGGGGGACTGGGTGTTTGAAATTGCGAACACGCCGCGTGATTATGCGTGGGGTTCCCTCGGCGCGCTGTCGGCCCTAGCAGGTGTCTCGCGGCCCAATTCACGCGAGGCAGAACTGTGGTTGGGCGATCACGCAGCGCACTCCGCAGTGCTCGTTTCCGACCCGTCTACTACCCTCCGCGAGTGGATTGCGCAGCACCCGGACCGCTCGGGAGGTCGTGACTTGCCGTTCCTTGTTAAGCTGCTGGCCGTCGCGCAGCCGCTGTCGATTCAGGTGCATCCCACTCGTGTGCAAGCCCAGGTGGCGTTTGCCGCCGAAAATGCGCAGGGCATTCCTGTCGATTCCGCGGATCGAAACTATCGAGACGACAACCACAAGCCTGAGATCATCATTGCCTTGACGGATGGATTCTCGGCCCTGAGTGGTTTTCGGCCGACAGAGCAGATTCAGGCAATTCTGTCCGCTCTGTCCCACGCACTACCGGAAGCGGCAGGCGATATCGATGCGGTGCGTGCGGCACTCGTGGCGGGCTCTGCATCCGCGGTCACGTGGATTTTGGGCAACCCTGCGCCGGTTTCGTCGCTGAGCAATGCTCTGACGAATTCGACCGTGGTTCTCGCCGATTCCGTTGCGGCCGACGCGCTGGACGTTGCGCGACTCGCTGCCACGAAGTACCCAGGCGACCCTGGAATTGTGGTGTCGTTGCTGCTGAATCACGTCGTGCTGGCGGCCGGCGAATCACTTTTTGTTCCCGCCGGATGTATGCACGCCTATCTGCACGGACTGGGTGTCGAGGTCATGGCCTCGAGCGACAACGTCGTGCGTGGCGGACTGACAGCGAAACACGTCGATGTCACGGAACTAGCGCGGATCATGGATGCCGAGGCGTTTGCACCACGGGTAGTCCCGCGCAGCCCGGCGCCGGGAATCGACGTCTTCGAGCCACCGATCGACGACTTTGCCGTCACGCGTGTGGTGGTGGACGGACGGGACGCCGCCCTGAATATCGAGGGCCCCGCCATCGCTGTGGTGACATCGGGCAGTGTTGATCTCGTGGCCCAGAATGCGGAGTCGGCGACTCCGACTCGCGCCTTCTTTATCGAAGCGGGCGAGTTTTTGGCACAAATTGCAGGAAATGGAACGGTCTTCATCGCGCATCGTCCCGTCCGATAGGTTTCCTCAGCTCGGGAGAAAGTTCGCTTTTGCGAACATCGCCACGCGCGAGACAAATGTGGACTTGACGAATTGAAATAACACGGGTGTAATTAGTGTTGTAACGCCCACCACCTCGACAGGAAAACGACATGACGGAGTATCGCAACACTGTTCCAGAGAACTGGTTTGTTGATCCCGTTAAGTTGGGTGTCCCCGGGGTCTCGAACGGTGGTGTTGGCGACGACAACCCGCTGGCATGGCAGGCAGACGCTCTGTGCTCGCAGACCGACCCGGAAGCTTTCTTCCCGGAAAAGGGTGGTTCGACCCGCGACGCAAAGCGTATTTGTTCCTCATGCTCGGTCAAGAGCGAGTGCCTCGAATTTGCCCTGGAAAACGACGAACGTTTCGGCATCTGGGGCGGCCTGTCCGAGCGCGAACGCCGTCGATTCCGCCGCCGCGCGTAACACGCTGTGGTGCCCTCGATCACCTGCGACGCGGTCACCGCGATTGTCGTCACGCGACGGTCGGGTGAGCGCCTCGACGAGGTCCTCGAGAAACTCACGCAGCAGACGGTAGCCGTCGACACGATTATCATCGCGGATGCCACGGGTGGCGAGCTGCTGGTTCCCGGTGGGTACCGCATTGTTCCCGTTCACGGTGGCGTCGGTGACGCGGTCACGACGGTTCTTGCCGATGACGAATCGGCGCTGTTATGGGTACTACGTGACGACGTCGTTCCCCAACCCACTGCCTTGGCTGCGCTGAGGGCCGTGCTCGATGCCAGCCCTTCGGTCGCCGTGGTGGGCCCCAAGCAAATGGATGCCGAACGCCCCGCCTTCATTCGGGAATTCGGTGAATCGATGTCCCGCTCGGGAATAGCCGTGCCGTTGGCGGAACACGAATTGGACCAGGCACAATACGACCGGGCCAGTGATGTGCTCGCCGTGGGCGAGGCCGGAATGCTTGTTCGTCGCACCGTGTGGGATCAGGTGGGCGGCTTCGATCCGGCACTGGCGGCGGCTGACGCCGCACTCGATTTCGGTCTGCGTGTGCGCGCACTCGGATGGCGAATCGAGGTTGTTCCGAACGCGAGTGTGACGGTGTCGCACACGGCGACCGAGGCATATCTGGGCGACGTGGCGGATTCACGCATCGCGCGTGAGGAGGCCAAGGCCCTCACGCACCGCCGACTTGTGCACGGCAGCCGCGCGCTGCTGCCGCTTCACGCGTTGCTGCTTGTGGTGTCGGCCACGATGCTGACCCTCGGTCGTTTGGTGCGCAAGTCTCCTCACGCCATTGCGCGGTGGGGCGGAGTGCTCAGTGCCGTGTTCTCGCCCTCCGATATTGTGCGCGCACAACGCCAGCGTGGTCGTGCTGCCCTGCGCCGTTCGGCACTAGCGCGCCTCGTTGTTCCCGCTGCCGACATGCGTCGACGTCGCGCCATGGAACGTGACTCGGATCGAGCCCTTCGGGAATCGGGCGATGTGGCACCGCGATTGCCCTTCGTGCCGGCGGGCCTGTGGCTCACGGCACTCGCGCTGGCCATCGGTTCGGTTCTGCAATCACCGTGGTTCGGTGCGACGGCGCTGGCGGGCGGCGGGCTTCGCCCCCTTAGCCCCACCCTGGGCGACCTGTGGGCGAGCGTTGGTGCTACCCAGTCACCGCTGTTTGCCGATGTGCAGGGAGCACCCGACGGATTCACCGCTGTGCTTGCGCTGATTGGTTCGCTGACCTGGTGGGACCCCAACATTGCGCTTGTCGGCCTGCTCGTTCTTGCCGTGCCGTTGGCGTTCGTGGCCGCTTGGGTCGGTGCGGGTGCACTGGTCACCAAGCCTGGCGTTGCGGTACTGATTGCCGGTTCGTGGGCGTTGCTGCCCACGTTGCACACCGCGATTTCCGAGGGCCGCGTTGCGGCGGTCATCGCACACATTGTTCTTCCGCTGGTTTTCCGTTCTCTCTGGGGCACCTCGGCTGTGGCGCGCGGTTGGCTGGCGCTGACCGTTGCTGTGGTGTGGGTGTCGGCTCCCGTCCTCGCGCCCTTCCTTCTCGCTGCCGTGGTTGCGCGAGTCTTCGTGCGTCCCGCCAGTCCTCGCCACCTCGTGACCCTGGTGCCCGCACTCGCGCTGGAATGGCCGCGCATTATCGAGGCGGCGACATCCGCAAGTCCGTTGTCGTACTTCGCCGACCGCGGCATTCCGGTGGTCGGACAGGCGCCCGACTCCCTCGGCCTGTTGGCACTGTGGCCTGTCGCCCCGAATCTGCCCTTCCTGGATGCACAGTTGTCCGTGTGGGTGGCACTCGCCATTGCTGGACTCTGTGCGGCACTGTCACTGGTCGCGGTCATCGTGACGGGATCGTCGCGTGTTGCCGCACTCATTGTGGCCGGCTCTGTTGCGGTGTTTGCGGCCGCTCAGGTTTCGCAGTGGCAGCCGGCACGCGTGGGTGAGGCCACGGCGGGACTCTTCACGGGCAGCCTTCTGGACATCGCTTGGTGGGCGATTCTGTGTGGATCGGCCGTCGCGATTGCGCGGTTGCCGCGCCTTCGTGCCGTGACTGCGGGTCTGGTTACGGGAATCGTCGTGGTGTCGGCCGTGGCGCCCGCCACCGCAGTGCTTATGGGGCGCACGCCCGTGGTGGTGTCGCCGTCGCGCACATTGCCCGCGTACATCGAGGCCGAAACCGCCCGTAATGCCCAGGGCGGCACGCTCGTGATCACGCCCATCGAGGGCGGCTACCGCGCCCAACTAGAACGTGGGGCCGGAAACACCCTGAACTCCTGGACCGCCTCGGTGGTGACTCGACACACCGAATCGACATCCGAGCGCGCATTGGCCGAACTCACGGCAAATCTCGTCGTCGAAAGTGGTTTCGATGCCGCGGGCGCTTTGGCTGCAGCGGGAATCGATTTTGTGGTCCTGAACGCCTCGCCTCATGACAATGCCGTCTCGGCAATCAATTCCCACGCGGCGCTCGCTGCCGTGGGCTCCACAGATGCCGGAGTGCTGTGGGCGGTCGAGGGTGACTCGGCGACGGCAGAATACGTTCCCACGACACACTGGGCCTGGGTCGCGGGCGTCGCGGGATCGGCCGCCGTCGCACTGATCGCGGGAATCCCCACCTCGTTGCCGCGCCGACGCCACGTCGACGATGAACTACCGATCACCGTGGAGGAGGGCGACGATGAGTCCTAACGCATCCCGCAGTGTCGCGATCGCGGTGTCCGGCACCGCCGTGGCCGCTGCCGTTATTGGTTCGCTGAGCCTGTCGTCACTCATTGCGGTGACTGTACCCAACGACGCCCACGTGGTGGTCCCCACCGCCGTGCAGCGCCAGTTGGTGTGTGCGGGTGGCATCTACGATTTTGTTGGCGACCAGTCGACTCTGACGCTGGTCGGTTCCAGCACTCCCTCGGTGGGCAACGGCGAAATCGTCGCGACAATCTCCGACGATTCCGGTGCCACCGCCTCGATCATCAACCACCTGGGCGACTCCGCGCGCGTGAGCGCCACCGAAACCGCGTCGTTCGCCAACGAAGAGATCAGTGGTTTCCTGGCGGCGGAATGCGGCGACCCGTTGAACGAGGCCTGGTTGGTGGGTGGCGACACGACGACGGGGCGCGACTCGGTCATCGTCATCACGAATTCCAGCGATGTGGCCGCCACAATCGACCTTGAAGTTTTCGGGTCACGGGGTGCCATCGAATCGCCCGGAGCACAGGGCATCGTTATTGCGGCCCAATCACAGCGGGCGTTTTCGCTGGCAGGGTTCGCCCCGGCCGAGCCATCGCCCGTTGTGCACGTCACCAGCAATGGTGCACCCGTGTGGACCACAATTCAAACGACCATTGTGCGCGGACTGGTTGCGGGCGGTCTTGATTCGGTGACGCCGGCGTCAGGTGCCGCGATGTCGGCAATTTTCCCACTCGTTGTTGTGCCCGACCAAAGTGTTGTGGGACCTCTGCTGGCAGACCCTGACTTCAGTGACATGCAGACGCTCGTTCGTGTCTTTGTTCCTGGTGACACCGAAGGCGTCGTCACGATTCGCGTGACGAACATCGCAACGGGCGAATTCACCGACACGACTGCGGAAATCGCCGCGGGACGCGTGTTTGACGTGCCGCTGGCCGAACTGGCCGCTGGGAACTATTCGGTCGACATTGCCGGTGGTATGCCCTTCGTCGCCAGCGTGAGGTTTGCCTCGTACGCGTCATCCATCAGCGCGGCCGATATTGCGTGGGCAACAGCTGCTCCGCAATTCACGGGGACGGTTGCGGTGACGGCGCCGACCGCAACGACTCTTGCCATTACTAACCCGGGCGAAGCAGAGGCCACGGTTGCCGTGTCGGGCCCTAACGGTGCGCGCGACTATTCGATTGCCCCGCACACGACGCGGCTAGTTGCCGCCGCCGCCGGCACCTGGGTATTCGAATCGACCGCGCCGGTCTCGGTTGCCCAGGTAGTCACGGGTTCGCGAGGAATCGCGGTAACCCGCGGCGTGCCCGCGCCCGGCAGTGTTGGTGCAGTGTCGGTTTTCACCGGCTAGGCGTGGGGGAAATACCGACCCGGAGCCAAATCGTAGGGATCCATGGCCAGAAGATCGGCAATGGCTTCGATCACCGTTGTTTCAATGTTATTGCGCCGGTGCCAGTCGTCCTGTTTATGCAGGCGCGTAAGGCGCTCGATGGGCAATCGGTACACGATTACGTGGCGTTTCGGTCGAGAAATACTCCAACGACCATCGCCACCCAGCGGAATGTCGCCCGCAGGCAGCAGTGCCATGTCCACCCTCAGACCCGTCATTAGGTCGGGCCTGGTTTCCATGAGGTACGCCATCACGTCTTGCGCGGAATCAACAAAAAGCCGGTTGCGGTCCATCGAATGAATCGAGGACACGCCGCGCGGATTACTGCGCGGTCCGCGACCGTGCCTGCTCCGCGCGCGTTCACCGAAAATTGCCACGGCTCCACCATAACAACTGCCAAAGAAGGTAGCCTGTACAAGATGTCACGAACCTGCAGCATGACCCTGTGTCCTGCCGACGCCCACCACACGTTGACCTACGACTATGAATCGCATGTCGCGGCAATTGGTCCGCTGAGCCCCGAGCCCAGTCCCAACGGGCACGACCTCTGTCTCGCTCATTCCGAGCGGTGGACGCCGCCCGTGGGATGGAGCGTCATTCGTTTTCACCGTGACTTCGAGGAAAGGTAACCCGTGGCTCATCCCGATCTGACCCGCTTTGTCAAAACGTACGATATCCGTGGCCTTGTGGGCTCGGAACTGACCGACGACGTGGTTTCCGCATTGGCGGCAGGTTTCGTTGACGAGGTGGGTGCCGAGGGTCGCACCGTCGTTGTGGGCCACGATATGCGCGATTCGTCCCCGGGGTTTGTGGCTGCTTTTATTGCAGGCGCCACGGCACGCGGTGCGAACGTGGTCAACCTCGGGCTGTGCTCGACCGACATGTCCTACTACGCCTCTGGAACACTGGATGCGCCGTCGGCCATGTTCACGGCTTCGCACAACCCCGCAGCCTATAACGGCATCAAGCTGTCGCGCGCCAGGGCGCAGGGAATCAGCCTCGACACCGGTCTTGCTTCGATTCGAGATCGGGCCATTGCCTACCTGGCTAGTGGAATTCCCGTGGTAAGCCAGCCTGGAACGGTGACGACCGCCGATGTCCTGGCCGACTACGCGACATATTTGCGCACGTTGGTGCCATTGGAATCCATTCGCCCTCTGCGCGTCGTCGTTGACGCCGGTAACGGCATGGGCGGTCTCACTGTTCCCGCGGTGCTGGAAACCGCGGCGGGCCTCGCGGCACTGCCGATAACCATCATCCCGATGTACTTCGAACTCGACGGGAATTTCCCGAACCACGAGGCGAACCCGTTGGAACCCGCGAACATCGTCGACCTGCAAAAGGCGGTTGTCGCACACGGCGCCGATATCGGTTTGGCCTTTGACGGCGACGCCGACCGTTGTTTTGTCGTGGACGAGCGCGGCGAGCCGGTGAACCCCAGTGCGGTGGCCGCGATTGTGGCACTGCGTGAAATCGCCCGAGTGACGGCCGCGGGCGAGAGCCCCATCACGGTTCTGCACAACCTGATTACGTCGGTGATTGTTCCCGAGGTCATCCGAGGCGCTAAGGCCGTGCCCGTGCGAACAAATGTCGGGCACTCGTTAATCAAGGACACCATGCGCGAAACCGGTGCGGTATTCGGTGGGGAACATTCCGCGCACTATTACTTCCGTGACTATTGGTCGGCGGACAACGGCATGTTGGCGGCAATGCACGTTCTGGCGGAGTTCGGTTCGCAATCACGGCCGCTCTCGGAGTTTGCCTCGGCCTTTGCGCCCTACGCGCAGTCTGGCGAAATCAATTCGGTCGTCACCGATGTCGATGCCGCGTACTCGCGTATCCGTGCGGCCTTCGCGGGCCGCGGAACCGAGGACACGCTGGATGGACTTACCGTGTCGTGTTGTGTTAACGATTCATCGCTGCCTCCGGAACCCGGCGAACAGCGCAGTTTCTGGTGGTTTAACGTGCGTCCATCCAACACCGAGCCACTACTCCGTCTGAACGTCGAGGGCGGTACTCCCGAACAGATGGCCGCCATACGCGACGAAGTTCTGGCTCTCATTCGCGCCTAACGAAGGCACGGACTATTCTGAAACGACAGCGAGAGGTGACCTGTGACTGCACGAATTCTCATCGTCGATGATGAACCCGCCATTTGTGAAGTGGTCGAGATGGTTCTGCGCGCCGAGGGTTTCGACACGCGCACGGCCATGAATGGCAACACAGCCCTCGATGTCTTTCATGAATACGAACCCAATCTAGTGTTGCTCGATTTGAATCTGCCCGGAATTGACGGCATTCAAGTGTGCCAGCGTATTCGAGAAATCAGCGGAACACCGATCGTCATGCTGACCGCGCGCACCGACGCACAGGACATCATTGCGGGACTCGAGGCCGGCGCCGATGACTATATTGAAAAACCCTTTAACGAGAAGGTGCTGGTGGCGCGAATCCGCGCCTGCATGCGTCGACCGGTAGCGTCGACCAGCCCCGAGCTGCGTATTGGGGACATCATCGTCGATGTCAAGGCGCACGTGGTCACGCGCGAAGGCATTCCCATCTCATTGACTCCATTGGAGTTCGATTTGTTGCACACACTGGCGGCACATCCCGGTGAGGTGTATTCGCGCGAGGCACTCTTGGAAAAGGTATGGGGTTACCGCTACAAGGCCGACACCCGTCTGGTCAACGTGCACGTTCAGCGACTGCGGTCCAAGGTTGAACTCGATGTCGAAGACCCCCGTATTGTTGTGACCGTTCGTGGTGTGGGCTATCGCGCCGGAGACCCGATTTCGCGATGAATCTGCGCCTCGAGCGCCTATGGGCGGCTCTGCGATCGTCGTGGCGCGTGTCGTTGCGCATGCGTATGGTCAGTATCTCGATAGGGCTCTCGGTGCTTGCGGTGTCGGTGATTGGCGCCTACATGATGCTCATCATCCAGGGAAACCTGTTTGATTCGAGGCGCGACCAGACCGTTGCGGAAACCCAGAGTGTGACCTCCAACGTTCAGGCGTTGTTCGACGGATCAATCGATTCGGCAGGGTTCATCGATATCGAGGGCGCTAATGCCGCCGCACAAACGACCATTCGTGCGACCACCGCTTCGCCCGGTTTGGCCGGTTTCGCGATTTTGCGTTCACCCGGTCAGGCGACCTCACAGACTATGACGTCGACCTCGTCGGTGGGTTTCCCGCTGGAAACAGTGTCGGACTCCCTGCGCATGGCGGTTCGCGCCGATAACACTGTTGTGCACTATCAGTCGGTGTCGTTGCCCAGCGGAAGCCCCGGGATTGTGACGGGCGCTTTGATTAGCGTCCCGACCGCAGGTTCCTACGAGCTGTACCTGGTCTACGACCTCACCGATCTGCAAACGACGTTGACCTTCGTGCAGCAAACCCTCATTGTGGGCTCGAACTTCTTCGTCTTGGTGGTGGGCCTCATTGTGTTCATTGTCACGACCCGATCGATTCGCCCGATCACCGTGACGGCCGAGACCGCCGAGCGTTTCGCTGACGGAGCGCTGGACGAACGTATTCGCGTGGAGGGTGACGACATTGTTGCCACGCTGGCCCGGTCGTTCAACAAGATGGCGACCTCGATTCAGGAGCAGATTGTGCGCCTAGGCACGTTGTCGACGCTGCAACAGCAATTTGTGTCGGATGTGTCCCACGAACTGCGTACTCCGCTGACGACCATCAAGATCACAGGGAACATGCTGTACGAACGCCGTCACGAATTCGACAAGGACACCGCGCGGGCTGCCGAGCTACTGCACGAAAAAATCGGAACGTTCGAATATTTGTTGGCGGAACTCATCGAGCTCAGTCGGTACGACGCCGGTGCCGCAACGCTGGAGGCCGACCCCGTCGTTCCCGTGGCATTGGTCAACGAGGCAGTCGACAGCATGCGAACCTTGGCCGAAAACAGGGGCAGCGAATTGCGGATTCATGCCCCCGGTGGTCACGGTTCGATTCAGGCCGACTCGCGCCGCGTGCGCCGCATCATTACCAACTTTCTGGGGAACGCGATTGACCATGGCGAAGGTAAGCCCATCGACATCATTGTGGATTCAAACCACACCGCCGTGAGCATCGCCGTCTGGGATCACGGTGTGGGAATCAAGCCCATGGACATCCACCGCGTCTTCGACCGATTCTGGCGTGCGGATCCATCGCGACAGCGCACGACCGGCGGAACAGGCCTGGGCATGGCCATCGCGAAGGGTGACGCGGAACTGCACGGCGGCACCATCGATGTGTGGAGCGAGCCGGGTAACGGCGCGTGCTTCCGCTTGACGCTTCCGCGTGTGGGCGACGGCGAAATTATCGTGCCGCCCATCGCATTGCCGCCCGTACTCGACGAGGAGAACACCGATGCGTAGATTCGTGGCTCTCGTGGCACTGTCGGTTCTCGTGCTGACCGGGTGCGCCGCGCTTCCCATGCAAGGCCCCGTCATGGTGGGCGGGCCGATTCTCAGTGGCGAAAGTGAAGACTTCGAATTCCTGCCGTCCGGCCCTGTTGAAGGCGCAACACAGCAGGAGATCCTCGAGGGCTTTATTGCCGCGGGATCGGCAGCACAGAACGGCTATCGCATTGCGCGTAGCTACCTCACCGAAGGCGCCGCGAATGAATGGAACCCCGCAGCCGAGACAATCGTGCGCACGGCGCAAGCCGATATCGGATTGTCGGGTGCAACCGCACTGACGTACACATTCGGTGTCAAGGCGCGTGTGTCGGCGAGTGGCAATTATCAGGCCGAAGCCGCCGGATCGAAGCAGACGTTGGAATTCCGATTCCAAGAGGTTGATGGCGAGTGGCGCATTTCGGAACTTCCCGATGTTGTCGTGGTGTCCGAGGTCACGTTCGCAGCCGCGTTCCAGGAATACACCCTGTATTTCTATGACACCTATCGCACTCATTTGATTCCCGATGTGCGAATGTTTGCCCGCCAGGGTGACCCGGTGTCCAGCGTGGCGCGCGCGGTCATTGGCGGTCCAAGCCCTTACCTCAGTAGTGCGGTGGGAGCATTTGCTGCGACTGCGAAGTTGGTCACCACCCCCGTGGGTGTGATCAATGGCCGCGCAACGGTTGACGTATCGGACGAGATCCTCAGTGCCTCGGCCGAAGATCAACGCGCGATGCTTACGCAGATGGCGGCAAGTCTGCAGGGCATTGTGGGGGTCGCTGCGGTGTCATTCAGTGTGAACCAGACGTCGATTGATGTGACGCCAGCAAGTTTTACCGCGGCTGAGCTCGAGCCCACGGTGGATCCTCGACCGCTTGTCGTGGTGGATGGCGAGCTGGGGTATTTGAACGACGCGACGCTGCAAAGCCTCGACGCTCACGGCGAGGCAATCATGGGGTTAAACCCCACGAGTATCTCGACGGCGGATTCGCAGATCAGTGCCGTTGGCACGCGGTCGGGTGTGTATCGCGTTGCGCAGAATGATGTCGTGCGGATCAGCGCGCAACGACCGACGGTCGCGCCGCAGATCGATTCCAGCGGTGTGGTGTGGTGGGTGAACCCCTCAAGCCCAGCCCGAGTATCAACGTCGGGTTCGCAGGGCTCGACATCATTCGGTGGATCCTGGCCACAGACCGCGCGCATCACCCATATGGAGGTGTCGCGCGACAACTCGCGTCTTGCAATTCTCGTGTCGGTGGGTGGCGCAACGCATCTATATGTGTCGTCCATCGAGCGCGACAAGGCCGGATTCCCCATGGGCCTCGGTATTTTCCGTGAACTGCCGCTGAGCGCAGATTCCGCACGTGGGCTGGCGTGGGCAAGCAGCACGCACATTGCCATCATCATCGAGAACGCGGGGATGGCTTCGGTCGCTCTGGCATCGGTCGGGGGCATGACCATCAGCATCGGCCAACCACGCGAGCCCGCCACAATCGTGGGCGGCAACAACGGTCGACAGGGCATCACGATTTTGTCCGAAGACGGAGTGTTGTGGCAGCCTCGCGGCGAGGGATGGCAGTCGACGGGCGTGATCGCCAGTCTGTTGGCCACGCAGCGCTAACATCCCGGCCGCAAGGTGCGGTTGTGCACACTGTGCTCGGTTGGTGGCGCGGTGGTGTGCGCACGCCCCATGCTGACGTGATGACTGAAATCGTGACGCCAGCTGCTGCCACCGTTCGCTCCGTGTGGGGTGCGATTATGGGAATTCGCTGTGTCGCGTGCCGTGGGTACGGCGACATCGTGTGCGACGGTTGTTGGGCGCGCACATCGCACTGGAATCCGCGAGCCGAGATGCCTAGCGGTGTCGTCCCCGCCGATGGCATCATTCGGCTGTATCACTACGACGGCGTCGTACGCGATGTGATTATGGCCATCAAGCGTCGGTCGCACAGTGCGGCGGGTGCGCGTTTCGCGGTGGCGCTCGCCACGGTGATTCGGTTCTATCGCCCCGATTACGTTGTGGCGGTGCCCGACTCGATTGCGGGATGGCGGCGTCGTGGTTTTGGTGTCGTGAGGAGCGTGCTTGCGGGAACCGGCGTGCGTCTGACGAGCGCGCTGTCGCTGCGCGACAGCGGCACGCAAGAGGGTCGCGGTAGAACGCAGCGACACCGTGCCCGTGCAGGTGCCTTGTGGGTGCAGGATGTGCGGCATGTGCGCGGTGCTCGGGTGGTGATTGTGGACGACGTTGCCACGACGGGTGCGACCATGACCGCGGCGAGACGTGCACTCGAGGCGGCGGGAGCAACTGTTGTGGCCTGCATTGCCATCGCCGGTGTTCGCCGTTAGCGATTCTGGGGAAATTCTTATGGCGTGTCGTAGTCAAACCCGTAAACAAGGAATAGTGTGAGCAACACAGTAGGCGTTTCAACCGCCTGAGCATCCGGCGGGCGCTCTGGTAGGAGGTTGTCATGGACATCACCATCACTGGTCGAAACATCACCATTTCGGATCGTTTTCGAGACTTCGTTTCGCAGAAGTCCGAACGGATTGACCACCTCGACAAGGCCGTTGACCGACTGGAGGTCATGGTCTCGCGTCACAGCGACCCCACGGGGACGCGCCACGACGACCGCGTAGAACTGACGATTCGCGGCCACGCACAGGTGATCCGAGCCGAATCCGGTGCCGCCGACAAGTACTCGGCGTTCGACGTGGCGATTGACAAGCTCATTGAACGTGTGCGCCGAGCCAAAGATAAGCGCAAGATCCATCGCAGTAAGCAGCATCATCTGACATCGTTGGGCGAAGCGGTGGATCAGGGCTTTTCGGATGTGGCCCTGACACCCATCACCGGTCCACTCACACTGATCACCGATGATGGTGCCGACATCGACGTCGACGACATCGAGAACGACAGCCCGATTGTGATCCGCGAGAAGTCGTTCCCCGCGGCACACATGACCGCGTCCGAAGCGGTTGACCACATGGAACTGGTTGGTCACGACTTCTTCCTGTACGTCGATTCCGAGACCCAGGCACCTTCGGTGGTGTACAGACGCAAGGGGTGGAACTACGGGGTGATCCGACTCGAATCCTAAGTACCGTCTGCGCTGCTCCCTCGCTGTTCCTCGCGAGGGAGCAGTCGCATTCTGTGCGGTCAGTGCCGACAAAGTAGACTAAACCGACAGACCTTTAGTTGTATGCGCGGTTGCCCACGGGCGGCGCGCGAAATCGAATGGAGTACCACGTGGCGAACCTTCTCGAGCGAGTTCTCAAGATTGGTGAAGGGCGAACCCTTCGCAAGCTCAAGACTCTCGCAGACGCGGTCAACCACCTCGAGGAATCGTACAAGGCTCTCAGCGACGAGGAACTGCGTAACGAGACCGCCGAACTGCGCGAGCGCTATGCCGCCGGCGAGACCCTCGATGATTTACTTCCCGAGGCCTTCGCTGCCGTACGTGAGGCCGCCGGCCGCACGCTGGGCATGCGCCACTATGACGTTCAGTTGATGGGTGGTGCCGCTTTGCACCTCGGCAACATCGCGGAAATGAAGACCGGTGAAGGTAAGACCCTTGTCGCCACCCTCGCTGCGTATCTCAATGCCATCCCCGCGCGCGGTGTCCACGTTGTCACGGTCAACGATTACCTTGCGTCGTACCAGTCCGAGCTCATGGGCCGCGTGTTCCGCGCCCTGGGTATGACCACCGGTTGCATCCTGGGCGGTCAGAGCCCCGAGGTTCGCCGCCAGCAGTACCTGGCTGACATCACCTACGGCACCAACAACGAATTTGGTTTTGACTACCTGCGCGACAACATGGCGTGGCAGCGTTCCGACATGGTTCAGCGCGGCCACTTCTTTGCCGTCGTGGACGAGGTCGACTCGATCCTCATCGACGAGGCACGTACCCCTCTGATCATTTCCGGCCCAGCTTCGGGCGAAGCGAACCGCTGGTTCCTGGAATTCGCCAAAATCGCCACCATGCTGGTTCCCGAGGTGGACTTCGAAGTCGACGAAAAGAAGCGCACCATCGGTGTTCTCGAGTCCGGTATCGAAAAGGTCGAGGACTATCTCGGGATTGACAACCTCTACGAATCGGCCAACACGCCGCTGATCTCGTTCCTGAACAACGCCATCAAGGCCAACGCTCTGTTCCGCCGTGACAAGGATTACGTCGTCATCAACGGCGAGGTGCAGATTGTCGACGAACACACCGGTCGTATTCTGGCGGGTCGCCGATACAACGAGGGTATTCACCAGGCCATCGAGGCCAAAGAAGGCGTGCAGGTCAAGGCCGAAAACCAGACCCTTGCCACCGTCACGCTGCAGAACTATTTCCGTTTGTACAAGACGTTGTCGGGTATGACCGGTACCGCCGAGACCGAGGCCGCCGAATTTGGTTCGACCTACAAGATCGGTGTTGTGCCGATTCCCACGAACCGACCCATGATTCGTATCGACCAGCCGGACCTCGTCTACCGCGACGAGGCGGCCAAGTTCCGCCAGGTCGTCGAGGACATCGCTGCACGCCACGACAAGGGTCAGCCCGTTCTGGTGGGTACCGTTTCGGTCGAGAAGTCGGAACACTTGTCGAAGCTGCTCGCGAAGCGCGGCATTCGCCACGAGGTTCTGAACGCGAAGAACCACGCCCGTGAAGCCGCAATTGTGGCCGAGGCCGGCCGTCTGGGCGCTGTCACGGTGGCGACGAACATGGCTGGTCGTGGTACGGACATCATGCTCGGTGGAAACGCCGAATTCCTTGCCGTTACCAAGATGCACGAGCTCGGGCTGAACCCCAACGATACCCCCGAAGAATACGAGGCCAAGTGGCCCGAAGTATTTGCCGCGGTCAAGGCCCAGGTCGGTGCGGAAGCTGAGAAGGTTGCGGCGGCCGGCGGTCTGTACGTTTTGGGTACCGAGCGTCACGAATCGCGCCGTATCGACAACCAGCTGCGCGGTCGTAGTGGTCGTCAGGGTGACCCCGGCGAAAGCCGCTTCTACCTGTCGCTGCAGGACGACCTTATGCGGTTGTTCAACGCTGGTGCCGCCGAAGCAATCATGCGCCGCACGGGCGACGACGACATGGCCATCGAATCGACCGTGGTGTCGCGTGCCATTCGTTCGGCTCAGTCACAGGTCGAAGGCCGTAACGCGGAAATTCGCAAGAACGTCCTGAAGTACGACGACGTCCTCAACCGCCAGCGTGAGGCTATCTACGGTGACCGCCGTCACATCCTCGAGGGCGACGACCTCCGCGATCGCGTCACGTCGTTCATCGAGCGCGTCGTGACCGAGATGGTGGCGAACTACACGGCTCCGAAACACGTCGAGGACTGGGACATGACTCAGCTGTGGACCGACCTCAAGCAGGTGTACCCCGTGTCGATTACCGCTGACGAAATCGTGGCGGAATACGGCGCCGGAATTTCCACGGAGGACGTCACGCGCGAGGTTCTGGCCGATGCGAAGCTGGCGTACGAAAAGCGCGAGGCCGCTCTGGGCGAATCGGCGATGCGTGAACTTGAACGCCGTATTGTTCTCTCGGTAATTGACCGCCGTTGGCGCGACCACCTCTACGAGATGGATTACCTCAAGGACGGAATCGGTCTGCGAGCGATGGCACAGCGCGATCCGCTGATCGAGTACCAGCGCGAGGGTTACGAGATGTTCCAGTCGATGATGGGTCAGGTGCGCGAAGAAGTCGCCGGGTTCGTCTTCAACCTTGAGGTCGAGGTTGTACCCGCTGCCGGTGGCGACCACATCGAGGCTCGTGGCTTGCAGGCCGAGGCGCCTGCTGAACAAAAGTTGTCATACACCGCTCCCGACGAAGAGGGTCATGTGGTGGAGCGCAATGCAGCCGGCCAGGTTCGCCCGCAGGCGGCAGCCCCGGCTGCAGGCGCCCGTGGAGCATTTGGCCAGAGCACCGGCCAGGCCGCACCCGTGTCGCGCGAACAGCGCCGCGCCGCGGAACGCAAGAAGAAGTAGCGCGGTAACGACTGTGCCGCGGGCCGATGCCCGCGGCACAGTCGTTACGGCTCGGCGCGCGTTGCTACAGCAGCGCGATGACCGTGGCGCGCCAGCGTCGATCCAAACCTTCCAGTCGAGTCGCAACCGCGCGTGTTCGTGCACCGATTCGCACCAGGGTGACGCCCTCGATGATTCCATCCCGAGGTTCACTGATCACCGTGCGAATGACGGTGACGACAATTCGGGCCACGGCTGTTCCGCTGCGGCGTCGAGCCTGAGCGGCGGCGAGGGCGCGGTCGGCAATGGACCGAAAGACGTCCTCGGTTGTCCAGCGTGCGAGTTGATCGATTTGCCGTGTGCCGGCCAAAATTTCGCAGGCCATGTGTGCCAGTCGCTCAGCCGTGTCGTGCGCATCGGGAAGTTCCGCTCGACCGGTGGGCTGCGGTTGAAAGTATTCGTATTCGGTCGCGCGCAGATGACGTTGAACACGCCGCGTATCGGCGATGAGTGCGGTGGTCACAAGTGTCGATTCCGGAGCGTGAACGACGGGGGCCTCGTCGCGTGCGACGAATTCCTCTACTGTGGCGCGGGAAAATTCGTCGCGGGAAAATCTTGCGGAACCTGTGGATAACTCTGTCCCGACATCTCCCTGCGCATACGCTGACCTGCATGAGATGGGATTCGCTGTTTGAAGGTTTGGAATCACTGTGGGCAAGCGAAGATCACGCCGCGCACATCGACGAGGAACGGGATCGCGCTCGTGCCGAACGATCGACCGTGACTTTGGCCGCAAGACTTCAGGTTCGCGCCGGCGAGTCCGCGGTCACCATCTCAACGGATGCGGCCGATTATCGAATACATTGTGTCCGAATTGGTGCGGACTGGGTCGAAGGGTCGATGTGTTCGAGCCCCACCCGATTGGTTGTGCCGATGAATTCCGTGCGCTCGGTGGTGAATGCGCCGTCTTGCACCTGCGTGGCGCCGCCGTGTCACACGGTGGCGCTGCTGGAGCTATCGACGGTGCTGCGATTCCTGGAACGCAAAGGCGCCTGGGTGCGTGTCGACGGAACCAATCAGGTGTGCACCGGACGAATTACCGCCGTGTGGGCAGATGCCATCACCGTGGAAGGAACGCAAACACGCGATGTCGCCCGCGCTGCGATTTCGGCCGTCGTTTATTCGGCGTGACGCTCAGGTCGCATCAACAGTAAAGCCGGCACGGGATGCCCGGTAATTCCCAACACAAACGCACGTTCGCGTTGATCGCGAACAAAATGCACCAGTTCGTCGTATGCAATCCGCGGTCGCGTGCCGCCGTGTGCCTGAAGAGCGCCGGACACAACCAAGGAGCGAACCTCGTCCACCGATATTCCCAACTGATCGGCGGCGTCGGCGAATGTGAGAGCCTCAAATTCTTCCATTGCCCCATCGTTCTACACTGCGACACGAACCGACGGGAAAATCGTTGGCCTGTGGATAATTCGCCCCCGTGACCAGGTGGGGGCGGCACCATGACGGCAAAGGAGGTTCTGTCGTGAATGAATTAGTAAGCCGTCTTCGTGCAGCTGTTCGGCATATCGATGCGCGAACGATTGTGGGCATCGTGTTGGTGGCGGGAAGCGCGGTGGGCGTGGCTGTGGTCGTGAATTCGGCGGATGCGGGCGTTGATGTTGTGGTCGTGACTCGATTCGTTGCTCAGGGATCCGTGGTCACCGCCGGCGATATCGACACCTTGTCCATCGCACATGCAGGACACGGCGACTATGTGGCGCCCGATTCGGTGGTGGGCCGGCGTGCCGCGGTCGATTTGGGCGCGGGCGAGATTCTCACGCAGAGAATGTTTGAGCCGGTGATCACGACAGAGGAAACCGTGCGCATTCCGCTGGCCGAATCACCCGGTTCGAGGGTCGAGCCCGGGGTTGTGGTGTCGGTGTGGTCGTTGCCCGCCGACGAACGGGGTGTGCCGGTGCAGGTAGCTGCGCGTGCGATAGTCGTCACCGTGCCCACCGAAGGATTCACGCCGGAAAGTTCCGTCGAAATTCGCGTGCCACGTCGCGATGTTGCGGCAATTCTTGCCGCCGTGGGTTCCGCGGGTGGGCTGATGGTTTCCGTTCCCGGCGCATCATGATGGTCGACTGCGGAATCGTGGGCGACACCGAACTGTCGTCATGGATAGAGCCACTCGGTGCGTGGTGCACGGTGTCGTGGGGAACCGATGACCCAATCGATGCGGTGCGACGAATCCAAAATCGTGACTCGGTGACGACGCTGTTTGTCCAAGCATCGGTGCATCACCTGACAGCCCTGCTGATGTCCATCGCGGCAGAGTATGGAGTGCGCATCGTGGCGATTGTCGCGGATGACACCGCGGAATCGTGGATCGAGGCACTGGGAAACATTGATGTTGTGCGAACTCCCGCCGAGGCGGCAGTCCTGCTTGGTGCGGTGTCGCAGCCCGACGAGGCGCACGTCGGCGGTGTCGATTCGCCATCCCGTGCACCGTGGTTCCGAGCAGCACACGCCGAAACCATGAATACGCCGCCCGATTCTGACCCGGATTGCATTCCCGCGCACATGCCGAAGCGTGACACCCCATCCGAGGAAGCCGCCATCGAATCAACGATGGAGCCACATCCCGAAAGTACGGACCGCGAACCCGTGCGCCGAATGGTGGCGGTGTGGGGGCCCATCGGATCGCCGGGGCGATCGACGGTCGCAATCGGCCTGGCGGTCCACGCGGCGCAGAGTGGCGCCTCGGTGTTGTTAATCGATGCGGATAGTTATGGCTCGTCGCTCGCCATTGGACTAGGGTTGCTGGACGAGGCGCCGGGTTTCGCGGCGTGCTGTCGGTTGGCGGGAAAGGGTGAATTAACGCCCCAGCAGGTCACCCGACTTGCGGAGCGTGTTGTGCGACACGGAATCGAATTTGCTGTGTTGACGGGCATTCCACGGGCCGAGCGGTGGGGCGAAACGGAACGACACAAGGCGCAGGCGGTTGTCGCGTGCGTGCGCGAGATGTTTGACATCGTCATTGTCGATTGCGGGTTTAGTGTGGAGGACAACGATTGGATTGATGCGATTGCGCCGCGCCGTAACGGTACGACCCAATTAATGCTGAGCGAGGCGGACGCCACTGTAGTTGTGGGCTTGTCCGATCCCGTCGGTCTGGCCCGCCTGATCCGAGGCGTAGATGACATTGCGGAATGGTGCGAACGCCCGCTCGTGGTGCTGAATCGTACCGCGGGTTCCGATGCTGCTCAGGCACACTCGGTACTCCGTCGATTTTCTACCATCGAACCGTGTGCCGTCATTCCGCCCGATTCGCGAACGGGATTACACGATGCTTTTGATCGCGCGCGAGGTGTGGCGGCGATGTACGAGGTGGCAATTGCCGCGGGTATTTGTTCGCCCGCTGTTACGCCTCGTCGCCGGCTGTTCGGCAGGTAATCTGGTGGAATGTCAACGCTGTCAGAACTCGCCGATCGTTATTCATTGTTGTCGGCGACCGAAATCGAGTGGCTGCACACTCTGGTCGCCGAGGGGCAGCTGACAGCAGACCTTGCTCTGGCCGATATCGTTTTGTGGCTGCCCACACGCGACGGCGGATTTGTCGCATCGGCTCTGTTCCGCCCGTCCAGCGCCAATACCTTGTTTTATCGCGACCTAGTGGGTACAGAGGTTCCGCCGGAATGGCACACGTTGCTGACCGAGTGCACGCGACGCGGAGTCATCGTGGACACGACCGAACCCATTTGGTTCGAGGAATCGGCCACGAAGATTCGCGCGGTACCCGTGCGCATGGGGGACCGGCCCGATCTGGCCCCGATCGCGGTCTTGTCGCGCCACATCAACGTAGCCGAGGCCCGTCAGCAAACCTCGCGACAAGCCACAACGTTTATCGCGTGCGCCGAAGAACTGTTCAACATGATTGCCGAGGGTTCGTTCCCGGACTCCGGTTCGCCAGCCGGCCCCAAGCTGGGTGCTCCGCGTGCCTCGGATGGCCTGATCCGGCTGGACGTGGACGGCATCGTGCAATACGCCAGCCCCAACGCCTTGTCAGCGTTGCACCGATTTGGCTACATCAACGAAATCGAGGGCGCGTCCCTCACCGAAATCGCCGAAGAGGTGCTGGGGCGCCTGCACAGCACCGACGAATCCCTGCCTCTGATCACCGCGGGTCGTGCCCCGTGGCGTACCGACATTGATGCCAGCGGATCAACCATGACGATTCGCGCGATTCCGCTCAAGCGCCTGGGCGAGCGGTTCGGAGCAGTCATTCTGATTCGCGATGTGACCGAACTGCGTCGCTTTGAACGTGAACTCATTACCAAGGATGCGACGATTCGCGAGATTCACCACCGGGTGAAAAACAATTTGCAAACAGTGGCCTCACTGCTGCGCATTCAGGCCCGCCGTGCGCATTCGCCCGAGGCCAAGGATTCTCTGGCGCAGGCGATGCGCCGAGTCGAGGCAATCGCTGTGGTTCATGACACGCTGGCCAGTGGTTTGGCGCAAACGGTCGATTTCGACGAGGTCGCGGCCCGTGTTACTCAGCTGGCCGCCGAGGTGGCGCAAACCAGCGGCGCGACAATTCGGCCGTCACTTCATGGGCAGTTCGGCATGCTGCCCAGTGAATTCGCGACCCCCTTGGCCGTTGTTCTGACTGAACTTGTGACCAACGCCGTAGAGCATGGCCTCGTTGGCCGCAGCGACGGAGCCGTTGCCGTCACCGCGGAACGCGGGCCCGCGCTCCTGCGGGTACGGGTGCGCGATAACGGAGTGGGGCTGGGCGAAGGCACGGTAGGCCAGGGCCTGGGCACCCAAATTGTGCGCACACTTGTCGAAAACGAATTGTCGGGCGGTATCGATTGGCGTTCGGTTGATGACAGTGGCACCGAGGTCACGATCGATATCCCGCTGAAATATATGGAGCGCCGTTCCGCCTAGTTGGCGCGAGGGTCGGTGGCGCAAAAAACAGTGCCCCCGCCATAGCGAGGGCACCGAGTTTGTGTGTGTGACTACGAGGCGCGGCGTGCACGTGCGGCACGACGCTTCAGAGCACGGCGCTCGTCTTCACTGAGGCCGCCCCACACGCCGGAATCCTGGTTGGTTTCCAGCGCGTACTGCAGGCAGTTCTCGGCGACCGAGCACTGGCCGCAGACCGACTTCGCGCGCTCGATCTGGTCGAGGGCGGGGCCGGTGTTCCCGACGGGGAAGAACAATTCGGGGTCAACGGTAAGGCAAGCTGCTTTGTCGCGCCAATCCATGATGGACTCCTTGGGGTTATGTCACTACGCAATTGTTGTGACGTTGTGTGGCCGGTGCCTCACGAGGAAAATGATGTCTGGCATCAGTGGGAACTGCCCACACCGTCGGGGGCGAACTTCAACCTCAGATAGAGTCGCATACATTCGGGTACAAATCAATAGATTCGGAGAATATTTTTTATGCGTAAGTTTTCTGTTTACGCGGTGGCCATTATTTTGTGGGTACAGGCCGCTGCGCTTCTGGCGATTTCCGGTTGGCTCGTGTGGGCGTCGATTGTCACGCCGTCGGCTTTCCTTGCCGCCTCAATTTTCCTCGATGGCCTGGTAATCGCCTTTGCGATCGCCGCACTCTTCACCGTTCGAGGCTTCCACCGCGGTCACTCGTTCGCCCGCGGCGCGATTCTGGTGTGGCAAATGCTGTTCATTGGCGTCGGTATTGCCTCGGCGCAGGGCGTTGACGCGCGCCTCGATATCGCAATTGCGCTGGGTGCTCCTGCCGCATTTGTGGCAGTAATGGTGTTGTTCTCGCCCGCTATCGCGGCAAAGCTCGCGCGCTAGCTCAGGCGCGGTGGCGGCCTTCGGTTAGGCGACGCCCAGCTTCTGCTTTAACGAAGCAACGTGGCCAGTGGCCTTGACGTTGTACAGGCAGTGGGTCAGGATTCCGGCCTCGTCGATCACGAACGTCGAACGAATGACACCCTGAACTTCCTTGCCGTACATGTTCTTTGTACCGAACGCGCCATACGCGTTCATGACCGACTTGTCTTCGTCGCCCAACAGGGTGAAGGGGATCGATTCGTCGGCGATGAACTTCTGAAGTGCGCCGGCCTTGTCGGGCGAGATGCCCAGAACCACGTATCCGGCGGCGGTCAGCGACGCCATGTTGTCGCGGAAGTCGCAGGCCTGCGTGGTGCAGCCGGGGGTGCTGGCGGCGGGGTAGAAGTACACGATGACCTTCTTGCCGTGGAAGTCGCTGAGCGACACCTCGTTGCCGTTGGCATCGGGGAGGGTGAATGCGGGGGCAATGGTTCCAATTTCAAGCGTCATGCCCCAAGGATACCCCGTTTGGGCGGGGCCGTATTTTTATGCTAAAGTCGTCTCGTTGCGCAAGCACACGCACCTCTAGCTCAATTGGCAGAGCAACTGACTCTTAATCAGTGGGTTCCGGGTTCAAGTCCCGGGGGGTGTACGAAAGCCTCGGCCCTCCACGGCCGGGGCTTTTGCTTTGCCCTCAGTGTTCTTTCAATTCGGTCCGATTCTGAAATTCCGTGTCAGAGGTGAGTGCAATTCTGTGATTCCACGAACAAAGGAGTCATCATGACAAAGCACCACCCCACACTTTCCGCCCACCGCGAACTGCACCTCATTGATATCGAGAACGAGCTAGGCACGGGGTGTATCCATGCCGCCGATGTGGCGCGGTTTCGTGAGTTCTATTACGTCGCCAATAACGTGCCGAGCGACGCACATATTGTGATCGGTGCCAGTAGTTCACAGGGATTGCTCGAGGCGGGACTGGGCTGGCCCGGCGCACGCCGAGTATTCCGCCACGGTCACGACGGCGCGGATCTTGCGCTGTTGGAAGTCGCACATTCGGAAAACGTCGATAGTCGTTTCGAGCGCGTAGTCTTCGCCACGGGCGACCACATCTTTGCCGAGGACATCGTGCGACTGCGCTCGCTGGGTGTCGAAGTAGATGTCTTTGCGCGTGCCGTGTACCTCAGTCACTACCTGCAGGAAACCGGCGCGGCAATTCACACGTTCAGTGCCGCTGACTTTTGTCTCGCGGCGTAGGCCGAGACATGCTACTGGTGTCGGCACATCGACTGAACGAAATCTCGGCCGATTTGCGCGTTTGGAAAAATGGAACTGAAAGGACAACACCTCATGGTTACTTCAAAAAACGGAAGCTTTAACATGCTAGAACCCATGTCTTTGGACGTGGTCGACCAAGCGTCGACACGCGCTGAGTTATCGAGGATGTTGCAAGTTGGAGTGCCATCCAGGGAGTGGTTCATTCTCGTTCCAGCGGCGGACAGCAGCGTTGATGTTTATCTATCGACCTCGTCGGGGATGGGCTTACGCGTTGGTCGACTTGGCGCGCGAAATTTGGACAAACTAATTGAGGAATTAGAAAGTCATTCGGCATGCATGCAGGGAATTGTCGAGTGGCAGAGTCGAGTTCCTAAAATTAAATTTATTCCACGATATTCGACACGGTAGGGGCTAAGCCTCCAGAATCAACCGCGTCGCTGCGACCAGCTCCGTCCAGCGGTTGTGCTCGGTGGGACCCGTGATGATGCAGTTGCTAGTGAAACCGAATGCGGCGCGGTGCCGCAGATCGGCGAACCCGGCCTGGCCGCCCAGGCCATCGTGGCCGAACGACGTGGGGCTTAGCAGCGGCATTTTGTCCGATGCCAGCATCACGCCGAACCCGCGCGAATGCCACGGCCCCGCCTCGCCCCATGCCGACGGGCCGCTGACGCGCGGCTCGGCCATCCAAGCAATCGTGTCGTCACTCAGAGTGCGTACGCCGTCGGTTGAGGTGACCACGGTCGACCACATGCGCGCGATACCGTGGGCGGTGGTGATTCCGTTTGCGCCTGCCAGTTCGCCTTGGTGCACTCGCGGATTGTTGAACCCCTGTCCGGGTTCGAATGCATGGTCGAGCGGGAAAGCCGCACCCAAGGTCAAAGAACGTTCCGCCCAGTATTCGGGCGAGCCGGCCGGAGCATTGTTTGGTCGTAACGGCGACGGCGCAACGAATTCGGCCACACGATCCTGAGCCGTCGCGGGGATGCCAATCCAGGCCTCGACGCCTGCGGGTTCGGCCAGAAGCTCGTGCAAAAGTTCAGGCACGGTCTGGCCCGTGACACGGAACAATAGTTCGCCCGCCAGGTGACCATAGGTCAGTGCGTGATACGCGTAGTGCTCGCCCGGATTCCACAGCGGCTCCTGCGCAACCAAAATCGAGGCCGCTCGCGCACGATCCAGCGCCACATCCACAGACATGTCTTCTCGAGGCGCGGCCAAACCGGCGCGGTGCTCCAAAAGTTCCCGTACCGAGAGTCGCGGGCTGACGGCCGCGAATTCCGGCCAATATTCCGCCACGGGGAGTTCAGGGTCCAGCTGGCTGCGTTCGGCAATTGCGGCAACCACGGCTGCTACCAGTCCCTTGGTGCACGAGAAGATTAGCGACAGGGTGTCATCGGACCACGCCGCCTCGGGCGACGCCATGCCGCCACGCACATCGAGCATGCACTCGCCGTCCACATACAACGAGAACGCGGCGCCACCTGCGGGCTGTGCCGCCAGATTGCGTTCGAAAATCTCGGCAACGGGCTCGAATCGTGAATCGACGTGGCGTCTCGAAAGTGCAATGTTCGTCATGTCAGGAAATGCGTCGACGCTACGAGCCCGAGAGTTTGCGCATTTCGGCGGCAATGTCGTCGTCGGTGATGGGCTTATTGAATGCGCGACCATAGGCATCCATCCACACAAAGAATGCGGCAATTCCCATGCCCAGCATTTGCCAAATCGGCCAGTACCCGGAACCGGGGGTGGCGATGAAATAGATGGCATTGGTAATCAGCGAAACGGCAAGCCACACCCACAGGAACTGCACAAAATCGCGCTTTTTCTTGAGGCTCTTGAGTGCGGCGGCGCGGAGGACTTCGTCGGTGGTGTCGGTCATGACTTAAGGATATGCCCGCGAACGACGTATCGCCCCGCCGCAAGTGCGACGAGGCGATACGTGGTACTTCAGTGGTTGAAGTACTTAGACTGTGCGACGCTTGAGAGCGACGACGCCAGCTGCAGCAATCAACGAGGCGAGTGCCAGGCTGGTCAGTGCGCCACCGTTGAAGCCGGTCTCGGCCAGCTCGGGCTGAGCCTCTTCTTCCACGGCAGTTTCACCCTCGGTGAAGCCTTCAACGACCGCGACGCCACCGTCGTAGCCGCTGACGAACGCGCGGCAATCAGCGAATGCCACGGTCTGTGAGTAGCTCAGTCCGACCAGGTCGTGCGATGCGACGAACGACATGTCAGCGGTCGAGAACTCATCGAACTGACCGGGGTCAGCGACGTCGTAGTCCGTCAGGAATACCGATTGGCCGTTGGGCGAGACCACACAGGAATAGGGGCTATCTACCAAGTCTGTTGTGTTCATGGCGATAACCGATCCATCGACAATGGACACTGCGGCAAAGTGAGTGCCCTGCACGTCAGGCAGGTATAAAGTCAGTCCATCGGGCGAAATGCAGCTCGAGTAATAGGTACCCGTTAGTGATTCATCTTCGAGCCAGCCGCCCGAAATTTCACCTGATGCGATGTCGAAAATGTCAACCGATCCGTCAACGTCGACGAAATATGCAAGAGCGCCGTCGGCGCTGATGTATTCGGAGTACACGTTCTCGATCGTTGCGAAGGCGGCAGCCGTGACAGTCTCGGTGTCAAGGTCAACGAAAACGGCGCGGTCGCTCGTGTAGTTTCCGATGACCGCGGTAGACCCGTCGGGGGTGATGGCGAGGGTCTAGATGCCACCGAACGCTTCGTCGGTAATTGTCGAGGTCACTGCGGCGGTTGCGGTGTCGATAATGTACAGCACGTCGCTGCCATAGTCGGCCATGTACAGTGTCGAACCATCGGGGCTGAATGCCGTGCCACCCGGGCTGCTGAAGGGGGTGAAGCTACCGAAGCTGACATCGGTTGCCGTGTTGGTTGCAGTGTCGATGATGGTGAGGGTGCTGCTGAGGGCTCCCGAGAACACAACATGGTTGCCCGTGGGGCTTGCGGCGGCTAACTCGAAGTCGTTGCCCGCAACGTTAATGATGGTGGGGTTGACGGTCAGTTCGGATGGGGATGCGGATGCGGCTGAGGCGCCGGCGACAACGGTTGCGGATGCCAGTGCAACGCTGGCGCTGATTGCGCCAAGGCGGTGTGTAATTCGGTGTGATGACATGGCATTCTTTTTGGGGGTTAGGTGCAATGACGCCATCCTATCGAATTCATTTCAAACCTTTGCGCATAGCGTGCGTGTGTGTTAAACGGACATCGACAGAGCGACCGGTTCGCCGAGCGTCAAGCCTTCGCCCAGCCGCACGACGTTTTTTATGGGAACGTAGAACGTGCCCTCACGAGGTATCAGGGAAGTGGTGAATGACGTGTCACCAATACGGCAGTTCACCGGCACAACACCCCAGCCGTATGAGACGACGCGTGCGGCCGCGGTGACCTCGGGCACCAGTTCGGCGGGGGCGACAAGAAAGTAATAGGGCGAGGGGCCGCGCCACTCAACAAGTTCTGTGGTGAAAGAAAACTGCACGTGTTGAGGCTACTGCCCACGCACAACCACCTGCCCCCGAAACGACTCGAGGCCCCGACACCGGGTGCCGAGGCCTCGAAATCTCGTGCGTGAATTTACTTCTTGAGCACCTTGAAGAGCAGGGCGTAGACGCTGGCCGCAACGATAAATCCGGCGGGTGCGGCCATGTCGCCGATGGGAAGTGCCTTGGCTACGAGGCCGGTGTACAGCACCTGGTTGGCGAACAGGCCGATGCCCACAGCAACACCCACGACGAGCGCGATGACGCCCGCAATGTTCTCGTGGCGGCTGCCTTCGGCAACTAGCGGCGCGATGTCCTGGCCCTTGCGCAGCAGGCGGTCGACCACGACGATGCCTAACCAGGGCGCAACCCAGTACGCGACGACGAGCAGGAAGCCCTCGAAGGCGTGTCCGAGGTCATTGACTGCCGAGAACGCGACGAGCGTTCCGACGACACCCGACACCAGAGCAACAATGGCGCGACGAGTCTTGGCGCCCAGCGTGACGCCGGCGGCGAGAATCGAGAGCGAGCCCGAATAGATATTCAGCACGTTGGCCGAAACTGATCCCACGGCGATGCACAGCAGGATGATGGGGGCGAACCAGGCTCCGACCGATCCTGACAGGGTTTCGGCGAACAGTGAGGTGGGGTTGTGGCCCTCGTACACGGCGAACGACACGATAGTGACAAATGCGGCACCGACCGACATCAGGATCGTTGTCGAGAAGAACATTCCCAGCGCGGCTGACCAGCCCAGCTGGCGGGTGCTCGTGTTGGCGGGCAGGTAACGCGTGTAGTCCGAGGCGAACGGTGTCCAGCCGGCGGTGTAGCCGTATGCGGCACCGGCAGTCAGGGTGAAGCCCACCAGATCGGGGACGGGGTTGTCGGCATCCATGGGTGCCGCGCCAAGGTTGGCGTTCGCAAAGATCGCGATGGCGGCGATGGCAAACACCACGAGCAGCACATAGAACGCGTAACGCTCGAAGATGTGAATGAAGTTGTGGCCAATCAGCGCAATAACAATCTGTGCGGCGGCGATGATCAGCAGTGCCACGGTGATGTGAAGCCCCGACATGCTGGAGAGCGCGAATGCGCCCGAGAGCGAGTTCACAGCGAACCAGCCCACACCAGCCGTGATGACCACCAACGACGACGGCAGAATGTTGCCGATGCGCCCGAACGCGGTGCGGCTCAGGACCATCTGGGGTACACCCAACTTGGGGCCCCACGAGCTCAGCCAGCCGTGCGTGATGACGCCGATTCCGTTTCCCACGGCGATGGCAAGGGCGGCCTGCCAGAACGACAAACCGAAGTACATGACTCCCAGCATTCCCACAAAAATGGTGGCGAATTCGAGGTTCGGCGAAGACCATACAGTGAACAGATGCCAGGGCTTGCCGTGGCGCTCGCCGGCAGGGATGGGCTGAATGTCGTTGGTCTCGATGGAGGGGGAATTATTCGTGGTTGAAGAGGTCATTCCCACAGGGTAGCGGTTTCGGAAACCGCTTTCACAATGGCATCGGGTGCCGAAAAATCGGCGCGTGGCCGCCGAGTGGCTAGGCTCGTTCCATGTCATTTCTGAGCCGCGCGACCGTTTGGGATGCCGATGGCCCCAACCACGTGATTCGGGGAAACAATTTGCCCGTCATCACGGCGCTGCCCGATGAGAGCTTCGACCTGATCTATATCGACCCACCGTTCAACACGGGCCGCACGCAGGTGCGTAAAGCCATGAAAAACGAACACGTCGAGGGCGGTTCGCGCATCGGTTTTGCGGGTAAGCCCTACGAAACGGTCAAGCTCAGTGCTTATAAATACAACGACACGTTCGGTGACTTTTGGGAGTTTCTCGAGCCGCGCCTCGAACAGGCCTGGCGGCTGTTAGCGCCACACGGCACCCTGTACGTGCACCTGGATTATCGTGAGGTGCATTACGCGAAGGTGCTGCTGGATGCACTGTTTGGCCGTGAATGCTTTCTGAACGAAATTATTTGGGCGTACGACTACGGCGGAAAGGCACAAAACAAGTGGCCAGCCAAGCACGACACGATTTTGGTGTACGTGAAAGATCCCGACAACTATTACTTTGACAACGCCACCGTCGACCGTGAGCCTTACATGGCCCCGGGGCTCGTGACACCCGAGAAGGCCGAGCGTGGCAAGCTTCCCACCGATGTCTGGTGGCACACGATTGTGTCGCCCACAGGTAAAGAGAAAACGGGGTATCCCACGCAAAAGCCAGAGGGTATCCTGCGTCGGATTATCCAAGCCAGTAGCGCACCGGGCGCGTGGGTGTTGGACTTCTTTGCGGGGTCGGGGACGACCGGTGCGGTGGCTGCCAGCCTCGATCGTCGGTTTGTCCTGGTGGATGAAAATCCCGAATCCATCGCTGTCATCAAGAAGCGGTTTGCGTCCGCCGGAATTACTGCCCACTTCAGCACGTCACGGAAAAAATGACCGACACCCTGTTTGACGCCCTGCGCCGCTGGCCCGACCTCGAGGCCCCCGAGCTGTTCGCCGTCGATGCCGCTGACCGGCTGGTGCTGGACGAGCTTTACGGCGCGATTTCTGCGGGAATTGTGAGCGCCGACGACCTGCGGGAATCGCTCGTAATCATGGGCGACAACTATGGAGCACTCACGCTGGGTGTCGCGGCGCGGTTTGGCCAGGACGCACCGATGGCGATTCGACTTCACCAGGATTCCCGCTCGGGCCAGATCGCGCTCGAGGCCAATGCTGCCGATGTAGCGAGCCTGATTCCGGATAGCGCGACCTGGACACAGCAGCCACTGTCGTCGGCGCTAGTGCGCGATGCCCGCGTTGTGCTGATGCGACTTCCGCGGTCGTTGGCGCAATTGTCGGAATGGTCGGCTCTTATTGCGGCACACGCTCACCCCGATGTGGTGGTCTTCGCCACGGGCCGCATCAAGCACATGACCGTCACGATGAACGATGTCGTCGACACCTTTTTTGCTGAACGCCACATTAGTCACGCGGTGCAAAAGTCGCGCGTGATTCGGTGTGCTCAGCCTCGAAATTCCGAGGCGCGGGCCGCACTATCGGATTGGCCTCGTCGCACCCACCATTCGGACATCGACATGACGGTGTGTGCCACGGGCGGAGTATTTGCGGGAGACTCGGTCGACATCGGTACCCGCGTGTTGCTGGGCGCGCTCGACGCGGCAGGTGCTGCCCCCACTGTGCGGCGCGTGATTGATTTGGGGTGCGGTTCGGGAATTCTGGCGGTTGCCACCGCCCGATTATGGCCAGACGCCGAGGTCATTGCCAGTGATAATTCCGCGGCGGCAGTCGTGAGTGCTCGGGCAACCGCGGCGGCAAACGGCCTGGAGGGGCGCATCACCGTGGTGCACGATGACGGGCTGCAGGGTCAGCCCGACGGCTCGGCCGACGTGATTGTGTTTAACCCGCCTTTTCATACCGGCGCAACGGTCCACAAAGAAACGTCGTATCGCTTGTTTGCCGATGCGGCACGAGTGTTGCGCGAGGGCGGGCAACTGTGGGTGGTGGCCAACAGCCATCTGGAGTACCGGCCGGTGCTGTCCGATATTGTCGGGCCAACACGTCAGGCAGGGCGCACGCCCAAGTTCACCGTCTTCGTCTCGACGCGCCAGGTTTGGCTACCCTAACTAGATGCGGGGCTAAAGTCCTGTTTCGATGAAGACATGATTCTTCACCATGGCGAAATGCATGCAGGCGCGCATAACGCAAAACTCAACTGGTTGCGTGCCGGCGTACTGGGTGCTAATGACGGCATCGTGTCCATCGCGGCACTCGTCGTGGGCGTTGCGGCTGCGAGCCCCGACATCGCTCCCATCTTCATCGCGGGCATGGCCGGGGTCGCCGCCGGGTCGATCTCGATGGGTTTGGGCGAATACGTGTCGGTCAGTAGCCAGCGGGATTCCGAACTGGCGATGATCGCTAAAGAAAAAGATGAACTTCAGACGCAGCCCGATATCGAGCTGGCGGAACTTGCGGGAATTTATGAAAAGCGCGGTCTGAGCAGCGGAACGGCGATGTTGGTTGCCCAGGAAATGACCACGCGCGATGCCGTGGGTGCGCACCTCGAAGCGGAACTGAACCTGCGTGAACAGCACATTGCCAACCCCATGCATGCCGCAATTTCCTCGGCGGTGTCGTTCCTAGCGGGCGCGATATTGCCACTGTTGTCTGTCTTGCTGGTGTCAGCGGAGTGGCGTATTCCGGCCACCATCATCGCGTCGTTGGTCGCCTTGGCGCTGACCGGTGGCATGGGTGCATACCTGGGAGGCAGCCCGCTGACACGCGCGGTCGTGCGCGTGTCTATCGGTGGCTCGTTGGCCCTGGCCATCACCTGGGGGATCGGTTCGCTCTTGGGTGGCGTCGCGATTTAGCGGGAATACAGCCGTGGAATCGAGGCATGAACTCGCGTGATTATCGAACCCCGAACGGTAAAGCTCACCACCCGCACCGGGGTGGATGTGTACCGAACGCTTCCGCACCGCGACCGCAAAATGGTGGGCGCCTGGTGTTTCGTCGATCTGTTCGGGCCCACGGCCCAGCACGATGCCATGGTGGTGGCGGCACATCCACACACAGGTTTACAGACGGCAACCTGGCTGATCTCGGGTACCGTCGAACACCGCGACAGCGTGGGCACGGTGCAGGTCCTGTTCCCGGGTGATCTTAACCTCATGACATCGGGGCACGGCATTGCGCATTCGGAACTGGCGGTCATGGATTCGGGCGATCTTCACGCCGTTCAGTTGTGGATTGCACTGCCGGACGAGGCGCGCCACCAGCCCCCACATTTCGAAAACTATCGCGACCTTCCGGTGGTCGCCCATGCCGGTGCAACGGTTCGCGTATTTGCGGGGTCGTTGTTGGGGGTTACTGCTCCGACCCTCACGTTTTCCGATCTGGTGGGCGCCGAGGTGCGGTTGCCCGCAGAGGCCACCGTCACGATCCCGGTGAATCCGAGCCACGAACACGGTGTTCTGGTGGTGTCGGGCGATGTCCGCACGACCGACGTGATACCCGAACGGGGCATTCACATAATTGATGCCGGCCCCGACCACATCACAATCACCGCACAGACGGACAGCATTGTGATGGTCCTGGGTGGGCAGCCGTTCGGCGAAAAAATTGTGATGTGGTGGAACTTCATCGGGCGCACGCACGCCGAAGTAACCCAGGCGCGCGAACAGTGGAACAGCGGCGACCAGCGATTCGGTTCATTCACCGACCGGATTGGCGGGCGAATCCCCGCACCCGATTTGCCCTCCGTCACCCTGATGCCGCGCTGACGACGGCGATCAGATTCGGCGCGGCGCCATCGCACGAATGCTGTGCGAGAGCGCGCGCATCACCGCATCGAGGCTGGCGGCCGGGGCATGTGAACCCACAATCATCCCGATTTCACGGGTGAATCCTGCATCGCTCAGCTCCCGCGTGACCACATCGGTGCGACCACCGTGAAGCGCGGATTCCGGAACCAACGCGACACCCAGACCCGCGGCAACGTATGCCATAACCACGCTGTAGTCGTCGCTGCGAATGGAGCTGCGGATGGTGATTCCGCGTGCGCGCGCAACGGCGTCCAGTGCCTCGTCGACCGGGTCCGGCCCCGCGTTACTGAGGATCCAGGCGTCGGCGTGCAGGTCGGAAAGTTGGATTGTGGCGCGCGTTGCGGCGGGATGGTGTGTGGGCAGGGCCACAAAAAGATGTTCCACAAAGAGCGGCCGATACGACGGACCGTATGTCGCGTGAATGAGCGGCGAGCCCATCACGATGGCGGCGTCGAGTGTCCGTGCGCGAATGTCCGATTCGAGGTCGGCGCTTTCGTCCTCTTTCATGGACACGGCAATTCCTGCAGCAGCCAATTCGGCAAGCGCCGGCGGCATAATGCTGGCGCCAATAGTGGGTATCGCGCCCAGGCGTATGAGTGCGGGGCGTGCCAAAAGTTCGTCGACGTCGCGCACCGTGCGTTCCGCAAGGGCAAGAATGTCGTGGGCTCCCCGAAGTGCCACCTCTCCGGCGGGTGTCAGGGTCGTGCCCGCCGAATCACGGTGAGTCATCGCGGTACCCAGCTCGCGCTCGAGGTTCTGCAGGTGGTGGCTGACCGTGGGTTGGCTCCACCCCAATTCACGCGCCGCGGCTGCAATCGAACCCGTGTCATGGATTGCCACCAGGGCCTGAAGTTGCCGAATGTCGAGCATGGCAACACAATACGCAGTATTGAGGTACCAAGCAAAGTACCTCTTTACTCTTTGTCACTCGTGCGACACCCTGTAGGGATGAGTTGTGTTGTGGAACCCACGTATTACGCCGATGCCCTGGCCGAATTCGCGGGACGCGACACCATACGCGCCATGGTCCCGGGGCATTCCGCTGATCCGGCGGCTGCGCCTCGATTGGCCGAATATTTTGGCGATTCCGCGTTGCTCTTGGATGTGACCCCGCTGTTGCCCGGCCTGGATCTGGGCGACGACAGCCCGCTTCAGCATTCGGTGCGAGCGGCGGCGCGCGCATTCCAGGCACGACGAACCTGGTTTTTGACAAACGGCGCTTCCCAGGCAAACCGCATTGCGGCGCTCGCGGTCGCCCAAATCGGCACCCCCGATCAGCCGCTGCTGTCCCAGCGCTCCGCGCACTCCAGCCTCTTTGATGGTGCCGTTATCGCGGGACTGCCGTTGGCCTTTGTCATGCCCACCATCGATACCGTTCACGGAATCAACCACGGCATCACTCCCGAGGCGTTCCGCGAGGCGCTGGCCAACCGCCCGGATGCCCGCGCGGCGTACATCATTAGTCCCAGCTATTTCGGTGCGGTGGCCGATGTGCCGGTTCTCGCCGAGATCGCGCACGAATCGGGAATTCCGCTGATTGTTGATGCGGCATGGGCGGCTCATTTTGGCTTCCACCCCGATCTGCCTGCCAACCCGCTGACTCAGGGCGCGGATCTGGTGGTCAGCAGCACCCACAAGCTGGGTGGCAGCCTGACGCAGTCCGCAATGCTGCACCTGGGCGAAGGCCCGTTTGCCGAACAACTCGAGCCCCTCATTGACCGCGCATTCCGCATGACGGCCTCCACCAGCACATCGTCGCTCCTACTGGCATCGCTGGACATCGCGCGTGCGGAACTGTGCGGGGGCCGCGAATCCATCGGCCGAGCCATCGCTGCGGCCGACGCGCTGCGCGCAGCGGTGCGGGCGCATCCGTGCCTCGATGTTGTGAGCGATCACTACGGCGATTTCGCGGGGATCGTGGGGCACGACCCTCTGCACGTGGCAATCGATGTGCGCGGGTTGGGCAAGACGGGCCACGAGGTGCGGAACCAGTTGATGCGCGACCACGACGTGTATGTGGAAATCGCCACGAACACCTGTGTTGTGGCCATCATCGGTCCTGGATTCGAGCCCGATGTGGAACGAATCATGGCCGCGATGGGGGAGTGCGCCGCATCCGATGCTGTCGACATTGTGTCGCTGGAATCGCTGCAGTTGCCTGCACCGGGGCCTGCGGCAATGCGCCCACGCGATGCGTTCTTCGCCGCAACTGAATTAGTAGCCTGGCGCGATGCGGTGGGCCGAGTTTCGGCCGACGCGCTGGCCGCATACCCGCCGGGGATCCCCAACCTGCTGCCGGGCGAGGTCATTACCCAGCCCACGGTGGAATTCCTGCGCACGATTGCGGTGTCGCCAGGAGGATATGTCCGAGGCGCGGCCGATGCCGCGGTCGACCAAATCCGCGTCGTCAGTATCTAAAAAGGTACGACAAGCGCTGAATCGTCCCGGTGAGTATTAGGCCGTGAATGCGGCGGCGGGAACGTCTTTTTCGTCGTTCACAATCGCGTCCACGATGCGCTGCGCGACACGTTCGGGGTCGAGGCCGGTGGGGAACTGAGGCGCAGTTCCCGCGATAGACCGAGTCGCAAGGCCCGTTTCGGTGTGCGGCGGACGCGTGTCCACAACCCGGATTTTTTCGCGACGCAGTTCGCGTGCCGCGGCGTCGACAAAAGCGCGAAGACCAGACTTGCTCGATCCGTAGACCGACATGCCCGCAACCGCGCCTTCCGAAATCACACCGGACAGAGTCAAGATGAAGGGTTCGGCGCCACGGGCCGCCGCGTCACGCAGTGCGGGAGTCGCCGCCGCGACGATTTCGATCACGCTGTTCAGATTGATGGCGGTCACGCGCCCGATTGTGTCCGGCGTCACCTCGGCAGCCGGACCAAAGGCCACAACACCATGGGCACACACGATTCCGTCCAGAGGGCCGGCGGCAACCACAGCGTTGACCAGCGCTGCGCCTGCACCGGGCAGTGCCATGTCGACGGCAAGAACCTCGCCGCGATTTCCCAACGCCGCAAGGGTGGGAGTGTTGCGAGCCGACAGTACGACGGTCCCGCCCTGCTCGACAATCTTCTGTGAAATCAGGCCGCCCAACACGCCTGTCGCACCCGTTACCAAAATTCGCTTGCCCGCCAGTGTGGTCATGCTGGAATCGTATCGGAACGGAAATCGCGGGGCAGCCTCTGCAAGAATGTCGATATGGTTCCCGCCGCAAACATCCTGCCGTTCATTGCGTTTTCACTGGTGATTATCGCAATCCCGGGACCCAGCGTGCTCTTCGCCATCAGCCGTGCGCTCGTTCTGGGTAAGCGCGGTGCGATTCTGACCGTCGTTGGAAACGGTATCGGCGTGTTTGTTCAGGCCGTTGCCGTCGCCATCGGTGTGGGTGTACTCATTCAAGAAAACGAGGTGCTGCTGCACGGTATTCGCCTGGCTGGCGCCGCATTCCTGGTGTATCTGGGCATTCAGGCGTTGCGCCATCGCCGTGACGGCATCGAGATTGCAACCGAGCCTGCGGTAATTAACACGCGTCACCTCATGCGTGAATCGTTCATCGTCGGAATTTCGAATCCCAAGACAATTGTGTTCTTCTCGGCGATGTTCCCGCAGTTCGTCGATCCGACTGCCGGATCCATTCCCCTGCAGATGCTGCAGCTGGGCGTGTTCTTTGTGTTCTTTGGAATTTCGGGTGACGCCATCTATGCGCTGGCCGCAGGCGCCGCACGTGATTGGTTCGCTCGGTCGCCCCAGCGCATCGTGGTGATTCGCGCTATCGGCGGAACGCTGATTCTGTCGCTGGGTATTGCGACGGCATTCCTGCCGGGTTAGCCACCGTCGCGCTAAACGACGTTATCGTCGTCCGAATCCAGTTCGGGGTCAGTAATCGCGGTCACCACAACGACAAGGCTCAATGCCCATGCGGCCCACGCCAACCACAGGCGCCAACCGCGCTTGCCGCTGAGCGTCTGACGCAGAAGTCCAAACACGGGAAAGAGCGCGGCGATGAAACCGCCGTTGAACAGAATCCGTCTCATGTGAACCTCCTGGCGTTCACGATACCTGCATTCCGTTGGCGAGGGGAGTGCCCCTGGCGCGGCCTCAGACGATTTTTCATAGACTGCACACAGGTTTTCTCTAGGCAGCACACAGAATGTCGCGGTCGACTGAACTTACGAAACAGGAGGTCCACATGAACACCGCAGTGCTCAAGCCCATCGCTATTGGATCCGCGCTCGTCCTTGCGCTCGTAGGTACGGGTCTGTGGATCGGGTCCAGTCTCGCGCCGGCTCCTACGCCTCATTCCTCGGTTGAATCAGACTCGGCCGCCGCCAACGAAACGGACGCCGATTCCGACGATTCCGCCCCGAATGCCGCCGATATCCCTGCAACGGTTGTCGCAACGACGAGCGAACAGGAAATGCTGGTGTACCTCGTCGAGGAGGAAAAGTTGGCCCTCGATGTGTACACGACGCTGGAAAACCTCTGGGGAAGCCGAGTCTTCGAACGCGTTTCCCGCAGCGAGGAATCGCACCAGGATCGAGTCGCCAGTCTTCTGTTTGCCGCGGGAGTTGCCGATCCTCGTTCGAGTGACGTGGGAGTCTTTCAGAACGATGAACTGCAGGCGCTCTACGACAGCCTGATTGCGCAGGGATCGGCGTCCGAAACTGCTGCATTCGAGGTCGGTGTCGCCATCGAAGAGCGTGACATTGCCGACATTACGGAAATGTTGACAACCGTCACCGAGCCGTCGATCGTTGCCGTGCTGGAATCACTGCGGGCCGCATCCGAGAACCACTTGGCCGCTTTCACCCGCCAGCTCGACTAAACCACTCACGTCGATGGGGCTCTCTGCGGGGCGCCCCATCGCCAATTTCGGCACTCTAACCTTTGTAGACTGGTCGCATGAGCGAAATCGACCGCAAACCTCGTTCCCGCGTAGTCACCGACGGCATTGAAGCATCCACATCGCGTGGAATGCTGCGTGCCGTGGGCATGGGTGACGCCGACTGGGACAAGCCCCAGATTGGTGTTGCCAGCTCGTGGAACGAAATCACTCCCTGCAACTTGTCGCTGGGCCGCCTTGCGCAGGCCGCGAAAGAGGGCGTGCACCGCGGTGGCGGTTACCCGCTGCAGTTTGGCACGATTTCTGTCTCGGACGGTATTTCCATGGGCCACGAGGGAATGCACTTCTCGCTCGTGTCGCGTGAAGTTATCGCCGACTCGGTCGAGACCGTCGTGCAGGCCGAGCGCCTCGACGGCACCGTCCTGCTTGCGGGGTGTGACAAGTCAATTCCCGGCATGCTCATGTCGGCGGCGCGACTCGATCTGGCGTCGGTGTTCCTGTATGCCGGTTCCATTGCTCCTGGTTGGGTGAAGTTGTCGGACGGCACCGAAAAAGACATCACCATTATTGATTCCTTTGAGGCCGTTGGTGCGGTCAAGGCGGGCAAGATGTCCGAGGCCGACGCCAAGCGCATCGAATGTGCCTTTGCCCCCGGCGAGGGCGCCTGTGGCGGTATGTACACCGCAAACACCATGGCATCGGTTGCGGAAGCACTGGGCATGAGCCTTCCCGGTTCTGCATCGCCCGCGTCGTACGACCGCCGCCGCGATTACTTCGCGCACCGTTCGGGCGAGGCCGTTGTGGGCATGCTCGAGCGCGGCCACACCGCCCGCGACATCCTGACCCGCGAAGCCTTCGAAAACGCCATCGCCGTGGCCATGGCTCTGGGAGGATCGACCAACGTTGTGCTTCACCTGTTGGCCATCGCCAACGAAGCCGAGGTTCCGCTGACTTTGGACGACTTCAACCGCATCGGTTCGAAGGTTCCCCACCTGGGCGATCTCAAGCCCTTCGGCAAGTACGTGATGAACGACGTTGACCGCCACGGTGGCCTTCCCGTTCTTCTTAAGGCACTGCTCGAGGCGGGGCTCCTGCACGGCGACGCCATGACGGTGACCGGCAAGACCATGGCCGAGAACCTGGCCGCGATGGACATCGACCCCCTGGACGGCAAGGTGTTGCGCACGCTGGACAACCCAATTCACGAAACGGGTGGCTTGACGATTCTGCACGGTTCGTTCGCTCCCGAGGGCGCCGTGGTGAAGACCGCAGGTTTCGACGCGGCAACGTTCGAGGGCCCCGCCCGCGTGTTCGAGCGCGAGCGCGGCGCGATGGATGCCCTGACCAACGGCGAAATCCAGAAGGGCGATGTTGTCGTCATTCGCTACGAGGGCCCCAAGGGTGGCCCAGGTATGCGCGAGATGCTGGCCATCACCGCCGCCATTAAGGGCGCCGGTTTGGGTGCCGATGTGCTACTTTTGACGGACGGACGATTCTCAGGCGGCACAACCGGCCTGTGCATCGGACACATAGCTCCCGAAGCAGTGGACGCAGGTCCCATTGCGTTCGTGCGCGATGGTGATCTCATACGGGTCGATATCGCTGCTCGGAGCATCGATCTACTGGTCGATGAATCCGAGTTGGAGGCTCGCCGCACCGGCTGGACGCCTCTCCCTCCCCGATACACCCGTGGCGTGCTCGCAAAGTACGCCAAGCTCGTGAAGTCGGCTGCGCAAGGCGCCGTCACGGGTTAACACCTCGTCGTCAAGGAGACTCATGTCGAACTCAGCTGGATCCGCAGAACATCCCGTTCTGACGGGTAGTGGCGCGCTGTTGAAGTCGCTGGAATACCTGGGCATCACCGATGTCTTCGGTCTTCCCGGTGGCGCCATCATGCCGTTCTACGATGAACTGATGTCGCAAACCGCTATCCGGCACATTCTGGTGCGCCACGAACAGGGTGCCGGTCACGCTGCCGAGGGTTATGCCCTGGCCAGCGGCCAGGTCGGCGTCTGCATCGCCACCAGCGGTCCCGGTGCCACGAATCTCGTCACGGCCATTGCCGATGCCTACATGGACTCGATCCCGATGATCGCCATCACCGGTCAGGTGTTCTCGCACCTCATGGGAACCGACGCGTTCCAAGAGGTCGACATCGTTGGTGTGACGATGCCCATCACCAAGCACTCGTTCCTGGTCACCAAGCCCGAGGACGTTCCTGCCACGATCGCTGCGGCATACCAGTTGGCAACGACGGGTCGCCCCGGCCCCGTTCTGGTGGACATCACGAAGGACTGCCAGATCAACTCGGCGCCCTTCATTTGGCCACCCAAGGTGGACCTGCCTGGCTACCGCCCCATCACCAAGGCGCACGGCAAGCAGATCACGGCGGCAGCGCAGCTGATTTCCGAATCGTCGAAGCCCGTGTTCTATGTGGGTGGTGGAAGCGTTCGTGCCAATGCTCAGACGGAACTTGCGACACTGGTTGAGGCCGTCGGCGCACCCGTGGTCACTACTCTGACCGCCCGCGGAATTCTTCCCGATTCGCACCCCCAGAACCTTGGTATGCCCGGAATGCACGGAACGGTTCCCGCCGTTCTGGCCCTGCAGGAAAGCGACCTCATCATTGCGCTGGGGGCTCGTTTCGACGACCGCGTCACCGGAAAGGTCAGCGAGTTCGCGCCGAATGCCAAGGTCATCCACGTGGACATCGATCCCGCGGAAATTGGCAAGATTCGTGAAGCCGATGTGCCGATTGTGGGCGATGTACGCGAGGTCATCCTCGACTTGCTTCCCGTGTGGGCCGACGTTAAGCGCGCAACCGCGCCCGATTTGACCGACTGGTGGGCGCGACTCAACACGTTGCGCGAGACGTACCCGCTGGGCTTCGATACTCCCGATGACGGACTACTGTCGCCCCAGGCAATCATCGCCAAGATTGGCGAGATGACCGGTCCCGAGGGCATCTTTGCCGCCGGCGTTGGCCAGCACCAGATGTGGTCGGCGCAGTACATCAAGTACGAGCGCCCCGGCGCATGGCTGAACTCTGGCGGTGCCGGAACAATGGGCTTCTCGGTTCCTGCAGCAATGGGCGCCAAGGTTGCTCAGCCCGACCGCACCGTGTGGTCGATCGATGGCGATGGTTGCTTCCAGATGACCAACCAGGAACTGGCCACCTGCATGATTAACGGCATCAACATCAAGGTCGCCGTCATCAACAATTCGTCGCTGGGAATGGTGCGCCAGTGGCAGACGCTGTTCTTCGACGGCCGTCACTCGTTCACCGATCTGCAGCCACTGCCCGGCCCCGAGTTCATTCCCGACTTCGTCAAGTTGGGTGAGGCCTATGGCATGCTCGCGATTCGCGTGCGCACCGAAGAGGAAATCGAACCAGCCATCAAGCTGGCGCTCGAGACCAACGACCGTCCCGTGTTGATTGACTTCATCGTCAGCAAGGACGCCATGGTGTGGCCGATGGTGCCGCAGGGCGTGGGCAATTCGAATGTTCAGTATGCGCGCGAACACGCGCCCGTGTGGGACGGGGAGTAAACCATGAGCCAGCACGTACTGTCTCTTCTGGTGGAAGACAAGCCGGGTCTGCTGACCCGTGTTGCCGGCCTCTTCGCCCGCCGCGGCTTCAACATTCACTCGCTTGCCGTGGGTACCACCGAGGTTCCCGGTCTGTCGCGCATTACCGTTGTGGTCGATGTCGAGGGCGCGCCCCTCGAGCAGGTCACGAAGCAGTTGAACAAGCTGATCAACGTTTTGAAGATTGTCGAACTGGAGCCCGAGCAGTCGGTCCAGCGCGAACACATGTTGGTGAAGGTCCGCGTCGATGCGGGCACTCGCAGCCAGATTCTGGAGGCCGTCAACCTCTTCCGCGCACGCGTGGTTGATGTGGCGCCTGATTCGCTCGTGATCGAGGTCACGGGGGATTCGCAGAAGATCGAAGCGCTTCTGCGCGTTCTCGAACCCTTCGGCATCAAGGAAATCGCGCAGAGCGGTTTGCTGGCCATGGGCCGAGGATCGAAGAGCATTTCCGAACGTATTTACAAGAACTGACCGGCACGCCGGCATCACAACCGGCACCCCGGTGCCACCACAACAAGGAGAAAACATGACCGAAATCGTGTACGACGGCGACGCCGACCTCTCGATCATCAAGAGCAAGAAGGTTGCCGTTATCGGCTACGGCTCGCAGGGACACGCCCACGCACAGAACCTGCGCGACTCGGGCATCGAGGTCGTTGTTGGCCTCAAGGCCGACTCGAAGTCGGTTGCCAAGGCCGTCGAGGCGGGCTTCACCGTGAAGACCACCGCCGAGGCCGCAGCATGGGCTGACGTCATCGTCATCCTCGCACCCGACCAGTCGCAGCGCCACCTGTACGCCGCCGACATCCTCCCCAACCTCGCACCGGGCAAGACCCTCGTATTCGGCCACGGATTCAACATCCGTTTCGGATACATCGAGGCCCCCACCGGCGTTGACGTGATGCTCGTTGCCCCCAAGGGCCCCGGCCACACCGTTCGTCGTGAGTACCAGGCTGGCCGTGGCGTTCCCGTTATCGTCGCCGTCGAGGTTGACGCATCGGGTTCGGCATGGGACCTCGCATGGTCGTACGCCAAGGGAATTGGCGGCCTGCGTGCCGGCGGTATCCGCACCACCTTTACCGAAGAGACCGAAACCGACCTGTTCGGCGAGCAGGCCGTTCTGTGCGGTGGCACCTCGCAGCTCGTGCAGTACGGCTTCGAGGTTCTGACCGAGGCCGGCTACCAGCCCGAGATCGCGTACTTCGAGGTGCTGCACGAACTGAAGCTCATCGTTGACCTCATGTGGGAGGGCGGCATCGCCAAGCAGCGTTGGTCGGTTTCCGACACCGCCGAGTACGGCGACTACGTATCGGGCCCCCGCGTTATCGACCCGTCGGTCAAGGAGAACATGAAGGCCGTTCTCGCCGACATCCAGTCGGGCGCATTCGCAACCCGCTTCATCAACGACCAGGATGCTGGTGCTCCCGAGTTCAAGGCGCTGCGCGCTGCGGGCGAGGCTCACCCCATCGAGGCAACCGGACGCAAGCTGCGTTCGCTGTTCGCCTGGAAGCAGTCGGACGCTGACTACACCGAGGGCTCGGCCGAGCGCTAAACCCCGGATTCCGATCGAGGGCTCACGGTTCGCCGTGGGCCCTCGAGCCGTTAACCGGCAAGACTGACCTAGGCTGGAGCCGTGAGTGAAGAGCAAACCCCCGAGGCGCAAACGCCGGTGAAAGCGACCACCGTTGTGTTGGCGGTCCTGGGCGGCGTGTACCTGGCGGAGGCCGTGGCGTGGTTGTTCGCTGTGCGCGTGAATCCCATTGTCTTTGACGACAAATTCCAGGAATCCGTCGCGCGGTTCACCGAATTCTTTGCGATTACCGCGGCGCCGCTGTGGTTCCTCACCACGCTTGCTCTCACGCACGGCATGCCGCGCCGCCGCATCGCCTTCCTGGCTCTGGGTGCCGTGCTGTTGTTCCCGCTGCCGCTGGTGATCGGAGTCGTCGTATGAGCGATGTCACACCCATCGACATTCCGGCCGACGATGACGCGACGACCGAGCCTGGTCAGTCCAGCGTTGGTGCGCGGATTACCGTCGCGGTATTACTGGGATTCTTCTACGCCTATTTGGTGTGGCAGGGAATTGGCAATCTCGTGAATTTGCCGGCGTACTTCCTGGAGCGGTACGGAGTCGCGACGGCCGATGCGCCGTGGGCCATCCTCGTTGCCGGCGTTGCGGCACCCGTTCTGGTGTTTGCCGCGGCAATGTGGGCGGGGTGGCGCAGGAGCGCCTCGATGCTGGCTCTCGTCTTGACCGCGGGCTTCGGTCTGAGCGCCCTGATTTCACTGGACCTTTTGGCCATCGTCAAGCAGGTGGAGGTACAGATGGTCATCGAGTTCCTCGGCACGTTATAGCACTCACCAGCCGATAAGATTGGGTAACTGCCCCAACGATCGTGGCGGTCCGAAACCATTTATCGGGCGCTCGTTTTCCGTTGGACGATCAGTTCCCGCTTTCATAAAAGGATAACCGTGGCCAAGCCTGTTGTACTGATTGCCGAAGAACTGTCGCCCGCAACCGTCGAGGCCCTGGGCCCCGATTTCGATGTGCGCAACGTGGATGGAACCGATCGCCCCGCACTGCTCGAGGCGCTGAAGACTGCTCAGGCGGTGCTGATTCGCAGCGCGACCCAGATGGATGCCGAGGCCATTGCCGCAGGCTCCAACCTCGTGGTCATCGCGCGTGCGGGTGTTGGCCTGGACAACGTCGATATCAAGGCCGCCACGCAGGCCGGTGTCATGGTCGTCAACGCCCCCACCTCGAACGTCATTTCGGCGGCGGAACTGGCAATCGGCCACATCCTGTCGCTGGCGCGCCACATCCCCGAGGCCAACGCCTCGATGAAGCGCGGCGAGTGGAAGCGTTCGAAGTTCACCGGCGTGGAACTGTATGAAAAGACCATCGGTATCGTGGGCCTTGGTCGCATTGGTGCGCTGGTTGCCGAGCGTTTGGCTGGATTCGGCGTCACGTTGATTGCCTTTGACCCGTTCGTCCCGCCCGCACGTGCCCAGCAGCTGGGTGTGCAGATGGTGGATATGGATGAACTGATGCGCCGCAGTGACTTCATCACGATTCACATCCCCAAGACCCCCGAAACCACCGGCCTGATCGGCGCAAAGGAATTCGCCCTCGCGAAGCCCGAACTGCGTATCGTGAACGCCAGCCGTGGCGGAATCATCGACGAGGCGGCGCTCGCCGACGCACTGGCAGCTGGCACAATTGCTGGCGCTGGACTGGATGTTTTTGTGTCCGAGCCTCCCGTGGGCTCGCCTCTGCTGGACATCGCAACCCTGCAGGCGACACCTCACCTGGGTGCTTCGACCGATGAAGCACAAGAGAAGGCCGGTATTGCCGTGGCCAAGTCCACGCGCCTGGCCTTGTCGGGCGAGTTGGTTCCCGACGCCGTCAACGTGGCGGGCGGCGTGATTCACGCCTCGGTGCGCCCCGGTTTGTCGCTGATGGAGAAGCTGGGTCAGGTCTTTGCCGGTCTAGCCCAGCACGCCATTGCCGCTATCGATGTCGAGGTCCGTGGCGAGATTGCCGCTCACGATGTCTCGGTTCTGAAGCTTGCCGCGCTCAAGGGCGTGTTCTCGGCCATCTCGAACGACCAGGTCTCGTACGTCAACGCGCCGTTGCTGGCCGAACAGCGTGGCGTTGCCGTGCGTTTGGTGACCGAAGGTGTCAGCGACGAGTACCGCAACCTGCTGACCATTCGCGGAACGCTGGTTGACGGATCGCAGATTTCGGTTGCGGGAACACTCACCGGCGCCAAGCAGGCAGAGAAGATTGTGGGAATCAACGGCTTCGAGGTCGAGGTCCCCATGGCCGAGCACTTCATCGTCATGATCTACACCGACCGCCCCGGAATCGTTGCCGTGTACGGCCGCGAATTTGGTGCACACGACATCAACATCGCCGGCATGCAGATTGCACGTCAGCGTTTGGGTGGCGAGGCGCTGTCCGTGTTGACCGTCGACTCGCGCGTATCTGACGACGTTTTGGACCGAGTTGCGGCAGAGATTGATGCCACAATGATGAAGGCGATTGAGGTCGTCGAACTCTAGGAAGGTCGCCATGTCGCGCGTACTCGATTTAGCTGTAATTGCCGGCGACGGCATTGGTCCCGAAGTCACCACCGAGGCTCTGAAGGTGTTGCGCGCGGCCGTGGGTTCCGACGCCGACGTGCGGGCCACCGAGTACACGCTGGGGGCCGCGCATTACCTGGCCACGGGCGAAATCCTCAACGACTCCACCCTGGATAGCCTGGCCCAGCACGAGGCAATTCTGTTCGGCGCCGTGGGCGGCGACCCGCGCGATGCGCGACTGGCTGGCGGAATTATCGAGCGTGGTCTGCTGCTGAAGCTGCGTTTTGCCTTTGACCACTACGTAAACTACCGTCCGACCGCGCTGTTTCCCGGCGTGACCAGCCCACTGAGCAACCCCGGCGACGTTGATTTCGTGATCGTGCGCGAGGGAACCGAAGGCCCCTACGTGGGCAACGGTGGCACGATTCGTAAGGACACCCCTTTTGAAATCGCCAACGAAACATCGGTGAACACGGCGCACGGAGTCGAGCGCGTGGTGCGATTCGCTTTTGACACGGCGATGTCTCGCGACAAGCGCCTGACGCTCGTGCACAAGACCAACGTGTTGGTATACGCCGGCAGCCTGTGGCAGCGCATCACTGATCGCGTTGCGGCGGAATACCCCGCAGTGACCGTGGATTACCTGCATATCGATGCCGCCACTATCTTCTTGGTGTCTAACCCCTCGCGGTTCGACGTGATTGTGACCGACAACCTGTTCGGCGATATTTTGACCGACCTGGCCGGTGCAATTGGCGGCGGAATTGGGTTGGCCGCCAGCGGAAACATCAACCCCGACCGCACCTTCCCCTCGATGTTCGAGCCGGTTCACGGCAGTGCTCCCGACATTGCGGGGCAGCAGAAGGCGGATCCCACCGCCGCAATTCTGTCGGCCGCGCTCTTGCTCGAGCACAACGGTTTCCCCGAGGCCGCGACACGCATCACCACCGCGGTGACCGCAGATTTGTCGACCCGTGGGTCGGCGCCTCGCACCACGCGCGACGTGGGCGACGCCATCACCGCACTCGTCGGCTAACACCCGCGAGAGACCGCGATGTGCCCCGCACATCGGTTGATAGTGTTGTGCCATGACCGATTCACTTCAGTTCCTTGTGCGCCGTAATTTGCAGGCAAAGTCCGATGCGGAACGCGCGGCAATTCTGGAAAACCCCGGCTTTGGTGTGACGTTCACCGATCACATGGTTGACATTTGCTGGAGCGAACAGGGTGGATGGCACCGACCTCGAGTGCAGCCCTACGGTCCGATTGAATTGGACCCCGCGGCCTCGGTGTTTCACTATGGTCAAGAAATTTTCGAAGGATTGAAGGTCTACCGCCACGCGGATGGCAGCCTGCACACCTTCCGCCCCGATGCCAATGGTCGCCGCATGCAGGCATCTGCAGCGCGCATGGCGCTTCCCGAACTTCCCGTGTCGTACTTCCTGCAGAGCATCAAGGAACTCATTGCCGTGGATGGTGACTGGGTGCCCTCGGCTCCCGAGACCAGCCTATACATCCGCCCCTTCATGTTTGCCAAAGAGGCCTTCCTGGGTGTTCGTCCGGCCAAAAAGGTGGCGTATTACGTTATCGCCAGCCCCGCCGGCGCGTACTTCACCGGCGGCGTTGCGCCCGTGAGCATCTGGTTGTCGGAGCACTACTCGCGCGCTGGCAAAGGCGGAACCGGTGCCGCAAAGACCGGTGGTAACTATGCGGCGTCGCTCGTGGCACAAAACGAGGCCTACGCCGAGGGCTGCCAGCAGGTGCTGTTCCTGGATTCCGTCGAAGGAAAATACATCGAGGAACTCGGCGGCATGAACGTGGTCCTGGTGTACAAGGACGGCACTCTGGTGACGCCCCTCAGCGACTCAATTCTGCCCGGCATCACCCGCGATTCGGTGTTGATGCTGGCGGAAGAACGCGGCTTGCGCGTGGAACGCCGCCCCATCAGTCTGGATGAATGGCGTCGTGGCTATGAAAACGGAGACATCGTCGAGGCATTTGCCTGTGGCACCGCCGCAGTGATCACGCCCATCGGTCAGATCAAGGCGCGCGACTTCACCATTGGTGACATCAATGCTCCGGCGGGCGAACTCACCATGTCGCTGCGCGAAGAACTCACCGACATTCAGTACGGTCGTCGTCCCGACACCCACGGCTGGATGACGCGCCTCGATGCCTAAAAACTGGGTTGCCACAATCGCAGCCCTGGTGGGTGGCGCGATGATTGCCGCAATCATCACGGTGGTTCACCAGGAAGCCGCACCCTGGATTCTTATTGCGGGTTTGCTGGTCGTTGCCGTGTATCTGCTGGGGCTGCGCTGGGTCACGGACGACCGGTGGCCCACCTACGCCGGTGCCGCGGGAATCCTTGTCACGGTGTATGTGCTGGCTCAGGAATCAGCGGGCGGATCGATTCTTATTCCTGGGAACGAATTTGGCACCTGGTGGGTGTACGGAAGTGCGGCAATTGCGCTGGTAATCGTGCTGTGGCCGCGAGTAACCTTCCGCGCCGCGCGATAAACTGACGATGGAATATTCAGGAGGCCCCTCATGACCTATGTCATTGCACTTCCCTGTGTGGATGTCAAAGACCGCGCATGTATCGACGAATGCCCCGTCGACTGCATTTACGAGGGCGACCGCATGTTGTACATCCACCCGGATGAGTGTGTGGACTGTGGCGCCTGCGAGCCCGTGTGTCCCGTGGAAGCCATTTACTACGAGGACGACCTGCCCTCGCAGTGGACCGATTACTACCGCGCCAACGTGGAGTTCTTCAAGGAAGTCGGTTCGCCCGGTGGAGCCGCCAAGGTTGGCGTGATTCACCACGACCACGAGGTCATTACTGCACTACCGCCTCAGGGCGAGTAATGCTGGTTCTGCCCGACTTTCCGTGGAACGCGCTGGTCCCGGCAAAGAATCGTGCGGCGGAACATCCCGGCGGTCTGGTTGACCTTTCGGTTGGGTCGCCCGTCGACCCCACTCCCGAATCGGTGGCGCGCGCACTTGCGGCCGCGACCGATGCCCATGCATACCCCACAACGAACGGCACAACCGGACTACGCGAGGCCGTGGTGCGCTGGTACGCGCGCCGTCGGTCGGTGACCAGTCTGGTTCCGGACGGCGTAATTCCCACGGTGGGCTCGAAGGAACTTGTGGGACTCATGCCCACGCTTCTGGGTCTGCGCGAGGGTGATGTGGTCGTTCACCCCGAAGTGGCGTATCCCACCTATGACATCGGTGCCCGCGTTGTCGGTGCAACCCCGTTTGCATCCGACGATCCCGACGCGTGGCCCGCGGCGACCAAACTCATCTGGCTGAACTCGCCGGGGAACCCGTCCGGCCGAGTCGACGATCGCACGTACCTGCGCCGTGCCATCGCGCGCGCCCGCGAACTGGGCGCGATCATCATCAACGACGAGTGCTACGCGCAACTGGTGTGGAACGGTGGCGAAGCCCCCTCGATTCTCGATGACGAGGTGACGGGTGGCGACCTGACCGGCCTGCTCAGTGCGTACTCGCTTTCCAAACAGTCGAATTTGGCGGGATACCGCGCGGCCTTCCTGGCTGGGGACCCCCGTCTGATTGGCGAAATTCTCGAGGTGCGCAAGCACCTGGGCCTCATTGTTCCCTCGCCCGTGCAGGCGGCGATGGTGGCCGCGCTCGATGACGACGCCCACGTTGACGCTCAGTTCGCCGTGTATCGCGCGCGTCGCGACACCATGGTGGCGGCTGTGACTGCCGCGGGTTTCCGCATTGCTCATTCCGAGGCGGGGCTGTACCTGTGGGTGACCCGTGGGGAACCGGCGTTTGACACCGTGAACTGGTTCGCCGACCGGGGAATCCTCGTGGCACCGGGAATCTTCTATGGCGAGGCGGGTGCGAATCACGTGCGCATCGCTCTGACCGCAACCGATGAACGCATTGCCGAGGCCGCGCGCCGGCTTGCGGATGCAGGCGTCCCCGCAGTCCAATAGGCTAGGGGGGAAGGACGCCACTATGTCCGAACATGTATTCCCGAAACCCGAGGAGCGACCGTGACTAACGACACGCCCCCCACTGCGAAGCTCCACCACCCCGGCGGCATTGCGGAATTTCCGATTGTTCCTGCGACGGACGGAGCATCGGCGATCGATATTTCGTCGCTGACTCGGCAGACCGGCTTGACCGCGCTGGACCGCGGTTTCGTGAATACGGCATCGACCACCAGTAACATCACCTACATCGATGGTGACGAGGGTATCCTGCGATACCGCGGATACTCCATCGAAGATGTGGCACAGAACTCCACGTTCATCGAAGTTGCCTACCTGCTGATTTATGGCGAGCTTCCGACCCCCTCGGAACTGGCCGAATTCGACGACAAGATTCGTCACCACACTCTTCTGCACGAAGACCTCAAGCGTTTCTTCGACGCCCTGCCGCACAACGCACATCCCATGAGCGTGCTGTCCAGTGCCGTCGGTGCGCTGTCCACGTACTATTCGGATTCGCTCAATGTGCACGACCCCGAGCAGGTCGAACTCACGACGATTCGACTTCTGGCCAAGCTGCCCGTTATCGCGGCGTACGCGCACAAGAAGTCGATTGGTCAGGCATTCCTGTACCCCGACAACTCGCTGTCGTTCGTTGACAACTTCCTGCGCCTGAACTTCGGTCTGATGGCCGAACCGTACGAGGTCAACCCGGTTCTGTCGTCGGCCCTCGATCGTCTGCTGATCCTGCACGCCGACCACGAGCAAAACGCATCGACCTCGACCGTTCGCCTGGTGGGCTCCACCGAGGCCAACCTCTTCGCCTCGATTTCTGCGGGTATCAACGCGCTGTCCGGTCCGCTACACGGTGGCGCAAACGAGGCCGTGCTGGGCATGCTCGGTGACATTCGTGACTCGGGTGAGAGCGTCGAGAAGTTCGTCGAGAAGATCAAGAACAAGCAGTCGGGCATTCGCCTGATGGGCTTCGGTCACCGCGTGTACAAGAACTACGACCCCCGTGCGCGACTGGTCAAGGAAAGCGCCGATGCGGTTCTCGAGGCGCTGGGCGTACACGACCCCCTGCTGGACATCGCGAAGGAACTGGAACAGATCGCTCTGGCAGATGACTACTTCCAGGAACGCCGCCTGTACCCCAACGTGGACTTCTACACCGGCGTGATCTACAAGGCCATGGGATTCCCCACCCGCACCTTCACCGTGCTGTTTGCCATCGGCCGTCTTCCCGGTTGGATTGCGCAGTGGCGCGAGATGCGCGGCGACAGCGCCACCAAGATTGGTCGCCCTCAGCAGGTCTACACGGGTGTGGAACACCGCGCCTGGCCCGAACGAGGCGCGACGCAGCTGTAAAACGTTGTTAATGTGTGATGGCCGGCCCTTCGGGGCCGGCCATCACACGTTAAGGCGGGATTGAGCGCTAGGCGTGCAGCGCCGCGTTGAGCGTTACGCCGTGACCGCTGCGTTCCAGCACCTCGACCACGCCGGTGGTCGAATTGCGGCGGAACGTCAGATTCGATGCGCCCGACAGCGTACGTGCCGACACGACGGTTCCCGCCGTCTCGCCGCCCACCAGGGTGACCTTGGTTCCCGCGGTGACGTAGAGTCCCGCCTCGATGATGCAGTCGTCGCCCAGTGAAATTCCGAGGCCGGAATTTGCGCCCAACAGGCAGCGCTTGCCGATGGACACGCGTTCCGTGCCGCCGCCCGACAGTGTGCCCATGATCGACGCGCCGCCGCCGATGTCGCTGCCGTTGTCAACGACAACGCCTTGCGAAATACGGCCTTCGACCATCGATTCGCCCAGGGTTCCGGCGTTGAAGTTGACGAAGCCCTCGTGCATGATCGTGGTGCCCGCCGACAGATGTGCGCCCAGGCGCACGCGCTGCGCGTCGGCAATGCGCACGCGAGTGGGAACCACGTAGTCCAGTAGGCGTGGGAATTTATCCAGCGAGACGACCGAGATACCGGCGCGCTGCAGGGCCACACGGCGGGTGGCCAGTTCGTCGGCGGGCACGGGGCCGGCCGTGGTCCATGCCACATTGGGCAGGACACCAAACAAGCCGTCGAGGTTCACGGTGTTCGGCTGCACCAACAAGTGCGACAGCAGGTGCAGGCGCAAATACGCGTCGGGAACGGTGGCGGGCGCGGCGGTGAGGTCGATGTCCACCAGTTGCGCCTCGGTGCGCACACCGCGCACGTCGTCGACATATTCTGCCGAGGTCAGTTCTAGCGGCATGATTCCGCGGTCTACGCCGTCGTCCGCTGCGCCCAGATGCGGGGCGGGGAACCAGGTGTCCAGAACCTGTCCGTCGTGGGAGATGGTCACGAGGCCGAAGCCCCAGGCGCGCGTCGCAACAGTCATGCGTCCACCGTAGCGCGGGTAGGCTGACCCTGTGAAAACGTTGACCGAAACCGCCGATGTCATCCAGCTGACACAGGAAATTTGCGACATCGAATCGGTCTCGGGGAGCGAACGAGAACTGGCCGATGCCGTCGAGCGCTGGGCGCGCGCCACCCCTCATCTGACTGTGTTCCGCGACGGCGATGCCCTCGTTGCACGCACCGAACTGGGCCGCGCTCATCGCGTGATTATCGCGGGCCACCTGGACACCGTGCCCGTGAACAACAACTTGCCCGTCGATGTGCGTGGCGAAGGCGCCGATCGGGTGCTCTGGGGCCGCGGAACCGTGGACATGAAGGGCGGCGTGGCCGTCATGGTGCGGTTGATGCGGGACCTCGTCGCACCGGCCCACGACGTCACCTGGGTGTTCTATGACCACGAGGAGGTCGCGGCCTCGTTGAACGGGCTGGGTCGCCTGGCGCGAGTGAATCCCGAACTGCTGGCGGCTGATTTCGCCATCCTCGGCGAGCCGACCAACGCAATTATCGAGGGCGGGTGCAATGGCACCCTGCGTGTTCGCATCACCACCACGGGCGTGCGCGCACACTCGGCCCGCGCGTGGATGGGCGTGAATGCTATCCACGGCGCCGCCGATGTTCTCGCGCGGTTGGCCGCCTACGAACCACGGACCATCACCGTCGATGGGCTCGACTACCGTGAAGGGCTCAACGCGGTATCGATTCACGGGGGAATTGCAGGAAATGTGATTCCCGACGAATGCGCCATCGAGGTGAACTTCCGTTTTGCGCCGTCGCGCACCGAGTCCGAGGCGCTCGCGCACGTGGCCGAGGTGTTCGCCGGTTATGAACTCGAGGTCACGGATTCATCGGCTGGCGCGCGTCCCGGCGCCGATTCCCCGCTGGCACAGGACTTCATTCGCTCGGTGGGTGGCGACATCGCCCCGAAATACGGCTGGACGGATGTGGCGCGATTTACGGCCCTCGGAATTCCGGCCGTGAACTACGGGCCGGGGAATCCGTCACTCGCGCACGCAGATAATGAGCACGTGCCGGTGTCCGACCTCGTCGCGTGTGAAGCCGGGCTGCGTTCGTGGCTGGGCGGGGCATAGCCAACACGGTACGAGGCCGCGCGCCTCGGTGGGTGCTTCTGGCCGCCATCATTGTGGCGTCGCGTGTGGTGTCAACCGGCTGGTTGCTACTGTTTGCCGCGCGCCAGGGTGACAATGCCTGGACCGAGGCCCGCCCCTCGCTGTGGGATTTCTCGCGCATCTGGGATGCCCACTGGTATCGAATAATTGCCGAGGTGGGGTACCCCGCCGAGCTTCCCCTGACGGATTCCGGCGAGGTGGGTGAAAACGCGTGGGCGTTCATGCCGGTGTATCCGTTCCTGGTGCGGGCGCTCATGGCGGTCACGGGCGGTTCGTTTGCTGTGGTGTCGGTCATCGTGTCGGTGGCGGCCTTTGCCGCTTTCATCGTTCTGCTCGACCGACTGTTTCGCACCGTGCTTCCCGCGAGCCGGGCATTGGCGGCCGTCGCCGTGGTTGCTTTTTCGCCCGTCTCGCCGATCTTCCAGGTGGGGTACGCCGAGTCGCTGGGCATGCTTCTGGTGGTCGCCGTCCTATGGGCGGCCGCCCGCGGTCGGTTCGTCGTGGCTGCTGCCCTCATGGTTGTCGCCGCGCTGACACGTCCCGTGGGCGTGCCGCTGGCCCTCTGGGCTGGCATCATGCTCGTCGTAACCTGGCGGCGGTCGGACCGCAATCGACGAGGCTATGGCGCGCTGAGTGTGGTGGGCGCCTCCGCCGCTGCACTGTGGCCCGCCATCGCCTGGCTGGTTACAGGCCGGGTCTCGGCCTACCTCGACACCGAATTCGCGTGGCGTCGCGCCTACACCGACGGCCAGCATCTTCCGTGGGGGACTGGCTGGTGGCATTCCGCGCAGTGGTGGTTCCACGAGGCGGGACCGTGGGTTCTGGGTGCCATCTCCCTCGTCGCGGTCGTCATCGCCGCTCTGCCGGCGACTCGGCGTATGGGGATGGTCCTCGGTGTGTGGACGGTGTCCTACCTGACCTATCTGGTGGTCGTGTTGTTTCCGCAGTCCTCAATTTTTCGGCTCTTGGCGCCGATGTTTCCGCTGGCCGTGCCGCTCGCGCGCACGCGGTGGTCGACCGGAATCGCGATTATGGCGGGCATCCTGCTGCAGTATGCGTGGATCGATGCCTGTTGGCGGGTTTCCGATCTGGACTGGACACCCCCTTGATTAGTCTTCAGGTGTGTTCTCTGGGATAATTAGAGAACAGATTCTGAAGGAGTTCCCAATGGCCGCCATGAAGCCCCGCACCGGTGACGGACCGATGGAAGCAATCCGCGAGAAGAAGGACCTCATCATCGTGAAGGTTCCCCTCGAGGGTGGCGGACGCCTCGTGGTGTCAGTCAAGGACGACGAAGCAGTGGCGCTTCGCGACGCACTGATTGGTGCTATCGGTTAGTTCTTGACGAGAGTCAATACGCCGTCGCCGACGGGCATGACCGATGCGGTGACGGAGTCGTCAACCGCATAGTCGCCCAACACGGTGCGCAGTGCGCTCGTCACGGCATCCCGCTTGGCGGGGTTCGCCACCGATCCACCGTGCGATGCGTGGGGAACCACAACGACGCCACCCTGGCGCACGAGGCGCAGTGCGTGCTTGGTCAGTTCGACAACGTGCGCGGGATCTGCATCGACAACGACCAGGTCATACGATCCATCGTTCATGCGCGGCAGCACGTCAAAAGCATCACCGCTGATGGTGCGCACGCGTGACGACGCGATACCCGCTTCGAGCATCAAATCGCGGGCAGTCTGCTGGTGGTCAACATCGGTGTCGATGGTCGTAATTGAGGCATCGGCTGTGCCGTGCAACAGCCACATTCCGCTGACACCCAACCCGGTTCCAATTTCCACAATCGCCTGCGCGCGCGTCATGGCGACAACGCTAGCGAGGTAGCTGCCAGTCGCGGGGGACACAGAGATTACTCCGTGGTCCAGTGCAACGGAGCGTGCGGCGCGGATGTGTTCGGGTTCGGGAGCGTAGTCCTCGGCCCACTTCGAAACCAGTTCGGCGTCAATCATTGTGCCTCCTTTCCCTCAAGACTATGCGGTGAGGCCGCGGGCGGCGGTATTCTGGGGGAGTGTCCTTCGGTCTAACCTTTGAAAAGCTGCTGCTTATCGGCATTGTGGCGCTGTTGATCATTGGCCCCGACCGCCTGCCCGCCTTTGCTGCCCAGTTCGCGCGTCTGATCAAGTCGATTCGTCAGATGGCAAAAGGTGCCGAACAGCGCCTCAAGGACGAAATGGGCGAGGACTTCAACGTGGAAGAACTGAAGAAGCTCGACCCGCGGCAGTACGACCCGCGGCGCATCATTCGCGAGGCACTTATCGACGACGAACCGGCAGCTCCCGCGCCGACGGCCACGCTACGCGAATCTGCCTATGCCCAGCGTCAGCGCAAGCTTGCGGAAAACGCTGAAACGCCCTACGACGGCGAAGCAACCTAGCCGAAACTCGGCGGACACTCGGCCTAGGAGTCGAGTCGGTCCATCACCGGCGCGATGGTGTCGAGCGACAACCGGGCGCGATCGGCTGTCCCCGCGGGAACAATCACGTCGTACGCGCTCGCGATGACGTGACTGGCCGAGGTGTATTCCTGGCGATTGCGTCGCACGGCGAAAAAGACCAGACGCAAAATGAGCCCGAGCCCCACGCCAATCGCCACCGAGGCGGGAACGAAGGCTGCGTTGTAGGTGTCGCTCGTGAGCGTCAACATGGCGCCGAAAAACATTCCGAACCACGCGCCGCTGATTGCACCGCTCAGTGCCACGCGGGCGTAGGTCAGCCGGCCCGTAATGCGCTCGACGGTGACAAGGTCACGACCGACAATCGCAATGTCCGCCATCGGGTGGTTGGCCTTGGCCAGCCGATTCACGACGGATTGCGCCTCGGTGCTGGTATCCAGCGTCATGAGAACATCGCCGCGCGGAACCCGTGTGGTGTCGGGGCGGCGGGGAAACAGTCGGGGAGTAGTCACCTCTGTATTGTGCCACCCGCGGGTAGGCTAAGGCTATGAGCTCGTCACGTGTGTATGTAGCCCGACTTGCGGGGTGTTCGGTTTTCGACCCCTTCGGTGATCGGGTGGGCCGCGTGCGCGATGTCATCGTGGTGTACCGCACGTCGTCGGCTCCTGTCGTGGTCGGATTGCTTATCGAGGTTCCCGGGCGTCGCCGCGTGTTCCTGGGAATTAACCGCGTCACCAGCATTCGCCCCGGCCAGATTCTGACAACCGGCCTGATCAACATGCGCCGTTTCGAGCAGCGCGGTGGTGAAGTGCGAATTTTTGCCGAACTAATCGGCCGCACCATGGTGTTCCGCAATGGTTCCGGCAACTCCACCATCGAAGATGTCGCGATTGAAAGCAACGCCTTGGGTGAGTGGGGTGTAACCCAGTTGTACCTGCGCAAGCAGCGCGACAAGAATGCGTCGCTTTTTGCCAAGGGGCCCGCCGTGTTCGCGCGCTGGGACGAGGTCACGCCCGCCGAAGACAACGGCGAATCACAAAGCGCCGAACACCTGGTGGCGTCGTACGCCGAACTGCTGCCTGCCGACCTCGCGGCCTCGATTCTGGATTTGCCGGAAGAACGCCGCATCGAGGTTGCCGAAGAACTGTCTGATGAACGACTGGCCGACGCGCTGGAAGAGATGCCGGAATCGGAACAGGTCGAAATCATCCAGGGCCTCGACGACGACCGCGCGGCCGACATTCTGGACCAGATGGAGCCCGACGACGCGGCCGACCTGATCGCGCAGTTGCCCAAGTCTCGTGGTGACTCGCTTCTGGAACTGATGGACCCCGAAGAGGCCGAGGACGTGCGCTTCCTGCTGTCGTACGACCCCGATTCCGCCGGTGGTCTGATGTCGACCGAGCCCATCATTGTGTCCGCCGAAACGACGGTGGCTGAGGGGCTCGCGCTGATTCGACGCAGTGAAATCACGCCCGCCATGGCGGCGTCGGTGTGTGTCACCCTGCCGCCCTATGAGTCGCCCACTGGACGCTTCTTGGGCATGGTGCACTTCCAGCGCATGCTGCGGTACCCGCCTCAGACTCAATTGGGAACGCTGCTGGACGCCCGCGCCGAACCGTTGCTGGATGTCACGTCGGCGCACGATGTGGCCCGCACCTTCGCGAGTTACAACCTGGTGTCGCTGCCCGTAGTGGACGAACAACACCGCCTTTTGGGTGTGGTCACCGTCGATGACGTTCTTGATCATCTGCTGCCGGACGACTGGCGCAACCCGTATTACGACACCCACGACACGGTAAAGGAGGCGTGACATGGACAAGGTTCCTGCCACCACCCCTCGCCGTCCCAGTGCACGCCGCCGGTCGGTCACCGTTGATTCGCAACTGAACGCACCCAAGGGCCTGCGCCAGTTGCGCGGCGGCCGCCGGTCGCAAGACCGCTTTGGTCGTGCCACCGAACTGGTCGCGCGCGGAATGGGTACGCCCTGGTTCCTGATCGGGCTCACCATGGTTGTGGTGGGATGGATGACCTACAACTCTCTGGTGCCTGCGCAGTTCCGTTTTGATTCCAGCGACCTGGGGTTCACCGCACTGACGCTGATCCTGTCGTTGCAGGCGTCGTATGCCGCGCCTCTGATTCTGTTGTCGCAGAACCGCCAGGACGACCGCGACCGCGTGCAAATGGAACACGACCGCCAGCGTGCGGAGCGTAACCTTGCCGACACCGAATACCTCGCGCGCGAGGTGGTGTCGTTGCGTTTGGCCATCAAGGATGTCGCCACCAAGGACTTCATTCGCGCCGAACTGCGATCGTTGCTGGAGGAACTCGACCGGACCGATTCGTCGGCAACGGCCGAACCGCGTCGCCATGACAAGTCCTGATTCGGTGCGCGCGGCGCTCGCCGCCGTGATTGACCCCGAGCTGCGCCGCCCCATCACCGAACTGGGTATGGTGGGCGACATTGCCGTGGATGCCGGTGACGCCTCGGTGCAGATCAAGTTCACCATCGCGGGCTGCCCCAAAAAGGATTCCATCGAATCCGATGTGCGGGCGACGATTCTGTCGGTCGAGGGGATCACGGGCGTCGAGGTGCGACGCGACGTCATGACCGATGCCGAACGATCGCAGCTGACCGAGCTAATCCACGGCGGTCGTTCACCAGAAGACCGTTTTGGTCCCGATTCCCTGACCCGCGTTATCGCGGTGACCAGCGGTAAGGGTGGCGTAGGAAAGTCCACCGTGTCGGCAAACCTTGCGGTGGGCTTGGCCCAGCGCGGTCTCACGGTGGGTCTGATCGATATCGATGTCTTCGGGTTCTCGATTCCCGCGCTGATGGGAATCGAGGGCGAGAAGCCCACGCCGGTCGGTGCCATGATTCTGCCGCCCCGCGCCCACGATGTCGCGGTGATGTCGATTGGCATGTTCGTCGACCCGCACACGCCCGTATCGTGGCGCGGACCCATGCTGCATCGCACAGTACGCCAGTTCCTGGCCGATGTGCACTACGGCGATATCGATGTGTTGGTATGCGATCTTCCGCCGGGCACGGGCGACGTGGCCATCTCGTTGGGTCAGATGATTCCCCACGCCGATGTCGTGGTGGTCACGACGCCGCAAAAGGCTGCGGCCGATGTGGCGGAACGGTCTGCGCTTGTGGCACGGCAGATGGGTCAGCGCGTAATTGGTGTGGTGGAAAACATGTCCACCTTCATCGACGCATCGGGCACCGAGCGCAGCATTTTTGGCACGGGCGGTGGCGACGAGGTGGCCCGTCGGCTGGATGTTCCCGTGTTGGCGCGCATCCCGTTGTCCGAGCCTCTGCGTGAATCGGGCGACGAGGGCCAACCGCTGATTGTGGGCGACGCCGCCGACCCCGCGACCACGGCACTGAACGCTCTGGTCGATGCCGTGATGGCCACGCACAAGCCGCGCGGCAATCGGTCGCTGCCGATTAGCCTCGGCTAGCCAACCACGCTTCGACCGCATCCACGGTGCGCGGGATGCCCGCGGACAGATTTTCGGCACCGGTTGCGGTCACCAGGATATTGTCTTCGATACGCACGCCGATGCCGCGAAATTCCTCGGGTACGGTCAGATCATCGGGCTGGAAGTACAGGCCTGGCTCGATGGTGAAGACCATGCCCTCGGTCACCACGCCATCGAGGTACATGTCGCGACGCGCCTGAGCACAATCGTGCACATCGATTCCCAGGTGGTGGCTGGTGCCGTGCACCATATAACGGCGGTGGTACTGAAGCTCGGGTGCGAGCGATTCCGCGGCCGACACGGGCAGGAAGCCCCACGCGGCGGTGCGTTCGGCGATGACTTCCATGGCTGTGCGGTGAATATCGCGAAACACGATTCCCGGCTTCACCATGGCAAAGGCGGCGTCGGCGGCATCGAGAACGGCCTGGTACACCTCGCGTTGCACCTCGCTGAATCGTCCCGACACGGGCAGTGTGCGCGTGATGTCGGCGGTGTACAGGCTGTCAAGTTCAATACCCGCATCGACCAGTATGAGATCGCCGGGAACTACGGGGCCGTCATTGCGAGTCCAGTGCAGGATGCAGGCGTGGGGGCCACTGGCCGCGATGGTGTCGTAGCCCACCGCATTGCCCTCTGCGCGGGCACGGCGGGCAAAGGTGCCCTCTACCAGGCGCTCGCCACGCGTGTGGGCCACAATCTGGGGCAAATCGGCAATGATGTCGTCGAAGCCCACCTTCGTGGCCGCAACCGCCGCGCGCATCTCGGCAATTTCGAACGAGTCCTTGACCAGTCGCGCCTCGGAGGCGGCACGCGCCAGGTCATCATCGTGCGGTGCCTCGGCGCCGCGAATGCTATCCAGGTGTGCGGCAAGTGCGGGATCGCCCTCGCGAATAATAGCCGTGACGGCGGTGAGGTTCGCCCACACGTGGTCGATGTCGCCCAGATCGGCAACGGCGATTCCCAGGTCGGCAGCGACGTCTTGGGGAGTGGGGCGGGGGCCAATCCAGAATTCACCGATATCGGCATTGGCGTAGAACTCGGTGGTGCCCCGGCCCGCGGGGAATCGGTAATACAGGGTGGCGTCATGGCCCGATTCGGTGGCGGTCATGACCAGTACGCTGCCCGGCACGGTGTCCGAGGCCCACCCGGTGTAATACGAGAACGCGCTGTGTGCGCGGTACGGGTAGTCGGTGTCGTTCGACCGTTGCTTGGGGTTCCCCGCGGGAATCACGAGGGTAATGCCAGCGAATTCCGCCGACAGGTGTGCGCGCCTCGTCGCGGCAAAGGCGGCCTGTTCGCGGGCGCTCGTGGTGGCGGGGGTGCGTTCCGCCCAGTTGCCCGATATGAAGTTCTGGAACTCTTCCGAATACGGGGTGGTCGAACGGTTTTCGGCGTTGCTGGGCTGTGCATCGGACATGGTTCTAGTCTGGCACGCGCGCCCAACTTTAGACTGAAGCAATGACCGATGCCCGAATCGACCTGCACCTGCATTCCCATCATTCCGATGGCAGCGAATCGCCCGCGGTCGTTGTGCAGACGGCACACGAACTCGGCATCGATGTTGTCGCTCTGACCGATCACGACACGACGGCGGGATGGGACGAGGCGCGGCGCGAGTGCGATCGGTGGGGAATGTCGTTCGTGCCTGGGATCGAACTGTCGGCCAGCGTGCCCGGTGGCAGTGTGCATGTGTTGGCGTATGGCCCGGACCCTCGGAACGCCGACCTTTCGGCAACGTGTGCGCGCATCCGCGAGTCCCGCGAATCACGAATTGACCGCATGATCGACGCCGTGACCGTCGACTACCCCGAGGTCACGCGCGAACTGGTGTACTCGTTCGTACAGTCAGGAGCAACGCTGGGCCGGCCCGTTATTGCACGGGCGCTCGTTTCTGTGGGGATTGTCGAGACTGTCGATGCCGCATTTGCGTCGATTCTTGCGCCGGGTTCGTCCTATTACGCCACGCACTTTGCGCCGAGCGTGACCGAGGCCATCGGCCTGATTCGCGCGGCCGGTGGCGTGCCGATCATGGCGCACCCGTGGACCGAGGGCCGCACCTCGATGGTGTTCGAGGAAAAGGGCGACGACGCCGTATTCGCGCTCTTCGCCGACCTCAAGGCTGCGGGTTTGGCGGGGCTTGAAATCGATCACACGGAAAACACCGCGCGCGGAATCGAGCGGATGCGCGAGTTTGCGCGGCGCCTGGACTTTATCGTGACGGGCAGCAGCGACTACCACGGTCGTGGAATGAAGACGGTTATGCCGGGCGCGCGAACGACCGCACCGGACATGCTGGACCGCATTGTGGCCGAAGCCACGGGCACGCCCATCACCATTCGATAGGGCCCCTAGGCCGCCACCGATGGCGCTGCTTATTCGGTGATCGCGGTGGCCGCGTCGTCCAGCACCGTCTGCACGATCCGCTGGGCCGCCTCGCCGGGGAACGGGCTAGCGGCAGCGAAGAGCGCGTCGATTTCGGCGGACCGGTCCGTCAGTGTGTGTGCGCGGGCCGCCATGAGTGCGGCGTCCAGCTCTGTCATCGAGTGCACCCGAATAGTGGTGGCCGCCGCAATCTCGCCCAGCGGTGTGAATGCCCAGTGGTCCGGTTTCTCCCAGAAGATCGCAGGTGTGCGCGTGACCAGCGGGTATTCCGCGATGAAGGAAATACCGTCGGTGGCCAGAACATCGGCACCCAAAAACAGTCGCGGATAGCTGGAGTCCACATCGGTCGCGGTGTTCGGCAGCGCGTCCCAGCGTTCGCGCCAGTCGCGCACCTGCTCTGCCGTCATGAGTTCGCGATCGGTCAGAGTGCCGAACATGAAGGGGTGCGGGCGCATGACCACGTCGAACTCGGGATGTGCCTCGGCCCATTCCAGCATCTGGCCACACATCTCGCTGAACACGCCGAAGTTCAACCAGCGCTGGCCATAGGAATGGTGGGGTCCCCACAACACGCGGAACGGGCGGCTTCCGTCGGGAAGCGTGCGGTCAAGCGGCCACAGTGGTTCGACGGTCTCGCGGGCGCGTACAAGGGCATCAATCTTTGGGGTGCCCGTCAGGTGCGCGCGCGACGGGCGATCATCGACGGCATCGAGGGCGGCCTTGACCGTGGCATCCTGCAGGAACACCAGCTGCGCCACCTGATGGGTTGTCTGCGTGTACTGGTGCGGTGCCACACCGTCGACGCCCGGCTCGTTCACCAGGTACAGCGAGAAGTACGGCACGTAACACACGCGGGTGAATTCACTGAGGCTCTCCACGCGATAGCTCGGCTGATAGTTGCGCTGCCAGGGGTAATTCAGGAACACATAGTCGGGTGCCATGTCGCGTAGGGCGGCAAGGCCTCGGGCATCATCCTCGAAATCGAAAGTCTCGTGCGGAACTCCGCGGCTGGACAGGAAACCGCTGACTTTTGCGGCATCGCCGAAGTCAGCGTCGCCCGTCAATTTGCGCGGGATAACGACAACGCGGGGGTCGAATCGAGGGTCGTCCGCCATCAGGCGATACACCTCGTCCAGGGCATCCCAGGCTTCGAAATAGAAGAACAGGAACACCACGCGCAGGGGTCGGTCGACGGTCATATGCCGAGCCTAGACTACAGGTGAACGCCCTGGTTAGTACCCGAATGCGGTCGTGTAACCGTTGATTGCGGGCTGGCCGCCCAGGTGTGCGTACAGCACGCGGCTGCCCTCGGGGAAGTAGCCCTCGCGCACCAGATCGATCATGCCCGCCATCGACTTGCCTTCGTACACGGGGTCGGTAATCATGCCGTCCATGCGTGCGGCCAATTCGATTGCCTCGATCGTGCGGGGTCCGGCGATTCCGTAAATTCCATCGTGCCAACGATCCAGCAACACAATTTCTTCGTCCGCAATCTCGCGGCCCAGCTCGATTCCTTCGGCGGTACGACGCGCGATGCGCGCAATCTGCTCCCAGGTCTTCTCGACGGTCGCCGAGGCGTCGATTCCCAAAACGGTATGAGCGCGGTTGCTGTGCGCGAACCCGGCGATCATGCCGCCCTGTGTGGAACCGGTCACCGAACACACCACGATGTTGTCGAATGTGAAACCGAGTTCGGCCTCTTGGTCTTCCACCTCGAATGCCCAGCCCGCAAAGCCGTGACCGCCCAACACGTGATCCGAGGCGCCTGCGGGGATTGCGTACGGCTTGCCGCCGCGTGCCACCACATCGTCCAGGGCCTCTTCCCACGACTTGCGGAAGCCGATGTCAAAGCCCGCGTCGTTCAGTCGAACGTCGGCTCCCATGATGCGCGACAACAGGATGTTCCCGGTCTTTTCATAGTTCACTTCGTCCCAGTCGACCCAGTGTTCCTGGACCAGTACGCACTTCAGTCCCAACTTCGCCGCAACCGCCGCAACCTGGCGGGTGTGGTTCGACTGCACGCCACCAATCGAGACGAGCGTGTCGCACCCCTGTGCCACAGCGTCGGCAGCTAAATATTCCAGCTTCCGAGTCTTGTTACCGCCGTACGCCAGCGCGGAATTCATGTCCTCACGCTTTGCCCACAGCTCGACCTTGCCGCCCAGGTGGTCGGTCAGGCGGTCCAAACGGTGCACGGGCGATGCGCCGAAACGCAGGTCGACTCGGGGAGTGTTCTGAAGTGCCTCACGCGTCATTGTCGTGTACCTTTCGGGGTGCTGCGGGTTGGTATGCGCGGTTATGCGCTGGGAGTTGTGGAGCCCGTTCCGCCGCCGGAGCGACGGCGACGAGTGCGGTTGCGCGGAGCGCCGGGCTCGCGTGCGGGCTGCGATTCGGAACGTGCCGAGTCGGCGGAAGTCGAGCCTGACGATGAACCGGAACGCGATGCCGAACCCGTGCGCGGCGGACGGCCCGCAGCCTTTTCGACGCGCGGAATCGGTGTCGACACCAGTCGGCCCTTGGTGCCCGGTGCAATGTTCAGATCGGTGTACAGGTGCGCCGACGACGAGTAGGTTTCAACGGGCTCGAGCGGCAGATCCAGTGCCCGGCCGATGAGCGCCCACTTGTGCAGGTCGTCCCAGTCCACGAATGTCACAGCGATACCGGTGCGGCCGGCGCGGCCAGTGCGGCCCACACGGTGCAGGTACGTCTTGTCGTCTTCGGGGACCGTGTAGTTGATCACGTGGGTCACGTCGTCGACATCGATACCGCGGGCGGCGACGTCGGTGGCGACCAGGACATCCTTTTTGCCGGCCTTGAACGCGGCCATCGAGCGCTCGCGCGCCTCTTGGCTCATGTCGCCGTGGACGGCAACGGCCTGGAATCCGCGATCCTGAAGTTCTTCGGTGACCTTCGAGGCCGAGCGCTTGGTGCGCGTGAAGATAACCGTCTTGCCTCGACCCTCGGCCATGAGGATACGGCCTACGACCTCGTCTTTGTCCAGGTTGTGGGCGCGGTACACGATGTGGTTGATGTTCGCCTGAGTCAGGCCCTCGTCGGGATCCTGCGCCCGAATGTGGATGGGCTTCGTCATGAATCGACGCGCCAACGCGACAATCGGTCCGGGCATGGTGGCCGAGAACAGCATGGTGTGGCGGTTCGCGGGCGTCTGCGAGAACAGCTTTTCAACATCCGCAAGGAAGCCGAGATCCAGCATGCGGTCGGCCTCGTCCAGCACCATGACCTCGACTTTCGACAGCGACAGCAGGCGCTGTCCCGCCAAGTCCAGCAAACGGCCGGGGGTTCCCACGATGATCTGGGCGCCCGCCTTGATGGCGTCGACCTGTTCCTCGTACGACTTTCCGCCATAGACGGCCGCGACGGTGGTGCTGCGGTTTTCGGTCGCAACGACCATGTCTTCGGTGACCTGGACAGCCAGTTCACGGGTGGGAACCACGATGAGCGCCTTGACGCCGGGTTCGGGGTTGTCGCCCAGTCGCTGGATGAGGGGCAGGCCAAAGCCGAAAGTCTTGCCGGTACCGGTCTTTGCCTGGCCAATGATGTCCTGGCCGGTCAGTGCGAGGGGGATGGTTTGTTCTTGAATGGGGAAGGGCTCGACGATGCCGCGGGCTGCAAGTGCGTCGGCGATATCGGAGGCGATACCAAGATCACGAAAAGTCACAAAAATACCTGTCTGGTTAGTACTGCCCAGTCTACCCGTGGGCGCCTCGAGTTGCCTATGCTGAAGGGATGGCAGTGAATTTTTGGCGCAAGCGTCGACCCGTCGAGGCGCCGACCGTGCGATCGCGTGATGACATCGATGCGGGCAACAAGATTGAATTTACCGATCTGGCACCGGAGCCAGCGGTATTCATCGGACAGTGCGCCTATCTATTCCTGCGCTACGCCGAATCGCTGGCACGTCACGCACACGATTCCACCGACCTCGATACGGAAAGCACGGTAGCGGTCGTTGCGGCCGAGGCCTTCGCTCGATATGTGACCCTGGTTGAAGTTCTGGATCGGCTGGGTGTCGATCGGGTCGAGGCCATGCGGCCTTTCATCGAACCGACCCGCGAGTTCGAGCGCCGCACGCGTGGCCGCAACTGGACCGAACGCGTGGCCTGCACCTGGGTGACGATGGCATTCCTGCAAGATTTCTGGCGACGCCTGGCAGAGGGTCTTCCCGCAAACTTACGAGCGGACGTCGAATCGGCGCTGGCATCGGACATGATGGTCGACGCGTTGCGCACGGAATTGGAACGACGAATCGAGGCGGAGCCCACGCTGCGCCCTGCTCTTGCGATGTGGTCGCGCCGTTTGGTGGGCGACACCATGTTGATGGCAGAGAGCGCGCTCGTTCACAACGATGTTGCGGTAACCGAGGCCGAGGGCGTGGAGCCGGTGTTTACCGCGCTCATCAGCGCACACACGATTCGCCTCGATTCGCTCGGTCTGTCGGCATAGCGCGCCGAGAATCGACCCGTTGCCGGGTTGCCTGGACGTACCGACGTTACGAGACGAATCCCACGGGTCGGGACTGGCTGGTGCCGATTTCCAGGTACGAGACATTGGCGGCGGGAACCACGTATGTCTGTCCCTTGGTGTCAACGAGGGTGAGGACGCCGTCCGAGGCGAGCGCAGCCTGTAGTTGTGAGGTGACATCCGCGGCGCTGGCGTCGGTGTCGAACGAGAGTTCGCGAGCGGCGTGCTTAATTCCAATACGAATATCCATGTGTCTAGGGTATTCCATGTCCGAGGCGGTCGGTATTCTCAAGACATGACAGAACCTTCGCCCGGCGTGGAACTCGACGACTCCCAACGGGCGGTACTCGACGCCGCGTCCGCGGGCAACGTTCGTGTGGTGGGGGCGCCGGGTTCAGGAAAGACTGTTCTTGTCGGCGAATTGGTCGCACGTCACGCTCAGAAATTCGGCGCGGATTCGGTGCGTGTTCTCGTACCTGCGCGTCGGGCCGCATCGCGACTTCGCGATGACTTGGCGCTGCGCATTGGTGTCCCTACGCGGGGGCCGCTCGCGCGATCGGTGTCGTCGTTTGCGCACCAGGTGGTGGGGGCCTCTGTTGATGCGGGAACCGAAATTCGGCTGATTGCCGGTGGGCAACACGACGCACTGTTTGCACAGTTTCTTGCCGGCGAAATCGAGGACGGCACCTCGGGCTACTGGCCCGATTCGCTGGGACACGACGTCCGTGATCTGCGTGAATTTCGGTCACAGCTGCGTGATTTGGCCGCGCGCTGCGCCGACGAAGGCATTGATTTCGCAACACTTGATGAACTGGGTCGCCGACACGGCCGGCCCGAATGGAGTGCGTCCGCACGGTTCCTGGGCATGGTCCAGGAGTTCCTGGGCGCCTCGCACGAAAACCAACTCGACCCCTCCGAACTTCTGATCCGCGCACGTCACACGGTGGAAACCGCGTCGGGCGAGGCCGTCCACGCTCTTGTTCAGGGTGTCACGCTGCTTGTTGTCGACGACGCACAGGATCTCTCGCCGCTGCAATGGGCGCTGATTGAAGCCTGCGCGGCGCGCGGGATTCGTGTTGTGGCGCTGGGAAATCCCGACGTCGCGACGGCGTCCTTCCGCGGCGGTGACAGCACCGACTTCACGCACAGCCTTACCGCCTCGGGCGTGACGCAGGTTGTGTTGTCTTCCTCGTACCGCGGTGCGGGCGATGCCTGGACGGCCCTCGCGTCGCAGGTCACAGGGCGAATCGGCGTATCGGGCGAGGTATCGCAACATCGCAACGTCACGCATCGGGGAACGGAAACGCGCGTCGTCACGCACGAGGCGCGTTCGGCTGTCGCGCAATACGACGCCATCGCGCGATTCATTCGATCGCAACACCAGGACGGCGTCGAATTCGATCGCATGGCCGTGGTTGTGCGCAGCGGCTCGCAGGCCGAAGCGATTGTTTCGCACCTTGTCACCGCGAACCTTCCCGCCTATTCCGAAACCACGGGCCGTCCACTGCGCGATCACGCCGCGGTACGCGACCTGCTCACCATTGTGGGAATGGGAATCGGGATGCCCTCGCTGGCGCTGTCGACCGACACCGTGGACGCGCTGCTAACCGGCCCCTTTGTGCGGATGGATTCCCTCGCGCTGCGCGCACTCAAACGGCGTCTGCGCAGTGACGAAATGGCCCGCATCGCCGCGGATCCTCGTCTGCAGGGTACGCCGGCCCGCCCGGCTCGAGAGTTGCTTGTTAATGCGCTGAATGACCCCACGGTTGTGGATGATTTACCGGCGTCTCTGTCGCGACGAGTACTTGTCTTGGCGCACCTGTTGGCGGATCTGCGGGCGCACGCCTCCGAGCCCATCGATGAACTCCTGTGGCGCGTGTGGCAGGCCAGCGGCCTCGAGCGCCTGTGGCTCACCCGCACGCAACAGTCGGGTTCCATCGGAATCGACGCCCATCGATCGCTCGACGCGATTCTTGCGCTGTTCACGGCCGCATCAACGACACTGGATTCCACCCCGGATGAAAGCGCGGCAGTGTTCATCGACCGCATGCTGCAACAGCACGTGCCCGACGACACTTTGTCGCCCCGTGCAACCGGCGGCAGTGTGGTGGTCTGCACCCCCGCGGCTACGGTTGGCCGAGAATTCGACACCGTCATCATTGCCGGGCTGATCGACGGGGTCTGGCCTAACCTTCGCCCGCGCGGTTCGCTTCTGGGCAACACCGAACTCGCAGCTGCCGTGAAGCAGTATCGAACCGGTGAGCCGGCACCCGTACTCGATGCGCGCGCCACGTTGATTCACGATGAATTGCGTTTGTTCCTGCTGGCGCTGTCGCGAGCCACGAACGCCGTGCTGCTCACCACGGTGGCGGGGGACGACGAAACCCCCAGCCCGCTGTTTCGCATTGCGCAGACGATCTCGACAGCACTCGACGATGCCGCGACGACCACCTACACCGACATGCAGTTGGTAGCACATCTGCGTCGCGTCATCATCGACACCACGGCGACACCGGAATTGCGGGAATCCGCCGCGCGCGGGTTAGCCGCACTCGCCGAAGCCGGGATACCGGGAGCATCGCCTCGTGAATGGCTAGGCCTTCGCACGGTGTCCACGACAGATCCGCTCTTCCGCGACCAGCCTGTTCCGGTATCGCCCTCGAAGATGAAGGACGTTGCCGAATCATCGGTGGACTGGTTTGTGGATCGCGTGGCGGGCACGGAAAAACACATCGCCATGAGTCTGGGAAGCATCATTCATAAGGCGATGGAAATTGCCGAGGAGCCCACCGTCGACGCGCTGATGGCGGTTGTCGATGCGCGTTGGAACGAGCTGGAGTTCGAGGCGCCGTGGGTCAGTGCTCGCGAAAAGCGCAACGCACGGTTCCTTGTGGACGGCGTTGTCGCGTACCTTCAGTTTCTGGACGCCGATGGTTCGAAATTAGTGGCAGCAGAGGCGCCGTTCCGTTTGAATTTGGGCGGGGATTCTCCCGACCACGGCGAACCATCCGACATTCAGGCTGTCATCAATGGAATCGTCGACCGCATCGAAATTTCGAACGATGGTGCGGTAAAAATTACGGACCTCAAGACGGGGAGATATGACTCGAAGCGTGTAGGCGCAGGTGACGAGGTCCTGCAGCTAACGGCCTATCAGTTGGCCTATGTTGCGGGGAAGTTCGACGAATTGCTGGACGGTCGCGTGCACCGGTCGGACGGAGCCCAACTGTTGTACCCGAAAGAACCTGTGAAAAAGCGGCGATATCGACTGGTCGAGCAAACTCCGCTTTCGGACGAACGGGCGGACAACTTTGCCGCCGAGGTCCTCGATGCGGCACGGACGATGGCCGCCGCGGAATTCCGCGGCCCCGTAGATCTTGGAGACAACGCTCGCGGCGCCGACGTCAAACGATGGGTGCGGATTCCGGAGGTATGCAGCGATGACCAGTAAGTATTCCGCCACACGAATTGCCCACGCAATTGCCGCAGACCCGGCCAAGGTCGCGGAACCCACCGCGGAACAGCAGGCCATCATCGAATCGCCGCCCACCGAGGTCGCGCTCGTTGTGGCGGGCGCCGGCAGCGGCAAGACGGAAACCATGGCCAATCGCGTGCTGTGGTTGCTAGCGAACGGGCACGTTCAGGCACACGAGATTGTGGGATTAACCTTCACTCGTAAGGCGGCGTCGGAACTCAGCGAGCGCATTAACCTGCGCATCGATCAGCTGGTCGATGCCAACATCCTGCCCGAGAAAATCGATGCCTTCAGCCGTCCCACCGTCACCACCTACAACGCCTTTGCGTCGTCGGTGTTCCGCGATCATGCTGCGCGAATCGGCTGGGACGCCGATGCGCAAATCCTGACCGAGGCAAGTGCATGGTCGGTCGCGTTCGACGTCGTTCGTGAATCGCGTGACCCGCGACTTGCCGCGCTTGATGTTGCGATGGACACCGTCGTTGCGGCGGTGTTGTCCTTGGCCCGAGATATGCGCGAACACGGTGCCACCCCCGAATCAGTGCGTGCCGTGGCGGCAGATCTGGCTCCGATCATCGGGCCACCCGACGCATTGCCGGCATATGGAACAGAATTTGATCGATTGCGCAAGACCGAATCGCTGCCGCTGCTGGTCGACCTTGCGGTCGACTACCAGGAGCGCAAACGTCGCCGCGGGTTCATGGAATTTTCCGACCAAGTGGCGTTAGCGACGCGGATCGTTCGCGAGTTTCCCGAGGTAGCGCGCAGCTACCAGGCTCGGTTCAGCATTGTGTTGCTTGATGAATATCAGGACACCTCGGTGGGTCAGGCGCAGCTGCTCTCGGCGTTGTTCCCCGCGGGTGGTGTGATGGCGGTGGGCGACCCCAATCAGGCCATTTATGGGTGGCGCGGCGCGAGTGCATCGAACCTCGGCCGCTTCCACGAGGCATTTGGTGCGGGACCGCGCTACCAGCTGTCGATGTCGTGGCGCAATGGGCACCAGATCTTGGGTGTCGCCAACCACATCATCGCCGAGAACCGGGAATCCGGCGTGAGCACATTGGTGCCCGCGGACAAGGCCTCAAATTTCGCGGTGGAATCCGCCTTTGCCGAAACCTCGGCGGACGAAGCGGAACTCATTGCCGCGTGGTTCCAGACGAATCTGCAGATTCCGACGGACAAGGGCGAAACGCCGTCGGCGGCAGTTCTGGTGCGACGACGGGCCGATCAGACTGCGGTCTGTGCCGCACTACGTGCCGCGGGCGTTCCGTACCACGTGTTGGGGCTGGGCGGACTGCTGGAGGAACCTGCAATCGCCGATTTGGTGTGTGGCTTGGCCGTGATTTCGAACCCCATGGCGGGCGCACAGTTGGTGCGACTTCTGGCCGGCGCTCGGTGGCGTGTCGGTGCGGCCGATCTCTATGCGCTGCATCAAGTCGCGGGCAACCTCTCGACGATGTTCATCAGCGCCGAGGCCCGATCGCAATTCCGTGATTCCGTTGCCGCCGATGAAGCCGCCTCGTTGGTGGACGCACTGGATTACCTGGTCTCGGCGTCCTGGGACGATGTTGTTGCCGGCGTTCAGCCCTTTGCCGTCGGTTGGCCCGAGCCGCGTCCCGTGAACATGTCACGCGAGGGCTTCGAGCGCCTGCAGTCGGCAGCACGCACCTTCCGCTCGCTGCGGGGGCACAACGACTTGCCCTTGGCCGACGTCATCGATGTGGTGTCGCGTGCGCTGAACATCGAGGTTGAGGCATTGTCCAACCCGAATCTCGATTCGCAGCCCGCCTTCGAGGCCTTTTCGGAATTGGTTCACGCCTATCGCTCCGTCGCGGAATCGCCCACGCTCGCGGGCTTCCTGCGGTGGTTGCGCGAGGTCGAAAATCGTGAAAACGTGACACCGCGCAGCGATCCCCCCGAAGCCGGCACAGTGCAAATCGTGACAATGCACTCTGCGAAGGGGTTGGAATGGGATCTGGTGTCCGTGCCCCGTCTGGTGGAGAAGACGATGCCCGGCGAAGGACAAGGTACGGTTTCGGGATGGCTGGCGATGGGCGCCCTGCCGTACCCACTGCGCGGCGACGCGCAAGACCTGCCTCGGTTGGCCATCGATCCGCTCGGTGACCGCAAGGCAACCCAGTTGTCGATTCAACAGTTCGGTGACGATAACCGCGCGCATCATCGTCGGGAAGAGACGCGCCTGATGTACGTTGCCGTCACGCGCGCACGACACAAGCTTCTCCTCAGTGGGTCATTCTGGAAGCCGGGCGCAACGAAACCAACGCCACCCAGTGACTACCTGGTGTCGTGCGTTGCGGCGGGACTGATTCCTGAAATTCCCACCGAATCAACATCGCCCACGAATCCCACCGACGCGACTGCGGCCTATTTTGTGTGGCCGACCGACCCGCTGGGATCTGCAACTCGACGAGCCGCGATGGAAAGCGCGGCAGAGCGTGTGATGTCGGTCGAGCCGCGCGGTGGTGAATTTGCCGCGGCCGTCGACCGAGTGCTGGCGGAATCTGCACGCCACGTTGCCACCGCCGTTCGGCGAATTCGAGTACCCGCGTCGCAATACGCGGAACTGGGGGAGGCCTCTGTCCTCGACTCGGCCGAACCAACGCCTGCTGCCATTCCCCGCCCCGTTCCCACGCGGCCCTACCGAGCCGCCCGATTGGGAACCCGGTTTCATTCGTGGGCGGAAAATTGGCGCGGGCTTGGCGTGAGCATGGATTCCGACGCCGAGTGGGACGAATCCGACAACGACCGCATGTCACCCCGAGACGTGTCGGAACTGCAGCTGCAGCAGCTCAAGGACAATTTTGCGCAATCGGAGTGGGCGAAGCTCACGCCGCTGCACACCGAAATCGAGATTTTGCACCCCGTCGACGGCCGCATCATTGTGTGCAAAATTGATGCGGTCTTCACGCGGGGCGATCGAATCGAGATTGTCGACTGGAAGACGGGCAAGCAGCCGAAAGATGCCGCGGAGCGTGCGAAAAAGGTCGTCCAGCTGGCACTTTATCGACGCGCATATGCCGCATGGAGCGGTGTAGCCGCGGAACGTATCGATGCAACTCTGTACTACGTTGCAGACGACGCGATTATGCGCCTCACGGCCGACGAATTGGGTCGAATACCGGAAATGCCTTAGAACACGTCGTCGTCGGCGCGTGCCGGTTCGGGCGCATCGTCGACGAAGTGTGCAACGGGAGCTTCCGTCGTGGCGTCGGGCTCGACAAAGAGTGGCTCGGTGTCGTAGGACGGCGTGGGTGCCGCGGCCTGATGCATCGGAGGCTGTACGGCCGTTGCCTCGGGCTCGACGAATGCGTCGTCGGAACCGGCACTGCGTTTCCACGACAGCGAGCCCAACTTGGACACCAGCGCCGATGCCGTCGCGGCGACTCCCGCGCCAATCACCACTGATGCCGCTGCGGGCGATGCGGCAGCCGCCGAATCGGGCAAGGCTGCGGCGAGCGGCTGGTGAGTGCTGGCCGCCGTGGTGCCGCTAGCGAAATCGGTCGGTGCGTCGGAATCGGATTCGACGAACACTGTAACGGCTGGGGTTTCGCCCGTGGTCGACTCGGGAGCCAAAATGGTGGGCGCCAAGGGAGCAAAGCTGAGCGCGGCGGCAGGATTTCCCGCGACGGCGGCAACCAGACCATCCAGCAGGCCGACGGCATCGGTCACGATTGCGTCGTCCTTCAGCTCAATGCCGTGCAATAGCCATTTCGCGATATCGAGTTCCGATAAAAATCGCGCACGATGTTCCAGTCGCAGATCGCGCGCGGGTCGCGACGCCGAGTACGAGTTCAGGATTTGTGCGCTGAATTCCGCAGGAAGCCGGCCGATGGCAAAACGCAGGTCGTGAGCGGGGTCGCCGATGTGAGCCGAGGCCCAGTGCGTGATTCCGGTCACGGTGTGGCCGTCGGTGACGACAGCGTCGAGATCAAAATTTCCGTGCACCACCGTGGGGGTGAACTGCCACATTTCGGAATCTTCAACCGCGGCATCCCAGCGGTCCAGCAAAACGCTGGGAACACGAGAAGTCTGCGTGGCACGGTCAATAACGCCGGCAGCATCGCGAAGAGAGTCCAGTGCGGTGACGTTGTTCAGGGAACCGCGGGCAGCAATACTCACGGGAAGTGCATGAATCGCGGCGAGCGCCTCGCCCAACGAAGGCCACAGGTCGCGCTTGTTCTTCACCGCGGCAGCGGGAATTCCCTGGACCTCGGTACTGACGACAACGCGATGGCCGTCCACGGTGGTCGCACCCACCGTTGCGGGAACGGTAAACGGAAGCTGCGATTGCACTCCTCGGCTGAGGGCCATGCCCATCGCGTGTTCGCGATCCTGAATGGCTGCCGCTTCGGCTGTCACCGGTGATGACACGGAAACGAGTGCGCCGTCGGCAGTTCGGCCCAGGATGGCGACACATCCGTCGCGAGTGATTTCGCGGTAGCCAGTCAGGGCCACATGAGGCACCGCAATAGCGGCATACGCCGTTAGCATGAGAGGAGACAACGCCATAGAGCAAGGCTAATGGGGGCACGGTGCCAGGCGGGGTTCCGCCACGCGAAAGGAGACACGATGAGCGCACTCATCGAGGCTCTGGACGACGATCAGCGCAAGGTTGCCCTGGCACTGCTGGGGCCTGTTGTGGTTCTGGCGGGTGCGGGTTCGGGCAAAACTCGGGCTATCACTCACCGCATTGCCTACGGTGTTGAAACGGGTGTGTACGACCCCGCGAAAGTTCTGGCGTTGTCGTTCACGACCAAGGCCGCGGGCGAGATGCGGTCTCGACTCGCGACACTTGGTATCCACGGGGTGGCCTGTCGTACCTTTCACGCCACCGCACTGGGCCACCTCAGCCTGTTTTGGCAGACGGTCATTGGCGGCGACTTTCCATCGGTTCGTTCCGGCAAGGCAAACTTTCTGTCGATGGCCGCAGACCAGTTGAAAATTCGGGCCGCAACGGAAACTCTGCGCGGTATTGCGTCGGAAATTGAGTGGCGCAAGGTGCGCATGATGACGCCCGATCAATACGCCGGAATTGTTGAGACGCGGCCGATTCCCCAAGCAGTGACCGCCGACCAGGTGGTGGCAATCATGGCGGGGTATGAGCGCATCAAGGATTCACGCCGCGAACTCGATTTCGAGGATGTTTTGCTGGCCGCCCTGGGCATGATGGAAAACGAGGAACGTGTCGCCGCGCGAATTCGCGAAGGGCTGCGATTCTTTGTCGTCGACGAATATCAGGATGTCTCGCCCGTGCAGCGCGCGCTGCTCGATGCCTGGCGGGGTGAACGCGATGATGTCTGTGTCGTCGGCGACCCCAATCAGACAATTTTCTCGTTCGCAGGCGCCTCGGCCGAGCACCTAATGAAGTTCGACCGCGAATTTTCCGGGGCAAAGCGGATTGTGCTCGAGAACAACTATCGATCCACACCCCAGATTGTGGCCCTGGCAAATCACGTGATGTCCGATTCGCCCATTGAATCGCGAGCGATAGGCGCTGCCGGTACCGCGCCGGAACGCTGGTCGAACCCCACCGATGCTGCCGAGGCAGCGCGGGTTGCGCAGTCCATTCGGGCGGCGGTTGACGCCGGCGAGAACCTCGAAGACATGGCTGTGTTGTATCGCATCAACGCACAGTCGTTGGCACTTGAAACGGCGCTCGCGGAAGCCGGAATTCCGTTCCGCGTGCGTGGCGCCCGATTCTTCGACGAGCAGGTTGTCAAAGAAACCATGATGCTGCTGCGCGGTGCTCAAAGTCAGGATCCGCACGAATTAGCGTTGACCGCATTGGACCGATTGATTCGAGAACGATTCGCATGGACCGCCAAGGTTCCCGACGCCGCGCCTGATCGACACATCTGGACCGTGTTGAACGCCCTCGTCAATATTGTGCGCGAATTGCCGGAACGTGCGACGGTGTCCGACCTCATCACTGACCTTGCGGCACGGGCCGAACGCGACTCCGAACCCGCTCTTCGTGCGGTCACGCTGTCCACGATTCATGGCGCCAAGGGCTTGGAATGGGATCGCGTCTATGTTGTGGGACTCAGCGAGGGACTACTGCCGCTGTCCATGGCCGTCACAGACACCGCAATCGCCGAGGAAAAACGTGTGGCCTATGTTGCGGTGACTCGTGCGGCGCGACATCTGGTGTTGAGCTGGGCGGAACAGATGGCCCCTAATGGTCAACGCCGGAAACCGAGTCGGTTTTTCGCGTCGCTGTAGCTTCAAGCTCGCCGCATTCGCATAACGGGTGGTGTTCCCACCGCAGCGTGTCGCGTCGCTGCGTCGCCATGTCGATTCGAAGAGCAGTCCCCGGATCTTCGCCCAGCAGGTGAAGCACAGCTCCGGCAATATGTGGTGCGCTGCGCGGCGAGTCCAGCCTCGAGGGTCGTCCCCACAGCTGCATGGCTATTGCGGGCCACGCGGGGTCGTCATCGGTTCGGTGGCGTTCGATGCACGCGATGCACGCGGAGCGGCCGGGGACGGTGCGCGGTCCGATCGTGAGTGTTGTGTCGCCAACGATAACGGGGATGTGCGGCACATCATTGGCTAGCCACCGCTGGTAGGACAACGGTGACACGGTGAAGGCGGACCCGATCAACGCCACGTCTGGGCGGCCAATAAAGTCGTCGTCGGGCGAATCAAGGACGCTGACGTGATGCCCCGCGTGGCGCAGGATGGTGGCGGTGGCCGGTGCACAGATCAAGCCGCCATCGATCACGATTCTCAGGCTGGGGGGCGCCGGCGGTGCGGTGAATGCAGGCGCCAGGGTGGCCAGCAAGGAATCGACCGCGTCGGCGTCGCCTACAATCTCGTTCACCAGATTGCGGGTTGAGCCTCGGACCAGGGCCATGACGGCGCGAACTATCGGCAGCGATGGTGCAGTGAGCACCGCGATGACGGGGTCCACGCCGATTTGTAGGTCATCATGTGTGCGCCACACGACGGGAACGCTGGGATGCAGTCGAATAATCACCCCAACAGAGTGACAGTCGCAGCCGATGGTGAGGGTTATTCCTCCACACCGTCGTTATCGAGCATGGCCTGCAGTTCCGCCTCGACATCGTCAACTGCTCCCGAGTTGGCCGAGAGCCGCGCCAGCAGACCCTGGGGGTAATCGATATCGGCGTCGGTAGGAACAATATCGGGATGTGCCCACAGTGCGTCACGCGCCTCTGTACCGACAGCATCGGTGATGACGCGCCACAGAGCGGCCGCCTCGCGCAGTCGACGGGGTCGAAGTTCCAGACCCACGAGGCCCGCCAGCGCTTTTTCGCCGGGCCCACCCGCTGCGCGGCGGCGCCTGACCATTTCGGCAATCGCCGAGCTTGACGGCAGGCGCCGCGTGGCGTCGGCGGTCACGGTGTCCACCCAACCTTCGATGAGCGCCAGCATCGTTTCGATGCGTCCCAGGGCGTGGCGTTGTTCCTCGGTGCGCGGCGGAATGAGCGAACCGTCGGACACCACGCGCTGAATTTCGGCGGGATTGGTGGGATCAATCGAGGCCAGTGCCTCGGCAATGCGTTCGGCGTCGATATGAATACCGCGCGCGTAATCGGTGATTGCCGCCTCGATGTGTGATTTCAGCCACTTCGCGTGCCGGAACAGGCGCGCATGCGCGATCTCGCGGGCCGCCAAATAGAGGGCGACATCGGCGGCAGGGACGGTCAAATCGGTCGCGAAGGCGACGACATTCTGGGGGATGAGCACCGCGCGCACGTCGTGATCGGCGGCACCTCCCACGAGCGGCAAACCAATATCGCCACCCGAGACGACGTCGTGTGACAACTGGCCAACAATCTGGCCCAACTGCATCGAGAACAGGGTTCCCGTCATCCGGCGCATTGCGGGAAGTGCACCCTTCAGTGTGGGATCGCCATCATGCTCGTCGACCTCGCCGATCTGTTCGTTGACGGCGCGCTCGGCGGCGCGTGAAATCGATGTCGCGACGGGTTCCGAAAAGGCGATCCACGCCGGAAGCGCTGCGCGCGCCCATTCGGGCCGCGTCATGAGGCCTGGCGTTGACGACAGCGGCGGAATCTGCGTGGCTTCGTCGACCCACAGTCCAGCCAAGTTCAACGCCGAGGTCAGTGCCGAGCGCTCGGCGTCGGTGATGCTCGAAGCGCCGCGGCCGGACACAGCCGTGGCGTTGTCGCGGGCCATGGTCTCGGAAATTCCTTCGCTGCCATTGGAAATTGCGCTGCGTAATTGTGCGAGAAGTGCGGACAAGGCCGCGGGGTCGGCGGGGAGTCCTGCCGCCTTCGCGAACGCCGCCATGTCAAAATCCGATCCGCCTGCCAAAAACTTGCGCAGCATCTCGTTAAGGTCGTCGAATTCCTCATCCGCCATGTACCCACCGTACCTGTCGGGGCCATCGCCTAGGGTGGAAACGATATGGAACACTACGACGACATCGATCCGCAACCGGAACCCCGCTCGCGATGGAGCTTGCGCGCAACGGGCGCCACACTCATTTTGGGGGCGATTCTCGGTACCGCGGCATTCACCGTGGTTCCCGTTCCCTATGTGTTCGAGGCCCCGGGTCCTGTTTATGACACCCTCGGTTCCGTCGAGGATGCCGAGGGGGAGTCGCATCCGCTGATCACCATCGAGGGAGTGACGACATATCCCACCGACGGCACGCTGTCGTTGTTGACGGTGTCACTGTACGGTTCGCGCGAAAACCGACCCACCTGGCTGGACATCATCGAGGCCTGGATGCGGCCGGATTACGCGGTCGTGCCGTTGGACTCCGTGTATCCCACCGGTACCACCACCGAAGAGCAGATTCAGTCGTCCAAGTACTCGATGGAATCATCCAAGCGCGAGGCGGTCGCGGCCGCATTGGATTCCCAGGGCATTGCGTACGAATCGTATTTGCGCGTGGAGGACACCCGCGAGAACTTCCCCGCCGAGGGGATATTCGAGGTCGGGGACATCTTTGTGTCGGTCAATGGCAAACCCGCACGTAATTCATCGGTAATTTCGCAACTTATCGCCGAGGTGGGTGTGGGCAATGTTGCCGACTGCGTGGTGCTGCGCGATGGTGTGGAAACGGCCGTGTCCGTCGAGGTGGTCGAAAGCGACCCCGAATCGAAGATTCCCGTTGTGGGCGTGATTGTCAGCAGCCATTACGAGTTCCCGTTTGACGTGACCATTGAATTAGAGAACGTCGGCGGCCCGAGTGCGGGGATGATGTTCGCCCTGGGGATCGTGGACATGATTACCCCGGGCTTCCTCAACGGCGGCGAGGACGTTGCCGGAACGGGCACTATTACGGCGAACGGCGAGGTCGGCGCCATCGGCGGAATTGTTCAGAAGATGTACGGCGCACGCAATGACGGTGCCGAATGGTTCCTGGCGCCTGCCGATAATTGCGAGGAGGTCGTGGGCAACATCCCCGCGGGACTCACCGTGTTCCGTGTGGCTACTCTCGATGATGCGCTCACGGTCCTTAACGCAATCGAGGCCGACAGCGACCTTTCGGTGCTGCCGACCTGCGATTAGCGCGACGCTTAGACGGAGGGCTTGTCCTCGGCGGGCGACTCCTCAACGGGCGATGCAGCCACAGTGGGTACTGCGTACTTGTTGCCGGCTTCGGCACTTACGCTGGGTCGGATCGTCACGATCAACTGGAAGATTGCGTAGCCCAGGCCGAAAAGAAGAGCGGGTGTCAGGGCTTGCATAATTGCCCATCCAGCCGCCCAACCTAGTTCGCTGGGCGCCCCGTATCCGAACATCAGGGAACTCGACGCGAGCGTGACAACTAGTCCGATCATGCCTGCAATGGCCAACAGTACGGTTCCTGCCTGCAGCCACAGCCACTTTGCCGAGAATCCTGCGTCGTGGAAGCGGCGCGCGGTCACCGCAAGGGTCGGTACCAGAATTCCAATTCCAAAGATGTCGGACAGTGGGCTGTTGCCCTGCATGGCCATGGCCCATTCGGGACCGGCGTAGCCCTGCATCATGGCGTAGTGAGGGAAGGGCCAGATTGCAGACTCCAGAATCGAGAGCGCAATGCCGGCCAGTGCGATGAACAGGACCCAGTACCAGTACTCGGAACGCGTGGCCGTGCCACGGAAGGTTGCATAGTTGCGGAACCCGGATTTGATTGCGGCCATAAAGTCCATGGGACTCTCCTTTGTGTATTGATGCCTCGAGTGTTGCGGGCGACCCTGTGAAATATCTATAGAAATCCCAGAATTGCCCCTGAACGTGCGTGCGTCGGCGAAGTTAGTGCGACGCGGCGGAATCCGAGGCGCCTGCAACGGGCTCTTCGGCAGCGACAGGGGCGTACTTCACCGCATATTTATTGCCCTCTGCCGCCGTCTTGGTGCGCCGCAGCGTAACGACCAATTGGAAGACGCTCACGCCGAGAGCGATAAGCAGGCTGGGGAGCAGGGCCGCGAGGGCCGACATGATGATTTCGAATTCGTTGGCATACAGTGCCGCACCGTTGGCAGCGAACTGCACCGCCCAGGCTGCCATCGACACGAACAGCACGACAAACGGGACAATGTTGAGAAGCAGCCATTTACCCGAGAACCCGGCATCGTGGAAGCGACGGGCGGTGACCGCAAGGCTCGGCAGTAGCAATGCCAGGCTGGCAATTGTCGACAGAGGAGTGGGCTGGTTGGCGGTGGCGTCCATCATCTCTATCCAGGTGCCGGTGCCCAGTGCCGTCATGTCGGTGGGCCAGATAATGGCCTCGATCGTGCTGAGCACCATGGAGACCAACACTGTAAAGAGGGTGAAGTACCAAAACTCGCTGCGGGAGGCCAGGCCGCGGAAGTTCGCGTACTGCTTAAAGACAGATTTAATTGCGCCGATAAAGTCCATGAGTATCCCTCTCGAGTGATGTACCTCCATTCTCGCGCTTAATTCGCGCTCTGAGCGAATATCGGCGCGGCGATTGTGCGCACGGTTAGCATGGAATCAACGAAGGAGTCAGTCTTGTCTAACCCCACCGCACCCACAATCCGCCGTTCGCCGTTGATCGTGACCGTGGCCGTTCTGGCCGTCATCATCGCGGCATTCTTCGGTTTCGCCTCGATCTATGTTGACGTTCTCTGGTACCAGCAGACCGGATTCGACGAGGTTCTCTTTACCCAGTGGGGTTCGATGCTTGCCATCGGCGCGCTGGGATTTGTGGGCATGGCCGTACCCGTGTGGTTCTCCATGTGGATTGCGTTCCGAATGCGACCACTGACTGCCCGTCTGTCGGAAGGCGCCGAACGATACCGCCAGGCCGTCGAACCGATGCGCCGCCTCATCATGTACGCGGGACCCGCAGCCGTGGGTCTTTTGGCCGCAATGGGCGCGGCCTCGAACTGGCCCACCATTTTGCAGTGGATGCACCGCACGCCCTTCGGTACAACCGACCCTCAGTTCGGATTCGATATATCGTTCTTCATCTATGAACTGCCCTTCCTGCAGTCGGTGGTGGCGTTTGTTTCTGCTGTGCTGCTGTTCAGTCTTGTCGTGGGCGCGGCAACGGGCTTTATTTATGGTGGCGTTCGCATCACGGGCCGCGAAATCATCGTGTCGCGCGCACTGCGCATCCAGGTTGCGGTCACGGCATCGCTGTATGTCCTCGCGCAGGGTGCGAGCCTGTGGCTCGATCAGTACTCGACCCTCGTCACCCAGGGTCAGGGCTTCCTCACGACCGGTGCGGGTTTCACCGAAGTCAATGCGGTCATTCCCGGACACCAAATTTTGGCCGGTATCGCCGCGGTGGTTGCCGTGTTCCTGCTGTTCACGGCGGTCACGGGCAAGTGGCGCCTGCCGGTCATCGGTGTGTCCATGTTGCTGATCGCCACGTTGGTGATTGGCGCGGGTTACCCCTGGATGATTCAGCGCTTCCAGGTTGACCCCAGCGCACGAACGCTGGAAGCGGAATACATCACCCGCAACATCGAGGCCACGCGCACGGCATTTGGCGTGGACGATGTCGAGACCATTCCGTACAACGCGTCGACCGACGCCACGGCGGGTGCCCTGCGGGAAGACGTGGACACCACCGCCAACATCCGCATTATCGACCCCGCTCTGGTGGGCGATGCCTTTGCTCAGCTGGAACAGTTCCGTCAGTACTACGGATTTGCCGACCACCTGGATGTTGACCGTTACATGATCGATGGCGAGCCTCAAGACACCGTGCTGGCGGTTCGCGAACTTGACCCCGCCGGTCAGTCATCGAGCAGCTGGTACAACGACACCATTGTGTACACCCACGGCTACGGCATTGTCGCTGCCTACGGAAACAAGCGCACGGTGGACGGCCAGCCGTCGTTCCTCGAATCGGGAATTCCCGTGTCGGGAAACCTGGGCGAATACGAACCTCGCATTTACTTTGGTGAAAAGTCGCCCGAGTATTCGATCGTTGGTGCGGTGGGCGACGAGGGTCCGCTCGAGCTCGATTACCCGTCTGCGAACTCGGAAAACGATGACGCCAATGCGAAGTACACCTTCGAGGGCAACGGCGGACCGAAGCTCGACAACGTGTTCACGCGACTGGTGTACGCGATGCACTTCCAGTCGGAACAAATTCTGTTGTCCGACGGCATCACTGAAGACTCGCAGATTCTCTACGACCGCCAGCCGCTCGTTCGTGTGAACAAGGTTGCGCCGTACCTCACGCTTGACAACGATCCGTATCCCGCCGTCGTGGATGGACGCATCGTGTGGATTGTCGACGGCTACACGACCTCGGATCACTACCCCTATTCCTCATTGGTGAACATGGGTGATGCCGTGCTCGACACCTACACGCAGTCGTCGATCATGCCCGTGGGTGACGTGAACTATGTGCGCAACTCGGTGAAGGCCACCGTCGATGCCTATGACGGAACGGTCACTCTGTATGCATGGGATGAAACCGACCCGCTGCTGAACACGTGGTCACACATCTTCCCCACCACGCTGAAGTCGATGGCCGACATGAGCCCCGAACTTTTGGCGCACGTGCGGTACCCCTCGGACCTGTTCAAGGTGCAGCGCGAGGTGCTCGGTGAGTACCACGTCAGCGACCCGGGAACCTTCTACTCGGCAGAAGACACCTGGGTGACTCCGAACGACCCGATTTCGGATCCCGCGAGCCCCACGCTTCAGCCCGCGTATTACCTGACCATGCAGATGCCGGGTGCGGAATCGCCGTCGTTCTCGTTGTACTCGACCTTCATTCCCAAGTCAACGGGCACGAACTCGCGCAACGTTCTGTACGGATATCTGTCGGCGAACGCCGATGCCGGCCCGAACTATGGCAAGCTCACGCTACTGGCCTTGCCCAAGCAAACGACAATCCCGGGACCCGGCCAGGTGCAGGCACAGTTCGACTCGGACCCCGAAGTCAGCAAGGTGCTGAACCTGCTGCGCCAGGGTCAGACCGAGGTCATCTCGGGCAACCTGCTGACGCTCCCTGTCGGTGGCGGTCTGCTGTATGTGCAGCCGGTGTACGTGAAGTCGACGGGCGAGACCTCGTATCCTTTGCTGCGCAAGATTCTTGTGTCCTTCGGTGATGCGATCGCGTTCGAGGACACCCTCGAAGCCGCACTGGACAAGTTGTTCCAGGGTGATTCTGGCGCCGAAACGCCGGAAGAGCCCGCGGTACCGGGCGATCCCACCACGGTCACGCCGGAACTGCAGGCGGTGTTGGAAGACGCCCGCCAGGCCATGATCGACCGCGAGGCGGCCTATGCGGCCAACGATCTGGTGGCGGCAGCCGAGGCAGACCTTCGTCTGCAAGCGGCGCTCGAGAAGGCGATCGCGCTCAGTAACTAAGGCGGTGCCGAGCAGCTCCAATCCCGTGCTAAACTGAGAGCACCGACGCGGGATGGAGCAGCTCGGTAGCTCGCCGGGCTCATAACCCGGAGGTCGTAGGTTCAAATCCTGCTCCCGCAACCATCTGGCTCAGGCCCTCAGGAAACTGGGGGCCTGAGCTTTTTCTGTTGAGTGGTGTGCCGCTAGGCTCGGCGCATGGGTACCGTTCATGTTGCAGCTGTGCAGTTCTCGCCGGTGGCGGACGCCGCGGCGAACCGCGCGACGCTGACGCGGCTGTGCGACGATGCGCGGGGCGCGACACTAATTGTCGCTCCCGAGTACTCGGCGTGGTACTCCGCCGATCCGGCCGAATGGCAGGTGGGCGCAGAAACGCTGGACGGCGAATTTGTGCGTTTCCTCACCGCCCAGGCCGCACATCGCGACGCCATGATTATTGCGGGACTTATTGAACGCGACGGCGATGCCCTGTTCAACGCGGTCGTCGCGGTAGATGCGACCGGCGTGCGCGGGCATTATCGAAAAGTTCACCTCTACGATGCGTTCGGCGCCACGGAATCGCGGTGGCTTTCTGCCGGCAAGCCCGAACAGCCCAGTGCCACTGTTGAATGGCGTGGCCTGGTTCTGGGGCTCATGACCTGTTATGACCTGCGTTTCCCCGAGATTGCGCGGATGCGCAGTGATGCAGGAGCGCACGTGCTCGTTGTTCCCAGTGATTGGGTTCCGGGCGACCGCAAGCGTGACCATTGGCGCACGTTGACCGCGGCCCGCGCTGTCGAAAACCTCTGTTGGGTTGTGGCCGCAGATCATGCCGCACCCAGCGGAATTGGGTATTCGCGAATCATCGATCCGCAGGGTGATGTCGTCGAGGCCGCTGACAGCGAGGCGGTCCTGATTGTCGACGTCTCGGTGGAGTCCGTGACGGCCGCGCGTGCGGTGAACCCCGCGCTGACGCTGCGACGCTACGGTGTCGTTCCGCGCTAGTTGGGGATAATTCCCGCGCGCTGCCCTGGTGCCGTCATACCCTCAGCGCATGACAAATTTTGGGTGGGAAATTCGCGCAACATCGGGTATTGCGGTCGTCGTCTGTGCCGTGGCGCTTCTGGCGGGATGTTCGACCGATCGAGTGGTGGTCGCTGTACCAGCGGACCCGTTGATTACCGTGCCATCCGCGCAGCCTGCACCTGATCCGGAGGCCGACTCGGACCCGTTCCTCGAGGCCCGAGCGGCGCTGCAGGATTATGTGGCGATGTCCGATGTCATTGCGGCGGACGGGGGAGCCCGCCCCGAGCGCATTGCCGCTATGGTGACCGAATCGTGGTTCGAGCACGAACAGTCGGGCTTTGCGGCACTGCATTCGGCAGGGCTGCATCAAGAAGGCCGATCGGCAATCACGCGCACAGAGCTGACGTACATTGCCAGCGCAGGCGATGCCCTCGAGGTTGCGATGTATGCCTGCCATTCCACTCGAGACGTCACGGTCGTGACCGCGACAGGAACTGTTGTGTCACCGCCGCCCGCCGTGACGTTGTTGTCCGTGTATGTCATCGTTGATTCCACGGGTGCGCGCATCGATGCTCTTGTTCCCGCGGCCGACTCACAATGGTGTCAGGCATCGTGAACTGTCGCTCGGTGCGGTGGGCCGGACTGTTCGCCGGTGTTCTCGGTGCAGTCCTGTCCTCGGGTGCCGCCATGCCCGCTTACGCCATCACCTCGTGTACCGCCACCGAAATTAACGCGGGATTTTGTGTTATTGACGGTCAGGTGAATGGCGACCATGTCGATTTGGTCGGCGATTCCACCCGGCCCGGCGACGCCGGGAGTACCGGATCCTCGGGCGGCACGGGCGATGGCGACGAACTCTGCACTGTGATCATCAACGATCAGTGCGTGGGCAGTTCGCCGCCGAAAAATGTGGACGAACCACCCGCTCCGCCCGACTCGGTTTCTGATCTGGCATCGTTCATTCCCCACCGGCCGGCCATTGCATGGCAACCGGCCGGGTGGAGTTTCGAGGATCTGCCCATGAACCTTTATGCATCGGCGAGCGCTCACGTGGTGTCCGGCAGCCTTTTGGGGTCGTCCGCCCAGGTGCGTTTTACGCCCGCGCGTTTTCGATGGATCTATGGCGATGGCACGGGCCGATGGTTCTCTGTTCGAGGCGCACCCTGGTCTGCCGTGCAATCGGCGTGGTGGTCGCCCACTGCCACAAGTCATGTTTTTCTCGACGAAGGCACGTATCTCGTGCGGCTGACTGTCGACCACCGTGCCGAATACCGATTCGCTGGTGGATCGTGGCATACGGTGACAGGTTACGTTGCGCGGGCTGCACTGTCACGCACCGTCACGGTGGTCTCGGGGGTCACGGTGTTAGTCGACTGAACGTTCGCACGCCCTCAGCGAAAATGTAGCCAGCGTTTAGGTATTTCTTAGGGTTCGGTTGCAAGGTGGTCTCATGAGTACAGAACCACAGAACCCCGAAATCGATCCCTTTCAGCCTGCCGCCAGCGACGCGGAATCTGGCGAAATGGTGACGGATTACACGAGTTCCGAGCAGACGCCCGCGGATAGGCCGGTCGACGAGTATGCGGTTCGACAGCCCTTGGGGTCGCGGCAGGTGTCACTCAAGACTGCCGCTGCCGCAGCAGTGGCGTTCGCCATCATCGGTGGAGTCGCGGGCGGTGGTGTCGCCGCACTGTCCGGTCGTCTGGGCGTAGTGGCTCAGGTTCCCTCGACCGTCACGGTTAACGACGCGGCGGGTGCGACGGCGACCACTGCTGTGGTCGCGGCCGCAATGAATTCCGTCGTCACCATCGAGGTGGCCAGCTCGTCTAGTGGCGGTTCGGGCAGCGGCGTCATTATGAGCGCCGACGGGTACATCATTACCAACAATCACGTTGCGACGATCGGTGCGGATGACGCAGACACCTCAATCCGCGTCACCCTGGCCGATGGCCGACTGTACGATGCCGAGGTCGTCGGGACCGACGCGGTGCTCGACCTCGCGGTCATCAAGATTGACGCCGAGGGCCTCACGCCCATCGAATTTGCCGATTCGTCCGCGCTCAACGTTGGTGACCAGGCCATTGCCATTGGTGCGCCCTTGGGCTTGGCGGGCACGGTCACCGAAGGAATTGTGTCGGCACTCAACCGTTCCATCTCAATTTCCGAGGATGACGCCGATGGCTTCAACTTCGACCTGCCCGATGGCACTACGGTTCCGATCTCACAAGATCTGTCGCTTCCCGTGATTCAAACGGATGCCAGCATCAACCCCGGAAACTCGGGTGGAGCGCTGTTGGATTCGCAGGGACGCTTGATCGGAATCAACGTTGCCATCGCGAGCACCAGCGCCAGTGCCGGAAGCATTGGAGTGGGTTTCGCACTTCCCTCGAATGTTGTGCAGCGCATTGTGACCGACATCATCGAGTCGGGTTCCGCCGCACACGGGCGCATCGGCGCACTGGTGACCAGCGTGTCCGAAAACACCGGTGTTGCGGGTGCTGTGATCACCGAGGTCGAGCCGGGGTCGCCGGCCGCCTTGGCGGGACTGCGCGCGGGCGATGTGGTGACCAGTTTCGGCGGAGTTCCCATCCGTGATCAGGTGGACATCACCGCTCAGGTCAGGTCGCATGCACCGGGTGACGTTGTTGACGTGACGATCATGCGAGAGGGCGAAGCCATGGGTCTGCGCATCACGCTGGGTGACTTGGGACAGTAGCGACGGCCTCACGTACACTGGAACCATGGCAACGGACAGTGACCTGGGCGGCGGAACCGATCTTCTTGACCGCGAACTCGAACAACTTCTGAACGATGAGTTGTCCGAGGACGGCGATCACGATAAGTTTTCGCACTATGTCCCTAAGGACAAAATCATTGAGTCGGCAGTGACGGGCAAGCCCGTTCGTGCGCTGTGTGGCAAGAAATGGACGCCGAATGCGAACCCCGAGCGTTTCCCCGTGTGCCCGTCATGCAAGGAAGTCTACGAAAAGTTGCGCGACGAGTAGTCGCTCTTTCTGAACATGACGTCTGCACTGCTGACAGACCGCTACGAGCTGACGATGCTCGATGCGGCGCTCGCGAATGGCCGCGCTCACCGCGACTGTGTGTTCGAGGTCTTTGCCCGGCGTTTATCGGGCGGACGGCGCTATGGCGTTGTTGCGGGCACCGGTCGGGTGCTGGATGCGATCGAGAACTTCCGCTTTGATGCCCCCACACTTGCATGGTTGCGCGAATCGCACATCGTGTCGGATGACACCATCGAATTTCTTGCTGACTACCGATTCCGCGGTGATGTGCGCGGCTACCGCGAGGGTGAAATCTATTTCCCGGGCTCTCCCGTTCTGGAAGTCGAGGGCACGTTTGCCGAGGCCGTCATTCTGGAGACCGTCATCCTGTCGATCCTGAATTACGACAGTGCCGTGGCTACGGCCGCGTCGCGCATGGTGTCGGCTGCGTCGGGTCGACCACTGGCAGAAATGGGGTCGCGCCGCGCAAATGAACGCGCCGCGGTGTCGGCTGCCCGAGCCGCATACATCGCAGGTTTTGCCGCAACGTCGAATCTCGAGGCGGGGCGCACGTGGGGCGTACCCACCATGGGGACCGCGGCTCACGCCTTTACGCTGCTGCACGATTCCGAAGAGGAAGCATTTCGCGCTCAGGTTGCGGCGCTGGGACCCGGCACCACATTGTTGATTGACACATACGACATTCACGCGGCGGTCGACACGGCCGTGCGTGTTGCGGGAACCGAGCTGGGGGCCGTGCGCATCGATTCCGGCGACCTTCCGTCGTTGATTGGCGAGGTGCGCGAGCATCTCGATTCCTTGGGTGCCACAGGCACGCGCATCACCGTGACCAACGATTTAAACGAAAACACCATTGCCGCACTCCGGGGTGCGCCCGTCGATTCGTTCGGCGTCGGTACCTCTGTGGTGACGGGTTCAGGTTCGCCCGCTGCCGGCATGGTCTACAAACTTGTCGAGCACACGAACGATGCGGGTGACCGCGTGTCGGTGGCGAAGCGGTCGGCAGACAAGCAAAACCCCGCAGGTCGAAAGACGGCGTATCGCCGCCTTAATTCCGGTGTTGCGGTTGCCGAGACCGTGGTTCTGGGCGACGACATTCCGAGCGATGCTGGTCGTGCGCTGGTCGTGGATTTGATTCGCGCGGGCGAGATTTCCGGAGAATATCGAGGCGCAGCCGGCGTGATTGCGGCGCGAGAGCACCACGCGGCGGCCATTTCGGAACTGCCCGTTGACGCCTTCCGGTTGTCACCGGGTGACCCCATCATTCCCACGGTTTTTCGCTAACGCGGTCGATAGGCTGTCAACGTGAATCGCAATGCCCCCATCGGAATCATCGACAGCGGTGTCGGTGGTCTCACCGTTGCTCGTGCCGTGATCGACCAGTTGCCGGGCGAATCCATTATTTATGTGGGCGACACCCTGAACGGCCCCTACGGTCCGCTTCCGATTGCCGATGTCCGGTCTCATGCCATGCGTCTTCTCGAGGACTTGGCCGACCGTGGCGTAAAACTGCTGGTTATTGCGTGTAACACCGCAAGTGCGGCCATGTATCGCGATGCCAAAGAGCAGTTTCAGGAATTGCGTGGGATCCCTGTCATCGAGGTCATTCAGCCGGCGGTGCGCACCGCCGTTCAACGCACAAGGTCCAAGCGCATCGGCGTGATTGGCACCCAGGGCACCATCAAATCGGGCGCGTACCAGGACTTCTTTGTGGCCGACCCCGACATTCGCGTTACCGCGCAGGCCTGCCCGCGCTTCGTCGAGTTTGTCGAGGCCGGCGTGACATCGGGCTCCGAGCTGTTTGCTGTTGCCGAGGACTACCTTGCGCCTTTGAAGCAGGCGCGAGTCGACACGGTGGTGCTGGGTTGCACCCACTATCCGTTGCTTGCGGCCGCAATTCAATACGTGATGGGCCCCGAGGTGTCATTGGTGTCGAGCGCCGAGGCCACCGCGTATGAGGTGTTTCACACGCTGGTGAACCATGATCTGTTGGCCGATGTCGATGCGCCGGTCACCCACAATTTCGAAACGACAAGCCCCGACGAGGCGCGATTCCGTGAACTCGCCCACCGATTCTTGGGTCTGGAGGTGTCGCACGTCGAGCATTTCCCGACCGGCGCCATCGACCTTCGCGAACTCCGCACAACCGAAGGGACCCCCGAATGACCCGCGCTGATGGCCGCATGAACGACCAGAACCGACCCGTCACGATTGAACGAGGCTGGTCAACCCAGGCCGAGGGCAGCGCCCTCATCTCTGTGGGCAACACCCGTGTACTGTGCACTGCGTCGTTCACGAACGGTGTTCCGCGTTGGATGATGGGCAAGGGAGCGGGCTGGGTGACCGCCGAGTACTCGATGCTGCCGCGCTCCACGAATTCACGTATGGACAGGGAAAGTGTCAAGGGCAAGATTGGCGGCCGCACGCACGAGATTTCGCGACTGATTGGTCGCAGCCTCCGTGCCGTCGTCGATATGAAGGCGCTGGGCGAAAACACGATTGTGATCGATTGCGATGTGTTGCAGGCCGATGGCGGTACCCGCACCGCGGCAATCACTGGTGCATACGTTGCGCTGGTCGACGCCATCGAATGGGGCCGCGCGAAGGGTTTCATTGGCAAGAACGCGAAGGCGATCATTGATTCGGTGGCGGCGGTCAGTGTGGGAATCATCGACGGCGAACCGATGCTCGATCTGCAGTACACCGAGGATGTCCGTGCCGAAACCGACATGAACGTCGTGATGACGGGCCGAGGCCTGTTTGTCGAGGTCCAGGGAACCGCCGAGGGTGCGCCGTTCGATCGTGCCGAACTCGGCCGTCTGCTGGACCTCGCGGGTATCGGAACCGACGCACTCACGCGTATCCAAATCGACGCTCTGTCGGCGTCCTAAGCGTGCGGCTCTAGGCTAGAGCCACAGTCGTTACGGAGGATACGTGTCTGAACCGAAGCCGGTCATTGTTGCCACGCATAACGCGCACAAGGTGGGCGAAATCGCACGCACCCTCGAGCCGCTCGTGGGATCGACAATCGAGCTACGCACCTATGACGGCCCCGAGCCCGTCGAGGACGGCGACACGTTTGAAGCCAACGCACTCATCAAGGCCCGTGCTGCGTTCGCACACACCGGTATCCCGAGCTTGGCCGATGATTCGGGCATTGTGGTAGCTGCACTGGGTGGTGCGCCGGGAATTTATTCCGCCCGCTACTCGGAGGAGGGCACCGATGAGGCAAATCGCGCAAAGTTGCTGTCGAAAATGGACGGTATCGAGGACCGTTCCGCCCGCTTTGTGTGTGTCGTCGCGCTGGTGACGGCCGACGGCGAGGACATCGTACGGGGTGAATGGGCAGGCGAGCTGGCCGACACAGTGCGTGGTGATGGCGGCTTCGGTTATGACCCGTTGTTTATTCCTGCGGGGGAGACCCGTACCGCGGCCGAGTTCGCGCCGCTCGAGAAGGCGGCACTGTCACATCGAGCACGTGCGCTGGGTGCCATCGCACCCAAGCTTTTGGCACGCGTCGTGGGAATGCCCGTCGTCCGTCCGGCGACGCAGGAATCCGCTGCCGACGCCTCGAACGTCGATCAATAGCAGGTACCTATGTCGACACCACGCCAAACCGGTACGCTGCTGTCCCTCATGGGGCCGGCGATGGTGGCGGGCGTGGCGTATCTGGATCCGGGGAACGTTGCGGCCAACATCACCGCGGGGTCGCAGTTTGGCTATTTGCTGATTTGGGTCGTTGTTGCGGGCAACCTGATGGCGTGGCTCGTTCAGTATCTTTCGGCATCACTGGGAATCGCAACGGGACTCAGCCTGCCCGAGGTCTTGGGGAAGCGCCTGAAGTCGCGCACCGGCCGTGTGTTGTTCTGGGCGCAGGGCGAGGCCGTGGCGATGGCCACGGATATCGCCGAAATTGTCGGTGGAGCCGTGGCGTTGAATCTCTTGTTCGGATTGCCGTTGCCGTTGGGCGGCACCATAACCGCCGTCGTGGCACTGCTGGTGCTGTCGGTGCATTCGTCGGTGGGGGTCAAGCCCTTTGAGCGCGTCATCATGTCGCTCGTGTTGATCATCGTCATCGGTTTCGTGACGGGCCTGTTCTGGGCTCCGATCGATGGCGCCGACCTCGTAGCGGGTCTGGTTCCCGCATTTGATGGAAACGACTCGGTGCTGTTGGCGGCGGCAATTTTGGGCGCGACGGTGATGCCTCATGCCATCTACGCCCATTCCGGGTTTTCCCGCGACCGTTTCGGTCAAGCGCAGGCGGGGCGGATGCGGTCGCTGTTGCGAGCAACGCGGTTCGACGTTTCAGCGGCGCTCACCATTGCGGGTGGTGTCAACATTGCGCTACTTGTCTTGGGCGCATCCGCACTACATGGTGTCGAAGGCACCGAGTCACTTGCAGGAGCACATGCCGCGATTGGCAGCGCGCTGGGTCCCATCATCGCGACCATTTTTGCCGTTGGCCTGTTGGCATCGGCGCTAGCGTCGACAGCGGTGGGTGCCTATGCCGGCGCGGAAATCATGGCGGGGTTGCTGCGCTGGAAGCTGCCCACAACAATTCGTCGTGCCATCACGATCATCCCCGCTATCGCGCTGTTGTCGTTTGATGTCGAACCGACGCAGGCGCTGGTGTGGAGTCAGATTATTTTGAGCTTCGGCATCCCGTTTGCACTGGTGCCGCTTGTGCGCATAACGAGTGACAGGGCCATCATGGGCGAGGCGCGCGCCAGCCTGGTGATTCGAGTTCTTGCCACGGTGGCGACGGTGTTGATTATCGCCTTCAACGTGTGGTTACTGGTCGTGACCTTCGCTGGTTGATTCCCGCTGAATCGTGCGGCGTTCCTTCCACAGGTGGAAGATCACATACCCCACGCCAATCACGACGACACCCAGCAGGACGACGTCAATGTACTTCTCGACGAGTTCCGCAACACCGGGGATGTGGGCAAAAAGCCATCCAGCGAACGGCAACAGTGCGGCCCACAACAGTGAACCCAGGGCGTTGTACAGCGTGAATTGGCGACGGTTCATGCGTCCGATCCCGGCCGCAACGGGAAGAAGCGTGCGCACAATCGGTACGTATTGGGCGAACGTGACCGACAAGGGGCCCCACTTCGCGAAGAAAGCCTCGGTCTTCTGAACGCTGGCGTGTGAAATCAATCCGCCCTCGCGCCGCGAAAACACTGCGGGACCGCCCACTTTGCCAATCTGGTAGCCCGTCTGGTTTCCCATCACCGAGGCGACAAAGATGGCCAGCGACACCAGCCAAATGGGCTGCGGAATCGTGCCCTGAAAGGTCAACACTCCCGTGATGATTAGCAAGGTATCCCCGGGGAGCAGGAATCCGATGAGCAAGCCCGTTTCGACAAAAACAATCGCACATACAAGTAGAAGAGCCCAGGGCCCAGCGCCCTCGATCAGTGCGTGTGCATCAAACAGGCCGACTGCATAATCCATGCGGGGTCCTTTCGGTTCAGTGCGGGAGGTGGGACTCGAACCCACACGCCGAAGCACAGGAACCTAAATCCTGCGTGTCTGCCAATTTCACCACACCCGCTCGTGTGCTTCCAGTGTATCGGCAGTCGTTTTGGCGTAGGCTATGAAAGCAATCGTGCGAAGGAGCGGATCAGAGTGTTTGCCGTCAATTTATTGGCCACCACCGGCGTTGACACTTCCGGTTACTTCATTACTGCGGGAGTCCTCGTGGTAGGCGGGATTGTGCTCGTTCTGATACGACGATTGACCGCACGCCCGCAGCGGAAAATCGACAACGGTGGCACACCTCAGGGCCAGACGCCGTCGAACGAGTCTTAGGCATTTCGCCGACAACACTCAATTCGAAAGGTTCGATATATCGTGCGTAGCGAAGCAGAACTCCTCGCGTCCGTACCGAAGCAGCTCTTCATCGGTGGTGAATGGGTTGATGCAGAAGGTGGCGAAACCCTGACCGTCAGTGATCCGGCCACGGGATTGGCGCTTGCCACCATCGCCAGCGCGTCTGTTTCCGACGCCGCCAAGGCCATGGATGCCGCTGCTGCAGCCCAAGAAAGCTGGGCGGCAACCGCGCCTCGTGTTCGCGGTGAAATCCTGCGCAAGGCCTTTGACCTGTTGATCGAACGACGCGATGAGTTCGCGTTGCTGATGACCATCGAAATGGGAAAGCCCTTCGCTGAAGCACAGGGTGAGGTCACCTACGGTGCCGAATTCTTGCGCTGGTTCAGCGAAGAAGCGGTGCGCATCAACGGCCGTTACGGATCGAACCCCGAAGGCACCGGCACGATGATTGTGTCGAAGCAGCCCGTTGGACCCTGCTTCCTCATCACGCCTTGGAACTTCCCCCTGGCAATGGCGACGCGCAAGATCGCGCCTGCGCTGGCCGCCGGCTGCACCTCGATTATTAAGCCCGCAGAACTCACGCCCTTGACCACCTTGGCCTTCGTCAAGTTGCTGGAAGAGGTCGGCGTGCCTAAGGGAGTCGTCAATGTGATCACCACGTCAAAGACGCGCGAGGTGTCGCCCGTCATCATCGGTGACTCGCGTCTGCGCAAGCTCTCGTTCACGGGCTCGACCGGCGTCGGCAAAATTCTGCTGAAGCAGGCCGCGGACAACGTGCTGCGGACCTCGATGGAACTCGGCGGAAATGCGCCATTCATCGTGTTCAACGACGCCGATATCGACAAGGCTGTTGACGGCGCAATGGTGGCGAAATTCCGCAACATCGGACAGGCCTGCACCGCGGCCAACCGTGTGTTTGTGCAGAAGGGTGTCGCGGCAGAGTTTGCGGCCAAGGTCGCCGAGCGTGTTGCTGCCATGAAGATTGGCCGTGGCACCGAAGCCGGTGTCACCATCGGGCCGCTGATCGACGAAAAGGCCGTGGCCTCCAGCCAGGCATTTGTCGAGGACGCGGTGGCGTTGGGTGCCGAAGTCCTGGTCGGTGGCAAGCGCGTCGATGGTCCGGGAACGTTCTTCGAGCCCACGGTTCTTACGAAGGTCCACGCCGACACCCGTTTCATGTGTGAAGAAATCTTTGGGCCCGTCTTGGGAATCATCGAATTCGAGACCGAGGACGAGGTTATTCGCATGGCGAACGACACCGAATACGGCCTGATCTCGTACGTCTTCACCAACGACCTGCACCGCGGACAGCGCCTCATTGCGAAGCTCGAGACGGGCATGATGGGCCTCAACACGGGCCTTGCCTCGAATGCTGCAGCACCGTTTGGTGGCGTCAAGCAGTCGGGTGTTGGGCGTGAAGGCTCGATCGAGGGCATCGAGGAGTACCTCACGACGAAGTACACGCTGATCCCCAACGCGTAGTTTTCTCCGACACGAGGCCCTGTGGATAACTTCCACGGGGCCTCGTTCTGTGTGGCGATACTGACGCAATGACAGAAGTGGCCGACATCGCAACGGTGGTTCGACAGCGCGTCGTGAATTCCGGCATTGATCTGGATTATGCGATCCACGAGGAACTCGAAAGCCGCGCCGAATACAGCCTGCGGGCGGGTGCTGCGCCGGTCACGGTTCCCACAGTGCGTGAGGTTCACAATGCCCTACTGGGGTTCGGAGATCTGCAGCCGTATTTCGATGACGACGCGGTGGAGGAAATCTGGATCAATAACTCGCGCGACGTTTTTGTGGCGCGCAACGGTGTCACGCAGCGCGTCGACGTGGCCATGACTGCCGAATTGGTGCGCGATCTTGTCGATCGCCTGTTGCGCACGAGTGGGCGGCGCGTCGATGTATCGCAACCGTTCGTCGATGCCTCGTTGCCCGACGGTTCGCGGCTGCACGTGGCGATTCCACCGGTCGCACACGGCGGATGGTCGGTCAATGTCCGACGATTCCCGCCCGCGCGCTGGAGTTTGCGCGAATTGGTAGCGGCCGGAGCCTTGTCCGCAGATTTGGCCTCGTTTCTGGGCGATGAAGTTCGCGCCGGCGCAACAATTTTGGTGTCGGGTGCGACGCAAGCGGGAAAGACCACGATGCTCACCGCACTGCTGGGCGAGGCGGACCCGCAGGATCGCGTCGTCACCGTCGAAGAAACGTGCGAGATACGCCTGGCGACGCCCGACCATGTTGCGCTGCAGTGTCGTCCACCGAGCCTCGAGGGCACGGGCGAAATTACCCTCCGGCGTCTCGTCAAAGAGGCACTGCGTATGCGCCCCACCCGATTGGTAGTGGGCGAAGTGCGCGAAGCCGAGGCGCTCGATGTGCTCATTGCGATTAATTCAGGTCTGCCCAGCATGTGTACAATCCACGCAAATTCGGCGCGCGACGCTGTCACGAAATTGGCGACTCTGCCGTTGCTGGCGGGCCGCAACATCGATGCCGCCTTTGTGACTCCGGCGGTGGCCTCCGCGCTGGATTTGGTGGTGCATTGTGCGCTGGATGCGGATGGCGCGCGACGCGTCGCGCAGGTGGTGCGCGTTCGGGGCATGGATTCGCGCGGAGCGGTGGTGTGCGACGACATCGTGCTGGACGAGGCTGTCAGTAACCCAGGCGCGGGGGATCTTGCGTGATGGAGGTTCTCGTTATGCTTGCCGCGGCCGTGGGCATGGGCGTGATCGTGTTTCGCCGTCCCGATTCACGTCGGCGCCTGCCCCGCGTGATCACGCCAACCGTCGCAGACTGGTTGGCCGAAGCCGGGCTCGCCGGGTATTCGCCCGCGGTCGTGGCCGTCACGGCCATGGCGAGCGCGGCCCTCATCGCAACCATCGTCTCGTTTCTTGTGCCACTGCGGGCGGTGGGCCCACTGGCCGGTGTTGCGACTCTGCTGGTGTTGTGGGTCAGCGTGGAATCCGCCCGTTCGTCCCGTCGCCGTCGCGCACGCGCCGCGTGGCCGGACATCATCGACGGCCTTCGCAGTAGTCTGCGGTCGGGGGCAACGGTCTCCGAGGCGTTCAGCGATGCGCGCTCGCACGTTCCCGTGCGGTGGCGGGGCGACTGGGATGAGTGCAGCGCCGAGTTGGCGCGCGGTGTGCCCTTTCGGGTTGCGATTCGTGAACTCAAACGGCGAATCGCCGATCCCACTGCCGACGTGTTGTGCGAGTCCCTTATTGTGGCCCGCGAAATTGGTGGCACGGAGCTTCCGCGCATCGTTGCCGATTTGGGAACGGCGGTGCGCGCCGAATCCCGGGTGCGCAACGAGGTCCGCAGTCGGCAGGCGTGGGTGCGCCACGCGGCACGGTTAGGTGTTGCGGCCCCGTGGCTCGTCGTCGCGATGATTGCGGGTCGAGCCGAAACTCGCGTGGCCTTTAATTCAGAGGAGGGAGTTGCGGTGCTGGTGGTGGGTTTTGCTGCCACCGTGGTTGCCTATGTCGTGATGACCGCCATTAGTGCCGTGCCAGAGCCTGCGCGTTGGTTGGTGGGTGGCGGCGATGAATGACATCGTGTTGGCCGCTGTCGCGGCTGTTGGCGTGTGGCTTGTCGTGTTTCATCGGCGCGCGCGACGTCATGAACGTGCCCTTGCGCACCACCTCGTTGATGTCTCCGAGGTTGCACGAGACGTCATGCGAAATCGTGTGGCCTGGCGACTGCGCGACCGCGTAACTGAGCGCTGTAAGCGGATGGTGACAGTGATTAATGCCGCCGCGGCCTCGCGATCCCGGTCGCGTCAGATTGGGATTGAGTTGCCCGTCGTCCTCGATTTTGTGGTGCTGTGTCTGTCGGCGGGTGTGTCGACGGCGGATGCGCTGTACCGCGTTGGCGCTGTGGGCGGTGGTGCGCTTGCTGCAGAATGCCGCGTCATTTCCGCACAGCACTCACTGGGCATGTCGTTGACCGACGCGCTGCGCGAAAGCGCACGGCGCCACTCGCACCCCGCGTGGAATCGAACGGTGGATCACATTGTCGATGCGCTCGACCGCGGCACGCCGCTGGTTGGCACTCTGGTGGCACTCGCCGCCGAAGAGCGCGCCGCGGCAACGCGGGCGGTAATCGAATCGGGCAGTGTGCGTGAGGTGGCCATGCTGGTTCCGCTCGTCTTCGTGATTTTGCCCGTCACGGTAATTTTTGCGGTATTTCCGGGCATCGTGGCGCTGGAATTTGTGGTCTAACGGCCGCCGAGGCCCGATAGATTAGTGAAGCTACCCGCCCGACGGTGTGGCGCAACCGGAGGCCACGATGACTCATACTGACGCCCAATCGCCGCGCGCCGCGAGCACGCAGCTCGACGCGTGGCATCGCATCATCATCGTGTGCTTCACCGTTCTGGGTCTTGCCTATGCCTCGATGCTCGTTCGTATGCCGCTGGTGCGTGACATGCTCGGAGTCACCACCGCCCAGTTGGGCGTGTTGCTGTTTGTTGGTGCCGTCGGATCGTTGTTGGCGCTGAGTATCGCGGGCCGCGTGATTTCCGCTCGCGGCACTCGTCCCGCAATTATCTGGGGCTCGACGGTTATTTATCTGGCGATGATAGGCGAGGCGCTCGCTATCGGGGCACACAGTCCGGTGGGGTTTGGAATCGCTCTCTTCATTGCGGGGTTTGCTATCGGATTTACCGATGTGGGCATCAACGTGGATGGCTCCGCTATCGAAATCCAGCGCGGACGGTCGGTATTGCCTCGAATGCATGCTGCGTACTCGATTGGAACGCTTACGGGTGCCGCAATCGGGACTGTGGCAACGCTTCTTGACATTGATCTCGTGGCCCAGATGATTGTGCTGTCTGTTGCCAGTTTGATACTTCCTATTCTGGCCCGTCGGGTATTGCCGCACGGGAACGGGTCGACTGCGGCTGTATCAGCCGACGATACGACACCTCGTTCGCGCGCCACCGCAGCAGTTCCTGTGTGGCGCTCGCTTACGGTTGTCGGCTTGGGGTTGGGGATTTTCGGGCTGACACTGGCCGAAGGTGCCTCGAATGACTGGTTGACACTGGCCATTGTGGATGACTACCGAGAATCCGAGACCATGGCGGGTGTCGCCTATGTCATCCTGTTGCTGAGCATTACCGTTACGCGTTATTTTGGCGGCCAGCTTGTTGACCGATTCGGGCGCGTGCGCGTGCTGCAGGTGCTCTCCAGCGGTGCAATTCTAGGCTTGTTCATCATCATCGTGTCACCGTTCGTGTATGTCGCTTTTTTTGGTGTGGCGCTGTGGGGTGCGGGGGTTGCGCTGGCATTCCCGCTGTTCATTTCGGCAGCGGGAGAGCACCCTAATTCCGCACGAACGGTCGCCTTTGTGACCTCATGTGGGTACGGCGCCTTCCTGGTGGGGCCGCCGTTACTGGGCTTCCTGGGACAGGCATGGGGGCTGCTCAACATGTACTGGGTGATCATGATCGGTGTGGGGATCGCCGCTCTCGCCGCACGGGCCGCCCGTTCGCGCCCCACCGTGTAATGTCGCACGGTGTGTTGAATTGCGCATTGTCGAGCGTTGAAATAGGTTTAATGGACCGTAAGGAATTCACAGGGAATTTTCGCGGACGGCCGTGATGTGAAGGGGGTAACGTGATGGACAAAGACGTTGTCGCCGCAACACCCGCTGACTTCACCATCTCGCGAGTCATTGATTCGCAAAACATCGCGGTGTCCGGGCCTCAGGGAAGCCGATTCCGCGTAGTCAACGCCGAGCCAGATGAAATCAAGATTTACCTGTTCGACAAGAACCTGTCGTTTGTCAGTGGCACGAACGCCGTGGAATATGCAGGGTACATTTCGGTGCGGGGATACGGGGAAGTGACTCTCGCGATTGAGGCCAGTGGTCTCGCGCCCATGGTGTGCCGCGCCGGATATCTTCCCACGTCGGGAGGCATTCGCACGGCAATTGCGACCAAGATTAACACGGTGTTTTTCCACGCTAATGGGGGATCGGGCGTCATGCCCGCTCAGACCGCGGGAATCGAAACGAATTTGTCGGCCAATGCGTTTACGCGGGTTGGCTACGCCTTTATGGGGTGGAACACCAAGGCCGATGGTAGTGGACGCCAATACTCGAACCGCGAGGCGTTTCCGTTTGACGAGGACACGTTCCTGTACGCACAATGGGATTCCAACGATGACCCCGATGTGGTGTGGGAAGTCGATGCGTCTGAATCAGGTCCGCGCCAGGGACTGTCAATGTTCCGATTCTTGGGTTCCGCAACCGCCGCTTCGATTCGCCGCGGTTTCACGGGCGAGTAACATTCGGCGGCGCTTTCCGTGAAGAATGGTGCCATGACTTCTCGCCGACTGCTTGCCGCCGTGATTCTGCAGTTTCTTGCGATCGTAATCGCGCTCTTTAGTCTGCTCGACCCGCTCGAAGGCGGTTTTGCGCTTGTGGTCTTCGCTGGCGTGATGTGGGCGATTTGGGCACTGAGCCGTGTGCGTATTCCTCGATTGCAGTGGGTGTCGCTTGTTGTTGCGGTGGCGTGCGCCGTCACAATCCTTCTGGTGTTTGCGGTGGGCGTGGGAGGCCCACAGGGCGTGTCGGCGCAGAACCCGTTGTCCGAGGGTATTCGAGCCTTTGTGTGGGTATATCGCGCCGCTGCCTTCGCGATGGTGGCTGGAGCCGCGCAATATTTAGGCGCCCTCGTCGCGGCGTATCGCGAGTAATGACCGCCGAATGGGCGGCCATCGCCGCCATTGCCGTCGCGATCACCATGGGAATCCTGAGCCCCGGCCCCAGCGTGCTCATGGTGGCTACAACCGCGGTGTCTCGTTCACGTCGAGACGCCCTGTGGGCCGCGCTGGGAATGGGCATTGGCGGCTCGGTTTTTGCGCTGAGCGCACTGCTGGGTGTGTACGCATTGCTCGAGGCGGTGCCCTGGGTTTTTGGTGTGCTGAAAATCGTGGGCGGCGCGTACCTGGTGTACGTGGGTTTTCGCATGTGGCGGGGCGCGCGACAGCCCCTCAATTTTGATGAGGTTCACGAGGCCACGGCACGCCGTACCGCCCTGTGGCAGGCCGTCGCGACCCAGGTGAGTAACCCCAAGGCCGCGATTATTTACGGCGGGGTATTCACGGCGCTGATGCCGGATAACCCCAGTCCCACCTTTTATTGGGTGATTCCGCCCCTTCTGTTTGCCCTCGAGGTCGCGTGGTACGGATTCGTGGCGCTGATCTTTTCCAGTGCCGCTCCTCGTGCCGCCTATGCGCGGGCCAAAACCGTCATCGATCGAGTTGCCGGCCTGGTGATGGCGGGTCTCGGTATACGTCTAGTACTCAGCGCGTTCGAATAGGGACCCCGGCGCGACACCAACGCACGGCGTATGACCCGCAACAACACGAAGGGGGCCCCGCGTAGCGCGAGACCCCCTCGGTGTGTGTCGGATTACTTCGCGGCGTGCGCTTCGCGAATCTTCGCGGCGACCTCGAGCGCGTCACCCTGGGGTGCGGTCGACTTGCGGTCGGGACGGGCAATCAGGAAGTACACGGTACCGACGACAATGACAGTCGCCAAACCGATGTGCACCACGTAGTCCGTTGCAAAGTCGCCCGATACGCCCGGCTGCATCAGGGTGTAAATCGCCCAGATTCCATAGGCCAGTGCCGCAACATTCACGACGATGCCCCATTGGCCCAAGCTGAAGGGGCCGGCCGGCTTCCAACCCTTCACGCGCTGGCGCAGTGCGGCCAGAACGACGGACTGGAACGCGATGTAGATGCCCAGAACGGCGAACATCGTGATCGGCAGCAGCGTGGCGGGGTTCACATAGATGACAACGCACAGTGCCATGGGGACAACGCTTGCCACGATGAGTGCGTTAGTAGGCACCTGCGAGCGGGGCGAGATCTTGGACAACCACGCGCTGCCGGGCAGCATGTGGTCGCGAGCGAACGAGTGCAGCAGACGGCTGGCGGCGGCCTGCAGGCTGAGGATGCACGAGATGAACGCCATGACTGCGACCACCAGGAAGATGCGCATGCCGGTCTCGCCCAGAATCGCGGTGAGGATGGTGCCGATGGGGTCGTAGTTGGCGCCCGAGTTGTAGTCGTCGATGATCTTCTGCAGGTCGGGTGCGGCAAGCACGTAGCCCACATAGGACATCAACGCCGAAATTCCGCCCACGAAAATTGTGAGGTACATGGCGCGGGGAACCTGGCGTGCGGCATCCGAGACCTCTTCGGCAACGTCGCCGCAGGCCTCGAAGCCATAGAACATGAAGAGACCGACGATGGCGGCACCAACGAATGCGGTCATGTAGTCCTCGCCGCCGTTGATGAAGCCATCAAAGAAAACCGAGAGGTCGTTCTTGCGCTGGAAGATCAGGAAGTAGAGTCCCAGACCCACAACACCGACGAGTTCCGCCATGAGGCCGATGCGTGCGACGCGCGACAGCATCTTGGTTCCGCCGAGGTTCAGAACCAGGGCGATAACGAGAAGCACGAGCGCGAGGGTCAGGGTGATTTCCGGCGTGATCTCAGTGATTCCCAAGACGTTAGCCAGGAAGCCCGTGCCGTACTCGGCGACCGAGGTGATGGTCACGATCATGGCCCAGACGTAGATCCACGCCGCGAACCATGCGGAACGCGCGCCCCACAGGCGGCGCATCCACGGATAGATTCCACCCGCGATCGGATACTGCGAGACGACTTCACCCATGACGAGCGCAACGAGCAACTGGCCGGCGCCCACGATGAGAATCCAGAAGACCGATCCGGGGCCAGCTGTGGCAAGGCCCAGCCCGAAGTATGCGTAGATTGCCACGAGCGGCGACAGATAGGTGAAGCCGAGGGCGAGGTTTGCCCAGAGTGACATAGAGCGGTGATATGTATTGCCGTGACCCAGAACACTCAAGTGTTCGGAATCGCCGAGTCCTGCCTTAGCAGAGCCGTTGTCTGACATGGTGACCTTTCGGTTGGGAATCTAAGAGATGCCCGCCGGCCCATGGGCCTTTGGTCCTGCACCTCATTGTGCTGTTGGCACAGTAGCGCGGTTTTTACCTCAGTGCTAGAGGTTTTAAGAAAAAACTTTGTAACAGCCTTGTTTCGAAATTTCCGCGTAATTAGTGGCCACCATGAAAAATGATTGTTTCAGTTCGGTAAATTTAATCCTTTGGTATTGAGGTTTTTAGAAATTCTGTGTTAGACATATGCAACGACAGCCGACGCGCACACCCCGCTCGCGGCACCATGACCGAACAAAGAGGTTCCACCATGAGCTCAGTAGCAGAAGCCCCCTACTTCAATATTTCGGACCCGAAATTTGCCATGCACTCGGAAGAGGTGCGCAACGCGCGCGAACAGTCCTGGTACGCGCGGACCAATTACGGAATCGCCGTTTTGCGATACAACCAGGTCAGCCAGCTGCTCAAGGATCAACGTCTGAGCCAGGGTTCGGGTCAATGGCCGGCGCACAACGGCGTGCACAGCGGCTTGTTCTATGACTGGTGGACCACCTGCCTGTTGGTGCTCGAGGGCGAGGATCACCACCGCATCCGCCGGCTGGTCAATCCCGCGTTCTCGCCCCGACACATCGAGCCACTGATTCCCCGATTCGAGGCGCTCGCCGAAGAGCTCGTCGAAGCCTACGCGTCATCGGGCCGGTGTGAGTTCGTTGCCGATTTCGCTGAACCGTATGCCACCCGAGTGCTCTGCATCCTGCTGGGCATCCCCGAATCCGAATGGCCGACCATCGCGCGTCTGGCCTCGACCATCGGTTTGGCCCTGGGAATCACCATTACGGAAGAGCTCCCCACCATCGAAGAAGCGCTGGGGGAACTGTATGAATACGCCGAGGCCCTGATTCGCGATCGTCAGCAGAACCCGAAGGACGACTTCATCACGCGCCTCGTCGAAGCAAATAAGGACGGCGATGCACTGAGCGACGCCGAACTGCGCAACGCACTCGTGTTGATGATCTTCGGTGGCATGGACACCACCCGGAACCAGCTGGGATTGGGCATGCAGTCGTTCCTGCACAACCCGGCTCAGTGGGCGCTTCTGGGCGAGAAGCCCGAATTGGGTCGTGCCGCAACGGAAGAAGTGATGCGCACCAACCCCACCACCACGTGGGTTACGCGCGAAGCCGCCGTCACCTTCGAGTACGAGGGGCTCACCATCGAGAAGGGCACGACGGTGCACCTGTTCACGCAGACTTCGGGAACCGACCCGATGGCATTCCCCGACCCCGAGATGGATATCGAGGGTGAACACAAACCGCACTACGGCTTCGGCGGTGGAATCCACCACTGCCTGGGGCACTTCGTTGCACGCGCCGACATGTCAGTTGCGTACCCAATCCTCGCCCGACGCATGAAGGACATCCGCCTGGGCGGCGTCGACGAATGGCTGCCGGATTCTGGCAACACTGGCCCCGTGCGTTTACCGCTGACCTTTACCCCCGCACCCTAACAACCCACCACACAGGAGACACCATGAAAATTCACGTCGACCGCACGCTGTGCGACAACCACGGCCAGTGCACCATCACCGCTCCCAGCGTCTTCCGCATTGATGACCAGGGCATTTTGCAGTACGAGGAAAACGTTGACGATTCGCTGCGTGCGGACATCGAAGACTCGATGGACGTGTGCCCCGTGCAAGCGATCTTCATCGTCACCGAAGACTGAACCGAAAACAGATAAGGGATCACGCCATGAACACTGACAACGTCGTCAGCGCTGCATTGTTGGACAACGGTGCATTCCACGCCCACCAGGCCGCAAACATGCGTGCCGATGTGGTGGCCGATCTCGAGGCGCGCATTGCCGCCTCGGGAGTGGAATACATCTATTACATGCTTCCCACCATCGGTTCGAAGGTGGTCGCAAAGATGGTGCCGGCCAATCATCTTCGCCGCAACCTCGAAAAGGGTATTGCGCTTCACCGCACGGCGGTTGCCGACCTGCAATCCGATCGTGCCGGCAACCTGATTGGTGGCGGCGTGGGGGCGCGTGAAATGGTGGCGTTGCCCGATCCCGAAACATTTGTGGTCATGCCCTGGGACAACCAGGTGGCGCGTATGTTCTGCCGCGCCTATGAACCGCCGCACTTCCCCGAGGTGGGTGGCCGACCGCTGCAGACCGATTCGCGTGGCCTGCTGATTCGTGCGCACGCCGAATTCACGGCGCGCACGGGGTACGAGGTGCGTTCGGGCACGGAACCCGAAATGACATGGGCGGGCCCCGGACTCGAGGTCGTCAAGAAGGACGGTGCGAGCCCCGCGTACCAGGTGGAGAACCTCGAGCGCATGCGCCCGATCTACAAGAAGCTCGTGACGTATTCGAAGGCCTTCGGACTCGACATGATCGAGGGCGACTACGAGGACGACGGCCAGCTGGAACTCAACTGGATGTTCGACAACATCAACCTCACGGCGGACCGACTGGTTACATACCGCCAGATCTGCAAGCAGGTGGCACGCGAGCTGGGCGTGCAGGCGAGTTTCATGCCCAAGCCCGCCAACGGCCTGATGGGCAATGGCTGCCACCACAACATCAGCCTCTGGAAGGACGGCGTCAACGCGCTGATCGAACCGAACAACCCGAACATTCACTTGTCCGAGGTTGGCCGATTCGCCGTGGGCGGAATGCTGCAGCACGCATCTGCGACCACCCTGGTGATGGCCTCGACGGTCAATTCCTACAAGCGCTTCTGGGATGCGGGTCAGTTCGCGCCCAGTGTTCCCAGCTGGGGCCTGGACAGCCGTGCCGGCATGGTTCGAATCTCGTCGATCGGGCGCATGGAATATCGCCTGCCCGACGCCGTGGTCAACCCCTACCTGTCGCACACCGTGCTGCTGGCGGCAATGGAGGACGGCCTCACCAACCGCATCGATCCCGGTTCGCCGCTGGGGGAGCCGGGCGCGCGCGACGACTTCACGGGAATTCCCATGACGCTGGGCGATTCGATTCAGGCCTTCGAGGCCAGCCCGCTGATGGCCGCCGCGGTGCCCGACCAGATGCGCGATATCTTCCTGCAGTTGAAGCGCGACGAATGGGCGCGGTACTGCGGCGTTATCACCGAATGGGAGATGGCAATGTACTGGGAGACCACCCCGTGAGCCGCGTTCTGCGGTTGGCGTGCATTGATTCCGAGGCGCCGCCACTCTTTAATCTCAGTCCCGACGGCGTGAACCGCACCGGGTACGAGCCCGAGGTCGCTGCGCTGGTCGCCGGCGAGCTGGGTGCGCACCTGGAGTGGGTGTTCACGGCCTGGGAGAACATGATCCCGCTCGTACAGGCAGGTGATGCCGATGCTGTGTGGTGCGGACAAGGCATGACCGAAGAACGCATGCGGCACGTGAATTTCACGCAGCCGTACGCGATCTTCAATGAAACAGTGCTTGTGCGAGCGGGTGACCCCGCGCGGTCGCCCGCCGATATGGCGGGGTACCGGGTGGCCGCGATTGCCAACAGCACGAACCTGGCATTGGCTCTGACCTTCCCCGGGATTGTTCCGGTGGAATTCGGTGCCAGCGACGACGTGTTCGGCGACATGATTGAGGCTGTGCGCAACGGTTCGGTGGATGCCATGGTCGACGACGATGTCGTGACCGTGCCCATTCCCGAGACCGACCCGGCGTTCGATGTGGCGTTCACCGTTCCGACCCGGAATCGATGGGGCGTTGGTGTCGCGAAGTCCAACGACGCACTGCGGGCTGAACTCAATGCCGCGCTCGATGCCATCAAGGCGGACGGGCGACTCGAGGCCGTCTGGTCGCGCTGGATGCCCAGCCTGCCGTACCCATTTGTCGGAGACGACGCATGAGCCGCGCCTCGCGGAAGGTGATGCCCTCGGACGTAATTCCCGCGGGTATTGCCGATTTGCCCGACGATGCGCCCACCGTTGCCGTTGTCGTGTCGTTGAACTTTCCCGACATGACTGACGAAATTAATGACCTCGTGATTCGATTCACGACAACAGCACTGGAATCGCTGACGCATGCGGGTGCGCGCAGCATTCTTGTGGACAGCAGCCTTGATGCGCTGCCGGACCCGTCCGTGGTGCACGCCGCGGACGGTGTCCTGTTCCTTGGTGGCGGTGACGTCGACCCGGGGCTGTACGGTGTCACCGGACCAGTGCCGCATTTGTACGGCGTGGACCGCGCCGCCGATGTGTATTCCATCGACCTCATCAACGCGACCATCGCTCGCGACGCTCCATTGTTTGCGATTTGCCGCGGCTCGCAGCTGCTGAACTTCGCGCAGGGCGGTTCGCTTATCCCCGATCTGGACCCCTGGGCTCTGCATCGAGGTGGGCCGGGTAAGCCCATGTTCCTCGACGAGCCCGTCTCGCTGGAACCGGGAAGCAAGATTCGCAAGATTCTGGGCCGTGATCGCATCGCGGTGCGCTCGGGGCATCATCAGGCGGTGGGTGAGGTTGCGCCCTCGCTACGTGTTTCCGCACGTGCCGACGACGGAATCATCGAGGGCACGGAACACCGCACCGCGACGTGGGTTGTCGGCGTGCAGTGGCACCCGGAGGACTCGGATGGCTCTCGGGAGGACCGCGACGCACTCTTTGCTGCGTTTGTCGAACAGGTACGCGCGAACCAGTCGCGACGCCGTCAGAGTTAGACGAAGTCCTGGTGCTCGGCATACACGATCCGCAGGTCGATATCGTCGAGCGCCAGGGGAATAATTCCGCCGTCTTCGGGCACGGTGCGCACTCGGTTTCCCACCAGGAATCGGCCCGAGTTTCCCAGAATCACGCAGTTGTCGGCCGAAATCAGGGCGGCATCGCCCGCGACTCGACGCAACATGGGAACCATGACCTTCTCCAGGTCACGTACCTCGATATCGCAGCCCGCCATACCGACAAAGTCATCGCCGATGTACAGCGGAACGGTCAGCGTCAGAATGTATTGATCCATTCCGCCGTAGTCCATGTAGGGTCCCGTGATCGCGCGGTGGCGGGTGCGGGCAACAGTCTCGAACCACGGCAAGTTCTCGAAGTCGTAGTACGAACCGGAATCGGGTGTGAGGTTGAACAAAACCTTGCTGTTCGTCCCCTCCTCGTTGTGTCGCCACCATTCAATGGCGCCGTGAGTTGCATCGATGGTTCCCGGGCTCAAAATGACACCCGCGCCTTCGGCGGTGGGGTTGGCCGCAAGGAATTCGGTGGCGATGTCGCGGATTGCCTTGAGGTCTGCGCTAATGAGGAACTCGCGTGACCGCCGACTCTCCGCCAGTGCAGCGCCCATGCGAGCGGCCAGTGTTTCGAGGTCGGCGTAGACCGTGCCGAACCATTGGGCAAGCGATTCGGCCGCGAAGCGGGTTTGATTGTCGAGTTTCATGCGCGGGTCGCTTCGATATCGGGGTAGGTCAGGGAAAGCTTGGCATCGATCAGGCGATAAATGTTGCGGTGAATGTGCTCGCTGGCGCGTGCCTCGGCTTCCGACACATTTTCCGCACGCAGTGCGTCGACGATTGCGGTGTGTTCGCGCGCGGCCTTGGCACGGTCCTCGGGGTCGTCCAGAACCGACCACAGCATCTCGACCGATTCGCTCTGCAGGCGAATTTCGGCCTGCATCAGGCGCTCCGATTGTGTGAGGGCCGCCAGCTGAATATGGAACTTGCTGTCGGCGCGGGTGCACGATTCCAAGCCGCGGGCGTCACCAATTGCCGTGGCCAGAACCGCCAGGCGGTCAATGTCGCGTGGCAGGGAACGTTCGTACGCCAGCCGAACCGTGGCGACGGCAACGCCGGTTTGCTCGTCGGCGAGGTCACGCAGTTCCGCCATCGACAGATCGATGAGTCGCGATCGCAACACCGGGGCGCTGGCGGCGGGTGTGCCCGTCACGAAGGTGCCACCGCTGCGACCTCGGCGGGTCTCGATGATTCCCGCGTCGCGCAGGGTAGCCAGTGCATCGCGAACGGTGGCGCTCGCGACGCCGAACATCTGGGACAGCTCATTTTCGACGGGAAGCTGTTCGCCCTGGCGGATCAAACCCAGGGCAATGGCGGTGGTCAAGCGGCTGGCAACGGCGTCGGCGCGCATGACATCGGGCAGCGGGCGGAAGACCTGCCCACGCATTCCGTTCAGCTCTGCCATGAAATCGTTTGCCTCCGTATGATTAACCGTGGGGCGAATCGCCGTAGCAACACGCTAGCGCGTAAAACACTCAAAAGTGCACCAAATCACCCCGAACAAGGAGAAAATTCATGGTTTACGCCATCACCAACCCGGCAACCGGAATCGTCGAACAGACCTTCGATAGCCTGACGCCCGAGCAGATCGACGCCGCTGTCGACGCCGCTCACACCGCCTACCTGTCGTGGAAAGACACCCCGATTGCCGAACGCGCCGCAGTGCTGCAGCGCGTGGCCGACATCTATCGCGAACGTGCCGCCGAACTGGGTGCCATCATTGCGCGCGAAATGGGCAAGCCGATTCGTCAGGCAACGGGCGAGGCCAGCTTTGTGGGGGACATTTACGAGTACTACGCCGTCCACGGTCCCGCGCTGATTGCCGACGAGGACATGCATCCCATGAGCGGAGGCGCGGCGATTGTGCGCTCGGCCCCCATCGGTGCGCTGCTGGGAATCATGCCCTGGAACTACCCGTATTACCAGGTGGCACGTTTTGCCGCGCCCAACATTCTGTTGGGAAACACAATCCTGCTGAAGCATGCCAGCAACTGCCCCCAGTCCGCTCTGGTGCAGGAGGAAATCTTCCGCGAGGCGGGACTGCCCGAAGGCGTCTACGTCAACATTTTCGCGGAAAGCCGCCACATCGCGGGAATTATCGAAGACCCGCGCGTGCAGGGTGTCTCGTTGACGGGCTCCGAGAAGGCGGGCATGGCGGTTGCCGAGGTTGCTGGCCGCGCCCTCAAAAAGTACGTCCTGGAATTGGGGGGCAGTGATCCATTCATCGTTCTTGACGATGTCAACCTCGAGGCCACGGTCGACGCCGCGGTGTCGGGTCGAATGAGCAACGCGGGTCAGGCGTGTACCGCGGCCAAGCGGTTCATTGTCGTGGACTCGGTCTATGACCGTTTCGTCGAAATGTTTGCGCAGAAGCTCCAGGCCTATGTGCCGGGCGACCCGCAGAGTCCCGACACGCGATTCGGCCCGCTGTCGTCGGTGGGTGCGGTCGAGGAGCTGGTCGAGCAAGTTCAGGACGCCGTCGCCAAGGGCGCGACGCTCGTCACCGGCGGACACCGCATAGGCGACACGGGCGCGTTCATGGAGGCCACCCTGCTTACCGACGTCACGCCAGGGATGCGTGCGTACAGCGAGGAACTGTTTGGGCCGGTGGCGGTGGCCTACCGCGTAGCCGACGCCGATGCGGCTGTCGCTCTGGCCAATGACAACGAGCTGGGTCTGTCCAGCGCCGTGTTTGCGGCCGATCTTGCCGCGGCGCACGACGTAGCCGATCGCCTCGAGGCGGGAATGGTGTACATCAACGAAAACACCGATTCGCACGTGGATCTTCCCTTCGGCGGGATCAAGCGATCCGGTGTGGGTCGCGAATTGGGCCGGTTCGGCCTCGAAGAATTTGTGAACAAGAAGCTGATTCGCACGGCGCCGACCGCATAGGACACCACCCCGGAGAGAGTGTGCCGCCGGGTGGTCGCTGGGTGGGCGCCGGGGCTTCGCGGCGCCCTGTGGATAATTTCTGCCGAGGGCGGCGTGTGCGCGACACAGTGTGTGCATGAACCACTTTCTTCACACTGGTCCCTTTCCCGCATACCGACGCCAGATCGGCGATGACCGCGAACGCGGCGATGTTCCCGGCTGGGTGCTCATCACGCTGATGACTGCTGGGCTCGTCGTGGTGATTTGGGCCATGGCCGGACCTGCCCTCTCGGGTGTGTTCACCGATGCCATCGAACGCGTCACCAACTTTTAGAACCGGCGCACCCGATCGGGGCAGTGCCCCGATCGAATTCGCCATGGTGTCGATGTTGCTGGTGGTGGTCGTGTTGGGTGTGCTGCAGGTGGCAGCCGTGGGCCTCATCCGCACGATTGTTGCCGATGCTGCGGCCGGTGGGGCTGCGTATGCGGCGCTCGCCGATGTTCCCGACAGTCACGGAGTGCTGCGTGCCCGTGAGTTGCTGGATGCCTCGTTGGGTTCCGATGTTGCCGATGCCGCCCGAATTGTCACACGGCCAGGAGGTGGCGCGGGACTCGTTGCGCTCGACATCACGACAGATTTACCGGTGATCGGCCTGTGGGGGATTCCCGGCGCGCTCACGGTCACGGGGCGTGCGGTGCGCGAGGTCCTGCCGTGAGTGCCTCGCTCGAATTTCTCGTGGCGGGTGTGATTCTGGTTGTGCCCACCGCGGTGTTTAGCTCCACGATGATCACTGTGACGGCGGCCCAGGCTGCGGCACAGAACGTGGCACAGCACGGCGCGCATACCTTTGCGTTGGCACCCAACGATGCGGTGGGGCAGTCGGTGCTGAAGCGCTATGCGCGGCTGAGTTTCGCCGACTACGGGGTGGCGCAGGTAACCCCGGTTGTTGCGGTGAGCTGCGATACGAATCCGTGCCACGAACGCCTGGCTACCGTGACCATCAGCGTCACGGCGCACGTCCCCATCCTGGGTGTACCGGGATTTCTACCGGCCATGACCGTTCCCGTATACGCCACCGCTACGGAACAGATTTCGCGTCTGTGGAGCGGCGATGCGGATGACTAGAGGCCGAATCCCTGCGAGCGTCGTGTGCACGGACCGCAGCAGCGAACGTGGTTCCCTGCTGCCGTTGATCGCGGGCTTGGGCGCGCTCGTCCTGGCGTTCGCCCTGGCAGCCATAGATATTGCGGCGTTGTATTCCGAACGCTCGCGCGTGCAGGCAATTGCCGATTCCTGCGCGCGGGTTGGGGCCGAATCATTCGATGCGGCGGCGCTTGATTTGGTGGGCGATGACCTGCAGGTGAATCTGACGGCAAACGCGGTGACGAGTTCGGTTCGGCTGTTCCTGAAATCACTCGACAATTCGAGGGTCACGCTTGTGTCTGCGCGGACACCCGATGGTCAGACGGCCCAGGTTACTGTCCGCTCGAGGTGGCAGCCGCCGATCGCCGTGCCGTTCCTGCCGCCCGCCATCGAGGTCGTGGCCACGGGCTCTGCTCGACTCGAACGGGGCTGAACGTGCCTCGCGGTAGGCTCGACCTATCATGATTTCTCTCGATGTTTCGGACCGTATCCAGGCACTTCGCTCGTTATTGGGCGACATTGTGGCGGTCGTCGACCTCGAATCGGTGCGCGCCACCATCGCTGAACTGTCCGAGAAAGCGGGTGCTGCAGACCTCTGGGATAACCCCGATGCGGCACAGAAGGTGACCAGCGCGCTCAGCCATGCTCAGGCACAAGTGGCGCGCATCACCAGTGTCCAAAATCGTCTCGACGACCTCGAGGTGCTCATCGGCATGGCGCACGAAATGGACGATCAGGATTCCGCTGACGAGGCGCTGGCCGAACTTGTGTCGCTGGAAAAGGTTCTGGCGGAAATGGAAGTGCAAACGCTGCTGGATGGCGAGTACGACGCCAACCCCGCGATCGTCACCATCCGCTCGGGTGCGGGTGGCGTCGACGCCGCCGATTTCGCCGAAATGCTGTTGCGCATGTACGTGCGGTGGGCGGAACAGCACAAGTTCCCTGTGACCGTTCTGGACACGTCATACGCGGAAGAAGCCGGAATCAAGAGCGCAACCTTCGAGGTCGACGCACCGTTCGCGTTCGGAACACTGTCGGTCGAGGCGGGAACCCACCGTCTGGTGCGCATGAGCCCCTTCAATTCCGCGGGCAAGCGCCAGACATCCTTTGCCGCCGTCGAGGTGGTTCCCCTGATGCCCGAAACGGTCGTGAGCGAAATCCCCGAAAACGATATTCGCGTGGACGTCTTCCGTTCGTCTGGGCCTGGCGGTCAGTCGGTGAACACCACCGATTCCGCCGTTCGCATCACCCACATTCCCAGCGGGATCGTCGTGAGCTGTCAGAACGAGAAGAGCCAGATTCAAAACCGCGCCGCCGCAATGCGCGTGCTGCAAAGCCGACTGTTGCTGTTGCAGCGCGAAGAAGAGGCCGCGAAAAAGAAGGAACTCGCGGGTGTCATCACCGCGTCGTGGGGCGACCAAATGCGGTCGTACGTTCTTGCCCCCTACCAAATGGTGAAGGACCTGCGTACCGATTACGAAGTGAACAACCCGCAGGCGGTCTTCGACGGCGATTTGGACGGATTCATTGCGGCAGGAATTCGCCACCGCAAGCAGAAAACCGACTAACGAGTGTCGCTGCGCGGGCTGCCGTGCGCCCCGCCTAGGCTAAAACTACGATGATCCGTTTTGATTCTGTCTCGAAAACCTACCGATCGGGCAACCGTCCGGCGCTGCACGACGCGACCCTCGAAATTGAACCGGGCGAGTTCGTGTTCCTCGTCGGTGCTTCGGGCAGTGGAAAGTCGTCGCTGCTGCGCCTGATTCTGCGCGAAGAGCGCCCCAATAAGGGCACCGTGCATGTGCTGGGACAGGACCTGGGGCGTCTGTCGAACCGTAAAGTTCCGCACTATCGCCGCAATCTCGGTGTGGTGTTCCAAGACTTCCGCCTGCTTCCCACCAAGACCGTCTTCGACAACGTCGGTTTCGCCATGCGCGTGCTGGGCAAGTCCGAGGCATTTATCCACGAGGCCGTGCCCGACGTATTGCGCATGGTGGGCCTCGAGTCCAAGGCCAACCGCCTGCCCCACGAACTCTCGGGTGGCGAACAACAACGTGTGGCCATCGCGCGTGCCGTGGTGAACAAGCCCGCAATCCTGCTGGCCGACGAGCCCACGGGTAACCTCGACCCCGCAACCTCGGCCGGCATCATGGACGTGCTGCGCCGCATCAACGCCGCGGGAACCACGGTTCTTATGGCCACACACGACAGCGGCATCGTCAACGACATGAAGAAGCGCGTGATCGAGTTGTCCGAGGGGCACATCATCCGCGATGAAACGGGTGGCGCCTATCGCACCGAGGCACTGGCCATCGTTCGCGAGGAATCCCGCATCGACGACCTGTCGTTCGACGCGCAAGATGACGTCAACAGTCCGGCCCTCGAGGCATCGGACGACAAGCCGGGTGCCGGGACTGATTCCATCGACAGCGCGTTGGATGAGGCCTCGGAGGCACGTCCCGCCGCCGCGCAGGACACCGCAGATTTGTCCGACATCTTGGCCGATCGCGCCAACGATTCGTTCCTGGCCGACCTCGATGCGCCGAACCGCAAGGACACGCAGCCCATTGTGTTGGAGCCCGTGCGAATCGACCCCATTCCCGGTTTCGATGCGATGGCGCCCGGTGCCATCACCGAATCGCTCGATCTGTCGTACCTCGATGGCATGGGGGAGGACACCAAATGAGCCTGAGATTTGTCCTGGCCGAGGCCTGGAACGGCCTGCGCCGCAATGTGTCGATGGTGGTGTCGGTGGTCCTCGTGACCCTCGTGTCACTGACCTTCGTGGGTTCGGCCGTGCTTCTGCAGCTGCAGGTCAGCCAGATGAAGTCGTTCTGGTACGACAAGGCCCAGGTGGCCGTGTACCTGTGTACCGAATATTCCACGAGCGGAACGTGTAACCAGCAGGAAGCTAGCGAGGATCAGAAGGCCGCGATTCAGGCACAATTGGATTCCGCCACGCTGCAGCCGTATGTCGATACCTATTACTTCGAAAACCACGAACAGGCCTACGACAATTTCGTGACCCAATTCGAGGGCAGCGCCGTTGTTGATCTGGTGACGGCCGATCTGCTTCCCGAAACCTATTGGGTGAGCCTCGTTGATCCCACGCAGTCCGCCATCATTTTCGAGGCGGTCGGCGGCATGTCCGGCGTGGAATCGGTGGTCGACCAGCGGTCGTACCTCGATGGAATCTTCTCGATGCTGAATGCCGCGAGCCTCACGGCCGTCGGCGTTGCGGCGCTCATGCTCGTGGCCGCGGCACTGCTGATAGCCACGACCATTCGACTGAGCGCCTTCTCGCGCCGCCGTGAACTGGCCATCATGCGATTGGTGGGCGCCTCGAACTGGTTTATTCAGACACCCTTTATCGTCGAGGGCGTTGTTGCCGCAACAATTGGATCATTGCTGGCGTGCGCCGTGGTGGTGGGAATCGTCGTGTTCTTCGTGGACGGATTCCTGGCCGATGCCATGCCGACGACATCGTTTATCCAGCTGGCCGACGCGGGAATTGTCTTCCCGATTCTGCTGGGGGTTGGCGCCATTCTGGCCGCCACGTCTGCCTACGTGGCCATCAGCCGCTACCTGCGCGTGTAACGCGTCGGCCCTCCGCGCTAAACTGGAGGGCTAGTACACGGTCGCACACACGGAAGGAGGCGAACCATGCCCAGAGAAAAGGGCGAAAAGGTGGTCGCCACCAACCGCAAGGCGCGGCACGATTACGCCATTGAAGACACCTACGAATGTGGGTTGGTGCTGATGGGCACCGAGGTCAAGGCGCTGCGTGAGGGCCGCGCGAACCTCACCGATGGCTGGGCGCACATCGAGGGCGGTGAGATGTGGCTGGAATCGGTGCACATCCCCGAATATTTCCAGGGAAACTGGACAAACCACGCCACGCGCCGTAAGCGCAAGCTGCTGTTGCACCGCGAGCAGATCATTAAGATCAGCCACAAGGTCAAGGCCGGCGGTTACACGCTGGTTCCTCTGCAGCTGTATTTCAAGGACGGCCGCGCAAAGGTGGAACTGGCCGTCGCAAAGGGCAAAAAGGAATACGACAAGCGCCACACCATTCGCGAACGCGAGGACAAGCGCGAAGCCGACCGGGCCATGAAATCCAAGAAGCTTCGCGGGGAATAAATCCTGCCTCTGCGGTGTCTTAGACTGTAACCCCACCTTCGGGTGGTCTTGAAAACTCCATAGTGCGGAATATGCCAGCCTTCCTGGGGATGATCGGTTTCGACAGTGCGTGTCAACCTGGGGGAAGCGGGCCGAGGATGCAGGGTTATCTCGTAAACGATCTCTGTAAACCAATAGGTGCCAAAGCTAAGCGCACCGACTTCGCTCTCGCCGCCTAATAAGCCGCCAGACAAGTCCGTCGGACTAGGGATGCCTTCGACCTAGACCCCGGCGCCATTTAGAGGGATTGCTGCAACACCGCGTTTCAGGATGTTGTGGGACTTTTACTGGAACTGGGCTCGTCGACCAAGGTGTCTCATCCAATGGTCGGGGCCGAGTAGAACGACTCATGAGACTACGCCCGTAGAAGACTTAGCTTCTCCGTATTGGACGGGGGTTCAATTCCCCCCATCTCCACCACTTGTTGGCACATTCCGCACTCTGGTCTACTGCCCGTCTCCGTGCTACTGTGCAGGACATCACACGGAGGGACGCCCGACATGGATATCGGTTCAGCCATCTTTCTGCTGGTGCTCGCTGCGCTGGTGCTGTTTCTGCCGCTGGTCGGCAGAAAATGGTCTGCAATCGTGTCGTACGTTGCATACGGAATGTCGTTGGCCTATGGAATGTTGGGAGCCTTTGTTTTCAACCAGGACCGGAACGCCGGCATTAGCGGTCAGTTGGCCGACCTTTCGGTGTGGATTGCTGTTGTATCTGCGGCGATGATCGTGTTGACGTTTGTCGTCTACCGCTATCGTCAGCGCAAGCGGGCTGCGGCGTTGTAATCCCGCGCCCTGTGGTCGCGTGGGGTTTTATGCGTGTCGGACCTCACCGATACCCTGTGATTATTCATCACGCAAGGGGTAATCATGGCTGTATCGAAAGGGAACTGGGGCTGCTTCAGTTGCTTCGGCGTCGTCATCATTGGGGCGTTTGGCGCCTACATCGTGCAGGCGTTCCCGGTCTTGTTCTTCCTGGCACTCGCCATTGTCGCAGCCATGATTGGGCTCACCCTGTGGGGTTCGCGTAAGGCGCGACAGGAAATCGAGGCCTTCGTCGAGTCGGTCCACGAACGCCGCGCCTATGTTGCGGTCGACGTTGAGACCAGCGGGTTGGAATCGGGCGATGGCGCCGAAATCGTACAGATTGCCCTGATCGCGTACGACGAAGCCCACACCGAGCTCGGGCGATTCAGCACCGTGGTCAAACCGCGCGGCGATGTTGGCCCCACCAACATTCACGGAATCACCAAGGCCGCAACACGGTTTGCGCCGCGTTTTGACGTGTTGGCGGTGCCCTTGGCGCGGCTACTGGACGGCTCGATCGTGGTGGCGCACAACGCCGCATTTGACATCGGATTTCTGCGCGCGGAATTCACGCGATCGGGAAAATTCGCCACGTTGCCCCGATTCCAAGCCATCGATACCTGGCCCCTCGCGCAGCGCTATGTGACGGGCACCGCAAACTTCAAGCTACCGACCTGTGTTGACGCACTGGGAATCGATGTGCGGATGGCGCCGGGTTCGGGGCAGCACGACGCGATGTACGACGTGTGGTGCTGTGCGCAGGTATTCCAGGCCATCGCACGGAAGCATGCGCTGAAACTGGACGCCGTCGCCGAATGGATGTAACCCGGGCGGCGGCCGTCGCGCGATAGATTGGTGGCATGCCTCGTTCCGCCCCGTACGCTCCGAAACGAGCCGTGGGCACACAGAACGAGAGCGTCGTCCGGCTGGCCATTGTCGCCGGTGAGGGCGTTGGCCCCGAGGTGACGCAGTCGGCCCTGGCCGTCATGGAGGCAGCGGCGCGAATCGCCGATCTGCCGTTCGAGGTCACAATCGCCAAGCCCGTCATGACGCGTGACGACTGGGGATTGTGCCTCAACGACACCATTCGATCCTTCTATTCCGATGCCTTTAACGCGGGAATACCCGTGCTGCACGGACCGATGGGCGGCCAATATGTGTACCAGTTGCGCCGTGAATGGGACCTGCCGCTGAAATACACGCCCGTTGTCCCCATGGCAGAACTTGCCGATGCTGCGGTCGTGCGTAATTCGGCACTGGGCGACGTGGATATTGTCGTGATTCGCGATAATTCCGAGGGCCTGTACCAGGGCGCTTTCGGCTGGAACGACGCGCGCACCGAGGCATTCCACGAGGCGCGATATTCCGTTGCGGCCACCGAACGCGTGGTGGCAGCGGCCGTTAATGCCGCTCAGGCACGATCCGGCAAGTTGGCCGTCGTGGTCAAGCCGGGCGGTGTTCCAGCCATCAGCGCGTTGTGGCGCGAGGTCACACAGCGACTTGTTCCGGGTGGCGTCGAGGTGGAATTCATCGAGGTCGACAACGCCTGTTTCCAGTTAGTGGCGAACCCGCACCGATTCGATGTCATTGTTGCCCCCAATCTGTTCGGTGACATCATCAGCGACACGGCGACGACCCTGCTGGGTTCACGGGGGCTGTCGTATTCGGCGAACTTCGGCGATCACGATGGCGCAGTGTTCCAAACGGCGCACGGCGCTGCCCACGATCTGGCGGGCACAAATACGGCCAACCCCATTGCGCATATTCTGTCGGCGGCGTGGGCAGCATCGTGGTCAACCGGCCGCAGCGACGTCGCCGATTCGGTCGCATCCGCCGTCGCGCGCGTGGTGGGAGCCGGACTCCGCACTGCCGACATCGCCGCTGTCGATTCACGGATTGTCTCGACCACCCAGATGACGCACGCGATCGTGTCCGAACTGGAACAGGGCCAATGAGCTCGCCAGCCCTTCCGCCGCGTGGCCACTTGGGCCTCGTGATTGTGGACATGCAGAACGACTTTCTTGCCGAGCTTGACCCGCCCGAGCGCGAACGCATCATTGGCGCAGTGGCAGCGCTTCGTGATCGGTGCCGTGCTGCGGGCGTACCCGTGTTGCAGGTGATGACCGAGGTCGACCCGACGGGCGAGGACGCCATGCCGCACTGGCAGGGTGCGCTGCGGTGTGTGCGGGGAACCAGGGGAGCGCAGGCTCCCGCAGCGCTGGGCGATGCAGGCCTCGATTCGCTCGAGACTAAACAGCACTACGCGGGCCTAGCCTCGCACGCCGGCCACTCCTGGGTGCAGGAGCACAACCTCGATACCGTCATTGTCGCTGGTATCCACACTCACGCGTGCGTGCGCGAAACCGCGCTGGCCGCGTATCGCCAGGGGCTGCGGGTGGCAATCGCCCGCGATACCGTAGCCAGTTACGACGAGGACCATGCGGCAGCCAGCCTTGACTGGCTGAGCGGCCGCGCGGCAACGGTCGTCGAGGACTCGCTGTCGTTGGTCGTGGAATCCGCTGGCGCGCCGCAGCCCACGCACAGCGGCGATCCCGCAACCAACCTCGGCGAAGTATCGCAAGTGGTCGATGCGGCTCATCGTGCGCGCCGCGAATGGTCGGCGCAGCCCCTTAGTGCTCGCCGCGCCGCACTGGTGGCGTGGGCGGACGACATCGCCGCGCATCACGACGAACTTGCCCGTGCCATTTCTGCCCAGGTGCACAAGCCGCTTGCTATGGCCGAGGACGAGGTGCGCCGCTCCGAATCACACATTCGAGTCGCGTCCGACCTCTATGCGACGGGCCGCTGGAACGACCGCACCATCGATGATGGCGTGACCGTTCGGCACGTGCCGCTGGGCGTTGTTGCCCTGATTATGCCGTGGAACAATCCGTTGGCAATTCCCGCGGGCAAAATTGCCGCAGCGCTCATGACGGGCAACACCATTGTTATCAAGCCATCACCCCTTGCGGACTCGACGACCCGATTGCTGGTGGACAGCGCCCTGCGATCAGGCATACCCGCTGACGCCATCGGTGTGGTTTCGGGTGGGGCAGACACGGCACGTGAACTGGCGGCGTCGCCGCTCATTGACGGCGTTGCGATCACGGGGTCTATTGCCGCGGGCCGTTCGATCGCGCAACAGTGCGCAGAGCGCGGAATACCGTTGCAGGCCGAACTCGGTGGAAACAACGCGCTCATCCTCGCTGACGACGTCGACATTCCCTCCGTTGTGCCCGCGATTCTGCACAACGCCTGGGCGTTTGCCGGGCAGCGCTGCACCGCAATTCGCCGGGTCATAGTGCCCGAGTCGCGCCTTGCGGAATGGGAATCGGCCGTCGCGTCGTTCATCGACGATGTGCTGCACAACGACCACGCGTTAACCGAATCGTATGCGCGTGTTATTTCCCCGAGTGCGGCCGAGCGAATTCGTGCCGAGGTCGCGGCGGCCGAGGCCTCGAGTGCGCGACTCGTCGCCAGGCTTGCCGCCCCCGCGCACTCAACCTCGGGAACTACGGTGGCACACGTTGAACCCGTTGTTGTGGTGTGCCGCGACGCGGCCGATCCGATTGTGCAGCGTGAATCGTTCGGGCCGGTGCTGGTGACTCAGCCCGCGCGGTCGAACGCCGGTGCGCTGGATGTGGACCACGCTATGGAACTAGCCAACGGTGTTGAACAAGGCCTTGTGATGGCCGTCTGCTCTTCCGACGACGCCGTGATTGCCGAGGTACGTGCCGGCGCGCGCGTGGGAATTGTGTCTATTGGCCCGGGCCCAGTGCCCGTGCATGCCGAGGCCCCGTTCGGAGGCTGGAAGGCATCGGGCGTCGGGCCACCCGAACACGGTGAATGGGACGCCCAATTCTTCCTGCGACCTCAGGCCGAATACCGCTCGCTCTGATCGCGGTGGTCACGCAGCTCGTGGCGAGTTACGACCTGGCGGCACGGCTCAGTGCATCGGCGTACAGCGCGGCAACTGCCTCGCGGTCCTCTTTGCCGTTCGCTGTCGTTGGCATTGCCGGAATCCGAAAAATCGACCCTGGCGCCTGGGTGCCCCAGGTTGACTGAAGATCGCGCGAAAGCGTGGCCACATCCACGGAATCATCCGCCTCGAGTGCCAACACAAATGTCGCCCCGCGCGGCCCCGCGTGGGCAAATCCGACAGCAGCACGCACGCCCGCGACAGTCAAAACCTGACTCTCCACGGCATACGGGTCAATCTTCACCCCGCCAATGTTCAGGTGGTTGGCCACACGGCCGTGCAGGTACAGGCGCCCGCCCGATTCGATTCGACCCAGGTCGCCGGGATAAAACCATTCGAGAGATTCCCCGTCACCGAGTTCCGACCCAGGCCGCCAATACGCAGAGGGCGCCACCGCAGATCGATATCGCACAATGCCCACCGTGCCCTGCGGCAGGGGCCGGTCGAATTCGTCGACGATCTCGACGACACTTCCCGGGGCAATCAGTCCCGCAAATTCCGTGTCATCGTCATCCACAACGCGCTGTGCTGCACGGCCCGCCTCTGTGGATCCGTAGACATTCACCAGCGTGGCCGTCGATACCCTGAAAAGATCGCGCCGCGTTTGTGGGGGAATGATGCCGCCCGCGCTGTACACGCTTCGCAGTGAATCGAGGCGCACACCATCGGCCGTCGCCTGTGCCACCAGTGCCGCAATCTGACCCGGTGATGCCTTGATCGCGGTGACGCCTCGATGAATGATTTCGCGAAGTGAATAGGCTGCATCGCCCGGATTGATATAGGCCCGCCCCGACTGCACGCAGGCCAGTAGGGTGTGGAATCCGCTGGCGCTGGCAAGGTCGAGAAGCGAGAGGAATGCTCCGTCGTCATGCATCATGTCGAGCGCGGCGCGCGTGCGGTCGTGAGCCATTGCCGCGGTGATGGCAATCGGCTTGGGTGTACCGGTAGTGCCGCTGGAGAGAACGACCCGCACCACCGTGTCGTCCGATGGCACCGCCAGAGTACCGCGAGACTCGTGGCGCGATATGGCCTCGAGCCGCGCGGCATCCAGCGTAATTGTGGTGCGTGCCAGCGGGTGGTGCGTACGCGTACTCGACAGCAAAAGGTCCACCGGCATGCCCGCACTCTCCATCGACGATGAAAACGCGACGGTGGGAATTCCCTGCGCCATGGCGCCCAACGTGAACAACACGTGCAGGCCTACAGGCATGTCGAGCGCAATGATCGCGGTGCCCGGCAACTCTAAATCCTGCAGGAACGCGGAAATCGATGTCGCCCATGCAGCGCCCTGTGCATACGTCACCACGTGTGCGCGGTCACTGAACAGGATGGCGTTGGGGGTGACGTGCGCGAAATGGGCAAGCGCATCGAGTGGTGTGCGGTCCACTGTTGCCTCCTGCGCGTACGGTGGTTGTTCACTCCATTATCGACGCTGGACAGAGGGCGTCGGCTATGCTCGTACCTATGAATACCTCTGTTTCCTCCTTCGGAATTGCGGCACGTCGACGTACCGCAACGACCGCATCACTCATGGCCATCATCGCCGGTGGCGCTCTTCTTCTTCCTGCTCCGTCGTACGCGACGACGTCCTGCCCCACGGGCTCGGTGCTGGTCGGCGCTGGCGTGTGTGAGGTCGTGTTCCTCAGCACCCCCGACGAGGCGTGGACGCCTCCCGCAGGCATCGATTCGCTGCAGGCGCTGCTGGTCGGAGCCGGTGGTGTGGGTGGCTTGGAATACGGCGGTGGCGGCGGTGACGTGCAGCTCGTTGAACTAGCAGTTACGGGAGATGTCACCGTCACGGTCGGAGAATCGATGTCGGCAGGTGGAACGTATAATTCCGGGGTGAACGATACTGTCGTCGCGCAAGGGATGTCGATGTACACGGCCGCGGGCGGCCAAGAGGCTCAACAATTCAGCGGCGGTTCGAGCGGTTCAGGCATCAGCGCATCGGGTAATAGTGGTGCCGGTGCTGGATCGACCAGTGGCAGTCAACTCGGCGGTGCTGGGCTTGTCGTGAATGAAATCGACCCCGCCACATTTGATCTCTTCGCTGACGATGATCGCTGCTTTGGCGGCGGCGGCGTTGGTGGCAATGCCGGTGTAGCGGGCGATGGCTTGTGGGTGACCTACAACTCGGCAACCTGTGGCGGCGGATACCTCGCAATCCCCGAAGGTTCCATCGACGTGAATGGCTCACAGTCGCTCCTCGAAGGCGGAACTTTTGACGATTTTGCCTTTGTAGCTCCGGAAGCAAATTCCGGTGGAGGCTCGGCGGGTGCCTGGGTTAGCGGAACCGGTTGGGTGGACGCTCTGCCCTCGGCTGCTGGCCAGGTTGTGCTGCGCTTCTCCTATGACGACGCCGTCGAGGTCGAAGACCTCGCCGCAACCGGTGTGGACGCCTACGCGGCAATCGCCGTCGGTGCTGGCCTGGTAGGCCTGGGCGCTGTCGCAGCAACGCGCCGTCGCAAGGCTTAAGTCACAACTTCATCCCAATAGTCGATCTGTAGGGCTGATTCATAGGAATCGGCCCTACACTCGCAATATGAGCCTTATCGCACAGACCCAGACAGGCTCGACATATACCGAGCTTCTTGCTCGAGTCAAAGCTGCTGGATTGCTGAATAAGCAGCCCCGCTTTTATGTCATCCGACTGGCCGTTATTTCGGCTGTTGCTGGTGCGCTGTGGGTCGGTGCGGGCTTCCTTGGTCTGTCGAACGTTGTGCCTCAGTGGGCCGAGATCCTCATCGCCTTTGCGATTGCGGGTCTCTTGGGCATCATTTCGGCACAATACGGGTTCATCGCCCACGAGGCGGCCCACCGCATGGTGTTCCGTAACAACAAGTGGAACGATCGCCTCGGCCTTGTCCTTGCCAACCTCTTCGCCGGGTTGTCCTACGGATTCTGGATGCGCAAGCACAACAAGCATCACCAGCGCCCCAACCAGATCGACCAGGATCCGGACATCGCCATTCGCATTTTGTCGTTCACCGTGGAATCGCGCGATCAGAAGCGTGGACTCGAGCGCTGGATGTCGAATCGCCAGGGTTATCTGTTTCCGTTCCTGTTGTTCTTGACCGGCTTTGACCTTTTGCTGGATTCCTTCCAGGCACTGGGGCGCACCGATAAGCCGAAGCGTCAGCGTGCCCTCGAATTTGGCCTCATGGTTGTGCGCCAGACCGGCCCGTATGTGGCGATGGGCCTGATGTTCGGCTGGTTGTGGGCCATCGCCCTCTGGGTTTTCATGATGATGATCTTCGGATTCTTCATGGGCGCCGCCTTCGCGCCGAACCACAAAGGCATGCCGCTCGTTCCCCGCGACATGAAGCTCGATTTCTTCGAGCGCCAGGTTCTGACCAGCCGCAACATTCGAGGCAGCTGGTTGAAAGACAACCTCATGGGTGGCCTGAACTACCAGGTCGAACACCATCTGTTCCCCTCAATGGCGCGGCCGTACCTCAAAAAGGCGCACGAGATTGTCGAACAGTATTGTGCTGAGATGGACGTCACGCTGGTGGAAATGAATCTGATTGCCAGCTACAAGGTCATCATCACGTACCTCAACAAGGTGGGACTCAGTGGCAACGCGGATCCGTTCGTGTGCCCCATGGTCGCCACGCTGCGCCCTCGTTACTAACCACTCTCGAGGCACAACCGGCGCTGTGCGCAGATGGTGCAATTTCCCACATTTGGCGCAGGTTTTCGGTGAATCGTCGCGCTAATGTGGAGCGCATGACTGGCTCAATTGTGGTGCGCCCGACCGTGTTGGCCGATGGCCGCGACCTGATCTATTTTGATGACGCGGACACGACGCTCGGCCCCGAGCGTGCAGTCGATGCACGTGATCTGGACCCTCGACCCGCGAACGCCACGATGCGCCAGGACGTCCTGACGGGCGAATGGGTGTCAATCGCCGCGGCACGGCAGAATCGTGCATTCCTGCCGTCCGTCGAAAACGATCCGTTGGCGCCGCAAACGGCCACGAACCCCTCCGAGATTCCGTCGATGTACGACGTCGCGGTATTCGAAAACCGGTCGCCGTCATTTGGTCCGTTGCTCACGGACGGCAATGCGCCGCACGGTTTAGCCGACCTCGCCGACATTGGCATTGGTCGCACCCGTACATCGGTAGGCCGTTGTGAGGTCGTGTGTTTCAGCCCCGAGCACGAGGGTGCGCTGGGGAACATGTCCACCAGCCGCGTGCGTACGGTCATCGAGGCCTGGGCGCAGCGCACCGAAGCCCTGTCGGCAATGCCTGGCATCGAACAGGTATTTCCCTTCGAAAACCGTGGCCAGGAAATCGGCGTGACCTTGAATCACCCGCACGGACAGATTTATGCGTATCCCTACGTAACGCCGCGCACCACGCGGTTGCTCGAGTCGGTGTCCCGCGTGGATGCGCTGTTCGATCGTCTGCTGGAATTCGAACAGCGTGGCGACCGCGTGGTTCTGCAGGGCGAGCACTGGACCGCGTTTGTGCCGTTCGCTGCGCGGTGGCCTCTGGAAATTCACATGCTGCCCGACCGCCATGTCGCGGATCTGGCCGAGACGACCGATGCCGAACGCGACGAACTGGCGCTGCTGTACCCGCGCATTCTGCGCGGCCTCGATGCCCTGTATGACACGCCCACACCTTACATCGCGGCCTGGCACCAGGCGCCGGTGAATGTGGGCCGCGACCAGATCCGTCTGAACCTGCAGATCACGTCTCCTCGTCGCGCGGCCGACAAGCTGAAATTCTTGGCCGGGTCGGAATCGGCCATGGGCGCGTTTATCGGCGATATTGTCCCCGAGGCGCAGGCCGCCTTCATTCGCGACGGAATCGCCCGCGCATGACGTTTCTTGTGGAGAAGACCGCCGACCTGTTCGAATCGGTGCTGGGAACGAGGCCATCAGGAGTCTGGTCCGCGCCCGGTCGTGTGAATCTGATTGGTGAACACACCGATTACAACGAGGGTTTCGCGATGCCCCTCGCCATCAACCGCCGTACCGCGGTGGCTGCGGCACTGCGCGACGATCGCCGGATTCGTGTCACCAGTTCGTTCGATTCCGCGCTCGTCGAGATCGAGATCGATGACATCTCGGCCGATACCGTTTCGGGTTGGTCCGCCTACCCGCTGGGCGTTGTCTGGGCACTTCGGCAGGTCGCGGCCAGTCCCGAATCTCTGTGCGGCGTGGATTTGGTCATTGATTCCGATGTTCCTGTTGGTGCAGGGTTGTCGTCGTCGGCCGCACTGGAATGTGCGGTGGCAGTGGCACTTAACGACCTATGGCAAATGGGCCTGTCGACCATGGAATTGGCGCGCATCGGCCAAAAGGCCGAGAACGATATCGTGGGTGCCCCGACGGGCCTCATGGATCAGATTGCCTCGATGCACGGCCGTGCCGATCACGCGGTGCTCATCGATTGCCAGGCCCTCACCGCGACGCCCGTGGCGTTGGGCTTTGCGGCCAGCGACCTCGTATTGCTCGTGATTGACACCACCGTGCGGCATTCACATGCCACGGGTGGCTACAAGGACCGCCGTGCATCGTGTGAACGGGCCTGTGAGGCCCTGGGGGTCCCGTCGTTGCGCTCGGTGACGGAATCTGATTTGCCCCGCGCACAGAGCATCCTCGACGCCGAAACGTACCGGCGCGTGCGCCACGTCGTCACGGAAAATGCCCGCGTGCTGGCGACGGGAGCGGCAATCGCCGTCGATGGCCCGCGTGCCGTGGGCGAACTGCTCAATGCCTCGCACGTGTCCATGCGGGATGACTACGAGATTTCGATCCCCGAATTGGACTGTGCCGTTGAGGCCGCACAGAACGCCGGAGCCGTGGGAGCCCGAATGACCGGCGGGGGATTTGGTGGGGCAGCAATCGCGCTGGTGTCCACCCATTTGATGGATGAGGTCACCGAGGCGGTGCTCGCCGACTTCGCACACCGCGGGTTCGCCCGGCCCGAAATCTTTGCGGTGTCCGCGGCGGACGGCGCTCGGCGCGATTATTAGCGATCGCCTACTGCGTTAACGACGAATGCCCCGGCCGCAGTGGCCGGGGCATTCGTGTGTGTGAGTTGTGATTACAGCGAGCGTGCTGCGCGGCGACGCGCGGCGACAAGCGCTGCAAGGCCAGCGAACAACGCAGCCGCAACCAATGTCAGTCCGGACTGTACATCGAAACCGGTCTCGGCTAGTTCGCTGGTTTCTCCCTCAGGAGTCTCTTCCTCAGGGTCAATCGAGCAGCCTACGGCCGACAGCGGGTCCGAGAAGTTGGAATGTCCACCACCGCTGTAATCATTGACGATGATGTGCCAACCTTCGTACTGGCACCATCCGCCTTCGGTCTCCGGGGGGTCCACCAGGATCGGCTCGTTGGTGCCATCGAGGTACGACACTCCGCCTTCGCTGACATATCCGGGCACGGAGTCGTTCGACAGTTGCCAGGTCATGGTCAGCGCGCTGGTGGCCTGGTTGTAGTTTGCTACGGCAGCTCGGTTCCAGAATGTAACGGGCTGGCATTCACCCATTTCGCCACCGTCAACAGGGCGAACATCGGTGTTGGGGCACATCCAGATATCGAAGTAGTCTCCGACGGGTGTTACACCCTCGGCGAACGATACGGTCAAGTATTCACCCATCACTGCGTCACCCGTGAGTGACATCTCGTACGGAGCGTCCGAGAACTCGGGGAAGGTGGTCGTGCCACTGATTGACCAGTTGGCCGGCATGATGCCCACAGGAATGCCCTCAGCCAGCGTCGCATCTGCAGTGCGCTCGACGAACAACGAGAGCGCGTCCGAATTCAGCGTGGCCGAATTGGAAGCACCATTGATCAAGTGGTACGTCGTGTACGACACCGTTGCTCCGGCGCTGATGCCGCAGAGACCGGTCTCGAGCTCCATGTCGTCATAGCCATCGTTGCCCGAGGACTCGACGAGGCAGGAGAATCCGCCGCTGCCACTATCGCCCCACGCTGTCGCTGCGGGGGTCGTGTCAAATTCTGTTCCGTTGCCCAGGGAATACACCGAGGTGTGGTCGGCTCCGTTGATGTTGCCCTCGCCGTAGTTGTGCTTGAACTGAGCGACGTAGTTGATGCTGGAGCCAGAGACGTTAGTGATTTCGTAGGTCACTGCTGCAAGCAAGCCGGAGGGATAGAGGTAGCCGTACATGTCAACGGACAGTCCGTCGAATTGAAGGCTGGGGTCCTGGCAGCGGATGGCCATTGCACCGTTATCCATGGGAGTGGCGTCTACGTTGCTGTTGGCATCGACGTCTTCACAGTTGATATCGGTGAAGGTTGTGCCGCCATCGAGCGACAATTGCAGTTTGGAGCGGTCATAACCGTCGTTCTCGGCTTCCTGGATGCCGAACCCGCTGTAGCTGAATGTCCACTCATGTCCATTGACGGTGATGGTTGAACCGTCGTATGGGGCGGCATGCGAACCGACGAACGTCACGGTGCTCAGTGTCATCGCAGCAGCCGCTGCGAGAGCAATTTTCTTCATGATAATTTCCTTTTCGAAGGGCAAATAATACTGACATCCTATCAATCAAACAGCGTTTCCCCAATGAAGCCGCCTTCGGAGCAGCCCGGTGCAATTGCAAAGACGGCGCTTCCCACAGGAGTAGTCCACGTATTCAGAAGATCGACCTGGTCGAGGCTGCGCTGAATGGGCACGAACTGCGCCGTCACATCGCGTTGGAACGACCCAAAGAGCAAACCCGAGACGGTCGCGCCATCGATCGTGTCGACGAAGGAATGGCCACGACGCGCGATGCGTTGGGAGCGATCTGCCATGCGTGCTCGACGCATGTGCGCGAAGTCCGGGATGACGCGCATGCCCAGCGTGTTGCGTGCCTCGAAATCTGGCTCGTCGTATTCGGCACGTCCGCCCAATGGGGCACCCGTTGCCAGGGTTCGTCCCACGCTGCGTTCTCGATCAGGACGATCCAGGGTGTCCCATTTGTCCAAGTCCATGTCGATTCGGCGCAATACGAACGATGATCCGCCCCGCAGCCAGCTGTCATCGTCGATCCACACCACCCCGGCAAAGTCGTCCGACCCCGGGACCGGATTGACGGTTCCGTCTACCTGCCCAAAGAGGTTCCGGGGCGTCGTTCCCTCTGCGTGCGAATCGTGCGCGGGAAGGAAGCCGCGATACGCGTAAGCCGGTTCGCAGAAGAATCGCGTGTCGCGTGTCAGGACTCGGGCGGCGTGTTCCAGCGTCAGGGCATCATCACACTGCAGGGTAATCAGTAAATCCCCGCCCGTCCATTCGGTGCGAAGGCGATCTACTGAGAACGAGGGGAGTGGGCCCAGCCACTGGGGTACCGAGGCACCGGTCCGAGCAACGAGTTCACGCCCGAACCCGAACGTGACCGTAAGCCGAGCCGGCGCAACCGCAAGTTCGGGTTCGCTATCTGCAACTGGTGCCATCCCGCGGCTGAGCCTCGCGGCGTCGTCCGTCAGTAGTCGCAACATGTTGGCGATGCGCACATAGTCGGAGTCCGGCTTGAGGGCGAACACAAGGTGTGCGACACGTTGCGTGAGGGGCGTCTCGATTCCCGCCTGGTGTGCGCCGTGGAAAGGAATGGTGTCGTCGCCGTGCGTACGGCGCAGTGCAGCGGCGGGAGTCGTGGTGGTGTGCGATGTCGACACTGCAACGGCGCTGGCGGCGGCAATACCGGCGCCAACTCCGAGGAGTCCGCGCCGGGAGAGGCTGTACATAGGCGTCACGCTTACTAATCCGTGCTGCCGTCGCCCACGTAGGTTTCGTTGGCGGCGTCGTATTCACGGGCAACCACATCGACGATGACTTCACTGCCATCGGACAGCACAATTGTCAGGGCAACAGTCGTGCCCGGATCTATCGCGCCCTCGAGTCCCATGAACATAAAGTGAAACCCACCCGGGGCAAAGTCGAACGATTCGCCGGCGGGAATCACGATGGGGCTTTCGGCCTTGCGCATGATCATTTCGCCATCAACCATCGCCATTTCGTGCAATTCCACGATGCCTGCGAGGTCCGAATAGGCGCGATCCACGGTGATGTCGGCGTCAGTCGAATTTGTGAGCGTCATGAACGCACCGGTCATCATTGCGTCGGCGGGAACCGCCTTCATCCATGCGTCGGTAGCCGTCACCGTTGCGGTGGGTACGGTAGGCGCGCAGGCGGACAGGCTCGCAAGGATCAACATTGTGAGAAAAGCGACAGAGGATGCAAAAGATTTCTTCATGCCGCCACTCTACTACAAAATGTAGAACTACTAGCGTTCGCTGCCCGCGAGCGTTCCCGTGGTGAGGCCGGTGGATGGGTCGAAGACGACACAGTCAATTTCACGATCACCGTTCGACCACGAAGTGTCGGTGGGGTACAGGTACCGGAAATCCAGGTGCGACAATTCGAATTCCAGGCCCACGAAGTCGGCGAATGCTGCCTTGCAGCCCGTCACTCCCTGCTCGGCGAGGGTCTCCTTCAGCGGGTATTCCTCGCCCTCCAGGGTGATGGTGAAGTAAATTTCGCCGTTGTGCGGTTCGGTGCATGCCACAACAGGATCGGTGTCCGCATTGCTGTCCACCAATGCCGAATCGATATAGCAGTCACCCACATCGAGATTCACCAGACCGGTTGGGGGAACGTCGGGAAGGGCCGATTCGGTGGGCGATGCGTCGGGGTTTGCTAACGACACCAGGGTCGACACCGTGGTGCAACCACTCAACATCGTTGCGGCCAGCGCGACTGCAGCAACGGCAGCGATACGGGGAAAACGAAGGGGGAGCGTCATAGTCATGCCTTAGGTCAGGAGGGTCAGAATTTCGTCGTGAAGGAGGCCGTTGGTGGCAAGCGCGGTTCCATGCCACGGTCCAGGTCGTCCCGCAATATCGCTGAAACGGCCGCCCGCTTCCTCGATAATCGGCTGCAGAGCCGCCATGTCGTAGGGCTGAAGGTCGCACTCCGCAACGGCATCGATCAGTCCTTCGGCTACCAGCATGTAGGCCCACATGTCACCAATTGCACGCGCACGCCATGCGGAACGGGCCAGGGTAATCGCCGCCTCGCCGCGACCCGCATCGAACCAACCAGGCAGCGAGTTGTAGGACACCACGGCGTCGGACAGCGTGCGAACGCCACTGACCGACATCTTCTGTTCGTGCTGGCCCGTGCGCTGTGTGTACGCGCCATGGCCGGTGGCGGCCCACCAGGTTTGACCCAGTGCGGGCGACGACACCACGCCGACTACGGGTACGCCGTCGATGGCTAGCGCAATCAGCGTTCCCCAAATTGGGACACCGCGCAGGAAATTTGCCGTGCCGTCAATGGGGTCGATAATCCACTGGCGATGCGGACGGCCTTCGTCGTGGCTTTCGCCGGTAATGCCAAATTCTTCGCCCAAAATTGCGTCATGCGGGCGTGCCGCCGTAATTCCCGCGCGAATCGTGGTTTCCACCTCGCGGTCGGCGTCGGTGACCGGCGTGCGATCGGGCTTGGTGGTGACCTCGAGGTCCAGTGCGCGGAAACGCCGCAGCGACACGAGGTCGGCCTCGGCGGCAAGAGCGCGGGCGAGGGCTAAATCATCAACCAGGTCGAACATCACTCTCTAAGGCTAAACCGTTTCCAGCGAATCAAAGAGTCGATGAATGGAATCGAGGCGCGCCACACCCGTTTCGCCCAGCTCTCCCGCCGCTACTGCCGTCACTATTGCGCAATCTGCGGCACGGTGGTTGCAGCCTCGAGGGCACTCTTCGGCCAGTTCGGCAAGGTCCGTGAACGACGCCAACACCGAGTCAGGTCGCACGTGGCCCAATCCGAACGACCGCACGCCGGGGGTGTCAATTAGCCAACCGCCGCCGGGGAATCGGAACGAGACCGTCGACGACGAGGTGTGGCGACCACGTCCCGTGACATCGTTCACGCGGCCGGTCGCGCGATGAGCCGTGGGAACCAGAGCATTCACCAGAGTGGACTTACCCACGCCCGAATGTCCCACCGCGACCGTGACATGATTGCGCAGAAGCTCCGACAATTCATCGAGCGGCGGCTCATCGGAACGCGACAGCACAATCGGAACATCCAGCGATTGAAAGTGTCGAATAAATTCTGTGGGATCCGCAAGGTCCGTCTTGGTAATGACCAATATGGGCAGGATTCCCGCATCGAATGCCGCCACAAGATAGCGATCCACCAGGCGCTCGCGCGGCTCGGGATTGGCGGCCGCGACGACAATCAGCATGCGATCGGCATTCGCCACAATCATGCGCTCTACTTGGTCCGTGTCGTCGGCCGATCGCCGAAGCACGGTGTCGCGGTCCTGCACGCGAACCATACGGGCCAGGGTCCCGGGTTCACCGGAGACATCACCGACCAAATCCACGCGGTCGCCGGTCACTACCGACGTACGGTGCATCTCTTTCGCGCGCTTCACGAGAACTTCGCGTTCCGTGGGCAAGCCCTCGTCGACGAGGGCAAGGTAACGGCCGCGGTCCACTGTCATAATCAGACCGGTCACCGCATCGTCATGCGCGGGGCGCGTTTTAGTCCGAGGTCGCGAGCCGCGCTTGGGGGGCCGAACCTTGGCAGCCGACTCGTCGTAGCGGTCCCAGGCGTCGCCCTCGTCTCCCCAGCTCATGACGACAGCATGTCCGTCCACATGGCGGCAAAACGGGGGAGCGTCTTCGCCGTTGTCCCAATATTTTCGACCCAAACGTCGTCCACGGCCAGACCAATCAGGGCGCCCGCCGTTGCCATGCGGTGGTCGTGATAGCTGTGCCATTCGCCACCGTGCAGGGGTGCGGGGTCGATTGCAATGCCATCGGGCAGTTCGCGAGCCAGTCCGCCCAAACGGTTGATTTCGGTCACCAGTGCGGCAAGTCGATCCGTCTCGTGGCCGCGCAGGTGCGCGATACCCGTAAACGTGGAGGGCTCGTCTGACAGCGCGGCAAGTGCCACCAGAGGAGGCGCAAGCTCACCACCCGTTGACAAATCGAGGCTCACGCCGGGGATACGCGTACCACCCACGAATCCCGCGCCTCCGTCAATGGTCACACCGCGGTCATCGCGGGTGATTGTCGCGCCGAACAGGGGCAGGTAGTCCAGCAGGTCGTTACCCACCTGCGTAGTGGATTCGGGCCATGCGGGAATGGTGACGGTGCCGCCCGCCACGATCGCCGCGCACAGGAATGGGGCGGCATTGGATAGGTCGGGCTCAATGTCCACGGCACGGCCCGCAATCACACCAGGCTCAACACGCCATACGCCAATTTCGGGGCTCGAGACTGCAACTCCGCGCTGGCGCAAGGTCTGCAGTGTCATCTCGATGTGCGGCATCGAGGGCAGCTGTTCGCCCTCGTGGCGCAGCGTGATCCCGTCCGTGAAACGTGCCGCGACCAGCAGCATTCCCGACACAAACTGGCTGGACTTACTGGCGTCGATGGTGATCGCACCGCCGGGAACGACACCCGTCCCATGGACGGTGAACGGCAGTGTTCCACGGTCGTCATCGTTGACCGCGACACCCAGTGCGCGCAGCGAGTCGATTGTGGTGACCATTGGTCGACGACGCGCGCCCTCGTCACCGTCGAAGGTGACAGGACCCGCTGCCAGCGTCGACAGGGGTGGCGCAAAACGCATGACGGTGCCCGCCAGACCGCAGTCAATGAGAACGTTGCCTGTCAGCGGGCCTGGGACAATCCGGAGGTCCGGCTCGTCACCCTCTCCGGGTACTTCCTCGATTGTCACGCCCATGGATCGCAGTGCGGAAATCATGAGCGCCGAGTCACGTGAGTGCAAAGGCCGGCGCAGCGTTGATTCACGTGTTGCAACAGCCGACAAAATCAGTTCCCGGTTCGTCAGGCTCTTCGAACCCGGAATCGGAACAACGGCGGCAAGCGGAGACATGGTTCGCGGCGCTCGCCACATCATGTCGCCGCTCGAGGGGGAATAAACGCGGTCTGTCATTACCTAGATAAGCCTAACGAGAGAAGAGGTGGGTGCATGACAGCGCTGTTAGAGCGTCACGCCGTAAACTCGGGTGATATGAACCCGGTTATTCCCGACCCTGAACACGATCGACTCGAGGGCGGCGACCTGGAGTCCAGTCTCGAGACGGAAACTGCCGAGGGTGAACTGGATGGCGATGAGGTTCTCGATCACGACCCGTCCTTGATTCTTCTGCCCGAGGATGCGGTTCTCGACGAAGAATTGCGGGCCATTGAGGACGACGAACCGGCGGACAAAACCACCTCGTATGTAAATCGCGGCACCTTTGAAGAGGTCGTGTTGCCGTTGTTCGACCGCCTGTATCGTCATGCGCGACACCGCGCGAACACGGTGGAACAGGCCGAAGACCTGCTGCAGAACGCGCTGGTGAAGGCCCACGAAAAGTGGGATTCCTATGAACAGGGCACGTACGCACTGGCGTGGGTCAAGAAGATCATGGATAACATCCACCTGAACACCGTGTCACGAGGCGCGGCCAAGCGTGAGGTCACATCCGGGGACATCGACCCCGACCTCCTGGAAATGGATGGTGCAATTCGCAACGCGCCGCTGGGTCGCCCCGATCTCGAGGTCATTGAAGCAATCTCGCATCAAGAGATTCTGGACCTCTTCAACATGCTGTCGGATGACCGCCGCGAGGTACTGGAACGAACACTGCTGCGGGAAATGAGCTACGAGGACACGGCCGAGGATCTGGGAATCCCCATCGGCACCGTCATGAGTCGCCTGTACCGCGGGCGTCGCGACATGCAAGAACTCATCCTTGAACACCTGGGACGAAAAGGAATGGACCAATGACCGATAACCGCTCTGACTGTGGCTGCGATTCGGCGCGACTGCGTATTGGCTTTGTCGTCGACCACGAATTGAACGCGGAGGAATGCGCCGAAGTTCGCGCTCACTGCGAAACGTGCGCGGAATGCGCCGAGGAACTTCGCGTGACCGCGACCATCACCGACAAGGTTCGCGATGCGTGCGCCGAATGCCCGCCCGAAGATCTGAAGGCCAGGGTCTACGGCGCCGTGTCCGAAAAAATCGGCAAGCCCCTGCAGTTCTAAGGGCTTACGCGCCCAACAATTGCCGGCCCCAATCTTCGCCCGCGGCCAGTCCGCGGGGAACCGCGAAGAAACCACCGCCAAAGTTTTGCACGTAGTCATTCATTCGATCCGACGCGGCCATCGCGTTCTGCATGGGGACGAACTGGTCCGTCAGGCTGCGTTGGAACGAGACAAAAAGCAGCCCGGCGTCGAGGCGACCGATGGCGTCCACGCCATTCGTGTAGTTATAGGCCCGTCTCAAAATTTTGTGGCCGTTATTTCGATCGGGATGGGCCAATGCCATGTGGGAATCAGGCGCGATCGCACGATCCCCGGTGGATGTTCGTGCGGCAAAATCGGCCGTTGTGCGTTCGTCGCCGCCACTCAATGGTGCCCCAGTTCCCTTGGTGCGCCCAAAAACCATTTCCTGTTCGCCCAGTGCAGCCCTGTCCCAGGTTTCAATATCGAACCGGAATAGGCGCACAGCCGCGTACGTTCCGCCGGCCATCCACGTGGGCGAATCGACTGACCACAGGTGTGATGAAGTTTCGGCGGAGTCGGTGGTGGCCAAATTGGCAGTTCCGTCCTTGAACCCCAAAAGGTTTCGAGGCGTTTCTGTTGATGCGCGATTGCTGGGTGCCCCGCTGAATCCGGCGCGGATCCATAACGGCGTCGCTGTGCCCTTTGCCACTCGAATGAGATTGCGCAGGGCGTGATAGGCCACCTGATCGTCGTCGGCGCAAATTTGCAGCAGGATGTCGCCTCCGACGTACTCGGGTACAGGCTGGTCCTTGGCGAAAGTGGGCATCGGCACCAAACCCGAGGGTCGGTGCGCGGCAAGTCCAAAGCGGCCGTCGAACAGCGAATCTCCATACCCGATTGTCACCGTGAGGTTGCTGGGGGGCAGGTCGAGGGTTTCGCCCGTGTCGTCCGGCGGCGCCTCGGGAATGCCGTCGACAGCACCGATGGGTCCCGCACCATGGCCTTGGGTCATGCGTTCGGCCGCGCGGCTCCACTCCGCCAGCATGTCGCGCAGCGCGGTGGCGTCTGTTGATGTCACCGCAAATGTGGCCAGGTACGCGCGTTCTTGAAGGGCGTCGGTGATGCCCGATTGATGTTCCCCGCGGAATGGAAGTGCCGTTCCACCAACCGACCGCAGTGCCGACTGCACTCCCAAGGAATACGCCACGGGGTACGTTCCCACGGCGCCCACCGCAAAGGCGCCGGCTGTCGCGCCGATCAGTCCACGCCGCGAGATTTCCACCATAATGACTACTTGATCAGTGCTGCGGCCAGGCCCGCGAGCGGCTCGGAGACTGATTCGACAAGCGCGGCGAGTTTCGCAACCTCGTCGGTGGTGAGTTCGGTGTACAGAACGAAGCCGTTGCCCGAACGGTGTACGTCCAGTTCCGCATTCAAGGCAGCGAATGCGGCATCAAGGTCCGCCAGCAACTCGGGGTCGTTCGCGGCCAGCACGTCGCGGGTAACATCGAGAACGGTCTGTGCGCCAAAAATGTTCGCCTCAAAATCCCACAGATCGGTGTGAGAATAGCGTTCCTCTTCGCCCGTGACCTTGCCGGTCGCAACTTCATCCAGAAGTTCTTTCGCGCCGTTGCCCATTTGCGTGATGGTCAATTCCACAGTGCCAATTCGCTCGACAAGGTCGCGGGTATCGGCTACCAACTGTTCGGCCAGGGCGGCAGATGTGCCATCCAGGCCCGTTATCCACAACTGCTTTTCCAGCGCGTGCCAACCGGTCCACGGGGTGCCCTCGGGAAGATCGCCTTCGCGGGCGTCGATTTTCGGATCAATGTCGCCAAATGATTCCGCCACGGGCTCGATGCGTTCCCAATGCACTCGCGTTGGTGCGTACAGCGCACGCGCCAGTTCCTCGTCGCCGGCGGTAACGGCCGCAGCGAATTCGCTCGTTTTCTGCTGCAGAATCTCGGCCTCGCTGAGCACGAACGCCGTGTAATCGGCAATCGCCTTCTCGACCGTGGGGTCGGTTTCTACGGCGGCGTTCGAGGCCGTCACGGTCAGTTCGCCACGCAAGGGTTCGCCACCGTCCATTTGCTCGCACGAATACGTGTACGCGCCCTCTGACAGTTCGACAGTAAGTTCGCGGCTGAGTCCCGCGGTGATGTTCTCCACCTCGGACACAATTCCGCCGTCGTTCGTGCGCAAAATATAAAATTCTGCCGTGGTGTCACCCACGTTCGTAATGGCAAAAGTGGTGACTCCCGCGATAACCGTGGTTTGCGACAGCTCGCACGTCGAGGCGTCTTGCGTAACGGCGACACGGGTATCGGCCTCGATTGGAGCGCAGCCTGCCAGCGTGGCAATCAATGCGCCGGCGGCTGTGACCGCACGAAGCGTGCGAATGTACATGGTGGTTAGACCTTCTCTGAGACGGGTGTTTCCCGTTGCGTCGAACGATTTCGTGTGAAAAGCCAGATGGCGAAGATGACGTATCCCGCCCATGCCACGGCTTCCAGCCAACTGGTTTGAGGGCTGAAGTTGAAAATTCCCTTGGCCAGTGCGCCAACCCACGTATCGACCGAGAATGAGTCGGAGACATCGAAGAGCAGGTCGTTCAGGCCGGGCAATACTCCCGCTTCCTGGAGGTCATGAATGCCATACGACAGGACGCCTGCGGCCACAAAGATCAGAAAATAGCTGGTGATGCTGAAAAATTTGCCGATATTGATGCGCAAGGCCTGCGAATACAGCGCCCAGCCAATGACCGCGGCGAGGGCAACGCCCAACAGGAAACCAATTGTTGGTTCGAGGGTCGAACTGGCGGCATTGACGGTACTGAAGAAGAACAACGCACTTTCGAGTCCCTCGCGGGCCACCGCGACAAAAGCCATGAGTGCGACCGTTGCAACACCTGTTTGTACTGCCGTGTCCAGTTTGCTGTGGAGCTCGGTTTTCATTTTCTTGCCGGTGTCGCGCATCCAGATGATCATCCAGGTCACAAGGCCGACGGCGATGATCGACATCACGCCACCAAAGATCTCCTGTGCGGTGAACGTGTTCAGCAGCGAGAAGCGGGTGTACGTCAAGAGTGCGCCGAATCCCAGACTGAGCACAATTGCCGCTACGACGCCCAACCACACCCATCGAATTTTGCTACGCCGTTCCGTGCGCACCAAGTAACTCAACAAAATGGTGACCACGAGTGCCGCTTCGAGCCCTTCGCGAAGGCCGATGAGGAGATTAGATATCACGATGTGCGCCCGCGCTGAGGGCACCCTTTCTAAGGTAAGGCTACCCTAAGCGCGTGCCTGTGTCCACCGCTCGTATGCGCGCCTCCGTGTGGCCCAGAAACGACGAAGGGGCCAACCTAACCTCGGCTGGCCCCTTCGGGAGACGTACGGTGATTTAAGCGAATGCACCGTTCATGACGGCGGCATGTTCCTCGGCGGAACGTTTCGAGGATCCCGCAGCGGGTGATGCCGACGCCGGACGCGAGACGACGCGCACGGCAATGCCTAGACGACGCAGCTCGAGTGCGATGAACGGCCATGCGCCCTGGTTTTCCGGTTCGTCCTGTACCCACACGAGCTCCGCACCCGCGTGACGAGCCAATACAGCCCGAAGTTCGGACTCGGGGAAGGGATAGAACTGTTCCATGCGCACAAGGGCAACATCCGTGCGACCGTTCTTCTCGCGCTCGGCCAGCAGGTCGTAGTGGATCTTGCCGGAGTGCAGCACAATTCGGGTGGCGTTCGACACCGTCGGGTCGTCGAGCACGGGCTCGAATCGTCCCTGTGTGAAGTCGGTCACCGAGCTGGTGGCGCCGCGCAAGCGCAGCATCGCCTTGGGCGTGAACACAATCAGCGGACGCTGCGGACGCGAATATGCCTGGCGACGCAGCAGGTGGAAATACGATGCCGGCGTCGAGGGCCGCGCGATCGTCATGTTGTTTTCCGCCGCCAACTGCAGGAACCGTTCGATTCGAGCCGACGAGTGGTCGGGGCCTTGGCCCTCGTAACCGTGCGGAAGCAGCAGGACAACGCCCGAATTCTGGCCCCATTTTTGCTCGGACGACGAAATGAATTCGTCAATCACCGTCTGGGCGCCGTTGGCAAAGTCACCGAACTGGGCTTCCCACAGCACGAGAGCATCGGGGTTACCGACCGAGTAGCCGTATTCGTAGGCCATCGCCGCGTATTCACTGAGCAATGAGTCGTAAATCCAGAATCGAGCCTGGTTCTCGGACAAGTTCAACAGCGGCAGCCATTCCTGACCGTTTACGCGGTCGTGGAACACGGCGTGGCGCTGCACGAAGGTTCCGCGTCGGGCATCCTGGCCGGCAAAACGAACCTTCTTGCCTTCCAGCAGCAACGATCCCAGCGCAAGAATTTCGCCGAAGCCCCAGTCGATGTCGCCGTTACGGCTCATGTCCACGCGCTTCTGCAGCAACTGCTGCAGCTTCTGGTGAACGGTGAAGCCCGCGGGCGGGTTGCCGTGCGAATCACCGATGCGGTGCACGACGGACACATCGACACCGGTCGACTCCGGGTGAGCCTGAATGGCCGAGGCCGAATGCGTTCCGGACGACGATACCTCGGGCATTGCGCCCGTCTGTGCGGCGTGCGTGTCTGCAAACGCCGTTTCCAGCAGCGACAGGAAGTTGGCTTGCGCCTGGTCGTATTCGTCCTGCGTGATGTCGCCACGGCCCACGAGGTTCTCGGCGTACAAGGTGCGGACCGAACGCTTCGCCTCAATGAGGTTGTACATCAACGGCTGCGTCATCGAGGGGTCATCGCCCTCATTGTGGCCACGGCGGCGATAGCACACGAGGTCGATGACCACATCGTGCTTGAACTTCTGGCGGTAGGCCACGGCCAGTTTCGCGACGCGCACTACGGCCTCGGGATCGTCGCCGTTCACATGGAAAATGGGCGCCTGGATGGTCTTCGCCACATCGGTGGAGTACACCGACGTACGCGAATCCTTGGGCAGCGTGGTGAATCCCACCTGGTTGTTGACGACCACATGGATCGTGCCACCGGTGCGGTAACCGCGCAGCTGAGCCATCTGTAGGGTCTCGATCACGACACCCTGTCCGGCCATTGCGGCGTCACCGTGCACAAGAATCGGCAGGACGGTAAACGATGCGATGGGCTTGAAATCCTGCTTGGCGCGCACAATGCCCTCGAGCACGCCGTTGACGGCCTCTAGGTGCGACGGGTTGGCGGCCAGGTAGACGGGAATCTTCTGGCCCTTTGCCGTGACAAATTCGCCGCGCGTTCCCAGGTGATACTTCACATCGCCCGAACCCTGCACGTTCGATGTGTCCGTTGTTCCCTCGAATTCGCGGAAAATCTGACCGTAAGTCTTGCCCGCAATGTTCGCCAACACGTTCAGACGACCGCGGTGGGCCATGCCGATGGCGACCTCGTCGAGCTCAAAATCGGCCGCATCTTGGATGATTTCGTCCAGCAACGCGATGACGGATTCGCCGCCCTCCAACGAGAAGCGCTTCTGTCCCACGTACTTGGTCTGCAGGAAGGTTTCAAATGCCTCGGCCTGGTTAAGCTTGCCCAGAATGCGCATCTGCTCGTCGTGTGTGGGCTTCTGGTAGGGCTTCTCGATGCTCTCTTGGAACCATTGGCGCTGCGCTGGGTCCTGGATGTGCATGTATTCAACACCGACCGTACGGCAGTACGAGTCGCGCATAAGTCCCAGAACCTCGCGCAACAGCATGGTGCGACGGCCCGTGAGGCCACCCACCACAAATTGGCGATCGAGATCCCAGAACGTCAGGCCGTGCGATTCGATATCGAGGTCGGGGTGCGAGCGCTGGCGGTATTCCAAAGGGTCGATATCGGCCATGAGGTGGCCGCGAACGCGGAAGGCATTAATGAGTTCCTGAACGCGCGCCGTCTTGTTGATGGTCGACGCGTCGTCCACGTGAATGTCCTGCGCCCAGTGAATGGGGACGTAGGGGATACGCAGTGCGGCGAAAATTTCTTCGTAGAAATTGCTGCCACCGATAAGGAATTCGTGGACGATCTTGAGGAACTCGCCCGAACCCGCACCCTGAATGACGCGGTGGTCATAGGTTGAGGTCAGCGTGATCGTCTTCGAAATACCCAGGTCGGACAGCGTCTGCTCCGAGGCGCCCTGGAATTGTGCGGGATACTCCAACGCACCGGCTCCGATGATGCAGCCCTGTCCGCGCATCAGGCGCGGGACCGAGTGCACGGTTCCAATGCCACCGGGGTTCGTCAGTGACACGGTATTGCCCTGGAAATCATCGGCGGTCAACTTGTTGCCGCGAGCGCGGATGACGACGTCCTCGTATGCCGACAGGAAGTCGGCGAACGTCATCTGTTCGGCCTTCTTGATTCCGGGGACCAACAGCGCACGAGTTCCGTCGGGCTTGGGGATATCGATGGCAAGACCCAAATTGATGTGTGCGGGCGTAACCACCGCGGGCTTGCCCTCGGGCTCGTCGTAGAAAACGTTTTGGCTGGGGAACTGCTTCAGCGCCTTGACCATCGCCCACCCAATGATGTGGGTGAACGACACCTTGCCGCCGCGCGTTCGACGCAGGTGGTTGTTGATGACGATGCGGTTATCGATCATCAGTTTCGCGGGAATGGTGCGAACGCTGGTGGCGGTGGGAACGGTCAACGACGCATCCATGTTCGCAGCCAACGCCTTGGGCATCCCCTTCAGGATGGTGACCGTGTCTTCGGCGTCGCTTTCGCTCGCGGGAACATTAGCGGCAGGAGCCTGGGCGGGAATAGGTGCGCTCTGTGGCAGCGCCGACGTTGTGCGAGCTGCGGGCTGAGCGCCGGGTTCCATCGTGGGCAGCACGCCGGTGGCGTTGGGAGTGTCCGCAACGGGCGGTGCGGAGGCTGCTGCGGGCGCGGCCGGAACGGCTCCGGCCGGTCGCGCCAGGCCCTTGCGTGCCGCATATGCCTCGAGCGTGGGCCACCAGCTGGCCGCAACGGCCGCGGGGTCCGCAACCCAGGTCTCGTACATTTCTTCGACGAGCCATTCGTTTGCGCCGAAATCCTCGGCGTCGGAGGAGTTGGTTACCGTTTCGGACACCGTGCTCTTCACTCTCCATCATTGAGAAAACGTGATTGAGCGCACGCAGCGCTTCGCGTCTAGCCTACCCACCATGTTTCCGCGCAACGGACAGATTCTGCAAAGTTTCACATTTATACTGGGGACATGGACGGTTCCGATAGTTACACGCCCCACAACGTCGCGCAACGATGCGGTGATGGGGCGTGAACGAGTGGATTCTGCTGGCGATTGGCCTGCTTCTCACGCTGGGAACCGGCGTGTTCGTCGCCAGCGAGTTTGCGTTGGTGTCGCTGGATCGTGCCGATCTGGAATCACGACGCACGGCCGGTGAAACGGGTCACGGTCCCACCATTCGGGCGCTGACTCGAACCTCGACCCATTTGTCGTCGGCTCAGTTGGGCATCACGCTGACCACCCTGCTGACCGGCTGGACAATGGAACCAGCTCTCACGTCGCTGTTATCTCCTGTTCTCATCGAGTGGGGCGTGCCGGCAGGGCTCGTGGAGTTCCTTGGTGCAACGATTGCCATTACGTTGGCGACCCTGCTGTCGATGGTCGTCGGCGAGCTGGCGCCGAAAAATATGGCAATCGCCGAACCGCGCGCAGTGGCAAAAGTCGTGGTTCCGCTCCAGTTGGCGTTCTCGTGGATCTTCCGTCCCATCATCAGCATGCTCGTGCAATCCGCCAATCTATTGGTGCGAGCGTTGGGCGTCGAGCCCAAAGAAGAACTCTCGTCGGCGCGTACCGCCGAAGAACTGGCCTCGGTGGTCCGCCACTCGACTCTGCACGGTGGCCTTGAGCATGACACCGCGACGCTCTTGTCGAAGGCCATTTCCTTCTCGGAACACCAGGCTCAAGACATCATGACGCCACGGCCGCGCTTGGCGACGGTCAAGCGTGGCGACACCGCAGACGCCATCATCGAGCTCACGCGCAAGACGGGATACTCGCGTTTTCCGGTAATCGGGGAGAACTCCGATGATGTGACGGGCGTCGTGCACGTAAAGCAGGCGGTGGCGGTTCCGCGCGACCGTCGTGCCGAGGTTCCCGCCAGTGCGCTTCAAACCGACGCCCTCCGTGTGCCCGAAACGATGGCTCTTGATGATTTGCTCGCGGAACTGCGTGCCCGTGGCTACCAAATGGCCATCGTGGTCGATGAATACGGCGGAACCGCAGGTGTGGCCACGCTCGAAGACCTCATCGAGGAGTTGATTGGCGAAGTCAGCGATGAACACGATCGCGCAAAGGCTGATGTCGTGCGCGGGCGCAACTGGTTGACGTTCCCCGCAAGTCTGCGCCCCGACGAATTGGCCGAACGTGCGGCGGTTGAGGTGCCCGATGACGGACCCTGGGAAACCGTTGGAGGTTTCTTGCTGTCCCTGCTGGGACGCATCCCCGACGTGGGCGATAGCGTCGAGGCCTGTGGCGGAGTGTTTCTGATTGAACGCATGGACGGTCGTCGAATCGATCGAGTGCGCTTTACGCCCAAGGAGGTGGACTGATGAATGACCTTGTCGGCCTTTCGTGGCTCGTTGTTCTGCTGGCGTTCAATGCCTTCTTTGTCGGTGCGGAATTCGCGGTTATCGCCGCACGGCGCTCACAGATCGAACCGCTCGCCGCACAGGGCAAACGGTCGGCGTCTATTGCATTGAAAGCCATGGAAAATGCGACCTTGATGCTGGCCACCAGCCAGCTCGGCATCACGGTGTGTTCGCTGCTGATTCTGGGGGTATCGGAACCTGCGCTGCACCACCTGTTGGAGGGTGCGTTGCACGGAACCGGTTGGTCTGCCGACGTGGTCTCGACTATTTCGGTGGTTACCGCAATTGGAATCGTCACGTACCTGCACGTCGTAATCGGTGAAATGGTTCCCAAGAACATCGCCTTCTCAATTCCCGATCGCGCCGTCCTCATTCTCGCGCCCGCACTTGCGGCATTCGCCTGGCTGTTTAAGCCGGTCATCGCAGCGCTCAACGGTATCTCTAACGTGCTTGTTCGTGCGGTGGGTATCGAGCCCAAGTCCGAAGCACAGTCGGTGTTCACTCTGGAAGAGATGGCAACGATTGTCGAACAGTCCCAGAAAGAGGGAGTGTTCCAGGACCGCTCGGGTGCGGTGAGCGCCACGATCGAGTTCACGTCGAAGAAGGTCAGCGATGTGGCGGTGCCGCTCGATGCGATTGTGGCGCTGCCCGACGACGCCTCGGCCCGCGACGTCGAGCGTGAGGTCGCACAACGGGGCTTTAGTCGGTATGTACTCGTCAACGCGGCGGGGGAACCCACGGGCTATGTGCACCTTAAGGATGTCATCGGCATTCGCGAATCCGAGGCCGACCTGCCCGTCCCGCCGAAGCGCATTCGACAGTTGGTGTCGGTGTATGCCGAGCTCGATTTGGAGGACGCCCTCGCCGCACTTCGGCGAACGGGCGCCCACATCGCCCGCGTATTCGACGTGCACGGAACGACGACCGGCGTGTTGTTCCTCGAGGACATTATCGAAGAACTTATTGGTGAGGTGCGCGACGCGACGCGTCGGCGGTAGTCTTCCGTCATGAGTTCTTCAGGCCCCGATGTTCTTGCCATTGGCGAGGCGCTTATTGATGTTGTTCGCGCCGATGGTGCCGACCACGCACATCCGGGCGGTAGCCCGCTCAATGTGGCCATCGGTGCGTCGCGGTTGGGTTTACACGCCACACTGTCGACACGGTTCGCGGATGACGAATTCGGTGAACTCATTTCGCGCCACGTGGCCGACAGTGATGTGTGGTTGACCGCCAATTCCGTGGCCGCAGAGCGCACGTCGACGGCGACGGCGACCATTCAGCCCGACGGCTCGGCCCAGTACGTTTTCGACATCGAATGGGACTGGACGGACGATATCGATTTCCTGCCGAAGGCCGTTCACACAGGTTCCATTGGTGCCGTGCTGTTGCCCGGCGGACAGAATGTCTTGTCCACGATCACTCGTCTGCGTGACGACTGCATTGTGAGCTACGACCCCAACGCGCGTCCGGCGCTGATGGGTGACCGCGGCGATGCGGTGGCCATTGTGGAACAGTATGTGCGCCTCGCGGACATCATCAAGGCCAGCGACGAAGACGTCGAGTGGCTGTACCCCGACCGTTCCCTCGAAGACACGGCTCGTGCGTGGGCCGTCATGGGTCCCGCCCTTGTTGTGGTGACCCGCGGTGGCGAGGGCGCTGTTGTGGTGACGAGCGATGACAGCATGTCGTATTACGAGGCACCCCGCGTGACCGTGGCCGACACCATTGGCGCGGGCGATTCGTTTATGGCCGCACTTCTTGCGTCGATGTCTCTGCGGGGACTGCTGTCCGTCGACAAGCGCGGCGCACTGCATGCGCTTCCCGATGCCACAGTGACCAGCCTCATCACCGATGCCTTGAACTGCGCGGCCATCACCGTCACGCGCCACGGTGCGAACCCGCCCAGCATCGACGACATCACCATCGGCCAGTAGCAACCGCATTCACCGAATCCGAGGCGCGGCGCCTCGGATTCGGTGTGACTTTGTGCCGCGGCTATCGCAGCTTTGCGCGCTCGTATTGCGGTGGCCAAGACGGCAGGTCATAGCCCAGTGCTGTCGCGGCGCGTAGCGCAAAATGGGGGTCGCGCATTAGCTCGCGGCCGAGCATCACGGCATCCACGGCGCCCGATGCCACCAGCTCTTCGGCCTGTTCGGGTGTCGTGATCTGTCCGACGGCGCTTGTTGGTACCTGGGCATTACGATGCACGCCCTCGGCGAAGCGCACCTGATATCCGGGACCTGTAGGTATGTGTATTCCGCCCTGAATGCCGCCCGTCGAAATATCCATGAAGTCGGCGCCGCACTCGTGGGCCCACACGGCAACCTGTTCTACATCGGCGGGCTGAAGTCCCTCGTCGGTCCAGTCGGTGGCGCTGAATCGCACAAAGAGGGGAATTGAATCGCCAATTTGATCACGCACCGCGCGAATTACATCCAGCAATACCCGTGCGCGATTCATCAGCGGGCCACCAAATTCGTCCGTGCGCAGATTCGTCAGTGGCGAGAGGAATTCATGCAACAGATAGCCGTGGGCGGCATGAATTTCGAGAACCTCGAACCCTGCCTCGAGTGACCTCCGAGCGGCCTCGCGCCATGCCGTGACCACGCGAGCAATGTCGTCGCGCGTCATCTCGAGTGGCGCTGCGTACCCGTCGAAGGCGATGGGGCTGGGAGCCTGAGTCTGCCAACCACCCTGTTCCGGTGTGGCGGTTCCCGAATAGTCCACACCCCAGCCGGGCGCGGTACTGCCCTTGCGGCCGGCATGCGCAAGTTGAATTGCCGGGATCGAGCCCTGCGACCGAATGAAGGCCGTAATTGGCTTCCACGCATCGCGTTGTTCGTCGTTCCAGATACCCACGTCGTGGGGTGAAATGCGTCCAATGGGTTCGATGGCCGTCGCCTCGGCCATCACCAGACCCGCACGACCAATCGCGACAGATCCCAAGTGCACCATGTGCCAGTCGGTGGGCACGCCGTCTGTCTTCGCCGAATACTCGCACAGAGGCGACAGCCAAATGCGATTGGGAATGGTCACGCCACGCAGGGTGAGCGGCTGAAAAATGGTGGGCACGGTCATGGTTCTCCTCGACGTTGACCGTTCCAGCCTATCGGCGGGACCTAGGCTGGTGCCGTGACGACCGACGATTTTTCCGCCTCGCAGTGCATCCCCTGGATTGGTGTACCCGACGCCAATTCCGACAAGTATTCGCGCGGCGTCCTGGGCTTTGCCACCGGGTCTGAAGAATTCCCAGGGGCGGCGCTTCTGGGTATTGACGGCGCACTGCACACCGGGATTGGCATGGTCCGATATGTTGGGCCCGCTGATGTGGGCCGAGCCGTGATCGATCACCGGCCCGAGGTGGTTCTGGGTGATTCGCGTGCGGATGCCTGGGTTGTCGGGTCGGGTACACGCGCGACGGATCTTGAGCGACAGCGCGATGCCGAGCGAATTTTGGATGCAGGTATCCCCGCAATCGTTGATGCGGGAGCGCTGTCGGCAATAGCACGGCACGCACGAGGGTTGGTTATCGCAACACCCCATGCGGGTGAATTATCGGCGCTGTTGGGCGTACCCCGCGATGCAATCGAGGCGGAACCCGCGCAATTCGCGGAACTCGCGGCACGCTTCCTGGGTGTGACGGTTGTGGTGAAAGGCCACGTCACCCATATTGCGGGTGCGGATGTCCTGCGCGTGTTGCCGGCGGCACCGGCGTGGCTTGCCGTGGCCGGTGCGGGTGACGTGTTGGCGGGAATCCTGGGAGCGATTCTTGCGGGCGCCTGTGCACGCGGGGCCGTCACCGAGGCCGATTTGCCCGACATTGCCGCAACGGGCGTGTGGATTCACTCCGAGGCGGCTCGCCGCGCCTCTGCGGGCGGCCCTTTTGTGCTGGCTGACCTCGTGAGTCATGTGCCAGGCGTTATCCGCGACATCGCGGAACTGTCGCGTTAGCGACGACACAAATACGCCGCACGTGCGAGCGAACGGCGTATTAGGCCTCGTCGTCCAGCAGTTCGCGCAGATAGCCGGCCACGGTTTCGTGGTCGATCAGGAACGCATCGTGGCCATAGGGCGATGACATCACTCGGGCGTCTCGGCCACCGAGGTGGTGGGGCAAATATTCGGCCAGTGTGATTTGCTGCTCCAGAGGGAAAAGCCGGTCCGAGTCAATTCCCACGACAATGCTACGGGCCGTAACGCCGCCGAGGACATCCTTGAGTGAACCCCGATCGCGCGTCACATCGTGTGAGCTCATGGCATCAACCAACGAAATGTAGGAATTTGCGTCGAATCGGCGCGTGAACTTATTGCCGTGGAAGTCCAGGTAACTTTCGACGGCGAAGCGGCCACCTGCGCCGAGCGGACTGATTCCGGACTGCCATGAACGGTCAAATCGTTCGTTGAATTCTTCGGGCGAACGGTAGGACAGCAGCGCAAGTCTGCGGGCCAAGGCCAGGCCGCGGAACGGGCCAACCTCGTTTTCGTAGTAGTCGCCGTTCGAGAAGTTTTCATCCATGCGCACGGCCTCGGTCTGCACGCAATTCAGGGAAATTTGGTCGGCACTGGTCACCGCCGTTGTCGCAAGAAGCGCCAATCTTTCGACGGCATCGGGGTAGGTCACCGCGTATTCCAATGCGCTCATGCCGGCGGCGCTGCCACCAACAATTGCGCCCCAACGGGCAATGCCCAGGGTGTCCGCCAACTGCTTGAGCGCCGTAGTCTGATCCCGAATTGTGAGGTACGGAAAACGTGAACCCCATTCCCGGCCATCGGTGGTCACCGACGACGGTCCCGTCGAGCCCTGGCAGCCGCCCAGCGTGTTCGGGCAGACCACAAACCATCGATCGGTGTCAATGGCCAAGCCGGGACCCACAATGGGATTCCACCAGCCATCGGTGACGTGCCCGGGGCCAGCCTGTCCCACCGCATGTGAATCGGCGGTCAGAGAGTGAATCAGCAGCAGAGCGTTCGACGCATCGGCGTTCAGCGTGCCCCAGGTTTCATACGCCATACGCACGCGGGGCAACGTGGTGCCGCTTTCCAGCGCGACGTCGCCCACGAAGGCGAACTGTCGGTTGCCGGGGTGTTCGCCGTCGCGCCATGCACCCGTGACGGGTGGTGCGCCCATGGAACGGGTGAATGCCTCGGTGACGAAGGTCGAGGGAACCGTTTCTTCAGAGGTCTGCCAATCCATGGTGTCTCTATTCTCGCACCAGTTAAACGCCGTGCGGGCGCCGCACCGAAGTGATCGACGCCCGCACGGGATGACCGTCTTAGTCCGCGTTAACCTGACGCGCGGCGGCGAAGCCCTGTTCGAGGTCCGCAATAATGTCGTCGATGTGCTCGAGGCCGACCGAGAGTCGCACCAACCCGGGCGTGACACCCGAGGTGAGCTGTTGTTCCGGAGTCAACTGCGAATGTGTCGTCGAGGCAGGGTGAATGATCAGCGAACGCACGTCGCCGATGTTTGCCACATGGCTGAACAGCTCGGTGCTTTCCACCAGCGCGCGGCCTGCGTTGACTCCGCCCTTCAGTTCGAAGGACAGAACGGCACCGACGCCCTTGGGAGCGTACTTTTGGCCCGCGGCGTACCAGGGGCTCGACGGCAGACCGGCATACGACACCGATGCAACGTCGTCGTGTGCCTCAAGCCAGCGGGCAACGGCAAGAGCGTTTTCCACGTGACGTTCGATGCGCAGCGACAGGGTTTCGATTCCCTGCAGTACGGCGAACGCGTTGTCGGGGGACAACGAAGCCCCCACGTCACGCAGCAACTGCACACGTGCCTTGATGATGTAGGCGATTCCGTCGCCCAGAACGGTCGTGAACGATGCGCCGTGGTACGAGGGGTCGGGCTCGGTAAGGCCGGGGAACTTGTCCACGTTCTTCGACCACTCAAAGCGTCCGCCGTCGACAATGGCGCCCGCAACAACGGTGCCGTGGCCGCCCAGGAACTTCGTCGCCGAGTGCACCACGATGTCGGCGCCGTGCTCGAACGGACGGATCAGGTACGGGGTGGCGATCGTGTTATCGACGATGAGCGGCAGACCCGCCTCGTGGGCAACATCGGCAACTCCGGCGATGTCCAAGACATTGATCTGCGGGTTGGCAATGGTTTCGGCAAAGAACAGCTTGGTGTTGGGGCGAACGGCCGAACGCCATTCCTCGAGATCATCCTGGTTCTCGACGAAAGTGACCTCGATACCCAGCTTGGCCAACGTGTAGTTGAACAGGTTGTAGGTGCCGCCATAGATGCTCGAGGACGCGACGATGTGGTCGCCCGAGCCCGCGATGTTCAGCACGGAATAGGTGATTGCTGCCTGGCCCGATGCCACGAGGAGCGCGGCGGTTCCCCCTTCAAGCGCGGCAATGCGCTTTTCGACCACGTCCTGGGTGGGGTTCATGATGCGGGTGTAAATGTTGCCAAATTCTGCAAGCGCGAACAGGTTCTTGGCGTGGTCGGCGTCGTTGAACACGTAGGCCGTCGTGCGGTAAATCGGCGTCGCACGGGCATTCGTCGTGGGGTCGGGTGCCGCGCCAGCGTGAATCTGCTGGGTTTCAAACTTCCAAGACATGGGGAACCTTTCGTTCGGGATTGTCCCAGCCTAGATACCCCTGGGGTATGAGCCAAGGGATGGTGTCACACAGAGTAACGAAAGGTATCTCAGGCGTCTGTTGTCAGCGATTTCTGCAACATGACGACTCCCAGCCACGTGTCAAACTTGAAGCCCACGCGGTCCATGCGCCCCACCTCGGTGAATCCGAATCGCCGGTGCAAGGCGATCGATGCCGCAGCGTCTTCGGTGTTCGCAATCACCGCAATCATTTCGCGCGCGCCGGCGTCCGTGCTGTGGGCAAGGAGTTCACCCAGGAGGTTGCGCCCGATTCCCTGACCGATGTGGCGGGGATCCACATAAATGGTGTTCTCGACGGTGGTGTTGAACGCGCACTTATCGCGCCACTGCGAGGAATATCCGTACCCCACACTGTGTCCTTCGATGCGGGCAACGATGAAGGGCATGCCGAGTGCGGCAACGGCATCGATCTTGTGCAGCATGTCATCGACCGACCATTCGTCGAGGTCAAATGTGACGGTCGAGGTACGCACGTAGTGGTTGTAGATGGCGACCAGTTCCGCCGCATCCGCGGCCGACACGGCATCGATGGTGACGTTCTCGGGCATGCTCACGAGTGTAGGTGACGCGCGGTGGACACGGAACCCCAATCAATAGGAGCACCCCCGTGTTCACGCAGCAGCGCGTTTGCGCGCGAAAAAGGACGCGACCCAAAGAAGCCCCGATGAGCCGAGAGCGGTGAGGGGTGGGCCGAGGCGACAATCGGAACGGGTCCCAGTAATGGTGCGGCACGCTGGGCATCGGCGCCCCACAGGATGGCTACAAGCGGGGTGCCTCGGTCTGCCAGGTAACGAATCGCGGCCGCCGTGAATGTGTCCCACCCAATGTGGCGCAGTGACCCGGCGTGGCCCGTGCGCACCGTCAGCGAGCGATTCAGAAGCATGACACCCGATTCCGCCCATGCGCTCAGATCGCCATTTTCTGGTGTCGCAATTCCCAGGTCGTCCCGAAGCTCCCGAAAAATATTGACGAGGCTACGAGGAAGCGGGTGCGTGCGGGTATTGACCGAGAACGCCAAGCCCATGGCGTGGCCGGGGGTGGGATATGGATCTTGGCCCACGATGAGCGCCCGAACGGCGTCCGCGGGGTAGTGGAACGCGCGCAAAATTGCGTGAGGTTCGGGTGCGATGTCGTGCCCCGCCTCGGATTCTGCGGTGACGGCGGCCACGATGGTTGCGAGTAAATCTCGCTGCGCGTCAAGGAAGGGCCGCCACGATTCGTGGACGCCCGCCACCACGTCCTCGAGGTTCACCGCTAGTTGTAGGCCGCGTCGAGTGCTTCGCCCGCGATGACGACGTTTTCCTTATAGAACGTTTCGCCACCGTAAATCGAGATCACCGAAATCCATGCCTCGGCGGTCACGAGATTGTAAATCGCCGGCACGTTCGAATCCTTATCGCCCAGAATCGAGAACGTGGGGTTGCCCGCGTCGTCGGTGCTTTCGTTCATGCCTTGACTAACCAAATCGGCAGTGATACTGGCCGCAGAGTCTTCGGTGACGGGTGCGACAGATACGACGGAGTAAATCTTCAGTTGGTTCACATCGACGTTGTCATAGCCGAAATAGCAGGAAATTCCGCCTGCCAACATTTCGGGAGTGGGGTCGGTGATGAGCTCGAGGCCGTAAAGGCCGCCCGGACCCGCTAACAGAATGATGCCCTCCGCCTCAAGCGAGTCAACGCGGTCCTGCGGGAGGATCGAGGTGCAATCCGACGGCATTGTGAACGTTCCGTTGTCCACAACCGGCGCTGTGGTTTCGGACGCTGTCGGTGTGGGCGTGGGAGTATCGGTCGGCGTCGCTTCGACATCCGTCGCGCATCCCGTTAGTGCCACTGTTGCGGCCACCGCCACGGTTGCAAACGCCACACCTTTACGCATCACGCTCAATCCCTTCCACTCCTAATTTTATGGGACCGTGTGCCAGTGACTTTGTTGATTTAGGTGACGATTATGTAAATCTTTTGTGTGTCGCCACATCGCTACGAACGGTTACCCACAATGTAGGGCGGCTCATTCCACCACAGATGAGCCGCCCAGCTTTTAGTCGCACAGCTGCAGTGTGCGGGCGTTCTCGCGCATCAACGCTGCGGGAACGGTGTCGCCGACGGAGGCAAATAGATTGTGCGCATCGCGTGCGTCGGCACGGATTTCGTCGGAATCGACGGTGAGAATCTGATGGGCCGCCTCGATGGTCATGTCGAGGCCGTCGAGTGTCAGATCTCCCAGTCGGGGAAGTGCCCCGATCGGTGAATCGCTTGCGCCGACTCGACCCGCGAGTCGGTCCATCATCCACTGCACAACCCGAATGTTGTCGCCGAATCCGGGCCACAGGAACGAGCCGTCGCTGTCACGGCGGAACCAGTTGACGTGGAAAATGTGAGGCTGGGTTCCCGACGCCGCGAGGCGCTCGCCGATGTGCAGCCAGTGACTCCAGTGATCGCCCACGTTGTAGCCGGTGAACGGCGCCATTGCGAACGGGTCGCGACGCAGTTCACCGACCACACCTTCGGCGGCCGCGGTGCGTTCGGAGGCCATAGTTGCACCGAGGTACACGCCGTGCTCCCACGAGCGGGCTTCCACGACGAGGGGCATAGTGTCACTGCGGCGACCGCCAAAGACGATGGCGTCAATGACGACCCCACGAGGATCGTTCCATTCGGATGCCGCCGAGGGGCACTGGTCAATGGCAACCGTGAAACGTGAATTGGGGTGTGCCGCCGGTGTACCCGATTCCGGCGTCCACGACTGTCCACGCCAGTCCGTGAGGTGCTGTGGAACGGGCTTGCTCATGCCCTCCCACCACACGTCTCCGTCATCGGTGCGCGCGACATTGGTGAACAGGGTGTTGCCCCACAGTGTCTGCATGGCGACAGGGTTCGTTTTCATTCCGGTGCCGGGCGCAACACCGAAGAATCCAGCCTCGGGGTTGATTCCGCGCAGGCGGCCATCGTCGTCGACCCACATCCACACGATGTCGTCGCCCAAAGTTTCCACGGTCCAGCCCGGCAGGGTCGGTTGCATCATGGCGAAGTTCGTTTTGCCGCACGCACTGGGGAAAGCCGCGGCGATGTGAGCTATCTGACCTTCCGGAGACGTCACCTTCACCAACATCATGTGTTCGGCCAGCCATCCTTCGTCGCGCGCCATTGCCGAGGCAATACGCAATGCAAAGGACTTCTTTCCCAGAAGTGCGTTTCCGCCGTATGCCGATCCGAACGACCAAATCTCGCGCGTCTCGGGGAAGTGGGTGATGTACTTTGTGGGGTTCGACGGCCACGCCACATCGGCTTCACCGTGTTCCAGCGGCGCACCCACCGAGTGCACGGCCTTGACCCAATCTGCACCGGCCTCGATGACGTCCAGGGCAATACGACCCATCCGCGTCATGATGCCCATTGATGCGACGACGTAGGGGGAGTCGGTAATTTCGATGCCCACACGGGTGACGGGCGAACCCACAGGGCCCATGAGGAACGGCACGACGTACATCGTGCGACCGCGCATCGACTCGGTGAAGAGACCGCCCAGAGTCGCGCGCATCTCATCCGGGTCGGCCCAATTGTTGGTGGGGCCGGCATCCTTTTCCGATTCGGAACAAATGAAGGTGCGCGATTCCACGCGGGCGACATCGGATTCGTCACTGCGCGCCAGGTACGAGTTCGGCCGCAGGTCATCGTTCAGTTTCTCGATGGTGCCGGCGGCGACAAGCTCGGACAGCACGGCCTCGCGTTCGGCGAGGGATCCGTCGCACCAGTGGATGGCGGCGGGCTTGGTAAGTCGCGCAATGTCAGCGACAAATGCCAGAACATCGGCACGCGTTGTTTCGGGTACTCGATGAGGGGTGGCGGTGGGAACATCCGCGGCGTTGAGGAGTGTCATAGACACAGTTTCCGTCGGCAGCGACCACTCTGAGCGCAAAAACTGCACGAAAGATTGGCAATTCTTTCGACTTTCGCAAAAAAATCGATATTCTGAGGTCATGAGCGATGTAGCCACCCTGGGTCGACGCATTCGATACTTTCGCAATCGCGCCGGATTGACGCTGGACGAGGTCGGTGCGAAGGTCGGTTTGTCCGGCAGTCAGCTCTCGATCATCGAAAACGGCAAGCGGGAACCCAAGCTCAGCCTGTTAACGGCGCTCGCCGCCGCGCTGAACGTTACCGTTGCCTCACTGTTAGAGACAGCCCCACCAGACGAGCGCGCGGCAAAGGAATTGGAACTCGAACGCGCGCAGAGCACCTCGCTCTATCGGTCACTGGGCTTGCCCATTATCAAGCCGGGTAAAACAATGTCCGATGAGACGCTCGACGCGGTGTTGGGCCTGCACCGCGAATTGGTTAAGCGCGAGCACCAAAAAATTGCAACTCCCGAAGAGGCGCGACGTGCCAACACGAAACTGCGCGAACACATGCGCACACTCGACAACTATCGTGACGACCTTGAAGAGGTTGCGCAGCAGCTTTCCGACAGTGTGGGCCATGTCAGCGGAGCGCTTACGCATCGCGAAGTCAGCCTGATGGCGGGAACACTGGGCTTCACGCTGGTCCACGTGGACGACCTGCCCGATTCAGCGCGATCCATTACGGACCTCGCGAACGGGCGCATCTATCTGCCGCCCGCCTCGATTCCCGGGGGTCATGGCCTTCGCTCCATGGCCATTCAGGCGATGGCCCACCGCGTTCTGGGGCATCGTGTGCCGCACACTTACGCGGAATTTTTGCAGCAGCGGTTGGACATCAATTACGTCGCCGCAGCGGTGCTAATGCCTCGCCGGCAAGCGGTGGAGTTTCTGACCCGCGCAAAAAACGACCGAAATATTGCCGTCGAGGATTTTCGCGATGCGTTTGGCGTCACCCACGAGGCCGCCGCTTTGCGTTTCACGAATCTTGCAACTCGACACCTCGATCTGACCGTGCACTTCCTTCGGGTAGGCAATGATGGCGCGGTGTACAAGGCCTATGAAAACGACGGTTTGCGTTTGCCCGTCGATGTCACCGGTTCGGTCGAAGGCCAACATGTGTGTCGCAAATGGAGTGCTCGCGTGGCGCTGGGTCGCCACAACCGTACGACCGAGTATTACCAATACACGGATACGCCCGAGGGCACGTTTTGGGAATCGACCCAAACGGGTACGGGCGGCGGCGACGATTTCAGCATCACCGTCGGTGTGCCCTTTGATTCGGCCAAATGGTTCCGAGGCCGCGACACAACGGAACGGAAAAAATCGACGTGTCCAGACCCCACGTGTTGTGTCATCCCCGACGCGTCCCTGAGCGCCAAATGGGCCGGACATGCGTGGACCAGTGCACGCATGCACGCGCACATTTTGTCGCCATTACCGTCGGGAACATTCCCCGGCGTCGACGACCGCGACGTTTTCGAATTCCTCGAACGCCATAATTAGCCCCGAAACGAGGCGGACCGCGGTGAGCGTCGCTCGTCGTGTGTGGTGCCCCCAACTGGATTCGAACCAGCGGCCTTCCGCTTCGGAGGCGGACGCTCTATCCACTGAGCTATGGGGACCGTACGGGACAAGACTACCCGCACTGGCGGCTACGGCTACGATTACAGGGTGAACCCCGACGTGTTGAGTGCCCTTATTGCCGATATCGCCCGCGACATAGTGTTTCCGCGCGACGCCGATGTTGCCGCCTCGGTTGACTCGTCCGTTATTGCATTTGAGCGCCCGAAAAACCGTGATCATGGCGACTGGGCGACCTCGGTCGCGCTGAAGTTGGCCAAGCGTGTGGGGATGGCTCCCCGTGATTTGGCCGCCGAGCTGTCGGAGCGTGTGGGTGCGCTGGACGGAGTGGCATCGGTCGACATCGCGGGTCCGGGCTTTTTGAACATTCGACTGGACGCCTCGGCCGCCGGAGAAATTGCCCGCACCATCGTGGAATCGGGTGAGGAGTTCGGTCACAACTCCACGTTGGCCGGTCAGACCATCAACCTGGAATTTGTGTCCGCAAACCCCACGGGGCCCCTACACATTGGGCACACGCGCTGGGCGGCATTGGGGGACTCCTTGGCCCGCGTTCTGAAGGCGTCGGGCGCGCATGTCGCCAGTGAGTTCTATATCAATGATGCTGGCGCACAGATGGATGTCTTCGGGGAATCGGTGTTGGCCGCGGCTCTGGGGGAGCCCATTCCGGAAAACGGGTACCCGGGCGAATACGTGCAGGTTTTGGGCGCGCAGGCACTTTCGCGCCGCCCCGACCTCGCCACTCTGCCCCGTGACGAGGCGATCGCCATTGCCCGCGAAATCGGGTACGAAATTCAACTGCAGGAAGTCAAGGATTCGCTGGCACGTTTCAACGTGGAGTTCGACATCTGGTTCTCGGAGCGCACTCTTCATGCGGGTTCGGCCGACGGCGGTTCCCTCATTGATAACGCCATCGATCGCCTGCGCGCGCAGGGACACGTTTACGACGAGGACGGTGCGGTGTGGGTGCGCACGACCGATTTCGGTGACGACAAGGACCGCGTGATCACCCGCGGCAATGGAATTTTCACCTACTTTGCGGCGGATGCGGCCTATTACCTATCCAAGGGTGACCGCGGCTTCCAGCACAAGATTTACCTCCTGGGCGCAGACCACCATGGATACGTGCACCGCCTGAAGGCTCTTGCAGGTTCCGCTGGCGATGACCCCAACGCCGACATCGAAATCTTGATTGGCCAATTGGTCAGCATCAACGGCGCGAAGCTGTCCAAGCGCGCGGGCAACATCATTGAACTTAACGACCTGCAGGCCTGGTTGGGAACCGACGCCCTGCGGTACTCATTGGCACGCTACCCCGCGGATTCGCCCCTGACGCTCGATCCCGAACTTCTGCAGAAGCGTACAAACGACAACCCCGTGTTCTATGTGCAGTACGCTCACGCTCGCACCAATGCCGTGGCGCGTAACGCGGCAACCGTCGGAGTCGATGTCACCGCCTTTGACGCGGCGCTGTTGACCCACGAATCCGAGGCCGAACTGGCGAATTCGCTGGCCGAGTTCCCGCGCATCGTGGCGCAGGCGGCGACTCTGCGCGAGCCTCACCGTGTTGCCCGCTACCTGGAATCGCTCGCGGCCGACTACCACCGTTGGTACGACCAATGCCGCGTCACGCCCCTGAACGACGCACCCGTCGAGGATGTTCACCGCACCCGCCTGTGGCTGAACAACGCCACCGGTCAGGTACTGCGGAACGGCCTCGCGCTTCTGGGCGTCAGCGCCCCCGAACGCATGTAGCGGAATATTTTTCCACCCCACAGGATTGATGGCGATATGACAAACCCCGTGCAGGATGCGTACCCCGTGAACGATGTTCGCGGGCTCTTCCCGCAACTCGCCGTTCCCGTCAACGGGATGCCACTGGTGTACCTCGACTCCGCGGCAACGTCACTCAAGTTTGGAATCGGACTGCGCAAGGAACTCGACTTTGCGTCGCACGAGATGGCGGCCGTGAACCGCGGTGCACACACGCTGGCCGCCGAGGCAACCGAGAAATTCGACGAGGCGCGTGCCACCGTCGCCCGGTTCGTTGGTGCGCGTCCCGCGAATATTGTGTGGACCTCGAACGCCACAGACGGCATCAATATGGTGGCGAATGGTTTCCGGATTTCCTCGCTGGGCCGCACCGCCACCGACGGTCGCTTCCGACTGGCCGAGGGTGACGAAATTGTTGTGACCGAAGCCGAGCACCATGCCAATTTGATTCCGTGGCAAGAACTTGCCCGCGCAACCGGAGCCGTCCTGCGGGTGGCGGCCGTTACCGACGGGGGAGTCCTCACCGTCGATGCGGTGCGCGCAGTGGTGTCCGATCGCACACGCGTTGTGGCATTCACCCATGTGTCGAATGTGCTGGGCATCGTGAACCCCGTTACCGAAATCACGGCGCTGGCCCATTCCGTGGGTGCCATCGTTGTTCTTGATGCCTGCCAATCGGCTCCGCACATTCCCCTCAACCTGGCGGAACTGGGCGTGGACTTTGCGGTTTTCTCGGCTCACAAGATGTACGGCCCCACGGGTATCGGCGCGCTGTATGGCCGTGACGAGGCGCTCGCCGAAATGCCGCCCGTGCTGTTCGGCGGCTCGATGATCACGTATGTCGACTACGAACGTGCCGAATACCTTCCCGCGCCGGCAAAGTTCGAGCCGGGGACGCCGCGCCTGACACAGGCGATTGGCTGGGCCGCGGCCTTGGACATCATGTCGGCTATCGGCCGTGAGGCAATTGCCGCACACGAGGAGGCGCTGGGGTCCGCGCTATACGACCTCGTGGAGCCCTTGCCCGGTGTGCGCATTCTGGGAGCCAAGCACGGCGTGGACCGCGTCGGGCTTGTCAGTGTTGCTGTTGACGGCGTTCATCCACACGACGTGGGCCAGTTCCTCGATTCCAAGGGAATTGCCGTCCGTGTGGGGTATCATTGCGCTCAGCCACTGCACCGTCGCTTGGGTGTGGATTCGTCGACGCGCATGTCGGTGGGAATGCACACGACCCTGGCGGAAATCGAATTTGCGGTGGACGTGCTGTCCGGCGTGCGTCGTTATTTTGGGGAGGCCTAAATGTCACTCGAAGCGCTCTATCAGCAGATCATCCTCGACCACAACAAGCGCAAGGTCGGTTACGGCCTAGGCGAGGGCGGAACGCCGTCGCACCAGTACAACCCCACCTGTGGCGACGAATTGAACCTCACGGTGCGCCTCGATGACTCGAAGTCCGTCATCACCGGCTTCGAGTGGGAGGGCAAAGGCTGCAGCATTTCGCAGGCCTCCGCATCGTTGTTGTCCCAGGAGGCCGCGGGAATGACCATTCCCGAGTTCACCGAATTTGCCGAGGGCTTCCGTGAAGCCATGCGTTCACGCGGCGCGATTGCGCTGGATGAAGAAGAATTTGGTGACTTGGCCGCACTCAGCGGTGTCTCGAAATTCGTCGCACGTGTGAAGTGCGCCATGCTCGCGTGGGTTGCCGCCGAGGACAGTCTTGCGCGTGCGCAGGATTCGCTAGACTAATCACGGCTTCAGGGGTCAATCCGGGCTCGCTCGCCTCACCGTTTCGTGTTCCTTGTGAGGTGTGGTGTGTCCAATTCTCTAATCCCGGCGTGGCTCACGCCGCCCGCCGATGCCAATGCGCTGGCGGCCGGCTTGTGGCCCGCAACGGCCCGACGTGATGATTCCGGTGTGCTCTCGGTCGGCGGAGTCTCTGTTGCGCAGCTCGCCGCCGAATTCGGTACGCCCCTGTATGTCTACGACGAAGACGACGTCCGAGGCGCGGCTCGTCGCATGCGCGATGTCTTCGATTCCGCGGCTCATGCCGCCGGAACTCACGCCCACGTGTATTACGCCTCGAAGGCTTTTCTGTCGGCTGCCGTCGTGCGCTGGGTGCGCGACGAGGGTCTGCGTCTGGATGTTGCAAGCAGCGGCGAGCTCGAGGTCGCACTCGCCGCAGGCATGAACCCCGCGCACATCGGACTGCACGGAAACAACAAGAGCGATGCGGAACTTCTGCGTGCCGCGTCGGTGGGTGTTGGGTCGATTGTCATCGATTCCGCCGAGGAAGTTCAGCGCGTTGCTCGGGCCGCAGCCACGGTGGGGGCCGTGCAGCGGGTGCGCCTTCGCGTCAATTCCGGCGTTCACGCATCGACACACGAATACCTTGCAACAGCACGCGAAGACCAAAAGTTTGGTGTCTCGTTGGATCAGGTGGCATCGATTGTGGCGGCCATTCGCGCCGAATCGTCGCTGGAATTCCTGGGCCTGCACTCGCACATCGGATCGCAAATTTTTGGCGTTGCGGGTTTCCGCGAGGCCGCTGCTCGTCTGTTGACCGTTCACGCCGACCTGCTGGCGACGGGGCCAGTGCCCGAACTGAACCTGGGCGGTGGCTTCGGTATTGCCTACACGCGCGCCGACGTCGCGACCGACATCGCGGACATCGCGAACGCCATGCTGACGGACATCGCGGGATTGTGTGCCGAGCACGGTATTCCAGTGCCGGCAATCGCCGTCGAGCCGGGCCGATCCATCGTGGGTCGTGGCGGCATCACGCTGTACACGGTCGGCACAATCAAGCCCGTGGGAGTCACCCTCGACGATGGGTCCACGCAGACGCGCACCTATGTCAGTGTCGACGGCGGCATGAGCGACAACATGCGGACGGCGCTGTACAAGGCAGAGTATTCCGCTTTGCTGGCATCGCGCGCCTCGAATTCCGAACCCATTGTGACCCGGATTGTGGGAAAGCACTGCGAGAGCGGTGACATCGTTGTGCTCAACGAATTCCTGCCGGGCGACATTCATCGCGATGACCTTGTGGCCATCCCCGCGACGGGCGCATATTGCGCATCGCTCGCGAACAACTACAACTTCCTGATGCGACCCGCGGTCGTGTCGGTTCGTGGCGGCGAGGCGCGGCTCATGGTGCGCCGCGACACGGTCGCCGATCTGCTTGAGCGTGACATGGAAATCGGAAAGGATTCCCAATGATTGAGTACCGCAATCTGCGAATTGCACTTTTGGGGGCGGGAAGCGTGGGAGCGCAGGTCGCCCACCAAATCCTGAACCACGGCGAGGAACTGGCCGCCCGCATTGGCGCGGGAATTGAGCTGGCCGGTGTTGCCGTACGCAACCTCGACTCACCGCGTACTGCCGACATTCCCCGTCACCTGCTGACGACTGATGCCGAATCGCTAGTGCTGGGTGCGGACATCGTGATTGAACTCATGGGCGGCATCGAGCCCGCTCGCACCCTCCTGTTGACCGCAATCAATTCGGGTGCCGATGTCATTACGGCTAATAAGGCGTTGCTGGCTCACCACGGTCCGGAGCTGTTCGAGGCCGCGGCACAGGTTGGCGCGCAGTTGTACTACGAGGCCGCCGTCGGTGGCGCCATTCCCATCATTCGTCCGCTGCGCGATTCACTGGCCGGCGACCGCGTCACACGAATTCTCGGAATCGTGAACGGCACGACGAACTTCATCCTTGACCGCATTGACACCCTGGGGGAGTCGATGGAGGACGCACTGGCTATCGCCACGGAATTGGGGTACGCCGAGGCCGACCCCACGGCCGACATCGGCGGATACGACGCCGCACAGAAGGCCTGCATCCTCGCCTCGCTCGCATTCCACACGACGGTTCCCGCCGAAGCGGTGTATCGCGAGGGCATCACGGACATCACGCGCGAGCAGGTTCAAGCCGCTCGTAAGGCCGGATATGTCGTGAAAATTCTGGCCATCGCCGAGCGCATCAAAGACGCCGACGGTGTCGAGGGCGTTAGTGCCCGCGTGTACCCCGCACTCGTTCCCGACACCCACCCGTTGGCTGCCGTTCACGGTGCAAACAACGCGGTATTCGTCGAGGCCGAATCGGCTGGACCGCTGATGTTCTATGGTGCCGGTGCCGGCGGTGTCCAAACATCGTCCGCCGTGCTCGGAGACCTCGTGTCGGCCGCTCGTCGCCACGTCGTGGGCGGACCTGGCGTGGGCGAAAGCACCCACGCGAACTACCCCATCCTGCCCATCGGTGCAATTCGCACGCGCTACCAGATCACGTTGAGCGTGACTGACGAGCCGGGCGTTCTGGCCGAAATCGCGAACATTTTCCGCGAGCGCGAAGTCTCGGTCGAGACCCTCGAGCAGAAGACTTATGGTTCAGACACCACGACTCCCACCGCTACGCTAGTTATCGGCACGCACGAGGCGACCGAAGCTGATCTCGCCGCGACGGTTGCAGCTCTTGAAGCAAGTCCCGTCGTAGTGGGCGTCGCCAGTGTTCTTCGAGTGGAAGGTCTGTAATGGCACACCAGTGGCGCGGGGTTATCCGCGAATACGCCGATCGTCTAAATGTGACGGACGCTACGCCCATCATCACCTTGGGCGAGGGTGGCACGCCCCTTCTTCCTGCTCGTGCACTGAGCGACATCACCGGTGCGGATGTCTGGGTGAAGTACGAGGGTATGAACCCCACCGGTTCGTTCAAGGACCGCGGAATGACCATGGCCATCACGAAGGCCGTCGAGCACGGCGCGAAGGCCGTGATTTGTGCGTCCACAGGAAACACCTCGGCCTCGGCCGCGGCGTATGCCGCCCACGCGGGAATTTCTGCCGCAGTCCTGGTACCCGAGGGCAAGATCTCGATGGGCAAGCTCAGCCAGGCGGTGGCCCACAAGGCGCACATCCTGCAGCTGCAGGGAAACTTCGATGACTGCCTCGAAATCGCACGAGAATTGGCCGAGTCGTACCCCGTTCACCTGGTTAACTCGGTCAACCCCGATCGCATCGAGGGACAGAAGACCGCCGCATACGAAGTTGTCGAGGTCTTGGGCAAGGCTCCCGACTTCCACTTCATCCCTGTCGGAAACGCGGGTAACTACACGGCCTACCACCGCGGTTACCGCGAGGAATTGGACCGCGGCGTCACGCAAACGCTTCCCCGAATGTTCGGCTTCCAGGCTGCGGGATCGGCGCCTCTGGTGCTGGGTCACCCCGTGTCGAACCCGGAAACTCTTGCGACGGCAATCCGCATTGGTAACCCCGCTTCGTGGGAACTGGCTCTTGCCGCCCGCGATGACTCCGACGGCTACTTCGGTGCCATCGACGATGCGGGAATTATCGCCGCGCAGCGCTTGTTGTCGCGCGAGGTGGGAATCTTTGTGGAACCCGCCTCGGCAATCTCGGTTGCCGGTCTTTTGGAACGTGCCGCCGCTGGTCAGATTCCCAAGGGGGCAACCGTTGTGCTGACGGTGACCGGACACGGCCTCAAGGACCCGCAGTGGGCCCTGCAGAACCCCGATGGAACCACGGCATCGCCCGAAGTTGTTCCTGTCGATGTCGCCGAAATCGCCAGTGTGTTGGGGCTTGCAAAGGCGACCGCATGAGCGACGCACGCCTGATCGGGCGGCGCGTGCAGGTCAAGGTTCCCGCAACGACGGCAAACCTGGGACCAGGTTTCGACACCTTGGGTTTGGCCTTGTCGTACTACGACGAAATCACCGCTGAGGTGCGCGAGGCGCCTGGCGCAACCGTCACCGTTCACGGAGTGGGCGAGGGCGACGTCGCCACCGACGAATCGAACCTCGTCGTGCGTTCGATCGCACACGTTTTTGCACACTATGGCATCGATATGCCGGGCATTAACCTCACCTGCGAAAACCGCATTCCGCATGGTCGTGGCATGGGCTCTTCTGCCGCAGCGATTGTCGCCGGCATCATGGTGGCCAAGGGCCTTCTGGACGGCATCGTCGAAATTGATGCCGATGGTTTGTTGAACCTCGCCAACGAACTCGAGGGTCACCCCGACAACGTGGCACCGGCCCTGTTCGGTGGACTGTCCATTGCGTGGGTGACGCCGGAAGGCCCCAAGCACAAGAAGCTCACGGTTCACCGCGGAGTATCGCTGCTTGTTGCCGTGCCGCGTGAAACCACAATGTCCACGGCCGTTGCGCGATCGCTGCAGCCCGACACGGTTCCGCACTCGGACGCCATTTTTAACCTGTCGCGTTCGGCACTGTTGGTCGCTGCTCTCATTCAGAGCCCGGAGCTTCTGCACGCCGCCACCGAGGACAAGTTGCACCAGGATTACCGCGCCGAGGCTATGCCGGAAACGTCGTCGTTGATTCAGGCACTGCGCCGCGAAGGATTCGCTGCCGTCGTGTCCGGGGCAGGCCCGTCGATTCTCGTGCTCAGTGATGACCCGGGTGAACGTATGCGTGCGGCCGACTTGATTCACGCGAACTCGGACACTGTGTGGGACTGCCACATGCTGGCTGTCGACTTCAAGGGTGCTACAGTGGTATCACTGCCCGCTGGTTCCAGCGCCTCGTAGCTGAAACCCGGACAGGTTCTTTCTTTCTCTCTCGCCCGATGTCGGATACACCGACTCGTTCCGGTGAGTGTTATCTCAAGGAGTACCAATGGAAAACGAAAACCCCATCGAGGTGTCGGCAGATTCGACCGGCACGGAAGCGCCCAAGCGTAAGCGCGCGCCTCGTCGTGCCACCTCGACCAAGGCCGAAGCCGCTGCCGCGGCGGCCGCAGTAACCGAATCGTCAGCGCCTGCTGCCGAATCCGCACCCGCCAAGGAATCGGCAGCAGGCGCCGAAGCCGCATCGACCGATGCCGCACCCGCCGAGGGCGCAACGCGTGCGCCTCGCGGACGTGGCCGTGGCCGCGGACGTGGCAAGGCCGCAGACGCAACGGACGCACCGACGGAGTCGATCGATTCGACCGACGCCGCGGCCGACAACGCCGAACAGAACGAGCAGAACGGTGATGGCTCGGAATCCGGCCGTCCCCGTCGCGAGCGCAACCGCCGTCGTGGCCGTGGCCGTGACGACGAATTCGATGGCGAAGTGTCGGACGACGACGTTCTGATCCCCGTCGCCGGAATCCTCGACATCCTCGACAACTACGCGTTTGTGCGCACCGGGGGATACCTCGCAAGCCCCGCCGATGTCTATGTGGCACTGGGTCAGGTCAAGAAGTATGGCCTGCGCAAGGGTGATGCCGTTGTCGGAGCGATCCGCCAGCCCCAGGGTGGCGACTTCCAGAACCGCCAGAAGTACAACGCGCTGGCAACCGTCGATTTCATCAATGGTGCAAGCCCCGAAGCGGCATTGGCCCGCGAAGACTTTGCGGACGGTACCCCCGTTTACGCGTCCGAAACTATCGGCCTGTCCGGTCGATTCGCATCCGTAAAGCGTGGCGAGCGCGTGCTTGTCGATGCTCCCGCCGGCGCAACCCGCACCGCCGTGTTGCGCGACCTTGCTGCTGAAATCTCGAGCGCATCGCCCGACTCGCACCTCATGGTTGTTGTTGCGGATGGTCAGCCCGAAGATGTCACCGCGCTCACGCGTGGTGTTCGTGGCGAAGTCAGCGCCTCGACCTACGATCGTCACGCCGACGAGCACATCACGGTTGCCGACCTCGCCGTCGCCCGCGCGAAGCGCCTGGTGGAACAGGGCATGCACGTCATCGTGGTTGTGGACTCGCTCACCCGCGTGGCCAAGGCTCAGTTATCGGTCATTCAGGGAACTCGTCCCTTGGGCGACGGATCGGTGGACACCGCCGTATTCGCCGCAGCCAAGCGCCTCTTCGGTGCGGGCCGCTCGCTCGAGACTGGCGGGTCGCTCACCGTTATTGCTGCCGTTGACACCATCGACCACGGTTTTGCCGGTGCCGTTCGTGACGAGCTCGCCGACATCGCCACCAGCGTCGTCGCACTCTAAGGAACGCCATGTTTACCTCGATCGAGGGATTGCTCGCCGAACACGCGGAACTTCAGGTTACGTTGTCGGATGCGGCCGTGCATGCGGATCCCGCTCGTGCAAAGAAGCTGAATCGTCGATACGCCGAACTCAACCAGATTGTGTCGGCTCATGCCGACTGGGAAGCGACGCGTAACGACATCGAGGCGGCGCGCGAGCTCGCCAAGGACGATCCCGCGTTCGTCGAAGAACTTCCTGCAATGGAAGAACTGTTGGTCCAGCAGGCCGAGAAACTGCGTCGTTTGTTGATTCCGCGCGACCCCGATGACGGCCGTGACATCATCATGGAAATCAAGGGTGGCGAAGGCGGCGAGGAAAGCGCGCTGTTTGCTGCCGACCTGCTGCGCATGTACACGCATTACGCGGAATCGCGCGGATGGCGTGTGGAAATCCTCGACAAGACCGAATCCGATTTGGGCGGATTCAAGGACGTGCAGGTGGCCATCAAGGCCAACGCATCCGAACCCGCGAACGGTGCCTGGGCGCGTTTGAAGTACGAGGGTGGCGTTCACCGCGTGCAGCGTGTGCCGTCGACCGAATCGCAGGGCCGCATCCACACCTCGACCACCGGCGTTCTGGTGTTCCCCGAGGTTGACGAGCCCGAAGAGGTAGAAATCCACCAAAACGATCTGCGTATCGATGTCTTCCGTTCGGGTGGCCCCGGCGGACAGTCGGTGAACACCACGGACTCGGCCGTTCGCATCACGCACGTCCCGACGGGCATCGTCGTATCGTGTCAGAACGAAAAGAGTCAGATCCAGAACCGTGAATCGGCGATGCGCGTTCTGCGTGCACGAATCCTCGCTCGCCAGCAAGAGGAGCTCGCCGCAGCGGCCAGCGATTCGCGCAAGAGCCAGATTCGCAGCATGGATCGTTCCGAGCGCATCCGCACCTACAACTTCCCGGAAAACCGCATCGCTGATCACCGCACGGGGTACAAGTCGTACAACCTCGACCAGGTGATGAACGGTGCAATCGACCCGCTCATCGAATCGTGCATCGCCGTCGATGAAGAGGCTCGACTGCAGGCTCTGGCCGACCAGAAGTAATCGTGTCCGACGTTCGGTCGACGGTCGAGAACCTCGCACAGCGCTTTGCTCGTGCGGGGATTGCCTCGCCCGTCGCCGATGCGGAACTGCTCGTGGGGGCTGTCTGTGGCTGGAGTCGCGGCGATGTCCTGACCCGTGCGTTCATGGGCACCGAACTCTCGGAGCCGCAGACCGCCACCATCGAAGCGTGGGCCGCGCGCCGCGAAAATCGTGAACCGCTGCAGCACATCACGGGTATGGCACCCTTTCGGTCGCTGCTGCTGCACGTGGGACCGGGCGCACTGGTGCCACGGCCGGAAACCGAATTGGTTGCGGAATGGGCCATCGAGGCACTGCGACAGGTGCCTTCGGCTGCGCCTCGAGCCGTCGATTTGGGTACAGGGACCGGCGCGCTGGCACTCGCACTCGCCACCGAGGTTCCCCACGCACTCGTGTGGGCGGTCGAATTGTCCGACGAGGCACGCGTGTGGGCAGGTCGCAATATCGCGGAATTCGGTGATGATCGTGTCACGTTGGTCGCCGCGGATGCGACGACCGCGCTTCCCGAGCTAGACGGAACGATTGACGTCGTGGTCACCAACCCGCCTTACCTTCGCGAATCCGATGTGCCGACGGATCCGGAAGTGTCCGTCCACGACCCGTCACTGGCGTTGTACGGCGGCCGCGACGGGCTGCGCGATGTTCGCAGCTTCACCGCGCGCGCTTTCGCGCTACTGCGACCCGGTGGAACCTTGGTTCTCGAACACGGTGATGACCAATCCGCCGATGCCGTGGCAATTGCACGCGAGGCCGGTTTTCGCATGGTCACCGCACACACCGATCTGCTGCATCGCGAACGCGCAATATCCGCCGTGAAATAAGTGCCCCGATAGACTAAACGCGATGTCGACGACCTATAACTGCAGCGACCCGGCCGAGGTCCTCACCGGCATGCGTATGGCGCGCATGTCCGTCGGTCGTGGCGAACTCATCGTGATGCCCACGGATACCGTGTATGGCGTGGCCGCCGATGCATTCCGCGCCGAGGCGGTTGCCCGACTTCTGGAGGCAAAGGGCCGTGGCCGGCAGTCACCGCCGCCGGTGCTTGTCCCCGGGATTCCCACACTTGCGGCGTTAGCCGAGACCGTCACACCGGAAATCGAGGCGCTGGCCACGGAATTTTGGCCCGGCGGCCTCACCATCGTTGTTCCCGCCCGCAGCACGCTGAACTGGGATCTGGGGGAAACTCGGGGGACTGTCGCGGTGCGTATGCCCGCACACCCCATTGCGCTGGAACTGCTGTCGGAAACGGGTCCGCTCGCGGTGTCGAGCGCCAATCTGTCGGGTCAGCCCGCCGCTCTGTCGGTCGGTGAAGCCGAGGACTACCTGGGCGAATCCGTCGCGGTGTACCTGGACGGCGGTATCGCCTCGGATTCACGGTTGGGATCCACCATCGTCGACGCAACGCCCACGGTCCACGGGGGATTGGTGCGCATTGTGCGCGAGGGAGTTATTCCCCGCCAGGCGATCATCGATTTGCTCGGCGAGATTGACGAGTCGTAACCCATGTTGCTGTACATCTTGGTTGGCCTTGTTGCCGCGGCCGTGAGCTTCCTAGCGTCTCGATATCTGCTGAAACTGGCCCATAAGTATCGGATTTACCCGGGAATTCGCGAACGCGATGTGCACAGCACGCCAACGCCGCGCCTCGGTGGCATTGCCATCGTGTTGGGTCTGGGTGTCGGTATTACGGTCGCCAGCCTGATACCCAAGTTCGCTCCGGTCTTCGTCGATCCCATGCCCGTCATCGGTCTGGCTATCGCGGTGCTGTTGATGACTGTTATCGGCGTACTGGACGACCTGTATGACCTCGACTGGTTGCTGAAACTCGGTGCGCAGTTGCTCTCTGCGGGAATTTTGGCGTGGTTCGGAATTCAGATTGTCAGTCTGCCGTTCGACCAGATTCTGTTGCTGTCGCCGGGAATGTCCCTCGTCATCACCGTCATTGGTGTGGTCCTCGTGATGAACGCCATCAACTTCATCGACGGGCTCGACGGCCTGGTTGCTGGCGTCACGCTTATTGCCGGTGCCGTGTTCTTTATCTATTCGTATCTGCTGGCCACGGGGCCGGGGCACACGCTGTATTTCAACTTCGCCAGCCTGCTGACCGCAGTACTCTGCGGGTCCATCATTGGCTTCTTGCCCGTCAACTGGTACCCCGCCAAGATGTTCATGGGCGATTCGGGTGCGCTGGTGATCGGGCTGGTGATGGCAGCGTCGTCGATTTCGGTGACGGGCCAGGTCGATCCCGCCGAAATCATGCCGGGGCAGCTGGTGCCCGCCTTTATTCCTCTGGCGCTTCCCTTGGCTGTGCTCATCATCCCGCTCGTGGACTTTGTGTGGGCCGTGACGAGGCGCGTGACCGCGGGTCGTTCGCCCTTCGCCGCGGACCGCAAGCACCTGCATCACCGACTGCTTGACCTGGGGCACACACACTTCCAGGCGGTTCTCATTCTGTACGCATGGACTTTGGTTGTGGCAGTCGGAGTTCTGCTGTTCATGTTTGTTCCCGCATCGACCGCCATCATCGTGCTGGTGCTCGGGTTGATTGTCACCACGATTTTGACCATCCTGCCGCTGCGCAACCGCAGCGTGCTTTCTGCAAAGGACGCCTCATGACGACTCTGACCGCTACCGATCGCGCGCGCCTCGCGTTGTGGACCTCGGTGAAATGGGGCGGTATCTCGTCGGTCGCCATCGCCGTGATCGGTGCGGCCTGGGGGTTTGCCGTGGCGGGCGAATTTGGTGCACTCAGCGCCGCCGTCGGTTCGGTGGTGGGATTCGTGTTTACCGGAATGACCGCATTAAGCATCCTGGTGGGGCTCAAACTGGGCCGCGGAACAATCGTTTCAGGCATGTTCTTCGGCATCGTCATGGGCGGTCTGGTTCTCAAAATGGTGTTGTTCATCCTCGTTGCGGTGGCCCTTCGCGACTCGGAATTTGTGGACACCCAGATTTCCTTTATTGCCGTGATTGCGTCCGTTGTTGCCGCCCTCGTGTGTGACGTTGTTGCGGTCGCACGCGCACGTGTGCCCGTCGTCGACGTGCTAGGCTAATCCCGATTGATGCCCTCGTCGCGCAATAGTGCGCCCCGAACCAGGAGACAACGCTGTTCATGACTGTCAGCCCCGCCTTGCTCGCCGTTGAGGGTGAATCCACTGGCGTTGAATTCCACGCTCCGTCGATCTGGGAGTTCTATCCCGAAGCCATTTTGTTCGCGGGTACTCCCTTCGAAATGAACCGCATCATGATCATTCGCATGATCATGGTTATCGCGTTGGTCGTTATTTTCTGGCTGGGTACGCGCCGCATGAAGCTCGTTCCCGGACGCTTCCAGAGCCTCATCGAGATGGGTCTCGACCTGGTTCGTGTCAACATCGCGGAAGACCTCTTGGGCAAGAAGGATGGGCGTCGTTTCCTTCCCTTACTGACCACGATGTTCTTCCTCGTGTTGTTCCTCAACATCACGGGTATCGTCCCCGGCTTCAACATTGCGGGCACTTCCGTCATCGGAATCGCGCTTGTGCTTGCCGTGGCCTCTTACGTCGCGTTCATCTACGCCGGACTGCGCAAGCACCCCTGGGCATTCATCCGCAACGCGCTTTTCCCACCGGGAGTTCCGCCGATGTTCTACATCGTGGTGACCCCGATTGAATTCGTGTCGACGTTCATCCTGCGTCCGGTCACGCTGACCCTCCGTCTTCTCATGAACATGGTTGTCGGTCACCTTCTTCTTGTCCTCATGTTCAGCGGCACCCACTTCTTGTTCTTGGGCGCAACCGAATGGGGAATCAAGGCTCTGGGAATTGGAACGCTTGCCTTCGGCATCGTGTTCTCGCTCTTCGAGATCCTGGTTGCAGTACTCCAGGCATACGTTTTCACCCTTTTGACCGCCGTCTACCTCCAGCTCGCGCTGGCGGAAGAACACTAAACCCCGATTCATTTCGAATCATCAACGGAAGGAAACACCATGGTTCTCGCAGAACTCACGGGTAACATCGCAACCGTCGGCTACGGTCTCGCAGCCATCGGCCCCGCAATCGGCGTAGGTATCGTCGTTGGCAAGACCATCGAGTCGGTTGCTCGCCAGCCTGAACTCCAGGGCCGCCTGACGGTTCTCATGTACATCGGTATCGCGTTCACCGAGGCACTCGCCTTCGTTGGTATCGCAACCGGCTTCATCTTCTCCTAAGAAAGAATCCCATGCTCAACGCACTCGTGTGGGCGTCGGAATCCACTGAACCGGCACCCAACCCGCTGATCCCAGCGGTGTACGACATTGTCTGGTCGATCATTCCGTTCGCCATCGTTTTGGTCCTGTTCTGGAAGATCGTTCTTCCTCGCATGCAGGCCATGCTCGACGAGCGCGCCGAGAAGATCGAGGGCGGCATTGCGCTGGCCGAAAACGCTCAGGCGGAAGCCAAGGCGGCTCTGGACAGCTACAACCAGCTCTTGGCCGAAGCTCGTACCGAAGCCGCGGATATCCGCGACAAGGCACGTGCCGAGGGTGGCGTCATTCTGGCGGAACTGCGTGATCAGGCAGCAGCAGACGCTGCGGCTATCACCGCGAAGGCTCACGCTCAGATCGAAGCCGAGCGCCAGGCGGCCATTCAGTCGCTGCGCGCCGAGGTGGGCACTCTGGCACTCGACCTCGCAGGTCGTGTCATCGGAGAGCACGTTGCTGACGACAAGAAGGCATCTGCACTCGTTGACCGCTACCTTTCCGAGCTCGAATCGACCGGGAAGAAGAAGTAAATGGGCAGTGCAACACGTGTAGCGGTTGAGTCGGCTCGCGCCGTTCTCGCCGGCACGAAGGGTGTCAAGCACGCGACGGGTGTCGCAGTGCTCGAGGCTGGTCGTGTTATCGGTGACACCACCGCATTGCGTGCTGCTTTGGTCAACCCCGTTGCTACTGCAGAGGCAAAGCAGGCGCTCATCGCCTCGGTTTTCGCCAGTGCAGAAAAGACGGCGGTTGTTCTTCTTCAGGCCGTCGTCGCACACCGGTGGTCGAGCGCGAAGGACATGCTGGCCGGTATCGAAGAAATCGGTATCCGCGCCATCGCGTCGGCAGCGAAGTCGGGCACCGAGGCGGAACTCTTCGCGTTCGGTCGTGCCATCGCCGCGAACCCCGAGCTCGAGCTTGCTCTTGCCTCGAAGCGCGGTACCGCTTCTGCTCGTGCCGCTCTGGCATCATCCGTACTCGGATCGGCGTCGGACGCAACGGTTCAAATCGTGGCACACCTGGTGGCGCAGCCTCGCGGACGACGTCCTCGCGTGTTGATTAGCCAGGCTCAGGCCATAGTTGCCGACCAGTCGGGTCGCGGCGTCGCGACCGTCACGTCGGCAGCTGCGCTGTCCGCCAAGCAGGTTGACCGTATTGGTGCGGTTCTCTCCGCCCGTTATGGCCGCGATCACCACATCGATGTCATCGTTGACGACGCGCTTGTCGGCGGCCTGCACATCAACGTCGGAAACGACACCATTGACGCGAGCATCCGTTCGCGCCTTACCGAACTCTCCTCGAAACTAGCCAGCTAGCGCTGGCCACACCTAACTAGGGAAGAACATGGCTGAACTCACAATCAACCCGGACGAAATCCGCAAGGCGCTTGACGCGTTCGCGAAGTCGTACGAGCCGTCGAAGGCAAACGCGACCGAGGTCGGACACGTCGTAGACGCCGGTGACGGTATCGCACACGTCGAGGGTCTGCCCAGCGTTATGGCGAACGAGCTCATTCGTTTCGCCGATGGCACGCTGGGGCTGGCTCTCAACCTCGACGAAAACGAAATCGGTGTCGTCGTTCTCGGTGAGTTCACCGGAATCGAAGCTGGCCAGGAAGTTTTCCGCACCGGTGAAGTTCTGTCGTCGCCCGTCGGCGATGGATTCCTTGGTCGTGTTGTCGACCCGCTGGGTAACCCCATCGACGGTCTGGGCGAGATCGTGGCCGAAGGCCGCCGCGCCCTCGAGCTTCAGGCTCCCGGCGTTATGGCACGTAAGTCGGTTCACGAACCGATGCAGACCGGTATCAAGGCAATCGACGCCATGATTCCCGTGGGCCGTGGCCAGCGTCAGCTGATCATTGGTGACCGCCAGACGGGTAAGACCGCCATCGCGATCGACACCATCATCAACCAGAAAGCCAACTGGGATTCGGGCGATGTCAACAAGCAGGTTCGCTGCATCTACGTGGCTATCGGCCAGAAGGGTTCGACCATTGCTGCGGTAAAGGGCGCACTCGAGGACGCCGGCGCCATGGAGTACACGACCATCGTCGCTGCTCCCGCATCGGACCCCGCAGGCTTCAAGTACCTTGCTCCCTACACCGGTTCGGCAATCGGCCAGCACTGGATGTACGGTGGCAAGCACGTCCTCATCATTTTCGATGACCTGTCGAAGCAGGCCGAGGCCTACCGTGCCGTATCGCTACTGCTGCGCCGTCCGCCGGGACGTGAAGCGTACCCCGGTGACGTGTTCTACTTGCACTCGCGCCTCCTGGAGCGTTGCGCAAAGCTGTCGGACGAGCTCGGTGCCGGTTCGATGACGGGTCTTCCCATCATCGAGACCAAGGCAAACGACGTGTCGGCCTACATCCCCACCAACGTGATCTCGATCACCGATGGCCAGATCTTCCTCCAGTCCGACCTGTTCAACGCCAACCAGCGTCCCGCTGTTGACGTGGGTATCTCGGTGTCGCGTGTTGGTGGTGACGCCCAGGTCAAGTCGATCAAGAAGGTTTCGGGTACCTTGAAGCTCGAACTGGCTCAGTACCGTTCGCTCGAGGCATTCGCAATGTTCGCCTCGGACCTCGATGCCGCCAGCCGCCGTCAGCTTGCACGTGGTGCACGTCTGACCGAGCTGCTGCGTCAGCCTCAGTACTCGCCATACCCCGTCGAAGAGCAGGTTGTGTCGATCTGGGCCGGTACCAAGGGCAAGCTTGACGAACTCGAGGTTTCGGATGTTCTGCGATTCGAAAAGGAGCTCCTCGAGCACCTGCGTCGCAACACCGACATCCTCGACACTTTGCGCACCAGCAACGTTCTTGACGACAAGACCGAGGCTTCGCTCGAGAAGGAAATCGACAAGTTCGCGAAGTCCTTCGTTGCGGGCGCTGCAGGTGGAGTCCACGCGGGAACCGAGGAGTTCGATGCTCTTCCCGCCGAGGACATCACGCAGGCCAAGGTTGTCAAAGAGCGCAAGCGCAAGTAATTAGAAGTACGAGAGGAGGAGAACCATGGGAGCGCAGCTTCGCATCTACAGGCAGAAAATCAAGTCTGCCCAGACGACGAAGAAGATCACGCGTGCAATGGAGCTCATCTCTGCCTCGCGTATTCAGAAGGCTCAGGCCCGTCTGTCGTCCGCCGCACCGTACACTCAGGCGCTCACGCGCGCTGTGTCTGCGGTTGCGACCGGTTCAAACGTGGACCACCCCCTGACCACCGAGGCGGCGAACATTCGTCGTGCGGCGGTTGTGGTGTTCACGTCGGACCGTGGTCTTGCGGGTGCGTTCTCGTCGCAGGTCATGCGCGAGACCGGTGAGCTGACTGAGCGCCTCACGCGCGAAGGCAAAGAGATCGTCTACTACCTCGTGGGTCGCAAGGCGGTGCAGTACTTTGCATTCCGTCAGCGTCACTCCGAGAAGCAGTGGATGGGTTCCAGCGATCGTCCCGAGGTCGAAACGGCCCAGGAAATCGCTGCAGCACTCATTGAGCACTTCATGAAGGAGCACGACGAAGGCGGCGTGGACGAGATTCACCTTGTTCACAACCGTTTCGTCAACCTCGTGTCGCAGGTTCCGACCGTACTGCGTCTGTTGCCTCTCGAGGTCGTCGAGGCCGAGGAAGCGCCGGCATCGGCCGACGTTCTGCCGCTTTACGAATTCGAACCTCACGGCTTCGAGGTACTCGACGCTCTGCTGCCCGTCTTCGTCGAAAACCGTGTGTTCGCCGCGATGCTGTCTTCAGCAGCAGCCGAGCACGCCGCACGTCAGAAGGCAATGAAGAGCGCGACGGACAACGCCGACAAGCTCATTCAGCAGTACACCCGCCTCGCGAACAACGCGCGTCAGGCAGAAATCACTCAGCAAATTTCCGAGATCGTCGGCGGCGCCGACGCCCTGGTCTCGGCGAAGTAACCAGAAAAAAGGACACCCATGGCTGCTAAGAAGACCACGACCGGCGCTGGCCGTATCGCCCGCGTCACCGGTCCGGTTGTTGACATCGAGTTCCCGCACGATGCGATTCCCGGTATCTACAACGCACTGAAGACCACCTACACCCTCGGCGAAGAGACCATCACTCTGACCCTCGAGGTTGCTCAGCACCTCGGCGACGACCTGGTTCGCGCCATCGCGCTGAAGCCCACCGATGGTCTGGTGCGTGGACAGGAAGTCACCGACACGGGTGCTCCCATCTCGGTTCCCGTTGGTGATGTCACCAAGGGTAAGGTTTTCAACGTTCTGGGTGAAGTCCTCAACGGCGACGGAACCATCGAGGTTTCCGAGCGTTGGCCCATCCACCGCGAGCCCCCGGCATTCGACCAGCTGGAATCGAAGACGACTCTCTTCGAAACCGGTATCAAGGTCATCGACCTCCTGACCCCCTATGTCCAGGGTGGAAAGATTGGTCTGTTCGGTGGTGCCGGTGTCGGTAAGACCGTTCTGATCCAGGAAATGATCCAGCGTGTTGCGCAGGACCACGGTGGTGTGTCGGTGTTCGCCGGTGTCGGTGAGCGTACCCGTGAGGGTAACGACCTCATCCACGAGATGGAAGAAGCAGGTGTCTTCGACAAGACTGCGCTTGTCTTCGGCCAGATGGACGAGCCGCCGGGAACGCGTCTGCGCGTCGCTCTGTCGGCCCTGACCATGGCGGAATACTTCCGTGACGTTCAGAAGCAAGACGTCCTGTTGTTCATTGACAACATCTTCCGATTCACCCAGGCCGGTTCCGAGGTCTCGACCCTTCTGGGCCGTATGCCGTCGGCCGTGGGTTACCAGCCCAACCTTGCCGACGAGATGGGCCTCCTCCAGGAGCGCATCACCTCGACGCGTGGACACTCGATCACCTCGCTGCAGGCCATTTACGTGCCCGCCGACGACTACACCGACCCCGCACCGGCAACCACGTTCGCCCACCTCGACGCGACCACCGAGCTCAGCCGTGAAATCGCCTCGAAGGGTCTGTACCCTGCTGTGGATCCGCTGACCTCGACCAGCCGTATCCTCGACCCTCGCTACATCGGTGCCGACCACTACCGCGTGGCCACCACCGTCAAGGCGATTCTGCAGAAGAACAAGGAACTCCAGGAAATCATCGCGATTCTGGGTGTCGACGAACTGAGCGAGGAAGACAAGATCACCGTATCGCGCGCTCGTCGTATCCAGCAGTTCCTGTCGCAGAACACCTACATGGCGAAGAAGTTCACCGGTGTTGAAGGTTCGACCGTGCCACTCAAGGACACCATCGAATCGTTCGACGCCATTGCCAAGGGTGAGTTCGACCACGTCGCCGAGCAGGCCTTCTTCAACGTCGGTGCAATCACCGATGTCGAAGAGAAGTGGGCACAGATCCAGAAGGAAAACGGCTAACCATGGCAGTTCTGACTGTTCGCGTCGTCGCGTCGGACCGTGAGGTTTGGGCCGGCGAAGCCAGCATGGTGGTTGCGCGCACCGTGGAAGGGCAGCTGGGTGTTATGCCCGGTCACGAGCCGTTCCTCGGGCTGTTGGCAAACGAGGGCGAGGTGCGTATCCACACTGTGGAAAACGGCATCGTCACCGCTAACGCCGAGCGCGGTTTCCTGTCGGTCGAGCACGACACCGTCATGGTAGTCGCAAGCCAGGCGGCATTGGCCGAATAGTGCTTCTTCTGCTTCCACCTTCGGAAACAAAGATTATGGGCGGGGTGCCGGGTAAATCCGGTTACCCCGCCTTATCTTTTCCCGCTCTGGATCCCATCCGCGAGGCGCTGGCCGACGCTCTGGGTACGTTCTGCCGCACCGATCCGGATGCGGCCGTGCGGATGCTCAAGTTGGGGCCCAAGTCGCGCGACGAGGCGCTGCATAATCTGCAATTGGATTCCGGCGTTCTGTTGCCCGCCATGGAGCGATTCACCGGTGTGCTGTATGCGGAAACGGGTGCAGCAACATGGTCCGAGGATTCGCGCGACTGGTCTCACCGGCACATTGCCGTTCATTCGGCACTGTGGGGGCTTGTGCGGGCGCAGGACGCGATTCCCGCCTACCGACTGTCGAACGATTCGCGACTCGCACAGCGGTCCATGAAGGCGTGGTGGGGCGATTCCATTAGCCACGCCCTCGCCCAGTGCGGTGCCCGATGGGTTCTGGATGCCCGCAGCGAGGGATATCGCGAGTTGGGCCCCGTACCGGACAGTCTTTCCAGTGATTACCTCGAAGTCGTCTCGCGTGATGGCGGTCGGGCGTTGAATCATTTCAACAAGAAACACAAGGGCGAGCTGGTTGCCCTGTTGGCTACACAGCGGCCCAACATCAGCTCGCGCGACGACTTTGCCGCGTGGGCAACATCGCAGAGCCTCGATGTTCGACTCTCACCCGGCGTCGTCACCCTCGCGGTGTAAGACGTCGACGCGACAATCGTGTACAGCACCCTTGGCGCCCGGCTGTGAGTTATGAAGCGCGCGCAACAAAGCAGTCCGCCACATGGTCGTTCACCACGCCGACGGCCTGCATATGCGCGTAGGCCGTTGTGGGGCCAACGAATCGAAATCCGCGAGCCTTCAGATCCTTCGCAAGAGCGATTGACTCGGGGGTGATTGCGGGAATATTGGCAAGCGTGCGGGGCTGTTCCGTTCGCGGGGCGGGGGCATGTGACCAGATCAGGTCGGACAGCGAGCCGGGCTCGGTCGTCATCATGCGGTGGACGATGGCGGCGTTGTGAATGGCGGCATCAATTTTTGCGCGATTGCGGATGATGCCGGCGTCGTTCATCAGCCGGTCGCGGTCGGCGTCGGTGAATGCTGCAACCCGTGCCGCATCGAATTGAGCAAACGCGGTGCGGAAGCCCTCGCGCCGTTTCAGGATGGTAATCCACGACAATCCCGACTGGAATGCCTCGAGCGTAATTCGTTCGAACATTTCCTGATCGCCCGTGATAGGCCGGCCCCATTCGGCGTCGTGGTAGTCGCGGTACAGCTGATCGTTGGCGCACCATGCGCATCGCGCACGGCCGTCCTCGCCCACCACAACCGAGATGGTCATCGGTGGTCGATGCCTTCCAGCTCTAGCAGCTGAACCTTCGTGGGGATGCCGTTGCCGCCGGAATAGCCTGTAATGCGACCGTCGCTCGCCAGAACGCGGTGGCACGGAATGATGAGGGGGATGGGGTTCGCGCCTACTGCGCCGCCCACCGCTCGGCCCGCGGTTGCACGACCCGTAGCGTGGCCGACCTCGCCATACGACCGCACGGCGCCGTAGGGAATAGCCGACAATTCGCGCCACACCGATTCCTGAAACTCGGTTCCGCTGGCCTTGACGGGAACCGTGAATTCGCGTAACTGACCCGCAAAGTATTCCCGAAGTTCGCGCACGGCCTGCTTCAGCACCGGTGATTCGTTCACCGGCTCGTGCTCGTGGCGCAGGTGCCCGTCGTGTTCGATGTCCAGGCCAACGATTGCGCCATCCTGGGCAACGATTTCCAGCCGCCCGATGGGGGAGTCCATGCGAATGAGGGAATCAAATGTGGTCATGGTTCGAGCGTACTCAGCACGAGCACGAAGTGGGATGTGGTCATGTGCCGTGTGGAAAATTGTTGTCGATGCGGCGCGTGTGGACAACGTCAGTCCACAGTGGGCAGTGGCAGAAATTCGGCAGCATCAATGCCGAGCGCCGCATTCAATGACACCGCTTGCGCATTCAACACATCGAGGTTATCGAGCATGACATTGAATTCGTCTACGAGCGTGTTGTAGCGCGTGCGTTGCGCCTCGATTGCCGTTTGGCGCGCCGTGAGCGCGTCGCGGGCCGCGACAAATGCCGAACGCGACGTGAATCCGCCCGGCGTGTTGGATTTCTCATTGAATGCGTCAATATCGGCATCCAGCTTCGCGCGATCCTTCGTGAACTGTGCAAGAACGGCCGTCAGGTTAGTTTCCGCCGCTTCAATTTCGGCCACGAGCTCGGCGATTTCGGTCGTAATGCTGTCAAAAATCCGTGCAGCATTTGCCGCCAGAACAACCGCGCGCGAACGGTCATCGAAATATCGTGCGTAGACGGCCTCGAGCTCCTCGGGCAATGCCGACACCTCGGTTCCCAGCAGGGCAAAGAGCTCGGCGGTTCGCGTCGCGGCCTTGAGATCACCATAGGCCGCGAGCCTCGTCGTTATCTGATCGGTGGGCAGTGAGCGATAGGCCTCGTCCACCAGCCGACCCACGCGGTCCTGTTCCGCCGAGTCAAGGCGCGCCCACACCGCGTGCAGCATTTCGTGTGCGGCGACGACGGGCTCGAGTGTGGTCAGCTGGTCGTCGGTGATATCCAGCAGGTGAATGGTGTCAGCTGATGGGTCGTAGCACCCCAGCACGGCGATACCCGATTCTTTGATGGGGCACGATTCGTCGAAAGTCTCGGGTGAATGCAAGACAGGTTTCGTGGCATACAGATAAAACCGACCGGCAGACGACATTCCCGCATCGACTGCATAGCCGTCCAGCGTCGCGGTCGGAATAGATTTCCCCACAACCAACCAGTCGCGCACCGCGCCTCGGTTGGCAACGGCGAAGCCCGCGAGGCCCAACACTGCTATCTGGGTCCCCAAAGCCAGCGCGGCAATGGCCACACCGACGCTGCGCCCCAGACCGGGCACCAGGAACTTTTTCACTGCTTCAGGTTAACTGCTAGTGCCCCGTGAGTGGCGCAACGGTGGTTGACGGACTCAATACCGCGCCCCAAAATGAATTTAACAACAAGTCGTCTGTGTCCAGCCAACCAAATTGCCCGTTGGGATTGACCTCCAAAAACCACAGTCCGTCGTCATCAAGGATGAAGTCCAAACGTCCGAAATGCAGACCAGCTAGCCGCATGAACTTTTCAATACGAGGCGTTTCAAGCGCTGTCTGAGCTGACTCATATCGGCGCCATAGGGACTGATCGTCCGTATTGATTTCAACGCGCCAATCGGGCGAAGATTCAGATCTATTGAAGCTGCAAATGTAAAAATAAAGTTTGCCGTCAACGTAAACACATGTCACATCTTGACCACTAAGTCGAGGGGACTGCTGAAACCAAGGGAACACGGGATTGAGGTCCTGTGGTGCGACAACCGACGTGTACCAAATTGTGCCGTCAGCCAGCTGGCTTTCTTCCAGTGGTTTGACGACTACCGTGCTTTCGTTGACGCCCTTGGTCGTGTTGACGACTAATCGCGACTCCGGAATGCGTAAGCCAGCATCAATCGCGAGCTTCAATTGAAAGAGCTTGGGCAGTCGAATTTCGGCCCAGGGGTCGACAAGTTTGAGGAGTGACTTTTGTGCGGCCCAGGCGCAGATGTGTCGGAAGATGCCGCGGAGTTGCCCGTGTAAGACGGGTGCTTCCGCGGCATCGCCGGCAGCGATGCTCTGCAATGTTGGCTTTCGTTCAAGAACGAAGGGTCGATCGCGGGAATATATTGACCGACCTGTAGGGTCAGTGATCTGAAAATCGTTCGGTCCTACCGAAATTTCGTATTCATCCCAAAGGTCGAAGTTGAAACGGAACAGATTTGTTCCGAACTTGGCAGAAGTTTCAGCCATTCGATCGGCAGTACCATCGCGAGCTGATGTCAACACCAGCAGAGACTGTCTTTCGAAAATGTTAATCCCAGCGCGAATCTGTGGGCCGTCCATTGCCGTCAAAAGTTTGCTTCGTCAATTCCGAGCGAAAATCGCCGGTCTGAGTCATGTGATCGTACTTTACGGGTGCCGCTGATTTAATTGGTGGTACTGCGCTAATGGTCGTAACGTTCACCATTTTGTTTGCCTCTGCTTTCATCAATGGATTCGAAAAATTTCTTTTTCAGTTCGTCGTCGGCATCATCTTCAAAATCGACGCCTTCTATTGGTTGTGTATCCACAACATCACGCTATAACGGGGGGGGGGGCAATGTCAAGCCATAACGCGATAAATGCGCAAATATTTTTGAAGCTAGTGCCCCGTGAGTGGCGCAAGCAGCTTCGCGATGATCGACGGCCGGCCTGTCGCGGCTTCCTCGGCATCCGCCGCGGTCATCCCCACGAGGCCCGCATTCGCTCCGATAAATCGCAGGGGCTCGAATTCCCAGTCGGGGGACCGATGGCCCACCCAGGGAAGCGTCGTCAAGTGCGAGTCGGTACCCGTGATCAGGTCGGCCAGGGTGCGCCCCGCGAGGTTCGTCGTCGTCAGGCCATCGCCCACGTATCCGCCCGCGCTGCCGATTCCGGTCGCCGGATCGAGTGCCACATGCGCGTGCCAGTCCCGCGGCACACCCAGCGGTCCGCCCCATCGATGGGTGATATCCAGTTTTCCGGCCTGCGGGAACATCTCGGACAGTGTGCGTTCCAGGTGGCCGAACACGGTGTCGCTGCGGTCGTATTCGGGCTTGATGGTTGACCCCAGGTGATACCTCGCCCCACGCCCACCGAAGGCGAAACGGTTGTCGGCGGTGCGCTGACCATAAATAATGAGGTTGCGGCCATCGCTAAACGTATGACCATGCTGTAGGCCGATATCGTCCCAGACAGAATCGGGCAGAGGCGCAGTGGCAATCATCAGCGAATACAGCGGCAGGATGCGGCGGTGCGTTTGCTTAATCGATGCGCCATAGCCTTCGGTCGCATTGATGATGTACTTCGCGGTGACTGCGCCACGCGCCGTTGTCACGCGGCCCGAAACCCAGGACAGCACCTCGGTGTTGTCGTAAATTGTCGCACCACGCGCCTCGATCACCCGGGCAAGGCCCTGCACCAACTTGGCGGGGTGAACGCGCGCGCAATCGTGGGTGAAGGTTGCGCCACGGGCATTCGAGGCGCGAACATGGTCGCCCTCGACCCACTCCAGGTGGTCAATCCCCAGCGCCTGGGCCTCGGCGACCTCGGCTCGGAGCATTTTTTCCTGCAACGCGGTGCGGGCATAAATCAGGGTTCCAACGCGTGCAAAATCGCAGTCGATTCCCTCGGCTTCGACAACGCGACCAATCTCGCCGATCGATTCGACCATGGCGTCGCGAAGGCCGCGCGCCCGGTCAACTCCGTAGCGCTCGATCAGTGATGCGGTCGACTGCGGGAAGAGGGCACTCGCCCAGCCGCCGTTTCGACCCGAGGCACCAAAGCCCACGGTGTGCTTCTCGAGCAACGCGACACGCAACGAGGGGTCGCGTTTCAGCAGATAGTACGCGGTCCAGATACCCGTAAGGCCGGCGCCCACGATAGCGACATCCACCACAGTGTCGCCATCAAGCGCCGGCCTCGGGCTAACCGATACCGGAACCGTGTCGTTCCATAACGAGACGGTCGGCCTGCTCATTTAGAGCAGCTTGGTTGCTTCAGTGAGCACACCACGGAGGATCTGCTCAATTTCGTCAAACTCCGACTGGCCAATGGTCAGCGGGGGAGCAAGCTGAATGACGGGGTCTCCACGGTCGTCGGCGCGGCAGTACAGCCCGGCGTTGTAGAGAGCCTTAGACAGGAAGCCACGCAGCAAGCGCTCGGATTCCACGTCGTCGAAGGTTGCCTTCGTCGTGCGGTCCTTGACCAGCTCGATGCCATAGAAGTAACCGGCGCCACGCACGTCACCGACGATTTCGATGTCCTTAAGCTTGTCCAGCGTTGCCTTGAACGCGGGTGCGTTGGTGCGCACGTTCTCGTTCAGCTTCTCTTCCTCGAAGATGTCGAGGTTGGCCATGGCAACGGCCGCCGACACGGGGTGACCCGCGAAGGTGTAGCCGTGGGGGAACGAGACGGTTCCGTGCTTGAAGGGTTCGTAGATGCGGTCGCTAATGATCGTGGCACCGATGGGTGAGTAACCCGAGGTCATTGCCTTGGCGCAGGTGATCATGTCGGGTACGAAGTCGTACGCGTTGCAGGCAAACATTTCACCGATGCGGCCGAAGGCGCAAATGACCTCGTCCGATACCAGCAGGACATCGTGCTTGTCGCAGATCTCGCGAACGCGCTTGAAGTAGTTCTCCTGGGGAGGGAAGCAACCACCGGCATTCTGAACGGGCTCGAGGAATACGGCGGCCACGGTCTCGGGGCCTTCCATCTCGATCATGCGTTCGATCGAGTCTGCGGCCCACAGGCCGAATTCTTCCTCGGTCTCGCCCATGAAGCCCTGTTCTTGCGCACGGTAGAAGTTCGTGTTGGGAACGTGGTGCGTTCCGGGCACGAGGGGCTCGAACATCTGCTTCATCACGGGGAGGCCGGTGATGGCCAGAGCGCCTTGAGGCGTTCCGTGGTACGCGATATTACGCGAGATGGTCTTGGTCTTCATGGGCTTGCCCTGAAGCTTCCAGTACTGCTTGGCCAGCTTGAACGCGGTTTCAACGGCCTCGCCACCACCGGTCGAGAAGAACACGCGGTTCAGATCGCCGGGTGCATACGAAGCGAGGCGGTCGGCCAGCTCGATAGCGGCGGGGTGTGCGTAGCCCCAGATGGGGAAGAACGCCAGTTCGCGAGCCTGCTTCGCTGCAACCTCGGCGAGCTTTTCGCGGCCGTGACCGGCGTTGACAACGAACAAGCCCGAAAGGCCGTCGATGTACTTCTTGCCCTGGATATCAAAGATGTGGTGTCCTTCACCGCGGGCGATGATGGGGACGCCGTGACCGGCTTCCATGCCGGACTGGCGGGCAAAGTGCATCCAAAGGTGGTCCTTTGCCATTTCTTGCAGGCGCGCTTCTTCACCGGTGAATTTGGTGGTTTCGGCCATGAGGTATCAGCTCCTGTTGAGGGGCCCTTAGCGGGTTCCCCAGTTGTAGTGTTGTTTCTTCAGTTGCAGGTACATGAACACTTCGGTTTCCACAACGCCCTCGACGGTACGAATCTGTCCGTTAAGAAGGTTGAGCAAATCGTCATCGTCTTCGCACACGACTTCGGCAAGGATGTCGAAACCGCCCGCAGTAAGGACGACATATTCCACGGCCGGGATTTCTCCCAGCTTGTCTGCAACTGCACGCGCATCGCCGACGGTGCGAATGCCGATCATTGCCTGGCGGAAGAATCCCAATTGCATGGGGTCCGTCACGGCCACAATCTGCATTACGCCACTGTCGGTGAGTTTCTGCACGCGTTGGCGCACCGCAGCCTCGCTGAGTTCGACTGCGCGGCCAATGTCGGAGTACGACTTTCGGCCGTCAGCCTGCAGTTGTTCGATGATTGCCTTCGAGACATCATCGAGTACTACAGCTCGGTTGGGGTTTGCCATGTGGCGATTCTGGCAGGTTATTTTCACAAAGGCAAGCGATTTCGAAGCAATTTTGGAAAAATGCTGTCGAAATTCGAAGAAAAAGTGGTGGAAACTTTCGAAGCGTGTGATTAGTGTTGTGTTATGACTCAGAAAACCCTTCGCAACTACATCAATGGTGAGTATGTTGACAGCCGTGGCACTGACGCCATCGACCTCGTTAACCCCGTCACCGGCGATGTCTATGCGCAATCACCAGTATCCACCGCCGCCGATGTCGACGCCGCCTACCAGGCTGCGGGAACTGCATTCGAAGAGTGGGGTGAATCGACGCCCTCCGAGCGCCAGCTGGCGCTGTGGCGTATCGCCGATGAAATCGAGAAGCGCGCCGATGACTTCGCCGCCCTCGAGATCGAGGACACCGGTAAGCCCGAAGCATTCGTTGTCAGCGAGGAAATCCTCGTCGGTGTCGACCAGATTCGATTCTTCGCGGGTGCGGCACGTAACCTCGAGGGTCGTGCGACTGCCGAATACATGAAGGACCACACCTCGAGCATCCGCCGCGAGCCCATCGGTGTCGTCGGTCAGGTGACACCCTGGAACTACCCGCTCATGATGGCGTTCTGGAAGTTCGCGCCCGCAATCGCCGCGGGTAACACTACGGTTCTCAAGCCCTCGGATACTACTCCGCAGTCGACGCTGTTGTTGGCCGAGGTCTGTCAGCAGTTCCTGCCCAAGGGCGTTGTGAACGTTGTCGTCGGTGACCGCACCACGGGTGCCGCCATGACCGAGCACAAGATCCCGCAGATGGTGTCCATCACCGGATCGGTTCGCGCCGGTATGGAGGTTGCACGTTCGGCCTCGTTCGACGTCAAGCGCGTTCACCTCGAGCTGGGTGGCAAGGCCCCCGTCATCGTGTTCGACGATGCCGACATCGCGCGTGCGGTTGAAGGTATCGCAGTTGCAGGCTACTTCAACGCCGGCCAGGACTGCACCGCGGCAACGCGCGTTCTCGTTCACGAAAACATTCACGACGAGTTCGTCGCCGCAATGGCTGCGTACGTGCGTGACAATGTCGCCACGGGTGCGCCCACGGAAGACGTGCTCTTCGGGCCTGTCAACAACATCAACCAGTTTGATCGCGTGCTGGGAATCCTCAACGACCTTCCCGACAACGCAAACATCGAGGTGGGTGGCTCGCGTCAGGGTGATTCGGGCTTCTTCATCCAGCCCACGCTGGTGTCCGGCCTGAAGCAGACCGACTGGGTGATCCAGAACGAAATCTTTGGACCGGTCATCACGGTTCAGAAGTTCTCGAGCGAAGCCGAGGCGCTGATGTGGTCGAACGATGTCGAGTATGGTCTGGCATCGTCGGTGTGGACCAAGGACCACGGCCGCGCACTGCGTTTCGCCAAGCACCTGGACTTCGGAGCGGTGTGGATCAACACCCACATCCCGATCGTCGCCGAAATGCCCCACGGTGGATTCAAGCACTCAGGTTATGGCAAGGACCTCTCGGCCTATGGCTTCGAGGACTACACCCGCATCAAGCACGTGATGTCATACATCGGCGAGTAGTTTCTCGCATCCGCACCGTGGGCCGCTCCTGTATTCACAGGGGCGGCCCACGGCGTTTTGTGCACAGATAGTGCGAGGCCTCCGTCATCGGTAACGGCGAAATGGTGTTCTAGCGGAGTGAATGTCGACCGTGCGCCGCGGCCACCCGTAATTGCCCCGCTGCGGCCTGTGCCGTGGGTAGGTCTTGCGGGCCCACTTGTCTTGTCGCTGGCCTTATTTATGTTTCTGAGGTCGCCCTATGTCCTCATTGGTGCGGTGATGGGGCCAGCCTTGGTTCTTGCTAATTGGTGGGATGGGCGACGACGTGACCGTCGGGAACAGTCACGTCGTGACCGTGACTATCGACGCGATCTGGTGCTGTGGGCCGCCGATGCTGAAGAACGAGACCGGAGGATCGTTGCCAAGCGCCATCGTGCCCATCCGGGAATACATGTCGCCGTCGCTCAAGCGGGCTGGGTGCCGGGCCTGAATCGTCAGACGATAATCCGCCTGGGCACGGTCCTCGAGTCATCAGCCGACACGGGAATTGTTCGGCGCGTGCCATGGTGCGAAGACATAAGCGGGGGAATCGCCGTCTTGGGTTCGGGGCCCGCGGCACACCGAATGTGGCGTGCGGCCGAGGCAGGGATTACGGCACAGTTCGGGCTGCCGATGGGGAGTGGGGCAGGCGCCGACTCGACGCGCGATGCTTCGGCCACGGCCGTCAGCACCCTGTTGTGGGAAGGGTCGATCAGCCTGACCAATGACCCCACCGCCTCGGTAAACCTGATCATCCACTGCACCGGCGACTCGGTCGTTTCGGTGTATCGCCCGGGCGACATTCCGCACGACGGCACCTGGCGGGTCGACGACGTGAGTGCCGACGACGTCGCCGCAGTCCGCGCTCGATGTGCGCCCCGCGCGGGAGAGGTTCAGGCATGGCGTGATCGGCCCGCGCATGACGCGGGGATTGCCTACGATTCCGCCGGCGAAATAGCTGTTTCGTTGAACGACGCCGACCCGCATGCACTCGTCGTGGGTCGCACGGGAAGTGGAAAAAGCGAAGTCATCGTTGCCATTGTCGCGGCGCTCGCCGCTACGTATTCCCCGGGGCGGTGGGGCTGCATCATGTTTGATTTCAAGGGCGGAGCAACGGCACGACGCGTCGCGGAACTTCCGCACGTGTGGGCCGTGGCGTCGGATTTGGATGTGACGACCGCAACAGAACTACTGTCGCTGGTCGCAGCAGAAATTATCCGGCGCGAGCGCGTGGTGGAATCGGAAAATGTATCCACAATGAGCGAGACCGAATCGCCTGAACGGCTTGTCATCGTAATTGACGAGTTTCAGGCATTCTGTGCACAGTTGCCCGGTGCCGCCGACGTCATCACGGATATTGCACGACGCGGGCGGTCGCTGGGTCTGCACCTTGTTGTGTCTACGCAAAACCCTGCAGGAGTTGTGCGTGACGCACTGAATTCGAATATCACGACCCGCGTCTGCGCGCCCATGGTGTCAAGCCACGACGTGTCCTTTGTGTTGGGCGTTTCGGGCACGCCTATGCCCGCAGTGGGTCAGGCAGCGATTCGCACGGCAGACGGTGTCGTGCGTATGGGTACCGTTCGGCGTGTTACGGATTCCGATATCGAGGAAATCGCGGCGCGATACGCGGGGCACAAAAATAGGTGCCCCGTTCCGAAGAACGGGGCACCGTGAAGGGGGTCGACGTCGTCGGTTAGACGAGTACGCTGTCGAGCGACACCGATTCGATGCCGTTTGCCGTACCCACGGCGGCGTTGGTCAGCAGGCCGTCGTGCGTGTTCAAGCCCAGCGCAAGAGCGCCGTCTGACTTTAGGGCGTCCTTCCAGCCCTTCGACGCCAACGCGCGTACGTACGGTGCGGTGGCGTTCGTGAGGGCGTAGGTCGACGTTGCGGGGACTGCACCGGGCATGTTCGCAACGCAGTAGAACACCGAGTTGTGCACGGTGAACGTGGGGTCGGCGTGAGTCGTTGCGTGAGTGTCCTCGAAGCAGCCACCCTGGTCAACAGCGATGTCGACGAGAACCGAACCGGGCTTCATGCGGCTCACGATGTCGTTGGTGATGAGCTTCGGGGCCTTTGCGCCGGGGATGAGTACCGAACCGATAAGCAGATCGGCCTGTACGGCCGCCTTCTCGATCTCGTAGGCGTTGGATGCGATGGTCTTGATGCGGCCGGAGTACAGCGCATCGAGTTCACGCAAGCGCTGGATGTTGGTGTCCAGAACCGTGACTTCGGCGCCCAGACCGACAGCGACCTGAACGGCGCTTGTGCCAGCAACACCGCCACCGAGAACAACGACGTTCGCGGGGTGAGTTCCGGGAACGCCGGGAACCAGCAGGCCCTTGCCGCCGTTCGGACGCAGCATTGCGTTCGCGCCAACGATTGCCGACAGGCGGCCCGCAACCTCGGACATGGGAGCCAAGAGGGGGAGAGCTCGGCTGGGAAGCTGAACGGTCTCGTACGCAATGGCAGTGACCTTGGCCTTCAGCAGCGCGTGCGTGAGTTCGGGCTCGGCAGCGAGGTGCAGGTAGGTGAACAACACCATTCCCTCACGGAAGTACTGGTATTCGCTCTCGATGGGTTCTTTGACCTTGAGCAACAATTCGGCGATATCCCAGGTGGATTTCGCGTCGGGAAGGATGGTTGCGCCTTGTGCCGAGTAGTCGGCGTCGGTGATACCCGAGCCCTCGCCCGCGCCAGCCTGCACGAATACGTCGTGTCCAGCCAGCGTGAGGTCCTTGACACCCGCGGGGGTGATGGCAACACGGAATTCGTTGTTCTTGATTTCAGCGGGGATTGCGATCCGCATGGTATCTCTCCTGTGAGTAAACGAGAAGGCGCCAGAGAGCAGCTTCGTTGGTAATTATCGCGAATCGCCGCGAATTTCGCAATGAAATCACGAAAATACTGCGGAATCCGTGTGCAAATGTATCAATCGTGTAAAAAATCGCGGGCAAATGTAGGGATTTACAGCGGAATGTGTAATTATCTAGTTAGCGCCGCGGCGTGACAATGATGTCCTGAAAAGTAGGAGAGCAGCCCCATGGTCCGTAATCTTCCCGAAGACCCGATCGTTCGCGAACTGGTTCAGCACGCACGCAAGGCCGCGATGTCGCGCCGCGCTCTGATTGGTGGAGCCGTCGGTACTGCCTCAGTTTTGTCTCTTGCCGCATGTGCGCCGGGATCGACCGAGCTGGTTCCCGCCGAAGACATTTCGGCAACGGACAAGACGGTGAAGTGGGCCAACTGGCCGCTGTACCTCGATGAGGACGACGCGGGAAACCACCCCACTCTGGATGCGTTCACCGCAGCCACCGGAATTGCCGCCGAGTACCTCGTCGATGTCGACGACAACAACTCGTACTACGCCAAGGTCAAGGACCAGCTGGCGCTGGGCCAGGACATCGGGGCAGACACCGTGTGCCTCACGGAATGGATGGCCTCGCGGCTCATTCGCCGCGGTTACACGCAAAAGTTCGATTTGGCCAACATGCCCAACCACGCAAACCTGGTGGACACGCTCAAGAACCCCGACTTCGACCCTGGTCGCGCGCAGTCGCTGCCGTGGCAGGGTGGTTTTGCGGGAATCGCATATAACACCGAAAAGATTCCCAACGGTGTCAATAGCGTCGACGAACTGTGGACGTCGGACCTCAAGGGCCGTGTCACCGTCCTGTCCGAGATGCGCGACACGCTGGGCGTCATCATGCTTGCTCAGGGTGCCGACATCACCTCGTTCACCTCGGATGACTTCTACGCCGCAATGGACGTGCTCGAGGCGCAGGTCGGAAGCGGCCAGATTCGTAACGTCAAGGGCAACTCGTACTCGGAAGACCTCGTCAGTGAAGATGCATTGGCCGCCATCGGGTGGTCGGGCGACATCACCCTGCTGAACTACGAGGCGGGCTACGAGAAGTGGAAGTTCGTTATCCCCGAGTCGGGAGCAACGTTCTGGAATGACTCGTTCATCATCCCCATCGGTAGCGCCCACAAGACGAACGCCGAAACCCTTATCAACTACTACTACGACCCCGCGGTCGCCGCCGAGGTCGCAGCCTGGGTGAACTACGTCACTCCAGTGAAGGGTGCGTACGACGAAGCCATCAAGATTGATCCCGAACTGGCCAACAACAAGTTGATCTTCCCGGACGACGAGACGCTGTCGTCGGTTCATGTCTTCCGCACCTTGACCGACGCCGAAGAGAACGAATTCCAGGCCGCCTTCCAGGCTGTGCTGCTCGGCTAATTCCAGGAGAACACTGTGGCTAACGAACCTTCGGGTCGTGGCTTCGCGCAATCTGGCGCGGACCTCGAACTTGTACATGTAACCAAATCGTTCCCGGGCTTCACCGCCGTTGACGACCTCAGCCTCACGATCCCCGCAGGGTCATTCTTTGCCCTGCTGGGGCCATCGGGTTGTGGCAAGACGACGACACTTCGTCTGATTGCGGGACTGGAAGAGCCCACGGCCGGAAAAATTTTGGTGGGCGGCAAAGACATCACGAATACCAAGGCCTATCAGCGGCCCGTGAACACGGTGTTCCAGTCCTATGCGCTTTTCCCTCACATGACGATTCTTGAAAACGTCGCCTTTGGTTTGAAGCGTCGCAAGATTGCCGAACCGCTGAAGCTCGCACACGAGGCGCTCGCCCTCGTAGAACTTGACCACCTCGCGCAGCGCAAGCCGCAGCAGCTCTCGGGTGGACAGCAGCAGCGTGTTGCGTTAGCTCGTGCCGTCGTGAACCGCCCCGCACTCTTGCTCCTGGATGAGCCACTCGGTGCGCTCGACCTCAAGTTGCGTCGACAGATGCAGATCGAGCTCAAGGCGATCCAGTCCGAGGTGGGACTCACGTTCCTCCACGTGACTCACGACCAGGAAGAAGCCATGACCATGGCCGATACCGTAGCGGTAATGAACAAGGGCAAGATCGAGCAGATGGGTGCACCTGCGGAACTCTATGAACTTCCGCACACTCGCTTCGTTGCAACCTTCTTGGGCCAATCGAACCTATTCGATGGCCAGGTCACGGGCACCGAAGGAGACACCTTGGTTGTTAGCGTTCCCGGTGCCACACTGCACGTTTCCGCTGCACGATCGCAGGTTTCGGCAGGCGCAATCACCGTCGGTGTGCGTCCCGAGAAGCTCGAGATTCACCGCGAGAGCCCGAAGGCGGCCGGCCGCCAGGTCGTTGGCCCCGGTCGTGTTATCGACACCTCGTTCGCTGGTGTGTCCACTCAGTACGTGGTGACCGTCCCGGAACTCGGCGACATCACGGTGTTCGAGCAGAACGATGGCGACATCGTGGCCGTTGGTGAAGAAGTGTGGCTGTCGTGGTCGATTGGTCACGCTTTCGGTCTGCCCATCGAGGCGCCGTTCGACGAAACCGATCTCTCGACGCGCGCGTTGGCGACAGCCGTTCAGTAGGCACCGACATGGCAATTGGAGCTTTTTCCCACGGACCGAGCGGCGTCACAACTGACGCTACGGTTCAGCGCAGTAGCCGCATCGCGTGGTTGCTGCTTCTGCCCGGCATCGCCTACCTGATTCTGTTCTTCCTGGTGCCGTTGGCCTCGTTGGTCATGACGTCGTTCCAGGAGACGATCCCCGGCGGTTTCATTGGCGAGTACCAGAACGCCTTCCGCTGGGAGAACTATGTCGAGGTACTTGGGCTCTACGGCGAGCACACGATGCGCTCGTTCCTTTATGCGGCAACCGCGACGATCATCGCCCTGATTATCGGTTATCCGCTGGCCTACTTCATTGGTGTCAAGCTGCGCCGCTTCCCGCTGCTGCAGTCGCTCGCGTTGGTGCTCGTCATTGCGCCGTTCTTCATCTCGTTCCTGCTGCGCACGCTTGCGTGGAAGCAAATTCTTGCCGATGAGGGTTTTGTCGTCGCCACGATGAAGACGCTGCAGCTTTTGCCGGACGATGCACACATCACGGGAACGGCCATTTCGGTTGTTTTCGGTTTGGCATACAACTTCATTCCATTCATGACGCTGCCGCTGTACACGACGCTCGAGCGCTTGGACCTTCGTTTGGTCGAGGCCGGTAGCGACCTCTATGCGAACCCCTTCACAACCTTCGTCAAGGTCACGGTGCCGTTGACGATGCCCGGAATCATCTCGGGTACGTTGCTGACGTTCATTCCTGCCGCGGGTGACTATGTAAATGCAAGCGCGAACTTCCTGGGTTCCACCTCGACGGCCATGATCGGAAACGTCATCGAGTCAAACTTCTTGGTGCTGCAAAACTTCCCGCACGCCGCCTCGATGAGCCTGATTCTGATGTCGGCGATCCTCGTGCTGGTGGCAACGTACGTGAAGAAGAGTGGAACGGAGGATCTGCTGTGAAACTCGGAAAGTGGCTTCTGCCGACCTATGCAATCCTGGCGCTGGTGTACCTGCTGGTTCCCATCGTGTACACCATTGCGTTTTCGTTCAATGATTCACAGCGCACCAACATTATTTGGAATGGTTTCACCTGGAACAACTGGTTGACGGTGTGCGAGGCACAGGGCGTTTGTGAAGCGTTTGGAAATTCAATTTTCATCGCCTCAATCTCCACCCTCGTCGCGACGGTATTGGGAACCGCAATTTCCATCGCTTTGGTTCGCTACCGTTTCAAGTTCCGTTCAGCAATGACTCTGTTGCTGTTCATGCCCATGGCGACGCCCGAAGTTGTGCTGGGTGCCGGCCTCGCTTCGCAGTTCTTGGCCGCGGGCATGCCCAAGGGAATCACCACCGTGATTCTTGCGCACATCATGTTCTGCATCTCGTTTGTCGTGGTGACAGTGCGTGCTCGTGTGGCCAGCCTGGATCCCAAGTTGGAAGAGGCGGGGCGCGACCTGTACGGATCGCCCTCGCAGGTGTGGTGGCGCATTACGTTCCCATTGCTGCTGCCCGGTATCGTGGCCGCCGCATTGCTGTCGTTCGCGCTGTCGTTTGACGACTTCATCATCACGAACTTCAACCGTGGCGCCGTCGATACGTTCCCGTCCTACGTGTACACGGCAGCGGCTCGTGGAATCCCTGCCGAGGCCAACGTCATTGCCTCGGGTGTGTTCCTGCTGGCGATTGCCATGGTACTGGTGGCGCAAATTGGTGGGGCAATCCGGCGGAAGAAGCTGGGCATCACGACGTAAGTCACGCTGCTGTTCAACTGCCGCTCATCCGCTGGATGGGCGGCAGTTGTCGTTGGGCCTAGATCTGGACGGTCAACGAGCCGACAATGGCGTCGCCGCCGGTGATGGGGTCGGCAAGCTCGGAAATCAGCGCCTCGGCCTGTGCTTCGGTAATTTCGCCGTGACGCGCAAGCAACGTCAGTGCCACCGCGGTGGTGGGGCGTTGCGAGCCGTCCAGGCATTTCACCGCGACCGCGACCCCCGACGGCATACCGACGACAACGACCCCCTCGGCGCCGAGTTTGGCAAGCGCGCCCAGAGATTCGATGACGCGCGTATTGTCGCGCCCCTCGCCGTCGATTCCCCACGGGTTCGCGAGAACCGCGTCGAAGAGCCGTTGTGCGGCAGGATCCGTATTGCCCGTCACTCGGGCGATGCCCGTGGCCAGCGCCGTGAGGCTCATGCCATACAGCGGTGCGCCACAACCATCGACGGCCGGCCACAGTTCGGTTGCGCCCATGAATTCTTCGACGGTGGCGCGAATCCGCTGCTGCAGCGGGTGCGCGGGATCCAGGTAGGTGGCGGTATCCCAGCCATTCGTGACGCATGCGCGCAGAAACGCGGCGTGCTTTCCCGAACAGTTCATGGTGATACGCGCGGCAGCCTGTCCCTCGGCGATACGTTCCGCCTTTTCCGAATAGCCCAGTGGCCATTGAGGGGGACACCCCAGGTCGTCGGCAGACAGGTGGTCGTGTGCCAACATGCCGTCGACTACATCCGTGTGACGGTGCGAACCGCAATGGCTCGCCGTGGCCAGTACCAGTTCGGCACCCGCAAGATCGGCACCCGCGCGCAGCGCAGCTATTGCCTGAAAGGGCTTGAGTGTGGATCGAGGGAAAATCGTTGCGGCAGTGTCGCCATGCGACGCAATGACCGTTCCGTCCGCACGAACGACAACGGCAGCGCCGATGTGACGTGATTCAACCAGACCGTTGCGGTCGATTGACGCCAGTTCGACGCTGCCGTTGACAGTGAGCGCGTGCATTACAGCGAGGACAGCGCCTCGTCGATAACGGCTACGGCGTCCAGAAGCAGTTCGTCCGACGTGACGACCGCGGGCAGGAAGCGCAGCACGTTTCCGTAGGTGCCCGCCGACAGCAAAAGCAGACCCTTCTTGATTGCATAGGCCGTGATGTGGGGAACCACGTCGGCGCGAGGCGTGTCGGTTCCCGGCTCGGTGAATTCGACGGCGAGCATTGCGCCCACTCCACGAACCTCGCCGATGACGGGGTGCTTCTTCTGTAGTTCCAGAAGTGCGCCCTTCAGCGTCTTCTCGACGCGCTTGGCTTCGGCCATGAGGTCGCGCTTCTCGATCTCCTCGAACACGGCAACCGCAGCGGCCGCAGCCATGGGGTTACCACCGAAGGTTCCGCCCAAGCCACCCGCGTGCGAGGCGTCCATGATTTCGGCGCGGCCCGTGACACCGGCGATGGGGAAACCGCCCGCGATGCCCTTGGCGCTCGTGACGAGGTCGGGAACAATACCGAAGTGCGACGAGGCGAAGTAGTTACCGGTGCGCATGATGCCCGACTGGACCTCGTCCGACACGTACACAATGCCGTTCTCGTTACACCACTTCACCAACGCGGGCAGGAAGCCGTCGGCCGGGACGATGAAGCCGCCTTCGCCCTGAATGGGTTCAACAACGAGGCAGGCGAGATCCTGGGCGCCGACCTTCTTTTCGAGGTACGAAATGGTGCGTGCCGCGGCCTCTTCGCCCGACAGTCCGTCGTGGAACGGGTACGAGTTTGGCGCGTGGTGGATGTCGCCAGCGAACGGGCCGAAGCCCAACTTGTAGGGCATTGCCTTGAAGTTCATAGCCATGGTGAGGTTCGTGCGACCGTGGTACCCGTGGTCGAGTACAGCGACACCCGAGCGGCCTGTGTACTTACGCGCGATCTTGACGGCGTTTTCAACGGCCTCGGCGCCCGAGTTCACCAGGACGGTCTTCTTGGCGAAGTCGCCGGGGGTGTGCTGGGCCAGCAGCTCACACACGCGTACATAGGATTCATAGCCCGCGACGGTGAATAGCGTGTGGGTTACGGCACGGGCCTGAGCGGCAGCGGCTTCGATGACGGCGTCGTCGGAGTGGCCGATGGTCATGACGCCAATTCCACCGCCCATGTCGACGATGTGGTTGCCATCGACGTCGACCATGATGGCGCCCTTTGCGCGGTCAATGTAGATGGGGTAGGTGGCAGAAACGCCACCCGAAACGACGGCCTGACGGCGTGCATGAAGTGCCAGCGACTTGGGGCCAGGGATTTCAGTGACGACGATGCGCTCTTGAGCGACTGATGAGACGGCGGTGTTCATGCCACCAGTTTAGTTGTGTCCGAACGATTATTACCTCAGAATTGAGGTCTTATGAGTCACACTTTCGCGATTTCCCTGGAGTGGCAGCCGAACCGTCGCTTTCCCGACGCTGCGCTGGCGGAATATTCGCGCGAGGGGGTGATGACCGCAACTGGTCACGACCCTGTTTCGGTGTCTGCTGCGGGCGGTTTTGGTGGTGATATCGCCCGCTGGAATCCCGAAGAGCTGGTGATAGGCGCATTATCTCAATGCCACATGTTGTCGTTCCTGTGGGTAGCGCGCGACGAGGGCGTGGCCATCCTCGATTATCGCGACGATGCCCAGGGATCCATGGAGATGCGAGGCGGCACGGGCGCCATGACTCAGGTGACGCTGCGGCCTCACGTTGTGGTGGCGTCGACGTCCGATGCCGACCGTGTCGAGGCGCTGCACGAGCGCGCTGCGGGAATGTGCATTATTCGAGCCAGCGTGAACTTCCCCGTCGAATTAGAATCTGGCGTTTCAGTTCGATAGTCGCACGTACACTTAAATCTGTTCACCTTCGTGCGTATAAAAAGGACCATAATGACCCGCATTTCTGTTGCCGCCTTGGCAACTGTCTCGTTCGTAGCGCTGTCGGCGCTGACCGGCTGCTCGGCCGCTGTAGGCGAGAACTGTGCGCCCGATGGTGCCGCATCGAAGGGCATTACCGTTTCGCCCGAGTTGGGCACCGAGCCCACCGTGGAATTTGGTGACCCGTTGACTGTCTCGTCGACGGAACGCACCGTCGTGACCGCGGGTTCGGGCGATGTTGTCGATTCCGGTGACACCGTCAAGATGCACTTCGCGCTGTACAACGGCACGACCGGTGACTACATCGAGGCCTCGAACTTCCTCGAAGGCGGCGAAACCGCATTCCCCGTTGACACGGCTGCCACTCAGTTCGTCGGAATCGCCAAGGTTTTGAACTGCACCACCGTGGGCTCGCGCGTGGTTGGCGTCATCCCCAATGCCGAGGGCTTCGGCGAGTCCGCAGTTGACGCGGGACTCGGTGCCGAGGATGTACTCGTCATCGTTGCCGATGTGGTCTCGATTGTCCCCGCGCCTCTGGCCGAGGCCACGGGCGAAGTTGTCGCTCCGGTCGATGGTTTCCCCGCCGTGGAATACGTTGACGGCACGGTCACGGTCGATGTGGACACTGCTGCTGTACCAACCGAATTTGCTCTCGAGACACTCATCAAGGGTGCGGGTGAGGTTGTTGCCGATGGCGCAACCGTCGTTGTCAACTACCACGGTGTCAACATGAACACCGGAGTGGTCTTCGACTCCAGCTTTGACCGCGGTACTCCTGCCACCTTCAATGTGAACCAGGTTATCCAGGGCTTCCACGATGCAATCGTGGGTCAGACGATCGGCTCGCGCGTTGTCGTGATCATCCCCGCGGACCTGGGCTACGGTGACGAGGGATCGGGCGACCTCATCGCCGGCGGCGACACTCTGCTGTTCGTCGTCGACATTCTGGGACTTTCCTAAACACCGAGGTCGTCGGTCGTTCGTACAATTGACGAATGACCGACGATCGCGCGTTTGCACCCGTGAATTCTCTGAATTCTGACGAGGCCCATTCCGAGGTCGCGACATTGCGCACGGAAATTCAGCGCTTGGCGGATGCCTACTACGCGGCGGATGCCAGTCTGGTGTCCGACGCCGAGTATGACGCCCTGATTCGGCGTTTAGATGAACTGGAGCGTGCGTTTCCGGAGGTTCAGAGCCAGGACAGCCCCACACAGATTGTGGGAGGTCGAGCTCAGACGCGGTTGTTCGATCCCGTTGTTCATCGCGAGCGCATGTACAGCCTCGATAATGTGTTTTCGCGCGACGAGCTTGTCGCCTGGCTGGGGAAAGTCGAACGCGACGCCGCGACCGATGTTTCCTGGCTCTGCGAGGTAAAAATTGACGGACTTGCTCTGAATTTGCGCTACGAACGCGGCGTATTAGTTCAGGCCGCAACCCGCGGCGACGGCGTGACGGGCGAGGACGTCACCGAAAACGCCCTGCGCATTCCGGGAATCCCGCATGTGCTGGCAGGCGATGGTCATCCCGATGTTGTCGAGGTGCGCGGCGAGGTGTTCTTCCCCGTGGCCGAATTCGATGCGCTGAACGCCCGCCAAACGGAATTGGGTGAGAAAACGTTTGCGAACCCTCGTAATGCGGCGTCGGGAAGTTTGCGGCAGAAGGCCGAGGGCAAGAACGAGCGCCAGTTGGACCTGATGTTCGACAGGCTGGGGCGATTGGCGCTCTACGTCCACGGAATTGGTGCGTGGGAAAACCCGCCTGTTACCGCGCAGTCCGATATCTACGGTGTTCTGAAGTCGTGGGGCTTGCCCACCTCACCACACTTTTCGGTAGTGATGTCTGCCGACGAGGTTGCGGCATTTGTCGACCATTTCGGTGAACATCGTCACGACATTGAGCACGAGATTGATGGCGTTGTGGTGAAGGTCGACGACTTGGCCCTTCACCACGAGTTGGGGTTCACCTCGCGCGCCCCCCGATGGGCGATTGCGTACAAGTATCCGCCCGAGCAAGTAACGACGACGCTCATCGACATTGTGGTGGGGGTGGGTCGTACTGGTCGCGCCACACCCTATGCAGTCATGGAGCCCGTCAGCGTTGCCGGTTCCGTTGTGCGCCAAGCGACATTGCACAACAAAGACGTTGTCGTGCAGAAGGGCGTGTTGTTGGGGGACACGGTTGTCATACGCAAGGCAGGCGACGTCATTCCCGAAATTCTGGGACCCGTCGTCGAACTGCGCACGGGACACGAGCGTGAGTGGTCGATGCCCGCCGAATGCCCCGAATGTGGCGCGCTTTTGGCGCCCGCGAAAGTGGGCGACATCGATTTGCGATGCCCGAATACCGAACACTGTCCTGCGCAGGTTCGGGGGCGCATCGAGCACATTGGTTCACGCGGCGGACTCGACATTGAGGGACTCGGCGAGGTCAGCGCTGCGGCCCTGACCCAGCCCGTCGAGCCAGCGATACCGCCGCTCACCAATGAGGCAGGCCTGTTCGATCTGACGCTCGAGGACCTGTTTCCCGTTGTCGTCGAGGTTCGGGACTCCGAGACTGGGCTTCCTAAATTGGATGATGCGGGCAATCCGAAGCGACAAACGCCGTTCAAGGCGAAGCGCCCCAAGTATTCACGCGACGAGGTCGCGCCCGCGAGTGGCGGCTTTGACGGCGACGAAGATAGCGTGCCGAGCGCCGACGCCCGAAAACTGATTGAGGGTCTTGCCGCGGCGCGTTCGAAAGATTTATGGCGCTTTCTTGTCGCACTCAATATTCGTCACGTGGGCCCCGTCGCCGCGCGGGCCCTGGCGGCACACTTTGGATCGCTTGCAGCCATGGAGAGCGCGAGTGTCGAGGAGCTGTCCGCCGTTGACGGCGTGGGCGACATTATTGCTCGGAGCTTCACGGAGTGGTTCGAAGTGGAGTGGCACCGCGACATCGTGGCGCGCTGGCGTGCTGCGGGCGTGCCCTTCGCCATTCCGGGTCATCCTGGCCCCGGCGCAGCGGTCACGGTGGCCGACGGACCGTGGGTGGGACTTTCCGTCGTCGTCACGGGAACAATTGAGGGCTTCACGCGCGACGAGGCCGAGGCCGCGGTGCGTGAACTGGGCGGCAAATCGGTGTCGAGCGTGTCGGCAAAAACGTCTCTCGTGGTTGCCGGACCGGGCGCGGGGTCGAAATTGACGAAGGCGGAGACTCTGGGGATTCCGGTCATGGAACCTGCGGAATTTGCGGAACTCGTGGAGTCCACACGAAGTGGTGCCGCCTCGGTTTAGTACTGTCTGGTCGCGTCGGTGTCGACGCGGTGAAAGACCAGTTCGGTGGTGGGGCCGATAAATGTCATGGTGTCGCCCGTGATCTGTCGTTCGGTGACTGCGCCCAGGTCAAGAAACACGCGCGATTCCAGATCCATGAGCCCGGCCGGCTCTTCGCACCACATTTCGGTCATGGCGCCGGGGGTAATCGTCACGGCGGAGCCCCAGGCCGTGATTGTTCCCCCAAAGGAATTGCAGGCATGACCGCCCAGAGAGGTTCCGTTGATGGTGATGGTCACGACCCCGGCCGAATCGGCGGACGTGGTGTTGAGAAGATCGGTGGGGAACTCGCCAGATGCATCATGACCAGCCGAGAGTCGCCACATGCCCTGCGCATCGGTGGGCGCGCAACCCGCAAGTAGCGCCACCGACAGTGTGCCAAGCGCACCGAGCCAGGACAGTCGTCGAATCATGTCTCCATTGTGCGCCTGCTGCGGCACCAGCGCCACACGTCGCTCCAATTCCGCTCGATAGAATTAGGCGACCGAAAGTACGGAGAAGCATGCCCGAGATTACTGAGGAGACGGTGTCGCACCTTGCGAACCTCGCCCGAATTGCTCTGACCCCTGACGAAATCGCAAAGCTGACGGGGGAATTGTCCGCAATTGTTCACGCCGTCGAAGCGGTGAACCAGGTGGCGACTCCGGATGTTCCCGCAACCTCGCACCCCATTCCCATGGAGAACGTGTGGCGCGATGATGTTGTCGCCGATCAGCTGACAACCGAACAGGCTCTGGCCGGTGCACCCGACCACGACGGTTCGCGCTTCCGTGTCACCGCGATTTTGGGGGAGGAGCACTAATGGCCGATCTCATCCACATGTCTGCCGCGGAACTGTCGTCAGCTCTGGCGGCACGTGAGGTCTCGAGCGTCGAGGTCACGACCGCACATCTGGCACAAATTGATGCGATTGATGGCAATTTGGGTGCATTCCTGCACGTCAATGCCAATGCGCTTGCGGTGGCCGAAGAGGTCGATGCCGCGCGCGCTGCGGGCGAGCCTCTGCACGCTCTTGCGGGTGTCCCCGTGGCCGTCAAGGACGTTCTGTGCACGTTGGACATGCCCTCCACCGCCGGTTCCAAGATTCTGGAAGGCTGGATTCCCCCCTACGACGCGACCCCCGTGCGTAAGCTGCGCGAGGCACGCATGATTCTGTTGGGCAAGACCAACATGGACGAATTCGCCATGGGGTCGTCGACCGAGCATTCCGCTTATGGAATCACGCGCAACCCGTGGGATGGCGACCGCATTCCCGGTGGCTCTGGTGGCGGTTCTGCGGCAGCTGTCGGCGCCTACGAGGCGCCGCTGGCCCTGGGTTCGGACACCGGCGGGTCGATTCGCCAGCCCGCATCGGTGACGGGCACCGTGGGTGTTAAGCCCACCTACGGCGGCGTCAGCCGTTACGGCGCGATTGCGCTTGCCTCGTCGCTCGACCAGATTGGGCCTGTGTCGCGAACCGTTCTGGATTCTGCCCTCCTGCACGATGTGATCGGTGGTTACGATCACCACGATTCGACGAGCATTCCCACCCCGTGGGCATCCTTCACCGACGCGGCTCGTCGTGGCGCCGCCAGTGGGTCGTTGGCTGGAGTTCGAGTGGGTGTCATCAAGGAGCTCGATAGCGAGGGCTTCCAGCCCGGCGTGCGCGCACAATTCCACGCGACTCTCGAGATGCTGGCGGCACACGGCGCCGAAATCGTCGAGGTGAGTGCGCCCAATTTCGATTACGCCGTTTCGGCGTACTACCTGATTCTGCCTGCCGAGGCATCAAGCAACCTTGCGAAGTTCGACTCGGTGCGATTCGGCCTGCGCGTGACACCCGAGGGAACACCCACGGTCGAGAGCGTCATGAGCGCAACCCGCGAAGCCGGATTCGGCGACGAGGTCAAGCGCCGCATCATTCTGGGAACCTACGCGTTGTCAGCCGGTTATTACGACGCCTACTACGGTTCGGCCCAGAAGGTGCGCACGCTCATTCAGCGCGATTTCGCCGCGGCATTCGATCAGGCCGATGTGTTGGTGAGCCCCACGGCTCCGACCACGGCGTGGAAGCTGGGGGAGAAACTCGATGATCCGCTTGCGATGTGGCTGTCGGACATTACGACAATTCCCGCGAACCTCGCTGGTATCCCGGGCATGAGCATCCCCATGGGGCTTGCCGCCGAAGACAACCTGCCGACGGGCCTGCAGATCATGGCGCCCGCTCATGCGGACGCCCGACTGTACGAAATCGGTGCAACCATCGAGGCGCTGTTGGACGCCCAGCGCGGCGCACCGTTCCACACACTGAACCCCCACTTCTCGGCAGGAGGAAACCGCTAATGGCGAAAGACGCTCTGCTGGATTTCGATAAGGCTCTGGAAATCTTCGAACCCGTCATTGGTCTCGAGGTACACATCGAACTATCGACGAAGACCAAGATGTTCTCGTCCGCACCGAACATCTTTGGCGACGACCCGAACACCGCCATCACGCCCGTCTGCCTGGGTCTGCCCGGCAGCCTTCCCGTGGTCAACAAGGAGGCCGTGCGGTACTCAATTTCGCTGGGCCTCGCTTTGGGCTGCGAGATCGCCGAAACGTGCCGTTTTGCACGCAAGAACTACTTCTATCCCGACCTCGCGAAGAACTACCAAATCTCGCAGTATGACGAACCGATTGCATTTGACGGCGAACTCGAGGTCGAGCTGGACAACGGCGACATCATCACCGTTCCCATCGAGCGTGCTCATATGGAAGAGGATGCGGGAAAGCTCACCCACGTGGGTGGTTCAACCGGTCGTATCCAGGGAGCGGAATACTCGCTGGTGGATTACAACCGTGCGGGTGTGCCCCTCGTGGAAATCGTCACCCGACCGATATTCGGTACCGAACATCGTGCCGGCGAGGTCGCGCGTGCATATGTGTCGACGATTCGCGACATTGTGCGTGCGCTCGGCATTTCCGAGGCTCGCATGGAGCGCGGAAATCTGCGATGCGACGCCAATGTATCGTTGCGCCTGCGTGGCGCCGAGAAGTTGGGCACGCGCACCGAAACGAAGAACGTGAATTCGCTGCGGTCGATTGAACGCGCGATTCGATACGAAATTCAGCGCCAGGCCGCAATCCTCGAGAAGGGTGGCATCATCACCCAGGAAACCCGACACTGGCACGAGGACACCGGCACGACGTCGCCTGGTCGCCCCAAGAGTGATGCCGACGACTACCGCTATTTCCCGGAGCCCGATCTGCTTCCGATTCGCACCACTCGCGAAACGGTCGAGGAACTGCGCGCGCTTCTGCCCGAGCCTCCTGCCGCGCAACGCCGCCGCTTGAAGGCCGAATGGGGTTTCACCGACCTGGATTTCCAGGCCATCGTCAATGCCGGTCTGCTGGTCGAGGTTCGCGAAACCATCGAGGCGGGCGCACAGCCCCAGGCAGCACGCAAGTGGTGGATGGGTGAAGTCAGCCGCACTGCGAATGAACGCGGCGTCGAGCCCTCGACGCTGGTGACTCCCGAACAGGTCGCCGATCTGCAGTCGGTTATCGATGAAGGAATCGTGAACGACAAGTTGGCCCGCGAGGTTCTTGTGGGCCTGATGGCGGGCGAAGGTTCGGCTCGTGAAATCATCGAGGCTCGCGGCCTGGCCGTTGTTTCGGACGATACGGCGCTGATTGCCGCAATCGACGACGCCTTGTTGTCGCAGCCCGATGTGCTCGAGAAGATTCGCGAGGGCAAGGTTCAGGCTGCGGGTGCGGTGATTGGTGCCGTCATGAAGGCCATGGGCGGAAAGGCCGATGCGGCTCGCGTGCGCGAGCTTGTTATCGAACGCGCCGCCGCCGTCTAGGGCCCAATATTGCGAAGTGTTGCGCTGCGTGACGCGGTGTGACGAGACCACTTTGTGGTGCCGTCATGCGCACGTAACGTATCTTTCATGACTACTTCACTCACCGACATCCTTGATGGAACTGACCGCGCAGAGCGCCTTGGTGCAGCTGCTACCGCTTGGAAGGAACGCGTTGACGCGGATCCGGCCAGTGCATACCTGACCTACCGTGCCACGGGTGTGGGCGTGGGCTCGGTCGCGTCGGAAATCACCGTGGGCAAGCATAAGTTTGTCGTCGACGAGCCTGCGGCGCTGGCCGGCGATGATGTTGCCGCAAGCCCCGTCGAGTACGCGCTGGGTGCGTTGATTTCGTGCCAGATCGTCGTGTACCGACTGTACGCATTCGCGTTGGGTATCCAAGTTGATGACATCAACATTGTGTCCACAGCGCACCTCGACGCTCGCAAGCTCTTCGGATTCGACGAATCGGTACGCGCAGGTTTCACCGATGTTCACTTCGACGTGACGGTAACCGGACCCGAATCGCAGGAGCGTTACGAAGAACTTCAGGCAGCGGTCGATGCACACTGCCCGGTTTTGGATCTGTTCCAGAACGCGACGCCCGTTACCGCAGCGATTCGTAAGGGCTAATCGTCGGGTAACAATCAGACTCATGGCGCACTCCTGTGGGGGAGTGCGCCATGTGACTTTTGACTCATAAATTAAGTTTTGTGGCGCAATCGCGAATGCTCGCCCAGTAGAATTAGAGCCATGAACATCCTTGCCAAAATCGCGTCGTTTGCGCTCTTCGTTGGTTCGTTCCCGGTCATGGGACTCGCGTTTCGCGTACCCGGCTGGGAAGCCGTCATTTTCGGTGGCGCCGTGCTCATGGCCTGCGTTGCGTGGATGATTCCGCTGTACCTGCTGCCGAAGTACGGCAAGTAACAGACTTAAACATAAAGGCCGCCACTCTTTCGAGTGGCGGCCTTTAGTGCTTCGCTACTTAGAGCGCACGAATGTGTGCAGCCTGGGGGCCCTTGTCGCCCTGGGCGACCTCGAACTCCACACGCTGGTTCTCGGCGAGTGAACGGAAGCCGTCCGACTCGATCGACGAGTAGTGCGCGAACAGGTCAGCGCCTCCCTCGTCGGGGGTGATGAAGCCGTAGCCCTTTTCGTTGTTGAACCATTTCACGACACCAGTTGCCATGGGGTACTCCTTTGGTAATGCTTGAACCGACCATCGATCCTTGCAGTCGGTGACAATCAGGTTCGGCACGGGCCGGGAGTGACATCCAACTTCTTCTCTGACACTAGCGCACATTTGAGCTTTTGCACCCCGATGCAGTTGTATAGACCGACAAACGTTACAAACCCGTGAGAGTTGGGGTGGCGCTGTTAGTCTTATCAGCGTCCCCGAAAGGTCACTCGTGAAAACTGTTTCGATCGTCATTCCTGCCTATAACGAGGAAGACACCATTCGCACCTGCTTGCTTGCCGCATTGGCGCAGACCGTGCCCGCTCACGAAATTATTGTCGTCAACAACATGTCCACCGATGCCACCGTGGACATCGTGCGAGAACTGCAGGCGGCAAACCCCGATGCACCACTTGTGCTTATCGAGCAGTCTGCCGCCCAGGGAATCACTCCCACGCGTAACGCTGGTTTTGATGCTGCAACGGGCGACGTCATTGGTCGTATCGACTCGGATTCGGCCATCGAGCCCAACTGGGTCGAGGAAGTAGCGAAGTCCTACGCGGATGACAGCGTCGCCGCAACCACCGGCCCGGTGCTGTACTACGACATGCCGTTCCGCCGGTTCGGACTCATCGCCGACGACACCCTGCGCCGCGCGATGTTCAAACTGACCGACGACTACCAGTTCCTGTTTGGCACGAATATGGCCATTCGCCGGGACGTGTGGGAAGCCGTCCGCGACGAAACGTGCATGGACGAAGAGAACCTCATGCACGAAGATCTGGATCTTGCCGTGCACGTCAATGACGCGGGATACACGATTTCGTATGTGCCCACCATGGTGGCGGGCATGAGCGCGCGCCGGATGGACGACAGCCCCACCGATTTTGCCGCATATGCAAAGCGAATCGAGACTACGTACAATCACCATGGAGTGCGCTCGCGTGCGCTGATGATTCCACGCTGGGCGTACCTTGCAATCTATCCCTTGGTGAAAGGCATGCGCTGGGGAGTGCGCGCCGCAAACGCCGTTCGCTAGGACTTTTTGGGCATCCACTCGGTGGCGAACAGGGCCGCCTGAGTGCGTCGCTGCATTCCGAGCTTGGACAGAATTCCGCTGACGTAGTTCTTGACGGTTTTTTCCGCAAGGTACAGGCGACCGGCAATCTCGCGGTTTGACAGCCCTTCGGCAACCAACGCCAGGATGTCCATTTCGCGGGGAGTGAGGTCGTCCAGCGGGTTCGCGGCGTCTAAGGCCTCGCGCACTCGACGCATGGCGCCATCAACGGTGACGGGATCCATGATGTTCTCGCCCACTGCTGCCGTGCGAATGGCCTCGATGATTCCCGAGGCGCGCACTTCCTTGCGCAGATAGCCGTTCGCTCCCGCAAGCATCGCCGCCAGCACCGCGTCATCGTCGTCGTACGAGGTCAGGATGAGGCATCCGATGCCCGGGTTCTCGCTCTTGACATCGCGACACACATCCATGCCGCGTCCATCCGGCAGACGGGCGTCCAGCAGGGCCACGCGTGCGCCGCTGGCCACGATCAGGTGCGCGGCGTTTTCAGCAACTCCCGCTTCGCCCACCACATGCATGTCGGGCTCTTGGTCAATCAGGTTTGCCACACCACGGCGCACGATCTCGTGATCGTCCAGCAGGAATACGCCAATCTTTGTGCTCATTGCTCTCCTTGAGGAATGTCCCAGGTGATGAATGTTCCCTGGGGTTTATTCGCGGTGATGGTGCAGATGCCGCCAGAATTTTCTGCGCGTGCAGCGAGGTTTGCCAGGCCGCTGCGGCGCGTCGTGTCGCCCAAGCCATCGCCATCGTCAGACACTTCAACGCGGATCCGCGACGGTGACACGCGCACGGCAACCGCGGCATGCTGGGCATTGGCGTGTCGGACGATGTTGGCGATGGTTTCGCGCAGCACCGCCTCGATGTCGCTCTGGTGATCGCTGCCCACCAGGGAATCGATGGGGCCTTCGAACTCCACACGATAATCGATTCCGTGTTCGCCCAGCAGTTGACGAACCATGGTGTGAATTCGCGCGCGAAAACTGGTGTTCCCCGGCAGCGAGGGCTGGGACAAATTGAAAATCGTGTTGCGAATTTTGCGAATCGTCGTGTCGATCTCGTCCACCTGCTGTGACAGCCGCGACGCAATATCGGGCGAGGCGCGGCCCACGACACCATCAATTGACAGGCCGATGGCGAACAGGCTCTGAATAATGTGGTCATGCAAATCACGCGCGATACGTTCACGTTCTTCCGTCAGCGTCAGGCGCTGCTCGTTGTGACGCGACAGCGCAAGTTCCCGCGACGACGCGATGATGCGCGCATACGAGGCCAGCATGGCGCGCTCGGCATCGACAAAGGGCAGACCGTTGTGGGGTCGAACCGCAACGAGCGAACCGATCACGGAACCGTGTGCATTAAGGAACGGAACGGCGATGACGGGGTCTGGTGTCATCGCGGAAATTGATTCTTCAATGGCCGCAACATCGAGTTCGTCGGCACGCATCAACATGCGACCCGCATCGCGCATGATGTCGCGAATTTCGTCCGTCGCCGTGCCACTCTCTGCCAGCGCCACCGTTTGCGCATCAACGACATATTGCGTTACGACGACCGCGCACTGCATGATGTCGGCCACCTCTGACACGACAGAATCGAAGTCGGCGGCGGATAACGAGCCCTCCAGTACGTTACGTGAATTAGCGACGGCGTGTTCACTGAGGGCGCTCGTCATTTGTTCCCACTGGAATTTTCGTGCGTTCGCAATCGCGCCACCGGCGATGTGCGCCAGTGCGACGATAACTGCCTCGTCGAGGTCGGTAAAACCGCCGCGCGCACTTTCGGTGAGGTACAGGTTTCCGTATACGACGCCGTCGATGTAAATCGGCACGCCGAGGAACGAGTGCATCGCGGGGTGGTGCTGGGGCAGGCCCGATGCCGCGGCATCGCTGCTGAGGTCGGCGAACCGCATCGCGTGTTGTTCGGCAACGACAGCACCTAACACGCCTTTGCCCACGGGCAACGCGCCAATCGCCTCGATCTCGGTTGCCGTCATTCCCACATGGATGAAGCGTTCAAACACGCCTGCGGGCGAAAGCACGCCGATTGCCCCGTACTTCGCGCCCGTCAGCCGCCGGCCAATGTCCGCAATTGTGCGCAGCGCGGACTCCAGCGTGAGTTCTTCACTGACGGCGCTCCCCGCGGAAATAAGCGTGGAAACAAGGGCTACCGCCTCGTCTTTCTCGAGCTGGTCGAGAACCGACTCGACTAACTGAGAAACCTCGTCGGCCAGCATGGGCTAGTTCTGTGTGGTGGATTCCGCGTCGTCGCCGGGCAACGTCGAGCGCAGGTGAACCGGCTCGATGTCGTGCTGCAGACGCTTTTCCTTGCGCTTCTTTTCGAGGATGTTCAGCGTCTCTACCGCTACGGCAAAGACCATGGGTCCGTAGATGAACGCCTTGTCCACGTGAACGTCGAATCCTTCGGCGATCAGCATGGCGCCAATCAACAGGAGGAAGCCGAGAGCCAGCATCTTGATCGTGGGGTGGCGTTCGACCAGTCGGCTGATGGAGCCCGACAGGAAGAGCATGACGATGACAGCAATAACGACGGCGGCGATCATGACGGGAAGGTCATCTGACATGCCCACGGCAGTGATCACACTGTCGAGCGAGAAGACGATGTCGAGCAACATGATCTGAACGATCGTGGCGGCGAAGGTCGCCGTCACAGCACCCTTACCGCCTGCTGCGTGCTCGACGCCCTCGAGACGTTCGTGGATTTCGGAAACGGCCTTGTACACCAGGAACAGTCCACCGCCGATCATGATGAGGTCGCGACCGCTGAAACCGAATGAACCGATCTGGAACAGGTCGCTGGTCAGCGACACAATCCAGGCGGCGGCGGCCAGCAGAGCAATGCGCATAATCAACGCGGCGGCGAGGCCCACCAGTCGGGCCTTCTCGCGCTGGTGTTCGGGAAGCTTGCCCGCGAGGATCGAAATGAAGATGACGTTGTCGATTCCCAAGACAATTTCCAGCACCGTCAGGGTGAGGAATGCGAGCCAGACATCGGGGTTCGTAAGAAGTTCGACCATGATACTTATTCTAGGGTCGCCGCGGTAGGCTGAGGACTACCACGGGAGCCCACAAGGGCTGAGAGGAAGCACACGCTTCGACCGTCGAACCTGATTCGGGTCATGCCGACGAAGGAAGGTCTCTCTAACCCGTGCACTTCACGAAAGGTGCACATCATGTCCTCATCCACATCATTTACCCTGTCGCCCTGGCGCACGGTGGATATCCTCGTCGCCACCGTCGTCGCGGTTGCCGCCGGCGTTCTGTTTGTCCTCTGGGGGCAGGCCTATGTGCCGCTGAGCGGCGCTCTGACGCTCGTACTACCGGGGTCTGAAGCGCTACTGGACGGCGGTTGGCTGGTTGGCGGAATGCTCGTTGCGCTGATCGTGCGCAAGCCGGGCGCTGCTTTCGCCGGCGAAATGATTGCCGCGGTGGTTTCGGTGGCCATCGGAAACGCGTGGGGCGGTGCGGCTCTGCTGCTGGGTCTTGCGCAGGGTCTTGCTCTTGAAGCGGGCTTCGCCGCTGGTCGTTACCGCCGCTACGGCTGGGGTATCGTCGCACTCGCGGGCGTTCTGGCGGGCACGGTACAGGGCACTCTCGAGGTGCTGAATTGGTACGCCGGCGCAACGACCGCATTCACCACCGTCTACATTGCCTCCGCGGCCATCTCGGGTGTTGTCCTCGCGGGCGGATTCTCGATCCTTGTTGTGCGTGGTCTTTCACGGACAGGAGTACTGCGCACGTTCGGGCACGCCGCCTAAATGACAGCTATCTCAGCGCTCCGCTCATGACTCGTTCACTAGTTCACGCCGATTCCTGGGGTTGGACCTTTGCTGACGCCGACGATGCGACCATCCGCGATGTGTCCTTCACCATTACGGCCGGCGAACGAGTCCTGATAACCGGGCCCAGTGGCGGGGGCAAGTCAACGCTTGTTCGCGCCATTGCGGGAATCGACGCGGCAGAGTTGGGCACCAGCACGGGTTCGTTTGTTCGTGCCCCACAAACGGTGGGTTTCGTGGGGCAGGAACCCGACGAGCAGATTCTGTTTCCCACCGTTGCAGAGGACATTGGATTTGTTGCGGAAACCGCGGTCGGAACCGCGGCAGAGGTCGCGCCTCGTGTTCAACACGCCATGATGACGGTGGGTCTCACAATGGACGGAAACCGGGGCACGGCGGCATTGTCGGGGGGCGAGAAGCAGAGGGTTGCCATCGCGGCGGCGCTCGCGGGTTCGCCTGATGTGTTGGTGATGGACGAGCCCACGGCGGGCCTCGATGTGCCGAATGCCCGTCGTGTTCGTGACGCAGTGCTGCACGCAATTGCGTCACGTGAGGTGGCGCTGGTGATGGTGGAACATCGACTCGACGAGTGGCGTGATGTCATGGACCGCATTGTTGTGGTCGTCGACGGTCGCATCGTTGCGGACGGGCCGATTACCGAGGTGCTGTCCTCGCGCGCCGACGAATTACGCGCTTGGGGAGTGCAAGTCCCGGCGTCGGCACCCGAGCCCGCCGAGCCCGCGGGTTCCGAATCAGCCGGCGGGGCCGCAAACTCACGTGAAGAGCCGCGCGACATTGTTCTGCGATCGACCCACGTGACAGCGTCGCGGGGTGCCCTCGGTCGGCATATTGCCGTTCCCGATATCGAGGTTCGGGCCGGTGACTGCGTTGCCGTGATGGGTGCGACGGGCAGCGGCAAGACTGCCGCACTACGCGTGTGGGGTGGGCTCGCTGCGCCGCGTGCGGGCAGTGTTCAGGTGGCGTCCTTGCATCGACCACCGCATCGAACACGGCCGCGCCACCTCGCAGCCGCGGTGTCCTCAATGTTGCAGAATCCTGCCTATGGGTTTATTCATCGCCGCGTAGCGGACGAAGCGCCGGCAGAGCTGCTCGCGGCGCTCGGGCTGTCACACGTGGCTGACCACCATCCGCACAGCCTCAGCGGCGGCGAGCGCCGCCGGCTCGGAGTGGCAATTGCTCTGGCTGGCACACCGCGCGTGGTGCTGCTGGACGAACCGACATTTGGCCAAGATCCGCATTCGGTGTTCGCGCTGGTTACAGTACTGCGCGACTATGTCTGTCGTGGCGGCGCCGTGGTGATTGCCACACATGACGAGCACCTGGTGGCGTCGTTAGGCGCTCGGGTCGTGCAGATGGGTCCCGTCTCATGAAGCGCGCGCATCCTGTGGTGTTAGTCGGAATCATGATGATTCCGGCTGTGGTGTTGTTGCTGACGATCGACGTGTGGACACCGGTGCTGATTGGCGTTCCCCTCACCGCCCTCATCGCTGTGACAAACGGCCGCCATACGCCCGTCTTTTCGTGGCGACCCGTCGCGGTGATGGTTGTGGTGTCTGCCGGTGGTGCTTTCGCCATCAATGCCGTCTATGGCATGCCATCTGGTGCGGCGGTGTGGGAGTGGGGATACTTTCACGTCACCGAGGGCTCGTTGCAGGTAGCGCTGGCCATGTCACTGCGCGTGTGTGCAATCGCCGTGCCCGCGATTCTGGTGACGCGGCGACTGGACTTTTCGGCTTTCGCTGCGTGGTGTGCGGTGTCGCGTGTTGCGCCGTACCGGTTCGTCATCGCGTTGCTCATAGGTATTCGCTTGGTGCCGGTTATTGCGGCCGACGTATCCGAAACGATTTCCGCTCGCCGTGCCCGAGGCGTGGGGTCGCCGCCATTGGCGCTGGCGATGACCGTTCTCGTTGTGGCCATCCGTCGCGCGATTCGTATGAGCGACATTGCAGAAATTCGCGGCTTTGCCCGCGCCGATCGCGTATGGTCGCGTTTTGTGCCACTGCGCGCATGGGATTATGGGGTGATGTTCCTGGCGCTTGTCATCACGGCCGCAGCCGTTGCGGTGTCCGTTGCGTTCGGCCACTGGGATGTGCTGCGTGCCTGACGTTCAACTGGTCCTGATTGATGGTCGAAGTGGCGCCGGCAAGACCGACCTCGCGAATCGACTGGGCGAGCTGTGGGGTGCCCCCGTGGTTCACCTCGACGATGCGTACCCCGGTTGGGACGGGCTCGAGGCGGGTCGCGATACCATCATCGCGGGTGTTGTTGTGCCACTGTCGCAGGGTCTCGCTGGCGAGTATCGACGCTGGAACTGGCCGGAAAATGACTACGGTGATGTGGTTTCCGTGCCGGTCGCACCCATTGTCATTATCGAGGGCTGCGGCATTGCGTGCCGCGCGACGGCCGAAATCGCCGACCTGATTCTGTGGGTGGAATGCGCGGACGATATTCGGCGCATGCGGGCGGTCGAGCGCGACGGTTCAACGACGGCGGAGAACTTCGATCGGTGGGCCGCCCAGGAATTGGCGGTCATGAATCGTGAATTCCCGCAGGCTCTGGCGGATGAAATTATTTACACCGACCAACGCGACGACGAGCTCGACGGTGTTGCCGCAACGATTGGCGGAAAAATAATGGGCCCAACCGAAGCTGGACCCGAGTGGGGTGGCTAACGGGGCTCGAACCCGCGACCTTCCGGACCACAACCGGATGCTCTACCAACTGAGCTATAGCCACCACGTGCGAAAAACGCAACATCTCATTGTATTACACAGTTGACGTCCATTTATCCACTGCTGCCGCGGCATATTCTTTCGCCTCGGCGCTTGTGGGCCCAACACCGTCGCGGAAAACAGCGGTGCGATAGTAATCCAGTTCCCGAATCGACTCGCGAATGTCGGCAAGGGCCCGATGACCGCCGTTTTTCTCGGGGCTCTGGAAGTACGCGCGGGGGAACCAGCGTCGTGCCAGTTCCTTGATGCTCGACACATCGATAGACCGGTAGTGAACGAATTCGTCCACCAGCGGCAAATATTTGTGGATAAACATGCGGTCGGTCCCGATGGAATTGCCGCCAACGACTGCGGTGCGGGGGAGTGACACGAAACGCTGAATGTAGGCGAGGATCTGCTGCTGTGCCTCGTTCAGCTCGACACCATCGGCGAGCTCGGTGATCAGTCCGCTGGAGGTATGCATGGCGGTGACAAAGTCGTTCATGTTCTGCAGCGCGCGGTCCGATGGCGCAATGACAATCTGGAATCCCGCATCCAGAGGCTTCAGTTCGTAGTCCGTGATAATCACTGCTACTTCGACCAGCTCGTCGATTTCGGGGTCGAGTCCCGTCATCTCGCAGTCAATCCAAACAATTCGGTCGTCAGCAATGCTCATTGGACAACCCTAACGCGGTTAGAGAGGGTCAACAAAAGGCGGGCCCGGTTTCCCGAGCCCGCCGTCGAAGGGGGAACTTAGCCCAGCAGAGACGCCATCTGCTTGTAAATCAGTGCGGCGGCCCGTTCCGGCATCAGGCGAATGAGGCGGTCCATGAGGCGCGCGTCCGAACCAATGAAGACGTGGTACGACTTCTTTTCGATACCGTCGGCGATCATCTGACCGGCGACGACGGGCGACGTCATCTTAAACTTAGGCCCCGCGCCCTCGGCCATCTTCTTGGCTTCATCGGCCGTGACCACGCCCGAATTCACGGAGATGTTTGTCGAGATCGCGCCGGGGAAAATCGTGGTGACGCCAACAGAGGTTCCCTGGAGTTCGGAATGCAGGCCCTCGGTGAGCAAGCGAACGCCCGCCTTTGTTGCGCCATAAATGGTTTGGCCGGGGACGGGTGCATACCCTCCCATGCTCGACACGTTGGCGATGTGGGCCTCGGGTCGAGTGAGGAAGATGGGCAGGAAGGTTTTCACGAGGTTGATGGGGCCCCAAAGGTTGACATCGATGACGCGCTCGATTTCGGTGAAATCCAAGTCATTGACACGCTTGAACTTGTGAATGATTCCCGCAACGTTCACCAGGGCGTCGACCTGACCGTGTGCGGCGATCACGGCCTCGGGCAGTGCTGCGACGGCCTTGCGGTCAGCAATGTTGACAACGTGGCTGGAAATTTGTGCGCCGTTCTCACCCGCAAGGGCAATGGTTTCGGCAATCCCCGCTTCGTTCATGTCAACAGCAGCAACACGGGCCCCGCGTCGAACTAATTCGAGAACAGTTTCGCGCCCAATTCCCGCACCGCCACCAGTGACGACGAGTACTTTTCCTGAAACCTGCATGATGTCCTCCTGACAATGGGCGAGCCTCGGTGCTCTAGTGCCAATGTAACACTCCGTGCCGTCTGCGCCTATGCGACTTAGTGCCCTTGTCTGGCGACCCGCCAACAGCGCGCGCGATAGCCTTAACTGATGACGCTTTCCAGTCCCACTCGGCAACGTGAATTACAGAGGTCGCTGCTCGTTGCCTTTCTGATGCACGGCATTATTTCGGCTGTCCAAATCCCACGAGTACCGGACATCATCGACCAAATTGGTGTCACATTCGCGCAGTGGGGTGTCATTGTCGGCTTCCTCGCTCTGGGCTCGGCCGCGGGCCTGGGATCGGCGCATTGGCTCGTCACCCGCTTGGGCGGTAATCGGCTGGCAATTGGGGCGTTCATCGCGTTTTCTGTGCTGACCGCAACCATCGGCTTCATCCAGAACCCCATCATCTACTTCATCGTTGCATTTGCCACGGCATTTTGTATGTCCACTTTCACCATTTCGGTGAACGCCCAGTCCGTCGTGGCGCAGAATTTTGCGGGCAAGATTATCTTGGGTCGGTTTCACGCGGCATGGTCGATTGGTGCCGCGGTATCAGCGGCGGCGTCGGGTTTCCTCACGCCCATTTTGGACATCCGCGTGCACTTCGTGGTGTTCGCCGCCGTCAGTTTGACGATATTCCTCCTGTGGGGCACGGCGCTCTTGAACAAGGCAGAGGGCGTCGACGCCGATGACCATTCCGACACTGCTCGTGTGCCGTGGCGTCGCATGCCGAAACGCGTCTATCTGCTGGCTGCCGGACTCTTTGTGGGGGTTTTCCCCGAGGCGGCGATGATTGACTGGAGTGCAATTTTGACCCGAGACGGGTTGGGGCTTCATGTGGCTACTCGGTCAATTCCGTACGCGGCGTTCGCGGCAGCAATGATCGCGGGCCGGCTCCTGATTACCTCGTTCACTCGCCGTATGCATTTCAGCACGCTGGCCTCGGTCGGCGCGCTGATCTCGGGTGTATCTGTTGGAATCAGCATTATCGTGGGGCCGCAACTTATCGATTCCAACGAATTTGTCGGGGTGCTCGTGGTCTCGGTTCTGTGGGGCATCGCGGGCTTCGGCACTGGTGCCGTCGTTCCCTCGATTTTCTCGGCGGTAAACACGGTCCCGGGGATGTCGACGGCGGATGTCATGGCTCGGATGAGCCTGGTCGAAATGGGCATGATTGCGTTGGCCAAAATCGGGATGGGTGCTGTGGCTCAAGGAATCGGCATTACGTACGCTTTCTGGATTGTGGTCGCCGCGTGGTTCGCCGTCGCCGTAATTAGTTGGTACATCGCGAAACTACCTGTGGCACAACGCCCTAATCGTTGAGTGGCAAGAGCCCCGACACTTCGTTCAACATGGGCAGCGAATTGCCGAAACGGTGGGCTGTGACCGACACGGCCTGTTCGCGGTAGAAGGGCAGCAACTCGATGCGGCCGGATTCCGTCACGGGTCCGTCGTAGAGGGCAATTGTGGGATCGGCGAACGGCGAACCGTGGGTAAGTTCCGGCGAGGACCCGATCCAGCGAATGCGAATGTCGTGGTGATGAGACGCCCACACCGCGAACTCTGCCGCGGTTTCGTATCGCACGGACACCATGTCCGAATCGTGTAACGCGCCGGCAGCGGTAGCCACGGCGTGGTTTGTGGGGTCAATCACGAATGTTGCGTCGAAAATGTAGTGCGCAAGGATCACCATGCGCCAGAATTCGTAGGTCGTTGCATCGGCGTCGAATCGCACCACAGTGGGAGCTGGCAGATATCGGAAGACATTGATTTCTGACGCCAGGCCCGTCACATCCGCGTTGCGGTAATACTGTGACGGCGTTGTCGCATCGGATGCGGCGGCACGCTTCAACGATGCGTAATCGGTGGCGGTCACGTGGTGCCGTGCGATGTCGAGCATCGCATCGACATCGGGGTGGCGGTGCGAATTCCGCGCGGTAGCTCGCACCGTGGCTTTCGCGGGTTCCCAGCGTCCCAGGCCCAGTAGATAGTTGGGTCCGCCAGCCTTGGCGCCAGGCCCAATTGCGGAACGCTTCCAGCCGCCGAACGGCTGCCTCTGCACGATGGCCCCAGTGATTCCTCGATTCACGTACAGGTTTCCGGCCTCGACCAAGGACAGCCAGTGAGTGATTTCACGGGGATCCAGCGAATGAATGCCCGCGGTCAGTCCGTAATCCACGGCATTTTGCAGTTCGATGGCATCGTCCAGTGTTGCCGCGGTCATGATGGACAGGATCGGGCCGAAGTATTCGACCATGTGTGAAGGCGCACCCGGTGCAACGTGATCGCGAATTCCTGGTGACCACAGTCGGCCACTGTCATCAAGCTTTCGAGGCTGAACCAGCCACTTCTCGTGGCCGTCCAGTTCAGTCAATCCCCGCAACAATTTGCCCGACGCGGGCTCGATAATGGGGCCAATTTTAGCCAGGGGATTGTGCGGATAGTCGACCGGCATGGATTCGACGGCGTCGACGAGCTGTCGGCGGAATCGGTCGGAGCGCGAAACGCTGCCCACCAAAATCACAACTGAGGCCGCCGAACACTTCTGCCCAGCATGGCCGAAAGCGGAATACGCAACGTCTTTTGCCGCAAGGTCAATATCGGCCGACGGCGTCACAATGATGGAATTCTTTCCGCTCGTTTCCGCCAATAGCGGCAAATCGGGTCGGAACTCTCGGAACAGGCGTGCGGTTTCGTATCCGCCGGTCAGTATCAGACGGTCGATGCGAGGGTCGGAAATGAACTGCTGGCCCAGTTCCGCTTCGGACAGTTGGATCGAATGAAGTGCGGATTTGGGGACCCCCGCCTTCCACATCAGGCTGGCAAGATAGGCGCCGCAACGTGCAGCTTGCCCCGCGGGCTTGAAGATAACGGCAGAACCCGTTGCTAGTGCGGCCAAAGCACTTCCCGCGGGAATGGCGATGGGGAAGTTCCACGGCGGAGTGACCGCCGTGACACGGGCCGGAATGAAAGTGGCGCCATCGACGGCTTCGAGTTCTAGCGCTTGCTGGGCATAATAATGCGCAAAGTCGATGGCCTCGGAAATTTCGGGATCCGCCTGATCGACGGTCTTTCCCGTTTCGTGCGCGGCGATTTCGATGAGTTCGGCGCGATGTGCTTCCAACATGTCGCCCACTCGGTGCAGAATTTCGGCGCGTTCAGCAGCAGAACGAGCCGCCCAGGTGGTTCCGCCCTTCTGTGCCTTGGCGACAATGGCGGACAAATCCGTTTCCGAGTGAACCCAGGCCGATTCAACCTCGCGAATCCCTAGGGTGCTGTTCTCGCTACGGGCCATGATGTCGTAGGCCCACCGGCGGTTCGCATCGATGGCCGGATCGGTGTCGGCGCTGTTGTGGAAGTCATTCACGTGAGCAGTCGACCGCTGTGTGCGATCTTGAACGCGATGCGGCAGGGGAATTGTCGAATCAAGTGCCGCGAGGCTTGCGCTGAAGCGGTGCTGTTCGCGGGCAAAGAAGTTGGGGTCGTCCAGCTGGAATACGGCCGACATGAAGTTATCGCTGCTCGCGCCCTCTTCCAAGCGCCGAATCAAGTAGGCGATTGCCACATCAAACTCTGTGGGGTGAACGACGGGCGTGTACAGCAGCAGGCCACCGGTGGTGCGGCGCACAGCCTCGGCCTGCGCCTGCGCCATGCCCAACAGCATTTCGATTTCGATGCCATGGGACGCGCCTCGGTGTTCGGCAAGTTTCCAGGCGAACGCGATATCGAACAGATTGTGGCCCGCGACACCAATGCGAACATTGCCCACGTGCTCGGGTGTCACGGCGTAGTTCAGCACGCGCTTGTAATTGGTGTCGGCATCCTGTTTGGAGTGCACCGTGGCCAGCGGCCAGTCATGAATATCGGCGTCGACCTGCTCCATGGGAAGGTTCGCGCCCTTCACCACGCGCACCTTAATGTCGGCGCCGCCACGTGCTCGGCGTGCAGCCGACCATTCCTGCAGGCGAATCATGGCGCCCAAGGCGTCGGGTAGATAGGCCTGCAGCACAATTCCACCCGACAGGTTATGGAACTCGGGCATGTCCAAGATTGAGGTGAACACCGCAATCGTCAGATCGAGGTCGCGGTATTCCTCCATGTCGAGGTTGATGAACTTCGGGTGTTCCGCTGTCGCAGCAATTCGGTACAGCGGAATCAGAGATTCCGCGATGTCCGCGACGGCTTCATCGAATGCCCACGGCGAGTGCGGCGCCACGGCGGAAGACACCTTGATTGACACATAATTGACGTCGTCACGTTCCAGAAGTCGCGCTGTGCCAGCAAGTCGCTTGGCGGCCTCGGCTTTACCCAACACTGATTCGCCCAGCAGGTTGATATTCAGTTCAGCGCCACCCGCACGAAGGTGGGCCAGTGCCTGCCCGAGCCGGGCATCGGTGGCGTCAATGACGAGGTGGCTCACCATTGAACGCAGCACCCGGCGCGCAAGGGGAATGACAATCCACGGGAAAATCTGGCCAGCAAATGCACCGACGTGGATTGCCGCGCGTAAGAAGCCGGGCAGGAAGCTTGGGATTATTCCCGTGAGTGCGCCGAGGTTACGCGCTGCCACGCGCACGTCTTCGGGGCGCACTACGCCATCGACAAAACCTACGGCGAAGGCCAGGCCATTGTCGTCTTGCAGCAACCCTGCCAGCCTCTGCGACGCAACCGACGCCGGAATAGTGCGGGACTCTGCGAGCCACTCACGCACCTGCTCTATGGCCAACGCCTCGAGTTCATCGCGGTTTTCCAGTGGGGGAATGACAGGCGTATGTGCGGCCATGTGCAGGTGCTCCTCAACGGTGAGTAACAGGTGTGACTCGACTCTACGGCACCGCGTTTTCGCACGCGACAGGAGATGGGAAGTCCATCAGTACCCCTAGGCTCGTCACATGGATGCACAGGAGTGGGACGAACGCTATCGGGCGTCGGAAACGGTGTGGAGTATCGAGCCCAACCAGTTTGTCGTGGAATATCTGCGCGATCTGCGCCCCGGAACGATGCTGGATATCGCGGGCGGTGAGGGCCGTAATGCGCTGTGGTTTGCGCGCCGTGGGTGGGCCGTCGAGGTCGTGGAATTTTCGGCCGCCGCACTGGCAAAATTTGATGACCGCGCGGAATTTGATCGCGTAAAGGATCGTTGCGTGTCCACCCTTGCGGATGTGACCGAGGACTATCACGCACTGGTGGCTCCGGCGAATCTCGCGGTCATGGCCTACTTGCAAATACCTGCGGAACCATTGGCTCGCGCAATTGCGGTTGCCGCCACAAAGCTTCGCGAGGGGGGAACGTTCTTTGGCGTGTGGCATGCCCGCGAGAATCTGGAACACGGGTGGGGTGGACCACGCGAAGCATCGGTGTTGCCCACGATGGATGAACTCCGAGGCGCGGCTACTGCCGCGGGGCTCACCGTGGTGACGTTGGAGCAGCGTGAACGCGTCGTTGCGACGCCCGACGGTGATCGCGTCGCGCGCGACGTCGTTTTGCTCGCCACGCGCTAACGGGCGTAGTCTGAGCGCACCACAACTTAACACTCAATTCGGAGGTCATCATGAACACGTCTTCTGCTTTAAAAGTTCTGGTGTGGTGCGCAATCGTCACGACTCTGTCAATTTCGGGTGTGGCGCTGGGTCTGGGAAGCGGCGTTTTGTCGTTGCGCGTGGATGGCATCAACGGAGCTGTGGGCGCCCCCGGTAGTAACGGCATCAACGGCACAGACGGCAGTGCGGGAGAGCCCGGTGCCGATGGCGCCCCGGGTGCGGACGGATCAAACGGCCTGAATGGATCCAATGGTGCCGACGGAACCGACGGTGCACCGGGTGCAAACGGTCTTGACGGTCTTGACGGGCTAGACGGACTCGACGGAGCAGCAGGCGCTGAGGGCGCCCAAGGTCCCACGGGTGTTGTTAGCGCCTCGCCTCCGTTGATGTACGACATGACGGGTCAAAGCCTCAGCCTGGACCTCGATAACTTTAGTCACCTCGCGGGATTCGGCTACCTTCAGTTCGACACCAATTCGAACGCCACCAATGCGCCGGGCCGCATGACCTGGAACGACGAGGACGGCACCGTCGACTTGCAGCTGAAGGACGGTTTGGTCACGCTGCAGGTGGGTCAAGAAAACGTTCAACGTGTCCGCAACTCGAACGGTGGAACCTTACTTGACGGGCGTGCTGTGCGCGTGAATGGATCGGCGCTCGGCCGTATCACCGTCGAATATGGCGACTACACATCGCCTTTGCTGACGACCTCGGTCATTGGAATTCTCACGGAAGACATTGCTTCGGGTTCCGAAGGTTATGTCACCACATATGGGCTTGTCCGCAACCTGGACACGTCAGCATGGGCGGCGGGATCGATTCTGTATCTTGCGGCGGCCGGTCAACTAACTGATGTGTACCCGGAAAACGGTCACGTTGTGGAGCTGGGATATGTCGTCTCGTCACACGCAACAACCGGTTCGATTTTCGTGAACCCGCGCCAAAGTCTCGATCCCATCATTGGAAGCCCCTGTGTGGTTCCAGGTCAGGTGGGTAGTGGCGTATATGGCTGGCACAACCTGGCCGGTGCCCGCTGGATCATTGTGTGCGACTACTAACGCGAGTTAACGAACGGTGGGGCTGGTGCGACGAAACGCATCAGCCCCACAGTTGTAAATCGGGGTATTACGCCAGTTCGAACTGGCCACCGTCCAGCTGCCCCTGTGCGCGGTACAAATCCAGCTTCGCGCGCGTGTCCTGAATATCAAGGTTGCGCATGGTCAGTTGGCCGATGCGGTCGGTGGGGCCGAATGCCGAATCCTCGGTGCGCTCCATCGACAGCTTTTCGGGGTGATAGCTAAAGCCCTCGCCCTGGGTGTTGACAATCGTGTAGTCGTCTCCACGACGCAGACGCAGCGTGACCGAACCATTGACGGCCGAGGCCACCCACTTGGTCAAGGATTCGCGCAGCATGAGGGTCTGGGGATCAAGCCAGCGGCCTTCGTACAGGAGGCGACCCATGCGGCGACCCTCGTTGTGGTACGCGGCGATGGTGTCCTCGTTGTGAATTGCGGAAACCAGTCGCTCGTAGGCGGTGAAGATCAACGCCATACCCGGAGCCTCGTAAATACCGCGGCTCTTCGCCTCGATGATGCGGTTTTCAATCTGGTCGGACATGCCCAAACCGTGGCGCCCACCGATCGTGTTGGCTTCGTACATCAGGCCAACCGGGTCATCGCTGAAGTCGGCGTCATTGATCGCCACGGGACGGCCCTGGCGGAACGTGATCGTGACATCCTCCGTCTCAATGTTGACGGAGGGATCCCAGAATTTCACGCCCATGATGGGTTCGACGATCTCGTACGACGTGTTTAGGAACTCCAACGACTTTGCTTCGTGCGTGGCGCCCAGCATGTTGGCGTCGGTTGAATAGGCCTTCTCCTGCGAGGCGCGGTAGGGCAGGTCGCGGGCAAGCAGCCATTCCGACATTTCGTGGCGGCCGCCCAGTTCCTCGACGAATTCGGCATCCAGCCAGGGCTTGTAGATGCGCAGGTTGGGGTTAGCCAGCAGGCCGTAACGGTAGAAGCGCTCGATGTCGTTGCCCTTGTAGGTGCTACCATCGCCCCAGATTTCGACGCCATCTTCGTGCATCGCGCGAACCAGCAATGTGCCGGTAACCACGCGGCCCAGGGGAGTGGTGTTGAAGTACACCTTTCCGCCCGTGCGAATGTGGAATGCGCCACAGGCGATGGCGGCAAACGCTTCTTCGACCAGCGAACGGCGGCAATCCACCAGGCGGCCGGCCTCGGCGCCGTAGATTCCGGCGCGGTCGGGGATCGACGCGATGTCGTCTTCGTCATACTGGCCCAGGTCAGCGGTGTAGGTGAAGGGAATTGCTCCCTTTTCGCGCATCCAGGCAACCGCAACCGAGGTGTCGAGACCTCCGGAAAACGCGATACCAACTTTTTCACCGACGGGAAGAGAACCAAGTACCTTAGACATGCCTATAAGACTAGGGCTGGCGGGCGCCAGACGGTAATTGGCCGGTGTTCCGAACGCTTTGTCAGGACATTAGGCTGGTTACCTATCGTCACATCGCGGTGAAAGGCACTTAATGTCACAGTCCTTGGAACGTTCCACAACATCGAAAGCGCATCGTGCATGGTTCATCACGGTTTTCGTATTGTTCTTTGGCCGCGGCCTCATGTACACCGCTTGGGCAACGCGCGGACCCGACATTCGGGATTACCTGGGAGTGTCGCTGGGCGAAATGGGCATACTCGCGATGTTTTTCGCGGCGGGTGCCATTGCGGGCGTGATTGTGGCAGGCCCCATCATCAATCGCTGGGGTTCCCGACTGGTTGCCGTTACATCGTTTGTGGCCATGCCCATCTTCTTGGCTGCCATGGTTCTTGTGGCGTCAACGGGAAATACCGGTCTGACTATGTCATTGGCAATTTTGTTCGGTGTGCCTTTTGGCGCGGGTGATTTTGTATCGAACGTCGAGGCGGGGAACCTTGATCGCGCATCGACCAAGAGTCGCATGCCCATGCTGCACGGCGGCTATTCCATTGGCGTTCTGCTGGGTGCGGCGGCCACCGGTGGGCTAATTAAGGCTGGCGTGGGAACTGTGGAACACCTTGTCGGTGTCTCGATTATCTTTGGCGCAATCACCGTCTGGCGTGCCGTGACCTTGCCCAGGGACAACGGCAAGTTGGCTCATCACCTCGATGCAACGGTCGAGGCCCCAGTGGCAAAGCCTCGGATCAATGTTCCACGTATCGTCAAGATCTCACTTATTGCGTTCATCTTCGTGCTGGCCGAGGGCGCCGCATCAATATTCATTCCGTTGGCACTTGTCGACGCCGGTCGTACCAGCGCCGAGGCTGCCTTCACCTACACCTTGTTCTCGCTGGGAATGGCTGTTATGCGCGTAATTGGCGGCTGGATAGTTGATCGCATTGGTCGCATTCGTGTCGTGGCATATTCGTCACTCGTTGCTGCTGCGGGCATTGCGATGTTCGTGTTTACGCCCTCATTACCACTTGAAAACTTCGCCGCTGTTTTGTGGGGAGCGGGAAATTCCTTGGCAATCGCGATGACTGTATCGGCGGTCACGGACAACCCTGCGACATCGAACCGATTGCAGAGTATTTTGTGGACGTTTGTCTACGTGGCGAATCTGGGGGTCGGGCCGCTGCTGGGTGGTATTGCCAACATCACCGGCATTTTCGTGGCATTCTGGCTGCCCGTTGCGTTCATGATTGTGGCGACGTTCTTGAGTCGCGAACTCAAACGCGATCCCGATCTGCCCAACTAGTCGGTTAACGACGTGTGGCCCAGGCGAATGCCTGGGCCACACGTTTATGGTGAAACTATGCGCACTGCGAACGACGACGTGCCACGACAGTCAGTGCGCCGGCAGCAATAGCCACCAGAGCAATTGCGCCTGCACCAGCAACCAGACCCTGGTCTGCGCCGGTCTCGGCGAGTTCGGGTTCTTCAGCAGCTGCGGGGGTCCAGTTCAGGACAGCATCGCGGTTTTCGATGCCGGCGTACACAACATCGGTTCCCGACTGCAGCGAGGAGTCAGCCCAGGCGAGCTGAGCTGCAGCCCAGGTGCCGGTCTGCCACGAGTTGTAGTCACCGATTGCGGTGGTCTCGGGGTCGAAGTGGAATACCTTGTTCAGCACAACAATTTCGACAGTCTCACCAGGGGCGATGGAGGGGAGTTCGTAGTAGCTGTACTGCTCGTCGCCACCGTTACCGATACCGCCCGATACAAATCCATCGGTCACGTTGTTCGATTGCGGTACTGCCGCGCCGGCCGAGCCGAAAGCGTAGACCGTAACAGGCGAGTTCTCATTTTGCAGGCGGTCGTCAGTTACAGCGAAGTAGTCATCGGCGGTCAACTCTGTGGCGGGCACCGTTCCATAGTTTGCGGCGAAGTCATCGAGGCCGCTGGTGGTTGAACCCGATACCGAAGTCTCTTCATCGAAGTAGGAGTCCCAGTAAATGCTGACAACCTGACCAACAAGAGGATCTGCAGCGGTGTTGGTGACGATAATCCGCTTGCGAACGGTTTGACCATCGGCATAGAAGCGCATCTCTGTGCGTGCCTCGTACGCTCCGTCACCGTTGTCGATGCTCACGGGGTCACAGGTCAAGATGATGTCGCCCGAGCCGTCGGTGGCCTCCGTCAGGTCTGCTGGGTCCGAGCAACCGACCGGGGTGCTGGGGTCGGTGCCGTTGCTCACGAGGTCGACAGTCGCGTAATAATCCCATGAACCATACAGGCTGAGGTCATCGTTCCAAACATCGTTTTCGGCTCCGTAGAGGCTTGCTTCGGTGAACTCTGACCAGGTCCAGAAGGCCGAACCGGTGCCGACGAAAATATCTTCACCCGTGTGTGGTGCAGCCAGTGCGGGTGCGGCTGTTGCGGCAAGAAGCGCCGACCGAAGGTCTCGCCGCTACTGGCGTGGACACAGGCATCATCGGATTCGCAGCAGCAGCGCTGATCGCCGCTGGTGGAATCGCTTTCGTCGCTCGTCGTCGTAACGCGTAATCTGCTTTACTGCATTGTGTGCCGGTCGCCTTCGGGTGGCCGGCACACGGCGTTAAGTGGGTCGAGGCGCGGCAGCCGCGTGACTCGGATACCCTAGAAACATCAGCCCTCGTAGCTCAGCGGATAGAGCAGGAGCCTTCTAATCTCTTGGTCGCAGGTTCGATTCCTGTCGAGGGCACAGGCGTTTTGCCGTCGGTTCTGGCATTTCTCCTAACGGAGCATAATCGATCGGCATTCCCAGAGTGCAGTTGTGTCACAACCACAGGTGCAGGACCACATCAACCTTCACGAATCAGCGCCATTCGTCGTCGTTCAGCCGCGGGAGAAGTGCGCGGCTAGTCTGATTTTTCCGGGTTACGTGCCACACGCACGAGAACCTCGTTGCGGCGCAGGAACGGCGGCATGAACGGTGGGTTGTACACGGCACTGAACACGGGCCCATCGGGCAGTAAAGACATGGTGGACACCGCGGCGAGTAGCTTGGCGCTCATGGCGGCGAACTTCTCGCCGTTCCACGCACCCGAGTACACCAAAGCCGCGAATCTGCCCGCTGGCACCATTTTCAGTGTGATGGCCGAACTAATCGGAAAGGGAATATCGCCCTCAGCAACGTCGCGGGGAACCACAAACGATACGAGCCAGCCCAAATCCGACGGCACCTGCTGAACGGGGGCCGTCATCGCAATCTTTTGCCCCGCGGAATTATCGCCACTGATGTACCGAAACAGTGACCCAAAAGCCCTATTCGAGGCATCGTTGAGGTCACTGGTACGATCGACCCGGCACTCGGCGATCCAATACGGTTCATAATCCCGCACCTCGATGCCGTTCCGTGAATCCACGGTTCGATACACGGGTTTTTCGATTGCCATAGATTGAGCCTAGTTGGGTGGTTCGTCACCGGTACGGTGTGGCCGCGATCGAAGAATTAGGCCCGTTACGAGTATTGCCAACGACACCAGCCAGAGAGATGAGCTCATAGCAATGCCGGATGCCGCTGTCGCCAGTGACTGTGCGGGGGATTGAGTTGCACTGACATTCGGGCCAAAAATCATGGAGTAGGCGCCAAGCGTCTGAAATGTTGACATGAAACCAGTCAGCGTAAAAAAGCCCAAGCCGATTGAGCCTGTCCAAATAGCGATTTTTCCACGTGGCTGGGGTGACGTTGTATCGGGTTCGCTCATGCCGTCACAGTACAGACCAAACGAACCACAGTAAACAATGCTGCGCTGCATGTGCGCTACATCCGAGGCGGCAAAGCCCCAGATTGAGCCTTTTAGCGAAGCGAGTCCAGCAACCGCTTCACCGAGGTCATCGCCCCGCCCAGTACGGCGGGTATGCCGCCGCCGGGATGCACCGATGCACCTACGCGCCACAGCCACGGCGTCAATGGGCTGTTGTACAGCGGGGTATGGAAGGGGCCGCCCTGCCACAGGTGGCGAGTGGCGCCATACAGCGATCCCGCGTCGGCGCCGAAGGCCGAGAAATACTGCGGGTCCAGGATGGTGTGGCCCACAATGCGGTCGGCAATCGAGCCGTCCAGTTCCATCACGCGGCTGATGCGCGCCATTTCGGCCTGCACGAACGGGTGGTCAATCGTGTATCGCTGGCCGTCGGCAGGCGCGGTCAGCAGGACGGCGGCAGTGGCCTTGTCGTTGGGATAAATGTGGCCGGGCTTGTAATAGTTCAAGAACGCCATGGTCTGTTCGGGAAGCTCGCGGCGGTCCAGTGACCGATGAAGGTCGCGCGGACTATCGGGCATAATCACCGAATGGGTCACCACGTGGTCGGGCAGCGGGTCGGACAACGCCGTGAACACGGCGATACCCGAACACGAGGCGCGGCGCGCGGCCGGCGCACGCCGCCCCAGCAGGCGATTCAGTACCTGGGCATCGGTGGCTCCCACCACCACGTCGGCGGGGTAGTCCCGTGCTGCAGTCGATACGGTGCCGCGCGCGATTCGGGTAACCGGCGCGCCCGTCACGATTGTGGCGCCCGCCTCGGTTGCCAGACGCGCCAGCGCCAGCGGTATCTCATACACACCGCCCGTGGGCACGAAGATGCCGTCGCGCGCCATCACTGCCGGCATCGACGCATAGAGAGCGAGGGTGCGCGCCGGCGAAATTCCCGCGTTCAGCGTATGAATCGCAATGACCTCGCGCAGATCCTCGGGCATCCAGCGCAGGCCGTTGATGAATGACTGCGCGGATAACCGAATGCCGTATCGGCTGGTGAGTGCAGTGACGGCGGGAAGAATTCCCGCATCAAACGGGTCGGCGGTCAGCAGACGCGTGATGGCAGGGCCCAGGCCGCCGTGCTGCGCCTCGAATCGCGTCCAGGCATCGTGCCATTCGTGGCCGGGTTCAACGGGCAAGTTTGCGGCGGTGCCGCGGAAGAAGTAGCGGCCCACCTCGGGAAGTCGCTCGAGGCGCAATCCCGCGATGTCGCGCGCCGAACCCGCAGCGCCCGCAGCACCCAGGTCGTCGTAGCGGTCGAACAGTTCGTCCAGCACGCCGGGAAAGGTCACGAGCGAAGGGCCAGTGTCAATTCGCTGGCCCGCAACCTCGATTCGACGGGACTTGCCGCCGATCCAGTCATTGCCCTCGAGGACCGTCACGCGGTGTCCGGCACGCGCCAGCAGCGCGGCGGCAGTCAGGCCGCCCAGGCCCGCGCCCACGACAACGATGTTTTTCGCGGCCATTACAGCAGCCCCAGGACTACTCCGCCAACCAGTTGTACGCCAGCCACCGACCCCACCACATAGGGGTAGGCCACCGAATACTTGTAGACGCGCTTCGCGTTCACGGTGGTGTTGTCCTGAACGATTAACCAGACCAGCCACGCCGCGTACACGGCGTTCGCGATTGCAAGCGGAATGTTGACGAACGCAAACAGAACGGTGGACACAATCCACCAGAAGCTGACCCATACCAACGAACCGCGAGCGCCCAGGTGCACGGCGGTGGTGCGGATGCCGGCCTCGGAGTCTTCATCGATGTCCTGAATGGCGTCATAGGTGTGCTTCGCTAGGCTCCAGGCCATCAGTGCGAAGACGGCCCACCACCAGGGCTCGGCGCCCAGTGCCAGCGGCACGAACGCCAGCGGGAACGCATAGTCGGCATTGCTGATCGAATCGAGGTAGGGGCGGCCCTTGAATCGCAGCGGCGGTGCCGAATAAAAGAGGAAGAACAGGCTGTAGGCCCACATCCAGAGGTTGGCCTCGAGCGAATAGTTGAGGCCGAAGTACACAAGGAACGGCACGTTGGAAACCACAACGCCCCACGCGATCCACGGCACCTCGTGCGGGTGAATCTTCGCGCCGCCATAACCGCCCTTGCGGATGTTCAGATTATCGGTCTCTTGGTCGAATATGTCGTTAATGCCGTAAATCAAGAGGTTGAACGGCAGCGTGACCCACATCAGCATCCAGATGATGTCCCACGACCACAGGGTGCCGGTAATCCACAGCGCCACCATGGTGGTGCCAATCGTGTTGATCCACAGAACGGGACGGGAAATGGTTATCAGCCGAAGGATCACACTGTCACTCTATCCGCGAACACTGGGTGCGCGGGGCGCTGACGCGCATAGAATCGTTTGCGTACAAAGGAGTATGCGTGTCTACGAAGAAGCCCGTCATTCTGTCCGACATTCTGCCCGGTGTCGTTTCCGGAATTAACGACATCAAGGCCACCTACGGCGAATGGGATGTTCACGAATCCCAGCATGCCGACCCCGCTCGGGTGGCCGAGGTGCTCTCGGAACTTACTGAGCGCCTGGACAACAACTTTCCGTTCTTCCACCCGCAATATGCGGGCCAAATGCTCAAGCCGCCGCACCCCGTGGCAATGGCGGCCTACACCGCCACGATGATGATCAACCCCAACAATCATTCGATTGATGGCGGTAAGGCAACCACGCTGATGGAGCGCGAGGTGCTGGACCAACTTGTGGCGATGTTTGGGTATTCCGAGAAATACCTGGGCCACCTGACCTGGAGCGGGACGACCGCAAACCTCGAGGCGCTGTGGGTGGGCCGCGAGGTCAACCCGGGCAAGGCCATCGCGCACAGCAAAGATTCGCACTACACGCATTCGCGTATGGGCGAGGTCCTGAATGTTCCGACCATTTCAATTGCGACAGAGGCGGACGGCCGCATGTCACTCGACGCACTCGAGGTCGAACTGAAGACCGGGCGTATCGGAACGGTTGTTGTCACCCTCGGCACAACGGGCCTCGGTGCCGTGGACCCGCTGGCCGACATCATTCCGCTTGCGCGCCAGTATGGGGCTCGGGTTCACGTAGACACGGCATATGGCGGATTCTTTAGCCTGATCCCTGATGAACTCTCGCCCGAAACGGCACGGCACTACGCGGCGATAGCGCACTCGGATTCCGTCGTGGTGGATCCCCACAAGCACGGCCTGCAGCCCTATGGGTGTGGCGCGGTGTTGTTCAACGACCAGTCCATCATCGAGTATTACAAGCACGATTCGCCGTATACCTACTTCGCCAGCACTGACCGACACTTCGGCGAGATTCAGCTGGAATGCTCGCGCGCGGGTGCATCGGCGGCAGCTCTGTGGGCAACGCTGAAGGTCTTCCCGCTCACCCGCGATGGGCTGGGTGCCATCATCGCACCGGGCCGTCGTGCCGCCCGCCTGTGGCACGAACTGATTAGCGAATCCGATGTGCTGCAGCCGTATCAGCAGCCCGAATTGGACATCATTACCTACCTGCCGCGGGTTGAATCCATGAGCGCACTGGATCACGTGTCGCACGCGATCTTCGAGATGGCGGCCGATACCACGAGGCCTCAGCAAACGCACCTGGCGACTTATGTAGTGACGCCCGACCAACTTGCGGCGCGCGGCATGGAGCTTGAACGCGATGCGCCCAGCGGGCGAATCATGCGCAGCGTTTTGATGAAGCCCGAACATGAAGTGCTGATTCCCGAAATGCACCACCACGTGTCGATGTGGTCGCGCCGAGCAATGGAGCGCTACGGCTTTTAGCCCCCGACCGTCGCGTAGGTTAGAGGTAGTGAACCGCACAAGAGGAGCGCACATGACCGAGTCGACTGTTGACCGCCGCACGGTTTTGGCGGCATCCGGTGTGGCCGCGGTTGGTGTGGCAACGGTGTTGGCCGGATGCACCAACGGGGCGGCACCGGCGGGATCTGACTCGGCAACACCCATCGCGACACTCACCGACATCGAGGTAGGTGCCAGCCGAAACTATAGGGTCAACGGCACAGACCTGGTCATCACACGGCTGGATGACAGTTCGGTGGCGGCGTTCGACGCGACGTGTACGCACGAAGGCTGTTTGACTGGCCCACGCAACGGCGTCATTTTGTGTGATTGCCACGGCGGCGAATTCGACACCCACACTGGCGAGGCGCTGGCTGGTCCGGTATCCGAGCCTCTCGCCTCGATTCCCGTCGTAGTGCGCGACGGCAACATTTTCTTCGCCTAAAGACGACTGTTCGGGCTGACGATGACGATTCCGATTGCGGGGCTGTCTGCATCTGACGTGGCACAGCGGATTGCTGCGGGCCAGACGAACGTGCACGATCGCAGCACCAGTCGGCGCCTGTGGCACATCGTGCGGTCGAACGTCTTCACGCTGTTCAACGGTGTCGTGGGTGGCGCGTTCATCGTGCTACTGGCGCTAGGGGAATGGAAAGACGCGCTGTTCGGCTTCGCGATGGTCGCCAACGTACTCATCGGGATCATTCAGGAATACCGCTCGAAGCGCACCCTGGACCGGCTGGTGATGGTCAGCCAGCCCAACGCCCGTGTGCTGCGCGACGGAGTGGTGTCCGAAATCGCGGTGGACGATGTGGTGTTAGACGACGTGCTGGTTCTTATGCCCGGCGACCAGCTGGTTGCCGATGCCGTGGTGCTGGACAGCGCGGGCTTGGAACTTGACGAGTCACTTCTGACGGGCGAATCGGAACCCGTCGACAAGGCGCCGGGGGATACCCTGCTGGCTGGCTCGTCCGTCACTGCCGGCACGGCCCGTGCACGTGCCTTCCGGGTGGGCGATGCCTCCTATGCGAACACCATTGCGGTCGAGGCGCGACAATTCTCGCTCGTGGCCTCGGAACTTCGTGGCGCCTTGAACACGGTCATCCGCTGGATCTCGTGGGCACTGGTGCCCCTGACCGCAATCATCGCGAACGGGCAAATGCAGGCGGTAGGCGGCTGGGCCACCGCCCTGGAATCCGGTGAGTGGCGCCGCGCATTGGTGGGTGCTGTCGCCAGCGTGATTGGCATGGTTCCCCAGGGGTTGGTACTGATCACGAGCATTGCGTTTGCCGTTGCCGCAGCGAAGCTGGCTGCGCGCAAGGTTCTGGTGCAGGAACTTCCCGCGGTCGAGGGCTTGGCGCGCGTCGATGTGGTGTGCTTCGACAAAACGGGAACGCTCACCATGGGTGACACGGAATTTCACGATGCGGTCCTGGTGGGCGAGGTGCCGGCCGGCGCGGTGACCTGGATCGACGCCCTGGGGCACTTTGGCCACGACGACACCGCAAACGCGACGGCGAAAAGCCTTGCAGCGGCATTCACGCCATCCCCGACGGTCCAGGTGCTCTCGCGCGTGGCGTTTTCGTCGGTGCGAAAATGGTCAGCCTGTGTCCTTGTCGATAGCGACAGCCAGCCGGGCACCTGGTACCTCGGTGCGCCTGAAATGCTCTTAAATGGCAACACACCCGGTCACCGCGAGGCGCTCGCCGCGGCGGATGAACTGGCAAGTTCGGGGTTGCGCACACTCGTGTTGGCGCATGCACAGGGGATAGGCGCGGAGGACGGCACACTGCCCTCGGCCATCGTCCCGGTTGCCGTTGTCACCTTCACCGAAAAGCTGCGCTTCGACGCAGCCGAAACTCTGCGCTATTTCGCGGAACAGGGTGTCTCGGTGCGCATCATCTCGGGAGACAATCCCGCGACGGTCGCATTCTTGGCGCACGAGGCGGGGCTGGTGTTCGATGGCGACGGAATCGATTCGCGTGGGCTGCCCACCGACATCGAGGCGCTCGCCGAGGCCCTGCACAATCACACCGTCTTTGGGCGTGTAACGCCGGAGCAAAAACGTGACATGGTGGTGGCGTTGCAGCATCGCGGCCACGTCGTGGCCATGACCGGTGACGGCGTCAACGATGCGTTAGCGCTGAAGAAGGCCGACCTCGGTATTGCGATGGGCACCGGATCTGCGGCCACGAAGGCCGTCGCACGAGTTGTCCTGCTGGACAACAGGTTCGCCTCGTTGCCCGAAATCGTGGGGGAAGGCCGCCGCGTGATTGCCAACGTCGAACGTGTGTCGCGGCTGTTCCTGACCAAAACATCGTGGGCCATGACCACCGCCTTGGTGTTTGGTATTGCACTATGGGCATTCCCGTTCCTGCCCCGCCAATTGTCCGCCGTGGACGGCTTCGCCATCGGGATTCCCGCCTTCGCACTGGCGCTGTTGCCCAACGCTCGGCGCTATGTTCCCGGATTCCTTGCGCGGTCGCTGGCGTTCTGCATTCCCGCCGGTGTCATCGTGGGCGGCGGAATTGTGGCGGTCAATGTCCTCGCGCGGTCCCAACCTGGATGGGATGTGGCGTCCGCACAGACTGCCACTTCGTTGGTAATCGCGTTGACGGGCCTCTGGGTGTTGACGGAACTTGCACGCCCGCTTGACCGCTGGCGCATCGCCATCGTGGCCGCCATGTATGCGATGGCGTGGGGCACGTTCACGATCCCGTTGGTGGCGGATTTCTTCGAATTCGTGCCGCTGGATGCGTCACAGTGGACCGCGGTTGGCGCAGTTTCTGCGAGTGCGATTGTTCTTATCGAGGTTGTCAACCAGGTTGTTGCGCGTCGATGGGCCGCGACGCCCGCCCGATAGCATGGTGGCATGGACGAAACGTTGCCTCCTTGCCCACTGTGTTCCAGCATTTACACCTACGAGATGGGCGCCCTGTTGGTGTGTCCCGAGTGCGCGCACGAGTGGACTGCCGATGACGCGGCAGCGGCGGCAGAAGCCTCGGTTATCAAAGATTCCGTAGGAAACGCGCTTGCCGATGGTGACACCGTGACCATCGCAAAGGACCTGAAGGTCAAGGGCAGCGCCACCTCGATCAAGGTTGGCACCAAGGTGCGCAACATCCGTTTGGTCGATGGCCCAGACGGCCACGACATCGATGCCAAGGTCGATGGCTTCGGCCAGATTTTCCTGAAGTCCAGTGTGGTGAAGAAGGTTCTGTAACCCTATTTCGCGGGGGTGGGTGGCATCACCGGATAGGTAATTCCCGCCTGTCGTGCGGCCGTCCAACCCTTGCGTAATTCGCGAATACCGGGAATAAAGAGGACTGCGATAGCAGCAAAAATTGCCGTGTAATAGACGGGTTGCAGCGAGGTTTCAGCCTGAGTCACCAGACTCGTTCCGGCGACGGCGAGGAATACCATCGCTGAACCGCCCAAAGCCTTGGGTATTCCCATTCTCGTGCCCTCAAGAATCATCAGGGGAATCACGATAAGGGGCTCGAGGGCGTAGCCCTCGGGAATTGCGGCGCCGCCCCACCCGAATAGTGTGGCCCAAAAAAGCCCAAACCAGGACACGATCCCGCCCACGATAAAAATCGTGTACATCTGCTGACGTGGAGTGAGTGCCATCCGCGGCGTAATTTTGCGGAAAATCAGCGTGCCTATCAAGGCGAAAGCAATCATGATCGCCAGGGACTCGGCGGTAGCAATCTCGAAAAGGAACAAGGTTCCAATGATTCCGGCCGAACCCACGCCCAGGCTCAGACGTGCGGCGGCAGCCAGCAAGATGCAGACGATAATCAGCACAGGATCGTGGCCCGTGAACATGGGCGGGATTACATCACTGCCCAACTGGAAGTATCCGCTGTTTTCAAGCCAAAGACGCAGCGGGATGAGTATTGCCAGCGTAATCGTGACAATCGCGGCGATGGCCCCCATGACCTTCACCCATCCTTCGCGCACAACATCGTATGCCGTCAGGCCATTTGTGACGTATAGCCCGGCCGTCAAGAGCATCGTCATTCCGCCGAAAACATCCATTGCGCCTAACGAATAGAGCGTGCCATGAACAATGGCGGGCACGAGTATTCCGACGAAGAACATCCACTTTCGAGGCAAGGGCAGCACGCGTCCCACCGCGTAAATTGACGCCCAGCCGATAAAGGTCAAGGCAAGCCATGCGGCGACATCGACGTAATCACCGATGAGGAGTAGATAGGCCAGGTAGCTTCCTGTTATTGCGCCGCCCGAGACCATTCGGAAGCGTTCATAGAACAGTGCGGTGATCACCATTCCGAGAATGAATGCACCACGTGCCATCTCAATGTACGGATCAAGCACGTCGCACTCCCTTCACGGGGTCCAGAATCAATGTTTCGCCGTGTTCTTCGAGCATTGCGCGCAACGCATCGGCAGTGCCGTTGTGCACGTTTTCCAGTAATACAAGCGTGGGAATTCCTACCGAGACGTCGGTTTCTTCGTGCAGAATTGACCCGAGTTCCGTGGGCGACGATGCCAACCAGGTGGACAATCCATAAATCGTGGCATCAGTGGAACTCGCCTCGGCATGCCCGCGTGCTACCCAGCTGCGCAGCGTTCCTGTCACGAACGCCACTGGCGCGGCGCTTGTTCGGATGGCATGCACAAACGACAACGATCGTAGTGGGCGGTCCCAGCGATTAACAATGACGGGAATGAGGTTGGGGCTGAAATTTCGGATTCCTGAGGCATCGATGGCTTCCGCCGCAGATTGAGGGTCGTTGGCTCCGCCCAAATCGATGACGGCAAATTCGCGCGTGCGATCGGGGTATTCCGTGGGTGGCCAGATATGGATGGTCGCGGCCTCGGGCTCACGGCTGGCGGCACGCATTCCCGCTTTCGCGTTCGCCGCAAGAACGCCGTAATGCCGGGCGACGCGCGTTGCAATGGCAATATTGACGGGATGGTGACCCAGAATTGCGGCGGCGGCTTTGGGCACCGTGACAAACTCAATGTCGATTCCCGCAGCCTCGCAATAGTGTTCATAGGCCAGGCGAATAGCCGGTTGCGTGATTGCCGTGATGATCAAGGCGGGACGCCCTACGGAATGCAGAATGTTCAGGGCAATCTCAAGTTCAGTGTGCCCCTCTTCTTCGAGGTGGTCCAGTCGAATCGTCGGAATAACGACAACATCCGCCTTGACTAACTGATTTTGCACGAGATCGATGAGTGCAGGCGTGACCGCCATGCATTCAAAAACGGAAATCTCGGCGTCTTGCTGTGATGCGCGAAGAATCGCATCCCGAATCTCGGGTGTTCCATTTACGCCAATACGTACGGTTTCATGTTCGTTGCCGTGCGTGTCGAGTTCGACGGCAATTGTGCCCGTGATCTTTCCATAGGTGCGAAATCCGCCGCCTGTGAGGGCCGCGTGAATCAAGCGAACTGTTCCTGATTTGCCCCGTGAGCCGGTCACGAGAATTCGATGGGGTAGTCGCGCCCGTGCCCGGGTCACGCGCACACTGCGGGTGATGACCAAGATTCCGTAGATTACAACTCCGGCGAGCGAGGCCCAGCCGGGGCCCCACAGGGCGATGTCGAAGGTATTCATGGGGGTCCTTGGGGAAGGGGTGCGTTAGTGGGGAAGATGCGCCTCGATCAACGACACAATCGCTGAATCGTCGGGCTGTGTGGTGGGGCGGAATCGATGTACTTCGCCATTGGGCAGCACGAGGAATTTCTCAAAGTTCCACGCGACTCGGCCGGCGATTCCCAAAGAGTCGGGGTGCTGTGTGAGTTCCGCATACAGTGGGTGGCGATTTTTGCCATTGACTTTGATCTTGTCGAACATGGGGAACGTCACACCCCAGGTGCGCGAGCAGTATTCGCCGATTGCGTCGTTGCTTCCCAGTTCTTGCAGGAACTGGTTTGACGGGAATCCCAAGACCGTGAAACCCCGATCGGCATACTTTGTGTGAAGTTCTTCCAGCTTTTGGTACTGAGGCGCCAGGCCGCATCGCGACGCCACATTCACGATCAATATGACTTTGCCGCGGTATTGCTCCAGTGTGGTGGTCTCGCCAGCGAGGGTCACAACGTCAATCCCGTAAAGGTTGCTCATATCGGTAGCCTATTGCGTTTCCGTCCCACCCCGCAGCACCTGGCGTGGAAACCGCGTGTATTCGTCACTCCATTCGTGCGGGTGGCACCAGATCCGCGTCAACGACTCGGCCCGTTCGCGCAGTCTGCGCCAGGACAACTCCCGCCAGAACGAGTGCGGCACCAACAAGTTGCACGGTGTTGAGTGATTCGCCCAACAGCAGATAGGCCACAAGGAAGGCAAACAGAACTTCGCTGGTGGCAATGATTCCGGCGCGTGTCGATTTCAGATATTTGATTGCGGTGAGGCTCAGCGTGAATGACAGGAATGTTCCCAACACGATGTTCGACAACATGGGCAGCCACACGGGCAACTGCGGTCCGTTCACATCGCCCGTCACGGGAATCATGTCGAGGAACACCGCCGGGTCTACGGTCCACCATCCCGAGAGGAACGACCAGAAAATCGAGGCGACCAACATCGACCAAAATCCCACGGCCAACGGGTGCAGCCTAGAGGTCTGGCGTTCGCCCATGACGTAATAGAAGGTCAGGCTCGCAGCCGCAGCGAAGGCCCACAGCACACCGACAAATTCCAACTCGCTGGCCCAAATCTGCGCGACGATCGCGAGCCCTACCAACACGAGGACGATTGCCGTCCACAATCGAGACTTGACGTCTTCTTTATAGAAGACAAAAGCAATCACAGCGATCGCGGGCACGGCGGTGTATTCCAGCAAGAGCGCAATTCCGACGGGCAAAATCTGCACGGCGAACGCATAGGTTGCTTGCAACATTCCCACACCGACCACGCCCATCAAGGCGAGTGGCAGCCACCGCGCCCGGGCAATGCGGAAGCCTCGACGATCTACCACCGCAAGGGCGATACCCATCAGGATTGCGGTTCCCGTCACGCGATACTGCGTGATCTGGAATCCGGTGAATCCCGCGCCATCCATCAACAATTTAATGACAACGCCGTTGGCGCCGAATAGCAATGCCGCGCTCAGGCCAATCACATAGCCCAGCGCGGGAGAGCGCCGCGTCATTCGGTGAGCCACTTATCGACAAGACCGTGGATGGCATGAGGCTCGATAGCCGCAAGTTCCTCGGCCGTCAGCGGCGCGGCCAGCGCGGCATCGAGGTTTGCATCCAGTTGTGCAACGCTGCTGGCACCGATTAACGAGCTGGTGACTTCGGGGTGCCGAAGTGTCCAGGTGATGGCCAACTGTGCAAGGCTCTGCCCGCGACTCTCTGCAATGTCGTTCAGGGCGTGTGCGTGGGCGAGGTACTCGGGGCTGACGACCGAATCGTCCAGCCAGTGAGTCAAGCGAATGCGTGAATCGTCGGGAATTCCGCGCAAATAGCGGTCGGTTGCAAGTCCCTGCGCCAGCGGCGAGTACACAATGCTGCCGATGCGGTTGTCGCGCAGCACGTCCAGCAGTCCGTCTTCCAGGCGCCGGTCAAAGAAGTTGTATCGAGGCTGGTGAATCAGCAGCGGCACGCCCATGTCCGTGAGGATTTCGAGGGCTTCGGTTGTTTGCGCGGCATCGTAGTTCGATAAACCTATGTACAGCGCGCGACCACTGTCCAGCGCTGTCACCAGGGCACCCATGGTCTCTTCCATCGGCGTGTTCGGGTCGGGGCGGTGGGAATAGAAGATATCGACGTAGTCCAGACCCAGGCGCTTCAAGCTTTGATCGAGGCTCGCCAGAACGTATTTGCGCGATCCCCATTCGCCGTAGGGCCCGGGCCACATGTCGAAGCCCGCCTTCGAGGAAATGATCATCTCGTCGCGGTAGGAACCAAAGTCTTGGCGCAGGATCTCGCCGAAGTTCTTCTCGGCACTTCCCGGAGGCGGCCCGTAGTTGTTCGCCAGATCAAAGTGCGTGACACCGCGGTCGAATGCTCGGCGCACAATCGCGCGCTGCGTCTCGAAATCGCGGTCATCGCCAAAGTTGTTCCACAGTCCCAGCGACACCTTCGGAAGTAACAAACCGCTGTGTCCGCAGCGGACATAGGGCATCGAGGAATAGCGGTCATCGGCAGCGGTGTACGACATGCTTCCAGCGTAGCGCTCGGGCGTATGCTGACGGCATGCAAACCTTTGTTTTGGGCGGCGGTTGTTTCTGGTGTTTAGACGCGGCGTATCGCGTCTTGAACGGAGTGCACGACGTGGTGTCGGGGTACAGTGGCGGGCGCCGCGAGAACCCCACCTATGAGCAGGTCTGCACGGGTGCAACGGGTCATGCCGAGGTTGTCGCTGTGACTTTCGACGAAACGGTGATCCCCGCCGACGTCATCCTTGACGCCTTTTTCACCATGCACGATCCGCGGCAACTGAACCGGCAGGGCAACGATGTGGGAACGCAGTATCGTTCGGCGATGTTCCCCGTCGATGCGTCACAGCGGGAACTTTTCGAGGCCGCGATTGCGCGCGCGAACGAGTCATGGGGCGGCGGTGTGGTGACAACCCTCGAAGAAGGACACACCTTCTATCCCGCCGAGGACTACCACCAAGACTTTTTTGCCAAGAATCCCGGTCAGGGATATTGCCTCGCTGTTGCTGTGCCCAAGGTGTCTAAGGTGAGGGCTGGTTTCGCGCAGTATCTTCGCCCGTAGGGCCGTCGAATTCCGGTGCGTAATCGACCGGCTTGAGCGCTTCTTGAGTCTGCGGTGGCACGCCTAACAGCGATGATTGGACGGCCATTGCGCTGGATATTGGGCGGGCAATTTTGCGGAGCGCCTCTGTGCGGTTGCGACTCAACAGCGCTTTCACGACACGAATAAGGACGACCGTGAAGAAAATCAGCGCGACCCCAATGGGGATGAAGGACGGCAAGGCTGCGAGAGCGTCGCCCCAATCTTGTGAGTTCATGCCGTCACCTTTCGCTGAGAAATAATACGAATTGTTCTCCACACTATGAGCCGGGCGCGTTGTTGTCCACAACATTCATGGCCGTTTCTTGATGCCATCCGCATCACCCGCACACTAATTCGTGGGTGCCGGGCGTAAGCGGCGCGATGGCTCGGCACCCGCCAATCATCGAAAGGATCGACATGAGCGACACCATCTGCATTACGGGCCTAATCGCCACGACACCCCGACACGTTGTCACCAGTGAGGGCTTGCCCATCACGAGTTTCCGGCTTGCGTCGTCCCAACGACGTTTCGACCGCGCGACCGAAAAGTGGGTTGACGTGGACACCAACTGGTACACCGTGACCGCATTCCGTCAATTGGCGGTCAACGGGGTGGCCTCGTTGAACAAGGGCGAACGCGTGATGGTCTCGGGACGACTGCGCATTCGCGATTGGCAGACCGACGACCGATCGGGAACGTCCATCGAGATTGAGGCAGAGACCCTGGGGCATGACCTGTTTTGGGGAACCTCGCAGTTTGAGAAGTCTGCGGTGCAGCAGTCCGACGGCGCTCAGCACGGCGGAGACCGCCCCCTCGATGACGCAGGTACTATCTAAATGGCGTCATAAAAATTCTCGCGAAGGGCCGATTCATGAAATTCCGCACACGGATGTGGGCACTGTCCACGGCACTGGTGATTGCACTTGCTGGCTGTGCCGGTACGGCAGAACCCGTGGAGACGCCGTCGGCGACAGAATCGGCTCTTCCCGAAGTTGCGCCCACCTATTTCCCCGAGGGCTCGGCTAACCAAAACAAGGCATATTTTGACTGGGTGATGATGAAGCACATCACCGAACAGCCGAAGGCCACCCACCTGACCATCGTCGACGCACTGGTTGCAGGCGGGTTCAATAAGAAGGCAATGGAAGTTACGCCGTCGAAGTCGGGAACAGGTAAGCCCGCGGACGCCATCATTGTGTCCGTCAAAATCAAGAAACTGTGCCTTGTGGGTCAGCGAATGCTGGACGGCACCTACTATTCGTCGGTCGAACGCGTACTGGCAACCGGCAAGTGCCTGGTGGGGGAGACCGAGCCGATAAACTAACCGCATGGCGGAGTTTATTTATACGATGATTCGCGCCCGCAAAACTGTGGGCGACAAACTGATTCTTGACGACGTAACGATGTCGTTCTTCCCTGGTGCGAAGATCGGTATGGTCGGCCCCAACGGCGCCGGTAAGTCGACGATCCTCAAGATCATGGCGGGTCTCGACACTCCGTCGAACGGTGACGCCACGCTGAGCGCCGGCTACACCGTGGGAATTCTGATGCAGGAACCCAAGTTGGATGAAACCCGCACGGTTCTGGAAAACGTGCAGGATGGCGTGCGTGAAATGCACGACAAGATCACGCGCTTCAACGAGATTTCGGCTTTGATGGCCGACCCCGACGCCGACTTTGACGCGCTTCTGGCCGAGATGGGCGAACTGCAGGAACAGATCGACCACGCCGATGCCTGGGATTTGGATTCACAGCTGGAACAGGCGATGGACGCCTTGCGGTGCCCGCCGTCCGACGCTCAAATCGAGCACCTGTCGGGTGGTGAAAAGCGCCGCGTCGCGTTGTGCAAGTTGCTGTTGGAGAAGCCCGACCTGCTTCTGCTGGACGAGCCCACCAACCACCTCGACGCCGAGAGCGTCCTGTGGCTCGAGCAGCACCTGGCCAAGTACCCCGGTGCCGTTATTGCGATCACCCACGACCGGTACTTCCTCGACCACGTTGCGCAGTGGATCGCGGAAGTTGACCGCGGACGCCTGTACCCCTACGAGGGTAACTACTCGACCTACCTCGAGAAGAAGGCCGAGCGCCTAGAGATTGCGGGCAAGAAGGATCAGAAGCTGGCCAAGCGCCTGGCCGAGGAACTGGAATGGGTGCGGTCGAACGCCAAGGGTCGTCAGGCTAAGTCCAAGGCTCGTTTGGCCCGATACGAAGAGATGGCGGCCGAAGCAGAGCGCACGCGCAAGCTGGACTTCGAAGAAATTCAGATTCCGCCGGGACCCCGCTTGGGTCAGGTTGTGCTGGAGGTCTCGAAGTTGAAGAAGGGCTTCGGCGACCGCGTACTGATCGACGACCTGTCGTTCTCGTTGCCCCGTAACGGAATCGTGGGAATCATCGGTCCTAACGGTGTTGGTAAGTCCACACTGTTCAAGACCATCGTGGGACTCGAGCCCGCCGATGGTGGAACGGTCAAGATCGGCGAGACCGTCAAGATTTCATATGTCGACCAGGGCCGTTCGGGAATCGATCCCGAAAAGAACGTGTGGGAGGTCGTATCCGACGGGCTGGATTACATTCAGGTTGGAAACGTGGAAATCCCGTCGCGCGCCTATGTGTCGTCGTTTGGATTCAAGGGCCCCGACCAACAAAAGAAGTCTGGTGTGCTGTCGGGCGGTGAGCGCAACCGTTTGAACCTCGCGCTGACTCTGAAGCAGGGGGGAAACCTATTGCTTCTTGACGAACCGACGAACGACCTCGATGTCGAAACGCTGTCGTCGCTGGAAAACGCACTGCTTGATTTCCCCGGTTGCGCCGTGGTCATCACTCACGACCGGTGGTTCCTCGACCGCATCGCGACGCACATTTTGGCGTACGAGGGCGACGAGGAAAACCCCTCGAAGTGGTACTGGTTCGAAGGAAACTTTGAATCGTACGAAGAGAACAAGGTGTCGCGCCTTGGTGCCGATGCTGCGAAGCCTCATCGTTCGACGTATCGCAAGCTGACGCGCGACTAGTGGCGCGTTCACTCAGCCTGGTCTCGACGGATAGCCTGCGAGACCTCGGCACATTTGTGTCGCGATCGAACGCGCTGGCTAACGATGCCGTGCGCCTTGTCGCCGATGGCACGGTGTTGGCCGCCTTTGTTCTGGTGCTTGCGCCGCGTGGGTTCAACGACACCACGCCAACGGTCCTGGGAATGCGCGCGTTTGAACTCGCGGTGCCCGAAACGTTCGACATTGTTGTTCCGGCAGAGTCGTTGACGGCGCGTCTTAACGCCGCGATCACTGCCGAAACCGATGCAGATGCCGCGGCGCCACGGGAATTTGAACTGCCGCATGAAGCGCCATCGGTGCAGTGGCAGGTGGGGTTGCCTCCTCGTGAGGGATGGAGTGCTGCGGAATCCGTGGCCGATGTCGATCTCGAGCGGGTGTCAAAAGACGGGGTCGCCGAGATCAAAAAACTGGTGTCGGACGCCGCCGAGGAATATTACGTGCGCCGCGTGCGCAGTGCCGTGTGGGGCGCGTCTGTCAGCGATGCCATCACCCTGCCCGCAGGACTGGCATTCGCCGCGACCAGCCTGGGATTCCTGGGAGACGGCGAGGCGCGGGTGTCGGTTCGTGCACCATGGGTGCGCCTCGTAACCTCGCGAGGCAACGTCCTCGCAAAGACGTACGCGGTCGACTAGGGCGCGGCGCTACATCAGGCGCGTGCGGGTATCCGACGTGTCATCGCCAGTGTTGACCATGGCGGCGGCCGCGCGTTCGAAGTAATCGAGCATGGTGGCGTGATCCATGGGGGAGAGCGTCAACGAATCGAGCGCCTCGGTCATGTACCGCAGCCACCGATCCCGGGCATCAAAGGTCACCGGGAATGGACTGTGGCGCATGCGCAGGCGCGGGTGACCACGCTCGTCGCTGTATGTGGTGGGACCGCCCCAATATTGTTCGAGGAACGCCGTCAGCCGCCATTTCGCGCCCTCGAGCGAATCCTCCGGATACATTGGGCGCATGACGGGATCAACCGCAACGCGCTCGTAAAACGCATCGACGAGCGTCACAAAGGCCGCATGACCTCCCACTCGATCGTAAAAACCGTCCTCGATCATTCGGTGGGAATGCCGTTCTTCGACAGTTCGGTGCGCACCAGTGAATCAATTCCGTCGAACACCACACGGTTGAGGGTGGGCAACACGATGCCCTTCTCGTCCAGCGCAGCCTTGAGGCGCTTGCGCAGTTCGCGCGCAACATCCCACTGTTCGCTCGACCGCACCTTCAGCACCAACCGAATCACGAGGGCCTCGGCCGAAATGGACTCGATGCCCCAAATTTCGGGGTCTTCCAGAATCTTGCGGCGCCAGTCGGGGTCGTCGGCGAGGTCCTTCGCAACCGTCAGCATGGTCTCTTCGACCGCATCGATATCGGTGTTGTAGGGGGCGGGAAGGTCGAGAACAACGCGTGCCCAGCCCTGCGACATGTTACCCACCCGCAGAATTTCGCCGTTGCGCACAAACCACAGTGTGCCGTTGACGTCACGCACCTTGGTGACGCGCACACCCACTTCTTCCACAACGCCTGTGGCTTCGCCCAGGTCGACGACGTCGCCCACGCCCAGCTGGTCTTCAAACACCATGAACAGACCGTTCAGCAGGTCCTTGATGACGTTCTGCGCGCCAAAACCCAGCGCGGCTCCCAGGATTCCCGCCGAGGCAATCAGGCCACTGACCTCGAAGCCCAGTTCGCCCAACAACAGCATCGATGTCACCAACACCACAGACCAGGTCATGAGGTTGTTGAGTACGTTGCCCATCGTGCGGGTGCGCTGCACAACGCGAACGGCCAGCAGGGGCGACGAATTGATTTCGACGGTGTGTTCGACGTTTTGGGTGCGCTTGACGCCAGCCACGATGCCTCGAACGACTCGGCGAATGAGGAACGACAGCACCCAGCGCAACACCGCGGCCCCGACAACCAGCGTGACCACGCGGAAAAGCGTGGGGTTGGACTCGTACATGGCAACGAACCAGCCGCCAATCGAATCCCACATGGTTGCCTCGGCCGCGCGGAACATCAGGCGCCTGCCTGCGTGTCGCGTTGCTGCGCGATGAGGGCGCGTTCAACGCCTGCCAGACCCTCGACGATCAATCGACGAAGTGCCGGGGCGGCGTGGGGATGAGCCGTCAGCCAGGTGCGGCTGGCCTGCGCCAGTTCCGTGTTCGCAAGTGCTGCGGGGTACAGGCCCTGCACGAAGTACTCGGCGATCTTGTAGGAACGCGATTCCCAAATGCCTTCGATGGCGGCAAAGTACTCGTGCACCAGTCCGGCCAGCAGTTCGGGATCGTTGACGTGGCCGAAACCGATGGTGGTGTGGTTCACGATTGCGTTGGGCACGTCGTCGTTATTCAGCAGGTGAATGAACGTGGCGCGCTTTGCGGCAGCGGTGGGAATCGTGGCGCGCAGACGTGCCGCGGCCTGCTGGCCGTTGGCGGTCGTGTCGAGCGCGAGTGCCGCCTCGATTTCTGACTCGCCCGCAACACCCGTCAGAACCATGCCCTCCAGCAAATCCCACGACAGATCCGTGTCGATTTCGAGGCCGGCCAGGGCTTCCGCACCCGACCGAATACCGGCCAGGACTGCACCGTGTTCCGCGGTCACCGCGATTTGGGCGAACGCGCGCAGGAACTGGAACTGAGCATCGGAACCGGCGGCCGCGTGTCGCGCAAGCTCCAACAGCGCATCGGCCGTGCGGGGCAGTAGCTCGGCCCGAGTCGCGGGGTCGGCATACATACGAATCGTCTGGCCAATTTGCGCCAACAGGGTGCGCAGAGTGGTGGATTCCGTCTCGGTCGCAATGTTCGACAGGACAAGTCGCACGAAATCGCGGGCGGGAACCTCGCCGTCACGTGTGGCATCCCATGCGCTACCCCAGACCAGTGCGCGGGCCAGAGGGTCTGAAATCGAGGCCAGGCTTGCGATGGCGGTCTGGAGCGACACCTCATCCAAACGAATCTTTGCGTAGGCCAGGTCGTCGTCGTTCAAGAGAACGAGCGCGCCGCGGTGCTGACCGACAAGTTCGGGTACCTCGGTGCGTTCGCCCTCCACATCCAGTTCGACCTGCGTGGTGCGCACCAGCGCGCCATTGACGTGATCGTAGATACCCACGGCCAGACGGTGAGGCCGGATGGTGGGGTAGTCGGGGTGGGCCGACTGCAGAATGGCAAAGGATTCAATCATGCCGTCTGCGCCCACTGTGATTTCGGGACGCAGAGTGTTGACACCAGAGGTCTCGAGCCACAGCGCGCCCCAGTTCGAGAGGTCGCGACCGCTTGCGGCCTCGAGTTCCACCATGAGGTCGGACAGTTCGGTGTTGCCCCACGCGTGCTTGCGGAAATATGCCGAAACACCGGCGAAGAAAGCCTCGCGACCCACCCATGCGTACAACTGCTTGAGGACCGAACCACCCTTGGCATAGGTGATGCCGTCGAAATTGACCTGCACGTCCTCCAGGTCGTTGATTGTGGCGACGATGGGGTGAGTCGAGGGAAGCTGGTCCTGGCGATACGCCCAGCTCTTTTCCATGGCCTGGAAGGTGGCCCAGGCTTCGGTCCATTCTGTGGCCTCGGCAGTGGCAATCGTCGACGCCCATTCGGCGAACGACTCGTTCAGCCACAGGTCATTCCACCACTTCATGGTGACGAGGTCGCCGAACCACATGTGTGCCAGTTCGTGCAAAATCGTGACGACGCGGCGCTCGCGGATGGCGTCGGTGACCTTCGAGCGGAACACATAAATTTCCGTGAATGTGACCGCACCGGCGTTTTCCATTGCGCCCGCGTTGAACTCGGGAACAAAAAGCTGGTCGTATTTTTCGAACGGGTACGGCACGCCGAAGGCGTTCTCGAAGTAGTCAAAACCCTTGCGCGTGATGTCGAAAATGTAGTCCGAATCCAGGTACTGAGCCAGCGACTCACGGGCATAGATTCCCAGCGGAATGGTGCGGCCATCGGTGCTCGTGAGCTCGGAGTGAACGGACACATAGGGGCCCGCGATCAGCGCGGTGATGTACGACGAGATGCGCTGAGTGGGCGGAAATTCGTGCACGGCGATGTCGCCGTTGAAGACCGGCGTGGGAGTGGGGGCATTGCTCACGACCACCCAGTCTGCGGGAGCCGTGACGCGGAAGGTGAACACGGCTTTGAGGTCGGGCTGCTCGAACACGGCGAACACGCGGCGCGAATCGGGAACCTCGAATTGTGAGTACAGGTACACCTTGCCGTCCACAGGGTCGACGAAGCGGTGCAGGCCTTCGCCCGTGTTGGTGTACAGCATGTCGGCGTCGACCACCAGGACGTTGTGCGCGGCAAGGTCGTCCAGCTGAATACGCACACCATCGGCAGCGGCGACATCCACGGGCGAGCCGTTCAGGGTGATGCTGTGAACCGTGTCGGTGATGGCATCAATAAAGGTGCTGGCGCCAGCCGTCGCAGAGAAGGTCACGGTGGTGACGGAACGGAACGTGGTGTCTGACGTTGTCAGATCCAGCGATACGTCATACGATTCCGTGTCGATGATGGTGCGACGTTCTGCCGCCTCGATTCGGGTGAGATTTTCTCCGGGCATTACGGCTCCTTCGCCACTAACAGTGGTTCCAGTCTATGCTGGCTCTAGGAGGTGGCAACGGTGCCGCAGACAGTATTTGACCGTAAACCCGCCAATGAGCAGGCCGCCGCACAATCGTGGACGAACGCCCGCGAGGAATCGTTTTGGCTAGCCGATGTGGGCCCAATTCCCTCGCAGGATGGCCCACGGTGGGACCGATCCCAGACCGCTGACCTGGTGGTGGTGGGCGGTGGATTCACCGGATTGTGGACCGCAATTCGCGCGACAGAACGCTACCCCGACTGGACGGTGCTCGTTCTCAGCATGGATGCGACACTGGGCCAGCGCGCTTCGGGACAGAATGGCGGATTCCTTGAGGCGTCGCTGACGCACGGGCGATTGAACGGCGAGACGCGGTTCCCGCGGGAAATCGACCTGCTGGATGACATGGGCCGTGCGAACCTCGACGAGATTGCCCAGACCGTCGAACGATATGGCTGGGAGTGCGACTTTGAGCGCCCGGGAACGCTCACCGTCGCCACCGAACCGCACCAAATTGAGTGGCTCGAGGGCGATAACGTGCTCAATGATGTCGAGGTTCGGCGAGTCCTCAATTCGCCAACATTCCTCGCTGGAGCAATCGAACGCGGCGAATCGGCGATGGTTCATCCCGGCAAGTTGGTTCGCGAAATGGCGCGCACGGCACGCGAACGAGGGGTGCGCTTCGAGCAGGCAACAGTGACGAAGGTGCGGCCTCGACCAGATGTTCTGGACATCCAGGTGGCAGACGGTCTGCCCTACCGCGGGCGCCGTGTAGCACTGGGTACCAACGTCTTTCCTTCGGTTTTGCGCCGGTATCGCTGGCACGTTGTCCCCGTGTACGACCACGTGCTGATGACCGAGCCGCTGACGGATGAACAGTGGGCTGCGATTGGCTGGAACGGTCGCGAAGGCGTTTCCGACATGGGCAATCAGTTCCATTACTATCGCCGCACCATGGATGGTCGAATCTTGTGGGGTGGGTACGACGCCGCGTACACGCCCGGTGCGGACCCGGATCGCACACGGTTTGCGAACAATCCCGCGGTCTTCCAGCTACTGGCGGAACACTTTTTTGTAACGTTCCCACAGCTGGAAGGTGTGCGGTTTACGCATCGGTGGTCGGGTGCCATCGATACGTGCTCACGATTCAGCGTGTTCTTTGGACGTGCATATCGAGACCGCGTTGCGTACGCCGCGGGCTACACCGGTTTGGGTGTCGCCGCGACTCGATTTGCGGCGGACACCATGTTGGACATGGTTGCGGGGGAGTCCACTGAACGCACCGTGCTGTCCATGGTGCGATCGATGCCAATTCCGTTCCCGCCCGAGCCGCTCCGGTACCCTCTCATCTCGATTGTGAAATGGTCCATGCGCCGCGCGGATCGCAACGGCGGTAAGCGCAATCTGTTGTTGCGCACTCTCGATGCGCTGGGTCTGGGCTTCGATTCTTAATATGCGAAAGCCTCCCGCCTGCAAAAGGTGGGAGGCCTTCGAACGGATTCGAGTGAGGTCTTAGTCCTCGACGATTTCAGCCTGCTGGATACTACGCATGTCGTCAAACGCAGGAGCCGGCGAGGCATTGAGGGGGCCGAGGTTAATGTCGTTGGACACCAAACGCAGCTTGTGAATGTAGTCGGTCAGGGCAACCTGCTGACGACGCGATTCCTCAAGGCGGGCCTCGGCGTCGATCAGGAAGTTCGCCACGAAGTCGTCGGTCTCGCGCGAAATCTCGCGAGCCTGGGCCATGGTCGACTGAATGAGACTCTCGGCGTATTGGCGGGCCTCTTCGCGAATTTCGGCGGCACGAACCTGCGTATCCTCGAAGTGCGCTTCGGCTTCCTTCATGATGTTTGCGGCGCGCTGAACAGCGGATTCCACGTGGGCATCGGCCTGTTCGTAGGCGCTCGCTGCGTAGCGGTCGGCCTCATCGTGAATTGCGGTACGCGTGCGCTCGGCTTCGTCTAGTTCCTCGCGAATCTGTGCTTCGGCGGCAACCTTGCTCTCGCTTGCCATGCGCAGGAATTCGTTGGCCTCACGCTTAAGGTCTTCGATGACGCGATTGTTGTCAGCGCGGGCATCAGCAATCTGCTTCTCCGCCTGGCTGATCATGTTGGCGGCAGCGCGCTCGGCGCGGGCGCGAACGGTTTCAGCCTTCGCGCGTTCGTCCGCGATGCGCTGACGTTCCTGGGCAACTTCACGTTCAGCTTCGAGGCGGAGCTCTTCGCTCTTCGCGCGAGCCTCGTCCATAATCTTGCGCGCTTCGCGTTCCGTGGTCTCGCGGATACGAGCGGCTTCGCCACGAGCCTGCGCCAACTGCGCGGCCGACTCATTGCCGGCATCTTGAATCATGGCGGCAGCCTGCTGTTCGGCCAAACGCAGTGTTTCTTCGAAGGCGCTACCCAGCTCGGCGAACGAGGGCTTTACCTTCGCAAGGCGGTCGTTCGTGTCGGACAGTTCGCGGCTGAGGCGCTGAATCGCGCGAACGTTCTCGGATTGGTCGCCTTGCAACTCTGCAATGCGCGCCTCGAGATCCGCGATATATCCATCAACCTCGGCGCTGTCGTAGCCACGTACAGCACGCTTGAATTCAGGAATAGCCATGTGACGGGTGCTCCAAAAGATAGGTAAGGGAAGTCTATTCCCCATACTAGCGGACGACGGGCGTATTTTGAGAAGCCTATTTCCGTTGAATCTCTTACAAATACTGGGAAGCGCTGCGCGTAGTTGGGCTCGCGCGATGCTCATAGGATGGTGGCATGCGAATTCACATCGCCACCGACCACGCCGCGCTTGACCTTAGTCGCACAATTGCCGAACATTTGACCGGACGCGGTCACGATGTGATAGACCACGGGCCCGCCTCGTATGATCCGCTCGATGATTACCCGAGCTTCTGCATCAACGCCGCGCGTGCGGTGCGAGCAGACGAAATCGCGGGGCACGAAGCACTGGGGATCGTTTTTGGTGGAAGCGGCAATGGCGAGCAGATTGCGGCGAACAAGGTCGAGGGAATTCGTGCGGCGCTGGTGTGGAATGAGTCCACCGCGGTTCTTGCTCGTGATCACAACAATGCGAACGTGTGTGCCATTGGTGCGCGTCAACATGACGAGACCGAAGTCCTGCGCCTCATTGATTTGTTTGTTGACTCGCCCTTCACCGGAGAGGAGCGTCACGTGCGCCGAATCGCGCAACTTTTCGAATACGAGACCACGGGCGGTATCGCCGGATTCGAGATCGTCTAACAATGCCCGAGGGGCATTCCGTTCATCGCATTGCGGGCCAGTTTCGCCGCGCATTCGTGGGACAGACTGCGCAGTTGTCAAGCCCGCAGGGAAGATTCGGCGATGCCGCGCTACTGAGCGGTGCACGCATTCTCGACGCCTATGCCGTAGGCAAACATCTGTTCATGCCGTTTGATAACGGCGCGACGCTACACGTGCACTTGGGCATGTATGGGGCGTGGGACTTCGCGGGAAGCGTTGTTCTGGACGACACCGCGGCGTCAGCGCGCGGCCGAATGGGCCAGACCAACCAGCGTGGCACCGTTGTGGGTGCTCACGAGGATTCGCTGGCGTCGATTGGTGCGCCACGCCGAACTCGACTGCGGATGGGCGAAGACACGCGCTCCTCTGAAGATGTGTCCGGCGATATCGATACCAGCCCGACCTTCCCACCCGAGCCCATCGGCCAGGTGCGCTGTCGGATTCTCACCTCGAATGCCGTAGCTGATCTGCGTGGTCCCACGACCTGCGAAGTACTGGACGACGCGGGTGTCGCGCGGGTTCGCGCCAACCTCGGTCCCGACCCGCTTGTCGACACGGACGGCGGTGAACGATTTGCGCGCAACCTGGCGAAGACCCGTGTGGCGATCGGCCAGGCGCTAATGGACCAAAAGGTCGTTGCGGGTATCGGCAATGTGTACCGTGCCGAGATTCTATTTCGTGCGCGGATAAACCCGTATCGCGCCGCGAATGACCTGGACGCGACCATGGTCGGTGCGCTGTGGGCGGATTGGGTTGCCCTGCTGCGGATTGGTGTGGACACAGGCCAGATGCTAACGATGGATGGATTGCTGGGCGATGACTACGCCCGCGCCTTGGCGAATCGGGCCGACCGGCACTGGGTGTACCACCGGGCGGGGTTGCCATGCCGCGTTTGTGGAACGCCCATCGTGATGGATGTCGTGGCCACGCGAAAAATGTATTTCTGCCCAACCTGTCAGGGCGTCGCATGAACAAAGGGGTCTCATGAATATTCGTAACGCCACGCTGGGCTCGCAGCGCGTGGACATCATCATCGAGGACGGGCGCATCGCATCGGTGCTGCCCGCCGTGGGCGGAGACCACCCCGCCGATATCGACGCTCAGGGACGATGGGTGATACCCGGCCTGTGGGACGAACACGTGCACCTGGGAGTGTGGGCGCAGCATGCGACTCGATGTGACGTACTGGCCGCCGAAAACGCCGACGAGGCCGTGGCGCTGATGCGCGCGCACGTTGCCGGTGACGACGGTCCGATTGTGGGCACCGGCTTGCGCTATGCGCTGTGGGATGTTCAGCCGACCATGGCGAAACTTGACGAGGTATCGGCCGAACGTGCCGTCGTGGTGTTCAGTATGGACGTGCACTCGTGTTGGGTGAACAGCGTTGCCGCCCGCAGATACGGCGTGGTCGAACAGGCGGGCGAATCGGGAATCCTGCGGGAACACGATTCATTCGCGCTCTTGACGGCACTGGCCCAGATTCCCGACGACGCCATGGATGCGCTCATTGACCGTGTGGCACAGTCGGCTGCGGCGCGCGGAGTCGTGGGCGTGACCAGCTTCGAAATGGAAGACCCCGCGCACTGGATTCGTCGTGTCGCCAACGGGTTCGACACCCTGCGAATCAACGCCAGCGTGTACCCGGATCGGTTGAGCCAGGCAATCGAGGCCGGTTGGAAGACGGGTGACACCATCGCGGGCGACGTGACCATGGGTTTCCTCAAGGTGATTTCCGATGGCGCAATCAACACCCGCACGGCCTGCTGCCACGACCCGTATCCCGACGGTTCGGGGTACGGCGTCATGAACATCGAGAATGCTGACTTGATTGATCTGATGTCGCGCGCACGAGACGCCGGGATCGGCTCGGCAATTCACGCCATCGGCGATGCGGCCAACACACATGTGATTGATGCATTCGAGGCCGTCGGTGTCGCCGGTCGTATCGAACACGCCCAAATGGTGCGGCGTTCCGATGTGACGCGCATGGCGCGCCTGGGTTTGGTGGCCAGCGTTCAACCCAAACATGCCGTGGATGACCGCGATGTTGCCGACGAATTGTGGCGCGGTCGCGACTGGGCCTATCCCATGGCGTCGTTGCGCGCCGCGGGCGTGCGGGTGATTTGTGGGTCCGATGCGCCGGTTGCGCCTCTGGATCCGTGGTTGTCCATTCAATGCGCCGTCACTCGCACGGCAGGGGACCGCCCTGCGTGGCACCCGGACGAGGCACTGACAATCGACGAGGCGCTGGACTGTTCCACCCGATCAACAGTGGCCGTGGGGCAACCCGCCGACCTCGTGCTGCTGGACCGCGACCCCTACGCCTGTCCCGGAACGGAATTGGCATCGATGCCCGTGTCGCTGACCATGCTTGCGGGCCGTGTGACGTTTGACGCAAAGGCCACCGCATGACCGCACACGACCTTTTTACTGAGGAATACATCGAAGCGGCGCTGATGGCGCACGTCGAACTCGAACCGGTGTCGGCCGACCAGGTCGTTGCGGGCTCGCCGATGACAGGCGCGCAGGTTCTTGCAACGTTCGGCGACAACGAGATTGGCGTCTGGGAGATGACCGTGGGAACCATGTGGGATGTTGAGGTCGACGAGACGTTTCTTGTTCTGGCGGGATCCGCACGGGTCACGCGTGGCGACGGTTCCGTAATGGAAATCGTGCCGGGCTCCTTCGTGACGTTGGTTGCGGACGAGCGAACTGAGTGGGTCGTGTCGGACTTCGTACGGAAGATTTACTGCGCATAGTCGGCTCTGGCCTCGCGCACCCGTTTCCCTGCAAAAAATTTGCTCCTCGTTGCGCAGCAACACGAAAAATTGCAACCAATGGGGTTGAAAGGGGCGGAATCGAGGTTTCACCTCGATGCGTTGTTATTTTTCGCGAACATGATGGGTGGCGAGGTCGGTATGTAACGCGACGTGGTGGGGCACGCGAGGTGCGGCCGCGCCGACTGTGACAGGCTAAACACATGTCTGTCGAACTGCTGCTGGCCTATTGGGTTGTGTCGTTCCTGTTGACCATCACCCCTGGTGCCGACTGGGCGTTCGTGATTGCGGCGGGTCTGCGCGAAAAGTCCGTCGTGCCGTCGGTTGCCGGGCTTCTGGTGGGGTACACGGGCCTCACCGCAGTCGTTGCGGCGGGCCTCGCGGTCATCGTGTCGCAATCCGAGCTGGCCATGCTGGCGTTGTCCGTATCGGGCGGCGTGTATCTGCTGTGGCTGGGTTTCACGACTCTGAAAAATCCCACCGTGCCGACCGACGACGACGATGCGCCGCGCGGTTCGGCGTGGACGCGTCTGTGGGTGGGGGCCGGAGTGAGCGGCCTGAACCCCAAGGCACTGTTGCTGTTTGTCGCACTACTGCCACAATTCGTCGATTCGGACGGTGCGTGGCCCATTGGGCTACAGCTTGCACTGTTGGGCCTCATTCACATGCTGAATACTGCCGCGGTGTATTCGCTGGTGGGCGTTTTTGCCGCACGAATTTTGCGGTCGAGGCCGGCAACTGCGGTGTTCGTGAGCCGCCTGTCGGGTATGTCGATGGTGCTGATCGGCCTCGTGCTGCTGGGCGAAAAGGTCTGGGAAATGATGGCGTGACCTGCGGTCACTCCGAATAATGACAACCAGCGGCGCGATCCCGGCGAAAATTTACAACCGCGTGGTTTGAAAATGCGGAAATCGAGGCTTCGCCTCAATCTGTTGTAATTTTTCGCAATCGGCCACTGCAGAAAATTGCACAGAAGTTAGGCTGGCTGCATGTCTGATGCACCCACGATGAACGTCGAATCCTTCAATCTCGATCACCGCGCAGTCGCGGCGCCGTACATTCGGGTGGCTGACCGCAAAACACTCCCGCACGGCGATGTCATCACGAAGTTCGACGTGCGTTTCACCCAGCCCAATGTGGCGTATCTCGACATGCCGGCAATCCATTCGTTGGAACATCTGTTTGCCGAGAAAAGCCGCAACCACTCGGACGCCATCATCGATTTTTCGCCCATGGGCTGCCAAACCGGTTTCTATCTGATCGTCCGCGGCGAACCCACGTTTGACGACATCGCCAATCTTGTCGAGCGCACATTGCGCGACGTCCTGGTGGCGACCGAGGTTCCCGCGGCCAATGAGGTTCAGTGCGGCTGGGGTGCGAACCACTCGCTCGAGGGTGCGCAATCTGCCGCATCCGATTTTCTTGCGGCACGTGCCTCGTGGTCACAGGTTATGGCGTGAGCACAGACACCGCTTGCGTGGTCACCGCTACACCGACCGCCATCGTCATCGTGGCAATGGACGACGAGGCCGTGCCGTTCCTGGACATGGCTGACTCGGTCACCGAGATTGTCGCTGGCGCCGCCTTCACTGCCCGTTCCCTTCTGTTCGGACAGCGTTCTATTGCCCTGATTGTTGCGGGAATTGGGATGGTCAATGGCGCACACGCGGCGACACAAGCAATCGTGCGCTGGGGCGCGCACGTTCCGTTGATTAGTGCAGGCAGCGCGGGCGGGCTCGGTGGCGATATTCGCGTCGGCGAGGTGATTGTGAGTTCGGCCCTGGTGAACCTCGATGCCGATGTGCGTGCATTTGGCTACGCTCTGGGCCAGGTGCCCGGAATGCCCGCCGAATACGAAGCCTCGGTGGAACTTCGAGGCGCGGCGCTCGCCGATTCGTCGACATTCGTCGTGCGCTCTGGAGTTATCGGTTCGGGCGACCGATTCGTGACCACCGACGTGGCGCACCAGATACGCCAGGATTTCCCGGCGATCTCGGCTGTGGATATGGAATCCGCGGCAATCGCCCAGATTGCTTTCCGCCACGATGTCCCATTTGTGTCGGTCCGTGCGATTTCGGACCTCTGCGCGCCCGACGGCGACGAATTTCTGACGCACATCGACGACGCCGCACGGAATTCGGCGGCTGTGGTGGTGGCGGCGCTCGCGCGGCTGTAGTCGCGCCTCGCCTGGCCCAATCGTCAGCGCACCCAATCACCGCGTTTCACCTGCTGCGCGCGCGTTCTTCGCAAAAAATTACAACGCACCGAGGTGGCAGCCACCTTTTACGCATTTGGGGCTGGTTGGTTGCAATTTTTCGAACGAAATCCCCGCATAACCACTGTCAAAATGCGGGAGGAATGCGAAATCCCCGCCGAACCACTGCAAAATCCTCCGGGGAACGCAAAAGCCCCGGCGCGAACGCCGGGGCTGTGGAGGGGATGACGGGAATCGAACCCGCGTGATCAGTTTGGAAGACTGAGGCTCTACCATTGAGCTACATCCCCACAGGGGAGTCTAATACACAAATTCTGATGCTCGAAACACCTCGCGCCGTGGCATGGTTTTCACCCGCTAGACTTGGGGAGCCTCGTGTGCGTGTTCGCGCGCCACGAAAGCCCGGGGCGTAGCTCAGCTTGGCTAGAGCGCCCGCTTTGGGAGCGGGAGGTCGCAGGTTCGAATCCTGTCGCCCCGACGGTTACAACACACCAAGGAGATATGTAGTGCCTACCAACACAGTTGAGCGTCTTAACCCCACTCGCATCAAGTTGACGATTGAGGTGACTCCGGAAGAGCTCAAGCCCTCGCTCGACCACGCCTACAAGCACATCGCGGAATCGGTGAACATTCCCGGTTTCCGTAAGGGCAAGGTTCCCGCCCGCATGATCGACCAGCGCGTTGGTCGTGGCGAAGTTCTCGCTCACGCTGTGTCGGAAGGCATCGACGGTTTCTTCCGTGACGCCGTCAAGGCCGAGAACATCAAGCCCCTCGGTCGTCCCGAGGTTACCGACACCGTCATGCCCAACGAGGCTGACTTTTCGGGCAACCTGGTTCTCACCATCGAAACCGACGTGCGTCCCGAATTCGACCTCCCCGCCTACGAGGGCCTCAAGGTCACCGTTGATGCAGCGAACGTCAGCAAGGCCGAGGTCGAGGCAGAGCTCGAGTCCGTGCGTACCCGCTTCGGCACTCTGGTCACCGTTGACCGTCCCGTTACCAAGGGTGACTTCGTCACCATCGACCTGTCGGCCACCATCGGCGACAAGGTCATCGACACCGCCTCGTCGATCTCGTATGAGGTTGGATCGGGCGAACTGATTGACGGCATCGACGAAGCCATCGACACGCTCACCGCAGGCGAATCGACCACCTTTGAATCGAAACTGCTGGGCGGCGACCACGCCGGCGAGATGGCACAGATTGCTGTGACCGTCACCAGCGTGAAGGTTCGCGAACTGCCCGAGGCCGACGACGAATTCGCGCAGGTCGCCAGCCAGTTCGACACCATCAAGGAACTCCGCGAGGACCTCAAGACCCAGCTCGAGAATCGCAAGGTTTACGAACAGGGCGCTCAGGCTCGCACCGTCCTCGTTGACCTTCTTCTGGAGAAGACGAAGATCGAGGTCCCTGCCGGAATCATCGAAGACGAGGTCACGCGTCACCTCGAGGGCGAAAACCGCCTCGACGATGACGCACACCGCGCTGAGGTTCAGGAATCGACCGCAAAGTCGTTCCGCCTGCAGATTCTGCTGGACGCCATCGCCGAGAAGGAAGAAGTTCAGGTCGGTCAGGACGAACTTCTGTCGTACCTCTTCCAGTCGGCTCAGCAGTACGGCATGGAAGCCAACGAATTCATCAAGATCCTGTCGCAGAACAACCAGATTCCCGCCATGGTGGGCGAGGTTGCACGCTCGAAGGCCATCGCGCTCGTACTGAGCAAGGCCGAGGTCGTCGACTCGAAGGGCAAGGTCATTGACCTGTCCGAGTTCACCGCTTCGGCGTCGGCTGCAGTCGAGTCGCCGATCGATGCTCACGAGGGCCACGACCACGACGACCACGCAGGTCACAACCACTAAGTAGTGGTTTTTCGGAAATGGGCTGCTTCGGCAGCCCATTTTCTTTGCCCTTGGCGAATATGGCCCAAGCCCGCTAAGTGCTTGGGTACTCTGGCACAGAACCCTAAAGGAGTGTGTGATGAGCGATTCGATGTTCCCACCGAACGTCTTCGACCGTCTGTTGAAGGACCGCATTATTTGGTTGGGCAGTGAAGTCCGCGACGATAACGCCAACGAGATCGCAGCCAAGCTGTTGCTTCTCGCTGCGGAGGATCCCGAGAAGGACATTTACCTGTACATCAACTCGCCCGGTGGTTCGATCACGGCCGGTATGGCCATCTACGACACCATGCAGTTCGTGCCCAACGACATCGTCACGGTGGGAATCGGTATGGCCGCGTCGATGGGTCAGTTGCTGTTGACCGCCGGCACAAAGGGCAAGCGATACATCACGCCGAACGCGCGCGTGCTCTTGCACCAGCCCCACGGTGGATTCGGTGGTACCGCCTCGGATATTCAAACCCAGGCCCAGCTGATTTTGTCCATGAAGCAGCGTCTGGCGGAAATCACCGCCGAAGCGACGGGCAAGACTGTCGAACAGGTCAATGCCGATGGCGACCGTGACCGTTGGTTTACCGCGGAAGAGGCGCTTGCCTACGGTTTTGTCGACCACATTCGTGCCAGCGCGACCGACGTCATTGGCGGCGGCGGAACGAGCGGAAAGTAAACACCATGAACTACACATTCGATGGCCGTGCGCCGATTGCAATGCCCGAGTCGCGCTACATCCTTCCCGATTTCGAAGAGCGTACCTCGTACGGTGTGCGCTCGCAGAACCCCTATTCGAAGCTGTTCCAGGACCGCATTGTGTTCCTGGGCGTGCAGGTCGACGACGCATCGGCCGATGACGTCATGGCGCAGCTGCTCGTTCTGGAAAGCCAGGACCCCGAGCGCGACATCGTCATGTACATCAATTCGCCCGGTGGATCCTTCACCGCGATGACCGCAATTTACGACACGATGCAGTACATCCGCCCCCAGATTCAGACCGTTGTTCTGGGTCAGGCGGCATCCGCTGCCGCCGTGTTGTTGGCCGGTGGAACGCCCGGCAAGCGCCTCGCGCTTCCCAACGCACGCATTCTGATTCACCAGCCCTCGACGGGCGACGCGGGCCGCGGCCAGGCGTCGGACATCGAGATTCAGGCGCGCGAAATCGCTCGCCTGCGCGAATGGCTCGAGGTCACGTTGTCGGATCACTCGAACAAGTCGATCGACGAGGTTCGCCGCGACATCGACCGCGACAAGATCCTCACGGCTGCCGAGGCCTTGGAATACGGTCTGATTGACCAGGTTCTGACCAGCCGTAAGACGGTCAAGTAGTACCCAGGTTGTGACGAAGCGGGTGGGCCATGTGTCCACCCGCTTCTGTCGTTAAGCCGTGCGTAACCCCTGCCAGGTCGTGCACATTGCTAGGACAGGTGGTCTTCGCTTTCACGCGAACCCAGGAGTCGAATCAGTAACCAGATCGCGCCAATAAGCACGGGAATGGTGGACAGGCCAATCCATACGGGCAGCCAATCGGGTTCCGATTCGGTGCTTGGCCCGGGCACGCCCGGGCTGGGGGCCTCGGTGGGCTCCACGGTTTCTTCGCCGACGGGCGTTTGCGACTCACCGCAGATGGGAATGTTCGAGTACGCGGGGCCTTGATCGGCGTCTTCGGCTGGCGCCCACTCAAAGCTGAATTCGCCCGAGATTGTGTGACCATCGCGGGACACCACTTGATATTGCACGGTGTACGTGCCCGGGCCGCCCAGTGCGGCGTGTGTCGAGGCCTCGGATCCCATGACGTCCACGCACCCGTCGCCGTAGTACAGGCCTGCCTCATCGTGAACGACAATGGCAAAGCCGCCTCCCGCACCACCCATATCGAGCAACTCGTCGTTGGTGTACACGGTGATGGCGGGAATGTTCGACACCGTCTCGCCATCAGCGGGCGTCGAACCCACGATGGAGTTGTGCGCGGTCGCGGGGGAGGTGCCCACAAGTGTAACGGCGAAGGCAAGGGTGATGGCGCTGGCTGCGCCTCGAATGGTCATGTTTATAGAGTACGCGCCACGCCGCGGCGCTTCTGTTCATAATGTGCAGGGCGTATTCGCAGGCCGCGTTAGGCTTATCGGGTACACGAAGGAGGGGCCATGCCGCGCATTGGCGATAGCACCGATCTGCTGAAGTGTTCCTTCTGTGGGAAAACCCAAAAGCAGGTGCAGCAACTAATTGCCGGACCCGGCGTGTACATCTGCGACGAATGCGTCGAGCTGTGCAACGAGATCATTGAGGAACGCCTGACCGAGGCGAAGTCCGACGAGGTTATCGATTTCGACCTGCCGAAGCCCCGTGAAATTTCGGCTTTCCTTGACGAATACGTCATTGGTCAAGACGCGGCAAAACGAGCACTCTCGGTAGCCGTGTACAACCACTACAAGCGGGTTCGCGCCGCCGACGGCCCGCGTTCGGCCGAACAGATTCACGACGAAATCGAAATCGCGAAGTCGAACATTCTGCTGATCGGTCCTACGGGTTGCGGCAAGACGTACCTGGCGCAAACGCTGGCACGCCGTCTGAACGTGCCGTTTGCTGTGGCCGACGCTACGGCGCTGACCGAAGCCGGTTACGTCGGTGAAGATGTCGAGAATATTCTGTTGAAGCTTCTGCAGGCCGCCGATTTCGACGTGGCGCGTGCACAGACCGGCATTATCTACATCGACGAGGTCGACAAGATTGCGCGCAAGGCGGAAAACCCGTCCATCACCCGCGACGTGTCGGGCGAGGGTGTGCAGCAGGCTCTCTTAAAGATCTTGGAAGGCACAGTCGCCAGCGTTCCTCCGCAGGGCGGCCGCAAACACCCTCATCAGGAATTCATTCAGATCGACACGACCAATGTGCTCTTTATCGTGGCGGGCGCATTTGCTGGCCTGGAAGAGATCATCTCGCAGCGCGTCGGTCGTCATGGAATCGGATTTGGCGCGCCACTGCAGGCCAAGCGCGACGACCAGGCATTATTCGGCGAGGTCCTGCCCGAGGACCTGCACAAGTTCGGACTGATTCCCGAGTTCATCGGCCGTCTGCCCGTCGTGACCTCGGTTTTGCCGCTGGACCGCGATGCGCTCATCGACATTTTGACCGGCCCCAAGAACGCGCTCGTTAAGCAGTATCAGCGCATGTTCGAACTGGATGGCGTGTCACTGGAATTCGAACGCGATGCACTCGAAGCCATCGCCGACCTCGCGGTTGTGCGCCAGACGGGCGCGCGCGGACTGCGGGCGATCCTCGAAGACGTCTTGGGTCCCGTGATGTTCGACGTTCCCTCGGTCGATCACATCGACACGGTCATCATCACGCGCGACGCCGTTGTCAACGGAGCCGCGCCCACCTTCATCGAGCGCACCGAGCGTACCGAAAAGTCCGCCTAGTCTTACGTCGACCGACTTGCGTCGCTAGTCGGTCAGGCCGCGGCGCGTCAGCGCCGAATTTGGTGGTGTCATCGCGAAAAATTGCAACTAATCGCGTCCGCGCACTCGTGTCACCGCGAAAAATTGCAACCAATCACGTCCGCGCACTCGTGTCACCGCGAAAAATTGCAACCAATCACGTCCAAAGTCTTGTTTGTGGGGTTTGAGGCCCGTTGGTTGTAATTTTTCTGCACGCTGCACGCTGCACGCTGTACGCTGCACGCTGCACGCTGCACGCTGCACGCTGCACGCGGCACGCGGCAGCTACGGTTGCACCACCGTTCCGGCTCCCTGCGACGCTCGCCTGTCGGCCTGTCGGCCTGTCGGCCTGTCGGCCTGTCGGCCTGTCGGCCTGTCGGCCAGTCAGTCAGTCAGTCAGTCAGTCAGTCAGTCGGTCAGTCCGCGGCGCTTCAACAGAGCAGCGAGGTCGGCGTCACGACCGCGCAGTTCACGGTAGGCCTGCAAGGGGTCGCGTGATCCGCCAAAGCCCAGCACGTGGGCGCGGAACGCATCGCCGTTGGAGCGCGTTGCCCCGCCGTTCTCGGTGAACCATTCCACGGCGTCTGCATCCAACACCTCGCTCCAGATGTATGCGTAATACTGTGCGTCGTACCCACCGCCAAACGAATGCTGGAAAAAGCTGGACGAATATCGAGGCGGAACCGCCGCCATCAGCAGCCCGTGACGTTCCAGAACCTCCGACTCAAACGCGGCCACGTCGGTCACGGCGGCGGCCTCGTCCGCACTCAACATGTGCCACTCGTGGTCGATCAGCGCGGCGGCCAGGTACGACGCCGTCGCGTATCCCTCTCCCCACTGCTGGCTGGCACGGATTCGGTCGATGATGGCGGTGGGCAGCGCCTCGTTTGTTTCATGATGTCGCGCGTAGTTTTCCACGATGCTGGGCCAGAACATCCACATTTCGTTGACCTGGCTGGGGAATTCCACATAGTCGCGATACACGTTGGTGCCGGATTGGCTGGGGTAACGCACCCGCGCCAGCAGGCCGTGCAGAGTGTGACCGAACTCGTGGAACAGCGTGTTGACTTCGTCAAAGTTCAGCAGCGTGGGCATTCCCGCGGCGGGCTTTGCAACATTGAGGTTGTTGACCACAACCACGGGCATATCCAGAAGGGTGTTCTGCGCCACCAGTTCGTTCATCCACGCGCCGCCGCGCTTGGTGTCGCGGGTGTAGAGGTCGTACACGTACAGCCCGATGGGTGTGCCGTCTTCCTCGAAGACTTCAAAAATCCGCGTGTCGGGGTGGTATCCCACGAGGTCCGTTCGTTCCACGAACGTGATGCCGTACAAGGCGGTGGCCGCGAAGAAGACACCGTCGATCAACACGCGCTCGGCCTCGAAATAGGGACGAAGAGCCGTCTCGTCCACGTCGAAGTCGCGCAGTCGCACGAGGTCGGAATAGTAGGCCCAGTCGTAAGAGGCAATATCGTGACCAGCTTCGGCAACCAGGCGGTCGTGTTCGCGGCGCACGCTGCGCGTTGCGGCCTCGGCGAGGTTGGTCAATCGCTCCCGAATTGCCGCAGCTGTCTGAGCCGTGTTACCGGCTGCAATGAGTTCCTGGTGGTTCGCAAACCCCAACAGTTCGGCACGCTCGGCACGAAGTCGCACGATCTCGAGCAGCGTCTCGCGGGTGTCGTGCTCGCCGCCTCGTCGCCCACGGGCCGCCTGCGCGGACATAATGCGCTCGCGCGATTCACGGTGCGACATCGAGGCGATGACCGGGTTGTTCGCGGGCAATACGAGCGTGACGAGATACTTTCCCTCGTGGCCGCGCTCGGTTGCTGCTGATGCCGCGGCGGACAATTCACCCGCCGATAGCCCGGCAAGTTCTTCGGCGGTGTCGAATAACACGGCGAGGTCGTTGGCATCGGCCTGCAGTTTGTTGTCAAACTGGGTTTCCAGTGTCGAGAGGCGCCCATTGATTTCCGAGAGCCGCGACTTGGCGTCGGCAGACAACGCCGCACCGCGCAACACCATGTCGTGGTGGGTGCGCTCCAGCAAATACAGTTGATCGGCGTCGAGGTTCAGCTCGTGCCGTGACTCGAACAGGGCAGCGACCCGCGCGAATAGCCCGGCATCCAGAATGATGGTGTCGTGGTGAGCGGCAAGAAGTGGCGCAAACGCGGTGTCCAACGCGATGACGTCGTCGGTGGCGTCAGCGCTCGATGCATTAGCCAGCACGATGTGCGCGCGCGACAGGATCTGTCCGCTGCGTTCCCACGCCTCCATGGTGTTTGCAAAGGTCGGTGCCTCGGTGTTGTCTGTAATCGCCCGAATTTCGGCGCGTTGTTCCTCCATGCCCGCCAACAATGCCGGCCCGATGTCGGCTACCGCAATTTTCGCGAAGTCCGGTAGTTGATACGGCAGTGTGCTGGGGGCATCGAAGGGGTTAGGCATGGTTACTCCGCGGTGAGCTCGTAGGTGACCCACCGGGCGCGGGTCGCGATTTTGTCATACACGCGCTGGGCCGTGAGGTTGTCGTCGGCGGTAATCCACGAGATCGTGCCGCCTCCGTTCGCATCGGCGTGCGCGCGCAACGCACCGATGATTCCCGTGGCAACGCCGTGCCCGCGTGCGGCGGGCGAGGTGTACAGGTCGTCGAGATACCAGGCCGGTCCGCCGGTGAAGGTGTCGCTGTGGCGGCGCAGGTGCCCGAATCCCACCAGGTTGCCGTCCAGTTCCGCCACCCATGCCGCATGTGGATGCTTGGGATCCATAAGCCACCCCCACACGGCTTCGATCTGAGGCGCGGTGAAGGTGGTCTCATAAAACACGCCGTAAGCGGTAAACAGATCCACCCACTCGTCGTGATCCCGTGCCTCGATGGGCCGAATGTGTGCAGACACTATTCGGCCGCCTCTTCCAGTTCGATGCTGACGACAGCCACGGTGTCGGCCTCTCGAAGTTCGAGGTTCATGATGCGACCCACGGCGGCGAGGTCGGCGTGGGCATCGGCAAGAAGCGCGGGGCCTTCCACGACGGCGTTCGTTACGACGGTTTTCTGCGAGGCCTTGGCTTCGGTCTTTGCGCCACGGATTCCGACAAGCGCGGTGCCGCAGAGGTCCAGCAGGCCACTGGATGCGCCGGTGACGGGCAGTTCGTCAACGGTGGGCCAGGTGCTCGTGTGAATCGAACCGTCGTGTGTCCAGCGCCATACTTCTTCCGTGGCGAAGGGCAGCACAGGTGCCAACAGGCGCAGGAAGACGTCGATTGCCAATCGCAGCGCGGCGACGGCGCTGGCCTGGCCATCGGTGCCGGCCTCGCGGTATGCACGTTCCTTGACCAATTCCAGGTAGTCGTCGGTGAACGTCCAGAAGAACTGTTCCGTTACCTCAAGTGCACGCGCGTGGTCGAAGGTGTTGTACGAATCTGTCGCGATACGCACCACCTCGGCCAATCGGCGCAGCATGTCGATATCGAGCGCTTCGGTGACGGGGGCGCCGTCGGTGTACGCGAACGAGTACACGAACTTTGCGGCATTCAGGACCTTGATTGCCAGACGGCGACCAATCTTGATTTGCTTCGGGTTTTCGGGGTCGAACGCCGCGTCGGTGCCCAGGCGGCTCGAGGCCGCCCAGTAACGCACGGCGTCGGATCCGTGTTCGTCCAACATTCCCTGCGGTGTCACGACATTGCCCTTGGACTTCGACATCTTCTTGCGGTCGGGGTCAACGATAAAGCCCGAGATTCCGGCGTTTGCCCAGGGTGCCTGACCGTGCTCCAGCTCGGCGCGCAGCACCGTCGAGAACAGCCAGGTGCGGATGATGTCCTGGCCCTGCGAGCGCAGCGAATAGGGGAATACGAGGTTCCACAGTTCGTCATCTTCCGCCCAACGCCCCGCAATCTGGGGAGTGAGCGACGAGGTTGCCCAGGTGTCCATGATGTCCACTTCGCCTTGGAAACCTCCGGGCACGCCGCGCTGCGATTCGTCATAGCCTGGTGCGGCCTGCGACGACGGGTCAACGGGCAACGAGGCCTCGTCGGGAACGATCGGCGAGTCGTACATGGGGTTGCCGTCGGCGTCTAGCGGGTACCACACGGGGATGGGGACACCGAAGAAGCGCTGGCGCGAAATGAGCCAGTCGCCGTTGAGGCCCTCGACCCAGTTTTCATAGCGCACGCGCATGAAGTCGGGGTGGAACGCCACCTGCTTGCCACGCTCGAGCAAACGCGACCGCAGGCCCTCGTCCTTGGCACCGTTGCTGATGTACCACTGGCGAGTTGTCACGATTTCGAGGGGCTTGTCGCCCTTTTCGAAGAACTTGACGGGGTGCTGAATGGGGCGTGCGTCGCCTACCATTTCGCCCGATTCCTTCAGCAATTCCACAATGCGAGCCTTAGCGCTGAACACGGTCTTCCCTGCAAGCTCGGCATAGAGTGCGCGCTGTTCGTCGCTGTCAATTCCTGCGGGCGGTTCGGACATGATGCGTCCGTCAAAGCCCATGATTGCGCGGGTCGGTAACTGCAGTTCTCGCCACCAGGTGACGTCGGTGGTGTCACCGAAGGTACACACCATGGCGATACCCGTTCCCTTGTCGGGCTGGGCAAGGTGATGAGGCATGACGGGGACTTCGACACCAAACAACGGCGTGCGCACAGTCTTTCCGAACAGGGGTTTGTAGCGCTCGTCCTCGGGGTGCGCCACGAGGGCAACACACGCGGGCAACAGTTCGGGGCGTGTGGTGTCGATCGTGATGTCGCCCGCCTCGCCGTGGAACACGATCGAGTGGTAGGCGCCGGGCATGTCCTTGTCCTCCAGTTCCGCCTGGGCGACGGCCGTGCGGAAGGTGACATCCCACAGGGTGGGTGCGTCGGCCTGGTAGGCCTCGCCGCGCTGAAGGTTCCGCAGGAAGGCTCGCTGGGCGACGCGCTGTGATTCGTCACCGATGGTGCGGTAGGACTGCTTCCAGTCCACCGACAGACCCAGGGTGCGCCAGAGGTCCTCGAACTGCTTCTCGTCTTCGACGGTCAGGCGCTCGCAGAGTTCAATAAAGTTGCGGCGCGAGATGGGCACCTGGTCGGCTGCCTTCGACGACTTGTTGTCGCCGCCTTCAAACGGAGGTTGGAAACCCTCGACATACGCCAGAGTGGGGTCGCACCGCACGCCGTAATAGTTCTGCACGCGGCGCTCAGTGGGCAGGCCGTTGTCGTCCCAGCCCATGGGGTAGAAGATGACCTTGCCGTTGAGGCGCTGGTAGCGCGCGGCCAGATCCATGTGCGTGTAGCTGAACACGTGACCGATGTGCAGCGAACCCGATGCGGTGGGCGGGGGAGTGTCCACAGAGAATACCGAGTCCTTGCCCAGAGCGATGGCCCGGTCGCGATCGAACGAGTACGTTCCTTCGGTTTCCCAGGTTTCACCCCACTTTGCTTCCAGTCCTTCAAGGGCGGGCTTTTCGGGGATTTCGTGGGACACGATTCACTCTTTCGCTATCGGCGGCATCGCGTGGTGATGCCTCAAATGTGTTGTGCCCAATCTACCAATGTTTCGGTGGCATCGGCTGGCGCGACGGGTGCCGTGCAGCCCCGCGGTACAGTTGCGATGACCGCTTCACGGGAAGAGATTCGCGCATGACCACACCCCTCACTCGCGCTGCCGCGTGGCGTGTTGTGGTGGGCTTCGGTCTTGTAAGCCTGGCCGTCGATATGGTCTCGGATGGCGCCCGGTCGATTGCGGGTCCTCTGCTGGGCGAATTGGGGGCAACTGCACTGATTGTGGGCCTGGTGACAGGAGTCTCCGAGGCGCTGGGCTTTGTTTTGCGTCTGTACACCGGTCCGCGCGTCGACCGTTCGCGACGGTACTGGGGTTTCACGATGGGCGGGTATGCCCTCACCGCCGTCTGTGTTCCGCTGTTGGCGCTGACGCCGTTCCTGGGTTCGATGGCGTTGGCGGCGGCCTCGATGTTGATTGTGGCGGAACGCGTGGGCAAGGCCGTGCGTAGTCCGGCCAAGACCGTTTTGCTTGCCCATGCGGCCGGTGTTGTGGGCCGCGGCCAAGGTTTTGCCGTGCACAAGATGCTCGATCAGGTTGGCGCGTTTTCGGGGCCAATCCTGGTTGCCGCGGTTATTGGCGCCACGGGTGCGCTGTGGCCGGCATTCGTGGTATTGGTGATTCCAGGCATCGCGGCGCTGTGGTTGTTGCTGGCTTTGAAGCGTCGGGTGCCCGCGCCTGACGGCCTCGATGCACCCGATGGCGTCGACAGCGCTCCGCGCGGACGCCTCGCAAATTCCCGCGCCGCCCAGCGATTCCCTGTTGCCGCCGCGTTGCCGGCCTCGTTTTATTTATTCGCGACATCGACGGCTCTGACCACGTTGGGGTTGGTGGGATTTGGCGTGATGTCCTTCCACATGGCCGAATCGGGAATGGTGTCGCTCGCGGCCATCCCTCTGGTATTTGCGCTGGGCATGATCGCTGCGGCCGTCGCCGCGCTCGTCAGCGGTCGTGTCTACGATCGCGTGGGGTCGGTGGTGTTCCTCGCGGTTCCGGTCATTGTGTTGGGAGTTCCCGAACTGTCGCTCTCGGACAACCTCATCGCGGCACTCGTGGGTGTGTCGCTGTGGGGCTTTGCCTCGGGCATACAGGATTCCACAGTGAAAGCTTTTGTGGCCGATCTGGTGTCGGTTCATCACCGCGGCTTGGCCTATGGGATCTTTGCCACCTTCCAAGGCACGGGCACGCTCGTAGGTGCAGTCCTTGCCGGCGCGCTCTACGGACACCTGCCGACACTCTTGACCATTGCGATTCCCGCGCAAGTGGCCGCATTCGCGGTGATGGCCTTTGCCGTGTCGCGCGCGCGACGCATGGAACAGCCTTAACGCCGACGTCCGGCGGTGTATCGCGAAGACACACAGCCGGACGTCGAGAACTGCGAATGGGTTCCTGCGCGGTTTACGCGCGGCGCGCCATTCGGTGTGCGGCCACGGCGGACACCAGAGTGAGGGCCGATAGTCCGGTCAGAACCAGACCCGGGTGCCACCACGCGTTGTCCGTCGAGGTTGCTGCCAGCGTCAGGAAGAACGGCAGCGTCGCGGCCAGAGCGGCAGCGATGTTGTATGCCATGGCCAGAGCGGTCAGTCGAACCCGCGCGTCAAACAGGGTTTCCATCGTTCCGCCGAGTCCGGCCCACGCGGCGGTGGGAAGAATGCCACCGATCACCATGATTCCAATCAGCAGCGCAAAAGAGCCGTCTTGAATCAGCCAGTACATCGGGAATGCGGCGATTAGTGTGCCGGCCGCACCCCACGCAACAACCCGCGCCGAACCGATGCGGTCCGCCCAGACACCAAACAGCGGAATCGCCACCAGCTGCACGACACCACCGATGGTCAACGCCAACGTCATCTGCATGTAGTCGTGCCCCAGAACCCCCGCGCCATAGTTCAGTGTGTAAGTGTTCATGACGGTGTACGAACCGTGGCCCAGCAGTGCGGCGCCGATTGCCACCAGGAATGCCAGAGGCGCGTGCCGCACGATTGCGGCCAGCGGAATCTTTGTGGTGGTGCCAGCTGCCTTCATGGCCTCGAATTCGGGGCTTTCGGGCAGGTTCCAGCGCAGGTACACCGAGACTAACAACAACGGAAGTGCGGTCAACAGCGGGATGCGCCATGCCCATTCGGCAATCTGTTCGTACGGCACGAAGGTGAACAGTGCCAGCCACACGCCGTTCGACAGAATGCTGCCGATGGGGGAACCCAGCTGGGGCATCGAGGCCGCGAACCCACGTTTCGTGGTGGCGTGCTCAGCGCTCATGGTGACGGCACCGCCCCACTCGCCACCCAGCGACAGACCTTCGACCAAGCGCAGTCCCACCAGGATGATGGCGCCGGTCCAGCCGCCTTGCGCGTATGTAGGCAGCAGGCCCACCAGTCCAGTGGCGAGGCCAATCATGGTGACGGTGGTGATCAGTGTTACGCGTCGTCCGAAGCGGTCGCCGATATATCCGAACACCAGACCGCCCAGCGGCCGAACGATGAACGTAACGCCAAAGGTGGCGAAGGCGGCGAGCGTTCCGCCCACAACGCCGAGTGGCTCGAAGAACAGCGGGCCGACAAAGAGTGCGGCCAGCCAGGCGAAGACGTATTGGTCATAGGATTCGAGCGCGGTTCCCACCAGGGTTGCGGTGGAAACTCGGCGGCTCGTGGTGCGTGGTGTTGTATTCACGGCGTACTTTCGGTGAGTATTAGGAGTATTGATTCAAGAACCCAGTTTTCTGAACTGAGTACGGAAAATATCTTATGACACGAAACGCAGTGCGCGGTCGCCCGCGTGCCTCATCGCGCGCCACACTCGAAGATGCCGCCAACGAGCTCTTTCTCGAGCGCGGTTACGACGCCACGAGCATCACCGACATCGCCACGCGCGCCGGAGTCAGTCGCACCAGCTTCTTTTCCTACTTTCCCACCAAGGCCGATGTGCTGTGGAGTCCCATCGATGATCACCTCAGTGCGTTAGAGGCCCGAGCCGCCGCCGGCGCAACCCTCCACGAGGCCATCACCGCCGAATTCGCGCACGACACCAACTCCACGGCTTCCGTTGGCCTGTTGTTTAGCGACACGATCGGCGCACACGACGAAATTCTGGCCAGCGCCATGCCGCGACTGGTGCGATTGGCGCACGTGGTTGCGACATTCGAGGGTCTTGAAGGAACACTCGCGGTCGCCGATCGCGCACGGGTCTACGCGATTACCGGGGAGCTGGTCGCCGGCTGGCGCGAATGGCTTAATGCGGGGTTCGGTCGTGGTCCGCTTGCGGATTACGTGGTGGGGCCGTTGCGCTGACATCATTCAGCGATTAGAGTGATTTTTAATCGCTAAGGGGGCGTCGTGCCGAAACTTGGTCAACGTAATTTCACCGGATTCTGTGGGCTTCGACTGCTCTTCGCGTTTGTCGTGTTCATTGGCATTGGCGCGTCGCTGGAAATTATTCTCAGCCCTTTGTTTTTTATTGACCGCTGGTTTATCACGCCGACGATGCCGCTGTATGCAGGGTATTTGTATGTTGCCGAGTTCGCGCGTTACCCTCTTTCGCTGGTTGCGCTCGGTGCTACGGCGTATATTTGGGCAGTAATTGGCTCGAATAATGGACAACTTGTAACGTGGCTACGCGAACGAGCGCTTTTCGTCGTATTCGTGCTTGCGGCGATCTGGAGTATTGGTATTTTTCAGTTCGTCATGGTGACTGCAGCGGAAGACGGTGTGTATCCTCAGACGGCGCTGCATGCTTTGATTACCGCGATTATCGGCGGTGTGGTGCTGATTGCGACATGGGGTGCGTGGAATTCCGCATCGAAGAATTTCCGGCTCGCCACATTACCTCAGGAGGAGCGCGCTACCCCGTCACCGAAATACGGTGAACTAACGGGCTGGTTGCGCTCAGCCATACCCACATCTGCCTTTTTGGCGCTTGGGCTCGTTGTGGAATTGCTTTTAATCACCGCAGATCAAGCCACGTATGCCTCGATTTCCGATGAAGTCTCGCCCGCTTTTGAGCTTAATCGCGCGATTGCTATTTCGCCCTTTCTCATGGCCGTGAACACTGTCGTAGTGCCGCTGGGCATGCTCGGTGTCGTCATCGCCCTTCTCACTGCGTCCGCTGCTCTTAGTGGCAAAGGTAAGGTCGCGGCGCTTCTGCGTGTTCGCGAATCGCCGAAACGCTCGATTGCTGCTCTCGCTGTCGCGTTGGGTTTAGCGGCGCTGCAATTCCTTGTCTCGGCGTCCGTCGGATTCATGTTCACCTATGACCTTCCGCGCGTGATGTTCATCGTTTCGCATGTAATCGTGTGGGTCGGTGTGGCGCTCGTGAGCGTGCAGTGGCGAAAGCGGCGTGAAAGCTCACGCCGCAACAGGTCAGGCATGGAGCCCGCGGCGCCCCACTATGAAAATTAACGCTGTCCTCACGGTCGGGCTTGTGACATGGGTGTTGAGTCTCGTGGCTGGCGTTATTACCGCAACGTTCGTCAATGAGTCACTCACAATTGCCGCGTTCTGGTACGTGATTGTCGCGAGTTTCCTTGTGCCGTTTTCCATGTGGCAGGTTTCGGTCAGCGCTCAGGTGCTGGTGGTCGCGTGCTGGGTCGGCCACTTCCTCGTCTCCGGGGCTCCCTCGCCAACGAGGTCGAGACGGGTGGCGTGGATTCGTGGACTTGCCTTCATCCTCATCGTGTCTGTTCTGCTTGTCGCTGCGCTGGTTGACTTCAAGACCGCTTTTGCCGGTTCTGCGGATGTCTTTATCGTCACCGTCGCGGCAATCTTGGCGGTGGCCTCGGTGGCGACAATTCTGCGCGTCAGCCGCTCGCTCCTGCGCCCATGATGCGGAAACAAGGGCGTCACGCGCGTGCATGAAGCCCACACGGATTTTGTGGATCATCGTGGGGTAACTGCGCTAAAAGCCTCGTACAATAAGAGCAACGACTGTGATCCGGCAATCACCGGTGAGTCCGCGGAAGAACGGCGCAAGCCCAGTAGACCCGCGCGGGTGCGCCCGTCATCGCGTTCAATGAGTGGCCGGATTCTTTCGGCAAGCGGGGTGGTACCGCGTGAGGTCAGAATGTGGCTTCGCGTCCTCGTGACACCAATTCAGGAGAGTCATGACCTACCCCAAGCACCGTCCCGGCACCGATGTGACGCCCTCGCCTCGATTCCCCGATATCGAGCGCGACGTTCTGCAGTCCTGGAAGGACGGCGACACGTTCCGCCGTTCCGTCGCACAGCGCGAAGGCTGCGATGAATGGGTGTTCTATGACGGCCCTCCGTTTGCCAATGGTTTGCCGCACTATGGCCACCTGCTGACGGGATACGCGAAGGACCTGTTCCCGCGCTACCAAACGATGCGGGGCAAGCAGGTTCACCGTCGTTTCGGTTGGGACACGCACGGACTTCCCGCCGAGCTCGAGGCCGAGCGCCAGTTGGGCATTACCGACAAGAGCCAGATCGAAGAGATGGGCATTGCGGCGTTCAACGCGGCAGCCCGCGACAGCGTGTTGAAGTACACCAAGGAATGGGAAGAGTACGTCACTCGCCAGGCCCGCTGGGTGGACTTCGAGAACGACTACAAGACTCTCGACATCACGTTTATGGAGAGCGTCATCTGGGCCTTCAAGCAGTTGCACACGAAGGGACTCGCCTATGAGGGCTACCGCGTGCTGCCGTACTGCTGGCGCGACCAGACCCCGTTGTCCAACCACGAACTCCGCATGGACGATGACGTCTACAAGATGCGTCAAGACCAGACCGTCACCGTGACGTTCCCGCTGTACGGCGAGAAGGCCGAGTCGCTGGGCCTCGCCGGCGTGAACGCCCTCGCCTGGACAACCACACCGTGGACGCTTCCCACGAATGCGGCGCTCGCCGTTGGCCCCGACATCACCTATGCAGTTCTGCCGGCCGGTCCGAGTGGCGCCGTGACAACAGGCGATGCCTTCTTGCTGGCGGCCGACACCATCGGCAACTACGCCAAGGAATTGGGTTACGCCGATGCGGCGGCTGCCCGCGAGGCCGTCACGCGCACCGTGCAGGGTGCGGAACTCGAGCACATCACGTATCAGCGCCTGTGGGATTACTACGCCGATCACGAGGGCATGCAAAATGCCTGGAAGATCCTGGTCGCCGACTATGTCGCGACGGGCGAGGGCGCCGGTATCGTCCACCAGGCACCCGCCTATGGTGAAGACGACCAACTTACGTGTGCCAAGTACGACATCCCCGTGATCGTCTCGGTCGATGATTCGGGTCGTTTCCTGTCCGAGGTCACCGATGTTGCGGGCGAACACGTTTTCGACGCCAACAAGCCGCTGACACAGAGGATCAAGGCCGACGGCCGACTGGTTCAACAAAAGTCCTATGAGCACTCGTACCCGCACTGCTGGCGCTGCCGCAACCCCCTGATTTACAAGGCCGTGTCCTCGTGGTTCGTGCGCGTGCCGGAATTCCGCGACCGCATGGGCGAACTGAACCAGGACATCAACTGGGTTCCCGACAACGTCAAGGACGGCCAATTCGGCAAGTGGGTCGGCGGCGCTCGCGATTGGTCGATCTCGCGAAACCGCTACTGGGGCAGCCCCATTCCCGTGTGGAAGAGCGACAACCCCGAATACCCGCGCATCGATGTCTATGGGTCCTTGGACGAGCTCGAAGCGGACTTTGGTGTGCGTCCCACGGATCTGCACCGTCCCTTTATCGACGAACTCACGCGTCCGAACCCCGACGACCCCACGGGTCAGTCCACCATGCGCCGCATCACCGATGTTCTCGATGTGTGGTTCGATTCGGGTTCGATGCCGTTCGCGCAGGTTCACTATCCCTTCGAGAACCGTGAGTGGTTCGACACACATAACCCCGCGGACTTCATCGTGGAATACATCGGTCAGACTCGAGGCTGGTTCTACACGTTGCACGTGTTGTCCACCGCATTGTTCGACCGTCCGGCATTCAAGAACGTGATTTCGCACGGAATCGTGTTGGGCAACGACGGCCAGAAGATGTCCAAGTCGTTGCGCAATTACCCCGATGTGTCCGAGGTATTCGACCGTGACGGCGCCGACGCCATGCGCTGGTTCCTCATGTCATCCAGCGTGATCCGAGGCGGCAACCTCGTTGTCACCGAAGAGGGAATTCGCGAAGGCGTGCGCCAGTTCCTGCTGCCGCTCTGGAGCACCTATTACTTCTTCACCCTGTATGCCGGCGACCTCACGCCCGTGTGGCGCACCGATTCATCCCATGTTTTGGACCGCTATTTGCTGTCCAAGACGCGCGAGCTCGTTGAATCGGTTACCACGCAACTCGACGCACTGGACAGCCCAATGGCAGCGGCGCAATTGCGCGACTTTGCCGATGTCCTGACCAACTGGTACGTGCGACGCTCACGCGATCGGTTCTGGTCGGGTTCCGATCACGACGCCGTCGACACGCTCTACACGGTTCTGGAAACGGTGTGCCGTGTGGCTGCGCCGTTCGCCCCGCTGGTGACCGAGGAGGTCTGGCGCGGCCTCACGGGTGGCGACAGCGTGCACCTCACGGACTGGCCCGACGCCCAGTCGTTCCCCAAGGACGAGGCGCTGGTGGCGGCAATGGATGGCGTTCGCGAGATCGCATCGAGCGGTTTGGCCTTGCGCAAGTCCCAGGGGCTTCGTGTGCGCCTGCCACTGGCCGCCATGACCGTGGTGGTGCCCGATGCCGCGCGCGTTGCCGAATTCACCGACATCCTTCGCGATGAGTTGAACGTGAAGAGTGTCACTGTTGTGGAACTGCGCGAAGAATCGATTGGCGAATACGGGATCACCCGCAAGCTGACGGTCAATGCGCGAACCCTCGGCCCTCGAATTGGAGGCCAGGTGCAGCAGGTCATTGGTGCCACCAAGAACGGTGTGTGGTCTATCGATAATGGTGTGGTCACCGCGGGCGGAATCGAATTGCTCGAGGGCGAGTACACCCTTGACCTCGATGTCTCGGATGTGGCCGTTGCCGTGTCATTCCTGTCCACCGGTGGTTTCGTTGTTCTCGACACGGTGGTCACGCCGGAACTGGCCGCCGAGGGCCTCGCGCGCGATGTCGTGCGTGCCGTTCAGCAGGCACGAAAGGATGCGGGCTTCGATGTGTCAGACCGCATTCGCCTGTTGATCGAGGGCGACGCGAATGCCGTTGCCGCCGTGCGCGAACACCAGGATCTGATTTCCTCAGAGACCCTTGCGCTGGAACTGGAAATCGCCGTGAGCGCGCGGGGCACCGTGCCCGTCGGCGATGATTCCGCCGTGTGGATTGGGGTGGAAAAGGCATGACCGATTACGCCGCACAGGCCGCACGTGTGTACGAATCCCTGCTGAGCCGCATCGGGGAATCCGCACCGCAGCCGCGCCTGCACGCCACCCGGCGAGTGCTCGAACTTCTGGGCGACCCGCAGCAGATGTACAAGATCGTGCACATCACCGGCACCAACGGTAAAACGTCGACCGCGCGCATGATCGAGTCGCTTATCCGCGCATACGGGCTGCGTCCTGGTTTGATGACCAGCCCGCACCTCGTGAAGGTGAACGAGCGCATCCTCATTGACGGTGAACCCATCAGTGACGAAGCATTCGTCTTTAACTGGAACGACATCGAGCCCTACGTGCTGATGACCGACGCCGAACTGGTTGCGAACGGTGAAGAACCCTTGACCTATTTCGAGGCCCTCACCGTCCTGGCATTTGCGGCGTTTGCCGACGCTCCGGTGGACGTTGCGGTACTAGAGGTGGGCATGGGCGGTGAGTGGGATTCCACGAACGTTGCCGATGCGGATGTTGCGGTGTTCACGCCGATTGGCATTGATCACGCCGAGCGCCTGGGGTCCACTATTCGCGAAATTGCCCGCACCAAGGCCGGAATCATCAAGCCCGGGTGCACCGTGGTGACCGCTGCGCAGACTACGGACGCACTGAACGAAATCATCGAGGCCGCTGAGCACGACGAAGCTGAACTCTTTGTCGAGGGCGTGGCCTTCGAGGTCGTTTCCACGGTTCCTGCGGTGGGCGGCCAGGTGGCGACCATTCGCGGCCGAGCCGCAACGTATCCCGATGTCGCCGTGTCGTTGCACGGCGAACACCAAGCGCACAACGCAGCCCTCGCAATTGCCGCAGTGGAATCATTGTTGGGCGCGGGGGAGCACCCCATTCCCAGCGATGCTATGGACGAGGCACTGGGCAGCGTGACAAGCCCCGGCCGCCTTCAGTACCTCGGTTCGCAGCCGGCGCTCATCGTCGATGCGGCACATAATCCGCATGGCGCGGCCTCGTTGGCACGTGCGATTGTCGGGTGGCTGCCTTTCGACCGCGTGTGGCTTGTGCTGGGCGTGTTGTCCGACAAGGATGCCCGCGGAATCGTCGAGGCGCTGGATTCGGTGGTCGCAGGCTTCATTGTCACCCAGTCCGCATCGGAACGTGCACTGCCGGCCCACGAATTGGCCGACATCGTGGTGTCGATTGCCGGACCCGATCGCGTGCGCGTCGAACCCGAACTGAGCGAAGCGCTCGAGGTGGCGCGCGACAGCGTGAACGACGGCGAGGCAATCGTAGTGACCGGTTCCATCACTCTGGTGGGTGACGTTATTGCAACAACAGAAGAGAGGGGTTGGCGATGACCGACTCACCTGACACTGCGGGCCAGCAGAAGCCCCGCCGCCCCCGCCGCGTGCGTACCGCCAGCGAATCGCTGCTGTCGATTGTCATAGTCATGGAAATCATCACGATGTTCTTCGTGATGCTGACGCTGTCGGGATTGCACCGCGACCAGGTGGTCGTGACCGTGGTGTCGTGCACACTGCTGATTGCATTCCTGCTGCTGGCCAACGCCACCCTCAAGCGCGGCGTTCACCCGATCGCCCACGTGTCGCAGGCCGCGCTGGCGCTGCCGGCCGCCATCGATCTTGCCTACGCATTTGTGTGGGTACTGTTTGTAATTTTCTGGATTGCGTGTTTCGTCAAGGGCGCGCAACTCGATGCTCGAAAGGACACCGCATGACCGCTCACGACACTCTCGTTCTGATTAAGCCCGATGGAACGGAACGCAACCTGATCGGCGAAATTCTGCGCCGAATCGAGGCCAAGGGATACCAGATCACCGATCTGCGCATGCTGACGCCCACACGCGAACTTCTGACCGCACACTACGCCGAACACGAGGGCAAGCCCTTCTTCGAGCCGCTGCTGGAGTTCATGTCGAGTGGCCCTGTCGTCGCTGTGCGTGTACACGGTCATCGTGCCATCGAGGGCTTCCGTGCGCTGGCGGGAACGACCGACCCCACGCTGGCCGCACCGGGATCGATCCGCGGCGACCTGGGCCGCGACTGGGGACTCAAGGTTCAAAAAAACCTGGTGCACGGCAGCGACTCGCCTGAGTCTGCAGACCGCGAACTTGCGCTGTGGTTCCCTGCCGCCTGCTGCTAAAACATCGTTAATGCCGGAGGGGCCTGCGCATCGCGCAGGCCCCTCCAATTTGTTAATGCGGTGTGACCGTTAGCCGTTCAACAGCAACGGCAGCAAGAGCGGGAACTGGGCAATGATGGACAGAGCAATGACCGCGAGGTTGACGACAACGAACGCCCAGCTGAAGGGCAGTACCGCGCCACCGATGCGACGGGCGCGATCCGAATCGAACAACAGTCCGTGCTTCAGTAGCCACGGCAGCAGCACCCACACCATGATGGTCGTCGTGATCCAGACCACCATGCAGTAAAGGCACAGGAAGCCAATCTCGAAAACGGCCTCGGTGAACAGCCACATCAGGAAGCCCCAGGCGGCGAAAAGGCCGATGATGAATGCGCGCCAGAACCACCGCGCGAACGTTGCGCCGGCCAATACGGCAGCGCCCACCGTTCCCACAATCGCATAGCCCGTCATGCCAAAGAACTGATTGGGGATTCCCCAGAAGGCGCGGGCCTCATCCGATTGCATCACGTTGCCGCAGCTAAAGAACGGGTTGATATTGCATGACGGTTGTGTGCCGTCCTTAATCAGGTAGTAGCCCTCGACGCCCAAGGTGATTGCGGCCAACCACGAAATCAGGGCGAATGCAACAATGAACAACCCGATACGGGTGCGGTGAGTGAAGTCAATGGTCACACCATAAGTATCGCAGGTGAGATTTTCGGCTGTTCGGACTTTTGGCCCAGTATTTGCCCAGAAAGTGGGTGTGTGCCTCGATATTGTGTCAGATTTATGGGTATCAGGCCCCGAGCAGCACACGTTCGGTGTCGGGGGCGGGTATAGTGAAAGTGCGCGTTCAATCGTGCACAGCTTTACCGGGTACACCGGGCAGGGAACCGTAAGGTTCATGCGGATAGCCAGTTCCGCGCGTAGTGAGAGTGCGCAAGAGCATCACCCGATGCCACGAATACACAAAATTTTCGGCGAATTTCGCCACAAGTTTCAGCCTTTTCGAAGGCTACGAGAGGTACGCCAGTAATGGTGAAGAAGACTAAAAACGACGTTCCCGCTGTTTCAGAACAGCCCGAAGAAATCATCGACGAGAATTCGGTCGACACGGTTCTCCTGGACGTTATTGCCGACGAGGCAACCGAATCGACCGAATCGACGGAGTCCGACGAATCGGCCGACGCAGCCGAAGCAGCCGACGCAACCGAGGCCGACACCGCTGTTGTGGAGGCTGAAGTCGCAGCCGATGCCGCGCCCTCGAAGCCCGAATTCGAACCGATTGTGCTGGAATCGCCCACTCAGTTGGTATTCCGTGCGCCGGATCTGCGCTTCATCCCGGTCAACCCCGTGCGAGTCGACGAAGACGACACGCGCCAGGTGCGCCGTCGCGAGCGCAACCGTAACGATCGTCAGCGCACCGAACGCCGCGAACAGATTGCGGCCGAGGTAGAACTTCCCACCGAACCCACGCGCATCAAGGGCTCCACCCGCATCGAGGCGAAGCGTCAGCGTCGTCGCGACAACCGTGAAATTGGCCGCCGTCGTCCCGTGGTTACGGAAACCGAATTCCTTGCCCGCCGCGAGAGCGTCGACCGCGTGATGGTTGTTCGGTCGAAGGATGGCCGTATCCAGATTGGTGTTCTCGAGGACAAGGTCCTTGTCGAACACTATGTTGCACGCTCGCAAGAAGCCAGCCTTATTGGCAACGTCTACCTCGGCAAGGTGCAGAACGTTCTGCCCTCGATGGAAGCCGCATTCGTCGATATCGGCCGCGGCCGCAACGCCGTGCTGTACTCGGGTGAAGTGGACTGGGATGCCGCGAACGAGGGCAACAGCAGCAACCAGCCTCGTCGTATTGAATTGGCGCTGAAGTCGGGCGACCAGGTTCTGGTGCAGGTCACCAAGGACCCGGTGGGGCACAAGGGTGCACGTTTGACCAGCCAGGTCAGCCTGCCCGGCCGCTATGTCGTCTACGTACCCAGCGGTTCCATCAACGGCATTAGCCGCAAGCTGCCCGATTCCGAGCGTTCGCGCCTCAAGGGAATCCTGTCGACCATCCTCCCCGAGACCGCGGGCGTTATCGTGCGCACTGCTGCCGAGGGCGCTACCGAAGAACAGCTCACACACGATGTCAGCCGTTTGACCGCACAGTGGGATGCAATCCAGAAGAAGGTCGAGGGCGGAAACGCTCCCACCCTGCTGCACTCCGAGCCCGACCTCCTGGTCAAGATCATTCGCGACGTGTTCAACGAAGACTTCAAGAACCTTGTAATTCACGGTGAAGACGCCTACAGCGTTATCAGCGACTACTTGGCGCAGGTTGCACCCGATCTGTTGGAGCGCATTATTGTGCACAACGACGGCACGGATCCCTTCGATTCGTACCGAATCAACGAACAGATCGTCAAGGCACTGGACCGCAAGGTGTGGTTGCCCTCAGGCGGTTCGCTGATTATCGACCGCACCGAGGCCATGACCGTCATCGATGTAAACACCGGCAAGTTTGTGGGTTCGGGTGGAAACCTCGAAGAGACTGTCACGAAGAACAACCTCGAGGCCGCGGAAGAAATCGTGCGTCAGTTGCGACTGCGCGACATCGGTGGAATCGTCGTTGTGGACTTCATCGATATGGTTCTGGAGTCGAACCGCGATTTGGTGCAGCGCCGCCTGATCGAATGCTTGGGTCGTGACCGCACCAAGCACCAGGTTGCCGAAATCACCAGCTTGGGCCTGATCCAGATGACTCGTAAGAAGTTGGGTCTGGGCCTTTTGGAAACGTTCAGCGAGGCGTGTGACGTCTGCGCTGGTCGCGGAATTGTGGTTCACCACGAGCCCGTCGGCAAGGCTCGTTCGGTGGATTCCGAACAGCCGTCGTCGAACAACTCACGTCGTCGTAAGGGTAATTCGAACGGTTCCGCAAAGCAGTCCGCGAACCACAACGGCACGCACGAGATCACCGATAGTGCGCGCAACGCGCTGGCCGCAATTGCCGCCAGCACGGTGCATGCTGTCGATGATGTCGCCAAGACTGTGGAAGGCATTGCAGGAACGGTTGTCGATGAGGTCGCTCGCGACCTGGACAGCCTGATGGCACGTCTTCCGGAAGCGCCCACGACGGGCGAGCGAACCGCTCGCCGCCCGCGCCGTGCGCGTTCGAAGCAGGCGCCGACCTCGGCACAGGCTTCGTCGAGCGAGACACGCAGCGAATAACCGCCGCGTAATTTGCTCTGGCCCGAACTTTGGGCTATTCTTGACCTTTGGTGTGAACACGCAATTTTCGTGTCCGCCGACATGCTTTGTTGAAAGGGATAACCGTGGTTTACGCAATTGTGCGCGCCGGTGGGCGACAGGAAAAGGTGGAGGTCGGCTCCATCATTACCGTCGACCGCATTCAGGCGAACAAGGACGGCAACATTGAACTGCCCGCCGTGCTTCTCGTTGATGGCGACAAGATCGAGGCAAACGCTGCCAAGCTCGCGAAGGTCACGGTAACCGCAGAGGTCCTGAACGACCTCCGTGGACCCAAGATCATCATCCACAAGTTCAAGAACAAGACTGGCTACCACAAGCGTCAGGGTTTCCGTGCGGACCTGACTCGCGTGCAGATCACCAGCATCAAGTAGTCGAGGAGCTGACTAATGGCACATAAAAAGGGAGCGTCGTCCACTCGTAACGGACGTGACTCGAACCCCCAGTACCTCGGCGTGAAGCGCTACGGTGGCCAGGTCGTCAAGGCCGGCGAAATCATCGTGCGTCAGCGCGGCACCCACTTCCACCCCGGTGAGGGCGTCGGACGCGGTGGCGACGACACTCTGTTCGCTCTTGTTGCTGGTGCAGTCAAGTTCGGCCAGAAGGGCGGCCGCAAGGTCGTCAACATCGTCGAAGCTGCGTAATTAGTTTCAGCGTCAAGGCGGGCTTCGGCCCGCCTTGACGTGTTTATCCAAGAAAGGAGGTGACCATGGTTACCTTTGTTGATACCGTGACCGTTCACCTCCGCGCAGGACACGGCGGTAATGGCTGTGTGTCGGTGCGACGTGAAAAGTTCAAGCCGCTGGCCGGCCCCGATGGTGGCAACGGTGGCAACGGCGGCGACATCACCCTCGTTGCCGACCCTCAGGTCACCACTCTGCTGGATTACCACTTCCGGCCACACCGTTCGGGCACTAATGGCGGCCCCGGCATGGGCGACCACCGTTACGGCTACAAGGGCGACAGCCTTACGCTTCCCGTTCCCGTGGGAACGGTAGTCAAGTCGGATTCGGGCGAACTGATCGTCGACCTGGACGAACCAGGCATGGAATACGTCATCGCACCGGGCGGCCAGGGCGGTTTGGGTAACGCCGCGCTTGCGTCGTTGAAGCGTAAGGCACCCGGTTTCGCACTGTTGGGCACCATGGGCTGGGAAGGAGATATCCAGCTTGAGCTCAAGACGGTTGCCGACGTTGCGCTGGTGGGTTTCCCCTCGGCCGGTAAGTCCAGCCTTGTTGCTGCCGTGTCGGCCGCAAAGCCCAAGATTGCGGAATACCCTTTCACCACGCTGCACCCCAACCTGGGTGTTGTCGAACAGTCGCAGTACCGTTTCACCATCGCCGATGTCCCCGGTTTGATCGAGGGCGCCTCCGAGGGCAAGGGACTGGGCCTCGATTTCTTGCGTCACGTGGAACGCTGCACGGTGTTGGTGCACGTCATCGACTGCGCCACCATGGATCCGGGCCGCGACCCCATGAGTGACTTCGATGTGATTCGTGCGGAATTGGCTGCATATCCGGTTCCCGAGGGTGCGCTTCCGTTGTTGGACCGCCCGCAGGTTGTCGTATTGAACAAGTCGGATGTGCCCGAGGCCGCCGAACTTGCCGAATTCGTTCGCCCCGATTTCGAGGCTCTGGGATTGCGCGTGTTCACGGTGTCGACGGCAAGCCGCGCGGGACTTCGCGACCTCACTCTGTACTTGGGCGAAGTCATCGACAAGGACCGTCTGGCCAAGGCTGCGGCTCTGGAAGCCAAGCCCCGAATTGTTATTCGCCCCAAGGCTGTCGACGAATCCGCATTGCGCGTGTACCCCGAACAGCGCGGCGAGGAAACGATTTATCGTGTGCGCGGCATCAAGCCCGAACGCTGGGTGGAACAGACCGACTTCAACAACGAAGAGGCGGTTGGATACCTGTCAGACCGTCTATCGAAGATTGACATCGATGGCGCCTTGTACAAGGCGGGTGCCGTTCCAGGATCCACCGTTTTTATCGGATACAACGACCGTTTCGAATTCGATTGGGAGCCCACGCTCACCAGTGCTGCCGAACTTATTACCTCGCCTCGTGGCACCGACTCGCGTCTGGGCAACAACGACCGCGAGACCCGCGGCGAACGCAAGCGCAATTATCACGAACGCATGGATGCAAAGGCCGAAGCGCGCCGCCAACTCGAGGAAGAGCGCGCTGCTGGTCTGTGGACTGACGGAGAATAGCCATGCGCCATGAAGTTGTGCAGTCTCGGCGCATCGTCGTCAAGGTGGGGTCGTCGTCAATCAGCGGCGATAACGCGGGCAACATTCACCTGATTGTCGATGCCCTGGCGGCCGCGCATCGGGCCGGTACACAGGTGGTTTTGGTCACCAGTGGGGCCATCGCAACGGCTCTGCCGATTCTGGGCCTGACCGCTCGTCCCGACGATTTGCCCGGCCAGCAGGCTGCGGCAGCCGTGGGCCAGAACATGTTGATGAACCGGTACCAGGACAGCCTGAACCGCTTCGATATTGTCGCAGCACAGGTTCTGCTGACGGCGGGCGACCTCGATCATCCCGCCAATCGCCAGAATGCGCACATGGCGCTTGATCGATTGTTGGACATGCGGATGTTCCCGATTGTCAACGAGAACGACACCGTTGCGACCGCCGAAATCCGTTTCGGCGACAACGACCGTCTTGCAGCCTTGGTTGCCGAACTGGTGGGCGCCGATCTGTTGGTGCTGCTGTCCGATGTCGATGCCTTGTACACCAAGCCGCCGCACGAGCCCGGCGCGCAGCGCATCGACTATGTAACGGCGGGCGATGACTTGAGCGGCGTCGAAATTGGTTCTATCGGTTCCGCCGGTGTGGGTACCGGTGGCGCATCGACGAAGATTGCCGCGGCAAAGTACGCCAGCTCGGAAGGTATCCCCGTGATTCTGACAGCAACGGTGAACATCGCCGAGGTGCTGCGTGGCGACGAGGTCGGCACCTGGTTCGAGCCCGTAGAACGCCAGGCTCCCGCCGTAGACTAACGGCATGACACGCACTGCCGACGGTTTTCAGACGATTCTTGACGACGCCCGCGAGGCCTCGATTGTTCTTGCCCGCGCGACAACCACGCACAAGAACGCTGCGCTGGAATCCATTGCGGCAGCGCTAGTGGCCAACACCGACCGAATCGTCGAGGCCAATGGCCGCGACCTCGAACGCGGTATTGCCAAGGGCATGCCCGCCGGGCTGCAGGACCGACTCACGCTGACTCACGACCGTGTGCAGGCGCTGGCGGCCGCGGTGCGCGCAATCATCGAATTACCGGACCCCGTGGGCGGCGTGGTTCGCGGTGGCACCCTGGCCAACGGTTTGCAACTGACCCAGGTGCGGGTTCCCTTTGGTGTTGTGGGTGCGATCTACGAGGCTCGTCCCAACGTGACCGTCGACCTTGCCGCCATTTGTCTGAAAAGTGGAAACGCGGCGGTTTTGCGCGGCGGCAGTGACGCCGAGGAATCGAACAAGGTGCTGGTGGATGTGATTGGGGGAGCGCTCGAGGCGGCAGACCTGCCGCGTGCGAGTGTGGCCTCGATCGATGCCTATGGGCGCGATGGTGCGCAGCGCCTCATGAATGCTCGCGGGTACGTGGATGTCCTGGTTCCCCGAGGCAGCGCCGGATTGATCAACGCAGTGGTGAACGATTCCAGCGTGCCGGTCATTGAAACAGGTGCGGGTGTCGTGCATATTTTCCTTGACGAAACTGCCGATCTAGATATGGCAAACGACATTGTGCACAACGCTAAGACTCAGCGTGTTGGCGTGTGCAACGCGGTCGAGACGCTGTTGGTACATCGACATGCGGTTGACAGGCTCCTGCCCGCCATTTTGCAGCGCCTGCACGATTCAGGCGTGGTCATTCACGCCGACGAAGACGCGCGCGCGACGTTCCCCGCGGCTACTGCGGCAACCGACGAGGACTGGGGCCGAGAATATCTGTCGATGGATATCGCGGTACGAGTTGTCGCCGATGTCGATGCGGCAATCGCCCACATTCGTCGTCACTCCACGCATCACACCGAATCGATCATTACCAACGACATGGCCAACGCCGAGAAATTTTTGGCCGAGGTGGATTCCGCTGTTGTCATGGTGAACGCCTCGACTCGTTTTACCGACGGTGGCGAATTCGGGTTCGGTGCCGAGGTGGGAATTTCTACCCAGAAGTTGCATGCGCGTGGGCCGATGGGCCTGCCGGAATTGACGAGTTCCAAGTGGATTGTGCGTGGAAACGGGCAGTGGCGGCGGTAGGCTGGTAATGCACACAGTGCACCACCGTCTTTAGGAGTTTTCATGGTCTTGGCATCGCTTCTCGCTTCCGAAGAGCTCGCGCCCCTCATCATGCCCGCAGAGGTGTGGGCTGGCGTCTTCGCGTTGGGCTTCGTTCTTCTTGCTGTTGCTGCTCTTGCGAACCGCGACGTTGCCAAGCGCAACGCCCGCCGCGAGTCGGCTGGTGCAGATCACCACTAAGGCTGGGTGTGACTGAAACGACCACCCGCCGGCGCATCGGCGTCATGGGTGGAACGTTTGACCCCATTCACCACGGTCACCTTGTGGCGGCCAGTGAAGTTGCCCAAAGCTTTGGGCTAGACGAAGTGGTGTTCGTGCCCACCGGGCAGCCCTACCAAAAGCGCGATGTGTCGCCCAGCGAACACCGCTATCTGATGACGGTCATCGCCACCGCATCGAATCCCCGTTTTACCGTGTCCCGTGTGGACATCGATCGCACTGGTCCCACCTACACCGTGGACACCCTTCGCGACGTGCGTGCTGCGCATCCCGACGCAGACCTGTTCTTTATCTCGGGCGCAGACGCCATCACCCAGATCATGGAGTGGAAAGACGTCGACCAACTCTGGGATTACGCCCACTTCGTTGCCGTGACACGCCCCGGACATCCGCTGTCGGTCTCGGGGATTCCGGAAGAACACGTGACGCGCCTCGAGGTTCCGGCTTTGGCTATTTCATCAACCGACTGCCGAGCCCGCGTGGCCGCCGGTTCACCCGTGTGGTACCTGGTGCCGGACGGCGTCGTGCAGTACATTGCAAAGCACTCGTTGTATCGTAGAGGGTTATGACTTCCGAGAATTCGCCCCAATTCCTCACGCGCGCCGAGCGCCGTGCGGCGGAACAGGCGATGCAGAAATCGGGATTTTTCGGAGGCGCGGCTCAGCCTGCTCCTGAACCCGTTGTTCCCGACGCAGAGCCCGTAGTTGAAACCGTTGCGGATGCGCCGGTTGCGACCCCCGACAACATGGGTTTCTCGGGTCCTGTTTCCGATTTGCAGCACTATGTCGCCTCGGCGGCACCGGCCCAGCCGCTGACCCGCCGTGAACGACGGATCATGGAGCAAACAGGGCAGTTGCCCACGCTGCCCAAGCCCGTCGAGGCGTTTGCCACGCCTGTTGCCGAAGAGCCCGCAACCGACGAACCCGCTATCGAGCCAGCGGCCGAACCTACGTCTGAGCCCGTTGTCGAAGTGCCTGTGCTCGACGAACCTGTGATCGATGAATCTGTGCTCGACGCTGAAGAAACCCCCGAAGTTGCGGCCGAATCGCCGGCTGATGACGACGCCAACATCGACGCGTGGTTGCCGTCAACAATCGACGCGCCGTCAAATTCCACGCCCCTGACCTGGGATTTGGGCTTGCCCGTTGCCGAGCCGGTTGCGCCCGAAGAACCCGAGCCAGTCGCGGAACCCGAGGTCGTGCCTACCGAGCCCATCGCGGAAACGGTAGTCGAACCTGAAGCCGAAATCGAGCCCGCATCGGAACCTGCTTTCGAGGACTATGAAGCGGACACTATTCCTGCCGTTGATCTGCACGAGGTTCCCGAGGCTCACGTCGAGCCCAATGATTACGCGAACCGTGAAATTAACATTCACCCCATCGACGATGGTGACTTCGAACGTGAAATTGTCGAACCCGAAATCCCGGAAATCGATGTTCCGGACCCCAACCCCGAAGGGTATTCGCCCGCCTCGATTCCCGATGTTGCCGAACTGACCAAGCCCATTGAACTTCCCACCGAGGGCGGTTGGCGCGAACAGATGGAACAGGGCGACGACGAAAGCATCGCAGCATCGCAGGGTGTGGGGGTCTCGAATGCCGGTGTCACGGCCAATGTCCTGACCCTCGACGAAACACCGTCATGGGATCTCACCAGCCCCATTCACGAAACCGGCGAAATTCTGCTGACCGGCCCGATCACCACCATTAACAAGACTTTCGATACATCGCCGCTGTTTGTCGATGAGCCCATTCCTGTGGCGGAATCGCAGCCCGAGGTGCTCATGATTCCCCGCCGCGCACACGAGGCGCTGTCGATTGTGGGACGCGCGCCCGTCGAAGACGACATCACCATCATCCCCGACGTCAACAAGCCCCTGTACTTGGGCGTTGGTGCGTTCCTGGGGCTCTCCATCATTGCTGTGGGCGCTATCGCGCTCTTCACCGACATCCTGTAGAAAGGGACCCCGTGACTACATCCGCCGAAACCCAGGCACGCGTCGAACTCATCGCTCGCGCAGCTGACTCGATGCAGGGCTTCGACATCGTTGCACTTGACGTGTCGAACCCCATGCCGATTGTTGACGCGTTCGTCATCATTACGGGTCGCAACGAGCGCAACGTGCAGGCAATTGCCCGCGAAATTGAAGACAAGATCTCCGAGGCCGGCGGCAAGACGCTGCGCCGCGAAGGCCGTGCGGAAGGTCGTTGGATTCTCTTGGACTTCGGTGACGTCGTGGCACACATCTTCCACGAGGAAGAGCGCATGTACTACGGCCTCGAGCGCCTGTGGCGCGATTGCCCCGAAATTCCCTTCACCATCGAGGCCGCCTTAAGCGCTTCTGCGGCCGACTCGGAGTAATTTCTGCCTCGTTTTGGTTACAGGGCGAAAACCTAGTAATCTAAATAAGTTGCTTCGGCAACGATGGGCCCGTGGCGCAGTTGGTAGCGCACCTGCATGGCATGCAGGGGGTCAGGGGTTCGAATCCCCTCGGGTCCACCATCACGCAGTTTCTTTCTTCCCTCGGAAGGCCACCAATGTCGGTATCGGAAAACACTCACATCGAGTCGGCAGCGGGCTGGAAGCGCAATATCGCCATCTTCATGACCAGCCAGACAATCTCGATGTTTGGCTCGTTCCTGGTGCAGTACGCCATCATGTGGCACCTCACGTTGACCACCAAGTCGGGTCTTGTTCTCGCGTTGGCGGCAATCTTTGGGTTCTTGCCGCAGGCGATTGTGTCCATCTTTGCCGGCGTTTGGGCCGACCGCATGAACCGTCGCATGATGATTCTTATCTCGGATTCCGCCATTGCGCTGTCCACGCTGGGTCTTGCATTCTTCATGATGTCGGGTGTCACTGACTTGTGGCTGATCTATCTGGTGATGGCTGTGCGCTCGATTGGTGCCGGCGTGCAGATGCCCGCGGTCTCGGCACTGTTGCCCCAGATTGTGCCTGCCGATCAGCTGATGCGCATCAACGGAATCAACAGCACGATCCAGTCGGCGATGGGTCTGTTGGCGCCGATCGCTGCGGCAGCCGTGTACGCATCCATGAGCATCGTGGCAATCTTCTATATCGATGTTGTTACCGCCGTCATTGGTATTGCGTTGCTCATGTTTGTTGCCGTACCCACGCTGGAACGCGCACAGGCAGGGGCCGAGAAGCCGTCGTACTTCGCCGATCTTGCCGACGGCATTCGCTACATCGTCACGCACGAAGTCGTGCGCTGGGTGATGGTGATCTTCGCGCTGGTATTCCTTATTGCGGTCGCGCCCTCGAACCTCACGCCGCTCATGATTGCGCGCACATTCGGTACCGAGGTCTGGAAGCTGACGGTTGGTGAAATCATTTTCAGTATCGGTATGGCTGCCGGTGGGGCTCTGCTGGCCACCGTCGCCGCAAAGATCAGCCGTGTGAAACTGATTGTGGGCGCCTCGATTCTGTTCGGTGTGCTGTCGATCGGCATGGGCCTGTCCACCAACCTGTGGGTGTTCTACGGTTTCTTCTTCCTGATCGGCCTGGCCGTTCCCGCATTCTTCACCTCGGCAATGACCATGCTGCAAGAAACGGTCGAACCGGAACGCCAGGGTCGCGTGTTCGGCTTCGTGGGAATCGTCATCGCCGTCGCAATGCCCATCGGCATGACCGTTCTGGGGCCGTTGGCCGACATCATCAGTGTCGAGTCGCTGCTCATGATCTCGGGCGCTGTCATGATTGCGGTCATCGTGATTGCGGTCGTGCTGCCGAGTGGCCGCCGAGCGGTTGCCGCGGTGACGGCGGCCGAGGCCGCGCGTGCCGACGAAGCCGCCGCGACTGCAGCTGATTCCGCATCGGAGCCGTCGGAAGATTCCGCCGCGAAATAAATCATCATCTTGCCGTTGCGGTTTCGGATAGTCTGGAGGCAACGGAAACGAGGATGTTATGCCGCAGATTGTTTGGCTTGTCGCCGGTGGCGCATTGCTGTTGATTGAAATGTGGACTGCCGATCTGTTGTTCGCGTCGCTGGGCGTATCGGCTTTGCTTGCCGGGGCTTCCGCGTTGGCGGGCGCCGACTGGTTGCTGTCGTCGATCGTGTTCGCCGCCTCGGCCATGATCACGCTCCTGCTGCTGCGCCCGCTGGGTCTGCGCGTACTGCGGCGCAATGCCGCTGATTCGGCCACCAACATCGACGCACTGATTGGTGCAGAGGGCGTTGCGACCTCGGATATCACGGGCGATTCCGGAAACATCAAACTTCGTGGGGAACACTGGTCGGCCATTACCGAGGGCGACCCCATTCCCGACGGCACTCGTGTGACACTCACACGAGTTAACGGAGCCACCGCCGTGGTGGTTCGAAAGGAAGGTGACTGATGTCGAATCTGCTGTACCCGTTCCTGCAAAACATCGGTGCCATCATCGTCGTTGTTGCGGCGTTGATTATCGTTTTCCGCAGTTTCCGTATTGTGCCGCAGGCCAGTTCCGCGATTGTGGAGCGCCTGGGTAAATACCACCGCACCCTGGGCGCCGGACTGAACTTTATTGTTCCCTTCATCGACCGCCTGCGGCCGCTGATCGACATGCGCGAGCGCGTGGTGTCGTTCCCGCCGCAGCCCGTGATCACGCAGGACAACCTGGTGGTCTCGATTGACTCGGTGGTGTTCTTCCAGGTCACCGAGCCCAAGAGCGCAACCTACGAAATTCAGGACTTTGTCCGAGGCATCGAACAGCTCACCGTCACCACCCTGCGAAACCTGGTGGGTGGCTTGGATCTGGAACAGACTCTGACCAGCCGCGACTCGATTAATGCTGCCTTGCGCGGTGTTCTGGACGAGGCCACGGGCAAGTGGGGCGTGCGCGTAAATCGCGTGGAACTGAAGGCGATTGATCCGCCCCCCAGCGTGCAGGAATCGATGGAGAAGCAGATGCGCGCCGAGCGCGAGAAGCGTGCCACGATTCTGACGGCCGAGGGCGAGAAGCAGAGCCAGATCCTCACAGCCGAGGGAGCCCGCCAGTCGGACATCCTTCGTGCCGAAGGTGAAGCTAAGGCCGCGGTGTTGCGTGCCGAGGGCGAGGCCGAAGCAGTGGGCAAGGTCTTCCAGGCTGTGCACGCCAACAACATCGATTCCGACGTGCTGGCCTACCTGTACATGCAGCAGTTGCCCCAGATTGCCAACGGCACGGCGAACAAGGTGTGGATGCTTCCCGCCGAGCTGTCGGGTGCCATGGACAAGATTGCGGCGGCCTTCAAGCCCAGCAAGTAGTGCGATTAACGCCTGCGTACGGTATCCCCGTGCGCAGGCGTTTTTCTTTGTTGCGTAAAATGTGACGCGATCGTGTTAAACTTGTATCAACCACCCGGCGTCTTAGACGCCGGGCTTTTTCTTTGCCACGACAACCGCGGAAGAATGGTGCCATGAGTCAACTGAGTTTCGCCGCGTTCGCGAAGACGATCATCGCGGTGCCGCCGCAGGGTGAGCGCCTGGTGGTTGGAATCGATGGCCCGGGCGGTTCGGGCAAGTCCACGTTCGCCCGTGCGCTGGGCCAGGTGATGGGCGCCACGGTGATTTCGATGGACGAGTTCTATTTGCCCCGGCACCGCCGCCCATCGGACGGCGACCACGGTTTTCAGTTCGACATTGAACGCGTGCGCGACGAGGTCCTGTGGCCCGCACAAGACGGCGATCCCATTCGATATCAGCGGTATCGCTGGGACGACGAATCGCTGATCGAATGGGTTGATGTGGTCGACGACGACAGTCCCATCATCGTGGAGGGCGTGTATGCCTTGGTGGCGCCTCTGGCCCGTTTTTATGACTACACAATGTTGGTGGACTGCGACGACGCCGTGAGGCTGGAGCGCGGCGTTGCCCGTGACGGCGAAGAAATGCGCGAGAAGTGGCTCGAAGAATGGATGCCGCTAGAGCGTGCGTACTTCGCCGATGCGCGCCTGGCCGAGGTTGTCGATTTTTCGATGAACACGACAGGCGGCAATCGCTGATGGAATGGGCAATTCTGGCGGCGATCGTGGCGATTGTGGTGTGGCTATGGGGGCGCGAGATGAAGCGCTATCGTCGCACCGGCAAGCGGCCGGGGGGTTCGGCGGCTGGTGCGTTCGCTGTGATGAACGAGGTCTTTCAACCGAATGCGCACGAGGTGTCGATTGTGAAAGAGGCCGAGGCCGAAGCCGCAGTGGAACTGCCGGGCTCGCCCGACAAGCTGAAACCCGGAACCGACGCATAGGGTATCGTTGAGTTTCATGAAAGATTAGATAACATATCTTTTATGAAACCTTCAGTGCCTCTTACCGCACCAATTTTTCGTTCACAAACACAGGCCCAAGTGTTGGCGATGCTCGTGCTGTTTCCCGACCTCGAGCGCACGTCGTCGGAGTTATCACGGGCGGTGGGTGTCTCATTGCCGACCGTAGTTCGCGAGGTAGATCGACTGGTCGAAGCCGGGGTGTGTGTTGACAGGGTTGTTGGCCGCAATCGCCTGGTGCGCGTGAATCCCGAAAACCCCTATGTGCGTCCTCTTGCGGAAATTCTGGCGCGAACGAATGGGCCCATTGCGCTGGCCCCCAAACTTATTGCCCCGATCGCGTCAGTGACGCGCGCATACATCTATGGAAGCTGGGCAGCCCGATATCAGGGTGTTCCTGGCGCTGACCCCACAGACATCGATATCGTTCTTGTCGGTAATCCCGATCGGTCTCATGTGGCACACGTTGCGGACGAGTGCCGTGCTCAATTGGGCCGGGATGTCAACCTGCGGATAATTTCCGAGGCGGAATGGGCGAATCCCGCAGAGTTTTTCACGATGAACATTAAAAAGCAACCTTTGGTGCAGATCCTTCCTGCGGAACCTGCCGGCAAACCATAGGATTTTTCCATGAGCCTTGCAGCGAAAATGTTTATCAAGCCCGAAACGACCGTGGCGGCAATCAATTTGCCGTCCGATGTGAACCTCGACGACATTGTCGTGGGGGATGGCCCCGCGGACGATGCCGATGTCGTGCTGTGGTTTGTCGAGAACTCCGAGGCGCTAGCCGCCCAGATTCCGCTGATGAAGCCGCGCTGGGATGCCCAGAAGATCTTCTGGGTGTTTTATCCCAAGAAGCCGCACCTGGGCACCGACTTGGGCCGCGACGCCACGTGGAAGCAGATGGGCGCCGCCCGCATGCGGGGGACCCGCCAGGTGGGCATTGACGACCTCTGGTCGTGTATGTACTTCGTGAACAAGGGTTGACGCTACTCGCGGTCTAAATCCACGTCGTTCAAAGCGTCAACTTCCATCGCCGTTCGGCGTGCCGGCGCACCACCGCGCACGGTGAATTCCGACATGGCCCTCTTCCAAATCTCTGTCGCCACCGCACGGATCTGGTCGTCGGTCATGGGCGGGATTTCGGGTGGGGTATCACCGTCGGTCGGTGGGGTGGTGTTGGTTGACACGGTGTCTCCTGTGGTTGGCCGAAGGTCGTTCGGGTTTTGCTCAGGTTATGCCGCACCTCTGACAGTGAATATGGGCACACAAAACCGCCCGGCTTCGTGATGAAACCGGGCGGCGAGGTGTGCGTGCTTTACGGCGCGAGCAGGGCGTCGATCGAGTACGCTCCGGCGCCGGTGAGGGCAATACCCACGGCAACCAGTGCGATGATCCAGTTCAGTTCCGAACCACCGTTGGTGTTCCAGAAGCCCTTGCCCTTGTGGGCGGTGGCGATGGCCACGAACATGGTGGCAACCAGGCCAACTGCGGCAAGAGCGGTGAGGAAGCCGGCAGCAAAGGCGATACCACCCGCGAATTCGGCGAAGCCAGCAACGAATGCCCAGAACTTGCCGTTCTTGATGCCCATCGATTCCAGCCAGCCGCCAACGCCTGCGAGGCCGTAGCCACCGAACCAGCCGAACAGCTTCTGCGCGCCGTGTGCAGCCATGGTGAGGCCGATGACGAGGCGGATGATCAGCAGACCGAGGTCAAGAAGTTCCATTGTTGTAGTGTCTTTCTCATACGTGGGCGAGGCCCTGGTGTCACACACTTACGTGTGGTAAGTTGCTTACACAACGTATCGCACCCTACTTACGAAAGTCAAGTTGGTTACACATGGTAAGCACCGATAGCGCAACACCCGACGACAACGGTCGTGTGTGCGAGAATTTCCACTCGGCAATCGAGCTCATTGGCCGTCGGTGGAGTGGCGCCATCATTGCCGCAATGCTGGGCGGTGCACAGCGCGCGTGCCATATCCGCGAGGCGATTCCGGGGCTGAGCGACCGCCTGTTGACAGAACGCTTGCGCGAACTTGAAGACGAAGGCATTGTGGTGCGTTCGGTCACCGACGATCGCCCGCCGGCCGTGCATTACGAACTGACGGAACGCGGCCGCGCATTAGAAAACGTATTCAGCTCGTTAGAGCAGTGGAGTGCCGAGTGGTCGGCCGCGAAGGCGTCGGCCTAAAGAGCGTTACGGTCGGCGACACCCAGCGTTTGTGCCCACGACAGTACTTTGTCGGGTAGCGCGGGGGATGGCATATCGGTGCCCGTCAGGAGTGTGACGACATCGGCGGGGGCGATGCGTTCGCCCTTCGGGCCCAGGAAGCGTCCGGCAATGAAGGCCTGTGCGTACAACGTGCCGTTGCGCACGACATCTTGTTCGATGTAGTTCATGCGGCCATCCCAGCCCAACAAGCGGGTGTGAATTTCGAACTTTTGCCACGGCAACAACGACTTCCGGTATCGCACGGTGTTTGCGGCAACCACCGGATACCAGCCCTTGGCGCGCAGAGGCGCAAGCCCGCCAATCTCGGCCATCCAGTTTGTGCGGGCCACGTCCATCATCTGCAGGTACGACCCATTGTTGACGTGCATATAAAAGTCGAGGTCAGTGGGCCAGACACGCATCACGGTCACGGAATCTTCGAGCATGAGTGCGGCCGCGTCGCCTGTGCGCAGGCGGGGTCGGGGAAGGAATGTCGATCGAATGAGGTGCAACTGCCGAGCCATATCAGTCACACTATGTCAGAATTCCTCGACTGCGAAATTCGTGTCGAAAATCAGGACATACGCACAAAAAGTTGCCACCTTTCCGCGATTTTCTTGAAATACCTCTGTCGTTGAGGGTTTTAGCGCGCGCGAGTGGTCCGCCGTCTGCCAGAATGGTCATATCGCAACGATGCGCACTCGACTACAGGAGCCACTGATGGTGTACACCTCTCGTACCGAAGAAATTATGGGCCTCGACGCCCTGCTGACCGCCGATGAAATCGCCTGGCGAGACAAGGCTCGCACGTTTTCGCTTGAGCGCATCCAGCCCCAGATTGACGAAGACTTCGAAATTCAGCGCCTGCGCGAAGAACTAATCCCCGAACTGGGTGAGCTGGGCATGCTGGGCATGCACATCAACGGCTATGGCTGTTCCGGTGCCAACGCTGTGTCCTATGGTCTGGTCTGCTACGAATTGGAAGCCGTCGACACCTCGTGGCGCACGCACGTGAGCGTTCTGGGTTCGCTGGCCATGTCGTCGATCGCAAAGTTCGGTTCGGAAGAACAGAAGCAGGAATGGCTGCCCGCCATGGCGCGCGGCGAAAAGGCCGGCTGCTTTGGCCTGACCGAGCCTCACGGCGGTTCCGACCCGTCGAACATGAAGACCACTGCCGTGTTGGACGGCGACGAATGGGTGATCAATGGCGCCAAGCGCTGGATTGGTATTGCAAACATCGCCGATGTCGCCATCATCTGGGCGCAGACCGATGACGCCGTGCGTGGCTTCATCGTTCCGACCTCGACTCCCGGTTATGTTGCAACACCCATTGCGGGCAAGTTGTCGATGCGCGCCTCGATTCAGTGTGCAATTGAGCTGACCAACGTGCGCATTCCCAAAGAGAACATGCTGCCGTTGGCAAAGGGTCTGGGTGCGCCGTTTAAGTGCCTGACCGAAGCCCGTTACGGAATCATTTGGGGTGTGATGGGTGCCGCACGCGCCGTCATGGATGTGGCCATCGAACGGTCGCAGACCCGCGAGGTGTTCGGCAAGCCCATTGGGGCCATGCAGATCACGCAGGCCAAGCTGGCCGATGCCTTCCTCGAATACGAAAAGGGCATGCTGTTGTCGCTGCACATTGGCCACATGAAGGATGCGGGCACACTGAAGCATGAACAGGTTTCGGTGGGCAAGCTGAACAACGTGCGCGAGGCGATCGGAATTGTGTCCAGCATGCGGTCGATCATGGGTGGCGATGGCGTCACGAACGAATTCCCCATGATGCGCCACATGATGAACCTCGAATCGGTGCGCACCTATGAAGGAACCGACGAAGTCCACGCGCTTGTTGTGGGCCGCGCGCTGACCGGCATCGAGGCGTTCCGCTAGACGGAACGGGTTCCGAGGCCGGCGAGGGCCTCGAGAACGACCTGTGCACACAGGCGAACGGTGCGACCATCGGCGGCGTCGGTGCGTGCATCGACCTCGGCGAGGTCAATCGTGCGCACGCGGGTGTCGGCGGCGAAGAGTCGTGCGAAACGGCGCATCTGCCACGCACTGAGGCCGCCGGGAATCGAGGCGGGGCACGCGGGTACCACCGCGCGATCACAGGCATCGATATCGAGGTCAACGTGGATAGGACCGCCTGCCGCGCCCGCTATGTCGAGTGCCTGAGCCACCACGTCGTCGACACCACGACGTTCGACTTCGTCGCGTGAAATTACCGTGACACCCCAGCCGCGCACGCGGTCAAGATATGCGGTGGAGTTGGCGAAATCGGCGATGGCGATTTGCACAATGCGCGTGGGGTCGATGCCGTCTTCGTCCACCAATCGGCGAACGGGCGAACCGTTCGAAATGCCGTCGCGCACGTCCAGGTGCGCATCAACCGTGATGAGTCCCGCGGTACCCACCGAATCGCCCCAGCAGGCTCGCGCGACGGGCACGGTCAAGGCATTGTCGCCGCCCAGCGCCACAACAAGTCGGCTGGCCGCAACCGCATGCTGAATCGCAACGGTGGCATCGGCCTCGAACGAATCGGGGTCGGTGACATCGCCCCAGTCGGCCACCGAGAGTGCACCCAGGTCGGTTCCGTCGGTGAGAACCGCGCTGTACCGCTGCAGCGCCTTGCGGATCGCAGCGGGCGTTTCGAAGGCGTGCCCGGGCGAAAGCGACGTGCTGTAGGTGGGCACACCGATGATTCCGAAGTCATAGGTGTTGCCGGCAATCGGTGTGGGCCAGGATCCGGCGCGTGGCCAGAGCGGGTCGTGTGCAAGTGCCATGAGTTCCTGCCTAAAAGAAGAGGGGAGTCGTGAGGTGCGTGCCCGGGCGATATGCCAGGTGAATGTGCGAGGGCGCCGACAGCGCGGTAAAGAGTGCCTGAGCGCCGGGGCGAATGACGCCCACGTCGTCACGGCGCAGTGCGCGTGCGCCACCCGCGGTTGCCGCCCACACGGCCTCGGCCGGGGTCATGCCCATCTCGCGTACCGCCAGAGCGATACAAAACGCCATCGATGCGGTGTACGACGAACCGGGGTTGCAGTCGGTGGAAATCGCCACGGTGATACCGCGGTCGATCAGATCACGGGCGTTGGGGTAGGGGTGCTTCGTCGAAAATTCCACGCCGGGCAACACGGTGACGACGGTGTCCGATGCTGCGAGCAGTTCGATATCCGAATCGGTCAGGTACGTGCCGTGATCTACCGAGGCGGCGCCCAACTCGACCGCAAGGGCAACGCCCTCGCCCGCCTGAAGCTGGCTGGCGTGAATTCGGGGACGAAGCCCGGCGGCGATTCCCGCCTGCAGAACCCGGCGCGACTGTTCCACGGTGAAGGCACCCGTTTCGCAAAACACATCAATCCATTTGGCATAGGGGGCGCAGGCGGCCAGCATCTCGGTGCAGACCAGTTCCACATAGTCATCTTCGCGGCCCGCATATTCGGCGGGAACTACGTGCGCACCCAGGAATGTGACCTCGTCGGTGAATTCCTTCGCCAACCGGCACAACCGTGCCTCGGTTTCGACGTCCAGCCCGTACCCGCTCTTGATTTCGACGGTAGCGGTGCCGTGGTTCGCCAATTCCTCCATGGCCACCACGAGGTTCGCCCGCAGTTGGTCGTCGGTAGCCGCCCGAGTCGCTGCCACCGTAGAACGTATTCCGCCCGCGGCATATTTTTCGCCACGCATGCGGGCAGCGAACTCGTCGGCGCGGTCGCCGGCAAATGCGATGTGGGTGTGCGAATCAACGAATGCGGGAATGATGGCCTGGCCATAGGCATCGATAACTTCGTCGGCCGCCGCTTCGCGGGCCGTAGCCTCGGGGTCGGAATCTAGTCCCACCCAGGTGATGACGCCGTCCGATTCCTCGACCGCGGCACCGTGAATAATCCCGAACCGGTCACCCCAGGTGGGGTCGTTCGTGAATAGTTCGCCGATGCCGCGGATGAGGGTGGTCATGCCGAAAGCCTATTTAGATTTCCCACATGGGAACGCGCAGTCCGCGTTCGCGAGCAACCTCTTCGGCGCGCTCGTAGCCGGCGTCGACATGGCGCATGACACCGGTTCCGGGGTCGTTCACCAGAACACGCGACACCTTCTCGGCGGCGAGGTCGGTGCCGTCAACGACCAGCACCTGACCGCAGTGAATGGATCGGCCGATTCCCACGCCACCACCGTGGTGCAGCGACACCCAGGTGGCACCCGACGCGGTGTTCAGAAGAGCGTTCAGCAGCGGCCAGTCGGCAATTGCATCCGAGCCGTCCTTCATTGCCTCGGTTTCACGGTACGGAGAGGCGACAGAACCCGAATCGAGGTGATCGCGACCGATGACAATCGGTGCCGAGACCTCGCCGTTCTTCACCATCTCGTTGAAGCGCAGACCCGCCAGGTGGCGTTCCTTGTAGCCCAACCAGCAGATGCGGGCCGGCAGGCCCTCGAAGTGCACCTTCTCGCCGGCCTTGGTGATCCAGCGCTTCAGGTGCTCGTCGTCGGGGAACAGCTCGAGCATGGCCTTGTCGGTCGCGGCGATGTCGGCGGGGTCACCCGAGAGCGCGACCCAACGGAACGGACCCTTGCCCTCGGCGAACAGGGGGCGGATGTACGCGGGAACGAAGCCAGGGAAGTCGAATGCGCGGTCATAGCCGCCCAGTTCGGCCTCGCGTCGGATCGAGTTGCCGTAGTCAAACACTACGGAACCGCGGTCCTGGAATTCCACCATGGCCTTGACCTGCTTGGCCATCGCGGCGCGCGAACGGGTCGTGAAGTTTTCGGGGTTGGCGGCGGCGTCGGCCAACCACGCCTCGACGGTCTCGTTTTCGGGCAGGTACGACAGCGGGTCGTGCGCGCTGGTCTGGTCGGTGACAATATCCATGTGCACGCCGCGGTCCAGAATTTCCGTGAACACGGTGGCGGCGTTACCGACAAGGCCCACCGACAATGCGCGGCGCTCGGCCTTTGCTGTCAAGACGCGCTCGAGAGCGACATCCAGGTCGTGCGTCATTTCATCGAGGTAGCCGTGGTCCACGCGGCGCTGCAGGCGATCGGCATCGACATCAACGATGAGGACCGCGCCGTCGTTCAGCGTCACGGCAAGGGGCTGTGCGCCACCCATACCGCCGCAACCACCCGTCAACGTGACGGTGCCGGCCAGTGTTCCGTTGAACTTCTCGCGGGCCACGGCACCAAAGGTCTCGTAGGTTCCCTGCAGAATTCCCTGGGTGCCGATGTAGATCCACGAACCGGCGGTCATTTGGCCGTACATGGTCAGGCCTTCGGATTCCAGTTTGCGGAATTCCGGCCAGTTCGCCCAGTCGCCCACGAGGTTCGAATTGGCAATCAGCACGCGCGGTGCCCACTCGTGAGTGGTGAAGATGCCCACGGGCTTGCCCGACTGCACCAACAGGGTCTCGTTTGGCTCGAGGTCGTCAAGCGCGTGAACGATGGCGTCATATGCCTGCCAGTTCCGCGCAGCGCGGCCTGTGCCTCCGTAGACCACCAGGTCTTCGGGACGCTCGGCAACCTCGGGGTCGAGGTTGTTCATCAGCATGCGCTTGGCAGCTTCGGTGCTCCAGTGCTTGGCGGTGATCTGGTTTCCGCGCGCCGCACGAACCGTGCGCGAGGGGTGGTTGGGGGTTGCGCCGCCAACGGGAATAGGTGCGGTCATAACGTTTCTCCTGACAGGTGGGTGAGGGAGGGCGGGGAGGGTTATTCGAGAGGGCCGATGTGCTGTTCTGCGGTGTGCAGAATTCGGCCGGTGATGACAAGCTGCGTGACGGCCTCGATATCGGGGGCGAGGAAGCGGTCACTTCCGGGACCACCGGTGACACCGTTGACCAGATCGACGACGGCCTGGTTGGCGACCGAGGCTTGGATGCCGCCGCGCAGGGCAACACCGCGACTGGCGGTAAGCAGCTCGATGGCCAAAACGCGGCCCAGGGCATCGACGCTCTTGCGCAGTTTGCGGCCGGCGGCCCAGCCCATCGACACGTGGTCTTCCTGCATGGCCGACGAGGGGATCGAATCCACCGAGGCGGGTGCCGCCAAGCGCTTCATTTCGCTGACGATGCCCGCAGCGGTGTACTGGGCAATCATGAGGCCCGAGTCCACTCCGGGTTCGTGCGCAAGGAAAGCGGGAAGGCCGTAATTTCGCGACTTGTCGAGGAAACGGTCGGTGCGGCGTTCGCTCATGCTGGCGACATCGGCCGCGGCAATAGCAAGGAAGTCCAGAACATAGGCAACGGGTGCACCGTGGAAGTTGCCGTTCGACTCCACGCGGTAGTCGTGGGTGACGACGGGGTTATCGATGGCCGAATTCAGTTCGTGGCCGGCGACCGTGGCGGCATAGTTCACGGTGTCGCGGGCGGCGCCGTGAACCTGAGGCGCGCAGCGCAGCGAATAGGCGTCCTGCACGCGGGTGTCCTCGTCGTTGTCGTGGCTGTGAACCAGCGGGCTTCCGGCAAGAAGCGTGCGAATGTTTGCGGCCGATGCGCGCTGTCCGGGGTGGGGGCGCAGGGCCTGCAGGTCGTCGGCGAAAACCTTGTCGGTGCCCAACAGGCCCTCGATTGACAGGGCAATGGCGATATCGGCAACGCGCAACAGGTGGCGCAGATCGTCGATGGCCATCACGAGCATGCCCAACATACCGTCGGTGCCGTTGATCAGGGCCAGGCCCTCTTTTTCCTTCAGTTGCACGGGGGTGATGCCCGCTGCGGCAAGGGCCTCGGCGGAATCCATGCGGGTGCCGTGGGCATCGCGCACCACGCCTTCACCCATCAGAGCCAGAGCGCAGTGCGACAGAGGGGCAAGGTCGCCCGAGCAACCGAGCGAACCGTATTCGTGAACTACTGGAGTGATGCCGGCGTTCAGAATTGCGGCATAGGTTTCTACGACAACGGGGCGAACGCCGGTGCGCGCGGTCATCAGTGTGGACAGGCGTTGTGCCATGAGGCCGCGCACGACCTCGCGCTCGACCTCGGGGCCGGCGCCTGCCGCGTGTGAACGTACGAGCGAACGCTGTAATTGGTCGCGCAGTTCGGTGGTGATGAAGGTATTGGCCAGGGCGCCAAAGCCCGTCGAGATGCCGTAGTGGGGGACGGGATCGGTTGCCAGGCCCTCGATGGTGTCGCGGGTGCGGGCTACCTCGGCGAGTGCGACGGCGTCCAATTCGATGGCGGCATCGTTGCGTGCAATCGAAATTAGTTCGGCGGGGGTCAGTGGGCCAAGTCCAATGGTGACGGTCATACCTTGATTACAGTCGGTGCGGGGGTGATGCGTGAGGGTCGGCACGCATAAACTGTCTGATATGCCAGACAAAGTGCAGGTTCCCGCCGCCGACAGCGTGTTGCGCATTTTGTCGTACCTGGCGCGCCAGCGAGCCTCGGTTCCGGCCGCCACGATTGCGACGGCACTGGACCTGCCCCGATCCTCGACCTATCAATTGCTGGCTACGCTGGCCGAACATGGATACGTGGTAAACGGCGACCGACGTTGGGCGTTGGGCGTTGCCTCGCACGATTTGGGCAGCGGGTATTTGCGCCAACAACCGCTGGCTCTGGTGGGACGGCCGCTGGTGTCGAAACTGGTCGATTCGCTGGGCGAGAGCGCCCACCTGGCGGTGCTGCATGGTCGCGACGTGGTCTACGTGGTGGAAGAACGCGCGCCCGGCCGACCGTCACTGGTCACCGATGTGGGCGTACGGCTGCCCGCGCATCTGACCGCCAGCGGCCGCAGCATGTTGGGCGCCATGTCTCGCGAGCAAGTGTTGGCGATTTTCCCCGACGACGCATCGCTGGCGACTCGAGGCGCCACCACACTGACCCGTCGCGAATTGCGCGACGAACTGCGGCACGCACGCGAGCGGGGCTATGCGACGGAACGCGGGGACATCACGGCGGGGCTATCGTCGGTTGCCGTACCGATCATCGATCGATCGGGGTGGCCCATTGCGTCGTTAGCCGTGACATTCCCCGACTCGCGCACCGATGTGGCCGATATCGCGGCCGCCATGAGCGCGACGGCCGCCGAGCTGTCGCGCCGCCTACGGGTCTAATCGCCGCGGCCACATCTGAATTTTTACAACGGATGGGTGGATTCCGCTGTCGCGGACACGAATTTTTACAACTAATTCACGTCAGGCCCCTGTTTGCGGGGGTTCGGGCAGATTGGTTGCAATTTTTCGTCAGGGGTAGGGCGGGCGGGGTGCGGTGAAGCGCGCGCTGGGCCGATTGGTTGCAATTTTTCGCTAAAGGTAGGGCGGGCGGGGTGAGGGGGACGGGGGCGTGCGGGGTGAAGGGTGCGGGGTGAAGGGTGCTGGGTGAAGGGTGAGGGATGACCGAGCCGCCCGTGCCACACTGGTGGCATGGATTCGCTTTCACGGCACGAAGATTATGGTTCCGAGGCGCTGGCCGAGTCTCATCTGGATTCCGACCCCCTGGCGCAGTTCGCCCAGTGGCTCATCGATGCCGAACAGGCGGACATCTTCGAGCCCAACGCCTTTGTTTTGGGTACCGTCGACGATTCGGGAAAGCCCACCGCACGCACCGTTTTGCTGAAGGGCGTCGACGAGCGCGGCTTCTTCTTCGCCACCAATTATTCGTCGCGCAAGGGGCGCGCGATCGAATCCAACGCCCCCGTCACCGGCGTGTTTGGGTGGTACCCCATGTACCGCCAGGTGCTGATCGAGGGCTACGCCGAACGCGTGGTTCCGTCGGAATCCGACGAGTACTTCGCCTCGCGCCCGCACGATTCGCAGGTGGCGGCGTGGGCCTCAAGGCAATCACAGCCCATCGAGAGTCGTGCTGAACTGGAAAACCAATTCGAGGCCGCGGCCGCACGTTTCCCGAACGACCCCGTGCCGCGCCCTGACTTTTGGGGCGGCTATCGTATCGTCCCGCTGCGAATCGAATTCTGGAAAGGCCGTTCTAACCGCATGCACGACCGCATTGAATTCCAGCGGGACAACCAGAATCAACCGTGGCGCGTTCAGCGATTGCAGCCATAGAAAAGCGGCCCATGGCGCGGTGTTGCGCCTCGAATCACGAATTTGTGTGACCTGGGAATAATCCCGAGATTGGCTAACTGGCACAGGTATGACGAACGCAGCAAACATCCGTTTTGGACTCGACACCTTTGGCGATATGACCGTTGATGACAACGGCCAGCCCATATCTGCGGGGCAGGTGATTCGAAATTTGGTGGATCAGGCTGTGTTGGCGGATTCGCTGGGGATCAACAACTTCAACATTGGCGAGCACCACCGCGATGATTATGCGGTCAGCGCACCCGACACCGTTCTGGCGGGTATTGCTACGCGAACCACCCAGATCACTCTGGGTTCCGGCGTGACCGTGCTGTCCAGCGACGATCCCGTGCGCGTTTATCAGCGGTTCGCCACCATCGACGCGCTCTCAAACGGTCGTGCCGAAATCACCGCCGGCCGCGGCTCGTTCACCGAGTCATTCCCGCTCTTTGGATACGAACTGGCGGACTATGCGGCACTGTTCGAGCAGAAGCTCGAGCTGTTGGTGGAACTTCTGAAAGAAGACGCCGTTACATGGAGTGGCAGCACTCGCGCCTCGTTGACGGACCAGCATGTGTACCCCAAGACCGAACGCGGCCGAATGGGTTTGCGCGTGGGTGTTGGCGGCAGCCCCGAGTCGGTGGTTCGTGCGGCACGCCTGGGAATCCCGTTGGCGCTGGCAATCATCGGCGGTGACCCTGCCCGATTTGCACCGTACAGCAAGTTGTTCCACGATGCGCTGGAGCAGTTCGGTCGTGAATCGCTGCCGATCTCGATTCACTCACCCGGACACATCGCCGAAACCGACGAACAGGCCGTGGAACAGCTGTGGCCCCACTACTTGACCGCCTTCGGGCGTATCGGTCGTGAGCGCGGCTGGGGCCCCATCACCAAGGACCACTTCCTGAATGAGGTCCAGTTCGGCTCGATTTACGCGGGATCACCCGAGACCGTGGCGGCCAAAATTGCCCGCGCCATCGCTGTTGTTGGCGCTCAGCGTTTCGACCTCAAATATTCGAATGGTCCCATGCCTCATTCGCAACTGATGTCCTCGATTAATTTGTACGGCACCAAGGTCATTCCGCTGGTGCGCGAGATGCTCGCCTCGGCCTAGCCCCCACGCCTGCGCCATAATTGGGGAAGCATTAACCCCAACAGAGAGTTTCCCGTGACCCGCGACTACATCATCACCCTCCGCTGCGCCGATCAGCGCGGAATCGTCAAGACCGTCGCGGATTCGGTGTTCGAGTCGCGGGGAAACATTGTGGACAGCGCCCAGTTTTGGGACCAACCCAGCAACAGCTTCAGCCTGCGCATGCATGTGACGGTGCCACAGGGGGAATCCGAGGCGCTGCGGGCGAACCTCGAATCGCAGTTGTCGCGCTTTGACCCGATTTTGACGATTCGACCCACCGAACACAAGCGCAAGGTGTTGGTATTGGTCAGCAAGGCCGACCATTGCCTGCGCGAGTTGTTGCACCAATGGGATGCCGACGAACTGGGCGCGGACATTGTGGGTGTGGTGTCCAACCACACCGATTTGCAGGGCGTGACCGAGCACTTTGGTGTGCCGTTCCATCACATTCCCGTGACGGCCGACTCGAAGCCAGAGGCCGAGGCGCGTCTGACCGCCGTGTATGCCGAATCCGGTGCGGATTTCATCGTTCTGGCGCGCTACATGCAGGTGTTGTCGGACGGTTTTTGTGCGCAGCACGAGGGCCAGATCATCAACATTCACCACTCGTTCTTGCCCGGGTTCAAGGGCGCAAAGCCCTACCACCAGGCATATGACCGAGGCGTGAAGCTGATTGGTGCGACGGCCCATTATGTGACGGGCGATCTAGACGAGGGTCCCATCATCGAGCAGGATGTCGTGCGCGTGTCACATCGCCATTCGGCCGAAAACCTGGTCAGCATTGGCCGCGATGTCGAACGCCGCGTGCTTGCTCGTGCCGTGCGCCTGCACGCCGACGACCGCGTGTTCCCGAATGGGGCGCGTACGGTCGTTTTCGACGACTAGCCGCCTGTTGGCGCGCGACCGGTACTAACCGGCGCGCTTCGGGAACAGCGGGGCACAGGTGGTACAAACCTCGCCGGGGTTGTCGTCGGTATTTGCTGCCATGATGTGTTCCTTGTGCAGGCGCTCCCACACGCCCCAGGCCACGCCCGCGACGGTCGCAGCCGACAGCACAATGCTCGTGATGTCGTCAAAGGTCGAGACCCGCGTCACGGATATTCCCATTCCGCACACCCCAAAACAGATGGCCTTCAGGTCGCAGACGGCCATTTCCACGCGGGAATTCACCAGGGTGGCTGCCCACAAACCCATCAGAGGCGCAACCATTGCAATCGCGCCAATCGACCACCACTCTGCCGACGTGATCAGCCGTCCGGCGAACTCGATGACGGCAAGGTACCCGATGGTGACGCCGGCCACTGTCCACCAGCGCGCGGCCGACCAGTTGCGAATGTCGCGGAGAAGTGGCGCGAGTCGATCGAGTGGACGGCGCATTAGTCCGTGACGATAGCGATGCCGGTGGCGGTGGATGCGTCACCCACGGAACCGAGGTTCGTCACGTTGGTGAAACCCGCCGACTCCATGTAATCGATTGCCTGGGCCGAGCGGTTTCCTGAGCGGCAGTAAATGTAATAGGTGCCATCCGTGGGAAGCTGACCGATCAGGTCGGTGAATGCCGCACCCTGAATGTCGATGTTGACGGCACCATCCAGGTGCCCGCTGGCGAATTCGGCGGGGGTGCGTACATCGATGACGAGGTCTGTTGCGGCCACGGTGACCGTGGGCTCGGCAGGCGCGCAGGCGGTGAGGCCGAATGCGGCAGAGAGGGCAAGGGCAAGGGAGGCTACGAGCTTCGTCATGACTTCAGCATAATACCCCTGGGGGTATCGCGCAACGCGGGTGGGGCCTCGGCGATTGAGGAAACTGCGGCTGCGTCTAGCGCTGTGTCCCACGCGGCGCCAGTGCCGAACGGAACCACGGAGTGTCGGTGATTTGCGAGGCGACCGTACCCACCACAATCGTGATGAGAACATACGTGGTGGCTAGTGCCGCAAATGTGGGCTCGACGCCGGCTGCCACCGCCAGACCCGCGATTACGATCGAGAATTCGCCGCGCGGAGTCAAAATGACCCCGGCACGCCACCGACCCGCACGACCAATTCCCGCACGCTTCGCCGCAAGCCAGCCGGTCAGGACCTTGGTACCCATCGTGACGAGCGCAAGGCCCAGCGCCGGGAGGAACATCGGGGCAATGAGCGCGGGGTCGGTCATGAGGCCGAAGAAGACGAAGAACACGGCGGAAAAAACGTCGCGCAGCGGGCTCAGCAGTGATTGCGCCGACTCGGCAACTGTTCCCGACAAAGCAATACCCACAAGGAACGCGCCCACTGCGGTCGAAATGGACAGCTGCGCAGCGAGGCCCGCCACCAACATCGTGAGACCCAAAACGCCGATCACCAGAACCTCGTCCGAGGCCTGATGGAAGGGGCGCGAAATGTGGTGCCCCGCGCGCAGAGCGAAAAACAGAACGGCCGTGACCGTCAACAGGGCGATACCCACCGAAATCGATCCCTGCAGCAGACTGACACCGCCCAGAATTCCGGACAGCACGGGCAAGAATGCGGCCATAGAAATGTCTTCGATGACAAGGAGGCTCAGAATCGTGGGCGTTTCGCGGTTTGCCGTTCGCTTGTAGTCGCGCAACAGCTTGGCAATCACACCGGACGACGAAATCCAGGTAACACCGCCCAGCGCCACCGCGGCGACGGGCGTCCAGCCCAACAGAAGCGCCAGTCCAAAACCGGGAGTGAAATTAAGAATCGCGTCGAGGAAACCCGACCGACCGTTCGTCTTCAATCCGTACAGCAATTCATTTGGTGTGTATTCGAGGCCCAACATGAGCAACAGCAAAATCACGCCCAGTTCGCTGCCGACCTCGAGAAATTCGGTGCTGGCGTTCAGAGGCAGCAAGCCGCCCTGCCCAAACGCAAGACCCGCCACCAGGTACAGGGGGATAGTGGACACACCAAACTTCTCGGCGAAGCGCGCGATGATGCCGAGGCCGAGCAACATTGCTCCGACCTCGATCAGCAGAAGTGTGGTGTGGTGCACGAGCCGCGCCTAAATCGTGCCGGTAGCCAGAAGTCGTGCCAGCGCCTCGAGAGCCTCACGGGTTCCCACCGCCACGAGTACGTCGCCGGCCTCGATGGGGGTTTTCGGTGTGGGGGAGGGAATGACGGTGCCGTCGCGATCAATGCCCACCACCGAGGTTCCCGTGAGCGTTCGAGCCTGCGTGTCGCCCAGTAACTTTCCGGCGAACGGTGAGGCGGCCGACAACACAATTTCTTCGGTGTAAAGGTTCTGCACGCGTTCTGATACCTGGTCGAGTTCACCGACGAGCACCGAAATGCCCAGAATGTCGGCGATGGCCGTGGCCTCGGCTCGGGTCAGGACGATTTGGCCGATGACTTCGTCGGGATCCGTTTCGGAATACAGCGCCACTTCGCGCTGACCGTTGCGGTAGGTGATGATGGACACGTCTTGACCCGAGGCGGTCTGCACGTCGTGTCGCATTCCGATGCCGGGAAGATCAATTTTTTCTACGCGTATACCCACAGGTTCACGCTACCAGCGGTTGCCAGCGGCGCGCGGAGCGCGACCTGTCGCGAAAATGCCAATTGTTCGGCCTGTCGTGTCCGATGCCTCGCGAAAAATGTCAACCATTGGGCCCGTCATGTCCGATGCCTCGCGAAAAATGTCAACCATTGGGCCCGTCATGTCCGATGCCTCGCGAAAAATGCCAACCAAACGAGCGTTGCGCCCAAAAACAGAGGCGAGAGCGACATTCGTTGTAAAAATTTGAATCCGCCATTGGCGGATTCCGCACATTTAGTGCAGAAATTGCATCCGCCGCGGGCGGATCCGGCAAATTCCTGCCGGTAACTTTCACTTCGGCTAAAAAACGTCAACGAACCAGACTTTCGAGCCCGATGCCCGCGAAATTTATCAACCTACCGCCCCGACCTGCCCGATGCCTCGCGAATTTTGGCAACCAACCGACCCGACGTGCCCGATGCCTCCCGAAATTTGTCAACCGATCCAGCTCGAACCCCTAAAACGCGGGTATCTGCAACGTTGGTTGTAAAAATTCGTGTCCGCCGCTGGGTGTGAGGGCGTTGGTTGTAAGAATTCGTGTCCGCCGCTGGGTGTGAGGGCGTTGGTTGTAAAAATTCGTGCCGCCAGCGGTTGCTCGCGGCGCGCGTGCTGCGGCGCGCGTGCTGCGGCGGCTTCGGCTGCGGCGGCTGCGGCGGCTTCGGCTACGGTGGCTAGCGCTGCGGGTCGGCCGGGAGAATGCCGCCGTCGACAAAACCCGCCGCCAATTCTGCACCGTTGTGCCCGCGCACCCATACGACATCATTCACTGGTACGGGGTGAGCCGTCGGTGCCCCAGCAAGAACCGCCTCGGGAGTGGACAGCTGTCGAATAGCGACGGCAGCGACCTTGTCTCGATGCTTCTGCGCAAAATCGCCGTAGAGCGTTTCGTCGTGCTGACCGTCGTCGCCCACCAGTATCCACTTGATGCCCGGGAAATCGCGAGCGAGTCTCTCGAGGCTCGACACCTTGTGTTCCCGTCCGCTGCGGAACAGGCGATCCGGGGTGGGGCCCCAATCAGTCAGCAAGAACGGCCCCTTGGGGTACATCTGGCGCGACAGAAAGCGCTCCAGCGTGGGCGCAATGTTCCACGGGCCGGTCGACAGGTACACAACGGGCGCATCGGGGTATTCCGCGCGGATGGTGTTGTACAGCACCGCCATTCCGGGAACGGGCCTGCGGGCATGTTCGTCCAGAACGAAGGTGTTCCACGCGGCGAGGAACAAACGGGGAAGTGCAGTCACCATCACGGTGTCATCCACATCGGACACAATTCCCACCGCGGTGTCCGTTCCAACCACCAGTACTTCAGCGCACATCCATTCCGATTCGTCACCCGCGCGCATGTCGATGGAATGCCAACCAGGGGTCAACGACACGGACAATTCCGTGTCTATTACTCCGCCACGATCGCTGGTCACGACAAAAGTTTCGGTGCCGATCCGGATTGTGACATCAATATTTCGAGCGCAAACGCTGGTGAACGAGCGCCATCCGCGAATGCTCTTGCGCTGAGCGCGCGTACGGGGGTCGCGGTCTGTGTACAAAACTCGCGCTAACACTCTGATTTTTTCTTGAGTACCTAAACCGCGGAATGGTACAATCGTAGGTACGAGGCCTTGTGCAAGGGAAATTCTCTCACGAAGTCCGGTAATGAAATCCTCAACCCGAGCGGCCCCATGCATGGACGGGGACGGGCGGGGAGTGTTTTTCTTCACGGCGGTTCATTCTAGCCACGCAATCACAACAACATTTGAGCGATGAATAAGAAAAATCTTGAAAATGTCGAAATCCCATAGGATTTTGAGATACCCTGTGATTCGCTTCCAAACAAATTCAAACAGACGTATAACAACGTAAAAGGATTCCACCATGGCCATTACCCCAGCACCCGCCAGCGAGGCACTGTACGCTGCCGATATCCTTCGAACCGAACCCGTCCAGGCGCGAAGCAGCGCCCGACTCACCGCTCTGCTGGATGCGGCGGCGCTCGTGATTCACGACACGGGATACGAAACCCTCACCACTGCCGCCGTAGCGAACCGCGCGGGCGCCTCGATCGGTACGGTCTACCGTTATTTCCCCGACCGTATCGTTCTGCTCAAGTCGCTGGCTCTGCGTAACGCCGAGCGCGCAAAGAACAACGTCAACGCTGCACTCGCCGACAAGAAGGTTGTCGATGTGGCAACTGCTCTGGACGCAATCAGCGACGCACTCGTCACACTGTTCCGCACCGAGCCCGGCTTCCGTTCGCTGCGTCTGGGCGATGTGTTGGACCTTCGTCCCTTCGAGGCCGAACCCGCCGTTACTCGCGTGTCACGTGAGATTCTGGAAGTTTTCGTGGAGCGCTTTGGAGTCGCAGACACCGAATCGAACCACGCCACGCTCGAGGCAGCGTTCGTCACTCTGGACGGACTTTTGGGTCACGCATTCGCAATTGATGGATCGGGTCACAAGGCATTCATCGAGGCAGGCAAGAAGGCCGTCGCGGCAGCCGCTTCGTCGCTCAAGGCTTAGTCCGACGCAATCATCGCGACGCCCGGGTAGTTTGTGCTACTCGGGCGTTGTTGCGTTGTGGTCGCCCGGATTCTTCTCGTACGGCGCCGCGTATCGGTTGAGCGCCTGCTTGACAAGAGTCACCACAATGGCGAACGCCACAAGTGCTCCGACGAACCAGTAGCCGGCTGTGTGCAGCGTTTGGGACGATGCTTCGTAACTATCTGCCGCGACCGATCCCACCGAAACATAAGCGAACGTCCAGATGGTGCAGGCAGGCGCGGTCCACGCAATAAACGTGCGGTACCGCATATTCGACATGCCCACGGTTAACGGCACCAGTGAGTGCAACACCGGCAGGAACCTCGACACAAAGACCGCAATTCCACCGCGGTGATCGACAAAGTTTTCCGCGTTGCGCCAGTTCTTTTCGCCAATCTTGCGACCGACCCAGGAACGTCGAATGCGGGGGCCAAAAAAATGTCCAAGCCAGAACCCAATGGATTCACCAATGAGCGCGCCCACGATGACCGCTACGCAGAGCGCGACGAATTCCGTCACCGATGACACGCCGGTAGCAGCGGCCAGCACAACGGTGTCGCCGGGCATGACGAGTCCGACCAAGACGCTGGTTTCCAAGAGAATTGCGAGGCCGGCCAGGAGGGTTCGCGTGACGGGACCGACTGAATCGATTGCGTTTAGCAAAAAATCGATGACCTCATTCATGGTGCGAGCCTATCGAGCGCAAAGTTGGGACTTAATCCTTAGTGCCGCAATTCTGTGCGTTTTCTAATCTGAAAGAGAACCACCGAAAGGATTCACCATGTTGGAATGGCTAGACCCGCTCATCCTCGCTCGTTGGCAGTTTGGGCTGACCACGTTGTATCACTTCCTCTTCGTTCCCCTCACAATCGGCATGGCCTTCCTTGTGGCCATCCTGCAGTCGGCATGGGTGTACACGGGCAAGGTGCAGTGGCTCCACCTGACTCGACTTTTCGGAAAAATTTTCCTGATTAACTTTGCGATCGGTGTCGTGACGGGAATTACCCAGGAATTCCAGTTCGGCATGAATTGGTCGGACTACTCGCGTTTCGTCGGCGACGTGTTTGGTGCGCCTCTGGCGATGGAAGGCCTTTTTGCCTTCTTCCTCGAGGCAACGTTCATTGGCGTCTGGATTTTTGGCTGGGACAAGCTCAGCCCCAAGGTGCACCTGGCCAGCATCTGGCTGACTAGCCTGTCTACTCTGCTGAGTGCGTATTTCATTTTGGCCGCCAACGCGTGGATGCAGAATCCCGTCGGCTATGAGATTAACGCCGAGACCGGCCGTGCACAGCTGAACGATATCGCGGCGGTGTTGGCGAATCCCATCGCGCTCGCGTCGTTCCCGCACACCTTCTTTGCGTCCGTGATGTTCGCGGGTACGGCGATCGTCGCGGTTGCCGCCTACCACCTGTCGAAGGGCCAGTACGGGGACACCATGCGGGTTGCGCTGAAGTTTGGTGCCGTTGCTAACATTGCCGCTTTTGCCGGTGTGGCACTGTCCGGTGACTCGCTGTCATTGGCCATGGTCGAGGCGCAGCCCATGAAAATGGCCGCTGCCGAGGCCCTGTACGAGACCTCAACGAACGCGTCGTTCTCTATCTTCTCGTGGGGCACGCCCGATGGGTTGAACGAAATCTTCTCGATCCGCATCCCCGGTCTGTTGTCCTTCCTGTCGACTCACACCATGACCGGTGAGGTCGAGGGTCTAAACGACCTGCAGGCACAATATGTCGCGCAGTTTGGTGCGGGCGACTACATGCCCATCATTTGGCTGACCTACTGGTCGTTCCGATGGATGATTGGCCTGGGTGGTTTCGCGCTGCTCGTGTCAATTGTGGGCCTGTGGATGACGCGCGGCGGCCGCGACGTCAAGGGTTGGGCGTGGAAGGTTGCTATGTGGACCGCGCCCGTGCCCATGGTCGCCTCGCTCATAGGCTGGATTTTTGCCGAAATGGGCCGTCAGCCGTGGCTGGTCTTTGGTCTCATGAAGACCGAAGATGGCGTCTCGCCCTTAGTGACGGGACTCGAAGTGCTGATCTCGCTCGTCGCATTCACCCTTGTGTACGGCGCCCTCGCTGTCATCGAATTCAGACTCATCATGAAGGCCGTCACAACCGGCCCCGAAGAATGGGCCTCGATTACCGATGAGACGGCTGCACAGCCCAACTCACTCGCAACGGTCTACTAGGAGAACATCATGGACCTGTCATATCTCTGGTTTGGAATCGTCGGATTCTTCTTTATCGGTTATTTCATCCTCGACGGTTTCGACTTTGGAGTGGGCATGAGCCTGCCCTTTGTCGCCCGAAACAACGAGGAACGCCGCGTTGTCATCAACACGATTGGCCCCGTGTGGGACCTCAACGAAACGTGGGTCATTGTGGGTGGTGCGTCGCTATTCGCCGCGTTTCCCATGTGGTACGCCACGTTGTTCAGCGGTTTTTATCTGGCACTGCTGTTGATCCTCATCAGCCTGATTCTGCGCGGAGTGTCGTTCGAATACCGCCACCAGGGCAAGGGCGCCAAATGGACGGGGTTGTTTGACACGTTCATCATTATCGGTTCTGTCGTTCCCGCACTGCTGTGGGGTGTCGCGTTCGCGAACATCATCCAGGGTGTGCCGATTGACGAGAACGGGAACTTCACCGGCTCGTTGCTCACGCTCTTGAACCCATACGGTCTGTTGGGTGGTGTCGTGACTCTCGCGCTGTTCTTCATGCATGGTCTTATCTATCTGGCGCTGAAGTCCGAAGGTGAGATTCGCGATCGCGCCCGTTCGCTGGCCGTCACGGTGGGACTGGTCGCAGTTCCTGTCGGCGGCGGCTGGTTGCTGTGGACGGTGCTTCAGCACGCCAGCGTCTCGCACGTCCTGGTGATAGTTGCATTCGCACTCCTCACCGCGCTGGCGTTGGTTGCCGCAATTCTGCTGACCCGCAGTGGCGCGGACGGTAAGGCGTTTGCTGCAATGGCCATGACTATTGCCTTCGCCGTGCTCACGATCTTGTCGGCATTGTTCCCCAACGTGATGCCCAGTTCGACTGATGCGGCCTATAGCCTCACGATCGAGAACGCCTCGAGCAGCACGTACACGCTGACTGTGATGACCTGGGTTGCTGCATTCGCGCTTCCGATTGTTCTGGCATACCAAGCCTGGACGTTCTGGATTTTCCGTAAGCGCGTTACCGTCGCCTCGATTCCGGTGAGCGCGCACTGAAACCCGTCGACCCGCGCCTTGCGCGATACGCATCGGCCGCAAGAATGTACCTTGCGGCCGGTGTCGTGTTTGCGTTATTCGAAGTGGCGGGAATCGTTGTGTTTACCGGTGGGCTCGCGCATGCGATTTCGTCGGTTGTCGCACGGGACGTTGCCCGTGTGCCCGAGGCCGTGGCGTGGACGGTTATGGGGTTAGCAGTGCGTGCCCTCGCGCGATACGCCACCGATGTCAGTGCACATGCGGCGGGATCCGCGGTGAAACTCCAATTGCGCACCGAGGCCGTCGCCGCCTTAGATGTGCGCTGGGTACGTTCCCACAATTCCGCGCACGACACCACGGTGCTTGCCAACGGTATCGACGCACTCGATGACTATTTCGGACGGTTCATCCCGCAATTGGTGGCCACGGCCGTTGTGACTCCCATCATTGTGGTGGCGATGTTTCGGATCGATGCCACGAGCGGGCTGGCGGTGGCCATCACCCTGCCACTGATTCCGCTGTTTATGGCGTTGATCGGCTGGGCGACTCGCACTGTGCAAGACATGCAGTGGCACACGCTTCAGGCGCTGTCCGTGAGTTTCCACGAGGTCGTGACCGGCCTTCCGACGTTGTTGGCCTTTGGGCGCGGTGAACGGCAGGTTGTCCGCATTCGCGCGGTCACCGACGACTATCGTCAGCGCACCATGGCGGTATTGCGCGTGTCGTTCTTATCGGGCTTTGCCCTGGAAATCGGCGCGAGCCTGTCGGTGGCCATTGTGGCTGTGTTCATTGGGTTGCGTCTGGTGGCGGGGGACATGCAGCTGGTCGATGGATTGTGGGCGCTGCTATTGGCTCCTGAAGCCTTTGTTGCAGTACGACAGGTCGGAGCACTGTTCCACTCCTCGGCCGAAGGGGTGAGTGCCTCGGCTGACGTTCTGGCAATCATCGAGGGAACGTCCTCCGCGCCTGATACGACGGTTGTCGGGCCCGAGTCTGTGGAATCCGTGGAATTCGATGCCCTGGCGGTACCCGGCCGCCTGAGCGCACAGAGCTGGGCCGCGCGTTCCGGCACGGTGACCGTTGTGCATGGTCCCAGCGGTGCGGGAAAATCAACGATGTTTGACGCACTTCTGGGTTTCACCGAGCATGCGGGTGTCGTGCGATGCAACGGGCGTGACGTGCCGCATCTGCGGTCCGTTGGGGCGTGGTCGCCTCAGGACGCCGCGCTGATTGCAGGAACGGTCGAGGACAACATTGTGATGCGTGTGGCCCCGGACGCTGCAAATTCGCCGGCCACCATCAATATCGAGGCGCTGAGCTTGGCCGTGCAGCGTGCCTGCCTCGACGACGTGCCGCTGACTACCGTTCTCGGCGAGGGCGGGGCGGGAGTGTCAGGCGGCCAAGCCCAGCGCATCAGTCTTGCTCGCGCTCTGTACCGAGTGTTTGATTCGGGTGCCAGTGTTCTGATCGTGGACGAACCGACCTCTGCACTGGATTCGGATACCGAGGCGCGGGTTCACCGCAGCCTGCGCACTGTCGCCGACGAGGGCCGCATTGTCATTGCCTCGTCGCACCGTGGGAGCATCCGAGCCATTGCCGACCAGACCATCGAGGTCGTCGCATGAAGCGCGAACGCGTTGCATTGGCGCGCCATTCCACGTTGCTGAGGGCGGCGCTGGGGTCGCCGGCCGCGGGTTTTGCCATCATGGCGCTCAGCGCACTGGCGGGGGTTGCGTTGCTGGGGGTGTCGGCGTGGTTGATCGTGCGGGCCTCGGAAATGCCGCCCATTTTGTACCTGCAGATGGCGATTGTCGGTGTGCGTGGATTCGCCATAGGCAAGGCATTCTTTCGCTATGTGGGCCGGCTCATGACGCACAATTCCGCATTCCGGGCTGTGGCGGAAGTTCGCGTGGACGTCTTTCAACGGCTCATGCGACTTGCCCCCGCGGGCGTGACCAGGCTACGAGGAGGCGAAGCGCTTAGTGCTATCGTGCGCGACGTCGACACGCTGCAGTTCTATCCGTTGCGCGTTGTGGAGCCGCTCGTTACCGCCTCGATCGTTGTTGCGTTGGCGCTGGCGGGGATGCTCGCGGTGGATGTCGCCGCAGCGCTCGTGACGCTGGCGATTATCGTTACCTCGATCACGGCAAGCATCGGTATTGATTCACTGGTTGCGGCGGCCGCTATTCGGGAAATCGCGCCGCTTCGCGCGCGCGTAGCCGCGGCTATTCGGGAGCGCAGCGCACGCCTGGATGTCTTCACGGCGTTTGGCGTCGAGGGAAATGCTCAACACGGCATTGCTCGGTTGTCGCGATTACTGTCGCGTGCCGAGACCAGGCGGTCGTGGGGTCGTGCGGCAAGCGCCACCATCATGGTGGTTGCGGCGGGTTCGACGTCGGTTGTAATGGTCGTGATGCTGTCGGGAGCGCTGGTGGGCACGGATTTTGCGGTGGGAACATCGGCCTACACGCCCGCAGTGTTTGCGGTCATGGTGCTGGGTGTTCTTGCCGTGTTCGATGCTGTCGCGCAGATTCCGGTTGCCGTCGCCTCAATGCGCGAGGTGCGTGCGTCGGTCCGGCAGATTGACGAATTGGCGCCCATCGACGTTCCTGCGGAAATCCCCGTCGAAACGAACGACCCCGTTGCTATTCCGGACCAACCGGTGTCGCTGCGCCTCGATTCGGTCTCGGCCCGCTGGCCGGGCGACACGTCCGATCGATTCGACCCGGTTTCCGTTGACCTCGCGGTCGGAGATTGCCTGGTCATTACGGGGGAGTCGGGAGCAGGGAAATCCACCTTGGCCATGGTGCTCGCGCGTTTTCTGGAGTACTCGGGCCGTTACCTCGTCAACGGTGTGGAGGTCTCGACAGCGTCGCCGCGTCGTGTGCGCGAAATTGTGGGGCTGTGCGAGCAATCTCCCCACATCTTTGATGACACCATCCGGCAGAATCTGTTGTTCGCACGCGATACAGCAACCGATTCTGATCTTTGGGAAGTTCTGGAACGAGTCGGTTTGGCGGAATGGGCGCGTGACCGGGGTGGACTCGATACGCCACTCGGTGAACGCGGAAGTCTGGTCTCGGGCGGCGAAGCGCAGCGCATTGCGCTGGCACGCGTGCTGTTGGCGGGGCACCCGATCGTGGTGCTTGACGAACCGACGGCGAATGTCGATCGTTCCCGCGCCGACGCTCTTATCGCCGACATCCTGCAGGCAACGTCGGAACGGGTGGTCATCATCATTGCCCACGACGCACTCGACTCGGCTCGTATCACGCACCGAATTCGTATCACGGCGCGCTGAGAACGACAGCGACGCTAGATCGCAGCGGCGGGCAGCGCCTCGAGCGTGGCGTCGTAACACGTGCGCCAATACGGGGCACGGCCCGTTTCGGTGCGAAGTTCGGGTCCGTTCACCCATTCAGTGACCTGGCGGATTCCGTGCAACGCCGACAGCACCCAGAGCTCACAACCCGCAAGTTCCTGCGCGGAGGCCTCGACCTCGGTGATAGTGGCACCAATAAGGCGGGCGTGATCGCGCAGAACTCGGTCGGTCACGCTGTCCGTGCGCGGCAACGCAGAAATGGGGCGGAAGATTCGGTCGTTTTTCCACCACCACAGAGCCGAATAGGCGCCCTCGATGATTGCACCACGATCATCGCAGATGATTGCCTCGCCAGCGCCCAGGCGCTGTGCCTCCGTTCGCAGAGCGGCGAGCGCCGCGAGGTCGGGGCCCTTGATATCGGGTCGAGTGCGGGGATCGTGCGCTGCAGTGGCCACGATGACCTCGGTCTCGCGCGTGGGCGCGGGCCGTTCCAGATAGCGCAACAGTGCGCCATCACCGTAACGCACCGCCTCGATGCGGGGGAACCATGCGCCCCGCCGAGGAATGCGTGCGATCACGCCGTCAAGGAAGCGGTCGATGTCCGCCTCGACGCCCTGTAGGCGGCATCCCCGTCGAAAACGCTCGAGGTGATACTCGAGTCCCACGACGCGGCCGTCACGCACGGCCCACGAATCCGCCACGAGTACCGAGCCAATGTTCACATCGCACCACGTTTCCAGCACGAACTCGCCCGCAGCGAAACGATAGGCAAGAGAATCGACCATAGGCTTAAGGGTATGCCAACGGGTTATGTGCGCCACGTCATTGACGGCCCCGTATCCGTTGAACATCTGTTTCGGTGGCTGGCCACCGCACAGGACACTGTGTTTTGGCTGGACGATTCCCTGGCGGAAACGGTGTCGTACCTGGGGTGGGGCGAACCGGTCGAGGCCGACGCAACCTCGACCGATGGCGACTGGGCAGTGCTGGCCATCGACGAGGCAGGAGCCTTGCCCGTCTCGCGCGTGGGCTGGTTAAGCTATTCCGAACGCGCGGAAACCCTGGGTGTTCAGGTCGTGTCGAATCCTGACGACCGCACGCGAATCCTGCGGGTCGAGTGCGCGGTCGAGGTCGATCATCGAACGGGCCAGGTAGCGGTCATTGCCGAATCGTGGACGCCCGCGACAATGTCATTTCGCGATGACGTAATCGCCTGGGCGGCGGCTGACCGCGACAACCCGGATGCTCTTGTTCCCACCGCCGAGGCCGCTGTCGCCTTTGTCGCGACGTGGGCCGACACGCCAGAACAGTATGCAGAGATGATCGAGGTCTGCCGCGAACACATTCGCAATGGCGATGTGTATCAGGTGTGCCTCACAACGCAGGCAACAGTGCCCGGGGTGTTCGACCCGGTCGAGGTTTACCTGCGCCTGCGCGCCGCGGCACCGACGCGCACCAGTGGGTTTATTCGAATCGACGGGATTGCGCTGCTGAGTGCCTCGCCCGAAGTGTTCGTGACCGTTGACGACGGCACCGTCACGACGAAGCCCATCAAGGGCACGCGTCCGCGCTCGACTGATCCCACGGCTGATGCTGCAGCTGCCGAGGAACTGCGCGGGAACGTGAAGGAACGCGCCGAGAACCTCATGATTGTGGATCTCTCGCGCAACGACCTCTCGCGCATTGCCGACCCCGCGAGCGTGACCGTTCCCTCGCTGTTCGACGTTGAGTCGTATTCCACCGTTCATCAGTTGGTTAGTACCGTCCAGGCCCACGTGAATCCCGGTACCCGGATGAGCGACGTGGTGCGGGCGATGTTTCCGGCGGGCTCCATGACGGGAACGCCGAAGCGCCGCGCCACGCAAATCCTGGCGGAACTCGAGGCAGGGGAGCGCGGAATCTATTCCGGGGCGTTTGGCCGTGTGGGTGCAGGAAGCATGGCGTTGGCTATGACGATTCGAACCATTGTGATTACGGCGGACGGTGCCCGACTGGGGGTGGGCGGCGGACTCACCATCGATTCGGTCGCCGCCGATGAGGTGCGCGAGGTGGGATTCAAGGCCCGAGCGCTGCTGGCCGCCCTCGACGCGTCACCCAATCCGTTCCTGACCGAACGGTAGACTGGAAACGCTGTGTCGCCCGCGGAAACGGGCACATGTGTACAGATCTGAAGGGTGTGTCATGGAAGAGAACGAGTACGATTTTCGCCGTCTCGAGGCGAAATGGGCTCCGATCTGGGAATCTGAGCGCCCGTTCGACGTGAACGACTCCGAGGTCGCTGCGGACGCGCCTCGGAAGTACATCCTGGACATGTTCCCGTACCCCTCCGGCGACCTGCACATGGGGCACGCCGAGGTCTACGCACTGGGCGACGTGTTGGCGCGCTACTGGCGCCTGCGTGGCCATACCGTTCTGCACCCCATCGGCTGGGACTCGTTCGGGCTTCCCGCGGAAAACGCTGCCATTAAGCGCGGTGTGGACCCCCGCGAATGGACGTACGACAACATCGCGCAACAGCGTGCCTCGATGAAGCGCTACGCGGCGTCGTTCGACTGGAGTCGCGTACTGCACACCTCGGACCCCGAGTATTACAAGTGGAACCAGTGGCTGTTCCTGCAGATGTTCGACAAGGGACTGGCATACCGCAAGGACTCGTGGGTCAACTGGGACCCGGTAGACCAGACCGTTCTGGCCAACGAGCAGGTACTTCCCGATGGCACCAGCGAGCGCAGCGGTGCGATGGTCGTGAAGAAGAAGCTTACGCAGTGGTACTTCCGCATTACGGATTACGCCGAGCGCCTGCTGAACGACTTGGATCGTCTGGAGGGCGCCTGGCCCGCCAAGGTGCTGACCATGCAGCGCAACTGGATTGGAAAGTCCGTGGGCGCCGAGGTTGCGTTTGCCATCGAGGGCAGCGACCGCACCATCCCCGTGTTTACGACGAGGCCCGACACCCTGTTTGGTGCCACCTTCATGGTGGTTGCCCCCGATGCCGATTTGGCCAGTGAACTGGTGTCGGAGGCCGATGCCGCCACACGCCTCGAATTCCAGAACTATCTGACCGACGTGCAGAAGAAAACCGAAATCGAGCGCCAGGATGCGACACGCGAGAAGACGGGTGTGTTCCTGGGCCGCTACGCCATCAACCCGGTCAATGGCGAACGCCTGCCGATTTATGCGGCCGACTATGTGCTGGCGGACTATGGCTTCGGTGCGATTATGGCGGTGCCCGCACACGACCAGCGCGACCTCGATTTCGCGCGCACCTTCGGACTTCCCGTGCGCGTTGTCGTTCAGCCGGCCGGCGACGACATCGTTGATCCCGCGGAATCGGGCACGCCCATCACGGGAGATGGCCCGCACGTCAATTCCGGCCCGCTGGATGGCTTGAACAAGGCGGACGCCATCGCTGCGATGATCGAGGTACTCGAGGCCAATGGAACGGGCTCGGCAAAGACCACGTATCGCCTGCGCGACTGGTTGATTTCGCGCCAGCGCTTCTGGGGCACACCCATTCCGATTATTCACGGTGCTGACGGCGCCGAAATTCCTGTTCCGGAAGCCGACCTTCCCGTTCTGTTGCCCTCGACCGAAGGGCTCGACCTTAAGCCCAAGGGCTCGTCCCCGCTCGGTGGCGCCACCGAATGGGTGAGCGTTGCCGACCCCCGTGACGGCAGCCCCGCGCTGCGCGACGCTGACACGATGGACACGTTTGTCGACTCGTCCTGGTATTTCCTGCGCTTCCTGTCGGCGAATGACCCCACCAAGGCCTTCGATGTCGAGGCGGTGCGCCAGTGGGCGCCCGTCGACCAGTATGTGGGTGGCGTCGAACACGCGATTCTGCACCTGTTGTACGCGCGCTTCATCACCAAGGTGCTGCACGATCTGGGTTACCTCGATTTCGACGAACCCTTCGAGTCGCTGCTGAATCAGGGCATGGTGATTTTGGACGGCGCCAAGATGTCGAAGTCCAAGGGAAACATCGTGTTCTTCGGCGACGAGATCGACAAGTTCGGTGTCGATGCCGTGCGACTGACCATGGCGTTTGCCGGACCTCCCGAGGACGACATCGACTGGGCCGACGTGTCGGTTACGGGCTCTCATAAGTTCCTCGCGCGCGCCTGGCGCGTCGCACACGATGTCGCCAGCGCCGCGGGAACCAATCCTGCGGGCGGCTCGGCGGGCTTGCGCCGCGTGACACACCGTTTCCTTGCCGATGTCAACGGTTTGGTTGAATCGTACAAATTCAATGTCGTCATCGCGCGCCTCATGGACCTGGTCAATCATGTCCGCAAGGAAATCGACTCGGGTGCCGGCGCTGCCGACCCCGCCGTGCGTGAAGCAGCGGAGGTCGTGGCCCTCGCGCTGTCGATGTTTGCGCCGCATGCCGCCGAAGACATGTGGGAGGTTTTGGGACACGAGCGCTTCGTTGGCCTGCAGACATTCCCTGTCAGCGACCCGTCTCTGTTGACCGAGACCTCGGTGGTGGCAATTGTGCAGATCAACGGCAAGGTGAAGGAGCGCCTCGAGGTTTCACCGGACATTTCGGACGAAGACCTGCGCGCCGCCGCTCTGGCCGCCCCCGCCATCGTGTCGGCCCTGGCCGATGCGTCGCCCAAGACGGTCATTGTGAAGGCGCCCAAGTTCGTCAATATCGTTCTCTAGCAATTCACATCGACGCCCCGCCCGTGTGTTGTGCACAGGCGGGGCGTTGGCATGTCACCGAAGCGTGGCGCGCGCCTAGCCTCGGGGGATGACCGAATGGTACGTACGTCCTCTGGCCCCCGATCGCCTCACGCAACTGAAGCGAATAGGCGCGCTTGCGGCTGTGTTGGTTGCCGTTGGCGTGGGAATCGCAGTCGTGCCCGCGTTGACGCGCGGATCGGCGGAAACGGTTGTGCCGGTAGAAGCCGTCGATGCGGGCGTGCCGTCGGCCGTTGTGTTTGTGCATGTCGTGGGCGAGGTCGTCACACCGGGGATTGTCGAGCTGCCCGCCGGGGCCCGCGTCACCGACGCTCTGGATAAAGCGGGCGGGCTCACGGCAGCAGCGGACAGTGCCAGCATCAATCTTGCGCGAATTGTCACCGACGGCGAACAAATTGTGGTGGCTCGGCGAGGTGCAACGTCCGCATCAGCGGGGATGGTCGGTGGGAAGGTCAGCATCAATCGTGCTGATGTCGATGCGCTGGATTCACTTCCTGGTATCGGTCCCGCGATTGCCGGTCGTATCGTGGACTATCGCGAAGCACATGGGCCCTTCACCAGCATCGAGGCAATCGATTCGGTTCCTGGGATAGGCGCGGCGCTGTTGGAGGGCATACGCGACCTGGTCACACTGTGATGCGGAAACTGTCGCTGTGGCTTCCGGGACTCGCGTTTGTGGTGTGGGCCGCGGTGTGGGCGATCACCGGCACGCTTCCACCCCACGAGATTCCGGGTGTGCCGACGGGCAGCATTCATAACGTCCGCGTGGAACTTCACCATGATTGTGGAACGGGTCGTGCGTTTCTGGGGGGAACTCTGCGGCAGGTCAACGGACGTGTCGTGACACCTGTCGAGGTACGACTCATCGGTGTGGAATGTTCCCGCGTCATTCCCGCATTTGCGGTGATCGATCTGCAGGTGAGCGCCAAGGTTGCGCCCTCAGGTGAGCGCGCAAGCCTCGTGCTCTTTTCCGAATCATCCGATGCGCTTCCGCAGGTTGTCACGAGTGCACCGGCGCTCATGGCCTGGGCATCGGGGATACGCGCAAGCCTTCGTAACCTCTGCGCTGCGCTGCCCGGCTTCGGTGGCGCACTCATTCCCGGCCTGGCGGTGGGTGACACGGGTCTCATTGGCGCAGACCTCGAGGCGTCCATGAAAGTGGCATCGCTCACGCATCTGATGGCGGTGAGCGGCGCAAACTGCGCGGTGGTGATCGGCTTGGTCTACGGCATGACCGCGTTGATGGGGATGGGTCGATGGCTGCGCGTCGTGCTCTCGTTGGCAGCGCTCGCCCTGTTCGTTGTCATCGTTACACCCGAGCCCAGCGTGGTCCGCGCCTCGATTATGGCCACCATTGCACTGATTGCACTGTCGCGTGGGATTCCCATTGCAGGACTATCGGCGCTCGCCGGCGCGGTGCTTATCAGCCTTGCGGTGGATCCCTGGCTGGCGCGCGAATACGGTTTCGTGCTGTCGGTGGCGGCGACGGCGGCGCTTCTGACGCTGTCGGCACCCATCGCCCGAATACTGGCGCGCTGGCTGCCGCACTCGCTCGCGCTGGCGTGCGCACTGCCCATCGCGGCACAAGTTGCGTGTCAGCCCATCATTATTCTGTTATCGCCGTCGATTCCCGTGTATGGAATTGTGGCGAACCTTCTGGCTGCGCCGGTCGCGCCACTCGTGACCATTATCGGACTGTGTGCGGCGCTTCTCAGCGACATCCCGCTTGTGGGCGAACTCCTTGTGGGGATGGCCTGGCTGCCGGCAACGTGGATTGGCGGCGTTGCCGAAATTGTGAATGCAGCGCCGTTTGCAACACTTCCGTGGCCGGCCGGAGTGGGCGGATTTGTGCTGGCCTTGGCGTGTTCGGCGGGCATCATCGTGGCGCTTTCGGGACACCGCACGGCGGGAATCATCACTGCAGCTACTGCGACGGTGATTGCCTTCGCGATTAGCCTGGGAATTCCGCTCGTTACCCGATGGACAATGCCCCCGCACTGGACGATGGCGCAATGCGACGTCGGTCAAGGCGATGCGGTCATCGTCCGAGACGGCGCCCACATCGCAGTGATTGACACAGGCCGGGAGCCCGCTGCGCTGGGACAGTGTCTGGACGCACTGGGCATTACCGCGATCGATCTAGCCGTTCTCACGCATTTCGACGCCGACCACGTGGGTGGCGCCTCGCGACTGGTGGGGCGTGTCGCGCACGTGGTGCACGGGCCGACCGCTGACGAAGGCGATGATGCAGTGCTGGATAGTTTTCGGGCAGGCGGCGCCACGGTCACGCAGGTCTGGGCGGGGGATACCGTAAACCTGGGGCATTTGGCGTTCGCCGTCGTGTGGCCAGCCCGCGACATTCCCGTCGAGCCTGGCAATCCCGCCAGCGTCACGGTGGCGATTTCCGATGTCGCGTGTCCCGAAAGATGCCTGAGTGCCCTGATGCTGGGGGATATGCCCGCCGCTCAACAGATCACCGTGATGCGCCGCTATCCGATTGCTCGGATGGAGGTGGTGAAGGTCAGCCACCACGGCTCGCGGGATAACGCGCCCGAGTTGTATGCGGCGGTACACGCGGCGGTTGCGCTCATTGGCGTGGGTGCTCATAACGGATATGGCCATCCCACCGCAGAGGCGATTGACATGGTGAGGTCCGCTGGATCGACGATTTTGCGTAGTGATGTGGATGGCCTCGTCGTGCTGTCGCAGAACCAAACGGGCGGCATAGAGGTGTGGCGTGAGAAGTCGCACTAGGGCCCGAGGCGCACCCGTACACTGGTGGAAGGAGGCGTAATGGTGGCACAAAAAGTACCGTGGCACGGTGTGCGCGAAGCGCCGGTCGTGCTGGTGAGCGGCTCGGAATCGTACCTCGCAGACCGCGTTCTGCGGGAAATGCGCGATCGATTGCGTTCGGCTGACCCCGAACTCGAGGTAACTGACCTCGATGCGTCCCAGTACCAGCCCGCACAGATTTTTGATTATGCGAGCCCCTCGCTGTTCGGCGAACCTCGATTGATTCGCATCACCGGCGCGGAGTCTTGCACCGATGATTTCATTGATGATGCCCTGCGATACCTTGAGAATCCCGTCGATGATGTCGTGGTGATGATTCGGCATGGCGGCGGAAATCGCGGAAAACGATTGCTGGATGCGCTGCGCACATCGGACCGCGTGCTTGAGGTTGAGTGTGCCGAACTTAAAAAAGATGTTGACCGACAGGCGTTCGTACGAACCGAATGCGGCCGACTGAACGCCCGCATCGAAGAGGGCGGCGTGCGCGCATTGATCGAGGCCTTTGCGGGCGATCTGGGTGAATTGGCCGCCGCCGTTCGGCAGATTGTGGACGATGCAGGTGACAAGTCCATTACCAAGGCCCTAGTCGATGACTATTACGGCGGTCGCCACGAGGTCACGGCCTTTGCCGTCGTCGATGCGGCCGTAGAGGGCCGTCGTGGCGAAGCCTTGGGCTTGCTGCGTCATGCATTGAACACCGGTGCTGACCCAGTGCCGCTGATTGCCGTTTTTGCTCTGAAGCTTCGGCAGCTGGCCAAGGTCGGCGGCTTTCGCGGTCGCACGGCCGATGCCGCCAAAGAATTGGGTATGCAGGGCTGGCAAGTCGAAAACGCTCGGCGATCCTTGTCGGGATGGGACGAAGCCGGCCTGGGGCGTGCGATTCTCGCTGTTGCTGCGGCCGACTCACAGGTGAAGGGCGCGGGCCGAGATCCCGTCTATGCCGTCGAGAATGTGGTGGATATTGTGTCGCGGCGCGGCCGATTCCCCGTTTCGTCGTGAACCCTGCTGAACGGGAGAAACACGAAAGCCCCCGACGAATCGGGGGCTTTCGTGTTGAACATGTGCCTTAGAGTGCTGCCGAAGCCTTGGCCAGAGCCGACTTGCGGTTCGCTGCCTGGTTCTTGTGGATGACGCCCTTGCTGACGGCCTTGTCCAGCTTGCGCGCTGCGGTTGCCACAGCGGCGGTTGCTACGGCCTTGTCGCCAGCGGCAACAGCGGCACGAGCGGCGCGAACGACGGTCTTGAGTTCGCTCTTTACGGCCTTGTTGCGCTCCTGCGCCTTGAGGTTGGTCTTGATTCGCTTGATCTGCGACTTGATGTTTGCCACGTGAATGGATTCCTTTTGTCTGGTTGTCTGAACCGGGAGGGGTTTCGTTGCGAATCCCGGTGTCATTCCGTGCCGGGAGGATAGAGGGCTCCTAGCACGTAAGCCAAGAGGAAACGTTACCAGAAACTTGCGACGGGCGCGACAACAACATGGCGGTTTCGGCGCAACGTGGTGTGAAAGAATAAAGACACAATGCCACGCGCCACTCATTCTCCCGTTCCCTCGGCCACCGACCCGTCGATTATTCGCAACTTTTGCATCATCGCGCACATCGACCACGGTAAGTCGACTCTTGCCGACCGCATGTTGGGCATCACGGGAATCGTAGATGACCGTGCCATGCGCGCTCAGTACCTCGACCGCATGGACATCGAGCGCGAGCGTGGTATCACCATCAAGAGCCAGGCCGTGCGTATGCCCTGGGAGGTCGATGGGACGGCCTATGCCTTGAACATGATTGACACCCCGGGTCACGTGGACTTTACCTACGAGGTGTCGCGCTCACTGGCCGCCTGTGAAGGCGCAATTCTTTTGGTCGATGCTGCTCAGGGCATCGAAGCTCAGACACTGGCCAACCTGTACTTGGCATTGGAGAACGACCTGGAAATCATTCCCGTTCTCAACAAAATAGATTTGCCTGCGGCCGACCCCGAAAAGTACGCGAAGGAATTGGCGTCGCTGATCGGCGGTAAGCCCGAGGACGTACTGCGCGTATCGGGCAAGACCGGTGTCGGCGTTCCCGAGCTTCTGGACCTCGTTGTGCAGCGTATTCCTGCACCCAAGGGAAATAAAGATGCACCTGCTCGTGCCATGATCTTCGACTCGGTGTACGACGCGTACCGCGGTGTGGTGACGTACGTTCGTGTGATCGATGGCACGCTGAGCCCGCGCGAACGCATTCAGATGATGTCGACCAAGGCCACCCACGAACTGCTGGAAATCGGTGTGTCGTCGCCCGAGCCCACGCCATCCAAGGGCCTGTCGGTGGGCGAGGTGGGATACCTCATCACCGGTGTAAAGGATGTACGCCAGTCCAAAGTGGGCGACACGGTCACCAACAATCAGCGTCCTGCAACCGAGGCGCTTCCTGGTTACACCGACCCCAAGCCGATGGTGTTCTCGGGCCTGTACCCGATTGACGGCAGCGATTTCCCCGAATTGCGCGAGGCGCTGGACAAGTTGAAGCTGTCGGACGCATCGCTGACCTACGAGCCCGAAACCTCGGTGGCCCTGGGATTCGGTTTCCGCTGCGGCTTCCTGGGACTGCTGCATCTCGAGATCATTACCGAGCGCCTCGAACGCGAATTTGGGCTGGACTTGATCGCCACCGCTCCCAGCGTTATTTACAACGTGACGACCGACGACAAGAAGATTGTCCAGGTCACGAACCCCAGCGAGTACCCGGTGGGCAAAATTGCGTCGGTTCGCGAGCCCATTGTGAAGACGGCGATTTTGGCGCCCAAGGATTACGTCGGAACAATCATGGAATTGTGCCAGGCGCGTCGTGGAACCCTCCTGGGCATGGATTATCTCGGCGAAGATCGTGTGGAAATCAAGTACACGATTCCCCTCGGCGAAATCGTGTTCGACTTCTTCGACAACCTCAAGAGCCGCACCGCGGGATATGCGTCGTTGGATTATGAACCCGCGGGCGAGCAGGAGGCTGACCTGGTGAAGGTCGACATCTTGCTGCAGGGCGAGAAGGTCGATGCCTTCAGTGCCATTGTTCACAAGGACAAGGCCTACGCCTATGGCGTCATGATGACATCGCGACTGCGCGAACTGATTCCGCGCCAACAGTTCGAGGTTCCCATCCAGGCGGCAATCGGTGCGCGCATTATTGCCCGCGAGAGCATCCGGGCCATCCGTAAGGACGTGTTGGCGAAGTGCTACGGTGGCGACATTTCGCGTAAGCGCAAACTTCTGGAAAAGCAGAAGGAAGGCAAGAAGCGCATGAAGATGGTGGGTCGTGTCGAGGTTCCGCAGGACGCCTTCATCGCTGCGTTGTCGGGCGATACCGAGAAGAAGGAAAAGAAGTAACGATGGGTGCGGGCCGTCTTCTGGTCATTGGTTACATTGTCCTCGCGCTGGCGTCAACCGGCCGTTCGATTTACCAAATTCTGACGAAGTTTGACGTTGCACCGCTGGCCTATTCATTGTCCGCTCTTAGTGCCGCGGTCTACATTGTCGCGACCATTGCGCTTGCCCGGCCCGGCGCGCGCTGGCGCACAATTGCTGTCACGACAATCGTCTTTGAACTCGTGGGAGTGCTCGTTGTGGGCGCGTTGTCGATCGTGGACCCCGCTCTATTCCCTGCAGACACGGTCTGGTCGCGGTTTGGCATGGGATACGTGTTTATTCCCTTGGCGCTGCCGATTGTGGGTCTCGTGTGGCTGTCGCGCGGGCGGATTCGCGCGTGAACATCGAGGCGCTGCCGCACGATGGCATCGATTCCGTTGTCACCATAGGAAAGTTTGATGGTGTGCATCGCGGGCATCGCGCGGTCATCGATTCGCTGCGTCGGGTGGCAAATGGCCGCCGAGTGGTGGCGGTCACGTTCGATCGTCACCCTTTGGAACTCTTTTCGCCTCACACCGCACCACGTCCCTTGCTGTCGATTGCCCAGAAAATTGAGGCCCTGCACGAGGCCGGCGCGGATCGTGTGGTCGTCATTCCATTCACTCAGGAAACGGCTGAACTGTTGCCCCGCGACTTTGTTGACACCGTGATCGTCGAGGGCCTGTCGGCGTCTCTGGTGATGGTGGGGGCGGACTTCCGTTTTGGGCACAATGGCGCCGGTACGGTGTCTGTCCTGCGTGAGTTGGGCGCGGCGCGCGGATTCTCGGTCGAGGTCCAGGACGACGTGTGCCGGGACGGCGGGAGGGACAAGGTATCGTCGACGGCCATTCGTCTGGCTTTGGATTCGGGTGATGTGACGAGTGCCGCCGAGCTGTTGGGGCGTCCGCACCGCATGCGGGGACTCGTCGTGCACGGACACCAACGAGGTCGGAATTTGGGATACCCCACCGTGAACCTCGAAGAAAATTCCGAAGGATACATTCCTGCGGCCGGGGTGTACGCGGGAAGGGTTTCGGTCGGTGGATCCACGTACATTGCCGGGATTTCCGTGGGGAAGAACCCAACATTCCACGATGTCACGCGCAACCAGGTAGAGGCCCACGCAATGGATGCGGAATTTGATGCATATGGCCAGGTCGCCGAAATAGAGTTCACGCATCGCGTTCGTGACTTGACGGCATTCACGACGGTCGACGATCTGATTGTGGCGATTCACCGCGACATGGATGTCATTCGCGCGCTCGTGGCTCGGGGTGAATTGCTCATCTGAGCGTGACCAGTGCGCATATGTTTGCAATCCGTGTGCATCGGCGTACGCTGGAAATGTGAACGATTCGCGTAACGAACTATTGGCCGTCCGGGCCGCAGAGTTGTACTACGAGGAAAACAAGACACAAGACGAGGTCGGTGCGATTCTGCACGTGACACGGTGGAAAGTCGGACGTCTGTTGGCGCAAGCGCGCGAAGAGGGTATCGTCCGCATTGAAATCGTGCACCCTCGAGCCCGAAAGCTGGGACTCGAACGCGACCTTATTGCGCGATTTGGTTTAGCCGATGCCATCGTGGTGCCGTCGCCCGATGTCGAGGGTGACCTCCAGGCGGCCGTGGGGATCGCCGCAGCGAATTATCTTGTCAGCCTTCGTCCCGTGCCTCGTGTGCTGGGAATCTCGTGGGGTCGCACCATGTACCAAATCGCGCGCGCTTTGCCCGAGGGGTGGGCAATCGGCGTCAACGTCGTGCAGATTAATGGCGGTGTCTCGCTCTCGCGCCGCAACGATACGGCGGCCGCGACGGCAATGGCGATTGCGGAAAAAGCCAGCGGGCACGCAACATTGCTTCCCAGTCCCGCAATCTTCGAACGCCGCGAAACGAAGCAGGCGATGGAACAGGATCGCATTGTCGGCGGATGCCTGCGCGAGGCAGCCAAGGCCACGGCGTACATGTACAGCGCAGGGCCAGCGGATCCCAGCAGCATTCACGTCGAAAGCGGCTACATCACGCCCGAGCAGATTGAAACCCTCGTGGGTCAGGGAGCCGTGGGTGATGTGATTGGTCGGTACATCGACAAAGATGGCCGAATCGCCGACTACGAATTGGATTCGCGCACCCTGGGCCTCGGCCTCGAACAATTGCGCGCTGCCGAGAACGCCATATTTGTCGTGGCCGGCACCGCAAAGCACGCGGTTGCGCGCGCCATCGTGCGCAACGGACTGTGCACCACCATCATCACGGACGAGCGCACCGCTCGGTCCATCCTCGGAGAGGACGAATCATGACATTCATTGCTACGGAACGTGCGAATCGTTTGGGGCTCAGTTCCCTCGATTCGGTCGTCGCGTTTGTGAAAGCCCTGCCCGGAGTCGACGCGGTCGGGCTCGAGGCGCGTGCAGCAAACCTCGCGACTCGGTCCATTAAGAATTCCTCCAAAATGGCGGCACTCGACACCATCATTCGGCTGATCGACCTCACCACGCTCGAGGGTGCGGACACCGCGGGCAAGGTGCGGTCACTCGTAGCCAAGGCGGCGACGCCCGACGCGTCGCACCCCGATACGCCCCGCGTGGCGGCGGTGTGCGTGTACCCCGACATGGTGGAACATGCGGTGGCGGCGCTGGGTAGCCGGCAGGGCGATGGGGTCACCGGTATCTCCGTGGCGTCCGTTGCGACGGCTTTCCCCTCCGGTCGGTCGACGCTCGACATCAAAATTGCGGACACGCGATACGCCGTCGAGAAGGGCGCCAACGAGATCGACATGGTTATCGATCGTGGCGCCGCACTGTCGGGGGATTGGGAGACGGTCTACTCCGAAATTCGCGCAATTCGCGAGGCGTGCGACCGAGGCGATGGTACCCACGCTCACCTCAAAGTCATCCTCGAAACGGGTGAGTTGGCCACATACGATGCCATCAAACGGGCATCCTGGCTGGCCATCCTCGCGGGAGCGGATTTCATCAAGACCTCGACGGGAAAGGTGCAGCCCGCGGCAACGTTGCCCACCACCGTGCTGATGCTCGAGGTCGTTCGTGACTGGTTCCTGCTGACGGGTGAAAAGATCGGCGTGAAGCCCGCGGGCGGCATTCGCCAGTCCAAGGACGCAATCCGATATCTCGTAGCCGTCGTCGAAACCGTCGGCGAAGACTGGCTTCACCCGCACCTCTTCCGTTTTGGGGCATCGAGCCTGCTGAACGACGTTCTGCTGCAACGCCAAAAAATGCTGACCGGTCATTACAGTGGCCCCGATTACGTGACTGTCGACTAGGAGAATCTGATGAGCTTCATGGAATACGCCGCGGCGCCCGAATCCACCTCTATTCTGAATATTCGGCCCCATTACGGTCTGTTCATCAACAATGAATGGGTCGAGGGTCGTGGCGAATCGTTCACCAGCATCTCGCCGTCCACCGAGGCCGAACTGTTCACGGTGTCCGAAGCCGACGGCCGTGACGTGGATCGTGCCGTTACCGCTGCACGTGCCGCATACGACAAGGTGTGGTCGCGCATGAGCGGCGCAGAGCGCGGTAAGTACCTGTTCCGTATCGCGCGTATTTTGCAGGAACGTGCCCGAGAATTCGCTGTTGCGGAAACCGTCGATAACGGAAAGCCCATCAAGGAAACTCGCGACGTCGATGTTCCGTTGGCCGCCGCATGGTTCTTCTACTACGCCGGGTGGGCCGACAAACTGGATCACGCAGGCTTGGGCGCGAATCCACGTTCTCTGGGCGTTGCCGCGCAGATTATCCCGTGGAATTTCCCGTTGTTGATGCTCGCGTGGAAGGTTGCCCCCGCGCTGGCAGCGGGTAACACGGTCGTCTTGAAGCCCGCAGAAACCACGCCCCTCACCGCTCTGATGTTTGCCGAGGTGTGTCAGCAGGCGGGACTGCCCGCCGGAGTCGTGAACATCCTGCCGGGCAAGGGCTCCATCACCGGTCGAGCGCTAGTCGAACACGCGGGCGTGAACAAGATCGCGTTCACGGGGTCGACCTCGGTGGGCCGCGAGATTGCGCGTTCCGTCGCGGGATCCGACACCAAGCTCACGCTGGAATTGGGCGGCAAGGGCGCGAACATCGTCTTTGATGACGCCGCACTGGATCAGGCCGTCGAGGGCATCATTCAGGGCATTTTCTTCAACCAGGGTCACGTCTGCTGCGCGGGTTCTCGGTTGCTTGTCCAGGAAAATGTGCACGACGAGGTCCTCGAGCGCCTCACGCGACGTCTCGCAACATTGCGATTGGGTGATCCGCTGGATAAGAACACGGACATCGGGGCCATCAACTCGCGCGAGCAGCTCGAGACTATTCACCGCATTGCGAACACCGGCGAGGCCGAGGGAGCGGAACGGTGGACCCTGGATTGTGCAATTCCCGACAAGGGCTTCTGGTATGCCCCGACGATCTTCACCAATGTCGCCGCCAGCAACACCATCGCTCGGGACGAAATCTTTGGTCCCGTCTTGTCTGTGCTCACGTTCCGCACGCCAGCCGAGGCGGTCACGAAGGCCAACAACTCGCCCTACGGCTTGTCGGCGGGTATCTGGACGGAAAAGGCAAGCCGCATGCTCACCGTCGCTGATCAACTGCGGGCGGGTGTTATTTGGGCGAACACGTTCAACAAGTTCGATCCGGCAAGCCCATTTGGTGGATACAAGGAATCGGGATACGGCCGCGAAGGAGGCCGTCATGGCCTTGCGGCCTACCTGGCGAAGGGAGAGGGACGATGAGCCACATGAGCATCCCCAAGACGTACAAGCTTTTCATCGGCGGTAAGTTTCCCCGCAGCGAATCGGGACGGGTGTACGACGTACACGGACCCAAGGGCGTATTCCTGGCGAACGTCGCCCAGGCCAGTCGCAAAGATGCCCGAGACGCCGTCGTTGCTGCGCGTAGTGCGCAGTCCGGCTGGGCAGGTGCCACGGCCTACAACCGCGGACAGGTTTTGTACCGGATCGCCGAAATGCTCGACGGTCGCACCGAACAATTTGTCGCCGAGATTCGCAGTGTGACCGGAGCGAGCGACAAGGTTGCACGCGCCGAGGTACACGCCGCCGTCGATATGTGGGTGTGGTACGCCGGCTGGGCCGACAAATATGCGCAAATCGCGGGCAACGCAAATCCCGTGTCCGGACCGTTCTTCAATCTGTCGGTGCCCGAACCAACGGGTGTTGTTGTCAGTGTCGCGTCGCAGGACACCGCATACTCGCTGATTGGCCTCGTTTCCGCCATTGCACCTGCCATCGTGACGGGCAACACCGTTGTGGTCATCGCGAACGAAGCGGCACCGCTTGCCGCGCTGTCCTTTGCTGAAGTGGTGTCGACAAGCGATGTCCCCGGCGGTGTCATCAATATCCTGACGGGGAGTGCGGCGGAAATCATGCCGTGGCTGGCGTCACACGCCGATGTCAATGCTCTCGATCTTGCTGCGGCAAGCGGCCTGTCGACCGTGGAGTGGGAAAAGGCTGCCGCCGATACGTTGACGCGCATTGTGCGACCTCGTGCGGCATTCACCAGTCTGTCCGTGGACCGGATCGATGCTCTCGTCGAAACGAAGACCATCTGGCACACGAAGTCACTCGCGTAAGCATCGCTGCGTCGCTACGAGGCCCGGATTTGTGCCTGTGGCCTCGTGGTCGTTAACGCAGGGGAATGCGGTCGACGACCTCGTCTGGTGTCATGAATTCGCCCGTACGAGCCACCTCACGAATCAATTCGGTCACCGTGTGGTTGATGGGTGCCGTGCGGGAAATTTCGGCGGCAGCGTCCACGATGGCGCCGGATAGGTGGTCGACCTCGGTAGTTCGCCCGCGCTTGATGGACTGTAACGTCGACGCGTAATTCGGCACAACACCCATTTTCTGGGCCAGTCGAAGCGGGATAAGTTGGCCCCAGCGCAGCGGAACGACCGAGAGAAAGCGCACATCGCGGGCAGAAACCGCACCCAAATCTGCAAATTTCTCGCCGCGTGCGTATCCCACCTGGGCCACTTCACGCATGAGTGCTGTGACGATTCGGCGCAGCCCACGATGCGCAATGGTCCGTTGCACACTCAGGCCGGTGAGGGCGGGCATTGCGTTCACGGAATTGATCAGTACTTTTGTCCACGCGGCACCCGCGGGATTTCGAGTGAGGCGAACCCTCAGTTGCGTCGACAAAATCGACCGCGTCATGTTGACGGCGTTTCGGTCACCGCCCACAACCAGTGATGCGGCATAGGTGGCGTGGATTCGTCCAGGTTCCGCAATTGTGGCGCCGAAGAGTGCCAGACCGATGGCAGCGGGATTCTCGGGGAAGCGATCGCGAACGGCGTCAAAGCCGCCGAATCCGTTCTGCACCACAAGCAGTGGCGTTGTGCTGCTAAGTTCAATCGGCGCCACGGCTGCGGCCGTTTGATGCGCTTTGACGGCCACAACAACGAGATCAAAGCGGTCAGCAGTGCCGATGGTGTCGACCACGTGCGGGTGGCCGGTCATGTGGCCAAAAGCTCCAGCCAACGACAGCCCGTTCGCGCGGATGGCATCGCGTTGTTCACCGCGTGCGACAATCGTCACATCGTGTCCCGCATGTTCGGCCAGGGCGGCGATGGTTCCGCCCACCGCGCCCGCTCCAATTACCGCTAATCTCACTGTGCCACCCTACGCCTGATAGCCTCGGACGGTGGTCTCTGGCATTCTCTTCGTCGATAAACCGACGGGTCCGACGTCTCATACGGTCGTGGCGCAAGCGCGCCGCGCCCTCAACACTCGTAAGGTCGGTCACGCCGGGACGCTCGATCCGATGGCGACGGGGCTGTTGACTCTGGGAGTCGGTGCGTCCACTCGTTTGTTGACCTATCTGGTGGGTTTGGACAAGCAATACACCGCCACAATTCGTTTGGGTTCCGCAACGCACACCGACGACGCCGAGGGCGAGGTCACCTTTCGTGCCGAACCTGGTGCACTGTCCAGAATCACCGAGGACGACATTCGTGCGCACGTCGCACTGTTGACCGGAACTATTAGCCAGCGACCGTCGAGCGTCTCGGCCATCAAGGTCCAGGGGAAAAGGGCGCACGAGCGCGTTCGGGAGGGCGAGGACGTTGTCCTTCCGTCGCGCACGGTCACCATTTCCCGTTTCGATATCGCGGGCATTCGTCGGACGGACACTGCACTCGAGGTCGATGTCGTCGTGGATTGCTCCAGTGGAACCTATATTCGGGCGCTGGCACGGGACATAGGTGACGCGCTAGAGGTGGGCGGGCACCTCAGTGCATTGCGCCGAACCCGAGTGGGGCCCTTCTCAGTCGCCGCCGCCGTGGCGCCAGATGACATCGCCGAGATCGCGCTGGTGCCTGCCGCCCAGGTCGCGAGTGCGCTGTTTCCGCACGTGACTGTTTCGAACGACGTTGCTCGAGACATTGTTCACGGCAAGAAGGTTTTTGTCGATGTGCCCAATGCGCCACTCGTGGCTACACTCGACGGCGACGGTGTGTTGATCGCACTGTTGTCCGTCACGAATGGAATCGGCCGCGTCGAGATTGGATTCCCCAATGTTTGAGTGGTTCACCTATCTGCACATTGTTCTGGCACTTGCCGTCGGCATTGTTGCGGCGGTTCAGGGAATCCGCGGTCGTGCGCCATCGGATCTGACCGTTGTGCCGGCTGCAGGTCTTGCGGTGCTGCTGATCGTGCAGGTCATCGTCGCAATCATTGCGCCGTTGGTGGGAAATCCGCCGACAGGTGATCCGCTGGAGTTTTGGATGTACCTCTTCACCGACGTGGTGATGCTTCCCGCGATCGTCGTGTTCGCCCTGGTCGAGCGCACGCGGTGGGCAACGCTGGGTATTGCTCTCGTGGCAATGTCATCGGCGGTCATGGTGTTCCGCATGCAGGTCATCTGGGCCGGCCTGTAGTGGCGCAGCTTCCACTCGGTGCACCGGCTCCGGCGAATGGGCACGTTCCGCACCGCACATCACCCGATACGCCCATGGCGGCCTACGTTCACGTGCCGTTTTGCACGGTTCGGTGCGGCTACTGTGACTTCAACACCTACACCAGCGCGGAACTTCGGGGTGTGACGCGCCAGTCCTTTATCGACGATCTGTGCTCGGAAATACAGTTTTCGGCGGGCGTGATGACAGATTCGCAGATTCCCGTTCGTGCGCTGTCCAGCATTTTCTTTGGCGGAGGCACACCCACACTGTTGGAACCGGCGGCGTTTGCGCGCATCCTCGATGACCTGCGGTCGGTACACGGCATTGAAACCGGCGCCGAGATCACCATCGAGGCAAACCCCGATACCGTCACGCCCACCGTTTTGCAGGACTTAGCATCGGCCGGTGTCACTCGGGTGTCCTTTGGTATGCAGTCGGCCGTGCCCAGAGTGCTGGCACTGCTGGATCGTTCCCACGATGCCACGCGCATGCCCGAGGTGGTCGAGGCAGCACGGGCGGCGGGTCTCTCGACCAGCGTCGATCTTATTTACGGCACTCCAACAGAGACCATCGACGAGTGGATGTGCTCGGTCGATGCGGCACTTGCGCTGGGAACCGACCACATTTCGGCCTATTCGCTGATTGTCGAAGAGGGCACAGCGATGGCCCGGCGGATCAGTCGCGGCGAACTTCCCGATGTTGATGACGACACACACGCCGAAATGTACGATCGCGCCGACGAGGCCTTTGCCGCCGCGGGGCTCGAGTGGTACGAAGTCAGTAATTGGTCCGTGCCCGGCAAGGAATCGAGGCACAACCAGGCCTATTGGCGCAGCGACGACTGGTGGGGCTACGGACCCGGTGCGCACAGTCACATCGGGGGAGTGCGCTGGTGGAACGCCAAGCACCCAGCTGCGTATGCCGAGCGCCTCGCGGGCGGGGAGTCACCCGCGTTGGGTCGCGAAATTCTCGACGATGATCAACGTCATTTCGAGCGCATTCTGTTGCAGTCGCGCGTGCGCGCGGGCATTGATCTTGCGGAATTAGGCGAGTCCGGACGTCACGAGGTGGCGGGACTGATAGCCGACGGTCTTGTTGAGGGCGCTGCGGCCATAGCGGGCCGACTCGTCATGACCCGTCGTGGCCGTTTGCTGGCCGATGCCGTCGTGCGCCGCATCACCGACTAGCGAAAAATCGGGGCATCAATCTTGTAGGCGAAGTCCTCACCGCGCCAGTATTTCGCGGCACCATACAGCGGCAACACCACCTGGATCGCGAGCGCGGGTAAGAACAGCAAAATCAACGGGATCGCGAAAATGAGGTTGAAGAACGGCACACTCCACAGTAGGAAATAGGCGGCCCAAAAGATTGTGAAGGTGATTTGCAAGTTAAAGGCCCGAGCAGATTCGGCTCGAATCGTCGCGTTGCGGGTGCGATACACAAAATACGCAACAGCAGGAACAAGAATTCCGAGGGCGCCACTGGCGTGAATGGCCGTCGCATAGACGCGTTCGTTTTCGGGACTTAGCGGTGTATTCAGAAAATCTTGGACTCGATTAGTGCTCATGGATTTAATTATCGCACGCTCGCGTGGCGCGCAGTGCCACAGCCATCATTCGCAGAGAACGCACGCACCCCATGTTTGGGGCGCGAATCGGTACACTAGGAGTGTTGGCACTCTCGACGTGCGAGTGCCAGAAAGGTGGTCCGTCATGGTGTCGGAACGAGCGCTTGAGGTATTGCGCGTTATCGTTCACGACTACGTGGCGTCGCGAGAGCCCGTTGGTTCGCGAGCCATCGTCGAACGCCACGGGTTCACCGTCTCTGCCGCCACGATTCGAAACGATATGGCGATGCTCGAAGAGGAAAACCTCATCCATGCTCCGCATACCTCGGCGGGTCGCATCCCCACCGACCTGGGATACCGGCTGTTTGTTGACCACTTCGCCGAATTGAAGCCCCTCACGACCGCGCAACGTCACGCTATCGAGCGATTCCTCGATGAGTCGGTCGACCTGGACGATGTTTTTCGGCGCACGGTCCGACTGTTGTCTCAACTGACGAACCAGGTCGCACTTGTGCAGTACCCCACCTTCGCGAACGACACCGTGCGCCACATCGAACTGGTTCCCCTGGGGCACGGCCGCTACCTCAGCGTGCTAATCGTTGACGGCGGACGGGTCGATCAGTCACTGGTGGAACTCGACACGGATGTGGCCGATACGGTGATGTCCGGCCTCGGCGCGGCACTCAATGCGGCGGTCACGGGCCAGTCACTCACGAATATCGGGACAGCCCTTGCCGAGGCGGCATCGTCGATTGCCCCCGAGCATCGCGATTTGTGGGCCGTGATGAGCGACGCGGTGACAGCGCAGGCCGATTCGCAACGTGCCGACAAGCTCATCGTGGCGGGTGCGGCCAATATTGCGCTCGCTGAAGATGACTTCGGAGGAAATATAGTTCCCGTGCTGGACGCGATTGACGAACAGGTCACGCTGTTGAAGCTGTTCCGCGAAATGGACCTGGATGAACACCGCATGGGTACGCGCATTGGCCGGGAAATGAGCGGTCCCTTGGGCGATGCCTCGCTGGTTTCTAGTGAGTACTTCGTAGGTAGTGGTGAATCCGCACGCATCGGTGTTCTGGGCCCCACCCGCATGAACTACGACACAAACTTTGCGACGGTACGTGCCGTTGCCCGATATTTGTCCCGCCTGCTCGGAGAGGAAAAATGAGCGACCACTACGAGGTACTCGGCGTTGCCCGAGACGCCAGCGACAGCGACATCAAGAAGGCCTACCGCAAGCTTGCGCGTGAATTGCATCCGGATGTCAATCCCGACGATTCCGCGGCCGACCGGTTCAAGCTGGTCACACACGCGTATGACGTATTGAGCGACCCCGAACAGCGTCGAAATTACGACATGGGTGGCGGCCAGTCGGGCATGGGTGGCTTTGGATTCAACAACATGTCCGACATCTTCGATACGTTCTTCGGTGGCGGAGGTCAGCGCGGTCCTCGTTCGCGACAGGAACGAGGGTCCGATGCCCTGTTGCGTGTGGATGTCGACTTGGTTGACGTGATTTTCGGCGATACGCGCGACGTCGAGGTCGACACCGCTGTCCTCTGTGACACCTGCGAGGGCTCGTGCTGTGCCCCAGGTGTGAGCGTTCACACCTGTGACGTCTGTGGTGGATACGGTCAGGTACAGCGCACCGTGCGTAGCTTGCTGGGCAACGTCGTGACGAGTGCGCCCTGTGGATCGTGCCGCGGTTACGGCACCGTCATTCCCTCACCGTGCCCCAGCTGCGCTGGCCACGGTCGCGTACGCGCGCGCAAGGTCGTCACGGTGACTGTGCCCAAGGGAATCGACAACGGCATGCGTGTGCAGATGACGGGGATGGGCGAGGTCGGCGAGGCAGGTGGCCCGAACGGTGACCTCTTCGTCGAGTTCCAGGTCACACCCGATGAGGTGTTCGCCCGTGACCGCGACGATTTATTCGCCACCATTGATGTTGACATGGTGGATGCGGTCAAGGGAACGACGGTGACGCTCGAGGCCCTTGACGGGCCGGTCGAACTCACGATCAAGCCAGGTATTCAGGCGGGTGAAGTGATTACGGTTCCGGGTCGAGGGGTCGGGCACCTGCGCGGAAACGGACGTGGCGACGTGAAGTTCGGCGTACAGGTTGTGACACCCACCAAGTTGTCGGCCAAGGAAAGTGCCATCCTCGAACAGTTCGCAGCCCTGCGTCCGCCCGTTGCGCCGCGCTTTGCCACGCATAAGCAGGGCCTGTTCACGAAGCTGCGCGATCGGTTATTCGGCTAGGACATGGCTCACCTGTACATCGCCGAGTCTCTTACCGAATCGGACACCGCAGTTCACCTCACAGGGCCCGAGGCGCGACATGCAGCCCAGGTTGGTCGACTGCGCGTGGGGGAAACGATTCAGGTGACCAACGGACGTGGTGTCATCGCGGCCGGTACCGCGCGCAGCGTCGAGAAGGATTCCGTTCACATCGACATCACTGAACGACGGGTAATGCCGGCCCCTCGGCCGAGCATCACACTGGTACAGGCGCTCGCTAAGGGCGACCGCGACGAACTGGCGGTGCAGATGGCGACAGAACTGGGAATCGACCGGGTTATTCCCTGGGCGGCAGCCCGCAGCGTATCGCGTTGGGAAGGGCCCAAAATTCCCAAGGGCGTCGAGCGATGGGTGTCCATCGTTCGCGAAGCCAGCAAGCAGGCCATCCGGTCCTGGATTCCCAGCGTGGAGCAGCCCGTCACCAGCGCACAACTTGCGCGCGAGTGCGACGGAAATCGGGTGCTCATCTTGGAACCGACCGCGACGACGGCGCTCGCCGACCTCGATTGGGATGACCGGAACATTGTGTTGGTGGTCGGCCCCGAAGGTGGAATTACTCCGGCAGAAATCGAGGCGCTCACGGCAGCCGGCGCACAAACGGTGCGTTTAGGCGACACCGTGGTGCGTACCTCGACGGCGGGGGCGGCGGCACTGTCCGTTATGTCCGCCCGCCTTGGTCGTTGGTCCTGACGGTAAACTGACACCGTGACATCAATTTTCAGCCGCATCATTGCGCGAGAGATTCCCGCCGACATCGTCTTCGAGAGCGACCGCATCATCGCGTTCCGAGACATTGCTCCTCAGGCTCCCGTGCACCTATTGGTTGTCCCCAAGACTGAAAGTTACGCGAATGTCGTCGAGTTGGCGGCGGGCGATCCCGCGTTAATGGCCGAGATGGTCCACACCGCTCACGCACTGGCTGCCGAACACGCGAATGGCGACTTCCGCCTGATTTTCAACACGGGTGAAGAGGCCGGCCAGACGGTGTTCCACGTCCACGCCCACGTGTTGGCGGGCGGCCTGGCGGAAGGTTCCCTTGGCCGAGGATAAGACGGTCCGCGAGGACATCACCGTTGACGGTGTGTCGATGGTGCGCCTGCTGGGCCCGCAAGACCGATTTCTTGCCGAACTAGAAAAGCGATACCCCACCGTCACCATCGTGTCGCGCGGTGACCGGGTGTCACTAGAGGGATCCGAGGACGAGGTCGCGCGAGCAGCGGGACACGTCCGCGAGCTGATTGACATGATTCGAAACGGAGTCGATTTGACCGACAACGACGTCGTGCGCGGCGAAGAGCTGGTGCGTTCGGGTGGCAAAGTCAAAGACACCCTTGGGGAAGCCATCCTGTCGGTACGCGGTAAAACCATTCGTCCCATGACCGCGGGACAGAAACGCTACATTGACGAGATCAGCCACTCCACCATCGTGTTTGGCATCGGTCCGGCGGGTACGGGCAAGACGTATCTCGCAATGGCCAAGGCAGTCCAGGCCTTGCAACGCAAGGAAATTACCCGCATTATTTTGACCCGACCGGCCGTTGAGGCGGGGGAGCGACTCGGGTTTTTGCCCGGCACGCTCACCGACAAGATCGACCCCTACCTGCGCCCTCTGTACGATGCGCTTAACGACATGATGGACCCCGAGCTCGTGCCGAAGTTGTTGGCGACTGGTGTCGTGGAAGTTGCACCGTTGGCGTACATGCGCGGTCGTACCCTGAACGATGCCTTCATCATTTTGGACGAGGCGCAAAACACGACCCCGGAACAAATGAAGATGTTCCTCACGCGTTTGGGGTTCGGTTCCACAATGGTGATCACGGGGGACATCACGCAGGTGGACCTGCCCGACACGGTTTCTGGCCTGAAATTGGCGTCGACGATTTTGCAGGGTGTCGATGAGATTGGGTTCATCACCCTGACGAGTGCGGATGTCGTGCGACATAGCTTGGTCGGAAAGATTGTCGACGCATACACGGAACACGAACAACGCGCGATGAAGGCCAAGGCCATCCGCGCACAGAAGCGAGGAGCCCGCGCATGAGCATCGACATTGTCAACGAAACAGAATTCGTCATTGACGACGCCATGATTGCGCGACTCGTGTCACACAACCTGCAGGGAATGCGCGTGCACGTTGACGCCGACATCTCGGTCATGTTCGTTGATGAAACGGCGATGGAACGCTTGCACGTGGAATGGATGGACGAACCCGGCCCCACCGATGTGTTGTCATTCCCGATGGATGAGCTTCGTCCTGGTACGGAAGACAAGCCAACCGAGCCTGGGCTGCTGGGCGACGTTGTTGTCTGCCCCACGGTTGCCGCTCGGCAAGCGGTCATTGCAGGACACAGCACCGAAGACGAAATTCGGCTGCTGATCACCCACGGCATGCTGCACCTGTTGGGCTTCGACCATGCCGAACCGGATGAGGAACGCGAGATGTTCGGAATCCAGAAGGAACTTCTGCTGTCGTTTGCGAAGGCGGATCGAGGCAACTAGTGGTTGCCCTGTTCATTGCGCTCTCGGTTGCCTTCGTCGCAATCGGTGGCCTGTGCGCCGCAATCGATGCCGCCTACGGCGTTGTGTCACGGTCGGATGTGCAGGAATTGGCGAATGATCGCGGTGAATCCGGCGCGCTCCATCGGATTGCCGATGATATGCACCGACACATTAACGCCGTGAATTTTCAGCGCGTGTTCTTTGAAACGATTTCTGCCGTGATGGTCGTGCTTGCTTTCGTGTCGGCGGGGTTCGATGTCTGGGGCAGCTTGCTGTGGTCGGTTGTGACCATGACCGCTGTCACTTTCGTTTTGGTGGGCTCTAGCCCGCGCAGCGTGGGGCGTGCTCACCCGCTCGTGCTTATCGCCTTCTCTGCGGGTTTTGTCCGATTCTCGCGAATTGTCGTCGGTCCACTCACAACCGCTCTCATCGGCATCGGAAACCTCGTGACGCCGGGTCGCGCGCGCGTTGCGGTGTCGACCGAGCGACAGTTGTTGAGCATGGTGGACGAGGCGGCCGAGGCGGACATTCTTGAGGACGAGGACCGTGACCTGATTCACTCGATTTTCGAGTTCGGCGATACGATCGTGCGCGAGGTCATGATTGCGCGAACGGATATGGTCACGTTGACATCAGACCTCAGTCTGGACGACGCCCTCGGCGTTTTCCTGGAGGAAGGTTTTTCCCGCATGCCCGTCATCGGTGACGACACCGACGATATTGTCGGCGTTGCGTACCTGAAAGACGTTGCCGCCTTCGTGAGGCGCCATCCCGATGCGGCGTCCACGACACCCATCACGCGCCTCATTCGCCCGGCACTGCTTGTGCCCGAGGTGAAGAAGGCGGACGACACTCTGCGACTTTTGCAAGAGGAATCCAACCATTTGGCGATGGTCGTAGATGAGTACGGTGGCATCGCGGGACTCATCACCATGGAGGACCTCATCGAAGAGGTCCTGGGCGACATCAGCGACGAATACGACGACGAGGTGTCTGAAATCATTCAGCTCGACGCCGGTGAATACCGCGTGGTGGCACGCATGAATATCGATGAACTGGCTGAACACCTGGGAATCACCATCGACGAGGAAGACGTAGATACCGTCGGCGGACTGTTTGTCAAGAACTTGGGGCGCTTGCCCCACCACAATGACGAAGTGGATGTCCAGGGACTCCACCTGGTGGCGGAGCGTGTCGATCGTCGACGCGGTCTCCTGCACACGCTGATTGTGACGACCAAAGGAGACTCATGACCGGCCGTAGTGGATTCATTTCCTTCGTGGGGCGCCCCAACGTGGGTAAATCAACTCTGATGAACGCGTTGGTGGGCGAGAAAATCGCCATCACCTCGTCAAAACCGCAGACCACGCGCCGTGCGATCCGCGGAATCGTGACGAAGGGCGATGACCAGATCATTATCGTGGACACGCCCGGGCTGCATCGCCCGCGCACGTTGCTGGGGGAGCGCCTTAACGCACTCGTGGAGTCCACCCTGGGTGATGTTGACGTTATCGGGATGTGCCTACCTGCCTGCGACCCCATCGGTCCCGGCGACCGATACATTATCGAACAGTTGGCTCGTTATCCTCGGTCGAAACGCATCGCTATTGTGACCAAGACGGACACCGTGTCGCCGACACAGGTGCTCGACAAGCTCACCGAGATCAAGGACTTATTGAACTGGGATTTGGTTGTCCCGCTCTCGGGAAAGACGGGTGACCGTGTCGACGTGCTGATTCACGAGATCATTCCACTGCTTCCCGAGTCGCCGCACCTCTACGACGAAGCGGATATCACCGACGAGAAGTCGGGCGACCGCATTTCGGAACTGGTACGCGAGGCCGCGTTGGAAGAGCTGGCCGATGAACTTCCGCACTCGCTTGCTGTAACTCTCGAAGACATCGTTCCCGGTGTCGATGGGGCAAAAATGCGCGTGTACGTGAACGTCATCGTCGAACGAGATTCGCAAAAGGGCATCATCATTGGTCACCGCGGATCCATGCTGCGGCTAATTGGCGAACGTTCGCGCCCCGCCATTGAAAAGATTCTCGGCGAACCCGTGTTTCTCGCGTTGCACGTGAAAGTTGCCAAGGACTGGCAGCGTGACCCCAAGCAACTGGGGCGCCTCGGGTTCTAGTCTCAATCACGATGTGACCGTCTTCCCGGGCTATTTTCGGCGCTGTGTTACCCTACAAGGGTGCTGAACGGTCTTCTTCTTAGCGGCCGCGACGAGTCCTCGCTGTAGGCCTCACTCGTCGCGGAGTCCGCCGTTGGCCGAATCATCAGCAATCAGGAGAAAACCGTGAAGAACAACCAAAAGCCTTCGACACTGCCGGTACACCGTTACCGTTCGTACCACGACATCATTGCCGTCGATCTGCCCGATCGCACGTGGCCCAGCAAGCGCATCACCACTGCACCGCGCTGGTGTGCTGTGGATCTGCGCGATGGCAACCAGGCGCTTATCGATCCCATGAGCCCGGAGCGCAAGCGCATCATGTTCGAGGCGCTGGTCAAAATGGGCTACAAGGAAATCGAGGTTGGTTTCCCATCCGCCAGCCAAACCGATTTTGATTTTGTGCGGTCCATCATCGAGGACGGACTCATCCCCGACGACGTCACGATTCAGGTTCTCACGCAGTCGCGCGAGCACCTTATTCGTCGCACTTTTGAGTCGCTGCGTGGCGCGAAAAATGCCATCGTTCACCTGTACAACTCGACGAGCATTCTGCAGCGCGACGTGGTGTTCCGCACCGACAAGCAGGGTGTCATTGACATCGCACTCGAGGGCGCGCGCCTGTGCCGTTCGTTGGAGAGCGAAGTCCCCAGCACGAATATCTTCTACGAATACTCGCCTGAATCGTTCACGGGGACTGAGCTCGAATTTGCCGTCGATGTTTGTAACCAGATTCTCGAAATCCTCGAACCAACCCCCGAGCGCAAGGTCATCATCAACCTGCCCGCAACCGTCGAAATGGCCTCACCTAATGTGTACGCCGACTCGATCGAGTGGATGAGCCGCAATATCAACCACCGTGAGAACGTTCTGATCTCGTTGCACCCCCACAACGACCGAGGCACGGCAATCGCCGCCGCCGAGCTGGGATACATGGCGGGTGCCGACCGCATCGAGGGCTGTCTCTTTGGTAACGGAGAGCGCACCGGAAACGTTGACCTCGTGGCATTGGGTATCAACCTTTTCAGCCAGGGAATTGACCCGCAGATTGACTTCTCGGATCTGGACGAAATCAAGCGCACTGCCGAATACTGCAACCAGCTGAAGGTTCACGAGCGCAGCCCCTGGGCGGGCGATCTGGTGTACACCGCGTTCAGCGGTTCGCACCAGGACGCAATCAAGAAGGGCTTCGAATCGATGGAGGCGCGGGCCCAGGCCGAGGGCGTCACCGTCGATGACATCCACTGGGCTGTGCCGTATTTGCCGATCGACCCCAAGGACCTCGGACGTTCCTACGAGGCGGTCATTCGCGTGAACTCGCAGTCGGGCAAGGGTGGTGTCGCGTACCTCTTGAAGAACGACCACAACCTCGACTTGCCGCGCAAGCTGCAGATCGAGTTCAGCGGTGTCGTGCAGGCCAAGACGGATGCCGAGGGCGGCGAAATGTCCTCGGACGCCATTTGGACAATCTTTCAAGACGAGTACCTGCCCGCCGCTCACGACGACGACAAGTGGGGGCGATACGAGCTTCTCAGCACGCGAACGGCCTCCGACATGTCGGGTGACGTCCAGTTGGATGTCACATTGCGCGTGGGCAGCGGTGTGGAATCGGTCAGCGCGACGGGTAACGGTCCCGTTGCCGCCTTCCTGTCGGTCATGGCCAATCAGGGTCACCAGATTCGCCTGTTTGACTACGTCGAGCACGCGCTGAGCGCCTCGGGTGATGCGCTTGCGGCGGCCTACGTGGAACTCGAGGTGGATGGCCGCACGCTGTGGGGCGTTGGCATCGACGGGGACATTTCGACCGCGTCGCTCAAGGCCATCGTGTCCGCCGTGAACCGCTCGGTGCGTTCCGCGCTCTAACGATTCGTCACCGCGCCGGTGTGGGGTTTTACAGAACCCTGCGCCGGCGCAGTTGCGTTTGAGCAGGCAGCTTCCAGCCCAACAGCACGCTGAGCATGCGAATCACAAAGGTAATCGCCACCCCGATGAATCCCGCGATGGTGACGTTGACGCCCCACTGCAGCAGGATAACGATGCTGAGGCCGCCCGCCGCTGCCGCAACCGCATAGAGCGAGCCCACGTGCATCAGTTGAATCGGCAGGTGCAGAAGGACGTCGCGCATAATCGAACCACCCACCGCCGCAGCGACACCGACGAAAATCGAGGGAACCCAGGGCAAACCGGCCGAGAGTGCCTTGGTTGTGCCGATTGCACCAAACACGCCGATGGTGACCGCATCCATCACGGTAATAAACGTTTCGATGCGCTGGAGTCGATGGGCAATGAGCATTCCCACGAGCGCCATCACCGATGCGGTGACGATGTACCAGTCGGAGTGGAACGAGGCGATGTCATCCGACAACAGCAGGTCACGGACAATACCCCCGCCAAAACCCGACGCGATTCCAATAAGTGCCACACCCAGCAGATCGAGTTCCGCGTTGCGATAGCCCGATGCGAACATTGCTCCCTGCAGCGCACCAATTCCCACGGCGACAAGGTCCATCCACAGCGGGATAACAAAGGTGGCGTCCATAACCACCATTCTCTCGTGTCCACTCGTGCCTGCGCAGCGGCTCGCGAGAGAATGGAGCGTGCCTACCTATCGTGATGATGTGGTCGTGCTTCGCACCCAGCGGTTGGGCGAAGCCGATCGAATCATCACCGTACTCAGCAAAACGCGCGGCAAAATTCGTGCAGTGGCCAAGGGTGTGCGGAAAACGGGCAGTCGCTTCGGTGCGCGCCTCGAGCCCTTCATGGTCGCCGATGTTCAGTTTTACGAGGGCAGAACCCTCGACACCATTCAACAGGCCGAGACGACGGGTTCCTTCGGGCCCGCAATCTCGGCGGATTACGAGCTGTACACGGCAGCGCACGTCATGGTGGAAATCGCCGATAAGTTGACGGATTCCGACGCAAGCCCTGCCCACTTCACGCTCTTGGTCGGCGGACTGCGCGCACTGTCGACCAAGGCGCACGCCGCCGATTTGGTGGTGGACAGCTATTTGCTGCGCGCTCTGTCGATTGCAGGGTGGGAACCCACGTTCACGGACTGCGCAGTCACCGGCGAGCCGGGGCCGCACACGGTGTTCATTATTCAAGCGGGTGGTGTTGTCGCGGATGCTGTGGCGCCCCCCGGTGCACCGAGGTTGCGTCCCGACACGATTGCGCTGTTGGCCGCGCTACGTGCGGGTGACTGGGCCACCGCGGAATCCGCGGGAATCGAGGCACGTCACGAGGCGCGTGGTATCGTCGCGGCGTATGTTCAGTACCACCTCGAACGGGGTGTTTCTTCTTTTCAACACGTCGACAGGGGACTGAAGTGACCGAGTTTCTGCCACTCGATTACACCGGCCTGACGCCGCCGAAACTGGCACCCGGGGCAGTTCCCGAACACGTCGCCATCATCATGGACGGCAACGGCCGATGGGCGAATGCGCGTGGCCTGACCCGCACCGAGGGACATAAGGCGGGCGAGTCCGCGCTTCTGGATGTTATTGCAGGAGCGCTGCAAGTGGGTGTGAAGCACCTGTCGGTCTATGCGTTTTCCACAGAAAACTGGCGGCGCAGCCCCGACGAGGTGAAGTTCTTGATGGGCTTCAACCGCGACGTGTTGCGTCGTCGCCGCGACCAACTGAACGCCTGGGGCGTCAAGGTTCGCTGGGTAGGACGCGCGCCGCGCCTCTGGCGATCGGTCATTTCAGAACTAACCGAGGCCGAACAGCTGACTGCGGCGAACACCACGATGACCCTGCACATGTGTGTGAATTACGGCGGTCGGGTAGAGATTACCGATGCGGTGCAGGCGATTGCCCGCGATGTTGCGTCGGGAAAACTTCGGCCCGAGCGAATCACCGAAAAGACAATCGGCCGGTACCTGTACGTGCCCACCATGCCCGATGTGGATCTGTTTATTCGGTCCAGCGGCGAACAACGCACCAGCAATTTCCTCCTGTGGCAAAGCGCCTATGCCGAAATGGTGTTCCAGAACGTGTTGTGGCCCGATTATTCGCGCGAAACGCTGTGGCAGGCTGTGTCGGAGTACGCCGCCCGCGACAGGCGCTTCGGCGGTGCCGTAGACGCGCCGACTTCCCGATAAAATAGGGCTTTACGCCATCGTGGCGCTCTAGGAGGAACTGTGGCTGCACCAACTCGACTTGATTCCGTAATTTCGCTTGCGAAACGTCGAGGATTTGTGTTCCAAGCCGGAGAAATCTATGGCGGTTCGCGGTCGGCATGGGACTACGGCCCCCTGGGCGTCGAACTCAAGGAAAACATCAAGCGCCAGTGGTGGCGGTACATGGTGCAGCGCCGTGCCGACGTTGTGGGCCTGGATTCGTCGGTGATTTTGCCCAAGCGCGTCTGGGAGGCGTCCGGTCACGTTGACGTCTTCAGCGATCCGCTCGTGGAATGCCTCTCGTGCCACAAGCGCTACCGCGCCGATCACCTCGAAGAAGAATTTGCCGAAAAGAAGGGTCGTGCACCCGAAGGCGGACTGGCGGAAATCGCCTGTGGCCACTGCGGCACGCGCGGTCAGTGGACGGAACCCAAGGAATTCAGCGGTCTGCTGAAGACCTACCTTGGCCCCGTTGACGACGAGGCGGGCATGCACTACCTGCGTCCCGAGACCGCTCAGGGTATTTTTGTGAACTTTGCCAACGTGGTGTCGGCGGCACGACAGAAGCCTCCGTTCGGAATTGGCCAGATCGGCAAGAGCTTCCGCAACGAAATCACGCCGGGAAACTTTATTTTCCGCACCCGTGAATTCGAACAAATGGAAATGGAATTCTTTGTCGAGCCTGGAACGGACGAGGAATGGCACCAGTACTGGATCGATCAGCGATTCGCGTGGTACACCGACCTGGGCATCAACCCCGACAACCTGCGGTTGTTCGAACACCCCCAGGAAAAGCTCTCGCACTATTCGAAGCGCACTGTCGACATCGAGTACCGTTTCGGTTTCTCGTCCGGCGAATTCGGTGAACTCGAGGGCATTGCGAACCGCACGGATTTCGACTTGATGACCCACTCGAAGCATTCGGGAACCGACCTGTCGTACTTCGATCAGAACAAGAACGAGCGCTGGACCCCGTATGTGATCGAACCCGCGGCCGGCCTCACCCGTTCGTTGATGGCGTTCCTTGTGGACGCCTATTACGAGGACGAGGCACCGAACACGAAGGGTGGCGTCGACGTGCGCACGGTGTTGCGTCTGGACCGTCGTCTGGCACCCATCAAGGCCGCTGTTCTGCCACTGTCGCGTCACGAAACCCTATCGCCCGAGGCGCGTCAGCTGGCCGAGAACCTTCGCCAGCACTGGAACGTTGATTTCGATGACGCCGGCGCCATTGGTCGCCGCTACCGCCGACAGGACGAAATCGGCACGCCCTTCTGCATCACGTTCGACTTCGATTCGCTCGAGGACCGCGCGGTGACCGTTCGCGAACGCGACACCATGCAGCAAGAGCGAGTGTCGCTCGACCGACTCGAGGGCTATCTGGCCGAAAGGCTTCTCGGAGCGTAATCGTGCGAATCGGCCCCATCGAAACGAACGTGCCCGTGGTTCTTGCCCCCATGGCAGGAATCACGAACACGGCGTTCCGGCGCCTCTGCCGTGAATACGGTGGTGGCCTGTTCGTCTCGGAAATGATCACCTCGCGGGCGCTCGTGGAACGCACACCGGAAACGATGCGGCTGATTCAGCACCACCCCAGCGAGAAGCCTCGATCGATTCAGTTGTACGGGGTCGAGCCGAAAACGATGGCTGCGGCGGCCCGAATCCTCGTCGAGGACGACCACGCCGATCACATCGACCTGAATTTCGGTTGTCCCGTGCCGAAGGTCACGCGTAAGGGCGGCGGCGCTGCTCTGCCGTGGAAAACCACGCTGTTCCAACAAATTCTGGAACAGACTGTTGCCGCGGCGGGCGATGTGCCCGTCACCATCAAGATGCGCATGGGGATCGACGACGACCATTTGACATACCTCGATGCCGCCAAAATCGCCGAAGACGCCGGAGTCGCCGCCATCGGTCTGCACGGTCGCACCGCGGCGCAGCACTATTCAGGAAACGCGCATTGGGACGCCATTGCCACGCTGAAACAGGCCGTGACAACGGTTCCTGTTTTGGGGAATGGCGATATTTGGAGCGGGGCGGACGCCAAGCGCATGGTCGACGAGACCGGGTGCGACGGGGTCATTGTGGGCCGCGGATGCCTGGGACGCCCCTGGCTCTTTGCCGACCTCGAGGCCGCCTTCGGGGGGAATGGCCAGTTAGTGGAACCCAATTTGGGATACGTTGCCGACGCGTTCCGTCGCCACGGCGAGCTGCTGGTTGAATTCTTCGAGGATGAGGGCCGAGGCTGCCGCGATATTCGCAAACACGTCGCATGGTATTTCAAGGGCTATGCAGTGGGCGGCGAAATCCGTGCCAAGCTCGCGGCCGTTGAGTCGCTGGCGCACATGGACGACCTGTTGGGCGAACTGGACCGCGACGCTCCGTATCCCGGGCCCGACGCCGAAGGACAGCGTGGGCGTGCTGGATCGCCCAAGCGCCCGGCACTGCCCGATGGGTGGCTGAACAGCCGCGAACTCGACGGCGTGTCGATGTCCGATTTGACCGACACCGAATCGGGGCCGAGCGGTGGTTGACCACTATTCCGCGGCCGATCGCGAACGAGCCTTTCCGGAGGGCGTAAAGACCGGCCGCAGCGATTTCGCTCGCGATCGCGGCCGATTGTTGCACTCCAGCGCCCTGCGCCGGCTGTCTGCCAAGACACAGGTGCTGTCTCCCACGGCGGGCCTCGATTTTGCTCGAAACCGGCTGACGCACTCGCTTGAAGTTGCGCAGGTGGGTCGCGAGATCGCGATCGCGCTGGGTCTTGACCCCGACCTGGTGGACACCGCCTGCTTGGCGCACGACCTTGGTCATCCTCCCTTCGGGCACAACGGGGAAAAGGCTCTGAACGCCTGGGCCGAGCGATGGGGTGGCTTCGAGGGGAACGCACAGACGCTGCGGTTGTTGACTCGAATCGAGCCCAAGGTGTTCAGCACAGACGGACGGTCCTTTGGGTTGAATCTGACGCGTGCGAGCCTCGATGCCTCGTGCAAATACCCGTGGACCTACGAAACGGGAGTTCTCGAGGCGGGCAGCAGCAGGACCAAATTCGGTGTGTACGCCGACGACCTCGAAATTTTTGAGTGGATGCGCAGGGGTGCTCCCGAGCGCCGTCTGTCCATCGAGGCCCAGGTCATGGATTTGTCGGACGACATCGGCTATTCCGTTCACGATTTCGAAGACGCGATTGTCAACGGCTACATCGATGTTCGTCTGCTGGGTTCGCGCGTGAATCATGCGGATCTGGTGGATTCCATGGTGCAGTGGATTGGCGGCGAAATGAGCCACGACGAGCTCATTGCGGCATTCGATCGGCTGGATGGCCTATCCGATTGGCTGACGGAGTGGGATGGCTCACGCCGCGACATGGCGCACCTGAAGAACCTCACCAGCACCCTTATCGGGCGATTCGCGCACGCCGCGACCCATGCCACCAAGAAGCATGCCGCTGACACCATCGAACCCGCCGCCGCGGGCGTGCACTCATTCGCCCGTTTTGGAGCCGATGTGATTGTGCCGCGCGAAACGCGTGCCGAGATTGCGGTGCTGAAGGGAATCGTGGCGGCGCATGTGATGTCGCATGAATCTCGTCAACCGATTTACACACGTCAGCGCGAGCTGCTCGTGGAACTCGCGGACGCGCTCGTCGTCGCGGGGCCATCCGCGCTCGAGCCCGGTTTTCGCGATGATTTCCTTGGAGCAACGACCGAGGCGGCGCAGATGCGTGCGATCATCGACCAGGTGGCATCATTGACAGACCAGTCCGCGATGGCCTGGCACGAACGCTTCGTCCGCTAACCCAGCCGCTGTGACTAGCGCCCGTCGAGGGTACGCGCTCTGCGGATAGAATCGCAGGGTGGCGGGAATGATTAAGCGAAGTGATCTAGACGAGCTTCGTTCGCGCGCCAACATCGTGGATGTCGTCGGTGACTACGTATCGCTGAAACGTGCCGGCGTTGATTCGTTCAAGGGCTTGTGCCCCTTCCACGACGAAAAATCGCCCAGCTTTCATGTGCGCCCTGGTTCGGGATATTTCAACTGCTTTGGATGCGGGGAAAAGGGCGATATGTACGCCTTCCTGCAAAAAATCGATCACCTGTCCTTTGTCGAAGCCGCCGAGCGCATTGCGCAGCGCGTCGGTTTCACGCTGACCTACGAGGACGGCGGAGCTCAACGGGACACCGGGCAGCGCGCGCGGCTTCTGGAGGCGAACAAGGCTGCCGAAGAATTCTTTGTTGCGCAGCTGACGACTCCCGATGCGGCTCTCGCCCATGATTTCCTTTCGGGGCGAGGATTCGACCCCGCCGCTTGTGCGCAGTTCCGCGTTGGCTACGCGCCCAATTCTTATGATGCGCTGTCCAAGCACCTTCTGGCGCGCAAGTTCACCGAGCAGGAATTAGAGGCCGCGGGGCTCGTCTCGCGCGGTGACCGCGGTACCTACGACCGATTCCGCGGGCGGGTGATGTGGCCCATTCGCGATACGACGGGAACGACAGTGGGCTTCGGCGCACGCCGGCTGCGGGACGACGACAAGGGCCCGAAATACCTGAATACCCCGGACACGCCCGTGTATCACAAGTCGAAGGTTCTGTACGGAATCGATTTGGCGAAGCGTTCGATTGGTCGCGATCGCCGCGTTGTTGTCGTCGAGGGCTACACCGACGTCATGGCCTGTCATTTGGCGGGCATTACGAGTGCGGTGGCGACCTGTGGCACGGCCTTCGGCCCCGACCATGTGTCGTTGATTAGGCGCATTTTAGGTGACATGAACGGCGTCGATAACAAGAGCCGCGGCGAGGTCATTTTTACGTTCGACCCTGATGAAGCGGGGCAGAAGGCCGCGACGAAGGCCTTTGCCGAGGATTCGAAGTTTGCGGCGAACACGTTTGTCGCGGTAGCGCCGGATGGTCTGGACCCCTGTGATTTGCGCATCCAGCGCGGTGATGCCTCGTTGGTCGAGGTCATCAATTCGCGGAAGCCCATGTTCGAATTCATGATCCGGCGTGCCATTGCCACCTACAACCTCGAGACCGTCGAGGGACGGGTAGGCGCAGTTCGAGCAGCCGGCCCCATCCTTGCCGGGATTCGCGACACGTCGGTCGTGGACGGCTATGTTCGCATGGTCGCAGGGTGGATTGGGGTCGACCCCGCTGACGTCCGCGCAGGTTTCTCGCGCGGATCGCGTGACGTTGTCCCCGCCAGCGCACGTCCCGTCGTTGCCAATGCGGATGCACCCACGGCGCGGTCTTTCGACCGAAACCCCGTGGCGCGACTCGAGCGCGATGCTCTGGCCGTCGTGCTGCAGTATCCAACCCAGCTGGGCATCGAACGAGCGGGCGATGTCGTCGGCTGCCGTTTTACTTTCCCCATACTTGCCGCGGTTCGCGATGCCATCGTGGCATCCTTTGCCGAATTCGGTTCGCCGAATTGGGTCGCCACCGTCGAGGCCGCAGTTCCCGAGATTCTCGCACCGTTGGTTGTGGAACTGTCCCTTATTCCTTTACCCATCCAAACGGTGTCCGACCCGATTACGGATGGCATGAGCGAATCGCAACGTGAGCTGGTTCGTCGCCGCAACGCCGAACAGACCGAGGTCAATCTGCGGCGTTATGTGTCCGATGTTGCAAACTCTCTGGTGGATCGAAACCTTGCCGCGGCAGCCGATGAACTTATGGGCAGGCTCGCGCGACTCGATGCCGCCGAAAATCCGGCCGCGCATCGGGATATCCAGCAACAATTGGTCGCAATTCATGATCGTCGTCGGCAGCTGAAGGGGGACTAAGGCATGTCACTCACCGCACCCGATCGGCCCCACCAACATCGAGACCTCGATGGCTCAGGTCTGCTGGTGAATCCGCGCCCCATCACGCCGGGACCGATTGCGGTGGAACCCTCGCAGAACCCGCTGTTTGTCGATGCTGTGACGCGCGCGGGCGGAGTCGTCGCACCGATTTCCGCTGACACCCGCGGTCTGATGTGGCTCAGCGAGAAGCGCGCCGTCGAACTAGCCGCGATTCTGCAGAACAACCCGCAGATTGAGTGGGTGCAACTGCCCTGGGCGGGCGTGGACGGTTTCGCCGAAATTTTCGCGGGACTCGACCACGATTCCGCTCCCGTCTTTACGTCGGCCAAGGGCTCGTACTCCGAGCCTGTCGCGGAACACGCACTGACGTTGGCACTGGCGCTCGCACGGGAAATTCCCTCGAAGGCCCGCGAGGCACGCTGGGCTTCCGCCCGAACAGGCCTGTCGTTGTACGGGAATTCCGTGGTAATTATCGGTGCCGGCGGGATCACCACCGAATTGGTGTCCCTGTGGGCGCCATTCCGTCCCCACATCACCGTGGTGCGTCGTCACGATGTGCCCGTGCCCGGCGCACAACGAACTGTGACGGTCGATCGATTGCACGAGGTCCTGGCCACCGCCGACGTCGTCATTGTCGCCGCCGCAGCCACCGCCGCGACTCACCACCTGTTGAACGAGGCCACTCTCGGGCTGCTTCCCACCCACGCGATAGTCGTGAACATCGCCCGCGGATCGTTGCTCGACACCGATGCCGCGCTGTCGGCACTACGCGAGGAGCGACTGTGGGGGCTGGGGCTCGATGTCACGGATCCCGAGCCATTGCCCGCCGATCACCCACTGTGGGATGAGCCGCGCTGCGTGATCACCTCGCATTCCGCTGACACACCGTTGATGACGGCGCACCTCCTGGCGACACGAATTTCCGACAATGTCGCGGCCTTTTTGGCGGGACGGGATCTTCGCGGTATCGTCGATACGCGCGCTGGTTATTAGGTCGGAAATTTTTGGTATAGTGAATCACGCGCAAGCGATCCTCGATAGCTCAATTGGCAGAGCAATCGGCTGTTAACCGATAGGTTCTTGGTTCGAGTCCAAGTCGGGGAGCCATACAAATCCAGCAATTATCACGCTCGGTACGACAGAGCACGAAGGGGTGTTGCATGGCGGAATGGGAGACGAGCACTCTGGTGTTCGCCGGAATTTCCGCGGTGTTGCTTATCCTCCTCGTGCTCTGTGCTGTTTTATGGCGACGTTCTGTCGCCGAGGCGGCGCGCGTACGTGCGGATGCGGCCGACATCACGGACGATCGAGCCCGGATGCGCCTCAATATTGCCGAGATGGGTGACCACCTGCGGATCGTGCACGAACAACAGGCTGTTGTGGCACACGATTTGGTGACTCTGGTGTCGAAAGCCGAAAGCGCAGCTTTTGTCACGGCATCCGATGCCGCCGCACTGTCACGCCATTCGGATTCCATCATTGCCATGGCACGTACGGCACTCACCGATCTGCGGCGTGCGATGTCGGTGTCGCTGCAGGGATTCGAGTCGGTTGCCGCATGGCCCACACTCGAAACCGTTGCCGAATTGTTCGCGGAACGCGAAAAGGACGGCTTGGTGATTGATTTCCGCGAGACGGGGGAGCGATTCCCCGTGTCTGCGTCCGCCGAACTCGCCGTGTACCGAATTTTGCACGAGGCTCTGGACAACGCTCGGCGTCACGGTGGTGCGGGAACCGAAGTCGATGTGGCCTTTGTGTGGTCCGCCGATGGTTTGACCTTGAAGATCGAAGACGATGGTGTCCGGGCCGAGGTGCGTCGACAGATTGCCGCAGGAACGGCAACCGACATCGAACAGGTCACGATCGAATCGGATCAGCGCGCTCTTGTTGACGATACGACGGGACGCGGCATGAGCGAGATGCGTGCACGGGCGGCCGCTTTTGACGGCGTCGTCGTCAGCCAGCACGTGCCGGGCGTGGGGTTCAGCCTCACCGCATCGTTCCCGACACTGCGATTTGCGCTCGACCCCAAGATTTCCGAGTAACCGCCGGTCGTCATGGACGCAACGACGCGCAGAACGGTCTCTATGGGCCTGGGAGTGTCTCTGGCCGTCAGTATGTACGGAGTGTCTTTTGGCGCGCTGAGCGTGGCGAGCGGGCTCGATGTGTGGCAAACCCAGGTGTTGAGTCTGCTGATGTTCTCGGGTGGTTCGCAATTCGCCGTCATCGGACTCGTGGCTGCGGGTGCGAGCGGGTTTTCCGCCATCGCATCGGCTGCTCTACTGGGAGTACGAAATACTCTGTACGCGGTGACCATTGCACCCACCGTGGGTGGCGGCTTCTGGCGCCGAATCGTGGCGGGGCATTGGACGATTGATGAAAGCACCGCCGTCTCCATCGCGCAAGACGATGTGCGGCACAAGCGCCTCGGCTTTTGGATCACCGGAGCCGGAATCTTTGTGGGGTGGAACCTCATGACGTTCGTGGGCGCCATCCTGGGCGACGCGCTGGGAGATGTCCGCGCCTATGGCCTGGATGCCGCCGCAGCCGCCGCATTTCTCGGCCTCCTGTGGCCGCGCCTGTCCGGCCGCGACCCCATTGCGATTGCCGTTGTGGCCGCCGTGGTGACGGCATGGGCTCTGCCCAGCCTTCCGCCCGGTGTTCCCGTCCTCGTGGCCGCAGCAGTGGGCCTGGTCGCGGGTTTGTGGCTGAAGCGAGGCCGGCCATGAGTCTATGGATGACGATTATCACTGCGTCCGTTGCCGTGCTTGCCTTGAAATTGATCGGCTACGTGGTGCCACGGTCGTTCGGAGAACACCCCACGGTGCAAAACGCCAGCTCTATTCTGACCATCGCCCTGTTGGCGTCCCTGGTCACAACTCAGACGTTGGGGTCGGCTACGGGGTTTGCGCTGGATGCGCGCGTTGTTGCGATTGTGCTCGCGGGTGTATTGCTGTGGCTGCGCGCACCGTTCATCGTCGTGGTCATCGCGGGTGCGGCCAGCGCAGCGGTGCTGCGCGCAACGGGCTTGATGCCCTAACCCTCGAGGAAGTCCTCACCCGGCATCCAGGAATTGCCGGGGCGGCCCCAGCCCTCCTTGCGAATCGCGCGACGCGCCTGCGTCAGTCGGGGCTCGCTGAGGCGGTCGACATACAACACACCCAGCAGGTGGTCGAACTCATGCTGGAAAATACGCGCGAGCCAACCGTGCGCCTCGATGGTGAATTCGTCGCCGTCGATGTTTGTTGCCGTCAGAATTGCACGATCGGATCGGCGCAGCCCGAATCGTTCGCCGGGGACCGAGAGGCACCCTTCGGCTTCCTCGTCTTCATCTACCGGGTCAATCGACACGGGGGAGATCAGTAAGCGCGGGTTGATCGCGACGCCCTCCTGCAGGATTCCATCTTCGTCTTCCCACCGCCAGACAAAAATCGCGAGGTCGATACCAATCTGAGGTGCAGCCAGGCCCACGCCCGGGGCAGCCTCCATCGTCTCGAACATGTCCGCCACCAGAGTGCGGATGTCGTCGTCGATGAGTGTGACCGGCGCGGAGGGACGGTGAAGGACGGGTTCTCCCGTAATGCAAATGGTGTGTATTGCCACGTCTCTAGCCTATCTTCTGGTTAGTGTGGAGGAATGAGTACGGACATCACGAACCTGGTCGACCAGATTTCGTTGACCCCGTACCAAGCCATCGGAATTCCTATCGCGCTTGTGGGCGCCGTGTTTTTGTCGTTGGGCGCGCAGTTGCAGCACCGCGGCGTGGGCAAGGTCGAGGAATCGCACGGAGACGGCGCGAAATCGGGCTTGTCCCTGCGTCAGTTAATGCAGTTGGCGCGTCGTCCGTCCTGGCTTTTTGGTTCCCTCATGCTTGCCGTGGCCATCGTGTTGCAGCTGGTCTCCCTGGGCTTTGCGCCGCTCATCGTCGTGCAGCCACTCGGTGTTGTCGCGATGGTACTCACCAACGTTCTGAATTCCCGAGTTCAGGGTCTTACCCCCGATCGACGTGTCACGCAGTCCATTGCACTCGCTGTGGGCAGCATTGCCATCTTTGTCACCATTTCTGCCGTGTACGCCGTGGAACGCGCGTTCTCGGACGCGCAATTGTGGACAATTGTCGTCACGCTGCTCGTCGTTGTTGCTGCGACAGTGGCGGTGTTTTTCCTGCGGCGCGACCGATTACGTGCCATGTTCTATGTGGCGGCCGCCGGCATCCTGTACGGCTTCGTTGTGACACTGGCGAAGGTCGTCATTAACCGAGTACGCAGCGGTCAGATTGATCCGCTCATCCTCGTCTGTATCGTCGCGCTCGTCGGCGCCGTCATGCTGGGCGGCTATTTTGTGCAGACCGCCTATTCGGTTGGTTCGCCTGATTTGGTTATTGCGGGATTGACCGTAATCGATCCGCTTGTCGCCGTGGGAATTGCCGTCGTTGTCTTGGGCGAGGCGCAGGCCTTCCCGCCACTTGCCGTGGCCGGTTTTGTCGCTGCAGGCGCGGCAGCGATTGCCGGTGTCGTCATGATGGCGCGACACCATCCACAGACCCATCGCTGACCGATTTGATACCCTTAGAGGGCATCATTCCCCTGACGAATAGTTGACATCCGTGCCTACACCACACCCTCTGACGATCCTTATTGGCTGCGATACCTTTGCGCCCGATGTGAACGGTGCCGCCAAATTCACTGTGCGACTTGCTGCGGGACTGGTGCGGCGGGGAAACACCGTTGTTGTCATGGCTCCGTCACCCGATACCACGTGGGGGAAGCGCACTGAAGAGCATGATGGTGCGACAATGACGGTGCACCGCCTACGTTCGTGGAAATGGTTCAACCACCCGTGGTTGCGTTTCGCGTTGCCGTGGGAAGGCGCACGGGATGCCGCGCGCATCCTTGACGAGGTCAAGCCCGATGTCGTCCACATCCAGTCGCACATCAACGTCGGCTACACGCTGGTTCGGGAGGCCCGCAAGCGGGGAATTCGAATCGTGGCAACCAACCACTTCATGCCCGACAATGCGGTCCAGTTTTTGCCGGTTCCGAACGTCGTCCGCAATGGCATGGCATGGATCGCCTGGCAGGTCGCGGCGCGCACATATCGTTTGGTCAATGCCGTCACCACACCTACTCGTCGGGCGGCGGATTACTTGGAAAAAAACACGCGCATCACTGATGTCCAGGCGATCTCGTGCGGACTGAACGTCCGTGCATACAACCCAGTGCTGGGCACGCGCGAGCAGCCTGTAGCGGTGTTTGTGGGCCGTCTTGAATTGGAAAAGCACGTCGACGATTTTCTCCGTGCGCTCGTTGTGCTCAACGACCTTCCGCTCACTGCAACCATTGTTGGATTGGGCGACGACAAGCCGCGGTTGATGAAACTGACCGAAACGTTGGGGCTTACTGATCGAGTCACTTACAAAGGTCATGTGACGGATCAGGACATCATCGACACCCTGAGTTCTGCGGCCGTCTTTGTGATGCCGTCGACCGCCGAGCTGCAGTCGATTGCCACGATGGAGGCAATGGCCAGTGGGCTGCCCGTGGTGGCGGCCGATGCAATGGCGTTGCCGCATCTCGTGCACGATGGCGAGAACGGCTATTTGTTTGAGCCACGCAATGTTGATCAACTGGCCGCGCGCATCCGGGATGTTGTGACCTGTGCCGGCGCGGACTATGTCGCATTGCAGAAGGAATCACTTGCCATCGTCCAGGATCACGACATCGAGACGACGCTGACGACGTTTGAGGGCCTCTACCGCGGCTAACACCGTGGGCGAGTCGCCGGCCAACTGCCACTTCGACGCGCGGCACGTGTGCCGACCTGCGGCGAGTGGTAGGGCGGGCGGGGCTTGAACCCGCGACCGACGGATTATGAGTCCGCTGCTCTAACCGGCTGAGCTACCGCCCCACGTCGGACCAGTTTATCGTCCGACGATGATGACATTACCGTGAGTGGAACTTGGGGTCGTCCAGTGCGCTGAACGCCGTGCGAAGGATTTCCTTGAGCGATCGGGGATCGTCGTGCGTGGCCCACCATTCCGAGGCATTGTGCCCTGCCGCATACATCGCTGACACCAGGGTGGTGACTTCGAGAGAATCCCGCGCGATACCGGTGCGCTTTTCGATGTTCTCGGCCAAAATCGATAGCGTCTCTTCCATTTCGGCAAGTCCCCACGCATACGCTTCGTGCGACTGGGCGACCAATTTCAGTCGGAGTTTCGTGACGTCCATGGAAATGTCCAGGCCCTCCAGGGAATTCACCCACGCCGACACCAGGGCCTCCGCCGGGTCCGACGGCAAGTCTTCGCGTTGCAGTTCGGTGCGCAATCTGTTGGTCCAGGGCTTCATCCCACCCCACACCAACGCCGCTTTCGACGGGTACAGGCGGAACACGGTTCGACGTGACACGCCCGCGGCGACAGCAATGTCGTCCATGGTGACGTTGTCGATGCCGCGTTCATGAAAAAGATGCATAGCGGTCAGAGCGACCTCGCCCGGGTCGATGCTTACGGGGCGGCCGGGGGAGCGGCGGGGAGATGTCGTACTCATGATGTTTCTAGTATGGAGCACGGGAGTGCACTAATTCGGAATTATGGCACTCTTGGCGAGTGAGTGCGCTATTCTGCATAATGTAGAGAAAAGGGGGGCGCCCGTGACGAACACTCGGAGTCGGGGACATGGCGAACTGGAGTCGCTGGTTTTGCGCATTGTCCGCGAGGCGGATCGACCGCTTACCGCTGCGGAAATTCGTCTGTGCTGCACCGAACCTTTACCCGCGCACACCACGGTCTTGACGGCGCTCGAGAGGCTGCGCGTAAAGGGTGACATTGTGCGAGTGGGCGATGCCTCGCGTAGTATCACGTTCACGGCGACCCGGAGTACCGATGAATCCGCCGTGGACACAATCTTGGAGGCACTGGATTCCTCACAGAGTCGCGGCGATGTTCTGATGAAATTCGCGGGATCACTGTCGGCCGACGATGTTGAACTGCTGCGCATAGCCATGGGAAAAATTAGCTACTAATGGGTGACGTCGTGACATTGGTGATGGTGGCCGTTGTCACGATTGTGATTGCGCCACTCATTGTGCGACACGGTCGCTGGCAATCACGCGCTCCGCGGTTCGCGCTGTGGGCGTGGCTTCTGCTCTTCACGACCGGGTTGGTCAGTGTGGGCGGGGCTGTGCTCATTGCCGTCGGGACGACGGCGGGTCTGATTCCTCATCTCGAGGATGGGCACACGGTCTTCGACCACACCGTTTTGGCGGTCGTAGCCTGGGGCTCTCTCGCGATTCTTGGCGGTCTTGCCGTCGTCGTTGCCGTTCGATTGGAACGACTCGAAGGTTCGGCGCACGCCATTCGCGACGCGGCCGAGCGGTGCCGGCGCGTTGCCGCGACGCCCAGTGGATTGGCGCCCGATGTCACCATCACCGAAACCGACCGAGTATTTGCGTTGGCAGTTCCTGGCCCTAATCCGCACATCCTGGTGTCGCGTGGCCTGGTCACCGCCCTCACCGCCGACGAACTTGCCGCTGTGATCGAACACGAGCGATCGCATCTCGTGAATCGCCATTCGATGATTGTCACGCTGGCCGAAATTAATCAGGCGTGTGTGCCGCGTCTTGCGGCCGCTCGAGCGTTTGGTTCGGCGCTCACCGTAATTGTTGAACTGGTGGCGGATGACGCCGCCGTACGTCGCTGTGGCGCATCTGCCCTCAGCGCGGCCCTGCGGGTGTTGGACGCAGCAGGGGAGTCAAGCTCCGCGGCACTTCGCGCCGACCGCATAGATCGCCGACGTGCACTATCCCGGTAACCTGCGGGACTCGACGCACTAGTCTGAAATGACCATGCATGTCCTGTACTTTTGCGACCAACACACCTCGTCACTCGGCGGCGCCCAAGTATCGGTGCGCCTGCAGGGCGAATATCTGGAAGCCGCGGGCGGAATAGCGACCTGGGTGGCGCCTGCGCCACGAACAGGTCCCACATCCGACAGCCGCTGCATCGATCTTCCATCGCATGCATTGTCGCCGTTCGAGAAATACACCTGGCTGTGGCCCGCCACGCGCCACCTCGACGCGATCGACGCCGCATTGCGGGCGCGGCCACCCGTCGATGTTGTGCACGTGCAGGCCGACTTCTGGGGTGCGGCACTGGGGTACGCGTTCGCTCGGCGCCACGCTCTGCCTGTCGTTCACACCATGCACAACCGCGTGGACGTGGGAATTGACGCCGTTATTCCGTTCCCCGGGCTGCTCTATGCGGTTCTCGGGCGTTGGCAGCGCTGGGCATTGGGTGAGGCCGTGCCACGCGTCGCGGACGGTTGGTCGTACCTCGCACACTTTGCGCGCCGCGCCGCACGGATCACGGCACCGTCTCGCCACTTCTCGCGACGACTCGAATCTCACGGAGTCGTGTCACCGATTGCACCAGATGTGGTGACCATTCCCAACGGCATCGATGACACGGTGCTCGAGCGCGTGGGCAGAAGCGTCACGCACACCCACACGGTTCCTACCGTGGTGTGGCTCGGCCGTTTCTCTGCGGAAAAACGACTCCTCGAATTCCTTCGTGCCGTTACGTTGCTGAACGTCCCGTGCTCGGTTCGCATCGTTGGCAGCGGCATGTTGGAGTCACCCGCTCGGCGTGTTGCGCCTTCTCACGTGACATTTGTCGGTGCCGTCAGTTACGACGAGGCACTCACCGAGATTGCCTCCGCGCATGTCCTGGTACAAACCTCGAATGGTTTTGAAACCCAGGGCATGACCGTGATGGAGGCGGTGGCGTTGGGGACCCATGCCGTTGTGATTGATTCCGATATCGCGGCCGAGCTTCCCGCGGGATCGTGCACGGTTGTTGACTCCTTGTCCGACCAAGATCTTGCCGACGCGATATCCCGTGCCCTCCAGGCTCATAAACCGGGACCGCGCAAGCAGTCGTATCGCTCGGATTTTGCGCAATCTGCCCGAACTGCCCAGATGCTGGAGCTTTACCGTTCGGTCATATCGGCCGGCTGACGAATCGCCACCAGGACAAGACACAATTGTGCGGCCAGATACGTCGTCATAATTAGGAAGCTGGGTCGCCACAGGCCTGGATCGGGAATGAATCGGTTGATCGCAAGCAACGAGTCAGAGGCCACGAACAGTGCACCACCTACTGCAGCAATCCATCCCGCACCGCTCGCATACGCGGCCATGGTTCCAAGAATCGCACCGTACACAACCACCGGAATCAATAGGGAATCCAAGTGCGGCAGCAGGATTACCACGAGGCTGGCGAACCACACGGCATACAGCGACGACAGTCGCGTGGGACGAACCGCGAGTGCGCGTGAAAAGAGCGCGATGTATGCCAGGTGCGCGCACAGAAAGGCCACGAGCCCGATGACGAAGGACTGCTCGCCCGGCAGATTGAGGATGATGTCACCTGCCCAGGAGAAAGCCAGACCCAGAGCAAGAAACACCTGGACTCGTCGTGGTTGGGCACGACCCACACCCACCGCCACGAGAGCCAACGTAGGAATCAGCGCGATTTTCGTAGAATTTGCGACGTCAACTAGGCAGAAGAATTGGGCAATGAGGTGGACCGCACTCACGAATGCAAAGGGAATCGCCCACAACAGGGTCTCGCGGGGGATTCTCATCCCACAATTGTGACATGTCGTGAGCGGTCACCCGTGAAACGATGGGCAGAATAGAACTATGTCTGACACTGCTGCCGAGCGCTTCGCTCATTTCCATTCCCGTCGAGAATCGATGGCTGCAGAGCCCATGGGCAGTCTGGCACTGGTCCTCACACAGTGGGTTGACGCGGAGCAAACGGTATGGGGCGTGCCAGGTCTGTGGGCACCCACCTCCGATGGTCAGGTGGGGCTTGTCCTGACCGCGACTGCAGCTGACAACGTCACTGTTGATGGTGTTCTCGTCGACGGCAGCGTAACGGTGCGACCGAAGGGTGCCGACAGTGGCACGGATATCGTGTTCAGCGACACGCAACGCGGCAGCATTATTGTCGACCCCAGTGGGCTGTGTGCGCTTCGAGTGTGGGATGCGCAGAGCGAGTGGATCCAGAATTACGGGGGAATTTCGAATTTTCCCTATGACCCCAACTGGGTCATCACCGCACGCTGGCGACCCGCCGAGGCGGGCACCACACTGGCTGTCGACAAGGTAAAATCCGGCGCTGCATCGGCGACCGAGGAAATCCCAGGACACATTGTGTTTTCGCACGAGGGTCATGATGTAGAGCTCGTCGCATTTCGCTCAGGACGTGCCCTTCAGGTCGTCTTTGCCGATGACACGAATGGCACCGAAACATACAGTGTGGGACGGTTCCTCTTCGTTGTGCCTAATCCTGACGGCACGATCACACTGGACTTCAATCTGGCGCACTTGCCCCCGTGCGCATTTTCATACAACTTCAACTGCCCCATTCCGCCCAAACAAAACCGCCTGCCGTTCCGGGTTGACGCGGGCGAACAGCACGTGCTGGCGAAAGACGGCACGCACCTACACGCATAAGTCGAGGGGTGCTGCACGAGAAATTTGACCATCGCGCAGAGTCGCCGCATACTGTAGTTACCTCTGTTAGTCCATCGATGGGGAAGTCGTATGGAACACAGTGGAGGTAACGATGGATGCTCGAGGCGTGTTGATTGTGCACTCGGCCCCGTTGGTGTTGCGCCCGCACATCGAATGGGCCATGTCGCATGTGCTGGGTGTTGCCTACCGTCTGACGTGGCAGGACCAGCCCGCCGCGCCGGGGACCTGCCGTGCGGAATGCGCGTGGGACGGTCCTGCGGGTAGCGCCGCTCGCCTTGCAAGCGCGCTTCGTGGATGGTCGGACCTGCGCTTCGAGGTCACCGAGGAAGTTGCGCACGGGCGCGATGGAGCGCGTTACATGCAGACGCCGTCGCTGGGAATCTTCTATTCGATGATTGATTCCGCAGGAAACGCACTCGTGACAGAGGACCGAATTCGTTATGCGCTCGACGTCGCGGGATCCGATAGTGACGCAATTCATCGCGAAATCGCGCGTGCTCTGGGACAGGCGTGGGATGACGAGTTGGAACCCTTCCGCAGCATGACACCCGCGGGACACACGGGGATGCGCATCGTCACCGCTTAACGACGTGCAGCCCGCGACCGTGTCGCGAGCCGCATCGGCGGGAGTGTCGCTCTAGTCGATCGACTTGATGACGATAACCGAGTTGTGTCCGCCGAAACCGAACGAATTCGAGATCGCGACGAGTGGGCCATCGCCCAGAGGAAGCGGAGCGGTGACGACGTTCAACGGAATGCGCTCGTCCTGGTTCTCGAGATTCAGGGTAGGTGGCGCAATGCGTTCGTTCACCGCGAGAACGGTGAATACCGCCTCGAGTGCTCCGGTTCCGCCCAGAAGGTGACCAGTCGCGGACTTTGTAGCCGAAACGGGAATCTCGCGAATGCGATCGCCAAAAACTCGTTCGAGCGCCTGGTATTCGGCCACGTCACCAACGGGAGTTGAGGTTGCGTGGGCATTGATGTGGTTCACCTGGTCGGGAGTGACACCCGCCTGCTGAAGGGCCAGAATCACGGCACGTGCCGCACCCGATCCCTCAGGGTCCGGAGCTGTGATGTGGTACGAATCGCTGGTGACACTGCCGCCAGCAATCTCGGCATAAATCCTGGCGCCACGCGCCAGAGCGTGTTCTTTGGTTTCCAGCACGAGCGCAGCTGCGCCCTCGCCCAGCACGAAACCGTCGCGGTCTACGTCATAGGGGCGCGACGCACGGGCAGGTTCATCATTTCGCTTCGACAGCGCGTGCATCGACGCAAACGCGGCGATGGGAAGTGGGTGGACAACAGCTTCGGTTCCGCCGCAGATGACAACGTCGGCGATTCCCGCACGCAGGTGGTCGATAGCGTTCGCAATTGATTCTGTGCCCGATGCGCACGCCGAAACGGCGGTCCGTGCGCCGCCCCGAGCAGTGAGGTCCATCGAGATCGCGGCCGCAGCAGCGTTGGGCATCAGCATGGGAATGGTCATGGGCGGCACACGGCGCACGCCCTTTTCTTTGATGGTGTCCCATGCGTCCAGAAGTGTCCAGAGTCCACCAATACCGGTGGCGTAATCCACGAGCACACGTTCGTGCGCGTCGGTGGGGGAACCCGCATCGGCCCACGCTTCACGGGCTGCGATGAGGGCAAGTTGAGCAGAGGGGTCGAGGCGCTTCGCCTCGATACGGTCCAGAACCTCGACTGCGGGTACCTTGACCTGACCCGCAAAGGTCACGGGCAGGTCGTGTTCCGCCACCCAGGGGGCGTCGATGCTGCGAATGCCGCTTTCGCCACGAAGAAGTGCGTCCCAGCTTTCACGGGCGGTGCCGCCCAACGGCGAGGTTGCGCCGATACCGGTTACAACAATTGTGGTGGTCATCTCGTGAATCCTTCGTGGTTGTTAAGAACACTGCGGCGGGACCGATGTCCCGCCGCACGAGCGTCTTAGGCCTGAGCCGAAACGATGAAGTTGACGGCGTCGCCAACGGTCTTGAGGTCCGAAACGGCCTCGTCGGGGATCTTCACGCCGAAGGTGTCTTCTGCGTTCTGAACGATGGTGATCATCGAGATCGAGTCGACGTCGAGGTCGTCCGAGAACGACTTGTCAAGCTGAACGCTTTCGGTGGGGATGCCGGTCTCGTCGTTCACGAGTTCTGCGAGGCCCGCGAGGACCTCATCCTGGGACAGTGCCATTTTTTCTCCTTTTTATGGGGTTACCGCCACCATTTTACGGCGCGGGAGTGTGAATATTAGGGAAGGCGGACGATTTGTGCGGCGAAGACCAAGCCCGCTCCGAATCCAATGGTCAGCGCGTATCCGCCGCTCAATTCGGGATGTTCTTCGAGCACGCGGTGCATCGCCAGGGGGATAGATGCCGCCGAGGTGTTTCCGGTTGTTTCGATGTCACGGGCAATGACGACGGATTCGGGCACATTCAGCTGCTTAGCGAATTCGTTGATGATCCGCATGTTGGCCTGGTGGGGGATAAAGGCTGCGAGGTCTGCGGAGGTGATTCCCGCCTCATCGAGTGCGCGTTGCGCGACCTTGGCCATTTCCCAGACGGCCCAGCGGAAGACGGTCTGACCGTCCTGGCGCAGGTAAGGATGTCCCTCCTCGGGGTTCTCCCAGTGTTCCTTGATGGTTCGATCCATGCCCACCGCATCCCACTTCGAGCCGTCGCTTCCCCATACCGTGGGAGAAATTCCCGGCTCGGTCGCAGGACCAACCACAACAGCACCCGCGCCATCGCCCAAGAGGAATGAAATCGTGCGGTCGTCGGGCTTGGCGAAATCGCTGAGCTTCTCCGCGCCAACCACCACGACATATTGGGCAACACCCGCACGAATCATGGCATCCGCCTGAGCGATTCCATAACAAAAGCCTGCACACGCGGCCGAGATGTCGTAGGCGGCCGCGGGAGTTGCACCCACACGTTCTGCGACCAACGCCGCCAAGGACGGCGTCTGCACCGTGTTTGAAATCGTTGCGGCAATGACGACGCCCACCTGTGACGGGTCGATTCCCGCTTTCGATATGGCCTCGGTTACAGCCGAGGTCGCGAGGTCGACGGCCTCGATGCCGTCGCTCGCGCGGCGACGGGTGATGACGCCGGTACGTTGACGAATCCACTCGTCACTGGAATCAATCGGACCAACAATGTCATCGTTCGGTACGACCAGGTCTCCGCGTGCCGCACCGACGGCGTAGATGCGTGTGAACGGCGTGCCTACGGTCTGGTGAAGTGTGGGCTGGGTCATGATGCCTCCAAGAGTTCGATGGCGGCCGCGAGGTCGTCGGGGGTTTTAATTGCAACGGTGGGTGTTCCCTTAAGCGCACGGCGTGCGAGACCGACGAGCGCGCCGGCGGGAGCCAATTCGATAATTCCCGTAACGCCGTCGCGGGCAAAAGACTCCATGCACAGGTCCCAACGCACCGGGTTGGCTACCTGTCCGATAAGCAAGTCCCGATATTCGACACCGCTCGCAACCCGTGAACCATCGCGGTTCGTGTACAGGGGCAGTGACGGGTCGGTAACAGTGACGGAGGTGGCCGCGTCGCGCAGAACGTCAACGGCACCCTGCATAAATCGCGTGTGAAACGCACCGGCCACAGCGAGGGAGATCACGCGAATACCGGCGGGTGGGGTTGCCGAGAATTCCGCCAGAGCGTTCGATTCCCCAGCAATGACGATCTGACCGCCACCGTTCATGTTGGCGGCATACAGGCCGTGAGACTCCAGAATCGGTAGCAGCTCGGCGAGCTCACCACCCAGAACAGCGGCCATACCCGTGTGAATCTTCGCTGCTTCGTCGGCCATCGCACGACCGCGAATTCCCACGAGTCGCATCGCGTCCTCGGGCGAAAGAACACCAGCGATGGCGGCGGCGGCAAATTCACCGACCGAGTGGCCGGCGGTGGCGCCGAAGGGCTTCGCATGGGCCGAGGCCAGAGCCGAGGCGGTGGCAATCGATGCAGCGACGATCAGCGGCTGGGCAACCTTGGTGTCCTTGATGGTGGCCTCATCGCTTGTCGTGCCGTGGGCAATGAGGTCAATACCTGCGGCCTCACCCAATTGGCCCAGCTGCTCGCGAAGTCCGTCGACTTCAAGCCAGGGGGACAGGAAGCCGGGAGTCTGAGATCCCTGGCCAGGTGCAACGACAACAATCATGGTTCTAGTGTCCTTTGCAAGTCAGGCGCGAACGGTTGTCGCATTCCACAAAGAATATCGCGAAAGCCTGTGTTGGGCACTATGACGGGCGGCGTGCGCGCGCGGATTCGGGTTCCGCGAGTGCACCCACCATTAGCGCAGTGTGCACGATCAACGCATCGCGCGGGTTCGCTGGATCCCAGCCCAGAATCTCGCTCATGCGCTTCAACCGGTATCGAACCGTGTTGGGGTGAACAAACAATTCTCGAGCCGTTACTTCGAGGCTGCGCCCGCTGTCCAGATATGCCCACAGTGTCGCCAGCATGTCATCGCTGTACTCACGAATGGGCCGATACACGCGGTCCAGCAGTGTTGCCCGAGCGAGTTTGTCGCCGGCCAGCGCGCGTTCGGGAAGTAAATCGTCGGCCAGAACGGGCCGTGGCGCGTGTCGCCACACGTGCGCGACGGCGAAACCTGCGAGAGCCGCACGGGCACTGTCCACGGCTTCAACAACGCTGGGGACGGTGGGTCCCAGCACAAGGCTGCCATTTCCGAAATATTCTGAAAGAACGGCCGCGATCTCGGGGAACGAGGTCGGTGGCGTAATCACGGAGTCATCAATGTGACGACCGATGACGACCACCAAACGATTTCCCTGTACACCGATGAGCACATCGGAATTCGTGTGGCGTGCGACTCGGCGAATGTGGTCAACGTCAACCCACGTGGGGGTCGTGCCGACGAGGACGGCAACTTCACCGTGACCGTTCCACCCCAACGCGGCAATGCGCGAGGGAAGTTCCGCCTCATACTCGCCGGACAAGATCGAATCCACGACAAGTGCTTCGAGTCGCGCATCCCAGAGGCCGCGATCCTCGGCCGCCCGCGCATAAACATCTGCAGCGCTAAAAGCGACCTCGCGTGAGTATCGAAGGATCGCCTCGCGCAGATCATGATCACCCTCGGCGACATACTCTTCGACGACCTCGACCGTTACCCGAATCAACTGCAGCGTTTGCTGGAGACTGACGGATCGCAGTAGTTCACGCGGTGCCGCACCAAAAACATCCGAGGCCGCCCACGGCAGCGATTCGGGGTTCTCGTACCAACGCACAAACGAGGAAATTCCCGCCTGTGCCACAACTCCCACCGCACTGCGCCGGCTGGGCGGCATTGCCGAGTACCACGGAAGCGTATCGACCAAACGCCGTGCGACGGCCGTGGACAAATCACCCGACAGCGACTTGAGCCAGGCCAGCGCCTGATCCTTGGTCAGAGACATCGAAGTCCTAGGCGTCGCCGCCCGTGTTACCGGTTGTGCCGGCGTTCACGTTGTTCAGGTCGTACCGCGCAAAGGCCTCGCCCACGACATCCTGACCAATTCGTCCCTCACGGGCCAATTGCTGCAGAACACGAACCACAATCGACTGCGTGTCAATGAGGAAGTGGCGTCGTGCCGCTGCACGCGTGTCACTGAAACCGAATCCATCGCCACCAAGGGTCGCAAAGGTTCGGGGAACGAACGGACGAATCTGGTCGACTACCGAGTGCATGAAGTCACTGACGGCAACGATCGGACCCTCGGTGTTGTTGAGGCGTTCGGTCACGTACGGCACACGAGGCGCTTCCCAGGGGTGTGTGAACGAGTGGCGGTCCGCGGCAAGGCCGTCGCGACGCAGTTCGTTCCACGAGGTGACCGACCACACGTCGGCAGCAACACCCCATTCCTCGGCAAGGATGCGTTGTGCATCGAATGCCCACGGGACGGACACACCACTGGCAAGAATTTGCGCGGGAATTCCCGCGTTCTCGGCCTTGCGCGCCACGTACATTCCGCGCAGTAGTCCGTCGACATCGAGGTTTTCGGGTTCTGCAGGCTGCGAAATGGGCTCGTTGTACACCGTCAGGTAGTAGTACACGTTGGGGTTCTCGTGAGTTCCGCCGTACATGCGCTCCATGCCCGCCTTGACAATGTGGGCAATTTCGTAGGCGAATGCCGGGTCATACGCGATGACGGCATCGTTTGTCGACGCCAGCAGGTGCGAATGTCCGTCGGCGTGCTGAAGGCCTTCGCCGGTCAGTGTGGTCTTGCCTGCTGTCGCGCCCAAAATGAATCCGCGGACCATTTGGTCTCCCGCGAGCCACATCGAGTCGCCCGTGCGCTGGAATCCGAACATCGAGTACAAGACGTACACGGGAATCAGCGGCTCGCCGTGTGTTGCATACGACGATCCGATAGCCGTGAACCCGGCCATGGCGCCGGCCTCGTTAATGCCGGTGTGCAGAATCTGTCCCTGAGCGCTCTCCTTGTATGCCAGCAGCAGTTCGCGGTCGACGGAGGTGTAGTTCTGCCCGTTGGGGTTGTAGATCTTTGCGGTCGGGAAGTACGCGTCCATTCCGAAGGTTCGTGCCTCGTCGGGAATGATGGGGACGATGCGATTGCCGCAGTTCGGATCACGCAGCAGGTCCTTCAGCAGACGGGCAAACGCCATCGTGGTGGCAATTTCCTGCTTGCCCGAACCCTTCGTGGCGCCGTCGAAAACCTTTGCATCGGGCATGACGACGGGCGTGTGAGTCGATCGACGCTGGGGGAGTGCTCCGCCCAGTTCACGGCGACGGTCCAACAGGTACTGAATGGCGGGATCGCCCGCTCCGGGGTTGTAATACGGAGGCTGGTAGGGGTTGGCCTCGAGAACCTCGTCGCTGATTGGAATACGCAGGTTGTCACGCAGCGTCTTGAGGTTCTCCAGCGTGAGCTTCTTCATCTGGTGAACCGCGTTGCGACCCTCGAAGGTCTTGCCCAGTGCATAGCCCTTCACGGTCTTCGCAAGAATCACCGTGGGCTGACCCTTGTGCTCGAGAGCTGCCTTGTAGGCGGCATACAGCTTGCGATAGTCGTGGCCACCGCGCTTGAGGCTCCAAATCTTGTCGTCGCTCCAGTCGGCAACCATTGCGGCGGTGCGCGGGTCGCGTCCAAAGAAGTTTTCGCGGATGTACGCGCCAGATTCAGCCTTGTACGTCTGGAAGTCACCGTCGGGTGTGCTGTTCATCAGTTCGAGGAGGGCACCATCGGTGTCCTTTTCCAGAAGCTCATCCCATTCACGGCCCCAGATGACCTTGATGACGTTCCAACCGGCACCGCGGAAGAACGACTCCAATTCCTGCACAATCTTGCCGTTACCGCGCACAGGGCCATCAAGGCGCTGCAGGTTGCAGTTCACCACGAAGGTGAGGTTGTCCAGCTTGTCGTTCGCCGCGAGTTGCAATGCGCCGCGCGACTCTACCTCGTCCATCTCGCCGTCACCGAGGAACGCCCACACATGCTGGTCCGAGCAGTCCTTGATACCGCGGTTGGTCAGGTAGTTATTGGTCTGCGCCTGGTAGATCGCGTTCAACGGACCGAGGCCCATCGATACCGTGGGGAACTGCCAGAAGTCCGGCATCAGGCGAGGGTGAGGGTACGACGACAAACCGCCCGCGTGGTGCGACTTTTCTTGACGGAAACCATCCATCTGGTCCTCGGTCAGACGACCTTCCAGGTATGCGCGTGCATACATTCCGGGTGAGGCGTGGCCTTGGTAGAAGATCTGGTCGCCACCGCCCGGGTGGTCAGGTCCGCGGAAGAAATGGTTGTGTCCTACTTCATACAGTGATGCGCTCGACGCGTACGATCCGATGTGACCGCCGACCCCAACACCCGGTCGCTGGGCGCGGTGCACCATGACGGCAGCATTCCAGCGAATCCACGATCGGTATCGTCGCTCGACCTCTTCATCACCAGGGAAATCGGGCTCATTCGCTGTTGCAATGGTGTTGATGTAGTCCGTGGTGGGAACCATGGGGACACCGAGGTGAAGTTTGTTAGACCGCTTCAGCAACGACATCATCAGTTCGCGACCGCGCTGCGGTCCCTCGATGTCGACAACCGCGTCGAGGGACTCGGTCCACTCCGCGGTTTCTTCCGGGTTGCTGTCGAAGTTTTCCGACGAATACGGGTCTTGAGTGTTGACGCCCATGGTGTGCGCTCTTCCTGTGATGGTGGTGAGGAGAGTACGAGGCCCTCGTGGGGGACTCGGCGACTCAATCCTAGACCCGTGTCGTTCCCAGTTTGTTGCACCTCACATCATCCGCTACGATATTAAACACATCGGGGCCTGTAGCTCAGTTGGTTAGAGCGCCACGTTTACACCGTGGATGTCGGGGGTTCGAGTCCCTCCGGGCTCACTCCGGTAAATATTTCATCAGCGTGGATGCAGAATTCAGTCTTTTCCTGAACAATAGGCATAACGACGCGTCGTCGTTGCTTCTCACAGAAAGCAAGGAATCCACCATGGCAGAACGCACCGCGACCATTCAGTCGGCACACGGTCTTCACGCTCGCCCCGCAGCACTGTTCGTTCAGGCTGTCAATGACTCGGGCTTTGCAGTGACCATCGAGAAGGACGGCCGCGAGTTTCCCGCTGGCAGCATTCTCGGCGTTATCTCCTTGGCAATCAACCAGGGCGACACAGTCATTATTCGTGGCGAGGGCGACGGTATTGACGCTGTCCTCGACTCGCTCGTGGTGTTCCTCGAGACCGACCACGACGCCGCCTAAATGCAGGAGCGCGTGCTGACCGGCGTAGGAGTCGGTCGTGGAATTGTCGTCGGCGATGTTCGCCGAATGCCCGATCCTCTTCCGGAACCCGCCCAGGTTAACAGCACTTTGGGACCCGACGCCGAGTTGGCGCGCGCAACAAGCGCACTCGGTGAAACCGCGCAGGATCTGCGCGAGCGCGGCGCTATCGCAGGTGGCCTTGCCCAAGAGGTCCTCGACGCGTTGGCCATGATGGCTGACGATCAGATGTTGGTCTCGGACGTGAAGAATCGCATCGACCGTGGCGCCACTGCAGAACGCGCCGTATTTGATGCCTTCGCGGGCTTTGCCGCCATTCTCACTATGGCGGGCGGATACATGGCGGAGCGCGCCGGTGACCTTGGCGATGTGGCGAACCGTGTCATCGCGAAAATCATGGGCGTGCCGGCGCCGGGTGTGCCTCAGTCGGACGTTCCATTCATCCTCGTCGCGCGCGACCTGGCTCCCGCCGACACAGCGCTGTTGAATTTTGACATTGTTCGCGCACTCATCACGACCGACGGCGGCCCGACGTCTCACACGGCAATTCTGGCGCGAGAAAAGGGACTTCCGGCGATTGTCGGCGCGAAGTCCGCCGAGGTTTTGGTGGATGGCGATCTTGTTCTCGTGGATGCCGCTGCGGGTGAAATCATCCTGCACCCTTCGGCCGTCCGCATCGAAGCTGGTTTGGCCGAAGCGGAGGCTCGTAAGGCCGCACGCGACAGCGCGACCGGACCGGGCCGTTTGGCCGATGGTCACGAGGTGCAACTGTTGGCGAATGTGGGTTCGGCAAAGTCTGCGGCCGCAGCGGTCGAGGCACAGGCAGAGGGCGTGGGACTTTTCCGCACCGAATTCCTGTTCCTCGATAGCGATACGGCACCGTCAATTGCGGAGCAGGCCGAGCAATACGAGGCTGTCTTCGCACAATTCCCCGGCAAAAAGGTCGTCGTGCGTGTATTGGATGCCGGCGCTGACAAGCCGCTGTCGTTCCTCACCGATGCGGGCGAAGAAAACCCCGCCCTCGGACGCCGCGGTATTCGTGCGCTTTTCGCCCACGAAGAGATTCTGCGCGACCAGCTGACGGCAATCGCACAGGCGGCCTCGAAGACTCAAGCGCATGTCTGGGTGATGGCTCCCATGATTGCAAACGCTGAAGAAACGAAGAAGTTTGTTGCACTGTGCACCGAACTCGGGATCTCGGTCTCGGGTGCCATGATCGAAATCCCATCGGCAGCGCTCTTGGCCGACCACATCCTGGCTGAAGCGGCCTTTGTGTCCATCGGTACCAACGACCTCACGCAGTACACCGTTGCTGCCGACCGTCTGCTGGGTACCGTAGCCGATTTGCAGGACGCCTGGAACCCCGCAGTGCTGAAGCTCATTCGTGAGGTCGGTCGTGCGGGTGTTGCGACGTCGAAGCCCGTCGGTGTGTGTGGTGAGGCCGCCGCAGATCCGCAGCTCGCTGTCGTTCTCATTGGCCTGGGTGTTACCTCGCTGTCGATGTCGCCCGTTGCGTTGGGCGATGTTCGTGCCGAATTGGGGCGTTACACGCTCGCCGAGGCTCAGGCGTTGGCCGAGAAGGTGCTGACAGCGCGCAATGCCGTCGAAGCGCGTGCCATCGTCGCGGGTCGCTAGACAGTTCCTATGAATAAGCTCGCCATCGGTGCGCTCGTACTGTCGTGCCTCATGTGGGGGACGACGGGCACCGTGGCGGCGTTCATGTCTGCCGATGTGTCGCCGTTAGCGGTCGGCGCCTTCACCATGGGTGTGGGCGGTCTGCTGCTGGGCATGATTACCTGGCGCCATGTACGCGCGACCTGGGTGATTCAGGGTGCGCGCCGCTGGATTCTTGTGGGTGGCCTTGGTGTGTTGGTGTACCCCTTGGCGTTCTATGTCGGAATGGACCTGGTGGGCGTCGCAGTCGGAAACGCCATCGCCTTGGGTTCAGGGCCGCTCTTCGCCGCAGGACTGGAATGGTCCATAACGAAGGCCAAGCCGTCCGGTCGGTGGTTTCTGGCGCTGTCGTTAGCCGTCGTGGGCCTGGGACTGATTTCGGTGGCACGTGATGATGCCGGCATTGACCATATCGGTGGTATCGGCGTAGCGCTGCTTGCCGGATTGGCGTACGCCACCTACACCGTCGCGGGCGGTCGCTTGATTGCGGCGGGAACCACATCCCGAGGGTCGATGGGGGCAGTGTTTAGCGCCGGCGCCTTGCCCCTGCTTGTCGTGTTGGTTCCGCTAATCCAACCCATACTCTCGTCAATGGACAACCTTGCCCGCGCGGGATACCTCGCTCTGGGCCCGACCGTTGTGGGCTATTTGCTCTTTGGATACGCGCTCATCAAGTTGCCGGCTCGGGACGTCACCGTCATCACACTGCTGGAGCCCGTTGCGACGGTGGTGATCGCTGTGGCGGTGCTGCACGAGACCCTGCCCGTGTGGGGTTGGCTGGGTGTCGCCACCCTGATTGGCGGGGTTGCTGTTGTGTCCATTGGCTATTCCGCCACGCCTCGGCAGACCCCGACTGAACAGTAGCGCCGCTCTATAGTTGAGGCTATGGAAAACGAGCGCGAAGACGAGTCAGAGGTACGGCCCGGTGCGCGTCGGTCGTCGTATATTCCGCCAGCAGAGGACTCGGATTTTGTCCCGCGTTTGCCCGATATTTCGGAATTGTCAGTGAACCTGACCTCGACACAACGAGAACCGGCGGTATCCGAGAGTGGCATTCAGCACGCAGGTTTTGTTGTTGATGGATCGACGGCCGCCGGTTCCCTGCGCGCACCCGTCCGCACATCGTTGACCGACGTCGCTTTGTCCGATTTGATGTCCGAGCATTCGGGAATCCCGCTGGACGAACGCATGCTCCTCCTGGAAGATCAAATGATCAAACGCGACGCCGACGTCCGCGCCTACACACAGTTCTTAAATGCCGTTCGGGCAGACGGAAGTTCGAGTGCACTGGAACTTTTCGAACGGGTGAAGGTCGAGTTCCGTGACGTGATTGCGGGTACGGGTGATATTCGGTTTAGGCCCGCCGTGACTGATATGGGTGATGTTTCTGACGCTTCCAACACCGTGCCTGCGGGATTGCCCGACATTCCTCGAGGATCTCGCGACGATGCGGCAGAACCCCATGCCTGGACTCTGGGCATCAATCACTCCGTACCGGAGCCCGAGCACCGCGTGCATGATACCCCCAGTCGGTGGGGTGCTGTCGTGTTGTGGCTGGGACTGGGTGCCGCACCCGTACTCGCCGCGCTCGGATATGCCTCAGCAGACGCGACAGCGCCCGCCGTCGCCGCCGTGGTTGGCGTCATCGCGGGAATTCTCGCGGTGTTTGCTTTGGGATCACGCGTGTCTCGCCACACCAACCGGGGTGGAACTCCACTCAGCGTCGTGATCGGTCGAGCCTTTGGCCCTCGACTTGGTCGCGCTATTGTGCGTCTCGTCGCATTGTTCGGTCTTGTCGCCGTTGTCTGGTTCGGTTCACATTCCACCGCATCGTTGGCGCAGGCGCTCATCGATTCCCGACTGGTTTTCGATGGGTATGCGGCCGTGGTCCCCGTAATCGCGACGACATCGGTCGTCGTTTTCGGCACTGTGTTCGCACTATTGCCGCGCCGCGCGTCACGCGTTCTGCTGATTGCGCTTGGAGCTTTTTCCGCCACCGCGGGATTGGGCGTGGCTCTTTTGGGCGCCGTGCGTCTGATGATGTCGGATTCGGTTCCCGAATTGGGTGGTGCATTTGCCGACACAGTCGTGACGTCGGTCAACGGGGGACTGTTGAGTGCAGTGGCTGTCATGATGTTGGCTGGGCCCACCCTGTCCGGTCTCGCTCACCGAAATGGCAGGCCAGGTGCGGTGATTGCCGCAAGCATTGGTGGTGGGCTTGGTGTGATGACCTTCGTGGGCATGATTGCGTCGTTGTCAATGACACCCACCTACTATTCCGCGGCAGGTAATGCCGTCGTGCTGTGGGGCGACAACGTGGGCATCCTGGGGGCAACGATTCTGTCCGCAGTGATCATCGCGATTCCCGCCGAATTTGCGATTGCCGTAGCCGTGCGCACCATCGTTGGCATCAACACGACTCACCGTGACACGGTGGCACCGTCACGTCGATCCATCGGAGGCGTTGTGGCCTCGGTAGCGATTCTGCTGGTGCTGGCCGCTGTAATCACGCTGGTGCCTGCGGTTCTCGGCGCGGTCGTCTATGCGGTGCTGGGGGGAGCGGTGGGCATCGTGCTTGCCGCCGTGCTCGGCGCGCTCGCCGTGGATACACTCGTGCGCCGTCCCGTTGGGATAGTTTCGTCGCCCGCAGCGCAGCACCGAATCGTTCCATTCATCAGTATGGTTCTAGGCGCTCTCGCAGGCATAGCGGTGCTTCCCATTTTCCCAGCGGATGAATCCGCAACACTGCCGACGGTAAGCATTCTTGATCGTGTTGCTGCTGACCTGGGATACACAATCCTGTACGTGTCCGAGATGCCCATTGCCGTGGCATTAATCGTGAGCGCGTGTTTCAGTGCGCTAGGCCTGCGAACCGTTGTGCGCAGTCGCCTGGTGCCAGCCAGCGAGGTTCACGCATGAGCACCGTCGCCGACATTCGAGTAGCGATCGAGTCACTCTGGCCACAGGCCGGAGCAGAGTCCTGGGATGCCCCCGGGCTGGTGTGTGGAAATCCGAGCGCATCGGTGTCCCGTGTCATGTTCATGGTGGATGCCACCGAGAGCTCCATACGGGATGCACTGGAATGGGGCGCGGATCTCATTGTGACCCATCACCCCCTGCTCATGCGCGGCGTCACGACGGTTGCAGAGGACCTGTATAAGGGATCATTGCTGACGCAGCTTATCCGCGCAAATTGCGCATTAATCGCTGTTCATACCAACGGCGATTCGGTGTCCACGGGGACCAGTGTGGTTCTCGCCCGCACAATTGGTGTCGAACCACGAGCGACCATCACACAAAACGCGCTCGGCGGTGGAATGGGAATTATCGGTGATACCGCACCCGTGTCCTTGGGAGACTTCGCGCGGCGCATTGCCTCGGCACTGCCGAATACCGCCGGTGGAGTTCGTGTATCGGGTGAATTCTCGCGCACCATATCCTCGGTATCCTTATGTGCAGGGGCGGGAGATTCGCTATTGTCCGACCCGGCGGTAGCTCAGACCGACGTCTATGTGACCAGTGATTTACGCCATCATCCGGCCTCGGAGTTCCGGGAGCAGGCTGCTCACGGGCGTGACACGGCGCTCATTGATATCTCCCATTGGGCAGCAGAGTGGCTGTGGCTGGACACTGCCGCTCGTGAACTGGGCGGCATCCTGCCATCCCTCGAGATTTCGGTCAGTGAAATTCGCACGGACCCCTGGGATTTCGCCGTCATCAACTAACACGCAAGGAACACCATGGGATTGAAGGCCACCGCACTCGAACAGGCGAAACTGCTGGAGCTTGTACGCATTGACAACGCTTTGGCGGGAGTCGCACGTCGTCGACGCGAAGCGCAGGATGCTGCAAACGTGCGCGACTCGGATGCGACCTATATCGATCTGATGCGCGCAGCAGAATCGGCTGCCGATCGCGTAGACGATCTCACACGTGAATCCGAGCATGTGGCGCATGACATCGCCGTCGCGATGGCGCGCATTGAGCGCGACCGTTCGCTGGAATCCGCCGAGCAATCGGCAAAGGATGTGCAAGCACTGGAGCACGAAATCGCATCGTTGGAAATCCGCGTCAGTCTTCTGACCGACCAACAGGCCGTCATTCTTGCGAATCTTGAAGACGCGACGAGGGAACTTCTGGATGCGCGAATCGCCCGCGACGGCTATCACGCCGAACAGGAATTCGGCCGGGCAGATGCCCGTGCAACGGTGACCAGTCTGGATGGAATAGAGGCGGAATTGCGCGCGGAGCGCCGTCAGGTCATTTCCTCAATTCCCGCTGACCTTGCAGCTCTGTACGAACGCCAATTCGAGCGCTACGGATACGGTGCCAGCCACCTGCAGGGGTATGTCACTTCGGCGACTGGAGTGACATTGACCGAAGCGGACCTTGACCGCATTCGCCGGGCGTCATCGGACGACGTCCTCATGTGTCCCGACTCGAACGCGATCCTCGTACGAACGAAGGACAGCGGACTGTGACTCGGTTGATTGTCGAGGCGGATGGCGGTTCGCGCGGCAACCCCGGGGTCGCTGCTGGCGGCGCCGTTATCATCGATGCGTCGACGGGCGAAGTCTTGGCCGAGGTAGGCGTTTTTGTGGGGATTGCGACGAATAACGTTGCCGAGTACAACGGTCTGATTGCTGGTCTGACACGGGCTCTGGACATCGATCCTGCAGCCGATATTCATGTTCGGATGGATTCAAAACTTGTTGTCGAACAGATGTCGGGGCGATGGAAAATCAAGCACCCGGACATGGCGGTGCTGGCATCTCGTGCGCGCACGCTCATCGGTTCGAATCGTGTGACGTTCGAATGGATTCCGCGCGCCGACAATTCGCGCGCCGATGCTGCCGCCAACAAATCAATGGACGCGCGTCAGTCGTTCTAGGTGTCGCTAGGCTGTCCATGTGAATGGGTCGGCCAGGCGGTCGCGTCACCGAAAGGTGCCGAGGAACGTCCGGGCTCCACAGAGCAGGGTGGTGGGTAACGCCCACCCGGAGTAATCCGCGAGACAGTGCCACAGAAAACAGACCGCCCGAAAGGGTAAGGGTGAAACGGTGGTGTAAGAGACCACCAGGGATTCGGGTGACCGAATTCGCTCGGTAAACCTCGCCCGGAGCAAGACCAGACAGATGCCGTTGACGCTGCTCGCCGAGGCATCGGGTAGGTTGCATGAGCGTTGCGGCAACGTAACGCCGAGAGAGATGACCGTCCAACGACAGAACCCGGCGTATCGGCCGGCCTATTCACCTCAGGCGTGACACGGCACTCGAGGTCGCGGAGTGAGTGGTTTTACGCCTCGTCGTGGTGAAAGGGTGCCAATGCGGCGGCACCGAGTATTCCCGCGTTATTGAAGTGTTGCGCCGGCACAATGGGCGTATTCACGGAAATCAGGTGCAGGAATTCGGCATGCTGTTTGGAGACACCACCGCCCACGACAAAGAGCTGCGGCGAAAACAGTGCCTCCAATGTCCGGTAGAACTTGGTGAGGCGCTTCGCCCATCGTTCGAAACTCAGGGCTTTGCGTTCACGAACCGAATTCGCGGCATATTCTTCCGCGGAACGACCGTTGGTGCCGGTCAAAGGAATGTGACCCAACTCGGCGTTCGGAATCAGAACACCGTTGTAGATGAGAGCCGAACCGATACCGGTTCCCAACGTTGTGACCATAACGAGTCCACCGACGCCGTGTGCAGCGCCAAATTGTGATTCGGCATATCCTGCAGCGTCGGCGTCATTCACGACGTGCACTGCCCGTCCCGTGGCCTTTTCCAGAAGATCACCCACGTGCAGGTCGATCCATTCGTGGGATACATTCGCCGCACTGCGTGCAACCTCGTCGATGATAATCGCGGGAAAGCACACGCCCAGGGGAAGTGTTCCCTCGGGGTCCAATTGAGCGACGAGTGCTGCAACGACCGCAGCAACGTCGTCGGGTCGGGCGCCCGCTGGAGTAGCCATCTTGAGGCGCTCCGACACCAACGCGCCGGCGTCGATGTCGACGATTGCGCCCTTGATTCCCGTTCCACCAATGTCAATACCAATGGTTCTCCGCACGAAGGGGCCTTTCCTGAAAACGAATCTGCCGCGCAGTGCGAGGCATACTAGAAGTCTACCGAGGAGGTCCTGATGGCATGGTGGTACAACCATCGAACGGGTGAGGTCGAAGAGGGCATGCTCTCGCCATCCATCGATCGCGACGGTCCGTATGACACATACGAGGACGCACGTCGGGCACCAGAGATTGCACGTGAGCGCGCCGCACGGTGGGCGGAAGAAGACGCCGCGAACGACTAGGAATCGTCGCTGAAGGAATGTGCGGCGTCGGGATAGGCGCGCGATTGCACGTCATCTCGCCATGCCACCGTTGCGGACATCAGGGTGTCGCGTAGGTTTGCGTATTGCTTCACAAACGAGGGAACACGACCGCTTCCGAGTCCCGCCATATCGGTCCACACCAGAATCTGTCCATCGGTACCGTTGCCGGCGCCGATGCCGATCGTGGGAATCGTGAGTTCCGCCGAGATCTGACCGGCCAATTCGGTGGGAACCATTTCCAACACGACGGCAAAGGCGCCTGCCTGTTCGACGGCACGGGCGTCGGCCAGGAGAGCCTCGGCTGAGGCGCCTCGACCCTGAATGACGTGACCGCCCAGACCGTGTTCGCTCTGTGGCGTGAAGCCGATGTGTGCCATCACAGGTATTCCCGACTGCGTGATGCGCGTGATTTGGTCGACGCTGCGCACGCCGCCCTCAATCTTCACGGCGTGGGCACCCGCCTCTTTCATGAAGCGAACGGCCGTTGCCAGGGCAATGTCGGCGTTCGATTCGTACGAACCGAACGGCAGATCGGCAACAACCAATGCGCGACGAACGCCGCGGACGACGCCGCGGCACAGGGGAATGAGTTCGTCCACAGTGACGGGTACTGTCGTGTCATAGCCGAAGACCGTGTTTGCTGCGCTGTCGCCCACCAACAGAAAATCGATTCCTGCCGCGTCGAAAATTTGGGCTGTCAAGAAGTCGTAGGACGTCAGTCCCGTAATGACATGACCCGAGGCCTTCGCCTGGGCGAAATGGCGTGTGCGTACGCGCTTGAGAGTGTCGTCGGACATTGGGTCAGCCTATCGTGGTGAGTCGCGCGGTCAGTGGCAGACGTCGTTCACGTCCGAAGGCCATGGTCGTAATGCGCGGCCCGATGGCACCTTGGCGGCGTTTCCATTCCGACCGTGCGACGAGTCCCGCGATTCGTTCCACCAGAGCACGGTCAAAGCCTGCCGCTACAGCCGCGTCAATAGACGCCCGTTCGTCCACGAGAAGCTGCAGCAGGGCATCGAGGACGTCATAGGGTGGCAACGAGTCCTGGTCGACCTGGCCGGGGCGTAGCTCGGCGCTGGGCGGCTTCGAGATGCTGTTTTCGGGGATCGCACCGGGGAGCCCCGCCTCGCGCGCCAGCGAATTGCGATAACGAGCGAGCTCCCACACCACTGTCTTCGGAACATCCTTGAGGGGCGCAAACCCACCAACCGTGTCTCCATACATCGTGCAATACCCAACGGCAACCTCGGATTTGTTTCCCGTTGTCAACACAAGGTGCCCGTCCATGTTGGAGAGCGCCATAAGAATCATTCCTCGCACGCGGGCCTGGATGTTCTCGGCGCCGAGGCCCGTTAAGTGAAGCTGTTCGTCGAATGGAGCGACGAGGCCGGCGATGGGCTCCACGCGATAGTGGCAACCCAGCAATTCGGCGAGGTCCCGTGCATCGTCCTGGGAGTGCTCGCTGGACCATTGGCTGGGCATCGAGACACCATAAACGCGGTCCGCACCGATTGCATCACACGCGATAGCGGCGACCACCGCGCTGTCGATGCCCCCCGAAAGCCCCAGGGCAACCGAGGCGAACCCATTCTTTTCGATGTAGTCACGCGTGCCCAGCACCAGGGCGTTCCACACGGACTCAACGTCCGATTGCGGTGTCGCCACGACGCCGGTTACGGTATCGGGACGGGACGGAACGTCAATATCAACGGGGGAGTCAGCGTGGCCCTCGATATCAATGACGAGCAGGTCTTCCGAAAATTGCGGAGCACGGGCCACGACGGCGCCGCCGGGTGTAACGACCATCGAATCACCGTCGAATACCAGGTCGTCCTGGCCGCCGACCAGATTGACGTACATCACGGTCGCGCCCATTTCGGCTGCGCGGCGCGTGACCAAGGGCAAACGCACATCGTCCTTTGTGCGGTCAAAGGGCGACGCATTAATCACGACAACGGCATCAAGGTTACGAGTGGAAAGTTCCGCCACCGGTCCCTCGTCACGCCACAGGTCCTCACAAATCAAGAGGCCCGTATGTACACCGCCGACGTTCAGCGACAGCACGGCGTTACCCGGCACGAAGACTCGTTCTTCGTCGAACACCGAGTAGGTCGGCAGGTGGTGCTTGGCGTACGTCGCGCGCACCGCACCACGGTGAATAACGGAGAGGGAATTATGGGCCCGAGCGCCGCCCATTTCCTGTTGAGCAGCAGGTGAGAGTCCGCCGACGATCACCACGATGTCGCCCAGTCCAGCATTCGCAAGATTCCGCGCAACGGCATCGTAGGCACGGTGGGCTGCTGCCACGAAATCATCGTGTGCGGCAAGGTCTTCGACGGGGTAGCCCGTCAGGACCATCTCGGGAAAGGCCACGACGGCCGCTCCGCGCGCTCCTGCCTGCCGCACGCGATCGATCACGAGCGCGGAATTGCCGGCAAGGTCACCCACAATCGGGTTGACTTGGGCGAGGGCGAAGCGAATTCTCGACATACCAAGTAGCCTAGTATCAGCGAATTAGCCGAAGGAGTTCCCATGGACAAGCAACAAGAGTTTGTGCTGCGCACCATCGAGGAACGAGGCGTTAAATTCGTTCGACTGTGGTTCACCGATGTCAGCGGAACCCTCAAGAACGTTGCGTTGGCGCCCGCCGAGGTCGAAGGCGCGTTTGCTGAAGGTTTGGGAGTTGACGGGTCTTCCGTCGAGGGCTTGACGCGAGTCTACGAGGCCGATGTGCTGTTGCACCCGGACCCCACCACGTTCCAGGTTCTTCCCTGGCGCGGATCGGTCGATCCGACGGCTCGCATGTTTTGCGACATCACCACTCCAGACGGTCAACCCGCGTCAGCCGACCCTCGTCACGTGTTGCGCCGTGTGCTGGCAAAGGCCGCAGACATGGGTTTCACCTTCTACACGCACCCCGAAATTGAGTTCTATCTCTTTCAGACGAACAACGTGGACGACCTGGTTCCCGTCGATAACGCGGGGTACTTCGATAATGTTCCCGGAGGGACCGCGCACGATTTCCGCCGCAATGCGGTGCGCCACCTCGAAGACCTCGGAATTTCGGTGGAATTCAGCCATCACGAGGCCGGCCCCGGGCAAAATGAAATTGACCTGCGATATGCCGATGCGTTGACGACGGCAGACAACATTCAGACGTTCCGTACCGTCATCAAAGAGGTCGCAATCGAACAGGGTGTGTACGCCACGTTCATGCCCAAGCCTCTGCAACAGCACCCGGGAAGTGGCATGCACACGCACATGTCGCTCTTCGAGGGGGATTCGAACGCATTCTTCGATCCCAGTGCGCCCTACAACCTGTCAAAGACCGCGCGCCAGTTCATGGCGGGAATTCTTACGCACGCCCACGAAATCACTGCGGTCACCAACCAGTTCGTGAACTCGTACAAGCGTTTGTGGGGCGGAGCCGAGGCGCCGTCGTACGTGACGTGGGGTCACAACAACACGTCGGCGTTGCTCCGCGTGCCCATGTACAAGCCGGGCAAGGAACAGTCCGTTCGAATTGAGTACCGCGGAATCGACTCGGCCGCAAATCCGTACCTGGCCTATGCCCTGCTGTTGGCTGCGGGCCTCAAGGGAATCGAAGAGGGGTACGAACTTCCGCCCGAGGCCGAGGGAGACATCGCGTCGATGTCCTCGCTCGAACGTCGCGCTGCGGGCTACCGTCCGCTTCCCGAGAGCCTGAACCGCGCGCTCGGTGCCATGGAAGAGAGCGAGCTCGTTGCCGAGACTCTGGGCGAAAAGGTGTTCAACTACGTTCTGCGCAATAAGCGCCGTGAGTGGGCTGCGTATCGTTCGCAGGTGACGCAGTGGGAACTGGAATCCAACCTGCGCCAGCTGTAACGATGTCGTCTGCACCGACGCTGTCGTCGCTCGCGCGTATCGGCTTTGCGAATCTCTCGGACTCGCGCGAAAGCCTGATGCGTGAGGGATTCGACGCCGAGATGTTCGCTGTTGCGGCGAGCCCCGATCGCGCGCTGCGATGGCTGGTGCGGCTGCGTGACTCAGCCCCAGAAGTTATGGCGCGTGTTCTGGCCGACGAAACGTGGCGGGAGCGCCTCGTTCGAGTCGTCGGTATCAGTGATGGAATCGGCGAATTCTTTGCCCGCCGGCCGCATGATGTCGAATGTTTGCGCGACGCAATTTTGGAACCTCCGTCTGCCGCGCACTACATTGATGACCTGGTTGGTATTGCGGCAGCTTCAGCGGACCCCGATCGAGATATTCGTGCGGGCTATCGCCGCCATCTGGCACGTTTAATTGAGTGGGATACCTGTACGGATACACCGACGTCGCGTGTTGCGCCGGTGGCTGCCGCTCTGGCAGATCTTGCCGGTGCCGCTCTTGATGCAGCGGTGGTGGTGGCACGTTCGCGTGCGACCTATCCACCGAATGAGGTGGCGGCGACACGTCTGGCCATCATTGGCATGGGTAAAGCGGGCGCACGAGAACTGAACTACATCTCGGATGTCGATGTCATCTTTGTCGGTGCGGGGGACGAAGCCATTCTGGAGCCACACCGTGCGCTCGAAATCGCCACCCACCTTGCACAATCGGCCACACGTGTGCTGTCGGACAGCAGCTTTGAACCACCGCTGTGGGAAATCGACGCAAATTTGCGACCCGAAGGGCAAAAGGGCGCACTCGTGCGCACCGTCGAATCGCACGTGGCGTACTACGAGCGGTGGGCACAAAACTGGGAGTTCCAGGCGCTGCTCAAGGCACGACCGCTCGCGGGTGATCGAGAATTGGGCGAGCAGTATCACACCGCGGTGTCGCCCTTCGTATGGAGCGGGTCCTCACGTGCGGGATTCGTCGAATCTGTTCAGCAGATGCGTGAGCGGGTCACGGCTCATATTCCCGCGGCCGAAGTCGATGTGCAGATAAAGTTGGGGCCTGGCGGGCTGCGCGACGTGGAATTCACGGTTCAGCTCTTGCAAATGGTGCATGGCAAGGACGACGACAGTGTGCGCGTGCTCGACACCTTGTCGGCCATTGATCGTTTGGCGGCGGCGGGGTACATTGGCCGCACCGAGGCCTCGACGTTCTCGGAGTCCTATCGATATTTGCGCGTACTCGAACATAGGGTTCAGCTCGCGGCACTGCGTCGTACGCACCTGATGCCACGAGACCCCGAGGCGTTGCGTGTTCTGGCGCGGGCAAGTAAGCGCGGCGAATCGGGTGAATCCCTGATGGCCGAATGGAATGGCGTCAAATCCACCGTGCGATCGCTGCACGAAAGGTTGTTCTACCGGCCGCTGCTTGCGACCGTTGCGGCGCTGGGCGACGACACATTGGCTCTGACGACAGAACAGGCCGAGGCGCGCTTGGCGGCCAGTGGCTTCCGCGACCCAGCGGGCGCTCTGCGGCACATCGCGGCGTTGACCGCTGGTGTGGCGCGGCGCGCGACAATTCAACGCAACCTTCTGCCCGTGCTGTTGCATTGGATGACCGAGGGCACAGACCCCGACGCGGGACTTGCCGCGTTCCGGTCGATCAGCGACAGCCTGGGCGACACCCCGTGGTATTTGCGAATGTTGCGCGATAGCGCAGGTGCCGCTCAACGCCTGAGTCGTGTCGTGACGATGTCGCGGTTTGTCAGCTTACTGATGGAGCGCGTACCCGAGTCCGTTGCCTGGTTGGACGACGATAGCCTGCTTGTTCCCAAGAGCCCAGCAGTGGTGGATGACGAAATTCTTGCCATCATTGCTCGGCATGAGAACGCCACCGACGCAGCAAAGGCTTTGCGTGGCATTCGCCGTCGTGAACTTCTGCGTGTCGCGTTGGCATCGACCCTCGACCTGATCTCGATCGAAGAGCTGGGCGAGGCGCTTACCTCGATCACGATTGCCACTCTGCGTGGCGCACTTGCCCTCGCACGTCGGGATATCGCGGGAATCGAGTTCGCCGTCATTGGAATGGGGCGGTTCGGCGGATCGGAACTCGGTTTCTCGTCGGATACCGACGTGATGTGGGTCTTCCGCGACGTGGGGCTGGGCGACGACGCTCACCGAGCGGCCGAACGCATTGTGCGCCTGATTGGTGAGTACACCGAAGACCTGCGTTTCCCCCTCGATATCGATGCCAACCTTCGTCCCGAGGGAAAGAACGGTCCGATTGTTCGGTCCCTGGATGCGTATGCGGCGTACTACGAACGCTGGAGTGACACCTGGGAGACGCAGGCGCTGGTGCGCAGCCGACCCGTCGCAGGAGACGAGTCGTTGCAGCACGACTTCGAGGCGATGGCGACCGGTCTGCGATATTCCCAGCCGCTCAGTGCTGCAGGATTACGAGAAATTCGTCGGATCAAGGCGCGTGTCGAGACGGAACGTTTGCCTCACGGCGAGGACGCGAACCGCAACCTTAAGTTGGGACGCGGTTCTCTGAGCGATGTCGAGTGGCTCGTGCAGGTTATTCAACTGCAACACGGAACCGATGTTCCCGAGTTGCGTACGACGTCGACCCTACGCGCGTTGCGCGCGGCCACCGAGGCGCATCTGATTTCGACCTCTGACGCACAGGCGCTCACGGACGCATGGATCTTGGCGTCGCGCGTACGATCGGCAATCACGCTCTGGTCCGCCAAGAGCACAGATACGATTTCCGCCAATCCCCGAGAGCTCGAGGGCATCGCACGAATGTTGGCGTACCCGCCGGGCCAAGGGCGACGGTTTGAAGATGACTACCTGCGAATCACGCGACGTGCGCGTCAGGTGTTCGAACGCCTGTTTTACCCGGTCGATTAACGCACGAACGGGGCCGCCAGATGGCGACCCCGTTCGTGCGTACGAGACTCCTTAGCAGGAGAAGGTGGTCTCGTATTCGAAGGGGTGAGGGCGCTGGGCCGACGGCAGAACCTCGGTACGACGCTTCAGCGATACCCACTCGTCGATCAGGTCCTTGGTGAACACGTTGCCCTGCAGCAGGAACTCGTGGTCGTTCTCGAGGGCAATGAGTGCCTCGTCCAACGATCCGGGAACCTGGGGGATGAGCTTCGCTTCCTCGGGAGGAAGTTCGTAGAGGTCCTTGTCGACGGGTACGTGGGGCTCAATCTTGTTGAGGATTCCGTCCAGACCAGCCATCATCTGTACCGCGAACGCGAGGTAGGGGTTTGACGAGGCGTCGGGAGCGCGGAACTCAATGCGCTTTGCCTTGGGGTTCGTGCCCGTGATGGGGATACGGATTGCTGCCGAGCGGTTTCCGGCCGAGTAGACCAGGTTGACGGGAGCCTCGAAGCCCTTGACCAAACGACGGTACGAGTTCATGGTGGGGTTAGTGAACGCGAGGATCGCGCCGGCGTGCTTCAACACACCACCGATGTACCAGCGGGCCAGGTCCGATAGGCCGGCATAACCGGTCTCGTCGTAGAAGAGGGGCTTGCCATTCGACCACAGCGACTGGTGGGTGTGCATGCCCGAGCCGTTGTCGCCGAAGAGGGGCTTGGGCATGAAGGTCGCGACCTTGCCGTGAGCATCCGCTTCGTTCTTGACGATGTACTTGAACTTCAGGATGTCATCAGCCGAGCGCACCATGGTGTCGAACTTGTAGTTGATCTCACACTGACCGGCGGTTCCCACCTCGTGGTGGCTGCGCTCGACCTCGAGGCCTACCGCAGCAAGCTGCAGGCAAATCTGGTCGCGCAGGTCGGCCAACTTGTCAACGGGGCTGACGGGGAAGTAGCCACCCTTGTAGGGGGTCTTGTTTCCGAGGTTGGGAGCGCCGTCCATTTCGGTCTTGCGGCCGGTGTTCCAGGCTGCCTCATCCGAATCAACTTCGTAGAACGACTTGCCCGCGGTGATGTCGTAGCGAACCGAGTCGAAAATGAAGAACTCGGCCTCGGGTGCAAAGAACGCGGTGTCCGCAATGCCCGTCGACGCGAGGTACTTCTCGGCCTTCTTGGCAACCTGACGGGGGTCGCGGTGGTAAATCTCGCCGTTGCGGGGATTGTAGATGTCGAAGACCATGATGAGGGTCTTTTCGACGCGGTAGGGGTCAACGTACGCGGTGGTGACGTCGGGGATGAGCTGCAGGTCGCTTTCGGCGATGCCCTGGAAACCGGTGATCGACGAGCCGTCGAAGAGCTGGCCGACGTTGAAGAAATCGAGGTCGACGGTCGATGCGGGAATGTTGAAGTGCTGCTGCACACCGGGAAGGTCGGTGAAGCGGATGTCGAGGAACTTGACGTCCTCGTCCTTGATGTATGCAAGGACCTCTTCAGGGGTCTTAAACATGCGTATCTCCTGCTGTTGTGGGTGGATTTGCTACTGCAATGCTTCCAGAGTACCCACGAAGGTAAACCACGAGTCACCGTAATGTTTCAGGCATGTTACAAACGGTAGGCTCCAAGTATGAATGAGTGGCCAGGTCAGGATTTAGGGTGTCCGCGTGAGGGTTCCGGCTCGCTTGCACCGCTGTCGAAGCGGGCGTACGCCCTGATTATTGACTGGGTGGCTGCAACGCTCATCGTCAAGGCCGTGGGTGGCCTCGAGCTGGGAGCTGAATCGTTGGCGATTCTCGGCGTTTTCGTGGTCGAGATGTCGATTCTGGGTATGACACTGGGTGGCAGTTTCGGCCACCTGGTGTTGGGGCTTCGGGTACGAGGGCTGGCCGGACCCGTGGTGTGGTGGAAGCACATTGTGCGATCGGTCTTGATCGCCCTCGTGATTCCCGCGATTTTTATGGATGACAACAATCGAGGGCTGCACGATCGCGTGATCGTGACAGCCCTCGTTCGTCAATAGTGCATTTTAGCGAGGCTTTGGTGCTCGCATCTTCGTGGGGTCGATGCCCTTCGGAACCGAGGCCATCGGGCCCTTGGTCAGCGACGCAAGACGATTGGCAATTGCACTCTGTTCTGCACGGTTCACCGAACGCTTGAGCTTGTACATTGCCTTGGTCATGTCGTGGATGCGCAGTCCATCCGCACCAACGTGCAGCAGGTGCACGGGCACGTTGGGAACAATGCGCTGAGCTTCCTTGCGCGCCTCTTCGGCGAGTGTCGAGACTCGTCCTTGCTGTCCCTCGCTGATGATAACGACACCGGGACGACCAATGGCGCGGTACACGGCGTCCTGGTTCTTGTTGATGCGAATCGGCATCTCACTGGCGACCCATGAACGACGAATCGAATTTTTCAGAATCGCGCCAACGGCACCGGGCTGCCCGTTCAGCTGGTTGTAGACCATCTTTTGAGCCAGTCGACCCAGCACGATCAGGACGGCGAGGACACCCGACACGAGACCGAGCGTCACCCACAGAACCGAGCTGATCGGATCGGCCAACAGGACGGCGACAACGATGCCGGCTCCCAGCGGTGCGATGAACGACAGAATCAACAGCGGAATCGCTGTGGAATCCGACCGACGGACCAAGGTGAAAACGTCGAGCAGCTGGCGGAAGGTGCCGTTTCCCTTGCTCTTGGGCTTGCGTTCGCGTGCCATATTCAGTCCTTAGTAACCGAGGTCCTGTGCCGTGAACACGCCTTCTTCAAGACGCGCCTTGACGGTGCTCAGGAAGCGGGCGGCGTCGGCGCCATCAATGATGCGGTGGTCATAGGACAGGGCCAGATACACCATCGAACGGATGGCGATCGATTCCTGACCGTCCTCTGTGGCAACAACGACCGGACGCTTGACGACGGCACCGAGACCCAGAATTGCGGACTGGGGGAGGAACACCACGGGGGTGTCGAACAGTGCGCCACGCGAACCCGTGTTCGTCAGGGTGAAGGTTCCGCCTGCAAGCTCGTCGGGGCTCAGCTTGTTGTCGCGCGTGCGTGCGGCAAGGTCGGCGATTTCGGCTGCAAACTGTGCGACAGACTTACCGCCCGCGTTCTTCACCACAGGAGTCAGTAGTCCACGTTCGGTGTCCACCGCAATCGAAATGTTTTCCGTCGCGGGGTAGACGATTTCGTCGCCTTCGACGGTGCAGTTGATGATCGGGAACGCCTGCAGCGCTTCAACTGTCGCCTTTGCGAAGAAGGGCAGGAAGGTCAGCTTGTTGCCCGTCTTGGTCTGGAAGTCCGCCTTGATTACGTCACGCAGACGCGCAACTGCGGTGACGTCGACCTCGACAACGGTCGTCAACTGGGCGGTCGACACCATCGATGCCACGGCGCGCTCGGCCACAACCTTGCGCAAACGGGTCATGGGCACTCGCGTTCCACGAAGTGCCGAAACGGGCAGAATCGTGGACGCAGCAATCGCAGCCGACGGTGTTGCCGTCGAAGCGCCACCCGCATGCGCTGCAGCCTGGACATCTTCACGACGAATGCGTCCGCCCACGCCAGTTCCCACAACAGTTGCGAGGTTCACACCGAGGTCGTTCGCGAACTTGCGGACGATCGGAGTTACGTACGGGGCGCCCGCGCGCGACACAACGGGCGCGGCAGCAGGTGCAGACATGCTGGGTGCCGAGACGACGGGGGCTGATGCGACAGGTGCCGAAACAACAGGCGCAGCGACAACGGGTGCAGCGACGACAGGCTCAGCGACGACAGGCGTTGCTGCGACGGGCTCGGCCGTCACAACGGGTGCAGCAGCGGGTTCGGCAGCGACGGGCGCAGCGGCAGGTGCCGCGGCTCCACTACCGTCACCAATACGCACCAACGGCGATCCCACGGGAACAACGTCGTCTTCCTGTGCAAAAATCTCTTCAATTACGCCAGCGATGGGCGACGGGATTTCGGTGTCTACCTTGTCGGTCGAGACCTCGACGATGGGCTCATCGACGGCAACGGTGTCGCCAACGTTCTTCAACCAACGGGTGATGGTACCTTCGGTCACACTCTCGCCGAGTGCGGGGAGATTGACGATTTCGGCCATGATGTTCTTTCTTGTCGAGCGTGGTGGATTTACAGAGCGTGAAGGGGCTTGCCCGCCAGTGCGAGGAAGGCTTCGCCGAGTGCCTCGTTCTGGGTGGGGTGTGCGTGGAGGTGAGGCGCGATGTCCTCGGGGTGCGCCTCCCAATTGACAATCATCTGAGCTTCGCCAATGAGCTCACCAACGCGGGCGCCAATCATGTGAACACCGACGACCGGTCCGTTCGTGACGCGCACGACCTTAATCGATCCTGCGGTTTCCAAAATGTGGCTCTTACCGTTGCCCGCAAGGTTGTAATCGTAAGTTTCGACGTTGGCATCGCCGTGCACGGCCTTGGCCTTTGCTTCCGAAAGTCCGACCGAGGCAACTTCGGGGTCGGAATAGGTGACCTTCGGGATGTTCATGTCGCTGACGACCATGGGGGACAGGCCCGCGATCTCTTCGGCGACGAAAATACCGTGCTGGTAACCGCGGTGAGCAAGCTGCAAGCCGGGAACAATGTCACCCACGGCGTACACACCGGGGACGTTCGTAGCCAGGCGCTCGTTGGTCAAGACAAAGCCACGGTCCATCGTGATTCCAACGTTCTCAAAGCCATTGTTTGCTGTCGCGGGGCCACGTCCGACGGCAACGAGCAGCACGTCGCCTTCGATAACCTCGCCGTTTTCCAGCGTTACAGTTACACCCACGTCGGACTGCGTCACGCTCTGGAAACGCACTCCGAGCTTGAACTCGATGCCACGCTTACGGAAGGCACGCTCAAACTGCTTGGACACGGATTCGTCCTCATTGGGGACGAGGTGGGGAAGACCCTCGATGATCGTCACTTCAGAACCCCACGAACGCCAGACGCTTGAGAACTCAACGCCGATCACGCCACCGCCCAGCACGATGGCCTTGCGGGGCACATATTCCAGAGTCAGTGCCTGCTCCGAGGTGATAATTCGGCCGCCAATTTCGAGGCCGGGAAGAGTGCGAGAGTATGACCCGGTCGCCAAGACGACATTCTTTCCGCGAACGACGGTGTCGCCCACCTGAACGGTTGTGGGCGAGGTCAGCACTCCGTGGCCATCGACCATCTGGACACCGCGCGCCTTAAGAAGTCCCTGGAGACCCTTGAATTTGGACGAAATGATGCCTTCGCGATATGCCGCAACGCCTGCCAGATCGATGCCCGAAAATTGTGCGTTCACGCCGAACTTCGCTGCGTCACGAGTGTTGTCCGCGACCTCGGCGGAGTGCAGGAGCGCCTTGGTTGGGATGCAACCAACGTGCAAACACGTGCCGCCGACCTTGTCCTTCTCAATCAGAGCAACGGTCATTCCCAATTGCGTGGCACGCAACGCAGCGGAATAACCGCCACTTCCGCCACCGAGAACTACAAGGTCAACAACGATTTCGGACACCGACACTCCTTCGTAAGTAGTGGTAAATGAGAACGCGCCACGTGTAATGGCACGGCCGTCAGTGGACCGTGTACGAGCCTACTCCTTATGAGGAACGGAATCGCACAGGTTTTCGAGTGTCGCCAACAGTGTGCGCACCATCGTCCCCGTCGCTCCCTTGGGTGTCACGCCATACGGTGCACCCGCGTTATTCGCCGGTCCCGCAATATCGAGGTGCGCCCACGGGATCACGGTGCCCTCTGCGGTGGTGCCCACAAACTGTTGAAGGAAATACCCACCTACGAGCATTCCCGCCGCCGTATTACCCGGTTTGGCATTCGCCAGGTCCGCAACATCGCTCGCGAGGATTGACTTGAGGTAAGAGGGAAGGGGCATTGCCCACACTTCTTCGCCAGCCTCGACCGCGCCACGCTGAATTTCGTCCACAATGAACCCGTGCCCCATCAGGCCGGCGATCCGATCACCGAGTGCAATGCGGGCTGCACCGGTAAGCGTTGCGATGTCGATAATCGCATCCGGCATGGTGCGGCTTGCGGCCACCAACCCATCAGCAAGGACAAGTCGGCCCTCGGCATCGGTATTGGTGATTTCGACTGTTGTGCCGTCCAACATGGTGATGACGTCGTTTGGTCGTGCAGCCGTCCCGGATGGCATATTTTCTGCGATGCACAGGCGTGCGGTCACGGCGATGGGCAGTCGGAGCTCAGCGGCAGCCACAACAACGGCCAACACCGTCGCCGCGCCGGTCATGTCATATTTCATACCCACCATCGATGCGGCGGGTTTCAGCGACAGGCCACCGGAATCGAAGGTGATCCCCTTGCCCACCAGTTCAATGCGCCGTTCCGCGCACTCAGGCGAGTACGTGATTTCCACGTAGCGTGGGGGATTTACCGAACCCGCGCCGACCGCACTGATTCCACCGAAGCCACCTGAACGCAACGCGTCCTCGTCCAGGACGGTCACGGTCAGTCCTGCAGCCTCAGCGATGTCCCGTGCGGTCGAAGCGAGATGTGCCGGAGTCTGCGTGTTGGGTGCCTCGGCAACGAGGTCGCGCACGCGCGTCACAGCCTGAGCAATCGACGTTGCACGGTCACAATCGCGAGCGTTGGCGCCGACGACGGCGATTGTCTCGATGCGTGGTGCCGGTGCCGATGTCTTACGATGAGGCAGACTGTGGGCGCCAAGAAGTGCACCTTCACCGGCGGCCTGTGCGGCGCCATCTTGCAGGAGCGGGAAACGTACATCAACACTGGTCGCATCCGTTACTGCGCGCAGTGCAGTGGCGACCGCAGTGCGCACGCCATCGTTTTGCGTCGACGCGTCGAACCCCACGATATACACAACTGAAGCCGTGGCATTGGCAGGTGCGGGAATTCTCAGGATGGACTCGGATGCCGCGTCAAATGCCAGCGCTTCGAGTGCGTGGCTAATCACGTCATCGTATTCGGAATCCGACTCCCACACGTGGGCACCATCGGCGGAATAAACTCCCACGACAAGCGCTTCGGATTGTGTTGACGTGGATGACGGGCGCAGAGTGGGAACCATACTCCCAGCGTAAACGAGCCACAGCACGGGCAAAGTACGATGAGGAGGTGACCATGTCCAACAATTTGTACACAGACCACGGTGTCGAAGTTCCGCCGGGGCTTCCGCTCGTGGTGATGTTGACGGGTTTTATCGATTCGGGAAATTCTGTTCGCAGCGCGTCGCGACACATTTTGGATCATTTGGTGCACGAACGTGTGTGTACCTTCGACAACGATGCGCTCCTCGACTACCGTGCACGGCGCCCAACTTTTGTATTTGAGCAAACCCGGTTGACGGAGTATCGGCCACCACAACTGATTGTGTCGCTGGTCACCGACGACATGGGCAACCAAATTCTGTTGTTGTCCGGATACGAACCCGACTTCCGTTGGGACGCCGTGACCGAATGTGTCGTGGAACTCGTAGAGCGCTATGGCGTCGTTCACACGACATGGGTGCACGCGATTCCTATGCCGGTTCCGCACACTCGACCCATCTCGATGACGGTAAGCGGCAATCGTGATGACATGATCGAGTCCTATTCGCTCTGGAAACCCACGACAGAGATTCCGGGAACCTTTCCCCATTTGGTGGAATACACGCTGTGCAATTTGGGACTGCCCGTTGTGGGTTTCGTCATCCTCATTCCCCATTATCTCGCGGACTCCGACTTCCCGCTGGGTGCGCTTGCGGTGTTCGATGCGATAACGACCGCCACTGGCTTCATCCTTCCGACCGATGAGTTTCGCGAGGCGGGTCGTGAATTTGTCGCCGGAGTCGCTGAACAACTGTCCGAAAACGAGGAACTTCAACGTCTTATTTCGACACTTGAGGAACGACACGATTCCTTTGTTGTCGATAATCCAATCCCGTCACCGCTGATGAATGCCGAGGGCGAAGTGCCGACAGCAGATGTCATTGCCGCCGAACTCGAGCGCTTTCTGCGCACGCGCCCTGGCGATAGTTCCGCATAATCCATGGCATACTGAGTTATCTGCCCCTGTGTCGGTTTAACTTGACATGGGGCTTCCTAGTGTCCGAAAAGAGGATCGCATGGCTGGGTTTTTCAACAAATTATTTGGCAAAACCGACGCACTTCCCGCGGAAGTGCCTGCCGCTGCGACGGACTCGGCACCCGCCCGAACCTCTACTACATCCACTCCCGCAACATCCCAGGAGAAGCCCGTGACTTCAGCCCGTTCCTCGTCAGATTCACAGCCCGCGACCAAGGCGCCCGCCAAGGCAGCGACGGCAAAGGCGACGGCGGCGAAGGCTCCCGCGAAGGCAACGGCTGCGAAGACCACGACGGCGAAGGCTCCCGCGAAGGCAACGGCTGCGAAGACCACGACGACAAAGGCGACCGCAACAAAGGCGGCTGCCGCCACAACAGAGTCAAAAGCCACTGCGGCTGCCACAGCTCCCGCGAAGTCGGCGGCAGCGAAGACTCCTGCCAAGGCTCCGGCGAAGTCAGCAGCAACGAAGGCTCCCGCGAAGGCTCCGACCAAGGCTGCCCTCGCAAAAGCCGCTCTGGCAGCAGCATCGGCTGCCGACGTTCCCCCCGCTAAGAAGGCACCTGCCAAGCGCGCCTCAAAGAAGGTTGTCGCGGATGATGCGATCGACGAGGCAGATATTGATGATGTCGTTGTCGTCGTCGACGAGATCGCTGTTGTCGCCGATGAGGCCATTGCGGACGAAGAAATCACGCTGACCGACGAAGAGGCCGAAGACGTCAAGAAGGCATTGGGCGACCAGTTGCCCGTCGATGCCATTGTGATTTCAGCCTCGGATGACGAAATCCAGAGCGTCTCGACCACCATCACAGGGGCCACCGCAGACCCGGTCAAGGACTACCTGAAGCAAATCGGCAAGGTCTCGCTGCTCAACGCCGAACAAGAAGTTGAATTGGCGATGCGTATCGAAGCGGGTCTCTTCGCCGAAGAGAAGTACAACTCGTTGTCACCCTCGAAGCAGAAAACGAAGGACGGCCGCGAACTGTCGTGGGTTGCCCGAGATGGAAAGCGCGCCAAAGAGCATCTGCTGAGTGCCAACCTGCGTCTGGTCGTGTCGCTCGCGAAGCGTTACACGGGCCGCGGAATGCAGTTCCTGGACCTCATCCAGGAAGGAAACCTGGGTCTCATCCGTGCGGTAGAGAAATTCGACTACACCAAGGGCTTCAAATTCTCGACTTATGCAACCTGGTGGATTCGCCAGGCTATTACTCGCGCCATGGCCGACCAAGCCCGCACCATTCGAATCCCCGTGCACATGGTCGAGGTCATTAATAAGCTTGCCCGTGTTCAGCGTCAGTTGCTGCAGGACTTGGGACGCGAACCTACGCCCGAAGAGCTCGCCGCCGAGCTGGACATGACGCCGGAAAAGGTTGTCGAGGTTCAGAAGTATGGTCGCGAGCCCATTTCGTTGCATACGCCTCTGGGTGAAGACGGCGACAGCGAGTTCGGAGACCTCATCGAGGACACCGAAGCCGTCGTACCCCTGGATGCTGTGGCCAACGCCATGCTGCTCAGCACTCTGGAAAGCGTGTTGGACTCGTTGTCCGAGCGCGAGGCCGGCGTCATCCGCATGCGATACGGCCTGGGTGACGGTATTGCGAAGACACTGGATCAGATTGGCGAGACGTTTGGCGTGACGCGCGAGCGCATTCGTCAGATCGAGCAGAAGACCATGGCGAAGTTGCGCCACCCCGCGCGTGCCCAGCAGTTGCGCGAGTTCCTCGAGTAACAGCGGTGCGTACCGTTCTCGCCGTCGTACTCGGGCGAATTGTCCGAGTACTCACTCGCCTTCGTGGGGGCGGTTCTGCGCTGCCGGGTTGGGTTGCACTCCGCGTCGCGCCGAATTTTTTGTCGACGGTTTTTGATACGTTCGCGAGTCGTGGCGAGGCTCCCATCATCGTCGTGACGGGTTCGAACGGTAAATCGACGACAACCGCCATGATTGTGGCCGCGCTCGAGGCGAATGGGCACATCGTTTTTTCCAATCCATCCGGAGGCAATTTGCCGCAGGGCGTGGCATCTGCAGTGCTTGCCTCGGTGTCACTCAGGGGCTCGCTGAAGGCCTCGGCAATTGTGCTCGAACTCGACGAGGCCTATGGACCCAAACTGGTGGCCACAATCAAGCCGACTCATGCCGTGCTTCTGAATATTCAGGTCGACCAGCTCAACCGATTCTTTGAACCCGAGCGCGTCATCGAAATGGTGCATCAGATTGGTGCGTCGGCACAGACGATTATTGTCAACGATGCCGATGCAAACACCCGCGCCATCGGAAATATTTTGGCCATGCAAAGTCATGCTGTCTATGGCTTCGATGTTGACCCCGCTGCAGCACCACGGGGCGTATATGACGCGCACGTTGGAATACAAACCCGGGCAGATCGTCGTGCTCCTCGCGCGCTCGTTACTGCGCAGTCTGCGCGAGTGACGGGCATTGAGGTTGATGGTGAGACGGTGTCCGTCCACCTGCCCGCTGCTGGTCTGCATTACGCGCTCGACGCGGCAGCGGCCATCGCGACCGTTGCCGTGGTTATGGGCTCGCGCCATGATGCCTCGGTCTCGGCACGGGCGATTTCCGACCTCAATCCGGTCTATGGGCGCGGTGAGGAGGTCCAGGCCTTCGCGGCCCCCTTGACGATTGTCATGATGAAAAACCACCCCAGCTTGCAGATGAATCTCGATGCGCTACAGGAGGCGCCTGAATCGCTCTACATGGCGGTCGATGAGGGAACGCCCGATCCCAGTTGGATCTATGACATTGATGTGAGCGCACTCGACCACGTTGATGTCCTGTCTGGCACCAAGGCATGGCAGTGGGAAACACGTTTGGCGTATGCCGAGATTCCCGTAGGTCTCGTCGAGGAGAACACTTCCCGCGCTTTTGCCCATTTTGGAGTTGCGACGACGCCGTCCCGTCAAGAATTTCGCACCGCGATTGTGAACTACGAGCAGATGATGGATCTGCGTCGCGAATTGGGATACAAGGAAATCGAGGGTCAGCAATGATTCGCATCGTCCACGTGTATCCCGAAGTGCTCGGACTCTTTGGTGATTCAGGTAACGTGTTGGCGCTCCGTAAGCGTGCCGAGTGGCGGGGAATCCGCGTAGCGGTCACAGAGGTAGAGCTAGGCCAGAAGATTCCCTCGAATGGCGATATTTACCTCATCGGGTCAGGTTCATCCAGTGCGGTGAAGCGCGCGGCTGAACACGCTCGCGCGCTCGCTGATTCTGTAGGAAGTGCCGTCGCACAATCCGCACAGGTGCTGGCAATCGGCGGGGGAATGCATCTGCTGACTCGGCGCGTTGATTGGTCGGACGGCACCTCGGTTGTGGGCGCCGGGCTCATTGATGGCGTTTCCGTACCGCGCTCCCAGCGGCTTGTGGGCGAGTTCATTGGGTCGACGGACGGTCTTGACGTGGCGGGGTTCATCAACTCGGGGCACGACGTTGTCACCAACCTCGCCCCGCACATTCGTGACATTCACGGGCTCTCAATTGCGTCCGATGGCGTCGTTGCGGGGACCATCATCGGTACCCATTCCCACGGAGCATATTTACCCATGAATCCTGCGGTAGCAGACCGCATGTTGGTTTCTGCGCTGGGTGATGAACTTCCGGACGGAAACGAGGCACTTCGCCGTGCCACTCATGCGGCAAACGAGTCTCGTCGCGCTATTCGTCAACGAATCGGTCGATAATCCGACAGGAATCCTTCTGAGCGAGTCGCGGGTGCTAGGCGTACACGCGACGGACTGACGAGGGCACAGACGTCACAATTTCGTCGCCAATCGTGCCCATCCAGGCGGCCCATTCTTCGGCGGTTGCGCCTCCCTCGCCAAAGATGATGCACGACATTCCCACACGAACATCTGTCGTGTCGAGCTCAATTTCCGTGGTCCGTGCATGAACCGCCCGAACGGCATAGCGAGTCTGCGAAATGGTGATTTCACCACCGTTGTCGCCGCCGACCGGCACACCGTCCGCCCACCCTGCACCGATGATCGCACCATCGTGTCGAACCTCGATGACCTCGCTCGTCAGAGTCATGACGGGTCGCAAACCCAGCGCACGCCCATCTCTATCATCGAACGGCGAAATGCCGTATGCGGCGATACCAACCCTGACGCCGTCGTGACGCGATTCGGGTTCACTCAGTGCCGCAGAACTTGCGGCAATATGGCACATGTCGGGCGACAATCCTGCGGCACGAGCAGAATCGATGGCACGATCAAAATTTACGAGCGCACGACGATCGTGTTCCGGACCGGCATCCGCGAGGTGCGACCACACGCCAACCACACGAATCGAACCACGACGCTCGAGCTCGGCGGCGATGTCACACAATGATTGCCAGTCTGCTTCCGAGAAACCATTTCGGTGCAGACCTGTATCGATTTTGAGATGCACGCGCGCGACACCGGGAACCGCTGCAACTCGATCGAGCTGTTCGCGGGTGGAAATCCCTAAATCGATGTCCTGTGCCACCGCATCCGCGAATCGCGAGTGTGCACCGTGCAACCAGGCAAAAAGAGGAGCCGCGACTCCCGCCGATCGAAGTGTCAACGCACTCTCAATATCCAGCACCGCACAACCGTGTGCTCCTGCATCAAGTGCATTGTCGACAAGTTCGCTCATTCCGTGACCATAGGCATTCGCCTTCACCGCAATCCAGGTTGCGGCAGGTTTCACCGACGACACAATGGACCGAACGTTGTGTTCAAACGCCGCAAGGTCAATATGAGCGATTGCGCTCACGACACCCACCGCCGCTCTATACGCCACCCAAGGTTATGTATGACAATCAGCGGGTCCCGTGCACCATTCGCCGTCCAGGTACTGATGGGGGCGTCGGTCGTCCACAGCGTCGCGAGATCTCCAACCGAGGCATGTCCATCGGTGATGTCCACGACGAACTGATCCATTGCGATTCGGCCTACAGTGGGCAGAATGACGTGATTAATAACTGTGAGCCCCTGATTCGAGGCGCCACGGGGGATACCGTCGGCAAAGCCCAAGGCCACGAGAGCCAGGGTTGAATCTCTTTCGGCGGTCCAGGTGTATCCATACGACACCGACTCGGCTTTGGGGATTGCCTTGACCGCGACCACCTCGCCCGCAACCGTTGCCACAGGCGACCCGCCGCTTAATCCGTAAAGCTGGCGCGATGTAGCCGGAATGGGGTCGTCGGAATCGTTTTCCCAGAACTGGTGAAATCCGAAGCTGTGTGCGATGTCACGAACCCATGATTGCCCGTGCCCATAGGCATCGTTGCGCAGATCCAGCGGCTCGTCTACGCCGACGGCGTTCCGAAGCAGCGCCACATTCTGCGCGAGAGCTGTCGCCGAAAATTCAACGGCTCTGTAGGGGGAGTTAGACACCGTGTCCGGTTCGCAGTCGCGCAGTTTCGTCCAACCATTCGAGCGCGGTAGGCATCAGACGGTCGCGAACCTCGTCTGCATGGTGGCCACAAAACATTAATTCGCCATGCTTGAGCGTCACTCGGACGTAGGCTTGTGCGCCACACGAATCGCAGCGGTCGAGTGCCGTCAGCTGCGGCACAACAGCGGTCGAGGTGTCGAGTGATGCATTCGTTGTCATGGTGTTCTCCTTGTTGACTCTCTATTTCACCATGCGCCACTGACATTCCGTGTCGCCATCAGGGCCTTTTCGCCCGTGGCGTAATTTCTCGTTAACGCGGAGTGCCGTCGGCCGAACGTTACTGCGCTCGGTAGCCTAGAGATTCACCGAAAGGTTCAGGTTTACACGTGGCATCTTCTGAATATTCCGCTCGTCATCTCAGTGTCCTTGAGGGCCTCGAGGCGGTCCGCAAGCGTCCCGGAATGTATATCGGTTCAACCGATGAACGCGGATTGATGCACTGCATCTGGGAAATCATTGACAATTCGGTAGACGAGGTCCTCGCGGGTCATGGTTCAACAATCGGCATTCGTCTGCACAACGATGGAAGTATCGAAGTCCACGACACCGGCCGTGGAATTCCCGTCGATATCGAGCCTCGAACAGGCTTGTCCGGTGTCGAGGTGGTGTTCACCAAATTGCACGCGGGTGGAAAGTTTGGTTCGGGTTCGTACACAGCATCGGGCGGTCTGCACGGTGTCGGTGCGTCGGTCGTGAATGCGTTGTCCGAGCGCCTTGATGTATTCGTGGATCGCGACGGGAAGACGCATGCGATGTCATTCCACCGCGGTGAACCGGGCGTGTTTGATGACTCCGACGAACCGTCGCCACGGAACGCCTTCACTCCATTTGTCGCCCAGAGCGAACTGCGGATTGTAGGAAAGACCGCGAAGGGAGTGACCGGGACACGGGTGCGATGGTGGCCCGACCGCGAGATTTTTGGTTCCGCATCGGATATTTCCCTAGACAACTTGTTAGCCCGCGCCCGACAGACGGCCTTCCTGGTCAGTGGCTTGTCGATGACGGTAGACGATAACCGCAAGGGTGCGAACGATCACTATTCCTTCGCGTTTGACGGGGGCATTTCGGAATTCACCGAATTTTTAGCACCCGACGAGGCGCTCACGTCGGTATGGCGACTCGATGGGGAAGGAACCTTCGTCGAGACCGTTCCCGTTCTCAACGACGACGGGCATATGGTGTCCACCGAGATAGAACGCACGTGTCACGTTGACATCGCACTGCGCTGGGGAACGGGTTACGATGTCGTCCAGAAGAGCTTTGTCAACATCATCGCAACGCCCAAGGGCGGTACACATATCGCAGGTTTCGAGCAGGCGATGCTTAAGACAATCCGCGCCGAGGTGGACAAAAATTCTCGGCGGCTCAAGGTGGGCAACGACAAAATCGAAAAGGATGACATTCTCAACGGCATGACGTCGGTCGTAACGGTCCGTCTTGCCGAGCCTCAATTCGAGGGTCAGACCAAGGAAATCCTCGGCACCCCCGCAGTGCGACAGGTCGTGTCACAGGTGGTAACGCGTGCGCTGGACGCAAAGTTTGCATCGACCAAACGCGAAGACAAAGCCCAGACGTCCCTCGTGTTGGACAAGGTTGTCGCCGAGATGAAGAGCCGCATTTCGGCTCGCACACACAAGGAAAACCAACGGCGCAAGAACGCACTGGAATCCTCGACCCTTCCCGCCAAGCTGGTGGATTGCCGCAGCAATGAATTTGAGAGATCCGAACTATTTATCGTCGAGGGCGATTCGGCGCTCGGCACCGCAAAATTGGCGCGTGATTCAGAATTTCAGGCGTTGTTGCCCATTCGAGGCAAGATTCTGAACGTCCAGAAGGCGTCCGTTAGTGACATGCTGTCGAACTCGGAATGTGCGGCGATTATTCAGGTGATTGGTGCGGGTAGCGGACGAACCTTTGACATTGAACAGGCACGCTACGGCAAGGTCATCATCATGAGCGACGCGGATGTAGATGGCGCCCATATTCGCACCCTGTTGCTCACACTGTTTTTCAAGTACATGCGGCCTTTGGTCGAGGCGGGGCGTGTGTATGCGGCAGTTCCACCGCTTCACCGCATCGTTGCTATCAATGCGGGTTCCAAGCCCAACGACGTGGTGTACACCTATTCCGAGGCAGAATTGCACTCCACGTTGGAGGCATTGCGTAAGGCGGGCAAGAAGTGGCAAGAGCCCATTCAGCGGTACAAGGGCTTGGGCGAAATGGATGCTGACCAGCTTGCCGACACCACGATGAGCCTCGCGCATCGTACGCTGCGCCGGGTGACGGTCACCGACCTCGAGGCCGCATCTCATGTTTTTGAGCTGCTGATGGGCAATGAGGTTGCGCCTCGACGCGATTTCATCGTGGCGGGGGATGGCCTCGACCGCGATCGAATCGACGTCTAGGCCGCTGCGACCGGTGGGTGGTGCGGCATCGCGTACACCACACCCGACCGGTTGTTACAGCGTCGTCGTCGAGTTAAACGTCGCGGCGGACTCGCCAATCGTGGCGATGACGTCGGCCAAGGGCGAGCCGCTGCCGTCACGCTTGCCCAGATCGACGGGAAGTTCACGAGGGCTGCCATCCGCCGCCACCGCAAGCGGAGAGACTCCCACCCACGCCAGAGACAGACCAATTTCGCCCTTCAGGAGCGCGTGTGCTCGCACACCGCCCGTCCCTCGTCCCTTCCCGGGGAACTCAGAAAATAGTGTTACCTTTGCACGGCCGGGGTCTGCTCCGGCCAGGGTTGCTTCGGCGGCTGTCACTGTTACAACATGCGCGGTGCCGGGTTCGACGGAGGCGAATGTAATGGCAACGTCGCCATCGCTCAAATTGATTCCCGCCACTCCCGAAGCGCCAATTCCCTGCGGCCTCACCTGAGACGCGGGGAAGTGAAGTAATTGGGTCTTATGGCTGACGAAGACTAGTTCGTGGGTATCGGGCGCGACGGCTGCACCAATTACTTCGTCCTTGTCATCGATGGTAAATATTCCAAATTCCGATTTGTTGGGGAACGTCGAGGGATCCACGCGCTTAACCACACCACGACGAGTGCCCATGCCGATCGGATCGGTACCGAACGGTACGACCGCAACGATGCGCTCGCCACGCTCCACACCAATCACGTAATCCGAAAGTCGCGAGCCGGCCGCCAGGGAAACAGACGTCATCGGAGCGGATGGAAGGTCAACGGGCGAGAATCGAATGAGTCGACCGCGCGAGGTCACGGCGGCAATATCGCCACGAACCGTTGTGGGAACAACGGTCAGAAGCGCATCATGCTTGGTGCGTTGCGTGGCAACCGGGATGTCGCCCTCTGCATCTATCCGCACAGCACGGCCCGTGGTTGACACAAGTACGCGGCACGGCAAATCTTCAATTTCCAGGTTCGTGCCACCCGAGTTGCTGGTGCGGGCCGATACCGCTTCACCGGCGGATTCCATCAGTGAGGTGCGTCGCGCTGTGCCAAATCGTGTCGCGGTGTCTGATAATTCCTGGCTCACGGTTGCGCGAATGAGACGTGGCGATGCGAGGAGTTCGGTTAATGACGCAATCTCGGCGCGCAAGGCATCGCGTTCCGATTCCAATTCAACACGCGAAAACTTCGTCAATCGGCGCAAGCGCAGTTCCAGGATGTATTCGGCCTGAATTTGCGACAGATCAAAAACCGTTTGCAACTTCGTGCGTGCCGCATCCACATCATCCGATGTGCGGATGACCTGAATCACGTCATCAATATCGAGAATCGCGATCAACAGGCCGTCGACAAGGTGAAGTCGTTCCTGACGTCGTGCCAATCGATACGCGGATCGTCGGCTCACGACCTCGATACGGTGTTCCACGAACACCCGCAACATGTCCTTTAGCCCGAGTGTCTGGGGCCGGCCGTCAACAAGCGCAACATTGTTGATCGAGAAACCATCCTCGATCGGTGTCAGTTTATAGAGCTGCTCGAGGACAGCTTCCGGCGAGAATCCCGTCTTCACTTCGATGACAAGGCGTAGGCCATTTTTCCGGTCAGTGAGGTCAGTCACATTGCTGATGCCGATGATTTTCTTCTTTGCAACACCGTCCTTGATGCGTTCAATCACACGTTCGGGACCCACCAGGTAGGGGAGTTCGGTGATGACGATTCCCTGTTTTCGGGCCGAGATGTGTTCAATCGTGGAACGCGCTCGCGTACGGAAGGAACCCTTTCCTGTCGCGTAGGCCTCGCGAATGCCATCAAGGCCCACGATCACGCCGCCGGTGGGCAGGTCCGGTCCTGGCACAAACTCCATGAGTTCATCCAGGGTGGCATCGGGGTTTTCAATGAGGTGCCGAGCTGCCGCGATGACCTCGGTGAGATTGTGCGGCGCCATGTTCGTCGCCATGCCCACCGCAATGCCGCTCGCGCCGTTGACCAGCAGGCTGGGGAACGCCGACGGCAGCACCGATGGTTGCATGATGGAACCGTCATAGTTCGGGACGAAATCAACGACATCCTCGTCGAGGCCGTCCACCATTGCCATGGCCTCGGGTCGAAGTTTGGCTTCGGTGTATCGCGAGGCGGCGGGGCCGTCATCCAGCGAACCAAAGTTGCCGTGGCCGTCCACAAAGGGGACTCGCAATGTGAACGACTGAGAGAGTCGCACCAGGGCATCGTAGATTGCGCTATCGCCGTGAGGGTGCAGCTTGCCCATCACCTCGCCGACCACGCGTGCACTCTTAACGTACCCGCGCTCGGGACGCAGACCCATCTCTGCCATTTGGTACAAAATTCTGCGCTGAACGGGCTTCATTCCATCGCGTGCGTCGGGAAGCGCGCGAGAATAGATAACGGAGTACGCATATTCCAGGAACGACCCCTGCATTTCATGCGAAAGGTCAACGTCGTCAATACGTTCGGAAACAGAAGGAGAGGTGCTCACAATGTCCGTAATGTTACCCGCGCTAACGGCCAAGGACCGTAGCCTCGCCGCTGTGCTGCAAAGTTGCTTTCGTGCGGTGTCCGGAGAGCGAAATAATCTGAATCTTAAGCCCGTTCGACACGCCATCATCGTGCTCGTGGACGGCCTCGGAGAGACAAATCTTTTGGCGCGCAAGGCACATGCGCGCACACTCACGGCGGCAACGGGCCCCTCAATCTCCGCCGGCTTTCCCACCACCACTGCCTCGATGTTGACGTCACTCATGACGGGCGTCGATCCCGGTGTCCACGGACTCGTGGGGTATTCGGTCCGCAATCCTGCGACGGGACTCATCGTCAATCAGCTCAGTGGTCTGGATTCACTGCACGTGGAATCGTGGCAACCCGTGCCCACCATTTGGGAAACAGAGTCCCAGATCCCGTCGTGGGTTATCGCGTCGGCTCGTTACGCGCACTCAGGTCTTACCAGAGCGACACTTCGAGGAGCGGAATATCACGCAGCACAGACCTATCCTGAACGCCTCGATGCGGTCAACCGCTTTCTGAAAACCACACCGCGCGGCGTGGCCTATGTGTATGTTCCAGAACTTGACATGACTGCTCATGCATCGGGCGTAGGAAGCGATCAGTGGATTCGGCGGCTAGAAGACCTCGACGGCTTCGTCGCTGACCTGACCACAATTCTGGGATCGAAAGATGGAATGGTGGTCACGGCCGACCACGGGGTTATCGACATTGCCGAACACAATCGTGTCATCGTACCCGCCGATTCGCCGCTACTTCAGGGTGTTCTCACGGGAGGTGAGCCTCGATGCGTGCACCTTTATGTCGACGATGCAGAACGAGTAGGTGACGTTGTGTCGTTGTGGCATGACGCCGAATCATCGCGCGCCATTATCGCGACGCGAGACGTGGCAATCGAGCGCGGTTGGTTCGGTGAAGTCAGTGACGAGCATTACGCCCGCATCGGGGACGTCATTGTGTTACCGAAGGGGGAGCGGGTGTATTTCGACGCACGAGTTGCAAGCGCGAGCGCATTGTCAATGGTGGGTCACCACGGGGGAATGACACCGGCCGAGATGGTCGTTCCTCTGAAGAGGTTCGGAGCCTTCGCCTAGTCGTCTTCGGGACGTGTGCCGAAGACGATTTCATCCCACGACGGCATATTGGGCCGAGTTCGCTTGTGCGATCGCGAGGGAGTCGAATCTGTGAATGAATCGTCGCTCTCGCGAGCGGCGTGTGGAGCGGTGGGCGTCGGATCAATGGGGTTCCCCGCGTCGTCTAGAGCGATGATGGGAATCGAACCCGTAGAGGGATGCGAAGACATCGCATTCGCACGTTCGCCGCGGCGGCGCTGTAATTCTTCCAGCAAGTCGGCGGGTGCGGTGAGTTCGGGGTCGACGAACGGTAGTTCGGCGGCTTCGGCGGTAGTGCCCGAAGTGTGAATGACCGTTGTGCCCGTGTCGGACGGTGCGGTCACCGGCGACACAGCGCTCAGGTGTGCTGGTAGCGGCTCGAATTGTCCGCTGTCGAATCGAATGGGTTCCGTTTCCGCAACCACACGTAATGGCGGGAATAACGACGAATCCGATGCATTCGCCTTTGACAGGCGCACTGCTGCGGTATTCGTCGGGTGCAGCGTCAATTTGCGTGAATCGAAGGTCCACGTCGCTTCATCCGCAACATCTCCCACGAGTACCGAGATTGCGATGACCCATTCGTCATCCAGACGATATGACTGCCAGCGGACAATTTCGCCGCCCTGTTCGGCGAGCTTGTGTTCGAGGGCTTCCCGGAACGTCATTCCGTCGGCCATCCCTTGCACGGTCACCGCCTGCGCGCGCTCGAGCACAAATCCCAACTCAGCGAGCACGGGGCCTTCGTACCGTTCGACATGGGCAACCGATTCACCCGTTCGTTCTGCGACCTCGGCAACGCTCAGGCCAGAGCGCAATAAGGCCTGCAGTTCGCGCGGTGAGACGGAACTTGTGGCGGGGGCAATCCGTGGCTTGAGCGCGGCCCGCACGTCATCGGTGAGTTCCATCGTGTACAGCTGACCACTATCGGAAACGGCGCTAATCACACCGGCATCGATGCCGATAATCGTGAGCTTCTCCACGTCGGTTCCCTTCCCTTGCACAAGTACTTGTGCCGAGAATACCGCGCTTTGGCGCGCAGTTTTTGCACAATTTTGAGCCGTTTTGCATTTTGGCGGAATGTGTCGCAAACTATCCCCGCAGATACGCACAACGAAAGGTTGTAATCGACATGGCGGAACGTGACCCGGACCAGCGCAAGGGCGATGAAGACGTAGAGTCGCTTCAAGCTCTCCAGGAGCGAGTTCCCGTAGTGCGCGGAATGTCCGACTTCGATGATGCGGACAATCCCGACAGTTTAGAGATGGGCGGCCAGGATCTGGCCAACATTGAACTGGACGTTGTTGTATTGCCCCCGCAGGCAGACGAATTCACGTGCATGGAGTGCTTCCTTGTGAAGCACCGTTCGCAGATTCATCACGAGTCCCCTGCATCAGGCCCCGTGTGCACGGAGTGCGCTGCCTAGAAGGTATCGATGTCTGCCAATTTGTGCAGCGATGCTCTGGCCACGCGACTGTAAGTCGCGGGCTTTGGCACGTTTAGCGGGCGTTCAGTATCTCGGCGACTCGCTCGGGGCGCCGAGTCGACACGAACCAAAATGGAGTGGGGTCTTCGGGATCGGTGATGTCAATGGTGACCGCTGTGGGGATCCAGGCTCGTAACAGTTTCCATGACCGTGCGTCATGAAGCGCAGCGCGGCGTTCGGTCCGTGCAATCGGTGTTACGGCGCCAATTATCGAACGGCTAATCGTCGCGCGTCCGGCACGCACCTCTGATTCTGTAATTACGAGAAGCGGCGCCCACACGAAAAGCCACAACTCTGCGGCGACCAAAAGCACAATGGCCCAGGCGATTCCGAAAATAACCGAGATGGGCGCAAACATCCCGTAACCCAGCGGCAATAACAGCGCAAGTGCCAGGTGGAAGGTCATGGGTGGAGTCAGTCGCTCGCGGTACACAATCATGTATCTATTCGACCATGTAATACGCTGTGCTGGTGACCGTTTCCCCAATGGTGTTGATTACTGGCGCTTCTGCCCCGACATATGCCCATGCCGGCGATGCGGGAGCCGATTTGTGCTCCACTGTGAACATTACGCTGGCTCCCGGCGAGCGTGCCGCGATCCCCACAGGTCTGTCCATTGCGCTTCCGTCCGGTTTTGCCGCATTTGTTATGCCGCGCAGTGGGCTGGCGTTGAAACACGGTATTGCACTCGTTAATTCCCCGGGGACTATTGATGCGGGGTATCGCGGTGAAATCGCCGTGATAATAATGAACACCGATCGTACTGAGCCCTTCACCGTCTCAGTGGGTGATCGCATTGCGCAATTGGTGATAATGCCGGTTGTGCGTGCAGAATTTGTTCCCGTGGCAGAACTGCCCGGGACGGAACGTGGCGAGGGTGGGTTTGGTTCCACCGGTGTCACCCGAAAGGACAACTCATGAGCGAATCGACAATGGCCGTAAAAAGTGCACCCGCGGACAGAGCTGTCGCCGGTCCGCTCGATGTGTCGGAGTCGAACCCCGCGCAGCCATTCATCGACTTGGGCGCGCTGAAGATTCCGCCGCGCGAAACGATGCAAATGCGCCTCGAGATTGAAGAATCGACGAAGCGCGTTGTCGCCGTCACGCTCGAATTAGCGGGTTCCACGGTTCAGTGTCAGGTATTTGCGGCCCCCCGCAGCACCGGGCTGTGGGCCGAAATTCGCGGCCAGGTAGCCGAACAGCTGTCGAAACAGGGCGGAACGTCGACCGAAATTGATGGTCCCTTCGGGCCGGAACTCGCGGCGATGGTTCCTGTCGCGGATGGTGCCCCGCGTCCCGTCCGCTTTGTGGGAGTTGATGGCCCCAAGTGGTTCCTGCGCGGAGTCATTTCGGGGCCTGCTGCGGAAGGTGGCGTAGCAGCCACTGACATCGAATCTGTGTATCGCTCGCTGGTGGTGAACCGCGGAACGGAACCGTTGCCTCCGCGCGAACTTCTGCCGATGCGCGTGCCTCAGCAGCCGGGAGCATAACGCAGTGACAGGTCCCGAGCCCGTGAAGCCGGGAGTGGCTGACATCGCGGCGAAGTCCGGTTGGGCCGTCGTAACACCGGGCGAAAACCCCACGGCTTCCCAGCTTTTTGCTGCAATTGGGGGAGTCCGCGGGCTCATCGAATCGATTGCACCCGGTCTTTTGTTTCTGGTGGTCTACACTGCCACAGCAAGTGTGGTTCCCTCCGTCCTTGCTCCCGTAGCCGTGTCGGTGATTCTCATCCTGGTACGCATCATTCGACGTGAACCCGTCATGCCTGCGGTGTCGGGTGCGATTGGATTAGCCCTGTCCGCGGGAATTGCGTTGTTCTCGGGGCGTGCGGAGGACAACTTCATACCGGGGTTCATCACTAACGGCGTAAGTATTGCGGTATTGCTGCTGTCGTTGCTTATACGCCGACCCCTTATCGGCGTTTTCGCCGCCGCATTGACGGCGGATCACGGATGGCGCGAATCTCGACCGAAGTATTACCGGGCCCTGATTGCGACTGTGGGATGGATGGGTGTGTTTTCGCTGCGCCTCATCGTGGAGCTACCGCTGTACTTTGCGCAGGCAACCGGTGCATTGGCGGCGGCAAAGCTCATTCTGGGTGTACCCCTGTATGCCGCGATGTTGTGGGTGACCTGGTTGCTCATGCGCGGAATCTTTGGCGGCGCGGGTGAATCGCAACCGAAAAACGCCGCGCAGACGGCAGAATAGAATCATAGAAAAAGACTGAGGAGTACCTGTGGCTAGCATCAATACTTTTGGTTCCGAGAGCGTGTTGTCTGTTGGAGACAACGACTACCGCTACTACCGCATTGACGCGGTTGACGGCCACGAGACCCTTCCGTTCAGCCTCAAGGTCCTGCTTGAGAACCTGTTACGTACCGAGGACGGTGCGAACATTACGGCCGCACAGATTTCTGCCCTGGGTCATTGGGACCACAACGCCCAGCCCGACACCGAGATCCAGTTCACCCCTGCCCGCGTTGTGATGCAGGACTTCACGGGTGTTCCCTGCATCGTCGACCTCGCCACCATGCGTGAGGCCATGAGCGACCTCGGCGGAGACCCTACCAAAATCAATCCTTTGGCCCCGGCCGAATTGGTCATTGACCACTCGGTTATCGCCGATCTGTTCGGTCGCGAAGACGCGTTTGAGCGCAACGTTGAAATCGAATACGAGCGCAACGGCGAGCGCTACCAGTTCCTTCGTTGGGGTCAAACCGCGTTCGACAACTTCAAGGTGGTACCCCCGGGAACGGGAATTGTGCACCAGGTGAACATGGAGAACCTGGCCAAGGTTGTGTACACACGCGACGTCGACGGAGCCGTTGTGGCGTTCCCCGACACGTGTGTGGGCACGGACTCACACACCACCATGGTTAATGGTCTTGGTGTGTTGGGCTGGGGCGTCGGCGGTATCGAAGCCGAGGCGGCCATGTTGGGTCAGCCCGTCTCCATGTTGATTCCTCGTGTCGTGGGCTTCAAGCTCACGGGCGCAATTCCCTCCGCTGTAACGGCGACCGACGTCGTCCTCACCATCACGGACATGCTGCGTAAGCACGGTGTCGTGGGCAAGTTCGTCGAATTCTACGGCGCGGGCGTTTCGCAGGTGCCTCTGGCAAACCGCGCCACCATCGGCAACATGAGCCCGGAATTCGGTTCCACCGCTGCGATGTTCCCTGTGGACGATGTCACCGTTGACTACTTGCGTCTGACCGGTCGTCCGGCAGAAACCATCGCGTTGGTCGAGGCATACGCGAAGGCTCAGGGACTGTGGCACAACCCGGACATCGAGCCTCGCTTCAGCGAGTACCTTGAACTCGATCTCTCGACCGTCGTTCCGTCGATTGCTGGACCCAAGCGTCCGCAGGACCGCATCGAATTGACCGCGTCGAAGGCGCAGTTCGAAAAGGATCTTGCCACATACGTGGCAGGTCCCGCTTCGGCGCCCGTCGCTGTGTCGGTTGACGGTAAGGAATTCACCGTAGATAACGGACACGTGGCCATCGCAGCAATCACGTCGTGCACCAACACGTCAAACCCGTCGGTGATGTTGGCCGCCGGTTTGTTGGCGCGTAATGCGGTTGCGCGCGGTCTTTCGGCAAAGCCGTGGGTCAAGACCACCCTTGCACCCGGTTCCAAGGTTGTCACCGATTACTACGAGAAGGCCGGCCTGATGGACGACCTCGAGGCCCTAGGTTTCTATCTCGTGGGCTACGGCTGCACCACGTGTATCGGCAACTCGGGACCGCTTCATGAACACATCTCGGAAGCCATTCAGGACAACGACCTGGCCGTCACGGCAGTGTTGTCGGGTAACCGTAACTTTGAGGGACGCATCAACCCCGATGTGAAGATGAACTACTTAGCGTCGCCGCCTCTCGTCATTGCCTACTCGCTGGCCGGCACAATGGACTTCGACTTCGATGCACAGCCTCTGGGCCAGGATGCCGATGGCACGGACGTCTTCCTCGCCGACATTTGGCCATCAGCGGCCGAAGTTCAGGCCACGATTGATTCGTCGATAGACACCGAGATGTTCAACCGCCAGTACGCAAGTGTGTTCGAAGGCGACGAACGTTGGCGTTCGATTCCCACCCCCGTGGGCGACGTATTCGAGTGGGATGCACAGTCCACCTATGTTCGTAAGCCTCCGTACTTCGAGGGTATGCAATTGGAGCCGTCACCTGTCGTGAACATCTCAGGCGCTCGCGTCCTGGCGAAGCTTGGCGACTCTGTGACAACCGACCACATTTCGCCGGCCGGTTCGATCAAGGCCGACAGCCCTGCGGGACAGTACCTTGCTGCACACGGTGTCGACCGCGCTGACTTCAACTCGTACGGATCGCGACGCGGCAACCACGAGATCATGATTCGTGGCACTTTTGCAAACATTCGATTGAAGAACCAGCTTCTGGACGGCGTCGAGGGCGGGTACACACGTGACTTCACGACCGCTGATGGCGCGCAGTCGTTCATCTTCGACGCATCGGAACACTACGTAAACGCGGGAACGCCGTTGGTGATCCTGGCGGGCAAGGAATACGGTTCGGGCTCGAGCCGTGACTGGGCGGCAAAGGGAACGCGTCTGCTGGGTGTTCGTGCGGTCATCGCCGAGACCTACGAGCGCATCCACCGCTCTAACCTCATCGGCATGGGTGTCATTCCGCTGCAGTTCCCTGCGGGCCAGAACGCGGATTCCCTGGGCCTTGATGGCACCGAAGAATTCACGTTCACCGGTATCGATGAATTGAACAACGGAATTACGCCCTCGACCGTTCACGTGATGGCAACACCGACGGCGCATTCGCCCGCCGGAAAGTCGGTCGTCGAGTTTGATGCCGTCGTTCGTATCGACACACCGGGCGAGGCTGATTACTACCGAAACGGTGGCATCCTGCAGTACGTTCTCCGGTCGTTGGTCTAGTTATGTCACTTGACTCCATTCACTCACCCGAGGACCTTCGTGGACTCGGGTGGGAGGAATTGGAGAGCCTTGCCGCGGATATTCGCACGAAGCTGATCGAGTCGGTCGCATTGACCGGGGGACACCTTGGTCCAAACCTCGGTGTAGTGGAACTCACATTGGGTCTCCATAAGGTTTTTGCGTCACCCCACGACCCCATCATCTGGGATACGGGACATCAGTCATACGTACATAAGCTTGTGACGGGCCGACAGGACTTCACGAAGTTGCGTGAAGCGGGTGGTTTGGCCGGTTATCCGCAGCGATCGGAGTCGGTGCATGACATCGTCGAAAGCTCGCACGCATCAAGTTCGCTCTCGTGGGCTGACGGTATCTCGAAAGCATTCGAGATGACGGGTCAGAACGATCGCACGGTTGTCGCCGTGGTAGGCGATGGTGCGCTGACGGGCGGAATGACGTGGGAGGCACTGAACAACATCTCGCACGACAATTCCAGACGCCTTGTTATCGTGGTGAACGATAACGGACGTTCCTATGCGCCAACAATTGGAGGCATTTCTCGATTCCTCAGCCAGGTTCGCACGCGTCCAACCTACAAAAATCTGCATCACGCCTCGTGGGCATTTGCGCGTCGATTGGGTGGACCCGCTCGTGCGCTGTATCGCGGTTTGCGCGGAGGTTTGCGCGGGTTTCTCGCGCGCTTCAGCAATAACGAGGCGCTGTATTCGAACCTCGATATCAAGTACATTGGTCCCGTCGATGGTCACAACATCAAAGACGTGGTACGTGCATTCGAACAGGCCAAGGATTACGGTTCGCCCGTTATCGTGCATGTCATTACCGAGAAAGGGCGGGGATACAAGCCCGCCCGAGAAAATGATGACGATCAGTTCCACGCCATCGGCGTGTTTGATCCGGCAACGGGCAAGGCCAAAGAAGGTTCCGGCCAATCGTGGACGGGCGTATTTGCCGAGGAAATGGTGTCGGTCGGTGAAAGTCACCCTTCTGTCATCGCGATGACGGCGGCAATGTTACGACCGACCGGTCTTGGGCCATTTGCGGAACGTTTCCCCGAACGAGTCGTCGATGTGGGCATTGCGGAACAGCACGCGGTGACGAGTGCTGCTGGGCTCGCGTATGGCGGTTTGCATCCCGTTGTCGCGTTGTACGCAACGTTCATGGGCCGCGCCTTGGATCAGACGATGATGGATGTTGCGTTGCATAAGGCAGGCGTGACATTCGTTCTGGATCGTGCCGGCGTAACGGGACCGGATGGCGCAAGTCACCACGGAATGTGGGACCTGGCCATGTTGCAAATTGTGCCTGGAATTCGTATTGCCGCTCCGCGCGACGCGCGTACGCTCCGTGAGGAATTGCGCGAGGCTGTCGATATAGACGACGCACCCACCGTGCTGAGATTCCCCAAGGGTGGTGTGCCATCAGACATCGCTGCGCTTCGTCGTACCGACGATGGTGTCGATGTTCTTCGAGAAGAAACCGACGCCGATGTCCTTCTTGTGGGGATTGGTGCAATGGTTCCGACAGCGCTGAAGGTTGCGGCCATCCTTCAGGAATCCGGTGTTACAAGCACCGTAATTGACCCGCGATGGGTGGTTCCTGTGCCGCCATCGGTGTTGACGCTTGCGGCATCACACCGAATCGTTGTATCGATCGAGGACGGTATTCGAGTGGGCGGTGTGGGGACACGAATCCGCCAGGATCTGCGCGCCGCCGGCATCGATACCGCTGTGGACGAGCTGGGGCTTCCCGACGAATTCCTCGAACACGATACTCGCGATAACATCCTGCGACGCGTGGGACTTACGCCTGAACACATTGCGGAGAACATCGTGGCGCAGCTTCGTGGCGACAAAGTTCCCCGCGCCCGCACCGAATAGCGCGGTGTCCCTCAGCGGGTATGCGTGACCTTACGCTCCGCAAATGGGTGGCGAATGGAAGGTTGCCCCAAACGCCCGCTCTGATGCGCCACAACGATCCAAGTATGGTGTCAGGCCCCCGAGATGCAGCGGCCAACGGGCGCCCAACAGCATTGCGAGGTCAATTTCTTCGACCCCGTGCACGACTTTCTCTTCCATCATGATGTGGGTTTCGTTCGCCAGCGACGCCGTCACCGCCACATAGATGTCGGCGACAGTGGGGGCGTCGGCACGAGTGGGGAAGAGCGCCCGAGAATGCTCAGTGAACTGGCGTGCAGTGCCGGGTTCCGATTTTCCAAAACCACCGTGCTGAGCAAGTTCGTGCAGACGTGAACTTGCGTGCATGCGTGTTGGCGCAAAGGCGTGAAGCGAGTCCAAAAGATGTGCACTCACCGTGATTCCGATGAGGTCCATCAGCGCAAAAGGGTCCATGGGTAAACCCAGCGGCGCGACAGCTGCGATTACATCTTCAAACGAAGCGCCGGCTTCAGCCGCCTTCAGAGCCTCGCCGAGGTAGACCGCAAGAATCCGGTTGACGACGAAACCCGCAACATCGCGGCACACGATCGGCGACTTGCCCAATTTCTGGGCGACGGTGATTGCCGTGGCCACACTGGACTCGTCCGTTGCGGCACCACGGACAACCTCCACAAGGGGCATGACGGCCACGGGGTTGAAGAAATGTATCCCGACGAGCCGCTCGGGGTGTGCCAGCCCCTCGGCCATGTCATCAAGCGACAGCGACGAGGTATTGGTCGCCAGAATTGCCTGAGATGACACGACACCCTCTACCCGGCGAAAAACGTCTCGTTTGACGGACAACTCCTCGAACACCGCTTCGATAACAAGATCACACGGCGCAAAATGTGCAATATCAATTGTTGCCGAAAGGTTCCGGGCGCACCGGGCGCGCTCGTCAGCCGTTAGCGCACCCTTGGCCACAAGACGATTCAATTGCTCGTGAATGTAGGCGATTCCAGATTCGAGGCGCTCGGCTGATACATCGGTGATCATGACGGGAACCTGCATTTTCTGCAGGAACAGCAATGCGAATTGACTGGCCATGAGGCCCGCACCGACGATACCGACGCGTGAAATTGAACGCGCGAGTGCGCGGTCAGGCGCACCACTCACCTGCTTGGAATGCTTGGTCAACAACGTGAAGCCGTACATCGACGCTCGGAATTGGTCGCTCATAATGTGATCCGCAAGCGCGTCGTCTTCGCGTCGAAATGCGTCGTCAGCGTTGTCATCGTGCGCAGCAGACACCAAATCCAGTGCACGAAGCGCGGCGGTGGGCGGAGTACTGCCCTTGGACATCAGAGCAGTACGGGCAAGCGCGATGGGTGCCTCCCACGTAATGGTGCGCTCCACGCGTCCGGGACGATGGGGTCTGGCCACGCTCGCGCCGCCGATGACCGCGTCAGCCCACGCCAGCGAATCTTCGAGGAACCGAACCGTGGGGAACGAGACATCCACGATGCCCAACTCGCACGCGTCATGCGCCGACAGCATGGTGTTGTTACGGGCGGGATTGGTCACGATGACCTTTACCGCGCGTTCCACGCCAATCAGATTTGGCAAGAGAAATGCGCCGCCCCAGCCCGGAATGAGGCCGAGGTATGTCTCGGGGAGCGCAATCTGGCGGACACCATCTCGAACAGTGCGATAGTGCGCGTGAAGCGCTACCTCGAGGCCACCGCCCAACGCCGTTCCGTTGATAAATGCGAAGCTCGGAACGGGAAGAGCGCCCAGTCGTGACAAGGCCGCGTGACCCAAACGCGAGATTTCGAGCGCGCGGTCGCGAGAGGTTAGCGACGACAGAAGCCCTAGATCGGCTCCTGCCGCAAAGACGTCATCGGTTCCGATGACGGCGACACCACTAATTTCGCGGGCTTCAGCGCGACGCGCCACCGTGTCCAGAGCCTCAGCAAATTCCAGCAGTCCGCGAGGCCCTAGTGTGTTCGGGCGGCGCTGCTGCCCATTGTCGAGGGTTATTAGTGCCAGAATTCGACCGCTGGGTAGCGTGACATCCCGCACCCATGACCGAGTGACAACCTCGTTGACCGTGGCCTCGATAAGCGCCGTGTAATCGTAATCCTGCACCTTAGTTCCCGCCTGCGTAATGAGGGTTCTCCCATACGACCGTGCCGCCCTGTCCCAACCCCACGCACATTGTCGTGATTCCGTACCGCACATCGCGTCGCTGCGCAAACTGTGCCGCGAGCTGAATCATCAGGCGCACTCCACTCGAGGCCAGCGGGTGACCGTAGGCAATGGCGCCGCCCCAGGGATTGACGCGCGCATCGTCGTCGGCGATTCCATAAAAGTCGAGCAACGTAAGGACCTGAATGGCAAAGGCCTCATTCGCCTCAATCAGGCCGATGTCATCAATCGTCAGTCCAGCCTTTGCAAGTGCCTTCTGAGTTGCGGGCACAGGCCCCAGACCCATCACATCCGGATCGACACCTGCGTACGCGAACGACACCATGCGCATCGCGGGAGAGAGATTGTGCCGTGACACCGCATCAGCACCAGCGAGTAATGCGACGGTGGCACCGTCGGTCAGTGGCGAGGCATTACCGGGGGTGACGCTTCCATTGTCGCGGAACGGCGTCTTGAGTGTGGCGAGCCCCTCCAGAGTCGTCTGCGGCCTCAGCTGCTCGTCACGCGTCACGGACACCCAGCCCTCCGGACCTGCAGCGGCAACGGGAACGAGGTCGGGTTGGATGTGACCGGCGTCGTACGCTGCCGCAGCCTTCCGCTGGGAATTCAGAGCATAAGCATCGGCGCGCTCCTTTGTGAGGTGCGGAAAGCGATCATGCAGAATTTCCGCAGTACACCCCATGTTCAGCGCATCCGAACTGAGCAATCGTTCTGCGGCAAACCGCGGATTGGCATGGGCACCGAAGTCCATTGGGTGGTGACCCATGTGCTCGACGCCACCAGCAAGCGCAACGTCGTATGCACCATAGCCAATGGCGGATCCCATCGATGTCACCGCGGTCATTGCTCCCGCGCACATGCGGTCGATCGCATAGCCGGGCACAGAGGTGGGCAGGCCAGCCAGCAAACCGACCGTGCGACCCAGCGTGAGTCCCTGGTCACCCTGCTGCGTTGTCGCGGCAATCGCGACATCGTCGATCGCATCCAGGGGGACAGAGGCGTTCCGTTGGACAAGTCCGACCGTTGCTTTGGCCATGAGGTCATCGGCACGCGTATTCCAGTAGGCACCTTTGGCACCAGCCCGTGCGAATGGTGTGCGGACTCCGTCAATGTAAAAGACGTCGGACATGGTGATGCCTCCTTGCATTCCTGTACGCGACACATCAGACGCTGTGCAACGTTGCGCGTTATGCCTCAATCTTAGAGTTTTTAGAACCGACCGCGTTGAGTGCGTCAGAAATGAGAAACGCGGTCGCCTCAATCTGCCAAGCTCTCGCGCCGCTTGCGGCGAGTGCGCTAGCTACGGACAAAGTGTCCACGGGGTGCGGAGGTTCCCAGCACAGCTTCCGAATTGCATCGGGGGCGATCAGATTCTCCACGGGAATTTCGCGGGTTTCGGCCTCTGACATCAGGACTTCGCGGACCGCGCTGAACCGCGCAAACGCGTCGGGATGACGGTCCCGCCAGTTTCGGGGGTTGGGAAGCCCTGCGGATTGACCGCGCAATGTCGGCACGTCCTTCGCTACAACCCCATCCTGATACGCCTTCCACCAGCGCGGAAGTTCACGGCGTGAATAACGGCCATGGAATGCCTTGAGATTGGCGAGAGCATTCAATGTCGTCGGCTCGGCGGCAACGGCTGCGACAATCGATGCGTCGGGCAGAATGCGACCCGGGGCGATATCCGATTCGCGGCCAAATTCGTCGCGTGCACGCCACATCTCGCGGGCAATAGCCAATTGACGGGGAGTCCGTAAGGTTTGCAAATTTGTCAGACGGCGCCACGGTTCGGGCTTGGGCGCGGATGGCTTCCACGCCACGAGATTCTCAAACTCTTGTCGGGCAATATCCCACTTGCCCGCCTCGACAAGCCGTGAATACACGGCGTCGCGTAGTGCGGGAAGCACTTCCACGTCGAGTGCGGCGTAATACAACCAGTCTTCGGGCAGTGGTCGCGTTGACCAATCAGCGGCCGAGTGTTCTTTTGCCAAATGGAGTCCGAGTAGTTCGGCAACGACGGTACCCAACCCAACGCGAGGCAGGCCCAAGAGGCGACATCCGAGTTCCGTGTCAAAGATACGAGTCGGTACCAGTCCCACCTCGGACAAACACGGCAGATCCTGTGTTGCGGCATGGAAAATCCACTCTTCGTCACCGATGACGTCCATGAGCGGGGTCATGTCGGTAATTGCTGTCGGATCGAACAGATGCGTCCCGCCTCCGACACGACTGACCTGAATCAGGTAAGCGCGAGCCGAGTATCGGAATCCACTCGCACGCTCGGCATCGACCGCAACCGGACCAGATCCTCGCGACAGCAACTCAAGTGCGGCAAGAAACTCATCATCGTTGTCAATGACGTGCGGGACAACGGCCAGAGTGGCGCTGGGCAGTGCGTCCTCTGTCATCGCCCGACCATCGGGACGACACCATCGGGAAGTGGTGGGAAGCCCGCCAGAGTGCAGACGAACTGAGCCCAAGCTTCAACATGTGCCTGGAAGTTGTCATCGAGCGGTGACCACGATGCGCGGATTTCTAACTGTGAGCCGCGGCCTTGTTCGCTCATCTCACCGAATCCGGTTGAGACAACCTTCGTGACGGTGCCTGACGCATGTGCGTAAGTGGCCCCATGGGCGGCGAGTGATTCCAGAAGCCATGCCCATGCGACATCGACGACGAGCATTTCATCACCGATATCCGTCTCCAGCGGGGCCTGCGCATACAAAATTGCCCGAGACCGGCCGTCCCACCCCGCAGGAAGATCGGGGTCGTCCAATAGCACCAGGCGGCCCGTGCCGCGGTCGAAGTTTCCGACACCGCCCGTGACATCGCCCATGAACGCAATGGCGTTCGGCGACAGATTTGTGGGTGCCGCAATTTCATGAGCATTGAGGTCTTTCGGGACAACCGCTGCCCGTGCAGACTCTGCAGCCCGCGCAAAGAAATCCAATCCCACATTCACTCGTTCAGATTAGAGTCCGCCGAGTGAAGCGAGTCCGAGGCGCGCCGCTACTCTGCGTAGAGAGACACGAGGTGGGCATCACGAATCTGAACGGCGCCGTATGTGTATCCCTCGTCATCGTGCGCTTGGAGTAACGGTGCACCGGATTCGGGGACGGGGCACACGACCGAATCTTCTAACGAGTCGGCCGGAGAAACGGTCTGATACCACCGATCAATAAGGTTCGCGTTCAAGAGCAACGTCACCAAATCTGCTCCGCCTTCACACAGAATTCGGCGATAGCCCCGCTCGCGCAGTGCACCAATCACAAATTCGCCCGTAAAAAGGGGAATATGCGCCACTTCGTGGCCCGATATCTCGGATTCCGCGGTGTCTGTGGTGATGACAATCAGCCCGCCATCTGCGCGCTCGACGGCGCCAGCCGGAGGAGTTGCGGAGCGCGACACGATAGCAATCGGCATGTCCCGCGGAACACCGAGTGGCTCGTTGCGAACCGTCGCGGCACCCATGACTACGACGTCGGCCGAGGCGCGCAACAGTTTCACAATTCTGCGGTCAAAGCCACCCGTCAGGCCGTCACTCGAGCCATCGGCACCCGCCATGTGCCCGTCCTCGGTCGTGATGACGTTACTCCACACCCACTCACTGTCATCGGACTCAACCCACAGATCCGCGAAGTCCGCGAACGAGTCGACGGTTGCCGAGAACGGGTAGTCCATGTGTATCGTCATGTCGCCATTCTCTCGCGAGTAGGCTTAGGACGGATACAGAGGGGTGTGTGGTGTCGGTAATACATTTGGTCGGTCGCGACCCGCAACTGACGACGGCGCAAATGTTGGCCCACCTCACGCCTCCGCCACAGTTTCAGTCGGCATCTTTTGAGTCGTACAGACCAGACGATTCGTACCCGTCGCAGTCCGATGCGCGCGATCAGGTCTCGCATTTTTTTGATGCGGCCGCTCGTAAGGGTTTGTTCGGAAAGGCCCTCGTTCAACCATCGGGGATTTATCTAGATGGTGGCTTTGGTGTGGGTAAAACACACCTATTGGCGGCCGCATGGCACACCGCTTCGGGGCGCAAATACTTTGGAACGTTTATCGAGTACACCGCGCTTGTTGGCGCGCTGGGGTACGCCAACGCGGTGCAGGCGCTGAAGGGTGCATCGTTCATCGCCATCGACGAATTCGAGCTGGATGATCCGGGCGACACGATGCTGATGACGCGCCTTCTGGGCGAACTCATGGAAACCGGTACGAAGGTGATGGCGACCTCAAACACGCCGCCCAACGCGCTGGGCGAGGGGCGCTTTGCCGCAGCAGATTTCTTGCGCGAAATCCATGCCCTCTCCGCGCGCTTCACCACTTTGCGCATCGACGGCGTCGACTACCGGCATCGTGAAAATTCGGGACATGCTGTTGTCTCGAGCGAAGCCGAAATCGAGGAGTACTGTGCAGGCGCGTCCGGTTCGATCGCGCACGACGCGTTCCGTGACGTTGTTCGGCACCTCGCACGCGTACACCCCAGCAAATATCACATGCTTATCGACGGTGTGGATGGCATTGCCTGGACACAGGTGACAGAATTCACCGACCAAAATGACGCGTTGAGATTCGTGGCCCTGGTGGACCGCCTGTATGACGCGGATATTCCCATTCGCGCTGCGGGTGTTGCTGTGGATGAAATTTTTCCTGCCTCAATGCTCGAGGGCGGATATCGCAAGAAGTATTTGCGCGCGATGTCGCGTCTTGTCGCGCTCACACACAAGTAGTTCACGGCAGCGGTTCCTCGTGGTGCGACACGCGCCTGAAACATTTGCCGCATTCGTTAACCTGCAGGAAACCTCACACACGATTCGCCGAAACGCAACCCCCAGAACATAGAGGCAGGTCGAAAGACCACCACACTATGAAAGGGAACTGTTATGGAATCTGGAAACTTGACGTGGGCGGTTGTGGCCACAGCACTTGTGCTGTTCATGACGCCAGGCGTCGCATTCTTCTACGGTGGCCTCGTGAAGGCCAAGAGCGTTATCTCGATGATGATGATGAGCTTCGGCGCAATCGGACTCATCGGAGTCCTCTGGATTCTCGTGGGCTTCAACATGTCGGCGGTTAGCGATGTGTGGCAATTCGCGGGTGATCCGTTCAGTAACTTCGGCCTTGCCGCCGCAGACAACGAGACTCTGATTGGAGCTGCATACGGCGCAACCTTTGCGATTATTACCGTTGCCCTGATCTCGGGTGCCATTGTTGACCGTGCGCGTTTCGGGGCCTGGATGGTCTTTGTTGCGATCTTTGGTGTCTTCGTGTACTTCCCCGTCGCAGCATGGGTATGGGGCGGCGGCTGGATCATGGGCCTTGGTGAAACGCTGGGACTGCCCGGTGTTATTGACTACGCCGGTGGAACCGCGGTACACATCAACGCAGGTGCCGCTGCTCTGGCGCTGGCTTTGGTATTGGGTAAGCGCGTGAAGTTCGCAAAGGGCACTCACCAGCCACACAACGTACCCCTGATGCTCATTGGTGTCGCGATCCTGTGGTTCGGCTGGTTCGGTTTCAACGCTGGCGCTGAATTCCTCGGCGACATGGGTGGTGTCGGTCTGATCACGATTAACACGCTGGGCGCAACTGCCGCCGGTATCCTCGGCTGGATGCTCGTCGAAAAGATCAAGGACGGCAAGGCAACGAGCGTTGGCGCAGGTTCTGGTGCCGTCACGGGTCTGGTAGCTATTACTCCTGCATGTGCCAACCTCACACCCGGCTGGGCGCTGGTTTTGGGACTCATTGCGGGTGCCATCAGCGCACTGGCAATTGAACTGAAGTTCAAGCTGGGCTTTGACGACTCGCTCGATGTTGTGGGAATTCACCTCGTCGCTGGTTTCATCGGAACGGTGTACCTGGGCTTCTTCGCAACCGACACCGGACTGTTCACGGGTGGCGACACGGGTCAGCTCGTCGTGCAGCTCATCGCCTCGGTGGGCGTCATGATCTACTCGTTCGTTGTGTCCTTGATTGTCGGATACGCCATCGAAAAGACCATCGGCTTCCGCTTGAAGCCCGAGGACGAGATGGCCGGTATCGATACCGTCGTGCACGGTGAAGTCGGATACGCCATCAACGACTAGAACTTCGTGGGGGCACATTCGGGTGGATGTGCCCCACGAACCTCTCACATCACTATCTGCAACACGTGCGTAACGTACGCACGTTTTTGTAATATCCCCGAAACATTGGGGGAGCCTCCCTGTAATCCTTGTGCCGCACCATGGTGACACCACCACACAGCGACAGGGGACATCAATGGATACTGGGCACATGGTCTGGGCCGTGATGGCAACGGCACTCGTACTCTTCATGACACCGGGACTCGCGTTTTTCTATGGAGGCCTCGTGAAGGCCAAGAGCGTTATCTCCATGATGATGATGAGCATCGGTTCTATCGGGCTCATCGGCGTTCTGTGGATCCTTTTCGGCGACAGCATGAGTCGAGTCGCTAACCCGGGTGATTTCGCCGGTAACCCGTTCGGAGATTTTGCCCTCGTAGCGGCAGACAACGAGCGACTTCTGCAGTCCGCCTTCGCCGCCTCGTTTGCGATTATCACTGTTGCGCTTATTTCGGGCGCAATCGCTGACCGAGCGAAATTCGGCGCATGGATGGTCTTTGCAGGGCTTTACGCCGTACTCGTGTACTTCCCGGTGTCGGCGTGGGTGTGGGGCGGTGGCTGGATTCAGCACCTCGGCGAATCGCTCGGACTTCCCGACGTGATTGATTACGCGGGCGGACTCGTCGTCGAAATCAATTCGGGTGCAGCCGCGTTGGCGCTGGCTCTAGTCTTGGGCAAGCGTGTCAATTTCGGTAAGGGCGTCCACCAACCTCACAACGTGCCGCTGACTCTGATTGGGTTTGGAATTCTCTGGTTCGGTTGGTTCGGGTTTAACGCGGGCGCGGCAGCGTTCGGGGACATGTCGACAATCGGCGTCATCTTCATGAACACCTTTGCGTCAAGCGCCGCCGGTATTTTGGGATGGATTGTCATCGAGAAGTTCAAGGACGGTAAGGCCACCAGCGTTGGCGCAGCGAGTGGCGCGGTGGCGGGATTGGTGGCCATTACTCCGTCGTGCGCGAATTTGACGCCGGGCTGGTCATTGCTCTTGGGTGCGATCGCAGGAATCATCTCGGCCTACGCCATCGAGTTGAAGTTCAAGCTGGGCTTCGACGACTCGTTGGATGTTGTGGGATTGCACCTCGTAGCCGGCCTTGTCGGAACGCTCTATCTGGGGTTCTTCGCAACCGGCACAGGGCTCTTCACGGGTGGCGATCTGGGTCAATTGGCAGTGCAGTTGATTGCGGCCTTAGCCGTGCTCGTGTACTCGTTCTTTGCCGCGCTCATCATCGGCTTCACGGTCGACAAGTTCATCGGTTTCCGGATTCACTCGGATGATGAGCTTGCCGGAATCGACACCGTGGTTCACGGCGAGCTGGGATACGCGCTCGAAGCCGACTAACACGTAGGGAGATGCGACAAGGGACGTCCCGCGGGCGCCCCTTGTCGCATTGACGAAGATGTGAAACAGACGGAGATATCGTGGGCGATACCGGACTCGAACCGATGACCTCTTCCGTGTGAAGGAAGCGCGCTACCAACTGCGCCAATCGCCCGCCTCGATAATCTTGCCATATCGACACGGTGTACGGGTTCACTCGGCGATTTCAGGGCTAATTTCTGGGAAATATCCTGGGAAAATTGCGGAAAACGCGCGACACGGTCGTGTCGGTTTTGCGTTCACAGAAAAATCGGTTAGAGTCATGGAGTTGCAGAAATGCAGCGTGCGGATGTGGCGCAGTGGTAGCGCATCACCTTGCCAAGGTGAGGGTCGCGAGTTCGAATCTCGTCATCCGCTCGGAAAGGCCCGTAGGGTCATACCCCACACGGTGGCGTGGCCGAGAGGCGAGGCAGCGGCCTGCAAAGCCGTCCACACGGGTTCAAATCCCGTCGCCACCTCGCAGGTCACACAACTTCATAGCCTTGGGCGATTGGCGCAGCGGTAGCGCGCTTCCCTGACACGGAAGAGGTCACTGGTTCGATCCCAGTATCGCCCACCAACTTTTACACGGAAGACCGAGCCTGTGGCTCGTCTCACCACGGTGTGGTTCGCTGGTTCGATCCCAGTATCGCCCACCAACTTTTACACGGAAGACCGAGCCTGTGGCTCGGCTCACCACGGTGTGGTTCGCTGGTTCGATCCCAGTATCGCCCACCAACTTTTACACGGAAGACCGAGCCGGTGGCTCGGCTCACCACGGTGTGGTTCGCTGGTTCGATCGTCTCCGCGACATGCACGACTCCTGGCAAATGGGGCGTCGACTCATTCCGTAGAATTGACAGGTTGCTTACCGCAGGAGGATCGACGTGTCGGAACCCATTTCACTCAGCCAGCCCAACACGGGGTTCGAGCTGTTCACCGACCGTACCGTTGTCGCCATGCGCGTCAACGGCGAGCTACGTGACCTTGCGCACCAGGCACAAGCAGGCGACACGGTCGAGGCCGTAACAATCGGTTCCGACGACGGCCTGGCCATTTTGCGCCACTCCGCGGCCCACGTGCTGGCGCAGGCTGTGCAGCGCATCAACCCCGAGGCCAAGCTCGGCATTGGCCCGCCCGTGACGGACGGCTTCTATTACGACTTCGATGTCGACACCGCGTTTACCCCCGAAAACATGACCGCGCTCGATAAGGAAATGAGCCGCATCATTCGTGAGGGCCAGCGTTTCATGCGCCGTGTTGTCAGCGAAGACGAGGCTCGTGCGGAACTGGCGCACGAACCGTACAAGCTCGAGCTCATCGGCTTGAAGGGCGGCAGCACCGGGGACGACAACGAGAGTGTCGAGGTGGGTGGTGCCGAACTCACCATCTACGACAACGTTGATCCCAAGACGGGCGAGACGGTCTGGAAGGACCTGTGTCGCGGACCGCACCTTCCCAACACTCGCATGATCGGCGAGGGCGTCAAGCTCATGCGCCTTGCGGCCGCCTACTGGCGTGGTTCCGAGAAGAACAAGCAGCTACAGCGCATCTACGGCACGGCATGGCCATCGAAGCAGGAACTGCGCGACTACACCGAACGCCTGGAGGAGGCCGCCAAGCGCGACCACCGTCGTTTGGGTGCCGAACTTGACCTGTTTTCATTCCCCGATGAAATTGGTTCCGGGCTGGCCGTTTTCCATCCCAAGGGCGGTGTGATCCGCAAGACGATGGAAGATTATTCGCGCAAGCGTCACGAAGAGGCCGGATACGACTTTGTCTATTCGCCGCACATCACCAAGCAGAACCTGTTTGAACAGAGTGGACACTTGGCGTGGTACAAGGACGGAATGTTCCCGCCCATGCACCTCGACGAAATCCGTAACGAGGCGGGCGAGGTCACGCGCGCCGGTGTCGATTACTACCTCAAGCCGATGAACTGCCCGTTCCACATTCTGATTTTCCGTTCACAGGGTCGGTCGTATCGCGACTTGCCTCTGCGACTTTTCGAATTCGGCTCCGTGTACCGATACGAGAAGAGCGGTGTGGTGCATGGCCTCACCCGCGTTCGTGGCATGACCCAGGACGACGCACACATTTTCACCACGGTCGAATCCATGGAGGATGAACTCAAGGGCGTCATCGACTTCGTTCTCGGTTTGCTACGCGACTATGGTTTGACGGATTTCTACCTCGAGTTGTCGACCCGCGACGCAACGAAGGAAAAGTTTGTCGGAGACGATGAGCTGTGGGAGACGGCCACAGCAACGTTGGAGCGTGTCGCGACCGAGACAGGCCTCACCCTGGTTCCAGACCCTGGTGGAGCCGCGTTCTATGGGCCAAAGATTTCTGTCCAGGCACGCGATGCAATCGGTCGAACCTGGCAGATGTCCACTATTCAACTTGATTTCAACCTGCCCGAACGTTTTGACCTGGAGTACACGGCCAACGACGGTTCGCGGAAGCGTCCCGTCATGATTCACCGCGCCCTGTTTGGGTCGATCGAGCGGTTCTTCGGCGTACTCATCGAACACTATGCAGGTGCCTTCCCTGTGTGGCTGGCACCAGTACAGGTGGTCGGAATTCCCGTTGCCGAGGAGTACGCCGATTACCTGCACGGAATCATCACCGAGCTAAAGTCGCGTGGTGTTCGTGCGCAACTTGACGTGTCCGATGATCGCATGCAGAAGAAGATTCGCAACCACACCATGGCGAAAGTTCCATATCAGCTGATTGCGGGTGAGGACGATCGTGCAAATGGCGCGGTGTCCTTCCGATTCCGAAACGGCGAACAAATCAACGGCGTACCTGTTGCTGATGCAATCGACCGAATTCTGTCGCACATCGAAACTCGTTCCGTGGACCTCTAATGCCCGACTCGCGGTTCGAAACTTCGGAAGGGCATCCGGGAACGCCCGATGGCTTTCAGCGACTATGGACGCCTCACCGCATGGTCTATCTGGCACAAGAGACGGGACATGTTGGTTGTCCCTTCTGTACCGCGCCGGAGGGAAGCGATGAGGACGGTCTCATCGTGTTTCGGGGGACCGTGTCCTATGTTCTGCTGAATCTGTATCCCTACAATTCCGGTCACGTGTTGGTGTGCCCCTACCGCCACGTTGCGACCTACGATCAAGCAACGGCGGAGGAAGTTGCGGAAATCGGCGAACTGACACAGATTGCGATGCGCGTCCTGCGTGACGTGAGCGGCTGTGTGGGATTCAACCTGGGAATGAACCAAGGAGAGGTCGCAGGTGCAGGCATCGAGGAGCACTTGCATCAGCACATCGTTCCTCGTTGGCGTAACGACGCAAATTTCTTTCCGATTATTGCCCAAACCAAGGCAATTCCGCGTTTGTTGGGTGAGGTGCGGGAGCAGCTCGCGCAGGCGTGGCCCACGACAACTACACTTGAATAACCCCCTCGGGATAACCCTCTACTAGGAGTGATACACATGGCGGAAAACACCGTCGGAACCGCGCGAGTGAAGCGCGGACTTGCCGAAATGCTCAAGGGCGGCGTCATCATGGACGTCGTGACTGCCGACCAGGCAAAGATTGCGGAAGACGCGGGCGCTGTTGCCGTTATGGCACTCGAGCGTGTTCCCGCGGACATCCGCGCTCAGGGTGGTGTCGCTCGTATGAGTGATCCCGATCTGATCGATGAAATCATTGCGTCGGTCTCGATTCCCGTCATGGCCAAGGCGCGTATTGGTCACTTCGTCGAGGCACAGATTCTTCAGACGCTTGGCGTTGACTACATCGACGAGTCCGAGGTGCTGTCGCCGGCAGACTACGTCAACCACATTGACAAGTTCCCCTTCACGGTGCCGTTTGTGTGTGGCGCAACGAACCTGGGCGAGGCCCTTCGTCGTATCACCGAAGGTGCCGCCATGATTCGCTCCAAGGGTGAAGCAGGCACGGGCGATGTGTCCGAGGCAACGAAGCACATTCGCACCATTCTGGGCGAAGTTCGTGCGCTGTCGGCTAAGACCGACGACGAACTTTACGTCGCCGCCAAGGAACTGCAGGCACCGTACGACCTGGTCGTTGAGGTTGCACGTACCGGCAAGCTTCCCGTCGTGCTGTTCACCGCAGGTGGTGTGGCCACTCCCGCGGATGCTGCGCTGATGATGCAGTTGGGTGCGGATGGCGTATTCGTCGGCTCGGGTATTTTCAAGTCGGGTAACCCCGCAGCTCGTGCGGCGGCAATTGTCAAGGCAACCACCTTCTATACCGATCCCGCGGTTGTGGCAGAGGCATCGCGTGGACTGGGCGAGGCCATGGTCGGCATCAACGTGTCTGACCTGCCAGCCCCTCACCGCCTGTCCGAGCGTGGCTGGTAATCAGACGCCTCTGATTGGCGTGCTCGCCCTTCAGGGCGATGTGCGCGAGCACGACGAGACTCTGCGTGCGTTGGGGTACGACACAGTCCTGGTGCGTACCCCAGCGGACGTTTCTCGTGTGGACGCCTTAGTCATCCCGGGCGGAGAGTCCAGCGTCATCGACAAGCTCTCGCGCATTTTTGGGGTGCGCGAGCCGATTGTGTCCCGCATTCAGGGCGGCATGCCGGTTCTGGGAACGTGCGCGGGCCTGATTATGTTGGCACACACAATCTCGGGCGGCATTCATGACCAACAAACATTCGGTGGTCTCGATATCACCGTCGCGCGAAACGCCTTTGGCTCCCAGGCGGAATCGTTCGAGGCGGACCTCATCGTCGATGGTGTGGCCGCAGAACCCATTCACGTGGCCTTCATTCGCGGTCCCGTCATCACCGATGTAGGACGTGGCGTCGAGGTCATTTCGACGTTGCCGTCTGGCCAAATAGTCGGTGTACGACAGGGTGCCCTCGTCGGTGTGTCATTCCACCCCGAGGTTGTCGGTGAGACCCGTCTTCACCGCTGGTTCGTCGAGTCGCTTGTGCGCGACGCGATGGCCAATCGATAGAATTTCACCGCACACCATCGAGAGGTAACAATGTCCGGTCACTCCAAATGGGCTACAACAAAGCACAAAAAGGCGGTAATTGACGCCAAGCGTGCGAAGTCCTTTGCCAAGCTCATCAAGAACATCGAGGTCGCGGCCAAGATGGGCGGCGCCGACATGAGCGGAAACCCCACCCTGGTTGATGCTGTCTACAAGGCTAAGAAGACGAGTGTTCCCAACGACAACATCGATCGCGCCATCAAGCGCGGCGCAGGTCTGTCGGGCGAGTCCATCGAGTACATGACCATCATGTACGAAGGATATGCAGCGGGTGGCGTTGCCCTGCTGATTGAATGTCTCACCGATAACAAAAACCGTGCCGCCGCGGAAACACGTACGGCAATGTCGCGTAACGGCGGCACCATGGCCGATCCTGGTTCAGTTGCCTACAATTTCACGCGCAAGGGCGTCATTTCAATCACCAAGGTCGACGGTGTGACCGAAGATGACATCCTCGAAGCAGTTCTCGACGCGGGCGCCGAAGAAGTTATCGACCGTGGCTTGGGTTTTGAAGTTATTACCGAGCCGTCGAACCTTGTTGCGGCCCGAATGGCGCTGCAAGATGCGGGAATCGATTTTGATGGCGCGGAAGCGGAATTCGTTCCCTCGGTACAAATCGAAATCGATGCCGATACTGCACGCAAGGTTTTCAAGCTCATCGATGCGCTCGAAGACTTGGACGATGTGCAGAATATTTTTGCAAACTTCTCGATTTCGGCGGATGTTCAAGCCGAGCTCGATAACGACGAGTAGCCGTTGCGTATTCTCGGCATCGATCCCGGCCTTACACGCTGTGGAGTCGGTGTCGTCGACGTCGATGTTCGCCGCGCCGCAACGTTCGTGGCGGTTGACGTCGTGCGCTCACCTGCCGATTTGCCTCTTGAATCACGTCTCTTAAGTATTCGCAATCAACTCGTCACAATGCTCGATGAGTGGACTCCCGATGTGATTGCCGTCGAACGTGTGTTCGCGCAACACAATGTTCGCAGCGTGATGGGGACAGCCCAAGTTGCGGGTATCGCGCTGTTATTAGCAGCAGAGCGCGGAATTCCGGTGGCGATGCATACGCCATCGGAGGTCAAAGCCGCAGTGACGGGCTACGGAAAGGCGGACAAAGCGCAGGTCACGGCAATGATCACGAAGCTCTTGAATCTTGCCGCCCCGCCTAAGCCTGCCGACGCAGCAGATGCCCTTGCCTTGGCCGTGTGTCACGCGTGGCGCGGGTCTGCGCTCATCACGCCGGCAACGGAAACCCCTGCTCAGCGCGCGTGGCGCGATGCGCAAAATCGTGCGCGCTCGTAGGCTAATCGAATGATTGCTTCTCTGCGCGGCACGGTGTCCACGGTATCGTCCGGCGATGCTGTAATCGATGTAGGTGGCGTCGGATATCAGGTTCTCGTGACGCCTGCGCACGCGCAGTCGTTACGAGTGGGTCAGGAGGTTGACCTTGTCACCGTACTGATTCCGCGCGAGGATGAATGGACCCTCTTTGGGTTTATGTCCGCACACGAGAAGGCTCTCTTCGGCGTTTTACGCAGCGTGACCGGCGTGGGCCCCAAAACCGCGCTCGGTATCTTGGGGCAACTGACGGCAGACGAAATCGCCGACGCCGTTGCGACCGGCGACGATTCCGTGTTCCGGCGTGTCAGCGGCATCGGTCAGAAGACTGCGTCCTTGATTATTGTCAGTCTGACGGGCAAGATGCCGCAGGCGGGTAGTTCGTCAACATCGTCCGACCTGGTGGCGGCGCTTACCGGCCTCGGGTGGTCAGACAAGGCGGCTCGTGATGTCGCGCGCGACGTCACCACAGCGCACCCGAACGCAAGCGTGGCGGAACTTTTGCGCCACGCATTGGCGACCATGAAGGGAGCCGCATCGTGAGCCTCGACGACGCCGCTACCGAGGGTGACATCAATTTTGAGGGCGCGCTACGCCCCGGTTCCTTGGACGAATTCGTGGGTCAACAGAAGGTGCGCACTCAACTGTCGGTTCTCCTGAGTGCGGCGGCTATGGAATCTCGCGCGGCGGACCACATTCTGTTGGCCGGTCCGCCCGGATTGGGTAAAACCACACTGGCGATGATCGTGGCACATGATTCGGGATCTGCGCTTCGGATGTCCAGCGGACCCGCAATCCAGCACGCCGGCGATCTCGCGGCTATTCTGTCGTCACTTCAGCCCGGAGACACGCTGTTTATTGACGAAATCCATCGAATGGCACGGTCCGCCGAGGAAATGTTGTACCTCGCGATGGAAGATTTCCGCATCGACATCGTGGTTGGTAAGGGTCCCGGTGCGACGACAGTTCCCCTCGAGATCGCACCGTTCACACTGGTCGGCGCCACCACGCGCAGTGGAATGTTGCCCGCGCCGCTTCGTGACCGATTCGGATTCACCGCACATCTGGAGTACTACGACGTTCCCGAGGTGGAAACCATCCTGCAGCGCAGCGCGTCGCTCCTGGGTATCGAGCTCGATTCCACCGCAATCCATGAACTTGCGCGCCGTTCGCGTGGAACGCCGCGCATCGCTAATCGTCTGTTGCGACGAGTTCGTGATTACCTCGTCGTACATGCGGCAGAGGGCACCGCAGAGGCCGTGTCGGCCGCGCTGCATGTATACGACATCGACGACAGCGGGTTGGATCGCATCGACAGGGCGGTCGTCACCGCGTTGATCACGACGTTCGGTGGGGGACCGGTGGGGATTTCCACCCTTGCCTCGGCAGTGGGCGAGGAGAAGGACACGATCGAATCGGTCGTCGAGCCTTATCTGGTGCGCATTGGATTCATTGCGCGAACTCCGCGTGGTCGCACGGCGACAGATGCCGCGTGGAACCATGTCGGGCTCGTTCCGCCCAGCAGACTATAGTGAAAGAATTGTTTCCCGCTGAAAGGATTTCCCGTGGAAGAGTTTGACTGGACTACCGTCATGATGGTCGCCGTTCTGGCAATGATGGTTCTCTTCATGATTCGCAACTCGCGTAAGCGTAAGGCTGACCTCGAGAACCTGCGTACTCAGATTGCTCCCGGCGCCGAGGTCATGACCAGCGGCGGTTTGTTCGGCGTCATTGTGAGCATCGACGAGGAAAACAACCAGGCAGTTATCGAGTCGGTACCCGGCACTCGTTTTCGCGTGCACACGCAGGCCATTGGCCGCGTCGTCGAGCCCGTTGCTGCGGCCGACGCCACCGACGCCGCCTAGTCTTCTTTCTCTCAACCTTCGGAGTTTCAGTGTCTTCTCGTAGTGCACGCAGTGGTGCGATTCGTTCGCTTGTATGGCTGCTCGTAATTTTCCTTGGCCTGGCTGGCATGATCGGCTGGGGTGTGGCATCGAATCAGGGCGGATGGACCCCGAAGCTTGCCCTTGACCTCGAGGGCGGAACGCAGATTATTCTGGCGCCGCAAATTGCCGAGGGTGTCACCATCACGGAAGAGCAGTTGTCTCAGGCGGTGGCAATCATTCGTCAGCGTGTGGACGCTTCGGGCGTGAGTGAAGCCGAAGTAACGACTCAGGGCGGTAGCAACATTGTGGTGTCGTTGCCGGGTACACCTGATGAAGAAACTCTGGACCGCATTCGGTCATCGGCCAAGTTGGAGTTCCGTGCCGTTCTTGCGACCGATGCACAAGCGAACATCGATGCATACAACGCAGCCAATGCCACTGCACTTGAAGAAGACCCCACGGCGATTCCCGCTCCGCTGTTCCCCGAGCCCACGGCCGACCCGACGGACGGTTCGGACCTGAACTGGATTGACGCGGATCTCACGGCGTTGTATCAGAATTCCACGTGTGAGGAACTCGACGCAGCGGGCGCCAACACCGCAAACCCTGCCGAGCCATTGGTTGTCTGTGATGACGCAGGCGTGTACAAGTACATTCTTGGACCGGTCGAGGTAGACGGTGCGCAGGTAATTGACGCCTCGGCAAACCTCGTGGCAGGGGCAAACGGTGTCGTCACGAATGAGTGGGGCGTCTATTTGACGTTCAACGAGGCGGGTACCACGGCGTTCCGTACCGTCACCGAGCGTTTGATCACGTTCACGGGCGTGCAAAATCAGTTCGCAATCGTGCTGGATGGCAAAGTTATCTCCGCACCGATGACCAATTCGGCAATTACCGATGGCAAGCCGGTCATCAGCGGAACTTTCACCCAGGACACCGCGATAGTTTTGGCCGACCAGTTGAAGTTCGGTGCGCTGCCCATTGGCTTCGCGGTTCAGTCGCAGGACACCATCACGGCCACGCTGGGTCTGGAACAGCTGAATAGCGGTCTGATTGCCGGTGGTATTGGTCTGTTGCTCGTGATCATCTACTCGTTGTTCCAGTACCGTGCACTCGCCTCGGTCACGATTGCGTCGCTCATCGTCGCGTTCGGACTTACCTATTTGGTGATTACGTATCTCTCGGCTGCGAATGGTTACCGTCTGTCATTGGCCGGTGTCGCGGGTTTGATCGTGGCCATCGGTATCACCGCCGACTCGTTTATCGTCTACTTCGAACGTGTCCGTGATGAACTGCGTGACGGTCGTAGCCTCGGTTCCGCCATCGATTCCGGTTGGTCCCGCGCGCTGCGCACCATTGTCGCGAGTGACTTTGTCAACGTGCTCGCCGCGGTCATTCTGTTTGTGCTGGCCGTCGGAAATGTTCGTGGCTTTGCATTTACGTTGGGTGTCACCACGATTGTCGACCTCGTCGTTGTCATTCTGTTTACGCACCCCTTGTTACAGCTGTTGGGTCGCACGTCGTTCTTCGACAGTGGACACAAATGGAGTGGACTTGACCCCAATGCGTTGGGAGCGGTGTATCGCGGTCGCGCAAAGTTCGTTCCCTCGGCAGAAATCGCCGCGACAAAACGTGCGTCGGTTTCGAAGGAGGCCGCCAAGCGTCAATCGATTGCCGAACGCAAGGCCGAGCAGGGAGGCGAAAAATAATGTCGCGCTTTACAGATTTGGGTAACAGCCTGTACACCGGCGATAAGTCATTTGACTTCGTGGGCCGCCGCTGGCTCTGGTACGCGGTCTCGGCCGTTATCGTCCTGTTGACCATCGCCATTACCTCCCTTCGAGGCGGATTCCTCTTCGGAATTGAATTCCGTGGTGGCTCAGAATTCCGTATTTCTCAGCCTGCTGTCGTGGACGTCGAGATCGCTCACGATGCCGTTGCATCTGTCATCGGCAAATCCGAGGCACGTATTTCTGTTGTGGGTCAGGACTCTATTCGTGTCCAAACAGAGCAGCTGACGACAGAAGACACCGATGCCGTGCGTTTGGCCTTGGCTGATTCGTACAGCGTGACTGTGAACGAAGTGACGTCAAGTTTCATCGGTGCGTCATGGGGTGCAGATATCACCGGTCAGGCACTTCGTGCACTGGCAATATTCCTTGGCGTGGTAGCCGTAATTATGGCGCTGTATTTCCGTACGTGGAAAATGTCGGTAGCCGCTCTCGTAGCGCTCGTTCACGACCTCGCACTCACGGCCGGAATCTACGGCGTGTTGGGTCTCGAAGTTACGCCTGCTGCCGTGATTGGTTTGCTGACCATCCTGGGCTACTCGTTGTATGACACCGTGGTTGTGTTTGACAAGATTCGCGAGAACACCACCTACGCGCACAGCAGTAGTGGAGCGACCTTCGCGGAATCGGTAAACCTTGCCGTAAACCAGACGTTGGTGCGATCCATCAACACGAGTGTCGTGGCCGCCTTGCCTGTAGCCGCAATTCTCTTTATTGGCTCGGTGCTTCTCGGTGCAGGTACGCTGCGGGATATCGCGTTGGCGCTGTTCATTGGTATTTTGGCGGGAACCTACTCGACAATCTTTATTGCAGCGCCGATGTACGCCCACCTGCGTGAATCGGAGCCCGAGGAATCCAAATGGGGACGCGCGCAGAAGGTTCGTGTCGAGCGTGTGGGTGACGGCGCGGTCCGCTAATTTCAGGAATACACTGACAAGCGGAGGTACACATGAGCGAGGTGTCGACAACAGGGACTCTGTTCAAGCGCTCGCTTCTGCCACGAATCTTCGCAAAGTCGGAAACCGGCGGTCAACTCGAGCGCATTATTAAGGCACTTCGCCAGTCCAATCCGCGTGCCGACGTTGCAGTCGTTGAGCGGGCGTACGACGTTGCAAAGAAGGCCCATGAGGGCCAAATGCGGCGTTCGGGCGAGCAGTACATCACTCACCCTCTTGCCGTCGCCGAGATTCTTGTGGAACTAGGAATTGGCCCCAAAACCATCGCAGCGGCATTACTGCACGACACGGTCGAGGATACGGACTATTCTCTCGAAGCGCTCCGGGCCGATTTCGGCGACCAAATTGCACTCCTCGTTGACGGAGTAACCAAGCTCGATAAATTGAAGTACGGCGACTCCGCGCAAGCAGAAACCATGCGCAAAATGGTGGTTGCCATGTCGAAAGACATCCGTGTCTTGTTGATCAAGCTCGCAGACCGCCTGCACAATGCGCGCACCTGGGGATTCATGCCCACCGCTTCGGCCGAGAAGAAGGCCCGCGAGACGCTCGAAATATACGCGCCGCTGGCTCATCGACTGGGTATTCAAAGCATCAAGTGGGAGCTCGAGGATCTTTCCTTCGCGGTGTTGTACCCCAAGCTATACGTCGAAATCGATTCGTTGGTGAAGGAACGTACTCCGGAGAGTGACCGTTTCGTCCAAGATTTAATCGAGCAAGTATCGGGTGACCTACGCGTCGCCCGCGTAAAGGGCGAGGTCAAGGGTCGCGCGAAGCAGTACTACTCGATTTATCAAAAAATGATTCGGTCATCGCGCGAGTTCAACGATATTTACGACCTCACGGGTATTCGTATTTTGGTACCCAGCATTCGCGATTGCTACGCGGCGCTCGGTGCCGTGCACGCTCGCTGGAACCCGATGCCAGGCCGCTTCAAGGACTACATCGCAACGCCGAAGTTCAATCTGTATCAGTCGTTGCACACCACGGTATTCGGTCCCGGTGGCCGCGCGGTCGAAATCCAAATCCGTACGTATGACATGCATCGCCGGGCCGAATATGGTGTGGCCGCACACTGGAAATACAAAGAACGTCAAAATTCAGGCAAGAGCACGGACGATATTCGTCCTGACGAGAACATGGCGTGGCTGGCGCACATCACCGACTGGGAGGCCGAGACCGAGGACCCCACCGAGTTCCTCGACACTCTACGTTTCGAGATTGGCGCGAAGGAAGTCTACGTCTTCACTCCGCAAGGCAAGGTTGTGGGTTTGCCTGCCGGCGCCACTCCCGTGGACTTCGCATACACCGTGCACACCGAGGTGGGCCACCGCGCAATGGGGGCCAAGGTAAACGGCCGGCTTGTGCCGCTTGATTCCACGCTGAATAGTGGCGATAGCGTCGAAATCCTGACCTCGAAGAGTCAAGAAGCAGGACCCAGCCAGGACTGGTTGAACTTCGTTAAGAGCCAGCGAGCAAAGAGCAAGATTCGTGGTTGGTTCCAAAAGGAACGCCGAGACGACGCCATTGAGCACGGTAAAGAGTCGTTGGCGAAGGCCGTGCGCAAACGTAACCTCCCGCTGCATCAGTTATTGTCTGCGGACAACATGACGCATGTCGCAACTATGTTGCGCTACCACGACATCGACACCCTGTATGTGGCGCTGGGCGAGGGGCGCATCTCGTCACAGTCGGTGCTGGAGAAACTCACATCATTGGCGCATGAGCACGATGACGATACCTTCACCGTTCCCACACGGACACCCACAGCACTCAAGGTCAACGATGCGGGAGTCTTGGTCAAGGGTGCGTCGGACATTCTGGTCAAGCTCGCGAAGTGTTGCACTCCTGTTCCGGGTGACGAGATCATCGGTTTTGTCACGCGCGGCAGCGGGGTATCAATCCACCGTGGTGACTGTCCGAACGTGAAGTCCTTCGAGGCGGAACGCGAGAGATTCATCGATGTCGAATGGGCGCCCTCAAACAAGAGCGTGTTCCGTGTGCACATTCAGGTCGAAGCACTCGACCGTTCGGGTCTGTTGTCCGACATCACCCGGGTCCTCAGCGAGCACCATGTGAATATTCTCAGCGCATCCGTAGCAACCGACGCCAACCGCTTGGCGACGAGCCGCTTCCTCTTTGAAATGGGCGACACGGTTCATCTCGATCGACTTCTCAACGCTGTACGCCGCATCGACGCTGTATACGACGTGTACAGAGTAAAGGCCGGCTAGTTCACTCGATGTGAGCGCCCTAACCGGCCTTCGCTGTAGCGTATGTGGTTTAGCTCAGCGCGGCGAGCCATTCACGCTTTGCCGCAATTTCCTTCGTCACACGATCGACAGCCGCAGTGTTATTCGCCTTCTGAGCGGCGGCGAGCTCGGCTTCTAGTGCTTCGATCGCCTGCTCAACCTGAGCGGCGAATCCCTGAGCTCGAGCAATCTTTTCGGGGTTAGTCTTGTCGAGGTGCTCGGCTTCGCGTGCGCGTACCGCACGTTCGATCGCACTGAACTTCGCGTTGATGTCGCGCTCCACCTCACGAGCCAGGCGGCCGATTGACGACCACGCTTCGCCCAGCTTGCGCAGACCCTGGAGGGCCTTGGCCAGGTCCTTTTCCGCTTCAATCCATGCGTACTCGGCCAGCAGAGCCGTCTTCTTTTCGAGATTCTGCGCCCATTCTGCGCTTCCCGCTGCATGCAGAGCATCGCCGGCCGCCTTGAACTTTGCCCACAGAGCGTCGTCCACTGACTTTGCCATGCGGGGGACTGTTTTCCATTCGTCCAGCAATCGGCGGTAGTCGCCCAGTGCGGCAGCTCCACGCTCGCTCAGCGCTTCGGCGCGCTCGATTAAGTCATTCTTGCGGGCCTTTGCGTCGCGCTCCGCGTTGTGGCGCGTGGCAAAGAATGCGCGCTGGCGGCGTTCAAAGTCTTGGCGTGCGGTGCGGAAACGCGACCACAGTTCATCCGCCGCCTTCTTTGCAACACGGGCCGAACTCTTCTGCTCGGCCTGCCACTGTGCAAAGAGTTCGGCAATCTCGTCGCCCGTCTTCTTCCAATGGATCGCGTCATCAGACTGTGCTGCCAATTCTTCCGTGCGAGCAACAATCGCCTCACGACGTGCGAGCGATTCGGCGGCTGCGGCCTTGTTCTGTTCTTCCTGCTCGGCCTTGACCGATTCCAGGCTGCTGTTGATCACGGCTACACGAGTGCGCAGGGCTTCGATATTTCCGACCACATTGGGTGCAACGAGTGCCGCCGTGAGCGTTTCCGCAACGTGAACCAGATCTTTCGCAGCCGCGCCGGCGCGTGCGCGCTGTTCCAGCAGCAGCACCTGGCTGTCGAGGTCGTGGAACTTCCGTTCAAAGAAGGCAAGGGCTGCAGCGGCATCACCGTCAAGAAACTGACCCACCGAGCGCCATTCGCCGTCGTTTACCCACACGGTACCGTCGGCGTCGACGCGACCCCACTGTTCGTTTGACACGATTTCCAACCTTCATTTAGTAGACAACTTCTTTAGCGTACACAGGAAACGCCGCGCGTATCCGTAGAGAGAACGTTTGTTATCGCCTTGTAATGGTCATGTTTGTCAGGTCGGTGGCCGAAAGTCTCGCACCAGCCATCGTCCTATCATGGGACTGTGACCTCCGACGGACTCTTTAGCGGCTACCAGCCGCTTGCTGTGCGCATGCGACCGTCGACCATCGACGAGGTCGTTGGTCAGGCACATGCGCTGACGGAGGGATCGCCGTTGAGGCGTTTGGCATCACCACAGAACGGTCCCGCAGTGTCCGTGATTCTGTGGGGCCCGCCCGGTACCGGCAAGACCACTCTGGCGCACGCAATTTCGCAGTCGTCGCAACGCCATTTCGAGGAACTGTCCGCCGTGACCGCGGGAGTTCGGGATGTTCGGCGCGTGATGGACGAGGCGATTGGTCGGTTGTCAGATTCGGGTCGTGGCACGGTTCTCTTCCTGGACGAGATCCATCGATTCACCAAGGCTCAGCAAGACGCACTGTTGCCCGGCGTCGAGCGCGGGTGGGTTACGTTGATTGCCGCTACGACAGAAAACCCGTCCTTCTCGGTCATCACGCCACTACTCAGCCGTTCATTACTGGTAACGCTTCGACCGTTGACCGATGATGACATCCGAACACTCGTCGAGCGCGCAGTTCATGCACCTCATGGGCTTGCCGACCGCGTTTTGCTGGATGACGAGGCCACGTCGGTGATCGTGCGACTGTCGGGCGGCGATGCTCGTCGTGCGCTCACCATTCTTGAAGCGTGCGCAGCAATGGTCGAAGACGGCGCAACCATCACCGACGACATCGTTGCCGCCGCGACAGACCGTGCTCTGCTGCGCTACGACAAAAACGGTGATGAGCACTACGACGTGATCAGCGCGTTCATCAAGTCCGTTCGTGGAAGTGACGTCGATGCCTCGTTGCATTACCTGGCGCGGATGATTGAGGCGGGGGAGGACGCGCGCTTCATCGCTCGTCGGCTGATTATTCTTGCGGCGGAGGACATCGGTGTGGCCGATACCTCATGTTTGACAGTTGCCGTCGCAGCCGCCGAAGCGGTTCAACTGATTGGGATGCCCGAGGGACGCATCCCGCTGGCTGAAGCAACCATTCATTGCGCACTCGCTCCGAAGTCGAATTCCGTGATTTCCGCAATAGACGCAGCGATCGCCGATGTGCGTGCGGGGAAATTTGGCCCCGTCCCGCTGCACCTGCGCGATGCGCACTACCTGGGCGCGAAAAAATTGGGCCACGGGGTCGGCTATGTGTACCCCCATGCCGTTCCGGGGGCTATCGCCGCGCAGGAATATCGTCAGGGAAGCGCCACAACGTACTATCACCCGACCGGCATTGGGCGCGAGAAGGAACTTGCCGAGAGGCTCGAAAGAATTCGCGCGGTGTTGCGCGGGTCGTGAATGGAATATCGGGCGGACCTCTGCTAGTCTGAGGGGGTTCCACTGCAGTGGGTCGGAGCGCGGCTGCACCACCCACCTACAGCGAACGCCGGTAGCCAGCGTTTGGAGTGGTCAAAACTTCGTTTCCTCTAATCCGGAAACAGTCATCTTTCCCTGTAACGAAAAGGATCATCGTGTCAGACAAGTCACGTACCCGCGCCAAGGTTCGCCTTTCGCGCGCGCTCGGAATTGCACTTACCCCCAAGGCAGCGCGCCTTATGGCCGAGGGTTCGTACCCTCCCGGTCAGCACGGCCGCACGAAGCGCAAGTCGGAAGGCGACTACGCCACCCGTCTGCGCGAGAAGCAGCGTCTTCGGGCCCAGTACGGCATCCGCGAAGCCCAGATGCGTAACACCTTCAACGAAGCCCGTCGTACGGCTGGCCTGACCGGTGAGAACCTGGTCGAGCTCCTCGAGATGCGTCTTGACGCGCTCGTGCTGCGCGCCGGTTTCGCACGTACCACGGCTCAGGCACGTCAGATGGTTGTCCACCGCCACATCTTGGTGGACGGACAGCTTGTTGACCGCCCCTCGTTCCGCGTCAAGCCCGGACAGCTGATTCACGTCAAGGCTCGCTCGGAAGAGACCCCCTTGTTCCAGGATGCCGCAACCGGCATCCACCGCGACGTGCTTCCCGCCGTTCCCGGTTACCTGGACGTGGCCCTCGAGAAGCTCGAGGCCCGTCTGCTGCGTCGCCCCAAGCGCGCCGAGGTTCCCGTGACCTGTGAAGTCCAGCTCGTGGTTGAGTACTACGCAGCTCGATAGAACTGTTGTGCAGTCACAGGGGGTGGGCGACAAGCCCGCCCCCTTTGACGTTCCCCGTTAGAATAGGCACAAAGGAGGTCTGCGCATGTCAAAGGCTGTGTGGTTTGTTACCGGCTTCATCGGAGGCCTCGCATTGGCCCATTTTGTAGCGCGCGATCCGCGTGGCAAGGCGCTACTCGACGAGGTTGACGCCCGTACCACCGAGTTCCTGGGCGGACTTACTGCGGGGTATGCCTCGCGTGACGATGACAATCGTCGAACCGCCGAATAACGCTCTCCACCACGAAGGACATTATGCAAACCGCTGAGATTCAACGTCGCTGGCTGTCGTACTTTGAGAAGAACGGGCACACGATTGTTCCGTCTGCATCACTGGTTTCCGACGACCCCACCCTGTTGTTCACGGTGGCGGGAATGGTTCCCTTTATCCCTTATCTCACCGGCGTAGTTCCCGCACCGTATCCCCGCGCAACGAGCGTCCAGAAGTGCATTCGCACGCTGGACATCGAAGAGGTGGGCAAGACCACGCGTCACGGCACGTTCTTCCAGATGAACGGCAACTTCTCGTTTGGCGACTACTTCAAGGAAGGCGCCATCGGGTACGCGTGGGAACTTCTGACGACGTCCGAGGCCGATGGAGGTCTGGGCTTCAACGAACGCGATCTGTGGGTCACCGTCTATGAAGAGGACGATGAAGCCATTGATATTTGGCGTCGCGTCGCCGGTATCCCGGAAGAGCGTATTCAACGCATGGGTAAGACGGACAACTTCTGGTCGACCGGTCAGCCCGGCCCCGCTGGCCCGTGCTCCGAAATTTACTTCGACCGCGGCCCCCAGTTCGGCCCCGATGGCGGCCCCGCTGTCGACGACACGCGATACCTCGAAATTTGGAACCTCGTGTTCATGCAGTACCTGATCAACGATGTAAAGAGCAAGACGGACTTCACAATTCTGGGTGAACTTCCGCAGAAGAATATCGACACGGGTATGGGTATGGAGCGCGTTGCTTTCATCAAGCAGGGTGTTGACAACATGTACGAAACCGACCAGGTTCGCCCCGTACTGGACATGGCGGCAGAACTCTCCGGACGTCGATACGGTGCCGACCACGATGACGATGTTCGCATGCGCGTCATTGCCGACCACATTCGCTCCTCGCTCATGCTGATGAGCGACGGTGTGACTCCGGGTAACGAGGGTCGCGGCTACATCCTGCGCCGACTGATGCGTCGTTCGATTCGCGCCATGCGACTGCTGGGCGTGGACGCGCCTGTTTTCGGCGAACTTTTTGCCGCCTCACGCGACGCGATGAAGGGCTCGTACCCCGATGTCGAGGCGCATTACGACCGCATCCAGCGCACGGCACTGGGAGAGGAAGAAACCTTCCTCCGCACATTGGCGTCGGGAACTCAGATTCTGGACTTGGCTGTCGCCGACACGAAGTCGGACAAGAAGGCTGAGCTTCCGGGAAACACCGCGTTCCTGTTGCACGACACCTATGGCTTCCCGATTGATCTGACGATGGAGATGGCGGAAGAGGCGGGCCTCAGCGTTGATCGCGCCACATTCGACTCTCTGATGTCCGAACAGCGCACTCGTGCAAAGGCCGACGCAAAATCCAAGCGTGGGACCATTGCGGATTTGTCGGTGTACTCCGAAATGCGCAAGCAGGGCGAGACCGTTTTCACCGGCTACACCGACCTGACCACGGAGTCGTCGGTTGTGGGAATTATCCGCGATGGTGCAGTGGTGTCGTCGGCTCAGGTCGGTGACACCATCGAAATCGTGCTTGCGGAAACAAGCCTGTGGGCCGAATCCGGCGGACAGGACGCCGACGAGGGCACGATTGTGGGCAATGGGTTCGTCCTCGATGTCGTCGATGTTCAGAAGCCCATCGGTGGACTGATTTCGCACACGGTGCAGGTTCGTGACGGCGAAGTGGCAACGGGCATGCTCGCCACAACGATGGTCGACCAGGCGAACCGGCTGCGGGCTGCACAGGCTCACTCGGCTACGCACCTCGTTCACGCGGCGCTGCGCCAGACGCTCGGCCCCGATGCTCACCAGGCCGGTTCGTATAACAAGGCCGGTTACATGCGTTTCGACTTCGCCTGGAATCAGGCGCTGTCGGCGGCGACGCGCTCCGAAATTGAGAACATTGCGAATAATGCCATCACCGACAACCTTGAGGTCGTCACCCGCGTAATGGGTCTGGATGAGGCCAAGGAACTCGGTGCCATGGCGCTCTTCGGCGAGAAGTATGGCGAGCGAGTCCGCGTCGTCGATATCGGTGGCCCGTGGTCACGCGAACTGTGTGCGGGAACTCACGTCTCGCGTTCCTCCGAAGTTGGATTGATCAACCTGGTCAGCGAGGCAAGCGTGGGATCGTCAAACCGTCGAGTAGAGGCACTCGTGGGAACGGCAGCATTCCAGCAGTTTGCGGTGGAGCGCGCCCTGGTAAACGAATTGACATCGAGCCTGAAGGCTCCGCGTGACGAGGTCATGGGGCGAGTCACCGAGCTCATCGAGCAGTTGAAATCTGCAGAGAAGCGCATCGCCCAGTTCGAGGCCGACCGCATGCGTGAGCGCGTGCCGGCACTTGTTGCCTCAGCCACAGTACTGAACGGTATTCACGCCGTCATTGACTCTGTTGGTGTCGTGGGCAGCGCGGATGACCTGCGTCTGCTTGCCAGTGATGTTCGCGATCGCTTGGCCGCACATCCCGCGGTTGTCGCTATTGCCGGAGTTGTCGAGGGCAAGGCAGCGGTCATCGTGTCGACCACTGCGCCCGCGCGTGACCTTGGTCACAAGGCTGGTGCGTACGCCAAGCGTGCTGCGGCAATCTTGGGCGGTGGCGGTGGCGGTCGCGACGATATGGCGCAGGGTGGCGGACCGCAGGTCGCACACATTGCCGACGCGCTGGACGACATCCGTTCGACAATTCAGGCTTAAGCATGGAGCGCGGTGTCCGGCTGGCGGTCGATGTTGGTCGCGCCCGCGTGGGTGTCGCGCGCAGTGATCCCGATGGCCTCATGGCGGTACCCGTCGAAACCATTCCGCGCGACAGTGCACTGGCACGACTTGCAGAACTAGTCTCCGAATATCAGCCGCGCGTGATTGTCGTGGGGCTTCCCGTCAATTTGCACAACAACGAAACCGAATCGACCCGAGACTCGCGGGACTTTGCGCGACAGCTCGCCTCGTCACACGAGGTGTCGGTGGTGCTCGTTGACGAACGGCTGACCACAACGGCAGCTCTTGGCGCATTGCGGACATCGGGGCGCTCTGCCAAGAATTCTCGCGGCGTGGTCGACCAAGTGGCGGCGGTCATGCTGTTAGAGACTTATCTGGATTCGGAAAAGGGCGGACGGCCCCTCGGAGAACGTGTGGAGGCTCACCATGACAACGACGCGTAGTTCACATCGATCCCGGAAGGCAGGTGCTCGGAAACGCCTCGTCGCGATCATCGTGGCCGCCGTTGTCGTTGTCGGAGGAACGGGAGCCGGCATTGCCTGGACGCTGTTCGAGGAAGAAATTCGCTCGGTGCTGGGGCTTCCCGCACACAACGATTACACGGGACTGGGCACTGCACCCGAGGTGACAATTGTCATTGCACCCGGCGACTTCGGCGATGCGGTCGCGCAACAACTCGTTGACAAGGGCGTCACCAAGTCATTCGATGCCGTTTATGACCTGCTGCTGGCCGACGCTTCACTGACCTTCACGCCGGGAACGTATGTGTTGAACACGGCGATGAGCGCTCGAGCTGCCCTCGACATTCTGACAAATCCTGCCAATCGAATTGTCGCGGGTGTCACCATTCCCGAAGGCACCGTGCTGCCCACGGCACTGCAACTGCTGAGCGACGAGACGGGCATTCCGCTCGCTGATTTCGAGTCGGCCGCGGCGGATCCACAGCTCTATGGTGTTCCCGCCGAGGCGCCGTCGCTGGAGGGCTATCTGTTTCCTGCCACATACGAATTTGATGACGGCGTCACGGCACAGCAGGTACTGCAGAGGCTCGTGTCCGAAACGTTTACACGACTCGATGCCCGCGGCGTCGAGCCAGTTGATCGGCACCGGGTCCTGACTCTTGCAGCGCTGATTCAGCGCGAGGCAGGGTCAAACGCCGCAGACTTCCCTAAAGTGGCGCGAGTGTTCCTGAACCGCATCGAGGCCGATTGGCTTCTGCAGTCCGACGCAACTGTGGCATATGGTACGGGTAATTTGGACACGGTATGGACGACCGATGCTGAGCGTGCCGATGAATCAAACCCCTACAACACCTATGTTCATGCGGGGCTGCCCATCGGTCCGATTGGACTTCCCGGTGAGATCGCGATTGATGCGGCACTTAATCCCGCAGCCGGTGAATGGTTCTTCTTCGTTCCTGTGAACCTTAAGACCGGCGAAACGGTGTTTTCCGAGACCACAGCTCAGCACGATGCCGCCGTAGCACAGTTGCGGGCATGGTGCCGCGCCTCGGACGAGAACGCGGCCTATTGTGAGTGATTCCTTCGAGGTGTGGGGCTCGCCCATCGCACATTCCTTGTCGCCCACCCTGCACCGTGCCGCTTTCGCGGCTCTAGGGCGCGACTGGACATACAACGCGCGCGACGTGCCAGAGGCGGAATTCGACGCGGAATGGGCGGCCCGATCGACAGCGCTCCGCGGGCTGTCCCTCACCATGCCGTTGAAGGAGTGCGTCATTCCCTACCTCGGGCACATCGACGAGGTTTCGGGCATCGTCGGTGCGGTGAACACCGTTCGTGTCACCGCAGCAGGCGCCCTGGGTTTCAACACCGACGTGTGGGGTGCCGAACAAGCGATGCGCGATGTACTGGGCGACAACAAGCCCGATACCGCGGTGATGTTGGGGGCGGGAGCGACGGCCCGATCGTGCGCCGTCGCTCTGCGTAATCTGGGTGTGCGCCAGCTGGATGTTGTCGTACGTACCCCGGCACGAGCCTCGGAGCTCGTTGCACTGGCCGAGAAACTCGGCATTGCGGTTACGGTGCATGCCCTGGACTTGGTACCCCCGTTGCATGCCGATATCGCCGTCAATACCATTCCGCACGGTTCGGACATTCCTCAGGCGGCGGTAACAGCCATCACCACAGAGGCGCTCTTTGATGTCGTCTACGCAAACTGGCCCACCGATTTGGCGCGTGAATGGGCATCGCGAGGCGCCACTGTCGTCAGTGGGCTGTCCATGCTGGCGTGGCAGGCGTTACGGCAGCAAAGAATATTCGCGCATCACGATCCCGAACAGCCGCTCTCTGATGAGACGCGTGTTTTTGCCGCGATGTGTGCCTCGGTGGGTCTCGAACGGCCCCAAGGTCTGAAAGGATAGAACAATGCTTCGTTGGTTGACTGCAGGTGAATCCCATGGTCCGGAACTCATTGGTGTGATGGAGGGCCTGCCCGCAGGCGTACCCGTTTCACTCGAGGCAATCGGAGAGGATTTGGCACGTCGTCGACTGGGCTATGGCCGCGGCGCGCGCATGAAGTTCGAGGCCGACGACGTCAGTATTTCCGGCGGAGTACGCCACGGACTGACGATGGGAAGTCCCGTCGCGCTGCGTATTGGCAACACCGAGTGGCCCAAATGGCAAACGGTCATGAGCACGGAACCCGTCGACCCAGCTGAGCTTGAGACGGGTCGCGGCGCTCCTCTGACGCGCCCTCGTCCTGGTCACGCGGATCTTGCGGGCATGCAAAAGTACGGATTTGACGAAGCCCGACCGGTTTTGGAACGCGCTTCGGCGCGCGAGACGGCAACTCGCGTAGCGTTGGGCGCCGTGGCTCGGAGCTTCCTCGCGGAACTAGGCATCGAGGCCGTGTCCCACACACTGTCGATTGAAACGGTCCGAGTCCCCGACAATGCGGCATTGCCGCGTCCGTCGGATGTCGCGGCGTTGGACTCCGATCCGTTGCGGTGCTTCGACCCCGCAACGAGCGCGTCCATGGTGGCGCGTGTAGACCAGGCCCATAAGGACGGTGACACGCTCGGCGGGATCGTCGAGGTGCTCGTGTACGGCCTGCCTCCGGGGTTGGGCAGCTACGTCCATTGGGACCGTCGTCTCGACGCGCGACTTGCTGCGGCGCTCATGGGTATTCAAGCGATCAAGGGCGTCGAGGTCGGTGATGGGTTCGACACCACACGCCGTCCGGGTTCGGGCGCTCACGATGAAATGGTTCCGGGCGAAGAAATCGAGCGCTTGACGGATCGCGCGGGTGGCATCGAGGGCGGCATGACGACGGGTACGGTTCTGCGCGTGCGCGCCGGCATGAAGCCCATCGCCACCGTCCCCAAGGCGCTGCGCACAATTGACGTGAACACCGGTGAAGCCGCTGCGGCACACCACCAGCGTTCGGATGTGTGTGCCGTTCCGGCTGCCGGAGTGGTCGCGGAAGCCATGGTGATGTTGGTTATTGCCGAAGCTGTTCTGGAAAAGTTTGGGGGAGACTCGGTCGCCGAGACTCGTCGCAATATCGAGAGCTACCTGCGCGAGATGCCGGCGGCTCTGGTCACCAAACGAGACCGTCCGTGACACCGCGTGCGGTCCTCATTGGGGCTCCCGCCGCAGGCAAGACTCGGTTAGGTAAGCGGATCGCGAAAATTCTGGGCGTGTCGTTTGCGGATACCGACAAGATGGTCGTCGCCCAGCACGGACCCATTCCCAAAATTTTCGCAGAGCACGGTGAAGCACAATTTCGTATCTGGGAACGCGAAGCGGTGGTCGAGGCGCTGGCCTCTGACGGCGTGGTCGCTTTCGGAGGTGGCGCCATCGTGAATCCCGACACCCAGCGCGACGTTGCGGGCCTCACCGTCATTCACGTGAGCATCACACCCGAGGCAGCGGAAAAGCGTCTCGTGGATGACTCTCGTCCGCTCCTGACCGGCGGAATTGAGGCATGGAAGACACTGGTCGCCGCGCGACAGCCGATTTACGATCGTGTGTCGACCTTCACCGTGGACACCTCGCGCAGGCCCATTGACCACATTGCTGAAGAAGTAGCCCTCAGATTGCAGGAGAACGCATGAGCACCATCACCGTGTCGGGAACTCCGGGATATGACGTCGTCGTCGGTCGCGGCGTTCGTCACAGCCTGGGCAACGTACTCGGGCCGAACGTGCGCAAGGCGTTGCTGATTCATGCTCCCGTCATGAGTGCGGAGGCCGAAGCTATTCGCGAGAAACTCAAGGGCACCATTGACGTGCTCTTGGCCGAGATTCCCGATGCCGAGAACGCCAAGCGCATCGAGGTTGCAGCCTTCTGTTGGGGCATTATGGGCCAGTCCGACTTCACCCGCTCCGATGCGGTTATTGGGCTCGGCGGCGGCGCCACGACGGACCTTGCCGGATTTGTTGCGGCCACCTGGCTGCGGGGCGTCCGCATGGTGCACATTCCCACCACAGTCCTGGGTGCGGTTGACGCATCGGTAGGCGGAAAAACCGGAATTAACACCGCAGAGGGCAAGAATCTCGTGGGCGCGTTCCACGCTCCCGCCGGCGTGCTTGTCGACCTGGATCTGCTCGACTCTTTGCCGGAAATGGAAATCCGCGCAGGTTTCGCCGAAATTATTAAGGCCGGCTTCATCGCGGACACCGAAATACTCGACATTATTGAGGCGGACCCGGCGGCCGCCATTCGCACCGATTCGGCGCAATTCCAGGATCTACTCGAACGCGCAATCCGCGTCAAGGCACGAGTCGTGGGGGAGGACTTCACCGAGCAGGGGCTACGCGAGATTCTCAACTACGGCCACACCCTCGGGCATGCCATCGAGCACACCGAGCGCTATCAATGGCGACACGGTGCCGCGATTTCCATCGGAATGGTGTTCGCCGCCGAGTTGTCGCGTCTGACGCGCGGCCTTACCGACATCGAGGTCGATCGGCACCGCACAATCTTCCGCGAACTGGGTTTACCGACGGAGTACCCCGCGGGCCGATGGCCGACCCTCTTGGCAACAATGCAGCGGGATAAGAAAGCGCGGGGAAGTCTGCTGCGATTCGTTCTGCTGGAATCCATCGGTCGTCCCGTGGTGTCCGGTGTCGCCGACGACTCGTTGTTGTTCGCGGCATTTCACGAGATCGCTAGTTAGGCTGGAACAATGACGTCGATTCTCGTCCTTAATGGACCCAATCTGAACCGCCTGGGGTCTCGTGAACCCGATGTGTACGGTTCCACGACGTTTCCGGAACTCGTCACCGAGCTCGAGGGCTCATCACAGGGATCAGAGACGATTGTTGTGCGACAGACGAATTCCGAATCGGAACTCATCGAATGGCTGCACGAGGCGGTGGACACCGGCTCTCACGTCGTACTGAATCCCGCGGCCTTTACCCATTATTCGTATGCGTTGCGGGACGCCGCCGCACTCGTCTCGAAGGCCGGTCTCAGCCTGGTCGAGGTCCACATTTCGAATCCGCACGCGCGTGAAGAATTCCGGCACACGTCGGTTATTTCCGGCGTCGCGACGGGCGTCATCGCGGGATTCGGCATCGACTCGTACCGCCTGGCACTGGCCGCGATTCGCTCGCGCCTCTAGTCGCGCAATAAACTTTCCCCTAGGCGCAACGAAAGCAAGGTAGAAACGCATGGCAACGTCCAATGACATTAAAAATGGCGCAGTACTGAAGATCGATGGTCAGCTGTGGACCACAATCGAATTCCAGCACGTCAAGCCGGGCAAGGGTGGCGCATTTGTGCGCACCAAGCTGAAGAACGTCATGACGGGCAAGGTCGTGGACCGCACGTTTAACGCCGGCGCAAAGGTCGATTTCGAGACCGTAGACCGTCGCGATTTCCAGTATCTCTATGCGGATGGTGCGGACTTCGTGTTCATGGATCTTGACGACTTCGACCAGGTCACCGTTCCCGGTGTAATTGTCGGCGATTCTGCCAATTACATGCTCGAGAACCAGAACGTGCAAATTGCGATGAACAACGGTTCGCCGTTGTACATTGAACTTCCCACCTCGGTTGTCCTCGAAATCACGTACACCGAGCCGGGCCTCCAGGGCGACCGTTCGACCGGTGGCACCAAGCCCGCAACCGTCGAAACGGGTCTGGAAATTCAGGTTCCGCTGTTCCTCGAACAGGGCACCAAGGTCAAGGTGGACACCCGCACGGGTGAATACCTTGGTCGCGTGAACGACTAGTGGGCGCACGCTCCAAGGCTCGCAAGAAGGCAATGGACCTTCTGTACGAAGCCGAACAGAAGAACATCGACTTCGGCGAGATGCTCGATATCTCGAACCGACGTGATGCAACCAAGGTTCAAAAGCTGTCCGAGAACGACTACGCCAACGCGATTGTGGCGGGAGTTCACGAGAACTATTACCGCATTCAGGATGTTCTCGATGCCAACCTTCGCGGCTGGACATCGGATCGACTGTTCCCCGTGGATCGCGCCATTCTGCGCATCGCCTTGTGGGAATTGCTGTACACGGACACAAAGCCGGAGGTTGTCCGATCCGAGGCATTGTCGCTGGCGGGCGAATACGGCTCGGACGATGCGGTGTCGTTTATCGGTGGAATCATCGGTAGCGTCGTGCGCGATGCACCCGAATCCGAGTAGACTGAACACACACGGAATCCTTTAAGTCGTCCTGTGAGGCGGGGAAGGAGGGGTGTGATGGCATCAAAAGTGGTGCTCTCCAGCCCTGATATTGAGCGAGCGCTCAAGCGTATTGCGCACGAGATTATCGAAGCGCAACGCGGACGCCACGACCTCGTGTTTCTGGGTATTCCCACCCGAGGCGTCGTTCTTTCGGAACGTCTTGCACAACTGGTGAACGACATCGAGCCGCAGCACATTGACTGCGGCGTTCTGGACGTCACCATGTATCGGGATGACCTGCGGACCAAGTCCACACGTGCGACCACGCCGACCACGATTCCGGCGTCGGGAATCGACGGCAAGACGGTCGTTCTGGTGGACGACGTGTTGTATTCGGGTCGCACGATTCGTGCGGCTCTCGACGCGGTCACGGCCTTGGGCCGGCCCGCCGCCGTGCGCCTTGCGGTTCTCGTTGATCGAGGTCACCGCGAGCTTCCGATTCGCGCGGACTTTGTCGGGAAGAATTTGCCCAGTTCGGTCGACGAACGCGTCTATGTTCAGCTCGCTGAAACCGATGGCGATGAAATGGTGGGCATACGATGAAGCACTTCATTTCCACTCGCGGAATCGACAGCGCGACCGCGATTCGTTTGTTGGACACCACTGCCGACATGGCGGACGTGCGACAGCGCGACGTCAAAAAACTTCCAACTTTGCGCGGTAAAACAGTGGCCAACGTCTTTTTCGAGGACTCGACTCGAACCCGCCTGTCGTTTGAAGCCGCTGCGCTCGCTCTCAGCGCCGATGTCTCGACGTTCACCTCGAAGGGCTCGTCGGTCTCCAAGGGCGAGAGCCTGAAAGACACCGTTCAAACACTCGAATCCATGGGTGCGGATTTTATTGTTCTGCGCCACTGTGACTCGGGTGCGGCCGCGACACTGGCACAGAGCGGCTGGATCAACGCTCACGTGATCAATGCCGGTGATGGCACCCACGAGCACCCCACACAAGCACTACTGGATGCCTACACGTTGCGTTCGCGATTGTTCGGAGATTCCGCTCGTGGCCGCAACCTGGCCGGCGTCCGCATTGTCATCGTCGGCGATATCCTGCACTCGCGCGTGGCTCGGTCCAATGTGTGGCTACTCGCCACCTTGGGCGCCCATGTCACGCTGGTTGCGCCTCGCACCCTCATGCCTCGCGACATTGCCGCCTGGCCCGTCGCGATTGTCCACACGCTCGACGAGGCTCTCGACGAGGGTGTCGACGCGGTCATGACGCTGCGCATTCAGAAAGAGCGCATGAACGATGCGTTCTTCCCCGACGCTGCCGAGTACACGCGATTCTGGGGCATGACCACCGCGCGGTTTGACGCCGTTCGCGCAAACACGCTTGTTATGCACCCGGGGCCTATGAACCGCGGGCTGGAAATCGCGGGGTCGATAGCGGACTCGGCGAATTCGACCGTGCGTGATCAGGTGTCACACGGCGTTGCCGCGCGAATGGCCGTCTTGTACACGCTTTTAGGGGAGGACGCATCGTGAGCACCATCATTCGTAAAGCCTCAATTATGGGCGGCGATCCCGCGGACATTCGCATTGAGGACGGCCAGATCGTTGCCGTCGGCGTGAATGTGGGTGGTGCCGATGTCGAAATCGACGCCTCGGGCCTCATTGCGCTGCCTGGCCTGGTGGATCTGCACACGCACCTGCGCGAACCCGGCGGAGAGTCCTCCGAAACCATCCTGTCGGGGTCGCGTGCGGCTGCCGCGGGCGGATTCACTGCTGTACACGCGATGGCCAACACCTCGCCGGTCGCCGACAACGCGAACGTCGTGGACTATGTGTACCGCAAGGGACTCGAGGCAGGATATGTCGAGGTGCGTCCCGTTGGCGCGGTCACGCACAACCTTGCGGGCGAAAGTCTGGCCGACATCGGGGCGATGGCTCGATCGACGGCCGCCGTCACGGTCTTCTCGGACGACGGAAAATGTGTCGGGGATTCTTTGTTGATGCGCCGAGCGCTGGAGTACGTCGCGACGTTCGGGGGAGTGATTGCACAGCACGCGCAGGATCCTCGATTGACCATCGACGCCCAGATGAACGAGGGCGCCATGTCCGCCGAACTCGGACTTGCCGGATGGCCGCGTGTGGCCGAGGAAGCAATCATCGCCCGCGACGTTCTCCTGGCCGAATACACGGGCGCACGTCTGCACGTGTGCCATCTGTCGACCGCGGGTTCGGTCGAGGTCATTCGCTGGGCAAAGCAGCGCGGTATCCAGGTGACTGCCGAGGCGACTCCGCACCACCTGTTGCTCACCGACGACCTGGCGCAGAATTACAACCCATTGTTCAAGGTCAATCCGCCACTGCGCACCCGTGACGACGTCGAGGCGGTTCGTCGCGGTGTTGCCGATGGAACGATCGATATCGTCGCCACGGATCACGCGCCTCACGGTTCGGCCACCAAGGACTGCACGTGGTCCGATGCCTCCTTTGGCATGGTGGGCCTGGAATCGGCGCTCTCCATCGTGCAGCACGCCCTGGTTGATACCGGCCTCATCGGCTGGGCGGATGTCGCACGCATCATGTCCACGACGCCCGCCCGAATCGGGTCGGTTGACGGCTATGACGCTCCCCTCACAGTGGGCTCACTGGCCAACATCACACTTGTTGACCCGTCGGCGACAACCGTCTGGGGCGCGGACAAACTCGCGGGGCGCTCGACCAACACTCCTTTCACAGGACTCACTCTGCCCGGACGCGTTGTTCACACGTTCTTCCGCGGCACGCACACCGTTCGCGATGGCAGCATCGTGGAACTCTCACAGGCAGGAAACGCATAATGACGACGACAACATGTTTGGTACTCGAGGACGGTACGCGTTTCGACGGGCACACCTTTGGTGCCATCGGGGAATCCATCGGTGAAATCGTCTTCCAAACAGGCATGAGCGGTTACCAGGAAACCCTGACCGATCCCTCCTATGCGGGTCAAATTGTGGTCCAAACCGCACCGCATATTGGCAACACGGGCATGAACGACGAGGACGAAGAGTCGCGTCGAATCTGGGTCGAAGGCTACATCGTTCGCGACCCGTCGCGCGTGTCGTCGAACTTCCGTTCACAGCGAACTCTCGACGACGATTTGCGCGATGGCGGGGTGGTGGGAATCAGCGGGATCGACACCCGTGCCCTTACCCGGATTATCCGCGAAGCCGGTGCCATGCGCGCGGGAATCTTCCCCATCGATGCGCGCACCACGGCCCAGCTGGTCGACCTTGTTCGCGCTGCTCCCGAAATGAACGGTCTCAACCTGTCAACACAGGTTTCGGTCTCGGAGTCTTATGTCATCCCCGCGCAGGGCGATTCCTTAGGTGCCCTCGCGGTACTCGACCTCGGCGTCAAGCAGGCGACGCTCAATCACCTCGCTGCACGAGGCTTCGAGGTGCATGTGATACCGCAATCAGCGACACTCGACGACATTCTTGCGATTTCGCCCGTCGCCGTGTTTTATTCCAACGGTCCCGGTGATCCCTCCGCAAGCGGCCGCCACATCGAGATTTTACGGGGAATTTTAGATCGCAAGATTCCGTTCTTCGGAATTTGTTTCGGCAACCAACTGTTGGGACGCGCCCTCGGTTTCGACACCTACAAACTCAAGTACGGTCACCGCGGTATCAACCAGCCCGTTCTCGACAAGGCCACTGGTCGCATCGAGATCACCGCGCACAACCATGGATTCGCTGTGGATGCGCCCCGTGACGGTGTCGTGGAATCGCCCGCCGGTTTCGGACGCGTCGAGGTCAGCCATGTGGGACTCAACGACAACTGCGTCGAGGGTCTTCGCGCGTTGGACGTGCCCGCATTCAGCGTTCAGTATCATCCCGAGGCCGCCGCTGGCCCGCACGACTCCACATACCTGTTTGATCGATTCCGCGACCTTGTTCTCGCCGAATCCGGAAAGGCTCACAACTAATGCCCAAGCGCGACGATATTAAGAGCGTCCTCGTTATTGGCTCGGGCCCGATCGTCATCGGTCAGGCTGCAGAGTTTGACTATTCGGGAACACAGGCGTGCCGTGTGCTGCGCGAAGAGGGTGTGCGCGTGATCCTCATCAACTCGAATCCCGCCACCATCATGACGGATCCCGATTTTGCCGACGCAACCTATGTCGAGCCGATCACCACAGAGGCCATCGAGGCCATCATCGCCAAAGAAAAGCCCGACGCGATTCTGCCGACACTGGGCGGACAGACCGCTCTGAACGCCGCCATGAAGCTGCACGAACAGGGCATCCTCACGAAGTACAACGTCGAGTTGATTGGCGCAAAGTTCGACGCAATTCAGCGAGGCGAGGACCGCCAGATTTTCAAGGACCTCGTGCTGGAATCCGGTGCGGACGTAGCGAAGAGCGTCGTAGTGAATTCCATCGAAGGCGCGCTCGCCTTCATCGCCGAAACCGGGTATCCCGTCGTCATTCGTCCGTCGTTCACCATGGGTGGCTTGGGCTCGGGATTTGCGTATGACGAGACCGAACTTCGCCGAATGGTGTCGAACGGTCTACACGAAAGCCCCACCAGCGAGGTGCTCCTTGAAGAGAGCATTCTGGGCTGGAAGGAATACGAGCTCGAGCTCATGCGTGACACCTCGGATAACACCGTGGTCGTGTGTTCGATTGAAAACGTTGACCCGGTGGGTGTGCACACGGGTGACTCCATTACTGTCGCGCCCGCACTGACGCTCACCGACCGCGAATATCAGAATCTGCGCGATATCGGAATCAAGATCATCCGCGCCGTCGGTGTCGACACCGGTGGGTGCAACATTCAGTTCGCGATCGATCCCGCGAATGGCCGTATCATCGTTATCGAGATGAACCCCCGCGTGTCGCGTTCCAGCGCACTGGCATCAAAGGCAACCGGTTTCCCCATTGCTAAGATTGCGGCGAAACTTGCCATCGGGTACCGTCTGGACGAAATTCCCAACGATATTACGGGTGTGACGCCGGCGTCGTTTGAGCCGACCCTGGACTATATCGTGGTGAAGGCGCCGCGCTTTGCGTTCGAGAAGTTCCCCGAAGCCGACACCACCTTGACGACCACAATGAAATCGGTCGGCGAGGCAATGGCGATTGGTCGAAACTTCACGACCGCGCTGCAGAAAGCGCTGCGTTCGCTAGAAAAGCGTGGCTCGAGCTTCCACTGGGACGGTCTTCCCGGCGATAAGGCCGAACTTTTGGCCATCGCGCAGCGTCCCACCGACGGCCGCATTGTTGTTCTGCAGCAAGCCATGCGCGCAGGCGCAACGGTTGCCGAGGCCTTCGAGGCGACGGCAATCGATCCGTGGTTCCTCGACCAGATCGCCCTCATCAACGAGGTCGCGGAACTCGTCGCCGCGAATCACGGCAGCCTTGACATCCTTGCCGAAGCAAAGAATCACGGTTTCAGTGACGCACAGGTGGCCAGCCTCTGGAGCATGAACGAGTCCGAGGTGCGTGCACTTCGGTACCGCTCGGGTCTGCGCCCCGTGTTCAAGACAGTCGATACCTGCGCAGGGGAATTCCCGGCGCTGACGCCCTACCACTATTCGTCGTACGACTTCGAGACCGAGGTCGTACCCTCGGATCGCAAGAAGGTCATCATCCTGGGTTCCGGTCCCAACCGAATCGGTCAGGGAATCGAATTCGACTACTCGTGTGTGCACGCGTCGTTCGCACTCGCCGAAGCTGATTATGAAACCATCATGATCAATTGCAATCCCGAAACGGTGTCTACCGATTACGACACCTCGGATCGCTTGTACTTTGAACCGTTGACACTCGAGGACGTTCTCGAGGTTGTCCACGCCGAGAGCGCCTCTGGTGAACTGGTGGGTGTTGTCGTGCAGTTGGGCGGGCAGACCGCACTCGGCCTGGCGCACGGTCTGGAAGAAGCGGGCGTTCCCATCTTGGGTACGACCCCCGATGCCATCGATATTGCGGAAGAGCGTGGCCGTTTTGCCGAGATTCTTGACCGATACGAACTGGTTGCGCCGCGCAACGGGACCGCAACCGATGTGGAGTCGGCCATCACCATTGCCGAAGAGATCGGGTATCCCGTCCTCGTGCGCCCGTCCTATGTTCTCGGCGGTCGCGGCATGGAGATTGTCTACGACACCGCGTCGATTCGTGATTACTTCGTGCGCATGGAAGGCCAAGCCATCATTGGGCCGAACGCGCCACTCTTGGTGGACCGATTCCTCGATGATGCTGTCGAAATCGATATTGACGCCCTGTTCGACGGCGAGACCCTCTATGTCGGCGGAATCATGGAACACATTGAAGAGGCTGGCGTGCATTCGGGCGACTCGGCCTGTACTTTGCCACCCGTCACCCTGGGTCGTACCGTCATCGACCGTGTCGCAGCGGCAACTCGGGCAATTGCCGAGGGCATTGGCGTTCGTGGTCTGCTCAATGTCCAGTTCGCTGTGTCGGCCGGGGTGCTGTACGTGCTCGAGGCGAACCCGCGTGCGAGTCGCACAGTTCCGTTCGTGTCGAAGGCCATGGGCACACAGCTAGCCAAGGCCGCGTCACTCGTCATGGTGGGTCGCTCGATCTCGAGCCTGATCGCCGATGGTCACCTTCCCGCACACGACGGTACCCATGTTCCGTTGAATGCACCCGTTGCCGTCAAGGAAGCGGTCTTGCCCTTCAAGCGGTTCCGTAACCTCGAGGGTCGCGTGGTTGATTCGGTCCTCGGGCCGGAGATGCGATCCACGGGCGAGGTCATGGGCATTGACCGCACGTTCCCCGTCGCCTTTGGCAAGAGCCAGGATGCCGCCTATGGTGGGCTTCCCCGCAGTGGAACAGTGTTTGTCTCGGTTGCCGATCGAGACAAGCGGTCCGTCGTATTCCCCATTCAGCGCCTTCACCAGCTGGGCTTTAAGTTGCTGGCTACCGAAGGCACCGCCGAGGTTCTGGCGCGTTACGGAATGCCCGTGACCATCGTCCAGAAATTCTCGAATGCCGCTCGCAACGAGGAATCGATTGTTGACCTGATTCGCCGTGGAGATGTGGACATCATCATCAACACTCCGTCGGGGCATTCGGCACGTGCCGATGGTGCCGAAATTCGTCGCGAGGCGGTATCGGCGGACAAGCCGTTGATTACTACCATCGCTCAGGTTGCGGCCGTTGTCGCCTCGCTGGAGGACACGGGCGTACCGTTGACCGTCACGAGCCTCCAGGAATACGCAGTGGAGCGCGCCGCGTGGTAGCGGGTCTTTCGGCGCGATTCCTGGACATTCGGTCCGAGTTTGGTGCACTCTGTGTGGGTATCGATCCGCACGAATCATTGCTGGAGGAATGGGGTCTGCCCAACAGCGCTGCGGGTGTGCGTGATTTTGGATTGTTGTCCGTCGAGGCCTGTGCCGGCGAGATTGGCATCGTGAAGCCTCAGGTTGCGTTCTTCGAGCGCTTCGGCGCTGCCGGTATCGCCGCTCTGGAGGACGTCATCGAGGCCGCAAACGCCGCCGACATCGCGGTGATTGCCGACGCCAAGCGCGGCGATGTCGGCTCTACCATGGACGCGTACTCCGCCGCATGGCTGGACGCGGGTCCGCTGAAGTCCGCTGCGATGACCGCAAACCCGTATCAGGGCGTGGGCTCTCTCGAGCCCGCAATCTCGCGCGCAGAAAAAGCCGGTTCCACAGTGTTTGTGCTGTGCGCCACGTCTAACCCCGAGGGGATTGTGCAGCAACACGCAACGGTCGACGGATCTACGCTGTCCGCCTACATTGCCCAAGCCGTTGTTGACCGAAATCGCGGACAGGTACCTGGTCCCGCGGGTCTCGTGATTGGCGCAACGCTGGACATCGCCTCTTTTGGGCTCGATGTCGAGTCGCTGCAGGGCACCCTTATCCTGGCGCCGGGCTTTGGATTCCAGGGTGCGCAGTTGGTCAACGTGCGCGACATTTACGGCGATCTTGCGCCCTGGGTTATTCCCTCGGTGTCGCGTTCCGTGCTGGCGGGAGACCCCGTGCTCATGCGGGAGCGTGTTCGTCGTGCACGCGACGAGGTGCGCGGAGCATGATTGACCCCACCCAGGCCGGTGCGATTGCGGTGCGCCGACGCCAAGAGCGCGCTGCCGTCAAAAAGGCGATTGCGTCGGGGGAGCGCGATGCGCTCGAGGTAGCTCGTATCGCCTGGGACCAGGATGATTCCATCGAGGCGTCGCTGCGTGTCACCGAATTCCTCACCAGCATGCGGGGAATTGGCCCCGACCGTTCAACCGCGATCATGGACAAGCTGGGGATATCGCCTCGCAAGAGACTCGGTGCTTTGGGTACTCGCCAGATCGAATCCTTGGGTGAATGGCTGCGCTCGACGACTCCCCGAAACTCTCCGGACATCCCGACAGGGCGGCTCATCGTGCTGGCAGGCCCCACCGCCGTCGGCAAGGGAACGGTCGTCGCACGAATTCGCGAATTGTTTCCCGAGGTCCACTTCAGCGTGTCGGCTACAACTCGGGCGCCACGTCCCGGCGAGGTCGATGGGGTTCATTACTTCTTCGTCAGTTCCGACGAGTTCGATTCCATGGTCGAGCGTGGCGACATGCTCGAATGGGCCCTCGTACACGGGCTCAATCGCTATGGAACCCCGCGTGGCCCAATCGTCGAGGCGCTCACTCGTGGTCATAGCGTGATTCTGGAAATCGATATTCAGGGTGCGCGATTGGTGAAGAAGGCCATGCCCGAGGCTGTCCTAGTCTTCCTTCTTCCACCTTCGTGGGACGAGCTGGTGCGCCGATTGCGCGGTCGTGGCACAGAGTCGGCCGAGGAACAAGAGCGTCGCCTACAGACCGCACAGGTCGAATTCGAGGCACAAGACGAATTTGATGTCGCAATCGTCAACGACAATGTCGACGAGGCCGCCGCCGCTGTCGTACACTTAATGACTGAACACCAAACGAAAAGACGAGGTTGAACGTGATCCACAACAAGGGAATTATTGAACCCCCCATTGACGAGCTTTTGGATCGTGTTGACTCGAAGTACCAGCTGGTCATTGTTGCCGCAAAGCGTGCACGCCAGATCAACGAGTACTACACCGAACGTTCGGAAGGCACCATTCACACCGCCGGCCCCCTCGTTGAGTCGACCATGGATGAAAAGCCGTTGACCATCGCACTCCGCGAGATCAACGAAGGTCTCGTAGAGTTCACTACCGAACAGTAGCCATGTCGCTGCACAGCCCGCGCGTTGTTGTGGGTCTCACCGGTGGAATTGCCGCCTACAAGGTTGTGTCCGTTATCCGGGAGTTGGTTGCGGACGGCTGCGATGTTCATGTGGTGCCCAGCGAATCTGCACTAAATTTCGTAGGTCGCGCCACGCTCGAGGCAATCAGCCGGAACCCCGTACACGACACTATTTTTGACGGTGTCGCCGAGGTCCGCCATGTTGCGCTCGGTCAGTCAGCTGACGTCATTCTTGTGGCACCCGCTACGGCAAATACTCTGTCCGCCCTCGCAACGGGTCGTGCAGACACCTTGATGCTCACGACAATTCTTGCGTCGCGCGCACCGCTCGTGGTGGCACCCGCGATGCACACCGAAATGTGGGAGAACGCCGCGACTCGATCAAACGTCGCGACACTGCGCGAGCGTGGTGTGACTCTCGTTGGTCCCGGTGTGGGACGTTTGACGGGTACTGATTCGGGAATTGGTCGGTTGGCAGAACCTGCGGAGATCGTTGCCGCCGTGCGCGCCTCATGCGGGACTCATGATTTGGTGGGACTCAACATCGTGGTGACCACGGGGGGAACCCGAGAGCCCATTGATCCCGTTCGCTTCATCGGAAACCGGTCATCGGGGATACAGGGCATTGCGCTGGCCACCGCGGCACAGGCTCGCGGTGCCACGGTCACTCTGATCGCCGGCGCGCTCGATGTGCCACTGCCGTCACAGCTGACGTGTGTCCGCGTAGAAACCGCAGAGGACATGCGGTCCGCGGTACGTGCGGCACACGCCACTGCCGATGTCGTCATCATGGCGGCCGCAATTTCGGATTATCGGGTCGAAACCGTGTCCTCTGAAAAGCTGAAAAAGTCCGCGGGCGTTCCCGAAATTCGTCTTGTAGAAAACCCAGACATCCTTGCCGAGCTTGGTTCCCTGAAATCGGGCACTTTCCTCGTGGGATTTGCCGCGGAAACGAGCGTCGAACGCTTCGCAGAATTTGCGGCGGACAAAGCGCGCCGCAAGGGAGTGGATCTCCTGGTGGCTAATTCGGTTGCCGACAACGCCGTTTTCGGTTCACAGGACACCGACGTGCACCTCTTTGACGGGCGGGGAGTCGCCGTGGACTCTGTGCGCGGAAGTAAAGTGTCGGTGGCTCACCGTATTCTCGACCACATCAGCCGATGGAAAGATACACACCAATGACAAACCTGCAATATTTCACCAGCGAATCCGTAACAAGTGGGCACCCCGACAAGGTGTGCGACCAGATATCCGATGCAATTTTGGACGAAATGCTCACGGCCGACCCTGCTGCGCGAGTGGCCGTCGAATGCCTGGCCTCCGCAGGATTGATTCACGTCGCAGGCGAGGTCACGACGTCCACGTATGTGGATATCGCGTCGGTTGCGCGGCGTGTTCTGCGCACGATCGGATACGACTCCGCAGACGCTGGATTCGACGCCGATGCCTGTGGAATCATGCTCTCGATCGGTGCACAAGCGCCGGAAATCGGAGGCACCGTCTCGACCTCTAAGGAAGTCCGCGAGGGTTCGGTCGATCCACTCGACGCTCAAGGAGCGGGTGACCAGGGCCTTATGTTCGGCTTCGCCTGCAACGAGACCCCGCAACTGATGCCTGTCACGGTGTGGCTGGCTCATCGCCTGGCTGAGCGCCTCGAAAAGGTACGCAAGGACGGCACGCTTTCCTACCTGCGCCCCGATGGTAAGACGCAGGTCACCGTAGCGTATGACGACTACACACCCGTCGCCATCGATACGGTCGTCGTGTCGACTCAGCATGCGGAATACGTAGACGGCGAACTGCTTACTCAGGCTCGCATTGCCTCTGACGTTCGCGCACATGTCATCGAGCCGGTCCTCGCGTTGACCAACCTGGATTCAAGCGCCGTCAACGTGATCATCAACCCGAGTGGTTCGTTTATTCACGGTGGTCCCGGCTCGGACGCCGGTCTTACCGGACGCAAGATTATTGTCGACACCTATGGCGGCGCTGCCCGTCACGGCGGCGGTGCGTTTTCGGGTAAAGACCCCTCAAAGGTCGACCGCAGCGCCGCCTATGCCATGCGATGGGTGGCGAAGAACGCCGTCGCCGCAGGTCTGGCCGATCGCATCGAAGTACAGGTGGCATATGCCATTGGTCAGGCAAAGCCCGTGGGACTGTACGTTGACACGTTTGGTACGCACACCGTTGACCCGGCGATCATCCGTGCGGCTCTCACCGAGGTGTTCGATCTTCGCCCGCTTGCCATCATCAACGATCTGCAGCTGATTTCGCGCTCGTATTTGCCCACCGCCACGTACGGACACTTCGGGCGCGACGGCGAGAATTTTACGTGGGAGCACACCGATCGTGTTGAGGCGCTGAAGGCCGCTGTTGCACGTCTGGAGAACGCGTCGCGCTAATGACCTCCGTCGTTCGGGTCCTTGTTGATTCACCGGTACCCCGGCTAGACCGCCTGCTGGACTATTCGGTTCCCGAGCGGCTTCGTTCACATATCGTGGTTGGTGCGCGGGTTAAAGTGCCGTTGGGTCGCGGCTCGCGTTTTGTCGATGCGTTCGTCGTCGAGGCGGCCACGGAATCGAAGGCGGGTGTTGCGCTCACCGACATCGAGGATGTTTTGGGCTCGACTCCGGTTCTGACGCCCAACATGTGGCGCCTTGCGCGGGCTGTCGCCGAACGGAATGGTGGGTCAACTAACGATGTGTTGCGCGCCGCCATTCCCAAACGTGCCGTGCGTGCCGACAAAGATTCGGGCATTTCACCGCATTCCTTAACGACGTCCGAGGCCGGCCCACGGCGAATTCTTGCTCTCGACGCCGGAGTAGATGGTTCTGGCGAGCACCTCACGCGTCGAGGATTCCAGATGATTGCAGGCCGCGTGAAACGCGTTCTTGATTCGGGGCGTACGGCACTGGTAGTCGTTCCTGACTGGCGAGACCTCGAACTGATGGTTCGCGCGGTCGCGCCCCTGGCGCCGACGATCCGATGGGATTCCAGCGGAACTCCCTCCCAGCGTTACACGCGCTACCTCGAGGTGCTGTCCGGTCGCGCCCGCATCGTGGTAGGAACGCGCAGCGCCATTTATGCGCCGCTCGTCAATCTGGGCCTGATCGTGGTGGTCGATGAATCGGATCCACTGCTGACCGAGCCCATCGCGCCCTACGCCAATGCGCGTGACGTCGCGCTGTTGCGCAATGGTTTCGAAGGGTGCGAACTCATTTTCGCGTCATTCGCGCCGTCGGTCGATAGTGCGCGCTATCTCGACCTGGGTTTCGCAGAGTCCGACGGACACATTCCCCAACGTCCTGCCGTCATTCTTGCGAACGATCCTGTGGATGCCCATTCCGCGCATGCCCGGATTCCATCGTCGGTGTGGCGGCACATCACCACAACCCTGCACACGAAGCCGGTGCTCTTAGTCGTCGCCCGACCGGGTTTCACCCCGCAAATTATCTGCACGCGCTGCCGCACCGTTCATCGGTGTGCACGATGCAAAGCCATCATGGGCGCATCGCGCACTGGCGCACCCTCGTGCCGCCTCTGTGGATACACGCCCACTCGATTCGACTGCGCACAGTGTCACGGCAAGGAATGGGCACCGTCCGGGGTGGGCTCCGAGAGAACCGCCTTCGAGTTGGGGAAGGCCTTTCCGGGAGTGAAGGTGGTGGTGTCCGACGCCGAACACCGCACGCTCGAGATACCCGACCGTCCCGCTCTGGTGATTGCTACTCGTGGCGCCGAGCCAATCGCCGAGGGCGGATATGGCCTGGTCGCGATACTCGACGCCGATCGTGAACTGCATAATCCCTCGCTACGCACGACAGAGAACTGCCTGAGATGGTGGGCGTCAGCGGCAGCGTTGGTGGCCGATGATGCGTCCGTCATACTTGCGCACGTCAGTGGCGCATTCGGCACACAGTTCGCCACCGGTCAATGGGAGAACATCGTGAACAATGAACTGCGTGAGCGGCGTGTTCTGGGGTTCCCGCCGGTCACACGAACGATGACCATCACCGGCGACATAGCCGAACTCTCGGATGTTCGCGCGCGGATCGCCGACTCGTCACGGACCATTTTGGGCCCCACCCGCACCGAGAAATCGCACCGTCTTGTCGTGCTCGCAGACTTCGCTCACCACCATGCAGTCGTCTCGGAAATTCGCGCCTACATCGTTGCCCAGTCCACCACCTCGATTCGACTGCACTGCGACGACATGTCCGTGTTCGATTCCTTCGATGAGGACTGAAACAATAGAGCGATGAGTCGTTCCCTCGTATTTGCCGGCAGCCCGCCTGTCGCGGTGCCGTATCTTGATGCACTGGTTGCCGCGGGCTTCGACGTCACCATGGTTATCACGCGCGAGGATTCTCCTGTGGGGCGCAAGCGCGTTCTTACACCGACCGCCGTTGCAAATGCGGCCGAGCGGTTGGGCATTCCAGTTGTCAAAGCGAATCGCCTGACAAACGTGCACGTCCCCGACGGCACCGAGTTGGGCGTGGTCGTCGCGTATGGCGGGTTGGTGCCCGACTCGCTACTTGCCGAGCCCGTTCACGGATGGCTGAACGTCCATTTCTCGGAATTGCCACGCTGGCGCGGCGCGGCACCGCTGCAGCGCGCCATGATGGCGGGCGAGAATTCCGTTGGGGTCACCATCTTCCGTCTGGTGTCCGAGCTTGATGCCGGGGATGTCGCACACGTGACTCCCGTCGCGTTGGGAGACTACGAAACGGCAACAGAAGCGCTCGAGCGCATCGCACGTTTCACCGCGTCAGATTTGTCGTATGTTGTGGAGTCGGTGTGTGCAGGCGAGGCCGTGTTCCGACCGCAAGTAGGCACGCCGACTTTCGCAGCAAAGTTGTCGCGCTCCGATGGGCGCATTGACTGGGCAAGCCCCAGTACCCGAATCGACGCGATTATTCGCGGCGTCACGTCCGAGCCCGGCGCGTATTCCACCGTTGACGGAAACAGTATGGGAATCGTCCGTGCGGTGGTGGGGCCAACCGAGAACGAGTGGGACGCCGCCATAGGAAGCGTGGCAGTTCGCGATCGGCGAGTCCTTGTGCGTTGTGCCGAGGGAACCATCGAACTAATGCGGGTCAAGCCCGCGGGTAAGGGAGAAATGTCAGCAGCAGATTGGGCTCGAGGCCTCAACACAGCGGTGATTTTCGAATGACAACCTCTGCGCGCCGTGTGGCAATCGCGGTGACGGATCAGATTCGTGCCGACGATGCATATTCCAATCTTGCGCTGCCGCCCGCGATTCGGGCAGCGCGTCTGGACTCTCGGGATGCCGCATTGGCAACCGACCTGGTGTACGGAACGCATCGGCTGCAAGGTCAATTCGACGCCATCATGTACTTGGCGACGAATAAGAACATTTCGCAGCTCGATGGCCGCGTGGTCGACATTCTGCGCCTCGCATCCTATGACCTGCTTGTTCGACAGACGCCGTCACACGTGGTCAATGAATGGGTGGATTTGGCAAAGAAAATCACGCCCCGCGCCGCCGGATTCATCAACGCAGTCTTGCGTACCATCTCCCGCCGTTCACAGGCCGAATGGTTCGACGACATACGCCGTTCCTTGACGGCCGATGACGCGACAACGGCGATCACCGCACACCCTCGATGGATCCGTGAGGCCTACGCTGCGGTGCGCGGCGACGATATTGGAACCCTGATCGAAGCGAATAACGAGCCGCCAGTTCCCACGCTGATTGCGTTACCCGGTCTCGCCACGCGGCCCGCCGACGCATATCCCACGTTGTATTCGCCCTACGGCTTCCGCAATCCGATGGGGTCACCCACGCAGTACACCAACGGTTCGCACGGCACCATTCGAGTGCAGGACGAGGGTTCACAGATTGCAACGCTTCTGCTGACCGAAGCACAGCCCATTGTCGACAACGAAACATGGCTTGATCTGTGCGCCGGGCCGGGCGGGAAGACCGCAATTCTTGGCGCCGTCGCACTGGGGGCACACGCACGTGTTCTGGCCAACGAGGTGTCCGCTCACCGCGCCGACCTAGTGGACGCGGCGGTAGAAGCCACCGCCGATGTCGTCATGGTCGTGTCCGAGGACGGACGTGACCTCGTGGCGAATCATCGACGGGAATTCAGCCGAGTGTTGGCCGACGTGCCGTGCACGGGCCTCGGTGCACTTCGTCGTCGCGCCGAGTCGCGGTGGCGCAAGTCTGCCGACAACCTCGCCGAACTTGTGCCTCTGCAGAAAGAGTTACTGGCGGCCGCACTCGATATGACGGCGGTCGGGGGCCTCGTTGCTTATGTCACGTGTTCACCTCATGTAGCGGAAACTACCGAGGTCATTGACGCGGTTGTCTCGGCTCGGACGGATGTCGAGATCGTCGACACGCCGTCCGTCGCTCGTCGCATCTTCCCGACATTGGTCGATTTCGAACGCGGCACAGCGGTCCAGCTGTGGCCCGACCGCCATGAAACGGACGCCATGTTTATTCAATTGCTTCGAGTCACGGAGTAGCCTTTCGTCATGACCGTGCGCATTAATCCCAGCATTCTCAGTGCCGATTTCGTCAACATGGAACATGATCTCAATCTGATTTCCAACGCCGATTTTGCCCACGTTGATGTCATGGATAACCACTTCGTGCCGAATCTGACGTTTGGGCCACAGATGGTGCAGCGAATCCAGGATGTCTCGCCCGTGCCGTTGGATGTGCACCTCATGATTTCCGACTGCGACCGATGGGCTCCGCAGTATGCCGAGCTTGGGGCGGCCTCGGTTACGGTTCACGCGGAAGCAACGTCGGATCCTGTGGCATTGGCGCGGCGACTCAAAGAAATCGGTGCTCGCGCGGGTTTAGCGTTGAAGCCGGGAACGCCGTTCGACGACTATCGTGAAATTGCTCACCACTTCGACCAGTTGCTCGTCATGACCGTTGAACCGGGATTTGGTGGTCAGAAATTTATGGCTGACCAGATGGCAAAAGTGCGTCAGGTCGCGGAATTCCGTGCTCGGACCGGTGTGTCGCTGTGGATTCAGGTAGACGGCGGAATTGATTCCGACACAATCCAGCAGGCTGCCGAAAGCGGTGCAGACACCTTTGTTGCGGGCAGTGCCGTGTACGGCAAGGACAATCCCGCTTTGGCGGTCGAAAATCTCCGTAAGATTGCACAGTCACATCATCACCATCATCAGGAGTAACAATGGAAAAGCCAATCGTCGAACCGCCCATGATGGACGAGCCCACTGAACTGGTCATTGAAGACCTCGTCGTCGGTGACGGCGCTGAAGCTGTTGCCGGAGGCCTCGTCGAGGTTCACTATGTCGGTGTTGATTTCGAAACGGGCGAAGAGTTCGATTCGTCGTGGAGTCGTGGCCAGTCCATCGAATTCCCCCTGACGAGCCTCATCCAGGGCTGGAAAGAGGGCATCCCAGGAATGAAGGTCGGCGGTCGTCGCACCCTGATTTGCCCGCCCAACTGGGCATACGGTCCTGTCGGTGGGGGACACCGCCTGTCCGGTCGCACGCTGATCTTCGTCATCGACCTGCTGGGTGCGCGCTAACCCCTAGAATTGGGGAGTGAAGTCGTTTGAAGACCTGTTTGCCGAGCTAAACCGCACGGCGGAAACTCGCCCCGAGGGGTCGGGTACCGTTGCGGAGCTCGACAAGGGCATTCACTTCATCGGCAAGAAAATCGTCGAAGAGGCTGCCGAAGTCTGGATGGCCGCGGAATATCAGTCCGACGACGACACGGCAGAGGAAATTTCGCAGCTTCTGTACCATCTGCAGGTTCTCATGATCGCCAAGGGAATCACTCTTGACGATGTGTACCGAACCCTCTGACGAAAGGCCTGTCATGCTCCGCGTTGCCATCCCCAATAAGGGAACTCTGTCAGACACCGCCCAGCAAATGTTGTCCGAGGCGGGTTACAGTGGTCGCCGCGATCCTCGCGCTCTGCACGTGATTGACACCCGCAATGACGTCGAATTCTTCTACCTGCGACCTCGCGATATCGCAACCTATGTCGGCAGTGGCGCCCTCGATGTGGGCATTACCGGTCGCGACCTGCTGTTGGATTCCGAGACCGACGCCGTCGAAATTGATGAACTGGGGTTTGGTTCATCAACTTTCCGTTTCGCGGCCGTTCCCGGGGCGTTTAATTCCTTGAGCGACCTCAACGGTCACCGTGTGGCCACCAGCTATCCCGGACTCGTTCGTGACTTTCTCGCGGGTCACGGGGTAACGGCGAAGCTCATTCGTCTGGATGGTGCCGTGGAATCCGCTGTTCGGCTAGGCGTTGCGGATGCCGTTGCCGATGTGGTGTCGACCGGGTCAACACTGCGCTCGCAGGGTCTCGACGTTTTTGGCCCTGTCATCTTGGAATCCACCGCAGTGCTCATCTCGGCCGCTTCGGACCGCGAGGGAATCGAGACGCTTCGCCGTCGTCTGGCCGGCGTAAAGGTCGCCCGCGAATTCGTACTGATGGATTACGACCTTCCGCTGGCACTGTTGGAAGCAGCATCACGCATTACGCCGGGACTTGAGTCACCGACGATCTCGCCACTGCGGGACCCCGAATGGGTTGCCGTTCGGGCGATGGTGCCTCGCGGCGACATGAATCACATCATGGATGACCTCTATGCGCTGGGTGCGCGGGCCATTCTTGTCAGCCCCATTCACGCCGCGCGAATCTAATGACTGTCGCCGTTCGCGTCATTCCCTGCCTTGACGTCGCCAACGGCAGGGTGGTGAAGGGTGTCAACTTTCTCAACCTTCAGGATTCAGGCGACCCCGTCGAGCTTGCGTCGCGTTATTACGCGCAGGGTGCGGACGAAATCACCTTCCTTGACGTCACCGCAACGGTCGAAGACCGCTCCACCATGTACGACATCGTCGAACGCACGGCAGAAACGCTGTTCATCCCGTTGACTGTCGGCGGTGGAGTGCGAACGGCAGACGATGTTGCGCGTCTGCTGTCGCATGGTGCCGACAAGATTGGCGTGAATTCCGCGGCAATTCGCCGCCCTGAACTTATTGATGACATTGCCGCTCGATTCGGCGCACAGGTGATTGTGTTGTCGCTCGACGTGTTGCGCGATAATTCAGCCCCCAGTGGTTTTCTCGTCACCACCCACGGTGGGCGCGAGAAGACTACGCTAGACGCCCTGGTGTGGGCGCGCGAGGCGATTGATCGCGGCGCCGGCGAACTTTTGGTGAACTCGATCGACGCCGACGGCACGAAGGCCGGGTTTGACATCGAACTCATTGCCGCCATGCGAGAAATTTCGAGCGTCCCTGTCATCGCCTCGGGCGGCGCGGGTCAATTGGATCATTTTCTTCCCGCGATTACGGCCGGTGCAGACGCCGTTTTAGCCGCAAGTGTTTTCCATAGCGGCACGTTCACCGTTGGTGATGTGAAACGTGCGCTGTCCGAAGGGGGAGTGACGGTTCGATGACGGATTTCGATGTATCGACCTTGGCGTTCGACGAGCGCGGGCTCATTCCCGCGATCATCCAGCAACATGACACCCGCGAGGTGCTCATGCTGGGCTACATGAACGAGGAGTCCATTCGCCTGACATTGTCCGGCGGTCTCGTGACATTCTGGAGCCGTTCGCGCCAGGAACTCTGGCGCAAGGGGGACACCTCGGGACACGTCCAGAAATTGATCAGAATGCACCACGATTGTGACTCGGACACCCTGCTGGTGCAGGTCGATCAGGTGGGTGTCGCGTGTCACACGGGAGATCGCACCTGCTTTGATAATCGAGCGGTATCCGCATGACGACGACACGTTCCGAATTTGAGGCGACTCTCGCCCAGTCGCGGGTTGTCACCGTTATCCGAAGTGTGTTCCTGGACTCGGTGTCACCGGCAGCGCTGTACGACGCATTGACCGAGAGCAGACCGGGCACGTTCCTTTTGGAATCGGCCGAACAAGGTGGTATCTGGTCGCGGTATTCCTTTATCGGACTCTCGTCCTACGGTTGTGTCAGCGCACAGGCCGATGCAACGGAATGGATTGACTACGGTCTCTCTGCCGAGGAGGCATTCGGTGGCGACATCCCGTCGGCACCGCTCGACGCACTGGACGCGCTGTACGCACGATGGAAGACGCCCGATCACCACGAGCTGCCTCCCTTGACTAGCGGGTTGGTGGGGTTCATCGGCTGGGATGCCATTCGGCAACTCGAAAATCTTCCCGATGCTCCACCCGCCGAATCGGGTGTCCCGAGTCAGTCGATGTTGTTTGTGCGCGACTTGCTCATTATTGACCACCGAACATCGCACATTCACGTGTGTACGGCCGTCCTGAATACCGCAGGTGCGACCACACTGTGGGACGAGGCACAAGAACGCCTGAGCTCGATTGTCCAACGCCTCACCACGTCGGTGGACATCGCACCCTTTGCTGTTCCTGACGGTGTCGTCGTTGAACCGTCCTCGCGCAGCACGAAAGAAGATTTCCTGCACGCGATTGCGCGATCGAAACGTCATATCGTCGATGGTGATGTTTTCCAGGTGGTGATCTCGCAGCGTTTTGATACGCCGGTAACGGCACGCCCTCTCGAGGTGTACCGCATGTTGCGTGCGTTGAATCCGTCCCCGTACATGTACCTGTTGTCGTTGGAAACTCCCGTCGGCGAGCCCTTCCAGGTGGTGGGTTCGTCGCCCGAGGCGCTGATCAAGGTCGAGGACGGCAGGGCATTTTCCCACCCCATCGCGGGTAGTCGCCCTCGCGGCGCCACGCCCGAAGATGACGTTGAACTTGCAGCGGATCTTCTGGCGGATGCAAAGGAACGCGCCGAACATCTAATGCTGGTTGACCTGGCGCGCAACGATTTGTCCCGCGTCTGCGAACCCGGAACCGTTGAGGTCACGGAGTTCATGGCCGTCGAACGCTTTTCACACATCATGCACCTGGTGTCGAGTGTCGAAGGCACCGTTGCTCCCGACGTCACACCACTGGACGTCTTCCGTGCCACATTCCCGGCTGGAACGCTGTCGGGCGCACCGAAGCCTCGCGCGCTGGAGATCATCGATGCTCTCGAGCCAGCTTCTCGTGGCGTGTACGGCGGGGTGGTCGGATATGTGGGCTTCGGAGGAGACTCGGATTTAGCCATCGCCATTCGCACCGCGGTACTCATGAACGGAGTCGCGACCGTACAGGCCGGAGCCGGTCTCGTGGCCGATTCCGACCCCGAAAGCGAATATCTCGAGACGGTACACAAAGCTGCTGCGCCGTTACGTGCGGTCGTCACCGCGAACGCGCTTTGTGCGCCACTAAACTAAAGACATCGAAAGGACAGTTCTTATGAACCTTCAGCACGATCCCGGACACGGGGATTCGCCCGCCGCATGGACTGGCATCACGGTCGCAATTATTGGTATCACCGCAGGTGCAATATTTTTCTGGCTTGAAGATGTCGCATTGGTGTGGGCCTCTGCTGCAGTCACCGTGCTGGGCCCGGTTGTTGGTTGGATCGTCGCAAAGGCCGGTTACGGCGTCAAGGGCCCGAAGTACAAGGCCAAGCACTAAGTGCTGACCGCGCTCACCGCCGGTGCCCTCGCTGACGCGGCGGCTCGTCGGGACGATGTGTCGTTCGCCCAGATCGAGGCGCGTGCGCTCGAAACTGCACCAGCGCTCGATGCGCTGGGGCTTCTGTCCCGTTCCGATAACGTTCACCTGATCGCCGAAATCAAGCGCTCCAGTCCCTCAAAGGGCGCTCTGGCAACGATTGCCGACCCGACAACGCTGGCCCGCCAGTACGAAATCGGCGGAGCGACGGCGATCAGCGTGCTAACGGAGGGGCGCAAGTTTGGTGGTTCATTAGCGGACTTGGCCGCTGTGCGAGAGGCGGTGTCTCTGCCGCTCTTGCGCAAAGACTTCATCGCCGAGGAATACCAGATTCTCGAGGCCCGCGCCTACGGCGCCGACCTTGTTTTGCTCATCGTCGCGGCACTCGACCAGAAAGTTCTCGAGCGTTTACATTCCTTCGTTCGCGAACTGGGTATGACACCGCTCGTTGAAACTCATTCAGCCGACGAGGTTCGACGGGCGAACGATATTGGCGCAGAGTTGGTCGGGGTGAACGCTCGAGATCTATCCACCTTCGAATTGGACACGAACCTGTTTGGTTCCGTGCGAAATCTGATACCTGATGGTGTCGTAGCGGTGGCTGAGTCCGCGGTTTTTTCGGTCGACGATGTACAGCATTACCGCAACGCGGGTGCCGACGCAGTATTGGTGGGCGAAGCATTGGTTAAAGAGGGCAACCCGGTCGAACGGGTACGAGAATTTGTGGGGGTCTCATGAGCTTGCAGGACGAATCTGGACCATATTTCGGCGAGTTTGGTGGACGCTTCGTCCCCGAGTCGCTCATCGCGGCCCTCGACGAGCTCGAGGCCGCGTACATGGCGGCAAAGACGGATCCCGATTTTCTGGCGGAACTTGCAGAATTACACCGTTCCTACACCGGGCGGCCGTCGATTCTCACCGAGGCTCCGCGATTCGCCGCTCTCGCGGGCGGTGCACGCATTGTGCTCAAGCGTGAAGACCTCAACCACACGGGTTCGCACAAAATCAACAACGTTTTGGGACAGGCGCTTCTGGCCCGTCGTCTGGGCAAGACTCGTCTCATTGCCGAGACGGGTGCGGGACAGCACGGCGTCGCCACCGCAACTGCGGCCGCATTGTTCGGCATGGAGTGCATCGTGTACATGGGCCAAGTGGACACCGAGCGGCAGGCGTTGAATGTTGCCCGCATGAAGTTGCTCGGTGCAACGGTGGTGCCCGTCACATCCGGTTCGCGAACGCTCAAGGATGCAATTAATGAAGCGATGCGCGACTGGGTGGCCACTGTCGATACCAGCCATTACCTTCTGGGAACCGTCGCAGGACCTCATCCGTTCCCGGTGATGGTCCGCGATTTCCATGCGGTCATCGGACACGAGGCCCGAGCACAAATGCTCGACCAATTCGGCACGCTTCCCACCGCGGTCGCGGCATGCGTCGGTGGTGGCTCGAATGCCATTGGAATTTTCCACCGCTTCCTCGATGACGCCGATGTCGCACTGTACGGTTTCGAGGCTGCCGGCGACGGAATCGACACGCCCAAGCACGCCGCCACACTCGAGCGCGGACGGCCCGGCGTACTTCACGGCGCAAAGACTTACGTGTTGCAGGACGACGACGGTCAGACGATCGAATCTCACTCCATCTCGGCCGGCTTGGATTACCCCGGCGTAGGTCCCGAACACGCCTGGTTGAACGATTCCGGTCGTGCGACGTACCTGGGTGTCACGGACCACGAAGCCATGACGGCCCTGCGCGACCTGTCGCGCACCGAGGGAATCATCCCCGCCATCGAGACCGCTCATGCACTGGCCGGCGCACTGCGCATTGCTCGTGACATGTCTCCGACGGACATCATCCTTGTGAATCTCAGCGGACGTGGCGATAAGGATATGGAAACCGCGGCGGCCTATTTTGGTCTGATTGAGGGGAAGCACGCATGAGTTCACGAGTGGAAGCGGCTCTCGACCGCGCACGCGCTGAAGGCCGAGGCGCGCTCGTAGCCTACCTGCCGGCGGGTTACCCGACGGTCGACGCAAGCATCGAGGCCGTAAAGGCTGTCATCGCAAACGGTGCCGATGTCATCGAACTGGGCATCCCGTACTCGGATCCTGTCATGGACGGTCCCGTCATCCAACGCGCGACCGTGACCGCCCTGGAAAATGGCTTCCGCGTGGCACAGGTCTTTGACATTGTCCGCGCCGTTTCGCAGGGCACGGATGTCCCGATCCTCGTGATGACCTACTGGAACCCCGTTGTGCAATACGGAATCGATCGTTTTGCTGCCGATTTTGCGGCTGCCGGGGGAGCGGGACTCATTACACCCGACCTCATTCCCGACGAGGCGTCTGAATGGATTCGCGCTGCCGATGCTCACGACCTCGACCGCATTTTCCTTGCCGCACCCTCGTCCAGCCCCGAGCGCATGAAGCAGGCCGTCGATTCGAGTCGCGGATTTGTGTACGCCGTATCAACCATGGGAATCACCGGTCAACGTGGTGATGTGGATGCCGCGGCACGTTCGGTTGTTGCCAGCCTGCGTACCGCCGGTGCCGAGCACGTCTGTGTGGGTATCGGAATCTCGACGCCCGACCAGGTTACCGACGTGGTGTCGTATGCCGAAGGCGCCATTGTCGGTTCGCATCTTGTTGCCGCAGTGGAATCCGGCGGCGCACACGCCGTCGGCCAAGCCACCGCCCTTCTCGTCCGCGGCCTAGGTCGCGCGTAGATTGTATTTGTGTCCCTGAAAGGATCAGCATGTTTCCGATGAGCATTCCCTCGCCGCCACTCGAGTGGCAAGTCTTCAACCTCGGGGCGTGGTTGCGCTCTATTGGCGCAAGCTGGGCAACGTTCGACGTTTCGGTACACACCTACGCCTTGTGCATCTTGGCGGGAATTTTGGCAGCGTTGTGGCTCTCCAACCGCCGCCTTGTTGCCCGTGGCGCCGAATCGTGGATTGTGATTGACATCGCTTTGTTCGCCGTGCCTTTGGGAATCATCGGTGGCCGCGCGTACCACGTGCTGACTCACACCGGGGATTACTTCTACGAGGGCGCGGACCTCATGCGCGTGTTCTTTATCTGGGAAGGCGGCATGGCAATTTTTGGTGCCATGATCGGCGGACTCTTGGGCGCCTACATTGGTTGCCGTACCGTGGGCATCAATCTGCTGTCGTACCTCGATGCGCTGGCCCCGGGCATGCTCATTGCGCAGGCGCTGGGACGCGTCGGCAATTACTTCAACCACGAACTCTATGGCTGGCCCACCGACCTGCCGTGGGGCCTCGAAATCGAGTCCACTAACCCCGCATACCCGATCGGCTTGCCTGAGGGAATCCTGTTCCACCCCACCTTCCTGTACGAAATGATATGGAACCTGCTGGGCGCTGTGGTCGTTATCTGGTTGGGTCGACGCTATGTCCTGCAGTGGGGTCGTCAGTTCGGGTTGTACCTTGCGTGGTATGGCACGGGTCGAATTGTGTGGGAAACCATTCGGTTGGATCCCAGCGATATGTTCCTGGGAATCCGCACCAATGTCTGGGCGGCAATCGCGTCCGTCGTAATCGGTCTGGGAATTGTATACATCCAGGGCCGTCGTCACACCGGTCGCGAGACGTCGGTGTACAGCGATGGTCGCGCCAATTCGACAGAATCCGCGCTAGAATCGCAGGACACCTACTCGGTCGACGAACTTGCCAAGGCTGCCAAGTCGTAAGACCGAACGGTCCGTCACAAGCGGTTCCACCACCCGCGACACACCATAGTCGCTGCCTTGCACACCTCGGGCCAGAGTCGTCCCCTTGAAGAGGAAGGACGATGCCTCATGGCACTGAACCCTTTTAGCCGCTTTAGCGCAATTCCCGAGGCCTCCGGGCTGTATAACCCCGAGCACGAAAAGGACTCGTGTGGTTTTGCGATGGTAGCCACCATGCGTGGCTATGCGGGACACGACATTATTGACACCGCCCTGTCGAGCTTGCGCAACCTAGAGCACCGAGGTGCCGTGGGCTCGGATGCCGGCACCGGCGATGGCGCGGGAATACTTATCCAGGTTCCAGACCGATTCTTCCGTGACGTCGTCACCTTCACGCTTCCCGCAGTGGGCTCCTACGCAGTAGGTATGGCGTTCCTGCCCCTTGACGACTCCGAACGCGCGGCGGAAAAGTCGGCTATCGAAGCGATTGCGTCGACCGAAGGACTTACCGTGCTGGGCTGGCGTACCGTCCCCACGGACCCCGTGCACCTGGGAACTCTGGCACGTGAGGTCATGCCCGCATTCGAACAGTTGTTTGTCACGGACGCAACGGGTGATCGTGCCGGAATTGAACTTGACCGAGTGACGTTCCGTCTGCGCAAGCGCGCCGAGCGCGAACTCGGCACCTACTTTCCCTCGTTGTCGTCACGAACGATTGTGTACAAGGGAATGGTCACCACGCTTCAGCTGGAGCCGTTCTTCCCCGATCTATCGGATGACCGCATGGAATCGACCCTCGCGCTCGTGCACTCGCGGTTCTCGACCAACACGTTCCCCTCGTGGCCGCTGGCTCACCCCTTCCGCTACGTCGCCCACAACGGCGAAATCAACACGGTTCGCGCCAACCGCAACTGGATGCGCGCGCGTCAGTCACAGTTGGCATCTCCGCTCCTGGGCGACCTGACTCCGTTGTTCCCCATCGTGGCCGACGGCGGGTCCGACTCAGCCTCGTTTGACGAAGTTGTCGAGTTGCTCGAACTCTCGGGCCGCTCGCTTCCACACGCCGTCATGATGATGATTCCGGAGGCGTGGGAAAACGATTCGGCAATGGATCCCGCTCGCCGGGACTTCTACCGTTACCACTCAATGCTCATGGAGCCCTGGGATGGCCCTGCCGCGCTGGCGTTCTCGGACGGCAGCATTGCGGGTGCAACCTTGGACCGCAATGGTCTGCGTCCGGGTCGTTTCGTCGTCACCGACGATGGCCTCGTTGTCCTGGCTTCGGAAATTGGCGTGTACAACGTTGCACCCGAGCGCGTTGTGCGCAAGGGGCGCCTGCAGCCCGGTCGCATGTTTATCGTGGACACCGTCGCTGGACGGATCATCGAGGACGACGAGATCAAGTCACAGGTCGCTAGCTTGGAACCGTGGGGCACGTGGGTTGACGACAACCAGGTGATTCTCGAGGAACTTCCCGAACGCGAGCACATCATCCACACCACATCGTCAATTGCGCGTCGTCAGCGCACCTTTGGGTACACCCACGAAGAAGTGCGCATGCTGATTCAGCCAATGGCACAAAACGGCACGGAACCGCTGGGTGCAATGGGATCAGACACGCCCATCGCGGTGTTGTCCGAACGCCCGCGACTGTTGTTCGACTACTTTGCCCAGCAGTTCGCGCAGGTGACGAACCCGCCGCTCGACTCGATTCGCGAGGAAGTCGTGACCTCGATGGAGGTCGGCCTTGGTCCGGAACGCAATCTACTGACGGCAACTCCCGAACACGCGCGCCAGGTCACCATCGATTTCCCGGTGATTGACAACGACGAACTCACCAAGATTCGTCACCTCAGCGAAGATGGCCGCAGCAGCACCCAGACCATTCGTGGTCTCTACCGAGTGGACGACGGTGTCGATGCCCTAGAAAAGCGCCTCACCGCAATGTGCAACGAGGTCGATGTTGCGCTGTCGATGGGCGTACACTTCGTAATCCTGAGCGATCGCGATTCGAACGCAGATCTGGCACCGATTCCGTCGCTGCTGATGGTATCGGCCGTGCACCACCACCTGATACGTCAGGGTCGCCGCATGCAAACGGCGTTAATTGTTGAAGCCGGTGATGTCCGCGAGGTTCACCACGTGGCGACGCTCATCGGCTTTGGCGCCAGCGCGGTTAATCCATATTTGGCCATGGAGACGGCGGAGAACCTGGTTCGCCGCGGACGCCTGGACGGTGTCACCCCCGAAAAGGCCGTGAAGAACATCATCAAGGCACTCGGTAAGGGTGTTCTGAAGACGATGTCCAAGATGGGTATTTCCACCGTCGCGTCGTATGCCGGCGCACAGGCCTTCGAGGCCGTGGGATTGTCTCGCGAGTTCGTCGACACCTACTTCTCGGGTACCACCAGCCTCCTCGGCGGAATCACCATCGAGACCATCGCAGAAGAAAACCGCCTGCGACACCAGCAGGCCTACGGTGACGAGCCCTCGGCAAACCCGCACGAGATTCTCGCAACGGGTGGCGAATACCAGTGGCGCCGTGAAGGACCTCCACACCTTTTCAACCCCGAAACCGTGTTCAAGCTTCAGCACGCGACGCGGACCAAGCGCTACGACATCTTCCGCGATTACACGCGCGCTGTCGACGAGCAGGCCGAGCGCCTCATGACTTTGCGTGGTTTGTTTGGGTTTACCTCGCAGCGTGCACCCATTTCGATCGACGAGGTTGAACCCATTAGCGCCATCATCGCGCGCTTCTCGACGGGCGCCATGAGCCTCGGTGCAATCTCGCCGGAAATGCACGAGACACTCGCCGTCGCCATGAACCGCATTGGCGGTCGCTCTAACACCGGTGAGGGTGGCGAAAGCGTCGAACGACTGTTGGACCCCGAACGTCGCAGCGCAATTAAGCAGGTGGCGTCCGGTCGTTTTGGCGTCACGAGCATGTACCTCACTCACGCCGACGATATTCAGATCAAAATGGCCCAGGGTGCAAAGCCTGGCGAGGGTGGACAGCTGCCCGCGAAAAAGGTGTATCCCTGGATCGCCCGCACGCGTATCAGCACGCCCGGTGTGGGACTCATTTCGCCGCCACCTCACCACGACATCTACTCGATTGAAGACCTCAAGCAGCTCATCTTCGACCTCAAGCGTTCCAACCCCGCCGCACGAATCCACGTGAAGCTGGTCTCGGAATCGGGTGTCGGCACGGTAGCCGCCGGTGTGGCCAAGTCCAAGGCCGACGTCATCCTGATCTCGGGTCACGACGGCGGTACCGGCGCAAGCCCGCTGTCGTCGCTGAAGCACGCGGGCACACCGTGGGAGCTCGGTTTGGCGGAAGCCCAGCAGACGCTCATGATGAACGACATGCGTGGGCGCATTGTGTTGCAGGTCGATGGCCAGATGAAGACCGGTCGCGACGTGGTCATCGCAGCACTTCTGGGCGCCGAGGAATACGGTTTTGCCACCGCTCCCATGGTTGTCTCTGGGTGCATCCTGATGCGCGTGTGCCACCTCGACACCTGTCCGGTCGGTGTTGCCACTCAGAACCCGTTGTTGCGCGAGCGCTACACCGGAAAGCCCGAGTTCGTCGAAACGTTCTTCGAGTACATCGCCGAGGAAGTGCGTGAAATCCTGGCATCACTGGGCTTCCGCTCTCTCGAGGACGCCATTGGGCAGCGCCAGGTGCTCAACGTGGACCGTGCGGTCAACCACTGGAAGACCGAAGGCCTCGACCTGAGTGCAATCCTCGAGGGAAATGATTTCCCCGCAAGTTCGCCTCGTTTCAATGTTTCTCAGCAGGACCATGAAATTGACGAACACAGCGACCACCGGGTGTTTGCTGTCCTCGGAGACGCTCTCGTCACGGGACAGCCGACGACGATCGAACTCGACATCCACAACACGGACCGCGCTATCGGAACCATGTTGGGCCACGAGCTAACGAAGCTTCACGGTGAAAAGGGCCTCGAGCCCGGCACCATTCGCCTGGAACTTAAGGGTGCTGCAGGGCAGTCACTGGGTGCCTTCGTCCCTCGCGGAATCAGCATTTGCTTGTCCGGCGACGCGAACGACTATGTGGGCAAGGGGCTTTCCGGTGGCCGCGTGTCGGTTCGTCCGCCCGTCGGTGCCGCCTTCGAAACGAACCGCAACATTATTGCGGGCAACGTCGTCGGTTACGGAGCAACGAGTGGTGAACTGTTCCTCGCGGGAATGGTGGGGGAGCGATTCCTCGTGCGCAACTCCGGAGCCACCGCAGTCGTAGAGGGCGTGGGCGACCACGCCTTGGAGTACATGACGGGCGGTATCGCGGTAATTCTGGGGGAAACCGGTCGCAACGTGGGTGCAGGCATGAGTGGCGGTAACGCCTTTGTGCTGGATCTGCGGAAGGACCTCGTCAACCAGCCTGCTCTCGCCAGTGGCGAACTCGAACTGCAGGAACTGACGGATGCCGACCGCGCATTGCTCACCGCACTGCTCACAGAGCACGTGTCCGAAACAGGCTCTGCTTATGTGCAGGGTCTGTTGGATAACGCCGAAGACACCTTCGCACGCATCACCAAGCTGGTTCCTCGTGACTTCGCAGCGGTGACGGCGATTCGCGAACGTGCCCTGATTGAAGGACTTGACCCCGACGGCGATGCCGTTTGGCGGCAGATTATGGAGGTCACCGGTGGCTAATCCCGAAGGATTCCTGCGTCACACCGAACGTGAAGTTCCCAAGCGTCGGCCCGTGCCGCTGCGACTCAAGGACTGGAAAGAGGTCTACGAGGAGCGCGAGGCCGGGCAGATTGAACGCCAGGCGGGTCGCTGCATGGATTGTGGCGTGCCATTCTGCCACCAGGGCTGCCCCCTGGGCAACCTGATTCCTGAGTGGAATGACCTGGTCTACCGCGATGACTGGAAGGCGGCAATCGATCGTCTTCACACGACGAATAACTTTCCGGAATTCACGGGCCGCCTGTGCCCTGCTCCGTGCGAATCGTCGTGCGTATTGGGAATCAATCAGCCCGCTGTCACGATCAAGCAATCGGAGTTGTCGATTATCGACACGGCGTGGGAGCGCGGCTACATCACGCCGGTTACCCCCGACCGTCTGACGGGCAAGACTGTCGCTATCGTCGGCAGTGGTCCTGCGGGCCTGGCCGCTGCTCAGCAGCTCACTCGAATTGGCCACACGGTCGCAGTTTTTGAACGCGACGAGGCTCCTGGTGGACTGCTGCGCTACGGAATCCCCGATTTCAAGATGGAAAAGCACCACATCGACCGCCGCATTGCGCAGATGGAGGAAGAAGGAACGCGCTTCCGCACAGGCGTCACGGTAGGAGTCGACATCACCTGGGATGAACTTCGCCTGCGGTACGACGCGGTCATAATCGCCACCGGTGCACCGGTGGGTCGCGACCTTCCGATTCCCGGGCGCAATCTTGCCGGCATTCACTTCGCCATGGAGTATCTCGCGCGCTCCAACCGCGCGGTAGCGGGGGACACCCCAGCAGACTTCATCGATGCCGCAGGAAAGCATGTTGTCATCCTGGGTGGTGGTGACACCGGAGCGGACTGCATCGGTACCGCCTTGCGTCAGGGCGCGGCAAGCGTCACGACACTCGCGATTGGTAAGCAACCACCCCATGAGCGGCCCGCCGATCAGCCCTGGCCGATGGACCCCACGCTGTTCGAGGTTCAGAGCGCACACGAAGAGGGCGGCGAGCGCGTGTATCTTGCCTCCACCGTCGAGTTTGTGGGCGATGAGGCCGGCAATGTCACGGCTCTCACGGTTGCCGAAACCGAATATTTCGAGGGTGGTCGTCGACCTCTCGCGGGCACTGAAAAGAACATCCCCGCCGACCTCGTGTTTCTTGCGCTCGGTTTCACGGGTGTTGACACCCAGACCGTTGTGCCGCAGGTGGGTCTCGACATCACCAAGCGCGGTGTCGTGGAACGCTCGTCGAAGTTCGACACCAACCTTCCCGGCGTCTTTGTCGCCGGTGATGCCGGTCGCGGCGCCTCGCTGATTGTCTGGGCCATCGCCGAGGGCCGCGCTGCGGCCGCACGTGCCGATGAGTTCCTCAGCGGCCAGACCAACCTGCCGTCGCCCGTCCGGGCCACGGATACCCCGATACACTTCTAACGACCTTTACCACCACCACAAAGGACACAATGAGACGCGCAAAAATCGTTGCCACGCTGGGACCGGCAACAAACACGTATGACAACATCAAGGCGATTATCGAGGCGGGCGTCAATGTCGCTCGTATGAACCTCAGCCATGGCAGCCACGCCGTACACGAGGCGGTGTACACGAACATCCGTGCCGCTGCTGCCGACTTGGGCCAGCCCGTCGCGGTTCTTGTCGACCTCCAGGGCCCGAAAATCCGCCTGGGAAAGTTTGAAAACGGCCCCCACGACCTCGCGGTTGGTGACATCTTCACCATCACCACCGAGGACATCCTGGGCACCAAGGACATCTGCGGCACCACCTTCAAGGGCTTGCCGCAGGATGTCGCACCCGGTGACACGCTGTTGATCGATGACGGCAAGGTGAACATCCGCGTGCTCGACACCGACGGTGTTCGCGTTCGTACCGAGGTCGTCGTACCCGGTCCCGTGTCCGACAACAAGGGCATCAACCTGCCTGGTGTCGCTGTCAACGTCCCGGCGTTGAGCGAAAAGGACGAAGACGACTTGCGCTGGGGTATCCGCATTGGTGCGGACTACATTGCGCTGTCGTTCGTGCGTAACGCTGCCGACATCGTGCGCGTTCACGAGATCATGGACGAAGAGGGCAAGCGCCTTCCCGTCATCGCCAAAATCGAGAAGCCTCAGGCTGTTGCGGCATTGGACGAAATCATCGAGGCCTTCGACGGCATCATGGTCGCCCGTGGTGACCTCGGTGTGGAGTTGCCTCTTGAACAGGTTCCGCTCGTGCAGAAGCGTGCCGTTGAGGCCGCACGTCGCATGGCAAAGCCCGTCATTGTTGCCACTCAGATGCTCGAATCCATGATTCACTCGCCGGTGCCCACGCGTGCCGAAACCAGTGACGTGGCCAACGCGATTCTTGATGGCGCCGACGCCGTCATGCTGTCGGGCGAGACCAGCGTGGGTGAATTCCCCGTGATTACGGTCGCGACCATGGCGCGTATTGTCGAGAACACCGAAGAGCACGGCATGGAGCGTATCCCTGCACTGGGAACGAAGCCGCGCACCCAGGGTGGCGCGCTCACGCTCGCGGCTGCCGAGGTTGCCGACTTTATCGACGCAAAGTACGTCTGCGTGTTCACCGAATCGGGTGACTCACCACGCCGCATGTCGCGCCTGCGCATTCGTATTCCCATGATTGCCTTTGCGACCGACGAAGCGATTCGTCGTCGTATGAGCCTCACGTGGGGTATCACCTCGTTCCTCGTGGATGAAGTGACGCACACCGACGCCATGTTCGTTCAGGTCGACGAAGAGCTGCTCGCAGCAGGCTTGGTCGAAAAGGGCGACAAGGTCGTGGTTATTTCGGGCGCTCCCGTCGGTGTCGTCGGTTCGACCAACGACATTCGCATTCACGTCATTGGCGATGGTCTGAAGACGGTCGGCAAGTAGTGAGTGCAGCACAAAGGCCCCCAGGTATTCCTGGGGGCCTTTGTCGTTGTGCCGGATGTGGGACTTGAACCCACACGTCCTTCCGGACAAAGCATTTTGAGTGCTCCGCGTCTGCCATTCCGCCAATCCGGCAACTTCGTATTACTTTACCGTAAGGTATCGGTATGACCGATTCATCCGAGAAAAAGAGCCGCCGTGTTGTTGTCGCTGAAGACGAAACACTCATCCGGATGGATATCGTCGAGGTTTTGCGCGAAGCAGGCTACGACGTTGTGGGCGAGGCAGCAGACGGCGAGGCGGCCGTTGCGCTCGTCACGGAGCTGAAACCTGATTTCGTGGTCATGGACGTCAAAATGCCCAAGATGGACGGATTGACCGCGGCGGAAAAAATTGGCAAGGATCGCATCGCTCCCGTTGTAATGCTGACGGCGTTTTCGCAGCCCGAGCTTGTGGAACGGGCAGCCGACGCGGGGGCCGTTGCTTACGTGGTGAAGCCGTTTACCCCCGAGCGCCTGTTGCCCGCAATCGAGGTCGCCCTCAGCCGCCACCAACAGATCATTGCGCTGGAATCGGAAATCGCGGATCTCTCCGAGCGCCTCGAGACGCGTAAGGTCCTGGATCGCGCCAAAGGGCTGCTGCAGGACAAGATGAAGCTCACCGAACCCGAAGCTTTCCGTTGGATCCAGAAGGCGTCAATGGACCGCCGCCTGACGATGCACGAGGTCGCGGCCGCCGTTATCGAGCAGCTGGCTCCGTCTAGCTAATATCGCGCAGCAGGTTCGTAATTCGAACCGTTGACAGACGGTTTCCGTCGTCGTCCGTAATCGCGATTTCGTGGGTGCATAACGTGCGTCCCAGTGAAATTGCGCTACACGTTCCCGTGACGTACCCCGACTTCACACTGCGGCTGTGGCTCGCATTGATTTCAATTCCCACCGCGAACCGACCGGGACCCGCGTGAATAGCTGCCGACATCGATCCGAGCGATTCGCCCAGCACGACGTGCGCACCTCCGTGCAAAATGCCCACTACCTGCGTGTTGCCCTCGACGGGCATACGGGCGACGGAGCGCTCGGCCGAAAGTTCAAGGAATTCGATGCCCATTTTCTCGGCCAGACCGCCCGGCCGACTAAATCGCTCGGCGATTTGCGGGTCCAATTTGTCGAATACTCCCATGACTGCGAATCCTTCCGGCGGGCCTCGATAGGCTGAACGCGTGACCGATACCGCTCAGCCTACCCTTCTGCTTATTGACGGGCACTCTCTTGCATTCCGCGCGTTTTACGCGCTTCCCGTGGACAGTTTCAAGACCAAAGATGGTCAACATACCAATGCAATTCACGGGTTCATTTCCATGTTTCTCAACCTCATGAATGCCGAAAAGCCCACGCACGTCGCCGTCGCGTTCGATATTTCGCGCTATTCATTTCGCACGCGGGAATACCCGGAGTACAAGGGAACACGAGGCGAGACCCCGCCGGAATTTATTGGTCAGGTTCCACTGCTGCAGGATGCCCTCGCAGCGATGCGCATCACCACTCTGCAAAAAGAGGATTACGAAGCCGATGACATTCTCGCGACTCTTGCTGCGCGTGGCGAGGCCGAGGGCTACAAGGTTCTCGTTGTCTCTGGCGACCGCGACACCATTCAATTGGTGAACGAGAATGTCACGCTGCTGTATCCCAGTGCACGTGGTGTTGCCGAGCTCAAGCGATACACACCCGAGGCCGTGATCGAACGGTACGGCATCCGACCGGACCAATATCCCATGATTGCCGCACTTGTCGGTGAAACCAGCGACAACCTGCCGGGTGTCGAGAAGGTGGGCGAAAAGACGGCCGTTAAATGGATTCAGCAGTACGGTTCGCTGGATGCGGTTCTCGAACATCGCGACGAAATCACGGGTGTTGTGGGCCAGAAACTCCGAGATCAGGTCGATAGAGTCATCCGCAATCGCCGACTGAACCACCTGTTGCGCGATGTGGAACTTCCCGTCGACATGTCGGAACTCAACGTGAAGCCCGTCGATGCAGACCGTGTCACAGAAATCTTCGATCGCCTGCAGTTCCGAAGCCTCAAGTCACGGGTTTTGGGCGGAGCAACTACTTCGTCACCGGCTCACGACGGTGACACCGCCTCGGGCATCCTGTCCAATGCCCGCCCGCCTCGCGAGCAGCAGGCCGCCCCCGAGCCTCGTCACCTGGCTGACGAAGAGCTGGCCGCGTGGCTGCATGCCAATCGCGATGAGCGAATCGGTGTGTATGTCGAGGGAACTCACGACGAAATGGTGATCGGTCTTGCCACAAGCGATGTGGCAATCCGTACAGTGCGCACCTCCCACTCACTCGACCACACCGCACTCGTTGACTGGATCGCGAGCGACGCATCCAAGGTGGTCTACGACGAAAAGGCGCTGCTGCACTTCCTTAAGCCCACGGGCATGACCCTCCGCGGCGTTGTGCGCGATATTCGCATCGCCGCCTGGCTGGATAACGCCATCGCAAAGTCCCTGGCCTTGCCAGACATTGCTAGAAACCTGTGTGGGCTCGACGTGCCGGTGCCCGATCCCGATCAATTGGTACCGGATACTGACCCGCAAAACACGGCGGTGACCGCCTGGATTCTCACGCAGCTCGACGATGAACTATCCGATCGCCTGGATGTCGGCCAGCGTGGCGTGGAATCCGAAATCGAGATTCCGCTGGTGCCCGTGCTCGTCGACATGGAGCAGGTCGGCGTCGATATGGACGGCGGGGTATTGGATTCCCTCTACGCCGAACTGACCGGTGACAGCGATCGCATGGCACGCGAGGCATATGCCATCATTGGCAAGGAAATTAACCTGTCGTCGCCGAAGCAATTACAGGAAGTGCTGTTCACTCAGCTGGAAATGCCGACGACGCGGGCGACGAAAACAGGCTATTCCACGGATGCCGCAGCCCTTGCGGACCTGCAAGAGTCGCATCCGCACCCGTTCCTCGATTTGCTGCTGACTCACCGCGAGGTGACGAAATTGGCGCAAATTGTCGAGGTTCTGCGCAAGGCCATTCAGGACGACGGCAGAATTCACACGCGTTTCGATCAAACCGGCACAAGCACGGGTCGACTGTCGTCACTCGAGCCCAATCTGCAGAACATCCCCATTCGCAGCGAGGTGGGTGCGCGCATTCGCGAGGCGTTCCGTGCCGACGCGAACCACGAGGCGCTCGTCACGGCGGACTATTCACAAATTGAAATGCGCATCATGGCGCACCTGTCGGGTGACGAGGGCCTCATCGAGGCCTTCAAATCGGGGGAGGACCTGCATCGCTTCGTCGGCGCACAGGTGTTCGGCGTTGCTCCCAGCGACGTCACACCCGAAATGCGCAGCAAGGTCAAGGCCATGAGCTATGGACTGGCATACGGACTGTCGGCATTCGGCCTCGCCAAACAGCTACGTATCGAGAACAAGGAAGCCAAGGCGCTGATGGGCGACTATTTTGCTCGTTTCGGCGCGGTTCGTGATTACCTGCGTGGTGGCGTCGAGCAGGCGCGTAAGGACCTGTTCACGACGACGGTCTATGGCCGAAAGCGGCCCTTCGGTGACCTTGCCAGCAGCAATCGCATTCTGCGCGATAACGCGGAACGTGCCGCCTTGAATGCCCCCATTCAGGGAACCGCGGCCGACATCATGAAGCTCGCAATGATTCGCACCCACGAGGCGCTCCGCGTCTCGGGCCTAGCCTCGCGTTTGCTTCTGCAGGTTCATGACGAACTGATCATCGAGGTTGCGCCGGGCGAGACGGACAGGGTCACCGAACTGGTTCGAAACGCCATGGAAAACGCCGCAGAGTTACGCGTGCCGTTGGATGTCAACATTGGAATTGGGCGCACTTGGCGCGCCGCGGGACACTAGGAGGACCCATGACGGACGCACGAATTCCCAGCGAGCTGGATGCCATCGCCGAACGGTGGGTCGACACGTTGTGCGAACTGGACCCCGACTATCGGGTGTACCTGGGTCGCACCGACGGCCTGGACAATTACGGCGACCTGTCCCCGGCAGGCCACGAGGCCAAGGCCGAGGCACTTGCCCGAACTGTGCGTGACGTCCGCGCCGCAACCGCCCGTGATGATGTGGACCGCGTGACGCAGGCCGACCTCGTACGAGACCTCGAGCTTCAACTCGAAATCCACGAGTCGGGCTGGTACCGACGCGACCTCAACGTCATTGCATCACCCGCACAGGGCATTCGCGACATCTTGGACCTGCTGCCCATGTCGACGGTGTCGGATTGGGAAACCGTTGCGAGGCGATTCGCGAACGTACCTGCCGCTCTGGCCGGCTACACCGCAACGCTGCGGTCGGGCATCGCCACGGCCGACACGCCCGCGCGCCGTCAAATTGCCGAAGCAATCGTGCAGTCACGCCGTAACGCGGGACCCGAGGGGTTCTTTGACTCGTTGTCGGCGACGGCTGAACCCGCCGAGGGAACCATGCCCGATGCGCTGCGCGCGGATTTGATTCGAGGCGCCACCGCGGCACGCGAGGCCTACCTGGAATTTGCCACCTTCCTGGAAACCGAACTTGCGCCGGCCAGCCACGACATCGATGCCGTAGGTCGCGACGTTTATGCACTGCATTCCCGCTACTTTGTGGGCGCCACCGTTGACCTTGACGAGACGTACGAGTGGGGCCTGGATGAACTGCGGCGCATGGTCGAGGAACAAGAGTCCATCGCCCGCGAGATCGTTCCCGGCGGGGGAGTCGCCGCCGCCGTCGCGGCGCTGGATGCCGACCCCGCACGAAAGATTCACGGAACCGAGGCGCTGCGCGCATGGATGCAGAACCTCACGGACGTTGCCGTGCGCGAACTGGGCGAAACCCACTTCGATATCACCCCCGATATGCGCAAGATTGAATGCATGATCGCGCCCACACAGGATGGCGGAATCTATTACACATCGCCCAGCGATGACTTCAGTCGTCCTGGTCGGATGTGGTGGAGCGTTCCCGAGGGTGTCACCGAATTCGACACCTGGCGCGAAGCGACCACGGTGTATCACGAGGGCGTTCCCGGCCACCACCTGCAGATTGCCCAAGCGGTTGCGAACTCGGCCGAACTCAATACCTGGCGTCGCCAGTTGGCGGGCTCCAGCGGGCATGCCGAGGGTTGGGCACTCTACGCTGAACGGCTGATGGAAGAACTGGGCTACCTCGAGGATGCGGGCGATCGCTTTGGAATGCTCGATGCACAGCGCATGCGCGCCGCACGTGTGGTTCTGGATATTGGCGTGCACCTCGGTAAGCCTCGACCCGATGGGCAGGGCATCTGGGACGCCGCATTTGCCTTTGATTTCATGCGCGACAACGTGTTAATGGAAGACGAATTCGTGCGCTTCGAGGTGAACCGTTACCTCGGCTGGCCGGGTCAAGCGCCGTCATACAAGATCGGCCAGCGCATGTGGGAAAACCTTCGCGCCGAAAGCGCCGCACAGGCTGGTGTCGACTTCGACGTCAAGGCCTGGCACAAGCGTGCGTTGAATATCGGAGGCGTCGGGCTCGACACGTTGCGACAGGCAATTCAGAACAAGTGGTGAGCCGTTTGCTAACCGCGTAACTCTGCCGTTACACTGGAGTGTTGCCATCCGGCATCACTCTATGTCCGCTTGCCCGCGCGACACCTGTTGAACGGGCACTTATTTTGCCCCTACGGAGCATTTTCCACATGACGAAATCCACGACCAAGCAGGTCGCTATCAACGACATCGGATCAGCAGAGGACTTCCTCGCCGCTGTCGAAAAGACGCTGAAGTTCTTCAACGACGGAGACCTCATTGAAGGTACCGTTGTCAAGGTCGACCGTGACGAGGTTCTCCTCGACGTCGGCTACAAGACGGAGGGTGTTATCCCCATCCGCGAACTTTCCATCAAGCACGATGTGAACCCCGACGAGGTTGTCGCTGTCGGCGACGCCGTCGAGGCACTTGTTCTCCAGAAGGAAGACAAAGAAGGCCGTCTCATCCTCTCGAAGAAGCGCGCACAGTACGAGCGCGCATGGGGCGATGTAGAAAAGATCAAGGAAGCCGATGGCGTTGTGACGGGTACGGTCATCGAGGTCGTCAAGGGTGGACTTATCGTTGACATCGGCCTGCGCGGCTTCCTCCCCGCATCGCTCATCGAGCTGCGCCGTGTCCGCGACCTCACCCCTTACCTGGGCCAGGAAATCGAAGCCAAGATTCTCGAACTCGACAAGAACCGCAACAACGTTGTTCTGTCGCGTCGTGCACTGCTCGAGCAGACTCAGTCGGAAAGCCGCAGCCAGATCCTCGGCAACATCCAGAAGGGTCAGATCCGCAAGGGTGTTATCTCGTCGATCGTCAACTTCGGTGCATTCGTGGACCTGGGCGGCGTAGACGGTCTGATTCACGTCTCGGAGCTCTCGTGGAAGCACATCGAGCACGCCAGCGAGGTTGTCGAAATCGGTCAGGAAGTTACCGTCGAGGTTCTCGAGGTCGAGAACGACCGCGAGCGTATCTCGCTGTCGCTCAAGGCCACGCAGGAAGACCCCTGGCAGGTATTTGCCCGCGAGCACGCCATTGGCGAAATTGCACCGGGTAAGGTCACCAAGCTCGTTCAGTTCGGTGCATTCGTTCGTGTTGCCGATGGCATCGAGGGCCTCGTGCACATCTCGGAGCTGTCGACTCGTCACATCGAGCTCGCCGAGCAGGCTGTTTCGGTGGGCGACGACGTGTTCGTCAAGATCATCGACATCGACCTCGAGCGTCGACGTATCTCGCTGTCGCTGAAGCAGGCGAACGAGGGCGTTGACCCCGAAGGCACCGAGTTCGACCCCGCGCTGTACGGCATGCCCACCGATTACGATGAGCAGGGCCAGTACCGTTACCCCGAAGGCTTCGACCCCGCCACTGGCGAGTGGAAGGACGGCTTCGAGGAACAGCGCACCAAGTGGGAGCACGACTACGCAGCCGCTCAGGCTCGTTGGGAAGCCCACAAGGTTCAGGTCGCTCGTATGAACGCCGAAGCCGAAGCAGCACCCGCAATCGTCGCAGACGACACCGCAGCACCTTCGGCAGCAGCCGAAGAGCGCGCGGGAACGTTGGCCGATGACGAGCAGCTTGCCGCATTGCGCGCAAAGCTCGCCGGCGAGTAATTACTGCACAGGAAAGGGGCGGTCCGAAAGGGCCGCCCCTTTTCGTATACCCTGAACTCGTGCCACTGTATGCGTTGACCGGCGGAATCGCCGCGGGTAAATCGACCGTTGCCGCCCGCTTATCAGAGCTGGGCGCTCACGTGATTTCCGCCGACGAACTCGTTCGGTTTGTTCAACGCCCCGGATCCGACACCTTGGCGGCCATCGAACGTCGGTTCGGATTCGGAGTCATTACCGAGGACGGCGAACTCGACCGTGCCGCGTTGGGACGACTGGTCTTTGACGATGGTCATGCTCGACGTGACCTCGAGGCCATTGTTCATCCCGCGATCGGCATCGAGTTTCACTCCCGTGTAGCCGCGATTCGTGAGACTGATCCCGATGCCGTGATCATCTACGACATCCCGCTTCTGGTAGAGACCAACCGCATGCACGAATTCGACGGCTCGATTGTGCTGGTGTGTCCGCCCGAGATCCGTCATGCGCGCCTGATGACACATCGCGGTCTCTCCAGCGATGACGCGTGGGCTCGAATCACCGCACAAGCAACCGAGGATCAGCGAATCGCCGTCGCCGACTGGACCGTCGACACCTCGGGGACACTCGAGCAAACACTCGAACGCACCGACCGTCTGTGGGATGCACTTCGCAATCGGGGATAACCACCTCGGATAGTCTGGAGTAATGGAACCGACTCGCGCCGTTAAGCCCTTCCGGGTCGTGAGTGAGTACACGCCAAGCGGCGACCAGCCCACTGCAATCGCCGAGTTGGCTGCACGCATCAACGCGGGCGAGACCGATATCGTCCTGCTGGGTGCGACGGGTACGGGTAAGTCGGCAACGACGGCGTGGCTGATCGAGGCCATTCAGCGCCCGGCACTTGTTCTGGCGCACAATAAAACCCTCGCCGCCCAGTTGGCCAACGAGTTCCGTGAATTGATGCCGGATAACGCCGTCGAATATTTCGTGTCGTATTACGACTACTACCAGCCCGAGGCCTACGTTCCCCAGACCGACACATTCATCGAAAAGGACACCTCGATTAACTCCGAGGTCGAACGCCTGCGACACTCGACGACAAATTCGCTGTTGTCGCGTCGCGACGTCATCGTGGTGTCGACGGTGTCGTGTATCTACGGCCTGGGTTCCTCCGAGGAATACCTCGAGGCCATGGTGCCGCTGCAGATCGGCCAACGAATTTCCCGGTCCGAGATCGTCAAGAGATTCGTCGCCATGCAGTACGAGCGCAACGACATCGATTTTTCTCGTGGCAAGTTCCGCGTGCGCGGCGACACCATCGAAATAATTCCCATGTACGAGGAACTCGCAATTCGCATCGAGATGTTCGGCGATGAAATCGAGGCCCTCTACCAGCTGCACCCGCTGACGGGTGAAGTAATTCAGCAAATGGATTCGGTGGCGGTTTTCCCCGCAACCCACTACGCCGCGGGTCGCGAAACGATGGACCGCGCCATTGCGCAAATCAAAGATGAGTTATCGATTCGACTCGAGGAATTGGAGTCTCAGAACAAACTTCTCGAGGCTCAGCGCCTGCGTATGCGCACCACCTACGATCTGGAGATGATGGAACAGCTGGGATTCTGCAACGGCATCGAAAACTACTCGCGGCACGTCGATGGCCGCCAACCCGGTGAGGCCCCCAATACACTGTTGGACTATTTCCCCGATGACTTCGTCGTGATCATCGACGAATCTCACGTCACCGTTCCGCAAATTGGCGCAATGTACGAGGGCGACGCGTCGCGTAAGCGCACGCTTGTTGACTTCGGTTTCCGACTGCCAAGCGCGATGGACAACCGTCCCCTGAAGTGGCCCGAGTTCCTCAATCGGGTGGGCCAGAAGGTCTACCTGTCCGCGACACCAGGCAAATACGAGATGAGCGTTGCCGACGGTGTCGTCGAGCAAATTATTCGCCCAACCGGCCTGATCGACCCAAAGATCGAGGTCAAGCCCACGAAGGGTCAGATCGACGACCTTCTCGACAACATTCGCGTTCGTGTCGAACGTGACGAGCGAATTCTCGTCACGACGCTCACCAAGCGTATGGCCGAAGACCTCACCGAATTCCTGCGCAACGCGGGCGTCAAGGTGGAATACCTGCACTCGGACGTCGATACCCTGCGGCGAATCGAGTTGCTGACGGAACTTCGCGCTGGTCGATTCGATGTCCTCGTCGGTATAAACCTGCTGCGAGAGGGCTTAGACCTGCCCGAAGTGTCGCTTGTGGCAATTCTCGATGCCGACAAGGAAGGCTTCCTGCGCAGTCAAACGTCACTCATTCAGACGATTGGTCGTGCGGCACGAAACGTCTCGGGTGAAGTGCACATGTATGCCGATCGGATCACCGATTCAATGCGCCTTGCTATTGAAGAAACCGACCGCCGTCGCGCCCGACAGGTGGCATACAACGAGCTTCACGGCATTGACCCCACGCCACTGCGCAAGCGCATTGCCGACATCACGGAAACTCTCGCGCGCGAGGCCTACGACACGGAAACCATGATTGATGGCCAGGCACCCGACGACGATATCGAAACCGTCATTGCGAAACTGACGGAACAGATGATGGTGGCCGCCCAGGAACTGAAATTCGAGCTTGCGGCGCGCCTGCGCGACGAGTTGCACGATTTGAAGCGGTCATTACGGGAGTCGAAGGCGCACGGTAAACCGTAGACTCGACGGGTGTCTATTAGTCCAGTTACAGGTAAAAGCGCCATCAGCATTCGTGGCGCTCGGGTTCATAATCTGAAGAACGTGGATCTCGATATTCCACGGGATTCGCTTGTGGTGTTCACCGGCCTCAGTGGTTCCGGTAAGTCCTCACTGGCATTCGACACCCTGTTCGCCGAGGGCCAGCGCCGCTACATCGAATCACTGTCGTCGTACGCGAGGCAGTTCCTCGGCCAGGTGGATCGACCCGACGTGGATTTCATTGACGGCCTGTCGCCGGCGGTGTCCATCGACCAGAAGTCGACCAACCGTAACCCTCGTTCAACGGTCGGAACGATCACCGAGATCTATGATTACATGCGTTTGCTGTGGGCGCGCGTGGGAATCCCGCACTGTCCCGAATGTGGTGAAGCGATTACCAAACAAAGTGCGCAACAGATTGCCGACCAGTTGGCAGCGCTGGACGAGGGGACACGCTTCCAGCTACTGGCCCCCATTGTGCAGGGCCGTAAGGGCGAGTTCGTGGATGTTTTGCGCGACCTGTCCACGCAGGGCTACGCACGTGCGCTGATTGACGATGAAGTCGTGTCACTGGCCGAGCCGCCGGCCCTGAAGAAGACCGTGAAGCACGATATCTCGGTTGTTGTCGACCGTCTTGTCGCGGGCGGCGATGTCTCGAGACTTGTCGATTCGGTCGAGACCTCGTTGCGACTCGGTGGCGGAACCCTTGTGGTTGACTTTGTTGACGGAGGCGAGCGTCGAACCTTCAGCGAACGACTGTCGTGCCCCAACCAACACCCGCTTACGCTAACCGAAATCGAGCCTCGAACCTTCTCGTTCAACGCCCCGTTCGGCGCCTGTGTCACCTGCCACGGTATCGGCACGCAGTCGATGGCCGATCCCGATTTGGTCTTGGGGGACACCAGCCTGTCGATTGCTCAGGGAGTGGTGTTGCCGTGGAAGCCGGGCGGCAAGGAAAACATCTACCCCTATTTCGAGCGCCTTGTCGAGGGTCTTGCGCTGGACCTGGGCTTCAGCCTCGACACCTCCTGGCAGGATCTGGAGTCGGAAATCCAGGACGCCATTCTGTACGGAAACGACTTCGATATCGTCGTCAAGTGGCGCAACCGATACGGTCGCAAGGTCTCGATGTCTCGCGGATTCGAAGGCGTGATTCCCTATGTGGAACGCAAGTTCCTGGAGACCGACTCCGACCTGGCCAAGGAACGGTACGCCGCGTATCACCGCGTGGTGGCCTGTGAATCCTGTGCCGGTCGGCGTCTGTCACCCGCGGTTTTGGCCGTAACGGTGGGCGGAAAATCCATTTCCGAGGTCTGTGACATGAGTCTCGAGGATTCACACGATTTCATGGTGGGACTTGAATTGTCCGAGCGCGATGCGCACGTGGCTGCGGCCGTTTTGCGCGAGATCACCGCGCGACTCGACTTCCTGTTGCACGTGGGTTTGGGGTATCTGACCATGTCGCGTGCTGCGGGAACGCTGTCGGGCGGCGAGGCGCAACGCATCCGTCTGGCGACACAAATCGGTGCGGGCCTTACCGGCGTGCTCTATGTTCTGGACGAGCCCAGCATTGGTTTGCACCAGCGCGACAACCGCCGCCTTATTGAAACCCTGCACCGCCTGCGCGACCTGGGAAACAGTGTGGTCGTCGTTGAGCACGACGAAGACACCATTGCTGCTGCCGACTGGATTGTGGACATTGGGCCTGGCGCAGGGGAGCACGGTGGCGAAGTCGTGCACTCCGGTTCCGTTAAGGATCTGCTGAAGGAAAAGCGTTCGAAGACCTCGGACTTCCTTTCGGGTCGCGCCGTGGTCAGCGATCGCGTCGAGCGCCGACCAATTGATCCCGAACGCGTCGTGCGTGTGGTGGGCGCCGAATCGAACAATCTTGCGCGCGTCGATGTCGATTTCCCCTTGGGCGTTTTCGTTGCCATCACCGGTGTGTCCGGTTCGGGCAAATCGTCGCTTGTCAACGACATCCTGTATCGCGTTCTGGCAAACCGACTGAACGGCGCCAAGCACGTGCCCGGTAAGCACAAGTCCGTGACGGGCCTGGAGCACCTGGACAAGGTCGTGCACGTCGATCAGGCTCCCATCGGCCGCACTCCGCGGTCCAACCCCGCCACATACACGGGTGTGTTTGACAAGGTGCGGACTCTGTTCGCCGAAACCCCCGAGGCCAAGGAACGCGGATACGGCCCCGGTCGCTTCTCGTTCAACGTGAAGGGCGGACGCTGTGAGCACTGCGCGGGCGACGGCACCATCAAAATCGAAATGAACTTCTTGCCCGACGTATACGTCGAATGCGAGGAATGCCACGGTGCACGGTATAACCGTGAGACCCTAACCGTTCGGTACAAGGGCAAGACCATTTCCGATGTCCTCAACATGCCCATCGAAGAGGCCGAAAAGTTCTTCGAGCCCATCGGCACAATTCACCGCTTCATGCGCACGCTGTGCGATGTGGGCCTGGGCTACGTTCGGTTGGGGCAGTCGGCCACCACACTGTCGGGCGGCGAGGCACAGCGCGTCAAGCTGGCCACCGAGCTACAGAAGCGTTCCACCGGTCGCACCATCTACGTCCTGGACGAACCGACGACCGGATTGCATTTCGAAGACGTCCGTCGTCTGCTGGAGGTACTGCACACGCTGGTCGACAAGGGGAATTCGGTGATTACCATCGAGCACAACCTCGATGTCATTCGCTCAGCCGATCACCTGATCGATCTGGGACCAGAAGGCGGAAGTGGTGGTGGACGCCTGGTTGCACAGGGCACGCCCGAAGCCGTCGCGAAGGTCTCTGAATCTCACACCGGTTACTTCCTGGCGGAGTTGCTCGCGAAATAATGAGCACCTCCTGGCGCCCTGCTCCGCGGGATATCCCCACGGATCCCGGGGTGTACCGCTTTTTCGACGAAGCGGATCGCATTCTGTACGTGGGCAAGGCTAAAAACCTGCGGAATCGACTGTCGACGTATTTCCATTCGCCGGACGGCATGTTGCAACGCACGCAGCGCATGGTCTCGACGGCACGACGTGTGGATTGGACCGTCGTTGGAACGGAACTCGAGGCACTGCACCTGGAGTACACGTGGATCAAGGAATTCAAGCCACCATTCAACATCCAGTTTCGCGACGACAAGGGATATCCCTATCTGTCGTTGACGATGGGCGAAGAGTTTCCCCGTGCTGCATTGGCGCGAAAGCGCGATAACCCCTATGCCAAGTACTGGGGCCCCTTCACCAAGGCGTGGGCGGTGCGCGAAACGATGGACATGCTGCTCACGGTCTATCCGGTACGGTCCTGCGAGCGCGGTGTGTTCAATCGTGCGCGGTCATCGGGCCGGCCCTGCCTTCTGGGTGACATTGGTAAGTGTGCGGCACCGTGCGTGGGGCGGGTGACACCCGAAGAGCACCGCGAGATTGCGAACGGTTTCGCCGATTTCATGACGAATCAGGATGCCTCGCAGGTCGCCGAACTCGACGCACGCATGCGCGAAGCCTCGGACAAAATGGAATTCGAGCGTGCCGCGAAACTGCGGGACCAACGGAACGCGCTCAACGCAATCATGGAGCGCTCGGCCGTCGTGTTGGAAGACATGCTCGATGTTGACATCATCGGTTTTGCCAGCAGCGATCTGGCCGCCGCACTTCACATCTTCCACGTACGCGGCGGTCGCGTGCGGGGTGTGCGCAGTTGGACCGTCGATACCGAGCTTGAACTCGACTCTGCCGCGGTTCTGGAACACGCCATCGAGTTGGCGTACGACGGTGAAATTCCTCCTCCGCTCGTGGATGTCCCATTCGAACCAGAGTCACGTACTGCGTTAACGCAGCTGTTGTCCGAGAAGCGACGCGATGCAGGGGAGCGCGGTGGCGTCAAGGTAGGGGTGCCGAAGCGCGGCGACCGCGCAACGCTGCTGGAGAGCGTCAATAAGAACGCGCGACTCACCCTGGCGGAATACCAGGTGAAGCGTTCGCAGGATTTCACTGCCCGCAGCAGCGCGCTGGAAGATTTGCGGGACGCACTCGGACTCGATCAGGCGCCTCTTCGTTTTGAATGTTTCGATGTCTCGCATTTGGGTGGAACCGACATCGTGGGGTCGGCCGTTGTGTTCGAAGAAGGTTTGCCCCTCAAGGACGCGTATCGGCACTTCGGTATCACGCAGGCACGTGATGACACCGATGCCATGTACCAGCTCGTGTCCCGCCGGCTCGCCCGACTATCCGAGGAACTGCCCAGCATGCGGTATCCCACAACCCTGCTGTTGATTGATGGAGGACAACCGCAGGTTGCGGCTGCGTGGCGTGCGGTAGTGGATTCCGGTCTGACCAGCATTGCCGTCTGCGGCATTGCCAAGCGGCTCGAGGAACTGTGGCAGCCCAATTCGGAGTACCCCGTGATTCTGGGTCGTTCCAGTGATGCACTGTATCTGGTACAACGCGCGCGTGACGAGGCGCACCGCTTTGCCCTGCGCTACCAAAAGACGAAGCGCACCAAGGTTCTGTCCAGCGCGCTGCACGACATCGAGGGACTCGGCCCCGAGCGCGTGAAGGCTCTTCTCACCACTTTTGGAAGCCCCACGGCTTTGCGAAACGCCACGGTGGCGGAAATTTCCGCCGTGCCGGGGATCGGTCCGGCTCTCGCACAGCGGGTCGTTGAGGGGTTATCCGACACCGCAGGAAATGAGTAGTCTGGAACCATATGAGCGAGCCGCAGAACGCACACATCACGATCATTACCGGCATGTCCGGAGCCGGTCGTTCCACTGCCGCTCACGCGCTGGAAGACCGCGGTTGGCGGGTCATCGACAATCTGCCGCCGCAGCTCTTGCCGTCCCTCGTTGCCCTCGCTACCTATCCCGGCAGCACCATGAATCGCCTTGCCATCGTGGTGGATGTGCGCGGAGGTGTCGACTTTTCGACGGTGGCCACCGAGGTCGAGGCCATTCGCTCACGGGTTCCCCTGCGCCTCGTCTTTCTCGATGCCACCGACGCCGCACTCATTCGCCGGTTCGAGTCCGTACGGCGCCCGCACCCGCTGCAGGGCCGCGGCACGATCCTCGATGGAATTGCGGCTGAACGCCTGGCGTTGGCAGCAGTGCGCGAACATGCGGATGTGGTGCTGGACACCACGGACCTCAACATTCATCAGCTGACAACGCTGGTCCACGAGACGTTCCGCGAGGACTCGATTCCCGACCTCACCCTGGTCATCGAATCATTTGGTTTCAAGAACGGCATGCCCCTGGATGCCGACTTTGTCGCCGACGCACGATTCCTTCCCAATCCGTTCTGGTCGGAACATTTGCGTCATGAAACGGGCCTCAACCCCGAGGTTCAGGCCTTCGTTCTGGGCCAGCCCGACGTGGAACAGTTCCTTGCGGGCCTCGTCACCATGCTGACGCCCGTGTTACGTGGTTATACGCGCGAAAATAAACGGCATTCCACCATCGCGGTAGGCTGTACGGGAGGTAAACACCGCAGTGTCTCGATTGTGGAAGAGCTTGCACGCCGACTGTCCACAGTCCCCGGCGTTGCCGTGACCATCAAGCATCGAGACCTGGGCCGCGAATAGGACAGCATGAGCAACACCGAAGACAAGCTGGCGCAATTGATCAAGGATGAGATTGCCGCAATCGACGAGTCGAACCCCGCCGTTCGCCTTGCCGAACTCAGCACCGCCCTGCGCTTCGCGGGCGGTCTTCACCTGATTTCAGGAAAGATCGCGGTCGAAGCCGAATTCGACCACAAGCCCAGCGCCACACGTTTTCGCAATGTGATTCACGGACACTTTGGATTCCGCAGCGCTGCGGCGATTTCGGCCCCTACGTCGACCAAGAAGTACGAGAGCTACATTGTGCGCGTCGCCGAGAACGGTGAGGCACTCGCGCGTCACACCGGTCTATTGGATTCGCGTCGCCGGCCGGTGCGCGGTCTTCCCAACAAGTTGACAACGTCGCACATTAGCGAGACCGTGGGAATCCTGCGCGGCGCATTTCTTGCACGCGGCACGATGACCGACCCCGGACGGGCCCAGTACATCGAATTTGTCGCGCCGTCCAACGAGGCCGCCATGGCACTTGTGGGTGCGTGCGGTCGAATGGGCGTTTCGGCCAAAGCCCGCGATGTCCGAGGCGGCTTCCGCGTCGTGATTCGTGAGCCCGAATCCGTCAGCCAATTCCTCGAGGCGTGCGGTGCGCACGAGAGCCTTAAGTCGTGGCTCGAAATCCGTAGCCGCCGCGAGGTGCGGGCCAATGCAAATCGCCTGGTGAACTTCGATGATGCGAACCTTCGCCGCAGCGCACAGGCCGCTGTCGCTGCGTGCACTCGTGTCGAGCGCGCGTTCGAAATCCTCGGTGACAGCGTTCCCGAACATCTGGCATATGCCGGCAAGTTGCGCCTCGAACACCGCGAGGCCAGCCTCGATGAACTGGGGCACTATGCGGACCCAGTCATGACCAAGGATGCCGTCGCGGGTCGAATCCGCCGACTGCTAGCCCTGGCCGACAAGCACGCACGAGACAACGGGCTTCCCACCACTGATTTTGGCGTTATCGACGAATAGTTAGTCACTCCACGAAAGGAAATACCATGGCTATTTACACTCTCCCCGAACTGCAGTACGACTACGCAGCACTCGAGCCCAGCATCTCGGCTCGCATCATGGAACTTCACCACTCCAAGCACCACGCGGCCTACGTGCTGGGTGCAAACACTGCTCTGGAGAAGATGGAAGAAGCGCGTGACAAGGGTGACTTCGCCTCGATCAACAAGCTTGAAAAGGATTTGGCGTTCAACCTCGGTGGCCACATCAACCACAGCATCTTCTGGACCAACCTGACTCCTGACAGCCAAGAACGCCCCGCAGGTGACCTCGCCGCGGCTATCGACGAGTACTTCGGGTCTTTCGACAAGTTCCAGGCTCACTTCAACGCTGCCGCTCTGGGAATCCAGGGCAGCGGTTGGGCCGTTCTTTCGTGGGATCCCGTGGGCAAGCGCCTGCTGATCCAGCAGATGTTTGACCAGCAGGCCAACATGGCGCAGGCCACTGTGCCGGTTCTGCAGTTAGACATGTGGGAACACGCGTTCTACCTCGACTACCAGAACGTCAAGGCGGACTACGTCGCGGCATTCTGGAACATCGTGAACTGGGAAAATGTTGCACAGCGATTTGATGTCGCACGTGCGCAGGCGACCGGTCTTTTGCTACTCTCGTAGTAGCAGCGTGGCGGGGGATTACCCCTGCCACGCGTTTTTCATTCCACCACCGCAGATTCCTGCAAAAAACTAAGGAACACCGTGAGCGTAAAAATCGGAATTAACGGCTTCGGTCGCATCGGACGTAACTACCTCCGCGCGGCTCTTGCACAGGGCAGCAACCTCGAAATCGTTGCAGTAAACGACCTGTCGGACACCAAGTCCCTGGCACACCTCCTCAAGTACGACTCGATCACCGGTCGCTTGAACGCCACCGTCGAGCACGACGACAACCACGTCATCGTCAACGGCCACAAGATCAAGGTCCTCGCCGAGCGCAACCCCGCCGACCTCCCGTGGGGTGAACTGGGCGTCGACATCGTCATCGAGTCGACTGGTCGCTTCACCAACGCCGCGGATGCCCGCAAGCACATCGAGGCTGGCGCCAAGAAGGTCATCATCTCGGCTCCCGCATCGGGTGAGGACGCTACCTTCGTTGTCGGTGTCAACCACACCGATTACGACCCCGCGAACCACCACATCATCTCGAACGCATCGTGCACCACCAACTGCCTCGCGCCATTGGCCAAGGTCTTCAACGACAAGTGGGGCATCGAGCAGGGTCTCATGACCACGGTTCACGCCTACACCGCCGACCAGAACCTGCAGGACGGCCCTCACAGCGACCTGCGTCGTTCGCGTGCCGCAGCACTGAACATCGTCCCCACCTCGACCGGTGCAGCAAAGGCCATCGGCCTCGTTCTGCCCGAGCTTAAGGGCAAGCTCGATGGCTACGCACTGCGCGTTCCCGTCCCCACCGGCTCGATTACCGACCTCACCATCACCACGAAGTCGACCGTCACCGTCGAGGAAATCAAGGCTGCCTACAAGGCTGCCGCAGAGTCGGGCCCCCTCAAGGGCATCCTGATGTACACCGAAGACGAAATCGTCTCGTCGGACATCGTGACCGACCCTCACTCGTCGATCTTCGACGCGGGCCTGATCAAGGTTCTGGGCAACCAGGTCAAGATCACCTCGTGGTACGACAACGAATGGGGCTACTCGAACCGTCTCGTTGACCTCACGGAATACGTGGCAGACCGCATCTAATGACGCTGCGCACTCTCGACACTCTCGGAGACCTTTCGGGCAAGACTGTCCTTCTGCGATGTGACTTCAACGTCCCGCTGAAGGATGGCGTCATCACCGATGACGGGCGCGTGCGTGCGTCTGTGCCCACCATTCAGCGCCTGATCGAGGCGGGTGCAGCGGTTATCGCTGTGTCCCACCTCGGTCGGCCGGATGGCGCACCCGACGCTCGGTATTCGCTGGCACCTGTCGCCGCACGACTGGCGGAACTTCTGGGTTCCACCGTGTCGTTTGCGACCGACACGGTGGGTGCGGATGCCGCGGCGAAGCGTGCGGTGTTGTCGGCGGGCGATGTGCTGGTTCTCGAGAACCTGCGTTTCGATCCGCGTGAAACCTCGAAGGTTGCCGAGGAACGTGCCGAGTTTGCTGCACTACTTACTGCTGGTGTCGACGCCATGGTCTCGGATGGCTTTGGCGTCGTACACCGCAAGCAGGCCAGCGTCTTCGAATCGGCACAGGCCGTGCCGTCGGCTGCCGGGCTGCTTGTGGCCGCTGAACTTGACGTTCTCGGTCGCCTGACCGAAACTCCCGAGCGCCCGTACACGGTGATCCTCGGCGGTTCGAAGGTCTCGGACAAGCTTGGTGTCATCGAACACCTTTTGCCGCGCGTAGACCGCATTCTCGTGGGTGGCGGCATGCTGTTCACGTTCCTCGCCGCGCGAGGTCTCGCTATCGGGTCGTCGTTGTGCGAAATGGACCAGATTGACACCGTCAACCGGTACATCGCGGATGCCGCCGAGCGCGGTGTCGAGATTGTGCTGCCCACCGATGTTGTCGTCGCGTCACAGTTTGGTGCCGACGCGGAACACGTGGTGCGCTCGGTGGATGCCATCGAGGACACGCCGTTTGGCGCCAGTGGCCTGGGACTCGACATCGGGCCCGAAACGGCCGCGAATTTCGCCGCGCTGGTGGAATCGTCGAAGACGGTGTTCTGGAACGGCCCCATGGGCGTGTTCGAGATTCCCGCGTTCGCGGAGGGCACACGAGCCATCGCGGCTGCGTTGACTCGTGTCGACGGCCTGGGCGTTGTGGGTGGTGGCGATTCGGCCGCCGCGGTTCGCACACTGGGCTTCGATGAATCGGCCTTTGGCCACATTTCCACCGGTGGTGGAGCAAGCCTCGAATTCCTCGAGGGTAAGACACTTCCCGGACTGGAGGTCCTCGGTTGGTAAAGCGCACGCCGCTCATTGCGGGTAACTGGAAAATGAACTTCGACCACCTGCGATCGATTGCCTTCGTTCAGAAGTTGGGGTGGACCCTCAAGGACGCCAAGCACTCGTCCGCCGAGGTCGAGGTTGTCGTCTTCCCGCCGTTCACCGATTTACGGTCGGTTCAGACCACGATTTCCAGCGACAAGATAGACCTGCGTTTTGGTGCACAGGATCTGTCGCCCTTCGATTCCGGCGCGCACACGGGCGACATTTCGGGCGAATTCCTTGCGAAGCTGGAATGCTCGTACGTCATCATTGGCCACTCCGAACGTCGTCAGGATCACCACGAAACCGACGAGGTCGTCACCGCCAAGACTCTGGCCGCCGTCAAGCACGGTCTGGTTCCCGTCATTTGCGTGGGTGAAACCAGCGAAGACCTCGAGAAGTTTGGTGCCGCGGCAGTACCGGTTGGACAGCTGCGTCACGTCCTCGAGGCACTGCCCGCCGACGCCGAGATTGTCGTCGCCTACGAACCCGTGTGGGCCATCGGATCGGGTCAGGCCGCAACACCGCAGCAGGCTCAGGATGTCTGTGCCGCATTGCGTGCGACCATCGCCGAGGTTTTGGGCGCCGACCAGGCCGCAGCAACGCGTGTCCTGTACGGTGGCAGCGTCAAGGCCCAAAACATCGCCACGTTTATGCGTGAACCCGATGTTGACGGTGCACTCGTGGGCGGTGCCAGCATGGACATCGACGAGTTCTCGGCGATTGTGCGTTTCCCACAGCACGTCACCACGGTCTAAACTAGCCTCTGACGCTTTTAAGGGACGGTAATGGATATTCTTTTCATCATTCTGCAGGTTGTGCTGGCAATCACCAGCCTTCTTCTGACCATGACGATCTTGCTTCACCGCGGTCGCGGTGGCGGTCTGTCGGACATGTTCGGTGGTGGCGTCACCTCGAGCCTCGGCTCTAGCGGTGTTGCGGAGCGTAACCTCAACCGCCTCACCGTCATCATCGCGCTCATCTGGATTTCGGCGATCGTGACCATGGGCCTCTTCGTTCGTTTCGATCTGGTCTAGGGGACACAGTGGCTGGAGGAAATGCAATTCGCGGAACCCGCGTGGGCAGTGGCCCCATGGGCGAGCAGGATCACGGTATTCACGCCGAACGTAACGCTGTCTCGTACTGGGACGCCATGGGTAACGAGACAGTCCGGTTGTATGCAGCGGATGTACCCGAGGAAGAGATCCCCGAGACGATTGATTCGCCTACCACGGGCCTTCCCGCGGGTCGCGACAAGGCGAACCCACCAATGGTTGCCAAGACCGAGCCTTACAAGACGCACCTTGCCTATGTGAAGGAGCGCCGCACGGACGAGGAAGCTCAGCAGATCCTCGAAGATGCGATCGCGCGTCACCGTGCACAGCGCGGCTACGTCTAAACACGCACGTCTTATGCAGAAAGCCCCCGATAATCCGGGGGCTTTCTGCGCTGTCTCGTGAAACCGAGTGGTGTCGCTATGCCACCGACACGTGCCTCGCTGCGGCCGCATCGGCCCAGACAATGGTCGATTCGGTTCCGTGTAGCGCCGTTGCGGGGGTGACCGCCGGGGGATCATTGCGCATGACTCGCGCGACGGCCTCGGCCTTGTCCGCGCCTGCACAGACAATCCACACATTTCGTCCGGCGTTCAACGCAGCAAATGTTAAGGACAGTCGCTCGGCAGGGGGTTTGGGGGAGTCGGACACCGCAATGACCAGATGCCCCGCTCCGTGATCGTGGCCGGGAAAGAGGCTCGCCACATGTCCATCCGGACCGATTCCGCACAGCACCACATCAAAACGCGGTTCACCCTCGAATGCCGCTCGAAGCGTTGCATCGAAAGACTGGCGAGCCTCGACCAGAGTCAAACCACTGTCGCTCGCGGGGAATCGAAATACCTGTGTGGGATCGAAGGGAAGAGAGTTCAACAGCGCCGTATCAGCCTGAGCGTCGTTGCGGTCGGCGTGACCTGCGGGAACGAATCGTTCGTCGCCCCACCAGACTCGGACCTTCGCCCAGTCGACGGTCGAATCCTCGGGCAACTGTGAAATGGCGCCCAACGTACCGATGCCCACGGTCCCGCCCGTCAACACGATGTCGGCCCGACCTCGCGCCGCAATAGCATCGCGAATTTCCGCAACAACTGCGTGCGCGACAGCGTTTTCGACGGCCGCGCGGTCGACGAATGTTCGCAGTTCCCGCTTCATCGCAGACCGGGGTTTTCGGCCAACAACGCCGGCATGCCCTGGGACAGCACCCGACCGAACACCATATCGGGGTCCAAACGACGCAGTTCCTCAGCGATGCAGTCTCCCAGGGTACGCAGCGGAAGCGAAATCACGTGATCGGGTTGTCCTGGCTGCAGCAGTCGGGCGAAACCGGGCTCAGTACGCTCCAAGACAATGCTGCCGTCCTCGCGGACAATCTCGGCGCGCATGATGCTGCCCATGGCGTTTTCTTCACCCAGATCGAGGGTTACGGGCACGCCCAGAGCGGCACGCAGCCACGCAGCTAACAGAATCGGCGACGACGAATCTCGTGCACCCGACACTCGTGCCGAGAGAATCGGTGCGTGCTGCGAGGAATCGAGCGTTGCGGCCAGCTGTGCGCGCCACAACGTAATGCGCGTCCAGGCCAAATCTACGTCGCCGGGTCGATAGCACCGCGTCATGATGTCCAGAAGTTCCAGAGGGTTCGTTGCCGAGATGGTGTCGGCAATACGATGACCCGCTACCTGGCCCAACGAGGTCAACGACATGTCCTCGGGGCACGAATCGGGCCACCACGCCACCATCGGAGCATCGGGCAGAAGCAATCCATTGATGAGGCCCTGTGGATCTTCCATCATTGCGCCCGCCGCGCGCAAAATGATGACCTCGCTGGCACCTGCGTCGCCACCGAGGCGAATTTCGGCATCCAAAATATCTCCGGAGGCACCCGGTGCAACGGTCGTCAACACGATGATGCGCATCGGGTGTTCGCGGGATGCCTCGTTGGCCGCCGAAATGGCCTGCTCTTCTGACTCATCGGTGGTGGTGATGACCAGCGTGAGAACTCGGCCCAGTGCAACAGCGCCGCCCTCGTCGCGTGCACGCTGCAGTTCCTTGAGAATCTGCGCAATCGTGGTGTTCGGCAGGGGAATAATCACGGGCGTCTCCATTCACGGCCGTCACGGCGCAACAAATCATGTGCCGATTCCGGGCCCCACGAACCGGGAGCATAGGGCTCGGGCGTTCCCGCGGATGCCCAGAATTCCTCGATGGGATCCAGAATCTTCCACGAGAGTTCAACCTCTTCGTGGCGGGGGAACAGAGGCGGATCACCCAACAGCACGTCCAAAATCAGGCGCTCGTAAGCCTCGGGGCTTTCCTCGGTGAAGGCGTGTCCATAGCCGAAGTCCATGGTCACATCGCGCACCTGCATGCCGGCACCGGGAATCTTGGAACCGAATCGCATGGTGACACCCTCGTCGGGCTGCACACGAATAACCAAAGCGTTTTCACCGAGGCTCGACGTCTGGCTTGCTTCAAACAAGTATTGCGGCGCACGCTTGAAGACCACGGCGATTTCGGTGACTCGACGACCCAGTCGCTTGCCCGCACGAAGATAAAACGGAACGCCACTCCAGCGTCGCGTGTTGATGTTCAGGCGCATGGCCGCGTACGTTTCCGTGATCGACGCGGGGTTCATGCCCTCTTCCTCAAGGAAACCCTTGACGAAGTGTCCGCCCTGCCAGCCCGATGCGTACTGTCCGCGTGCGGTGGCCGTCGACAGGTCCTCGGGAAGACTGACGGCAGACAGAACTTTTTCCTTTTCCGCGCGAAGGTCCGCAGCGTCGAACGACACCGGTTCCTCCATAGCGGTCAACGCCAACAGCTGCAACAAGTGGTTCTGAATCACATCGCGCGCCGCGCCAATGCCGTCGTAGTAGCCGGCACGACCGCCCACACCGATGTCTTCCGCCATCGTGATTTGCACGTGGTCGACATAGTTTGCGTTCCAGATGGGTTCGTAGAACATGTTGGCAAAACGCAACGCCAAGATGTTCTGAACGGTTTCCTTGCCCAAATAGTGGTCAATCCGGAAGACGGAATCCGCGGGAAACACCGATTCGACTACGTTGTTCAGTTCACGAGCGGTCTTGAGGTTGTCACCGAAAGGCTTTTCGATGACGACGCGTCTCCATTGATCATCCTGCGGAGTTGCAAGGCCCGAACGACGCAGCTGCTCGGTCACAAGGGGGAAGGAACGGGGCGGAATCGACAGGTAAAACGCGTGATTGCCCATGGTGCCGCGCTCGCGGTCCAGCTCGGCAACGGTCTCTCCCAACCGGTCGAACGCGGCATCGTCATCAAAGTCGCCCGAAACGAAACGAATGCCCGCGGACAACTGACGCCACACGTCCTCGCGGAACGGGGTACGCGCGTACTGCTTGACCGAATCGTGGACGACCTGCATGAATTCCGCATTCGACCATTCACGACGGGCAAAGCCAACGAGGGCGAACCCGGGAGGCAACAGACCGCGGTTCGCGAGGTCATACACAGCGGGCAAAAGCTTCTTGCGCGACAAGTCACCGGTGACACCGAAGATCACCAGACCCGAGGGGCCAGCGATACGACTGAGTCGACGATCCTCGGGATCGCGCAGGGGATTGACAAAGTCCATGGTTATGCCGTGACTCCACACGCCGCCGCAACAACGGCGTACCCCGCAGGGTTGGTGACGGTCAACGTGAGTACCGGACGGCCATGTTCCGCTAGCACCGTGGCGTCACCACGTGCCTGTGCGGCGATCAATTCACCGAAGGTGAACGGACGGCCGGGAATAGCACGATCCGCTTCTTCCCGGGCAACGACCTGCAGGAATGCTCCCTGAGCGGGTCCGCCCTTGTGATACTGGCCCGTCGAGTGCAGGAATCGAGGCCCCCACCCAAAGGTGACGGGTCGCGCCGTGCGCGCCGCCAACGGGTTACGGACTGCATCGAGTCCCGAATCGCCTTCGCGGTCGGCATAGACCTGCACCGCGAGGTAGCCATCGGTCGCCAGAGTAGCCAACAGCTCGTCAACCGCACCCGACACGGTGGTCGCGGTGACGGTGAACCCTGCGGCGGAAATCTCGACACCGGCATCGATGGCCTGCGGCACAACGACCTCGGGGGTGGTGTCCAGCAGCGCACGAGCAGCAATCTTCGCCGACTCCACGTCTGGCTGGTCGAACGGGTTGATACCCAGGATTCGGCCGGCCACAACCGTCGCGAACTCCCACAGAAGCAACTGTGCACCCAGCGAACCGGCCACAACGACATCGTCGCCGTGCGCCTCGGAATCGGAATCAGTGATGTGCGCAACCAGGACATCGGTGGCGCCCTGTGTCAGTTCAGGCGCGTCCTCGTCTACGACGACAGGAAGTACTCCCGTGGAGTTCTTGCCCGTCGATTCTGCAACCAATTGCTCGATCCAGTCACCGATTCCGACAATCGACGACTCGGCGGCGTCGATAACAAGCTTGTCGCGACGCGGGTTCGTTGCCGCCATTGCAGCGCCCAAAATCAGGCCGGGGTTTGCTGCGTCGTCGGTCAAGAGTGTCGACAACGCGTCGTCGGCCTCGTCGAGCAGGTTGTCAATGTCGACTCCCGCGAGACCCGAGGGAACCAGCCCGAAAGCGGTCAATGCCGAATAGCGCCCACCGACCGTGGGGTCGGCGTTGAACACCGTGTAGCCGGTATCGCGCGATGCAACGTCCAAGGGCGAACCCGGGTCGGTCACAATGACAATGCGCGACACGGGATCAATTCCGGCGGCCGTGAATGCCGCCTCGAATGCACGCTTTTGGCTGTCGGTCTCGGCGGTCGAACCCGACTTCGAGGCCACGACAACAACGGTCTCTTCGATGCTGTCATCGACGACACGCGAGATCTGTGCGGGGTTGGTCGAGTCGAGCACGACCAACGGAACGCCTGCGGTGCGCGTAATGACCTCGGGGGCCAGCGACGAGCCACCCATTCCGCACAAAACAATGCGGCTGAGACCACGTGCACGGAAATCGTCCCGCAAATCAAGAATGTCGGCAACCAGTGCACGCGACACTTCGCTGGCCCGCACCCATCCCAGGCGCACCGATGCCTCGGGCTGCGCCTCGTCGCCCCACAGGGTCGAATCGGCGGCACCAAGGCGCGATGCGAACCGGTCTGCGACCAGAGTGCCGACCGCGGCGTCACGAGCGGCAGCTGCCGCACCGTGAACGCTCACCTTCATCGAGCGCCCTCCATGGTGGCGGTCACGATGTCCAGCAGTTCGTTCCACGACACGATGAACTTGTCAACGCCTTCGCGCTCCAGCAGATCGGTGACGTCGGCAATCGACACACCGAGGGCCTCGATTGACGCAATCAGCGCGCGAGCCTCGTCGTATGTCCCGTGAACGGCATCGGCACGCACGTCGGCGTGGTCGAACGTTGCCTCGAGAGTCTTCTCGGGCATCGTGTTGACTGTGTCGGCAACCGCAAGCTCGGTGACGTACATGGTGTCGGGCAGCGAGGGGTCCTTGACGCCGGTCGACGCCCACAGCGGTCGCTGCGTGTGCGCGCCCTTGGCCAGCAGTGCTGCAGCCCGTTCGCTGGCAAACTTCTGTTCGAAGAGTTCATACGCCAAACGCGCATTGGCAACGGCAGCCTTACCTGTGAGGGCGCGAGCTTCATCGGTTCCAATCGCCAGCAGGCGCTTGTCAATTTCGGTGTCGACACGTGAGACGAAGAACGATGCCACCGAACGAATCGTCGACAGGTCAATTCCTGCGGCATCCGCGATCTCCAGACCGGCGAGGTAGGCGTCGATAACTTCGGCGTGACGTTCGATGCTGAAGATCAGAGTGACGTTGACACTGATGCCCGCGCCGATTACCGCGGTGATGGCCGTCAGGCCTTCCTTGGTTGCGGGAATCTTAATCATGACGTTCTCGCGGTTCACCGTGGCGAACAGTTCCTTCGCCTGCGCAATGGTCGTCTCGGCGTCAAACGCAAGGTGAGGCTCGACCTCGATCGACACGCGACCGTCCTGACCGTTCGTGCGGTCGTACACACCGCGGAAGATGTCGCACGCAGCGGCGACGTCGTCGGTGGTGGCGGCGAAGACCGCATCGGTCACCGAACCGCCAGCGGCCGCGACCTCGCGAATCTGCTCTGCATAGGTTGCGCCGGTGGCGATTGCCGCGGCGAAGATGGTCGGGTTCGTGGTGACACCGACAACATTGCGGGACTCAATCAGTGCCTGAAGCGAACCCGACTGAATGCGGTCACGCGACAGGTCGTCGAGCCAAATCGAAACGCCGGCGTCGCTCAGCTGCTGGGTAGGGGTGGTCACGATGGTGATCCTCTCGTTATCGGGAAATCGAAGTTTCGGCTGCGGCCACAACGGCCTCAGAGGTAATGCCGAACTCACGGAACAGGGTCTGGTAGTCGGCCGATGCACCGAAGTGCTCGATCGACACGGCGACACCGTTGGCGCCGATGTAACGGTCCCACCCGAGTGACAGGCCGGCTTCGACCGACACTCGCGCAGTAACATGGGAAGGCAGAACGGACTCGCGATATTCCGCGGACTGTTCCTCGAACCACTCGAGGCAGGGTGCGCTCACGACGCGGGCGCCAATTCCCTTGTCGGCCAAGGCCGCACGCGCGTCGACAGCAACGCCAACCTCTGAACCCGTAGCAATCAGAATGACGTCAACGGTTCCCGTGGGGGAATCCGCCAACACGTAGGCGCCCTTCGAGGTGTGAGAGGCAGCCGCGAAGCCCGAGCCCTCCGAACGATCGTAGACGGGCAGGTTCTGACGCGACAGCGCGATTCCCGCGGGTCCTTCGCGGCGCTCCAGAATCGTCTTCCACGCCCACGCCGTTTCGTTGGCGTCGGCGGGTCGAACGATGTCCAGGCCGGGAATTGCACGCAGGGTCGCCAGCTGTTCGATGGGCTGGTGAGTGGGTCCGTCTTCACCGAGTGCCACCGAGTCGTGCGTCCACACGAAGATTGACGGGGTCTTCATCAGTGCCGCCAAACGCACCGCGGGGCGCATGTAGTCGCTGAAGATCAGGAAGGTTCCGCCATAGGCGCGGGTCTTTCCGTGCAGGCAGATTCCGTTCAGAATTGCACCCATCGCGTGTTCGCGAATACCGAAGTGCAGCACGCGGCCGTAGTCGGATCCGCTCCAGTGGGCGGTCGAGTGCTCGGCCGGAACAAACGACTTGGCGCCGTTAATGGTCGTGAGGTTCGATTCGGCGAGGTCGGCAGAGCCACCCCACAGTTCGGGCATAACCGCCGCGATGGCGTTCAACACCTTGCCGCTGGCGGCACGGGTTGCAATCGACGTACCGGCCTCGAATTCGGGCAGTGCGCTGTCAAGACCGTCGGGAAGTTCGCCCAATTCCAGGCGTGCCAGCAGCGCGGCACCCTCGGGGTTACGAGCAGCCCAGGCGTCGAACTTAACCTGCCATTCGGCACGTACTGCGGCGGCACGATCGGCCAACGAACGGGTGTGGGCGAGGACTTCTGCGGGAACAACAAATGACTCGTCGGGGTTCCATCCCAGTGCAACCTTGGTTGCCGCAGCTTCGACGCCACCCAGTGCGGAACCGTGAATCTTTCCAGTGTTCTGCTTCGAGGGGGCGGGGTAGCCGATGATGGTACTCAGAATAATGAGAGTGGGCTTGTCCGCGACGGTCTTTCCCGCCTCGATTTCGGCGTACAACGCGCTGACATCTTCGACGTATCCGGTTTCGGTGCGCCACGACACCTCGCGCACGTCCCAGCCGTATGAACGGTAGCGGGCGGCCACATCTTCGGTGAACGCGATGTCGGTGTCGTCCTCGATAGAAATCTGGTTCGAGTCATAGATGACCGTGAGATTGCCCAGTTTCTGGTGGCCCGCCAGCGACGACGCTTCGGCAGTGACACCTTCCTGCATGTCGCCGTCGCCACAAATCACATAGATGTTGTGGTCGAAGGGGCTGGTGCCTGCAGCGGCATCAGCATCGAACAGTCCGCGCTCGAATCGAGCGGCGTACGCCATACCCACGGCAGAGGCAAGACCCTGACCCAACGGGCCGGTCGTGATTTCGACACCTTTGGTGTGACCGTATTCGGGATGACCGGGAGTCTTCGAACCCCAGGTGCGGAACGACTTGAGGTCCTCAATTTCCAGGCCAAACCCACCGAGGAACAACTGGATGTACTGAGTCAGTGACGAGTGACCAATCGACAGCACGAAACGGTCGCGGCCAATCCACTCGGTGTCGCGCGGATCGTGGCGCATGACCTTCTGGTACAGCGTGTAAGCAACGGGTGCCATCGACATTGCAGTGCCGGGGTGGCCGTTTCCGACCTTCTCGACCGCATCAACGGCAAGCAGACGGGCGGTATCAACGGCGGTGGCATCCAGCTCGGTCCACTCAAAGGTCATGCGAAATCCAATCGTGTTCTTGGTCAATCAGCGGCACACGGAAACTCATCCCGGCCGACTTTGGCACAAGCCCGATATGCGCACATTGGGTTCGCCCCAGTATACGAGAAAGGGTGTTCGAAAGTACGGATAAAATAATGGGGTGACAGACACCAACACGACGCCAGATACTGCCGTCAAGCCCACCCTTCGACGTGGCGGAAAGATCAGCGCGTACATCGCTCTGACCAAACCGCGGGTAATCGAACTTCTGTTGGTGACCACGGCTCCCGTGATGTTCCTGGCGGAACGCGGCGTCCCGAACCTCTGGCTCGTTTTGGGCACTCTAGTGGGCGGAGCGCTTAGTGCGGGAAGCGCCAGCGCATTCAATATGTATATCGACCGCGACATAGACCGCGTGATGGCTCGCACCCAGGGCCGCCCCATCGTCTCCGGCGAGATCTCGGAACGCGCCGCTCTGATTTTTGCCTGGGCAATCGGAATCGTCAGCATTGTCTGGTTATGGTTCGTTGCCAACCCGCTGGCCGCCGCACTGTCGCTAGCGGCCATTCTGTTCTACGTATTCGTCTACACATTGCTTTTGAAACGACGCACGGAACAGAACATCGTGTGGGGCGGGATCGCCGGCGCGTTCCCGGTACTAATCGGCTGGAGTGCCGTCACAAATTCCCTGACCTGGGAACCGTGGATTTTGTTTCTCGTCGTCTTCCTCTGGACGCCCGCACATTATTGGCCCTTGTCGCTGCGGTACCGCGAGGATTATGCGAAGGTCGACGTTCCCATGCTCAGTGTGCTGCGTCCGCGGGTAGCCGTGGGTCTGCAAGTGATCTTGTACGCATGGGCGACAGTTGTGGCCTCGTTGTTACTGATCCCCGTTTCGCCGATGGGACCGGTCTATAGCGCCGTCGCTTTGGTTCTGGGTGGATGGTTCATCGTCGAGACGCACCGGTTGTATTCACGTGCGATGGGGGAGGGCGATGCTTCGCCCATGCGCGTGTTCCACGCGAGCAACACCTACTTGACGGCGTTGTTTGTCGCCGTTGCGATCGACCCGCTGGTTGTGCTTACGTAAATCGCGCGAACCGTCGTGGCGATGATCGTCATCGATAACAGCAGGTGCACGCCGACGAGCGCGGCAGGCAGACCGATCTCAACCTGAATAACGCCCACCGTGATTTGTGCGCAATAGTTCGCGAATACCCACAGCCATGCGCGACGCGAACGGACATCACGCCACATCATCACGACGGACGCAGCGACGTATCCCATGGCGACCAGACCCAAGACGCGGTGAACCGCCAGCACATCACCAAAGAACAGCCCGTTTCGACTAGCCAAGGTATCTCCGGAATGCGGACCCGCACCTGTCGTCAATACGCCCGCCACGATAACGAGAAGAGTGAGCCCGGCGAAGCCCCACCCCGCGAATGACACGTCGCGACGTTTTGGAAGTGTGGTTCCCCACACGCGCATAACAAGGAGAGCGGCAAGCGCAACCAAGATGGCCGACACCAGGAAATGCACGCCCACGACATAGGGGCCCAGGTCTACCCAGACCGACACTCCACCAATGACAGCCTGCAGAAGTATTCCCGCGACGAGCGCGATGGACAACCACCACAGGTCGCGACGCGTGCGGCGCATGTTCCACAGCACAACAACCATGGCCAACGCAATAAGCAGCAACGGTCCGGTGAGCGTGCGATTCGCAAACTCAATAAAGCCGTGAATTCCCATTTCTGGTGTGTTCACCAGCGATTCCGTGGTGCAGAGCGGCCATTCGGGACAGCCCAAGCCCGAACCAGTCAAGCGCACCGCACCTCCCGTCACGACAATGACGATCTCGGAGACGAGCGAGGCCAGCGCCAGGCCTCTAACGGTGCGAGTAGCGGGAGAAACGGGCAAGCGAAGAGGCATCGTGTGTTCTTTCACTGGGTACACTGGATATGCAGAGCATGGACCTCCAGTCTATGTTCGGCCCCGCGACATCCGTCACGGTCGTCGGCACGATGAACGTGTTGCAAGACGAGAAAGGACAACGAAATGGCTGACATTATCGTCGACCGCCCCGAACTCGAAGGCCTTGGGCAATACGAGTTTGGATGGCACGACAAAGACGCCGCAGGCGCCAGCGCAGAGCGCGGCATCAACACCGGCGTCGTGGAACGTATTTCCCGCCTGAAGGACGAACCCGCCTGGATGCTCGAGCGGCGTCTCAAGGCCCTCGACATCTTCGGCCGCAAGCCCATGCCGAACTGGGGTGCAGACCTCAGCGGCATCGATTTTGACAACATCAAGTACTTCGTGCGATCGACAGAACGTCGAGCACAATCGTGGGAAGACCTCCCCGAAGATATCCGCAAGACATACGAACGTCTGGGAATCCCCGAGGCCGAGCGCCAGCGCCTGGTCGCCGGTGTCGCCGCACAGTACGAATCCGAGGTCGTGTACCACCAGATTCGCGAAGATCTCGAACAACAGGGCGTCATCTTCCTGGACACCGACACCGCACTGAAAGAACACCCCGAAATCTTCCAGGAGTACTTCGGAACCGTTATTCCCTCGGGTGACAACAAGTTTGCGGCACTCAACACGGCCGTATGGTCGGGCGGTTCATTCGTCTATGTCCCCAAGGGCGTCCACGTCGAGATCCCGCTGCAGGCCTACTTCCGCATTAATACGGAAAACATGGGCCAGTTCGAACGCACGTTGATCATTGCCGACGAGGGCTCGTACGTGCACTACATCGAGGGCTGCACCGCGCCCATTTACAAGTCGGATTCTCTGCACTCTGCCGTCGTGGAGATCATCGTCAAAAAGAATGCCCGCGTGCGGTACACGACCATTCAGAACTGGTCGAACAATGTCTACAACCTCGTGACCAAGCGTGCCGTTGCGCACGAGGGCGCCACGATGGAATGGGTCGATGGCAATATCGGCTCGAAGGTCACGATGAAGTACCCCTCGATCTTCCTTGTGGGGGAGGGCGCCAAGGGCGAAACCCTGTCTGTCGCCTTTGCAGGACCCGGCCAGCACCAGGATGCCGGCGCCAAAATGATTCACCTGGCCCCGAACACCACCTCGAGCATCATCTCGAAGTCGATTGCCCGTGGTGGCGGCCGTGCCGGTTACCGCGGTGAGGTGCGCATGGGCGAAAACGCGCACAATTCGGCCAACACGGTGCGCTGTGACGCGCTGTTGATCGACACGATCTCGCGCTCGGATACCTACCCGGGTATTGATATCCGAGTGGACGACGTGCAGTTGGGCCACGAGGCCACGGTCTCGCGTGTGTCCGAGGAACAGCTGTTCTACCTGCAGTCGCGTGGAATGCCCGAAGACGAGGCCATGGCCATGATTGTGCGCGGGTTCATCGAGCCCATCGCTCGTGAATTGCCCATGGAGTACGCCCTGGAATTGAACAAGTTGATTGAAATGAACATGGAAGGATCGGTCGGCTAAATGACGGACTCACAGACCGCTCCGCACAGCTTTGGATCGTGGTCGAACGACCCCGTTCAGACCCGAAACGAGCGATTCACCTCGACAAGCCCCGACGATTTCCCCGCGGTGAGCCCAGCACTTCTGGATTGGCGACTGACCCCGCTCGATCGTATTGCCGCGTTGGTCAGTGGCGAACTCGATGGTTCACACGCCGAAGTCACGCTGTCAAACGCCGAGTTCGCGTGGCTGCCGATGTCCGACACCCTGGTGGGCTCGGCGGGATTGCCCGAGGACAAGGTCTCGGCTCGTGCTTGGGCGTCCACAACCGACGCACTGCACATTTCGCTGTCGGGCGACAGCGCAGAGCCCGCAATTCTGTCGCGTGCACTGATCGGTACGCGTGCCGCTCACCTCGTCATTACCGTCGAGCCTCACGCCAAGCGCACCATCGTGATCAATAACCGTGGCCTGGTGAACCTCGCAGAGAACGTTGAAATTATCGTTCGCGACGGCGCACAGGCCACCGTGGTGTCGCTGGGGGAATGGGACGACGAATCAATTCACCTTGCGTCGCACTTCGCGACGGTTGGCCGCGATGCCCACCTGCGCCACATTCTGGTGTCGTTGGGCGGCAGCGTGCAGCGCGTAAACCCCAACATCGTGTTGAACGGTACGGGCTCATCGACCGACGCGTACGGCGTGTATTTCGCCGACGCCGGCCAACACATTGAACACCGCGTGTTTGTCCACCACGAGGCGGCACAGACTACGTCGCGCGTGACTTACAAGGGCGCGCTTCACGGCTCGGGCGCTCACACCGTGTGGGTGGGCGATGTGCTGATTGGCCCGAACGCCACGGGGACCGATTCCTACGAGCAGAACCGCAACCTGGTTCTGTCCGAAGGTACGCGTGCCGACTCGGTTCCCAATCTGGAAATCAAGACGGGTGACATAGCGGGAGCGGGTCACGCCAGCGCCACCGGCCGTTTCGATGACGAACACTTGTTCTACCTACGGTCACGTGGCATCCCCGAGAAGGAGGCCCGTCGCCTGGTCGTCCTGGGCTTCCTCGTGGAAATTATCAACGCAATCGGTGTCGCGGACATCGAGGAGCGACTGACCGCTGCCTTGGAAAACGAACTGGATCGAATCGAGGAGTCCGAATGACACGCGAAGCCGTAGGAACGCTGACAGAATTGGCACCGGGAACGGCGAAGAAGGTCGTCGTTGACGGCCTCCCCATTGCTGTTGTCCGCCAGTCGGACGGAAGTGTTCACGCGCTGGGCGACCGATGCTCACACGGCGATATTTCGCTGAGCGAGGGCTTCGTCGAAGACGACAGCATCGAATGCTGGGCTCACGGCTCGAAGTTTGACCTATGCACGGGTGTGCCCCGCAATTTCCCCGCCTTCGAGCCGGTTCCGGTGTACACCGTGACGCTCGATGGCGACACCATTTTTGTTGATACCGAAACCGGAAAGTAACCATGTCTACTCTTGAAATCCGCAACCTTCATGTCTCGATTGACACCGAGAACGGCCCCAAGCAGATCCTCAACGGTGTCTCACTGACCATCAACTCGGGCGAGACCCACGCCATCATGGGTCCTAACGGTTCGGGAAAGTCGACTCTGGCTTACACAATCGCCGGTCACCCCCGTTACACCGTTGACTCGGGAGAAATCCTGCTGGACGGCGAGAACGTTCTGGAAATGAGCGTCGACGAACGCGCACGCGCCGGCCTGTTCCTGGCGATGCAGTACCCGGTGGAAATTCCGGGCGTGACGGTCAGCAACTTCTTGCGTACCGCGAAGACCGCCATCGAGGGTCAGGCTCCCAGCCTGCGCACCTGGATTAAGGACGTCAAGCAGGCCATGGGAGACCTGAAGATGGATTCGTCGTTCGCCGACCGCAACGTCAACGAGGGCTTCTCGGGTGGCGAAAAGAAGCGCCACGAGATTGTGCAGCTGGAACTACTGAAGCCCAAGTTTGCGGTACTCGACGAAACCGACTCCGGGTTGGATGTTGACGCACTGAAGATTGTGTCGGAAGGCGTCAACCGTGTGAAGGACAACACCGGGCTCGGTGTTCTGCTGATTACGCACTACACGCGCATCCTGCGCTACATCCGCCCCGACTTCGTGCACGTGTTCGTTGCTGGTCGCATTGCGGAACAGGGCGGGGCAGAGCTGGCCGACCGTCTGGAAGACGAGGGCTACGACCGTTACCTCGACAACGCATGAGCCGGTCGCTTCCCGCCGAGCAGTTCGACAGCATCCTTGAGTCCCTGAAGGACGTCATTGACCCCGAGCTCGGTGTCAACATTGTGGATCTTGGCCTCATTTATGACCTGTCCTGGGACGACGAAAACGACGCACTCGTTGTTTCGATGACGCTCACGAGCGCCGGTTGCCCGCTGACCGATGTCATCGAGAAGGAACTCGAGACGGCGCTGGACGGCGTTGTGGAACGATTCCGCATCAATTGGGTGTGGATGCCGCCGTGGGGCGTGGAACGCATTACCGAGGACGGTCGCGACATGATGCGCGCCCTCGGGTTCTCGATGTAACCATGCTGAATATCACTGACCTCGAAATTCGTATTGGTGCCCGTCTGCTGATGGAGCACGTTAGTTTCCGTGTAGACAAGGGTGACAAGATTGGTCTTGTTGGCCGAAATGGTGCGGGCAAAACCACGCTGACGAAGGTACTGGCAGGCGAAACACAGCCCACTGGTGGTACCGTCCAGCGCATTGGGGAAATCGGCTACCTGCCGCAGGACCCGCGTTCGGGCGATCCCGAGCAGCTGGCCCGCACACGTATTTTGGACGCGCGTGGCCTGGGCTCGATTCTTCTGGAAATGGAGCAGGCCGGCCACGATATGGCATCGGACGACGCCGATATTTCCGCGCGGGCCATGAAGAAGTACGGTAACCTGACAGACCGATTTACCTCTTTGGGCGGATATGCCGCCGAGGCCGAGGCCGCAACAATCGCATCGAATCTGGGGCTTCCGGATCACATCTTGGCGCAGCCTCTGAACACTCTCTCGGGTGGTCAGCGTCGTCGTATCGAGCTGGCTCGAATCCTCTTTTCCGATGCCGACACCATGATTCTCGACGAGCCCACCAACCACTTGGATGCCGACAGCGTGGTGTGGTTGCGCGAGTTCCTCAAGGGCTATCGCGGCGGCGTAATCGTAATCTCGCACGATGTTGTACTGGTGGAAGAAACCGTCAACCGTGTGTTCTATTTGGACGCCAACCGTGCCTGTATCGATGTGTACAACATGGGCTGGAAGCACTACCTGCGCCAGCGCGAGTCCGACGAGGAACGCCGTAAGAAGGAACGCGCCAACGCGGAAAAGAAGGCCACCACGCTTCAGCTGCAGGCCGCACGTTTCGGGGCCAAGGCCTCGAAGGCTGCCGCAGCACACCAGATGATTGCCCGCGCCGAAAAGCTTCTGTCGGGATTGGACGAGGTACGTGCCGTCGATCGAGTCGCCAAGTTGCGATTCCCCGAACCCGCGCCCTGTGGCCGCACACCGCTGATGGCCGAGAACCTGTCGAAGTCCTACGGCTCGCTCGAAATCTTCACGGCAGTTGACCTGGCGATTGACAAGGGCAGCCGCGTCGTGATCATCGGTTTGAACGGTGCGGGAAAAACAACGTTGCTGCGCATGTTGGCGGGCGTAGATATCCCCGACACGGGCAAAATCATTCCCGGTCATGGTCTGCGCGTGGGTTACTACGCCCAAGAGCACGAAACCCTCGACGTCAAGCGCTCGGTTCTGGAAAACATGCTGTCGGCGTCGCCTCATCTGGGCGAAACCGAAGCACGGAAGGTTCTGGGATCGTTCCTGTTCACCGGCGACGATGCAACGAAGCCAGCAGGTGTGCTGTCGGGTGGCGAGAAGACGCGTTTGGCATTGGCGACCCTTGTGGTGTCATCGGCCAACGTGCTGCTGTTGGATGAACCGACGAACAACCTGGATCCCGCATCGCGCGAAGAAATCCTGGGCGCACTGCAGCACTATGCGGGTGCCGTCGTCTTGGTTAGTCACGACCCCGGAGCCGTCGAGGCGCTGAACCCCGAGCGCGTCCTGATCATGCCCGAAGGCACCGAGGACATCTGGAGCCAGGACTACCAGGACCTCATCGAGCTCGCGTAGCGTCGTCCCACGCGGCGTCTTCGATATCTTCGTCGCGTCGGGCGCGCGGGACGCCGCGGCGCGAGCGGCGTTCGAGGCGCGCAGGGGCCTCGGCACGCGCCTCTTTGTTCAGTGCCCAGCCCAGTGCAATAAACGCCATCAGCGCAAAGACGTACCACTGCAACGCATACGACAGGTGCGGACCTTCGTCAAGAACGGGCTTGGTGAATGCCTGGCCCGCCTCGGAGGCTGGGGTCTCGGTGGCGAGCTGCGCGTACCATCCCGTCACGGTTGTGGGCCCAGTCACCTCGGCAATGGCGGGCACATGTATTGTTGCCAGCTGGCCGGCCGGTGCGCTACGACCGGCAATCACATTCTCGGACGGATACAAACGGGCCACGACTTCGATCTGACCTCGCGGCACAGGGGGAGGGTCCGCCGGCATCGAGTTGTCGTCGTTGCCTTCGATCCAACCACGGTCAATGACAATCACCCGGCCGTCGCTCGTGCGGAATGGAACAACGACGTCAAAACCGACGGTGCCGTTTTTCGGACGATTACGTGCGTACAGCACTTCGTCGGCGAGATATTCACCCGTGACAACGACGGGACGCCATTTCAGTTCGGCGTCGAAGGAATCAGCCTGCGGCACTAGTTCATCGAGCAATGCCGGTGATTGGTCGAAGTTCGCGTTGAGGCGCGCAATGGCGGTCTGCGCCTCGGCGCGACGTGCAAATTGCCATTGACCAAGCGCCACGCACACCACCGAGAAAATCACGGTAAACGCCAGATACCCCATCCAGCGGCGCGTAAACAGAAGGCGCAGAGTGGTCACGACTTGCGGCCGGGGAGTGCGGGCAGGTGAAGCGAGTGACGAGTGTGGCGGCGCGCATCCGGCGCCGTCACGATGTTTGCCGTCATCACAGCGATGGCGGGCAACAGAATCACGCCTGCAGCGGGAATCAAAACCCACCAGCCGGGAACGACAAGACAAAGCGCCAAACACACCAGTCGGGCGATCATCGCGACGGTGTACGACACCATGCGCGTGGAGCGCTCCTCGGTTGGAGACTGCGGGAGCGTGGTAATCGATTGAGCGACTTTAGCCACCCGTCCAGTGTATCCCCGCTACGCTTAACGCATGACTACAGCGCGCACCGTACTTGTGACCGGCGGCAACCGTGGAATCGGGTTCGCCATTGCCGAACGTTTCCTCGCCGATGGCCACCGTGTGGCGGTTACGGCACGCAGTGGCGAAGGCCCTGCCGGAGCACTCACGGTTCGTGCTGATGTCACCGACGGAGACTCATTGGATGTCGCCATTCAGCAGGTCGAGGCCGAATACGGCCCGATCGAGGTCATCGTGGCGAACGCGGGCATCACCCGCGACACGCTGCTGCTGCGCATGACCGACGAGGACTTCGAGACCGTCATCAACACGAACCTCACCGGTTCTTTCCGCCTCGTCAAACGAGGCATCAAGTCGATGGTGAAGGCACGTTTTGGCCGCGTCATCTTTATCTCGAGCGTGGTGGGTCTGTACGGCAGCGCCGGGCAAATCAACTACAGCGCATCCAAGAGTGCCTTGGTTGGTTTTGCGCGGTCCTTGACTCGCGAACTGGGCTCGCGCGGAATCACCGCCAATGTCATCGCCCCGGGGTTCATCGAAACCGACATGACCGCTGCTTTGCCCGAAGCACAGCAGACGGAATACAAGCGCAATATCCCCGCAGGCCGTTTCGCACAGCCCGCCGAGGTCGCTGCCGCAGTGGCATGGCTGGCATCGGACGATGCCGCATACATTTCCGGAGCCGTTATCCCCGTTGATGGGGGATTGGGCATGGGGCACTAAGCCGCCAAACCCGCAGAATCAGGCTCCAAAAAGCGGAATCACGAGGCGCAGATCACGTTCCGTGATCGACACCGTGGCGCGTTGCTGCACGATGGGCTTGGCGCAGAAGGCCACGCCGAGTGCTGCTGCGGCCATCATCTCGAGGTCGTTGGCACCGTCACCGACCGCGATTGTGGCCGACAGGGGAATGTCGTGACGAGCGGCGAGCATACGCAGCGAATCGGCCTTCGCGGTCGCATCGACGATATCGCCCAGTACGCGCCCCGTAAGCTTCCCGTCGACGATCTCAAAGCGATTGGCTGCCCACCAGTCCAGGCCCCAATCTGCGGCCAGCGGGTCGAGGGTTTCATGGAACCCGCCTGACACCGCGGCAATAATTCCGCCACGTGCATGAACGGCATCGATGAGGTCCTGAGCACCAGTGGTCACCGAGATGCGGTCACGTATGCCGGCTAGCTTGGAAACGGGCAGGCCCTCGAGAGTGGCCACGCGCTCGCGCAGCGATTCCTTAAAGTCCAGTTCGCCCGCCATTGCGCGCGACGTAATATCGGCCACCCGTTCACCGGTGCCCGCCGCATCGGCAATGAGTTCGATGACTTCGTTATCGATTAGCGTGGAGTCAACATCGCAGACAACCAGAAAACGACCCACGCAAACCTCCGAGTTACTCGACGCGTTGACCCTTTTCGACAACGACAATTCCGCTTTCCGTGACGGTGAAACCACGGGCACGGTCGAGGTTGTGATCGACGCCGATGGTGGCTCCCGGCGCGACGACAACGTCTTTGTCCAGAATAGCCCTGCGGATTACGGCTCCTGCGCCAACGGTGACACGTTCGAACAACACAGCGTCTGAAATTTGTGCGCCTGAATGCACCTCGACCCACGGCCCCAACACGCATCGCTCAAGACTGGCACCCGAGACGACAACTCCCAGCGATACCAGTGAATCTGTTGCGGTTCCGCTGCGACCCTGGTCGTCGCGCACGAATTTCGCGGGCGGCGAGTTCCACTGCTGGCTGTAGATGGGCCAGTCACGGTTGTACAGGTTGAACACGGGAAGCGGCATGATGAGGTCCTGGTGGGCCTCGAAGAACGAATCGATGGTTCCCACATCGCGCCAATAATTGCGGTCACGGTCGGTGGAACCCGGCACATCGTTGCGAATGAAGTCGTACACGAAAGCTTCGCCACGTTCGACGAAGGCGGGAACGATATCTCCACCCATGTCGTGCTTGGAATTGGGAAGCTCGCCGTCGCGAGTCACCGCATCGATCAACACATTGGCGTCGAAAACATAGTTACCCATCGAGGCCAGAACCTCATGCGGCGAATCGGCAAGTCCCTTGGCATCGGTGGGCTTTTCGCGGAATCGACCGATTTTCTCGGGGTTTGCGTCGTCCACCTCGATCACGCCGAATTGGTCTGCAAGTCCAATGGGCTGGCGAATACCGGCCACGGTTACGCCCGCCTTGTTCGCAATGTGGGCCTCGATCATGGGCCGGAAATCCATGCGGTACACGTGGTCAGCACCAACCACAACGACGATGTCGGGCTTTTCATCGCGGATCAGGTTGAGGCTCTGCAAAATCGCATCGGCACTGCCCTGAAACCAGTGCTTTCCTAATCGCTGCTGGGCGGGAACGGATGCCACATAGGCATTGAGCATTCCCGACAGTCGCCACGTCTGCGACACGTGACGGTCCAACGAGTGGGACTTGTACTGGGTTAACACAACAATTTGTCGCAAATCGGAATTGATGAGATTCGATATGGCGTAGTCAATCAGTCGATATTCACCCGCAAACGGCACCGCAGGCTTTGCACGGTCTGCCGTCAGTGGCATCAAACGCTTGCCCTCGCCACCGGCAAGAACAATTCCGAAAACTTTAGGGCTCGACATGACCCCACACTAGGGGCATTTGCCGTAATGCGCTAGCGTTTCGACATGCGAGTTAATGTGATCAGCAAGGAATATCCGCCCGAGATTTATGGGGGAGCGGGTGTGCATGTGTCCGAACTCGTGAAGGCCCTGCGTGCCCACATTGATGTCGATGTACGGTGTTTCGGAGCCGACCGCACCGAAGCCGGTACCACCGCCTATCGAGCGCCCGCTGAATTTGCATCGGCTAACGCCGCCATTGGCACGTTGGCCACGAATCTTGCGATGGTCGACGACATCGCCGGCGCCGATCTGGTGCACTCACACACCTGGTACGCCAACAATGCGGGCCACCTCGCCGGCATGCTGCACGGCATTCCTCACGTGGTGACGGCGCATTCGCTCGAGCCGCTGCGCCCGTGGAAGGCCGAACAATTGGGTGGCGGGTACCGCGTTTCATCCTGGATTGAACAGACCGCCTACGAGGGCGCCAGCGCCATCATTGCCGTCAGTGACGGCATGCGCCGCGACATTCTGCGCTCGTACCCCCAGGTTGATCCCGCCAAAGTCGTCACGATTCACAATGGCATTGACCTGGACACGTGGCGCCGCATCGACGACGAGGTCACGGTCCGCGCATTGGGCATCGACCCCGACCGCCCGACCATTGTGTTTGTGGGCCGCATCACTCGCCAAAAGGGTCTGCCGTACCTGCTGGCCGCCGTGCGCCAGCTGCCGCGCGAGGTTCAGGTTGTGCTAATTGCCGGTGCCCCCGATACCCCCGAGATTCTCGCCGAAGTCACCACTGCCGTGGAGGAACTGCGGACGGAGCGTGACGGAATCGTGTGGATCGACCGCATGCTGAACCGCCGCGAATTGTCCACCGCACTCAGCGCCGCCGATGTGTTCGTGTGCCCCTCGGTGTATGAACCGCTGGGAATTGTGAACCTCGAGGCCATGGCCTGCGGCGTGGCCGTCGTGGGCACGGCAACCGGGGGAATTCCCGAGGTCGTTGCCGACGGCGTCACGGGGCGACTCGTACCAATCGAACAGGTCGAGGATGGCACGGGCACGCCCGTTCACCCACAGAAATTCGTGAATGATTTGGCCGAAACTCTGGCAGAGGTAGTCATGAACCCCGAATTGTGCCGCACCTACGGCGAGGCCGGACGCGTCCGGGCCGAGGAACACTTCACGTGGGGTGCAATCGCCGAGAAGACGCTCGCACTGTATTCGCGCCTCACCGTTTAGGCTGGAGTCATCATGAGTCTTGCGATCGATTTTCAGTCCGTTTCCGTTGTGCGCGATGGCGCCACCATCCTCGATTCCGTGACCTGGCAGGTGGATTCGTCGGAGCGATGGGTGGTAATCGGGCCGAATGGGGCGGGCAAGACCACGCTTCTGCAGGTTGCCGCTTCGCATGAATATCCCACCTCGGGATCCGCCACCATCATTGGCGACACACTGGGACAGTGCGATGTGAACGAACTGCGTCCTCGTATTGGGTTTGCCTCGACCGCACTGGCGCGTTTGATTCCCAACGACGAGACCGTTCTGGACGCCGTCATGACCGCGGCGTGGGCCGTGACCGGCCGATGGACCGAGGAATACGAGGAGATCGACGAGCGCCGCGCCCGTCGCGTGTTGTCCGAGTGGTCGCTGGAGCACTTGGCAGACCGCCGATTTGGTTCGCTCTCGGATGGCGAACAAAAACGAGTGCAGATTGCTCGTGCGGTCATGACGGACCCCGAACTTCTCTTGTTGGACGAACCCGCCGCAAGCCTGGATTTGGGCGCACGCGAGGAACTCGTGGGCCTGTTGTCGGGCTACGCGACCATGAGCAGCGCTCCGGCCATGGTCATGGTGACGCATCACGTGGAAGAGATTCCCGAGGGCTTCACCCACGCACTGGTCCTCAAGGACGGCGCAGTATTTGCTCAGGGACCACTCGATCAGGTCATCACCGACACCGTTTTGTCGGGGGCTTTTGGAATTTCTTTGGAAGTTTCTCGAGCAAATGGGCGCATTAGTGCGCGCGGCACCCGCTAAGTCTGATACGCTTGTTTTTTGGCGCATTTGGCGCATTCCTTTAGACGTGAGGTAATCATGAAGGCTGAAATTCACCCCGCATACAACGCTGTGGTATTCCGCGACCTTGCGAGCGGCGAGACTTTCCTCACCCGCTCGACGGTGTCGTCGGACAAGACCATCGAGTGGACCGACGGAAACACCTACCCGGTGATCGACGTTGAAATCTCGAGCGCATCGCACCCGTTCTACACGGGCAAGCAGCGCATCATGGACTCGGCCGGTCGTGTCGAGAAGTTCAACCAGCGCTACGCCGGTTTCGGACAGTAATTCCGCTTACGCGAATGGCCGCCTCGAGGGGCGGCCATTCGTCGTTTAACCAGGAATTCGCGTGCGACGCGATACGTTACGGCTAGCCGCCAAACAGGGGCCAGTCGCCCGCACCGGGACGGCTAACGGTACGGCCGTTCTTCGCCGCCCAGTCCGCGTACGATTCCGCCTGCTGACGCGCCCACACCGCAATACGGTCGTGGATCTCTGCGGTCGAACCCTGAAGTTCGGGCTTCTCGCCGTACTTCGCCAGAATTGCCTGCATCACACGACCGGCAGCAACGGCGTCGGACTTCGCCTCGTGTGCATCGTCGAGGACCACGCCGTAGACATCGCAGGCGTCCACCAATCGCCGCGAGCCCTTGCGGTAGGTGTCGAGCTTCTTGTCCACAATCAGAGGGTCAAAAATCGGCTTGGCGGGGGACAACGGAGCCACACCGTTGCGCAGTGCGTCGTAGTGCAGCAACGAGAAGTCGTAGGCCGCGTTGTACGCCACAACGGGGATGTCGGCGGCAAAGAGCGCGCGCAGTGCCTCGACGACCTCGGAGACCACCTGAGCGGCGGGGCGGCCTTCGGCACGTGCACGTTCCGTCGTGAAACCGTGCACACTGGCCGCTATTGCGGGAATTTCGATACCCGGATCCGCAATCCACGCCGTGCTTTCAATAACAGCACCCGACGCATCGAGCACGCCCACAAAGGCGGTCACCACGCGTTCTGTGCGTACGTCGAGTCCGGTTGTTTCTAAATCAAAGACGCCAATGCGTTCCGCGTAGTTCATGGCTTCAGCCTAAGGCCGACCTCTGTCACGGACCCAGTACGAGCCAGTGCCACGCACGAGGCGCCAGCTCTAGCGCAAGCGTTCCCGAGTCGTCGGTGGCTCCAACGGGTGCGCCCGACACGACATCCAGCAGCGTGACGTGCGGCGAGCCCACGGCTAGTTCGACCGCAACCGGTTCCGTCGCAAACGAGAACACGCACAACACGGTGTCGCCTCGGCCTGATTCGGGGGCACGTACAAACGACAAAACGGAATCGTTCGAGGCCTCGACCAAGGTCATGGTTCCCGTACCGAACACGTCCATCCGACGGCGCAGCGCCAACATGTCGCGCGTCCAGTTCAGGATCGATGCGGGGTTGGGTTCCTGCGAAGCAACGTTTACGGCGTGAGGTCCGAACGTCTCGGTGGACACGAGCGGCAGATACAGCGCATCGGCGGGTGCCTCAGAGAACCCGCCATTTGCGCCGTCCGTCCACTGCATGGGAGTGCGCGACGCATCGCGGTCGTCGAGCCAAATGTCGTCGCCCATCCCAATTTCGTCGCCGTAATACAGGAAGGGGCTGCCGGGCAAGGACAACAGCAGTGCATTTGCCAGATCGAGCTGTGCGCGGTCGTTGTCCAACAACGGCGCAAGGCGACGACGGATTCCCACGTTGACCTTCATCCGAGGCTCCGGCGAATACCATTCGTACATTTGGGCACGCTGTTCGTCGGTCACCATTTCGAGCGTCAATTCATCGTGGTTACGCAGGAACACGCCCCACGCCGAACCCTGCGGGGTCTCGGGAAGTTCGCGCAGCGTCGACACCAGGCCTGCTGCGGTTCCCGCACGCAGCGAATAGAAGATGTGCGGCATCACGGGGAAATTGAAGGCCATGTGGCATTCGGGTGCCTCGGGGCTACCGAAATAGTCCACTACTTCCTGGGGTTGCTGGCACGCCTCGGCCACCAGCATGCGGCCCGGGTACTCACGGTCCATCATGGCGCGAAGCTTGGCAATAAATTCGTGCGTGGGGGGTTCGGATTCACCCGTGTTGCCCTCGGTGACATACAGGTAGGGAATTGCATCGAGGCGGAAGCCATCGACACCCTTCTCCAACCAGAATCGCGCAATATCCATCACGGCATCGTGAACGGCCGGGTTTTCGAAGTTCAGGTCGGGCTGGTGTGAGAAGAATCGGTGCCAGTAATACTGACCACGCGCCTCGTCGTACGCCCAGTTTGACGTTTCCGTGTCGGTGAAGATGATGCGCACATTGCTGAACGCCGTGTCGGTATCGCGCCATACGTAGAAATCGCCATACGGTCCAGTGGGGTCGGTGCGCGAAGCCTGGAACCATTCGTGCTGGTCCGAGGTGTGGTTAATCACGAAGTCGATTACAACGCGCATGCCCCGAGCGTGTGCACCGGCCAGGAACTCGTCGAAGTCGGCCATCGATCCGTAGGTCGGAAGAACCGCGCGGTAGTCCGCAATGTCGTACCCACCGTCGCGCAGCGGCGACTGGAAGAACGGGGGAAGCCAAATAGCGTCGATACCCAACCATTGCAGGTAATCGAGCTTCTCGATCATTCCGCGAAAATCACCGTAGCCATCCGCGTTGGTGTCCTGGAACGAGCGAACCATGACTTCATAGAAAACTGCTTTGCGGTACCACTCGGGTTCGGTGGACACGGTGATGGTGGAGTTGTTCACGGGGAACCTTTCGAGCAGAGGCGGCACGTCATATTACGCCACTCGAGTGCCGCCGTAAACTGGCGACATGACGGTTCCGTACCCTTACCCTGAAATTCTCGCGCATCGAAGCGCAATTCAAAAGTCGAGAATGATTTCGGGCGCGGACACGCACTGGTGGGTGTATCCCGCCGACCGCGATTCGCCCATCGCCGTGCTCATTCATGGCTTTCGCGGCGACCACCACGGGTTGGAACTTTTCGCCGATGCCATGAGCGAATACACCGTCATCATTCCCGATCTTCCGGGATTTGGCAGCAGCTCACCCTTCGAGGACGAATCCCACACAATCGACGACTATGGCCGATGGTTGCGTGATTTCCTGACTGAAATGAATCTGACCGACGTACCCGTGTTAGGGCATTCCTTCGGGTCGATTGTGGTGTCCAACGCCCTTCGCGGGCCTCGCACCGCTCCGATCATTCTGGTCAACCCCATTGCGCAGCCAGCCCTGGAAGGCCCCAACCGATTCGCAACCCGGGTGGCGTCGCTGTGGTACGAACTCGGTGCGAAACTGCCGGTCAAGCAGGGTTTAACTATGCTGTCGTGGCCTGTGATGGTGCGCGCGATGAGCGTGTTGATGGCCAAATCGAAGGACAAGCCGTTACGCAAGTGGATTCACTCGCAGCACGACATGTATTTCTCGAGCTTCATGGATCGCACGGCACTTCTGGGTGCCTATTACGCGTCGATCACATCGAATGTCGGACAATTTGCTGCAGACATCGAGGCGCCCACGCTGTTGATCGCCGCCGAACTGGATGACATCACACCGGTGTCGGTGCAGGAAGACTTGGCAACGAAATTCCCCCGTGCCGAACTGCACGTGATTCCGGGCAGCGGCCACCTTGTGCACTACGAAGAGCCGATTTTGGTGGCCCAGCACATTCGCGAATTTTTGGGGCGACTCGCCAACTAGTCGGCGGATACCTGTCCCACGCCCACGGGCATAGGGGTTCCCGCGGTGATGCGCACCAGTTCCGCAAACGAGGTGGGGAACACGTAGTGCGGGTGTCCGCCAGCGGCCCATACTTCATCCCAGGTCGCCAAGTGGGTATCCACGATCGTGCGCAAGGGAGCAGGGTGACCCACGGGTGCCACGCCGCCAATCGGCTGACCGGTTGCACGGCGCACGAAATCGGCATCGGGGCGCCGCACGGAATTCACACCCAGTGTGCGCGCCAACGCATCGGTATCCACTCGATGTGCACCCGATGTCATGACCAATACGGGTTCGCCGTCGGCATCAAAGATCAACGAATTGGCAATCTGACCCACCTCGATACCCAACTGTTCTGCAGCGGCGACGGCAGTGGGGGACGGTTCGATGGTTTCCACGATGCGCCCGGCAACATCGGCGGCAATCAGTGCTGCATGAACGCGCTGACCGTTCGGGTGTAGTTCGGTGACCGCTCGATATGCCATGGGCTAGTTTCCTTCGTGCTCGCGGTGTTCCAACGGGTTCTGATCCTCCCAATCGGGCAGGGTCGGGTCGTCGGTTTCCACATCCAGCTCATCGTTGAATCTCACGAGGCTCAAGCCTGTGTCCGAGTGAAAGAACGTGTGCACGGATCCATTGGCGATGCGCTCGTGCAGGTATTGACCGGGCGCCGCACCCTGCAGCGCGGCACGAATAACGCCACCGTGCGCGACCAGCAGAATGTGCTTCCCGGGATAGTCCGACGCGATTTCGTGCATGGCATTCAACACGCGGTCCATGACCTCGTCGCGGCTTTCGCGGCCCGGCACGTCGGCGTGACCGGGGTAGCGCGATTCCAGTTCGGCCCCCGTCAGGCCCTCGGCGTCGCCATAATTGCGCTCGCGAATACCGCTGTGGGTTGCGGGGGTGGGGTGGCCAATCTGTTCGGCGATGATTGCAGCCGTTTCCATTGCACGCCCCAGCGGGCTGCTGACAATGAGGTCCCAGGAATGCCGTGCCAGCTTTTCGCCCGTTTCACGAGCCTGCACGCGCCCCAACTCGTTCAACGGAATGTCCGTCGACCCCTGGATTCGGCCGGCCTTGTTCCAGTCGGTTTCGCCGTGTCGTACAAGAGAAAAATAGGTCACGCCACCAGTCTAAGCATCGGTCCCGTTGACGAATACGCGGGGTGCAACTGTCGTGCCCCAGCACGAGTCTCGGCGCGCCCCGATAGGCTTGCCGACGGAGGTTGCTCATGCGCGTAGTACAGGTCACGGGCCGTGATCACCCCGAATTGAACGATTTCACCAACCTCACCGACGTGGCACTGCGCCGTATCTCCGAGCCCGAACGTGGTCTGTATCTGGCCGAATCTGTCAAGGTTATTGCGCGCGCAATCGCCGCCGGTCACACCCCACTGTCGGTTCTCACATTGGACAAGTGGCTACCGCAACTCGAACCGGTCCTCGCGGACTGGGATATTCCCGTGTTTGTCGCAAATTCCGCCGTACTCGAAGGCATCACGGGCTTTGATTTGCACCGCGGGGCCATCGCATCCATGCGCCGGCCGATTCTGCCGAGTGTTGCCGACGTCATCCGCTCGGCTCGGCGTGTGGTGATTCTGGAAAACATCGTCGACCACACCAATGTGGGCGCTATTTTCCGCAGCGTGGCAGCACTGGGCGCCGATGCAGTATTGGTGACTCCCGAATGCGCCGATCCGCTGTACCGACGCAGCGTACGCGTGTCGATGGGCACGGTTCTGCAGGTTCCGTGGACCCGTGTGCCATCGTGGCCCGACGGCCTGCGCGAATTGCGTGACGCCGGTTTCACCGTGGCGTCGCTGGCACTGACCGATGACTCGATTTCGCTCGATGAGCTGTGCGCCGAGTCTCACGATCGAATTGCCGTCGTATTTGGCACGGAAGGACACGGTCTGGCGGAATCGACTCTGGCCGCCAGCGACCGCGTGGTCATGATTCCCATGATGCACGGCGTGGATTCCTTGAACGTTGCCGCGGCCGCCGCGGTCACGTTGTATGCACTGCGCCCCTCTGCCTGACGCACAATTGACCTATGGGCAAGCAGGACGGATCGGGTCGGCACGTTACGGTCGGCGACGTCGATGATTCGGGCACGCCATTTCTGCATATTGATATGGATGCCTTCTTCGCCTCGGTCGAGGAACTGGACGACCCCAGCCTGCGCGGCACACCCGTTATTGTGGGCGGTTCCGCGGGCCGCGGTGTGGTGAGCGCGGCGAATTACGCCGCCCGCGCCTACGGCGTGAATTCCGCCATGCCCATGTCCATTGCCCTGCGCCGTTGCCCGCATGCCACGGTGCGCCGGCCGCGTTTCGAACGCTATTCGCAGATCTCGCGCCAGGTTTTTGATATTTTCCGGACCTTCACGCCGTTGGTCCAGCCCCTGTCGATCGACGAAGCCTTCCTCGATGTGTCGGGAGCGCGGGAACTGTTTGGCTCGCCACAGCACATAGCCCAACTGATTCGCGACGCGGTGCGCGAACAGGTGGGTTTGACGTGTTCGGTGGGTGTGGCCTCGTCGATGTTTGTCGCCAAAGTGGCGTCGTCGCGGGCAAAACCCGACGGCCTGCTGGTGGTGCCCGCACCGGACACCCAAACGTTTCTGGCAGGGCTTCCGATTTCGGCACTGTGGGGAGTTGGCCCGGTGACGGCGAAGCGTCTGGCGAATTTCGGTGTGCTGTCAATTTCCGATGTACAGACCGCCGGGGTGGGTTCGTTGACCCCCATCCTGGGCGAGCGCATGGCTCAGCACATTCACAACCTGGCGTTGGGCATCGATCCGCGTGCGGTGTCGGACGATCGTCGTGACAAAAGCATTGGGCATTCATCGACCTTCCACACCGACCTCACGGCACGTGCAGACTGCGACCGCGCGGTGTTGCGTTTCGCCACCGATGTGTCGGCACGGTTGCGTGCGCACGGCCTGGTTGCGCACACCGTGGTTCTCACGGTGCGGTTCGGTGACTGGACCACCATTACGCGCTCTCACACCATGACCGAGCCCACCGACGTGACGAAACGTATTGCCGACGAGGCGCGGCACCTGTTGTCGGCGGTGTCGGGTATCGAGCGCGGTGTGCGGTTATTGGGTGTCCGCGTGGAAAACCTTGTGGGCGATCGCGCCTCGGATGTGCTGTGGGACGACCCCGATGAGTGGCGCACAATGGACGAGGTTGTCGATGCGGTGGCGGCGAAGTTCGGACGGAATACGGTGACACCCGCGTCGTTGTTGCGTCCCCGCGGTGCGCGACGCGCCTCTGGACAACCGGAACCACGGAAGCCACGTGGCGATTCGGCGGGGTCATCGGAAATCTCGTGATCGCGCACCGACGCCCAGTTCGAAGGGTTCCAGTGCATCGGCAACGATGGTGATGGCGCCATGGGGGGTGCGTTGCAGGATTCCCCGCACCACAAGCGCCGCGCTTTCCCGAGCAACACGGCGATAGCGGGTCCAGAGACCGGGTGAACACAAAATATTGGTGACACCGGTTTCGTCTTCCAGGTTCAGGAAGGTTATGCCCTTGGCCGTACCGGGTCGTTGACGATGGGTAACGATTCCGGCCACACTGATGCGACGGTCGCTTTCGGCAATACGAAGGTCACTGTTCGACAGAATTCCGCTCTCGCGCAGCGACTCACGGTGGTGGCGCAACGGGTGGTCGCCTGGTGATATTCCCGTCGAAGTGCGGTTCTGCACCATCGAATCCCAGTCGGTCATGTCGTCGAACAGCGGCGGCTGCACCGAGGCAACCAAACCGGCCAAATATTCCGCCCTGTTGTGCGCCGCACGACCGGCCTCCCACAGCGCCTCACGCCGGGTCAGTCCGAACACGTCGAATGCGCCTGCTGTGGCCAGGGCCTCGAGCTCGGTTAATGTCAGATCACAGCGGCGCACCAGATCGGGCATGTCCCGGAACTGGCCGTGCAGTTCGCGTTCGGCGACGATTCGCGCAGCGGTTGCGGTGCCAATTCCACCCACGGCGGTCAGCCCCAGTCGCACCGCAAAGGCACCGTCACGGCGATGCTGTGTGCTGTCGTCGGGACGGGTGTAATCGAACGGCGGCACGTCGGCCTCGTTGTGCTGCAGACAGGAATCTCGTCCCGTGGCACGATGACGGAAGTCGGGTCCGATGTGCTCGGGCATCGCCTCGATTCCAGAATTGTGTATGCACGGTATTCGCACATCGACGCCGTGTCGTTCCGCATCGGATACCAGTGTGGCGGGCGCATAAAAGCCCATCGGTTGCGATCGCAAGAGCCCCACCAGGAAGAACGCGGGGTAGTGCAGGCGCAACCACGCCGACACATAGACCAACAACGAGAACGCGATCGAGTGCGATTCGGCGAAACCGAAATTGGCGAAGGCCTCTAAAGCCCCAAAGATGCCGTCGGCGTCGGCGCCGGTGATTCCGTTGGCGGCCATTCCCGCATAGAACTTCTCTTTGATAGTGGCCAAGCGTTCGATTCCACGCTTGGATCCGATGGATCGTCGGATCAGGTCGGCGTCTTGCGCACTGCACCCACCGACAGCCATGGCCATTTGCATCAGCTGCTCTTGGAAAATGGGTACACCCAGCGTGCGTTCCAGCGCGGGAATCAGTTTGGGGTGTGCGTATCGAATGGGTTCTTCACCCGTGCGGCGCTTGACGAAGGGGTGCACGCTTCCGCCCTGAATCGGGCCGGGTCGAACCATCGCAATCTGCACGACAATGTCGTAGAACCGCCGTGGTTGAAGCCGCGGCAGCAACCCCATCTGCGCGCGCGATTCCACCTGAAATATGCCAATCGTGTCGGCCCGACACAGCGTGTCATAGACCGCGGGTTCTTCGCGCGGAACGGTTCCCAGTTCCCAGTCCTCGGATAGTTCCTCGCGTGCCAGCTCGAACACGTGATTGATGGCCCCCAACATTCCCAACCCCAGCAGATCGAACTTGACCAAGCCCATGTATGCGCAATCGTCTTTGTCCCACTGCAGAACCGTTCGCCCGGGCATCCGAGCGTGTTCGATGGGCACCACCTCGCCGACGGGTTGTTCGGTCAGGACCATTCCTCCCGAGTGAATACCCAGGTGCCGCGGCAGCGTTAATGTTTGCGCGGCCAGTTCGGTGACCAGCGGGGGAATGTGCGGGGAATCTTCGGGCCGCAGACTGCGCCACCGTTCGATGCTGCGCGACCACGAATCAAGCTGGCCGGTGCTGTACCCCAAGACGCGCCCCATGTCCCGTATCGCGTTTTTGGGTCGGTAACTAATCACGTTGGCGACTTGTGCGGCATTGCGCCGACCGTAGGTAGCGAACACGTATTGAATGACTTCTTCGCGCCGATCCGAATCAAAGTCCACATCTATATCGGGTGGCTCGTCGCGCAGCGCCGACAGAAAGCGCTCGAAGGGCAGGTTGTAGGCAATCGAATCGACGGCGGTGATTCCCAACAAATAACACACCGCCGAATTCGCTGCACTTCCGCGGCCTTGGCACAAAATTCCACGCGACCGGGCAAACTGCACGATGTCGTGCACGATCAGGAAGTACCCGGGAAAGTCCAGGTCGTTGATCGATTCGAGTTCGGCGTGTATCCGCGCCAGCGTTGCCTCGGTGGCACCGGGGTACACGCGGGGGATGGCCTCGGTGACCAATTCACGCAACCGTGACATGGGCGTTTCGCCCGGCGGCAGATCGGGCTTGGGCAATCGCGGCGTGGCCTTGGTCAGGGGGAATGCGCATTCCCGCGCAATGTCCACGCTGGCACTGACCGCACCGGGATAGCGGGCAAAAATTCGGTGCATCTCGGCGGGGGACCGCAGCCGTTGGCTGGGGCCGGGCGGCAAATAACCGTCGGCGTCGTCCAGGGTGCGGCGCTCGTGTAGCGCGGCAAATGCGGTGGCCAACGGATATCGTTCCGCGGTGGCGTAGTGCACGTTTCCGGTAGCCACCACACGCAGCGAACGCTCCTGCGCCAACCGATACAGCAAATCGTTGTGGGGATCGTCCAACGGCATTCCCCGTTGGAACAGTTCCACCACAACGTTGTCGGCACCGAATCGTTTCACCAGGTCGTCCAACGCGGCCGCAGCCGCCGCGGTATGCGCTTCGGTGGGCAGTTCGTGTTCGGGCAGGTGGCGCCGCACCGGTCCACGGCGACAACCGGTCAGAACGATCCACTCGCCGTGGGCGGCGGCGGTCAGGTGTTCGATTCGGAACTGCGGATCGTTTTTGGTGGTTCCCGCAAGGTGGGCGTCGGTGATTGCCGCGGAAAGTCGGTGGTAGCCGCGTTGACCACGCGCTAACACCAGCAGATGCCATTCGTTGTTTCCCCAGTCATCGCGCACTGTCAGTTCGGCCCCAAAAATGGTGCGCAACGGCGTGCCCTCGGCGGCTTCGGCAAATCGGGCAACGCCATACAAGCCGTTGTGATCGGTGATCGCCAACCCCCACAATCCGTTGTCCACGGCCTGGCGCACCAGGTCTTCGGGTAATGACGCACCGTCCAAAAAACTAAACGCACTGTGCGCATGCAGTTCGGCGTATTCGGTCATCAGTCGTATCTCGCTTCGATGTGCCATTCCTGGGCCTCGGATACCAGTAACCACGCCATCCCCGTGGTGTCGGTGACCTGCATTCGCCACTCGGATTGGCCACCGTCCCACCATCGTTCGACCAACGGCCACGGACCGGCCCAGCCCGCAATTGCGCGGCGACGGCCGGATGTTTCCAGGGCGCGCGGTTCTTCACTCAAGATTTCGGCCGGAGGAATCGGGCCCGTGTCGCCCACCACGGTCACGGGCAACGGGGTGGGGTACACGGTGGCGGGCGCCGGCGAGGGCATCGAGCCGGGCCAGGGTGCGGTGACGGATCGAGTGTGGACGGGCTTTTCTCCCCACGGAGTCAGGACCTCGCGTTCGGCCAGCCGCCGGCCACCCCCAATGCTGACGGTCAGGACTCCGTCGTGCCCCAGGATGCTTTGCACACGCGCCAGTGCACTGTGGATGCGTTCGTCGGGTGCGCTGCCGAACAATCCAGGTTCATAGCGGCTTATGGGGGCAACCGTCTCGGGTTCGATGCGCACCAGCACAATGCCGTCGCCCGTGAATCCCTCGTGTTCGGTGGTGGTCGCCAGGCGCGTATTGGCGGCCAGCTGCCATCGAACACGGTCCACGACCTCGGCGGGGCCAAACGCGCGCGGGTGCGCCCAACTGCGTTCGGTGCTGTCGCCGCGCTCGTTTCGGTACATCACACGCAGTGCCGTGCAGGCGTATCCCGCGGCGCCCAGGGCATCAATGAACTGTTCAGCCGGTTGTCGCATCACGAAGGCGATTTCATCGGATCGGGTTAGCGGGGTATCGCACACCACCTCACACGCGTAGTCCACGGGAATATCCCGGGGTGTTACGACGGCAGCATCTAACCCTGCCGCAGCGGCGTGCAGCAGCGCCCCCCGCACACCGAATCGTTCCCGAACGGATTCGGCGGATAGCGCCGCAAAGGCACCCAGGGTGGTAATTCCCAGTCGATGCAACAAACTGACGATGTCGGGTTCGCCCAGCCGACTGACCCCCAAAGGAGCCAAGTACTCGGGGGAACCGCCCACGGGCACGCACGCCACGGGGCGCCCACGAGTTGCCGCCTGGTGTGCCGTGTACAGGCCGTCGGCTATTCCCACACGCACATCACCACCAATGGCGGCAATCAACGCGTGGGCGGCGCGTTCTTCCGTTCCATAGAACCGGGCCGGACCCCGCGCATTCATGGCCACCAGACCGGGGCGCACGATATGCACCAGTGGCACGGTGTTTTCGATGGCACGCACGTGTTCCTCAAAGTGGTGCGCATCGCGCAACGGATCGTCGGCCACCAGCACCAGATCGGGGCAACGATTTTGTGCCTCGCGCCGCCGCAGCCCCGGCACCACACCCGCCGCCCGCGCCAGGGGATCTGCACTGACCACAGCGGCGTGGGTAACGACTGCCACGGGCGCCGTGGTGTTCACCTCGCGCCGCGCCGCCACCGCCGGCCAATCCGGAACATACACAACCAGGGTTCGCACTCAGACCACCAACCTCAGTCGTGGCGGCGCAGGAAGCTCGCGCGTTAACGGCCACGGCAACACCGCGCGCTGTGCGGCACCCTTACCCGTGACGGTCACGGCAATATCGTGGCCCACCACCAGACCGTGCCCCTGATGCACGCCCAACGGCGTGTGGGCCACCACCTGAATTCGGGCTTCAGCACCCGGCCAATCGCCCACCACGATCAGCACCGATCCGGCACGCCGCGCCACAGCCGCAATGCGAGCGGCACTGGCCGCCGGCATATCGCCGGGGGACCGCGCCAACACAATTCCAAAGGAATCCACCAGCGCACCAACCACCGTGGGCCACTGCGCGCCCGGATAGGGGATAGTCACAAACCGTTCCAGGTTGATTCCCGCTTCGTGCGCGGCCTGGGCACCCAAGTGTGGGATTCCCACCGATGCGCACCACGCACCACCGCCGGATGCCCCCGCCGCCAGCACCATTGCCACCGTCAACGACGACGACACCGAATACACGGCACCCGGCTTCAAACCGCCGCCCAACAATCGCGCGAACAGGGGATGCGTGGGAACACGCGGCTCCACCCGCGTGGTTTCCATCTCGCGAATTCGCTCGCGCAGCACCCCTAATTCGAACATATGTTCGACGATACCCGCGAGGCCCGACATTAATCAATGCGCCATCACGACAGAAGGCCCCGAACCGAAGTTCGGGGCCTTCTATTGCAGAAACTGACGCTCAGGCGCGATCAAGACCCGCAATGCGCGCCTTGAATTCTTTTTTGCTAATGGGCAACTCGTCAACACTCGCGATAATGCAGCCATCCATGTAATGAACCAAAGGTGCCGCCACATCGCCCAGGGGATAAGTGTGATAGTTCGCGCTAAGTTCCGCCGAACGACGCCGCGAAATAAACAAGCCAAAAATTTCCCAGCTGGTGATGGCCGCAGCTGCCGCACCCAAACTAGCCCAATACAGGACGCGAAACACTGGGTTCACGATTTCCGACGGAAATGTAGGCAACGCAAACAACACCAATGCCATAAACGGAAGAATGAATTTGCCCACCGTTGACCGCAACCGCTCCAACTCATAAACGCTTTTCCCCGGCAACAAAAATGACTCAGACACGATGGCTCACTCAGCCGAAAGATTTTTCGCGACAATACGAACAGCATTATCCTCAAGGGCCTTACGAAATTCATCCTCGTCTGCCCACTGTGCCTCAGGAAACAAAATTCTTCCGTCACGATAATCAACTAGCGGAACCTGTTGACCTCGCTTCGGAGGCGCGCATTCGTCAACCGTCGCATAACCAGCAAAATATTCTTTGCGAATACGAAATTCCCCAGCGTAGTACCAAAGACCCGCAACGACATGTGCCGGAAGCATAATGGAAGCAAAAATGGTGGTGAAAATCGGATGATCGTTAAAGGGCAATATATAACTCAGCCCCCAAAAAAGCACAAGTATGCCTAAAAGAGCAAAGAATACCCAGGGCGGAATCCGCAACTCGTAGGCAGACTTACCGGGAAGCAACGGGACATATTTCACGTTATTTTCTGTCATAATCCCAATAATTTCCGAATGAAGAGACGGTAGTCGTGGTCATATCATAATTCCAAGCAACGGCATCCAACCCCGATCGCAATGACTTGCGAATTGGTTTTTTGGCGACACCTTTCAATACCTTGAAAGCCAAACCGCCAAGTTGACCAAGGCCTGTGCCAATCAACGCAATGCCGCAATCTGCGCTATTGCCACCGTCAAGACACTCAATGGCAGCTGAAGCGGCACTGGCCGCGAAAGAAACAAGACCAAAAGTCGGGTTGACAAAGGCAAGAAACCCAGTGACAACGCTGATAACAGACAATATTGTTTTTGCAACGGCCCACCCGTTGATGCTTCGAACTGACCGCAAGGTGTTCTGCGCCATCTCGCGGGAATGACGACTACCATTCGACCATCGCTCCACACTATCTGCCGACATTTCA
>QBKD01000002.1 GCA_003053925.1 Microbacteriaceae bacterium MWH-Ta3
TACACGGACCCGACGTGCATACCCGCACCGTCATAGGTGTAGGTCACACCATCCAAGACCGTCGTGTTTCCCAACGCATCGTACGAAGGTGTACTGACGCTCACTTGCCCGCCGATTGACGTTTGTGATGACGTCAGTCGATCACTAGTGTCGTAGCAATATTCAACGGATTTTGTCTGGGTCGGTGTGGTATCCGTGTACGAGGTACGGTTTCCATTGAGACCCGCGTCGGTGGCACCACAGCTCGTAGTGCCGAATCCGTATGCAAGATCATGCCCTGGAATTTTCGCCTGAGTGAGGCGCCCAACGGCGTCATAAATGTATTCGCTTTGCTCAATCGTTGCACCGTCGGTCAACTGTTCGGCAACGATTCTGCCTGATTGTGATCGTGTGACGTTTTGAGAAATAACTCCGTCTGTGAGGTAGATATTCCGATTGCTTAGCGCGCCTACCGCGGAATATGTCTCGGTCACAGTCGTACCGTTGTGGTAACCAACGGACGTTTGACGGCCAGTAGTCGAGTTGTATGTGGGGTTTGCAAGCGTCACACCATTTCTGCTGAGAGTTTCCACTTTTCCGTCGGCATCGTATGTGTACTCAATAGTCGAATTTGTTGTAGTACTCCCGGGAACTTGCGTAATACTTCGGAGGACCCAACCGTGTTGAGTATCGAATTCGGTTGCGGTTGTAATGCCCCACCAGTCGGTGGCGCTGATGGTTTGTCCCCAAAAATTCATTGTCGACGTTCTGTGGCCACCAGGGAATTCTGAATCGGTTGTGGTTACTGTTCGTGGGTCAGCGATGCCTCCTGTAGTTGGGACGGTTGCGTAATCGATATTGACGGTTCGATCAGCGCTTTCTCCAACTCCCGGGGTGACGGTTGCAATTTTCCGGCCGCGTTGATCGAGCTTTGTGCAGCTCCAGCCTTGCGCATTTGTCTTCGTTGCAATCGTCCTGCCCCAATTGTCATATGCGAAATATGTGACAATTCCGGCTGAGTCGGTCGTGGATTTTAGAAGCCCACCGACAACTACTTTCGCATCAGGTTCACACGTTGGGGAAATGTCGATGGCCCCTTGCAGTGAACCTTCCGGGTAGTACGAAAAACTTGTACCAACCCCACTGGCCGAGGCCGTTGCAGCAGGTAGTTCGCGCCGAATCATTCGCATGAGGCTTCCCTCGGCGGTTGGGTTTTCATATTCGACCGTGGTCGAGAGCGAGAGTCCGCCGGGATCCTTCGTGGTTGTTGTGACGGCACCTAACCACGGGGTTGTATAGCCAAACGATACAACCTGGTTTCGGACAGCTTGCGAATAGGGGGAACTTGCGCTGTCAAATACTGTTTTTCGCGTGACTAGACCGTAATCTGCATCGATTGCCGATGCGGGAATGGGTTCCCATTCGGCATTTGTGCCGTTACGCCACCACAAATTTATTGAACCGGCAGTAAGCAACTGTCTTTGTTCGATTCGAATTCTTTGCGAACGTTTGTAATTGTCGCGGGTGTCGGCGCTCGACACCTGAATTGTTGACTCAGTGGGTATCAGCGCACTGCCCAAAGCCCAATTCGAGTGCACAAGTCGATCGGCAAGGTAAATCTTGTTTCCGCTCGAGCCAGTGACTTTGATTTGCCACGAACCGTCGGCGGGGAATGTCAATATTCCGGTCGCGCGCTCGGACCAACCATCGTAGGTCACTCCACTTGTTGCTGTGTATGCAGACCATTGCCGACCCACAACCTGATGCGTCGTACCATTCGTTGTGGTGTATGGCACGGTCCATGACGTCGAAAATGATGTGGGCGCTCCACTGAGATTGGGATTGCCGAAAGTCGATGTGCTGAGTTGATGAAGCTCGTTGTCATAGACAGTTTGGGTGTGGGCAGGAACCACGGGACACGTTTCATTGTTGGGAGTCGTTGATCCGTTGGGGAAACATTCGGTTGGCGCAGGGCCATAGGTGTCTGTGGGCCGGAAGAATTGGTCATACACCGTTGTGGATATCAGTCCGGTTGCCGAGTTTCGGACGGACTGAATTGTGTCATTTTCACCCCATACTTGTGTAGCGGTGTAGCCCATGGGAGTGGTGGCGGTCAGCTGTCGCCATGCGCTATCGAATGTCACGGTGTTTACCAGCGCACCTGCATTGTCCTTTACAACGGTACGACCCGAAGTGAAATCGTAGGAGTGGCCGGGAATTTCGCTTTTTGGTGCGGACGAGAGGTGAGGCAATTGAATGCCCTGAATCTTGTTACCGCCTCCAGGCTTCGAATTGATTTCGGTTCCGGTGGTCCACGTTGCAGGCAGCTGGCCCGCGCGAATCAGGTCATTCGTGTATGGACTAATTACTGATTCGATATCGCCGGCTTGATAGACGAATGACGTCTGTTCACTGCCCGGGTTGACAATGCTGACAAGTCGTTTCGAGGTGTCGTAGTACAAGGCGGTAAACGTTGCACTGGACCCAAGGTGCGGGTAGACGATTTTGCACAGATATCCTGTGGGTGGCAGAACTGTGTTTGCTGCGAGCGGACAGGAAACATTCGAATCGCCTTGATATTGGTAGTCAACGACTCGAGTCGCCTGCGACTTTCCCGTCTCAATTGAGAGCGGATCGTAGATCTTGTCGATACGGCCGGACGAGTCGTATACAACGACGGGCGCCGCTGGCTTCTTCACGTCGCCCGGCGCTGTTACAGACTTAATTTTGCCCGCCGCGTTGAATTGGTAAACAGTCCCGTCGTCCTCGGTCAAAGTGACCAGTCCCGCGGATGCGACCGCCAGAACACCGTATTCGCCCCGGGGAGTTCGATAGCCACCCGCCGAGAGCTCCTTGTACGTATGAACGCCGCCACTTCGGTCATGCAGAACGACCGAGGAATCTTTCACTACTGCCTTGACATAGGTGCTTGCAGAACCGGCCATGGCGGCTGTCGAATCCCAACCATCCGGCAACACCGGCAGATCAGTGCTGAGGTGGGACGATGGAACAAGAGTAAAAGCGCTTGCGGGATCGGTGGACTTCTTCATCCACAAAGAAACTTCCATGTCCCTGTTGGACTGATAGAACTCGATTGTGATCGGTGTTGCCGCACCACCGATGACGGTCTTGGTCGAGTCAAAATCTACGGCGTGAGCATAGGTATCTCGTGATGAATCACCTGTCCACTTTGACAACATTATTTTGTTGCCTATTGTCAGTTTTGCGCCGTTATTGTGCTTCATTCCTATGTGATAGGTGATGCCATCGGTGAGGTCAATGTAACCGGTCCAACGCACCAAGTAATTTTCAAAATCCATGGACGGGACAGGGGACTTGCCGTTGACATATTTGAAGTTGATGCTTCGATCCTGACGGACTAGCACGGGTTCTTTCCCCGAGAACGACCAGTTCGACGGTGTGGTTTCGCCATAAGCCGGCGGGTTTTCAAAATATTCGCCGACAAGTCCGTTGTTGGATTCATCGAGGCTGTTGTAGGTGAAAGTGTGGCCGATTGGTCCGCCCAGAGTGGAAATTTGAGGTGTGGCAACCGAAGTTGTGACATTGCCCGATGCCAGGTTTAGTGAAACTGGGCCAACAGTATCCATGGGCGAAATAGTGTTCGAACCAAGCCGTAAATTCACTGTAAATTCGTGCGACCATTCCGGTGATGGAAAACCACGAACATTCTTTGTTCTCACAGTCAAATGCTGTGTCGAGCCGTTGTGCAGTACCCCTGCAGGTACAAGCCATCGGGGTGTCGAGACCCAGCCAGACGTTGCAACTTCACCGCTCACACCGTCGGGGTCGCTCGATAACGAAAAGAGGTAGAAAATCTGGGAATTCGTATCTGGGTCGAACCACTGTGATGTCGCAGAGTTCCAATTGCCGACCCCATCTACGGTGATTGTTGGGCGCAAATTTGTGACGGTGTCGCCATCTTGTATCGATGCCGAAGCTGCAACGGGCTGAGCAACTGATGCCTTTGTCGTAAAGCTAACTAAGCCGCTGGAATCCTGTGACGACTGTTCCCAATATTTGGCAAACGAAGACTGGTTATTTGCCGCGAGAGCATATTTATCAAATGCATCACGTGCCCATACACGATAGGAATAGGTTGTGTTGGTTGACAGGTTTGCTGAAGTGGGGATTTGGTATTCGCTGTCACGAATCCAGTCAGTCGTGAAAATTATCGTGCTTCCGCTGTAAATCTTGTACAAATATTCCAGGCCAGTGTCTTCAGGGTCTGTTGCAGAAACGCTTATCACAGGATTTTGTGTAGTGAGCGAACCGGCCGTTGGAGAAGTTGATACAACATTCGGCAATGCCTTGTATTGAATGTTTAATACCGTGTTGATCTGCTTGTAGGTGTATGCGCTGGCACTCTCTACACCGCGGAAATACAGACTTTTTCCCGCAATATCGTCTTTGAACCAGGTGCCAATTTCCTTTAGAAGGTTCACATCGTTCGACGAAGCTGCAGAACCAGAGCCAATTGTCAGATCGGCCAATTTAGTACCCGTGCACGTGTAGCTGGAACACGCACCAGACCAAATTGTTCCCGTGTATGTATTTGCCGTTCCTGCCACATACGATGCGGTAATCGAAGCGTCAATCATTTGTAACGGTAAAAGCTCTTGATAGGGGAACTTTACTTGCGAACGCCAATATTTAGGCCCAGATGCCTCAGCGGTATTGCCGATGTGCACGCCATCTGTGCGCTTCAGCCCATCCGACTTATAGGCTGTGACGGTTGTATCACTGAACCCTTGAACAGAAGGATCAATCGAGACGGGATACTGCGTAGCGTCAGACTGCAGCCACGCGATATCCGCGGAAATAGTGACCAAGAACGAATGAGGTGTCTCTCGTGCGATGTCAACGGCTAAATCGCGCGGGGTGGCGGCGGGGTTTGAATCCCAACCAATCGGTTTGGGTATGACAAATCGCACCTCTCCCAGATTATTCACGGCGAGAATGTCTCCCGATTTATGGTGAACTAGGGCGTGTCTCTTATATCCGTAGCCAGACGGCCGATTCGACCGCATCCATTCCTGGGACGGCGATGTCGCGCTCGATCAGAGCGATTGCCTCAACCGCGCCAACTCGGGAGAGAAGCGCACCGGTTGAGATGTCACCCGGTGAACCGGTCACGGCCAATAGCTGGCGAGCTGTTCTTTCGTCCTTAGCGAGGGCAGTGAGCGTTGGCATGGAAAGCCTCCTTCGCTGTGCATCGCTCAGGAGGTACGCGCGAGCTGCCCTTTCATCGATCGGAATGCCGGCGTACCCTGGAGGTTGAAGCAGGTTCTCAACTCTGCGGGCCCTCCGGTGCGGCCCTTCTGGGTGTTCGATCACACACTGCTTCCTCGACGGAGAACGACGTGTGACGAGAGGCCCATCATGATTCGTCCAGTCTTGGCGATTACGAGCTTCATCTATTCGCTCCTGCAGCGCTACGCACCGAGCAACATCGTGCTCCGGTGGGTCCGGAGTCGGCGTGGGCTGAAGTGGGGAGTTCCTGCCATGCTCCTCACCCTGCCATACCTTGGCCTTGCGCTTTGGTGCTCATCTTTGGCCGCTGGCGGCGGACCAGCATGGCTGAATCTCCTCGTCCTCCTCAGCCTGTGGAACGCGATGAAATTCATCGCTTTTGGACCCATTAGCCTGATCATCTTGTGTCGCGTGCGTGCAAAGGAACTCGATGAACGGCGTGACGGCGAGAAAGTGTCCGAGCTGGCACTGAACTGATTCCGACCGACCGCGACAGCGGCGCCGATAGTGCGGCCGAATCAGACCGATCAAGCCTCCGGAGCCGCTGTCGGCACCCGATTCGTTGGTGCCGTGTGAGTGTGGGGTAGAATTGACGGTATGCATTTGTACTTCCTGTGATGGTTGAGTAGGCCTACCGTGCTCGTTGAGTAACTCCGAGCTTGCGGCGGCCGCTTGTTCTGGCCCCATGGAGGGTCGCCGTCATTCGCGTACCCGCTTGCTGTTCGGCTTGTCGTGGTGCGCCTTGCTGAAGGATTTGAATGCTTACCCCTACTAACCGTCATCCGGCGCGCCATCGCGCGCAACTCACCGCTTCTGACGTCTCCGTAATGCGAGGCGTAACCCCGGTGCTCAACCATGTCGATCTCGTCGTCACTCCCGCGTCTCGTGTGGCGATCGTCGGAGAGAACGGGCGCGGAAAGACCACACTTCTGCACGCGCTCGCGGGCACGCTGGTACCTGATAGTGGAACGATCCAGCGCATCGGCACACTCGGGCTCGCTGAACAAGAGATGAACTCCACTGACAACCGCACCGTTGGGCAGGCCGTCGCGGAGGCAATCGCTGAACCGCTCGCAGCGCTGGCCGCGCTCGACGCCGCTGCTGCTGCTCTTGCGGATGGGAGTGACGAGGCCGCAGAGCAGTATGCCGCGGCATTGGAAGGTGCTGAAGCGCTCGACGCGTGGGATGCCGAGCGCCGCGTACAGATCGCGCTCGAAGCACTCGACGCCGAAACCGACACGACGCGGTTGCTCTCTGATCTGTCTGTGGGGCAGCGATACCGAGTGCGGTTGGCCTGCCTGCTGGGGGCTGAAGATGATTTCTTACTGCTGGACGAGCCCACCAATCACCTCGACCGCAGCGGACTTGATTTCTTGACCACGCAACTCCGCGCGCGCAACGGTGGTGTCGTGATCGTCAGCCACGATCGCGCGCTGCTCTCTGACATTGCGGAGACGGTTGTTGACCTCGATCCGACACCTGATGATCGCCCCCGCATCTACGGCAACGGGTATGCGGGATACCGAGAAGGGCGCCTGGCCGAGCGGGAACGCTGGGAGCAGGAGTACGAGCGTCAGCAGCAGGAGCAATCGCGGCTGCAGGAGAGTCTCAGCGCTGCGCAGAATCGGCTGGTGTCGGGGTGGCGACCGGAGAAGGGGTCACCGAAGCACGGCCGCGCGACGCGCGCGGGCGGGCTGGTGCAGAGCGTGCACCGACGCCAGGAAGCGCTCGAAGCACACGCGGTGACGGTGCCAGAACCACCGCAACTGTTCCAGTTCCCCGACCTGCCCACACGAAAAGGGGCGGTGCTGCTAAACGTCGACAACGTGAGCTTTGCCGGGAGGTTAGCGCAGCCGGTGTCGTTCGAACTCTCGCACCGCGGCAGGCTCGTGATCACCGGCTCGAACGGGGCCGGAAAGTCGACGCTCCTGAGTATCGCGGCGGGCGAACTACTGCCAGACACGGGAACAGTGCGGACATCCCGTGGCACGCGTTTGGGTTTTCTTCGTCAGGAGACGATGCTGCCGCCGGATCGCCGGGCGAACGAGATATACGCCCGTCACCTCGACGAACTCGTCGGTCAAGGAACGCTGCAGTCATCTGAGACGGTCGGTCTCGGTCAACTTGGACTGCTGCGATCGCGCGAGGCAGGCAAACGAGTGGGTGAACTGTCGATGGGTCAACAACGACGCCTCGATCTGGCGCTCGTACTCGCGGCACGCCCGCACGTGCTACTGCTAGACGAACCCACCAACCACCTCTCCATCGCGCTCGTTGACGAACTCACCGAGGCACTCGGGGCTACCCAAGCGGCCGTCGTACTGTCGACCCACGACCGGCAACTCCTGCGCGATGTCGCCCAATGGCCTCATGACCATCTGATGGCGATGGCTGAAGGCGAGGCGCTGGTATGAGCAACACCATCAAGCTCCGCGCACTCCGCCCATTGGCATCAGGTGATTACCGTCTCCTGTTTGCCGCCGTCGGCATCGAGGTATTCGGGACCGGTATGTGGACGATCGTCATGGTCTTCCAAGTACTCGCACTCGATGACAGCCCACTTGCCTTGTCGGCGGTCGCAACCGGAATGAGTCTTGGCCTGTTCTCCTTCTCCGTTCTCGGTGGGGTTGTCGCCGACCGGTTCTCCAAACGGCGGATTCTCATCACAGTGCAGGGCTCAACGGCCGCGATCATGACCGCCGTGGCGGTCCTGTCGCTCACCGGTAATATCGAACTTTGGCACGTCGCCGCAGCCTCGTTCGCGATGGGTGCCGGGAGCGCCTTTTTCTACCCTGCGTACAGTGCTTACCTACCTGTGGTCCTTCCGCCGGAGCAGCTCCTGGCCGCGAATGGGCTCGAAGGGGCGCTCCGTCCATCGATGGGGCAAGGGCTGGGCCCGGCCCTCGGTGGAGTCATCGTCGGTATGTTCTTCCCCGCTATCGGAGCGGTCATCGTCGCGGCTTCGTACGCGATTGCTTTCGTCATCACCTTGTTTCTTAGCCGCCGTGACGAACACACTGAGCCCACTTCTCCCGAGGATCGCCCGAGCGTCTGGGGTGACCTTCGTGCGGGGGTTGCCTACGTGGCTCGTACACGCTGGTTGCTTTGGACGCTGATCTTCGGGTCGTCGCTTGCGCTCATTGTCCAAGGCCCGATCGAAGTTCTCCTCCCGTTCCTCACCCGCGACCGATTCGAGGATGCTGAAGCTACTTTCGGGTTTCTTCTGGCCGCATATGGGATAGGTGGGGCTGTCGGTTCGCTGATCGTGTCGTCGTTGAAGCTTCCACGTCGGTACTTGACGTTTATGATCCTGTGCTGGGGTGGAGGAACACTACCTCTTGTGGTCATTGGCGTTGCCGACAATTTGATCCTCATGCTCTCCGCGCTCTTTGTCGTCGGTGCACTCACCGGGGCTGGCGTTGTCGTGTGGGGAACATTGCTGCAACGGTTGGTGCCGCTCGACATGATCGGCCGAGTCGCCAGCCTCGACTTCTTCGTTTCGATCGCGTTCATGCCGGTCTCAATCGCCATCGCGGGGCCGCTCTCACTACTGGTTCCCATCCCCATCATCTTTGTGATTGCGGGAGTCATTCCGCCAGCTCTCGCGTTGATCGCATTGCTGGCCGGGCGCATGCGTCACACGGAGGAGAAGCGTCCATTGGATGTGGCTGAGGGGTGACTCAGCCGGGCAAACTGCGTCTGGGGTTGACCTCTCGCTCAGCTAGGGCGTGTCTCCTAAATCTAGTTGTGTGCACGCGCCATGATTGAGTCGTGGCACAAAGGTCTAGATTTACGCAGTTCACGAATGCGCAATGGGAACGAGTCGAACCACTCCTGCCATCGAACGAAGGCCGTAAAGGCCGTCCCTTCAGTGACAACCGCCGCGTCGTAGAAGGCATCATCTACCGTTACCGGACCGGAATCCCGTGGCGTGATCTCCCTGACCGGTATGGCCCTTGGCAGACCGTCTGGAAGCGGCATCGCCGCTACGCAACCGACGGCACCTGGGACCGCGTATTCGCGCACATCCTCGCCGAGGCCGATGCCGTAGGTGATATTGACTGGAACGTGTCGATTGACGCGACGATCAGCCGTGCTCACCAGCACGGCACGAACCTTCCGCGTCCGGACCAGGACACAGGGGGCTCTATCGAATTACAAGAATCTGCCGTTATGCGAGGTTGAACCGGAAGGTCATGGGATAGGGAGATCGCGCGGAGGGTTGAGCACGAAGGTGCATTTCGCGGTCGATGGGCATGGCCGCCCATTATCGATTGTGGTCACGGGTGGGCAACGTCACGACGGCGCGATGCTCCAGGAAGTAATCGGCGATATTCGAGTGCCAAGAACCGGGTCGGGGAACGCGCGGACGCGCCCCGAGTCGCTGCTTGCTGATCGTGGTTACACGTCACGAGTGAACCGCACGTACCTGCGTAAGCGGGGCATCACTGCTGTGATTCCGGAGAAATCTAACGAGATCGCTGCCAGGAAGCGTAGGGGTCGCGCGGGTGGGCGCCCGCCGGGGTTCGATGCTGAGAAGTATAAAGATCGCAACGTGGTCGAGCGGGCGTTTGGATTGATGAAGCAGTGGCGGGGGCTTGCGACTCGTTATGACAAGCTTGCGGTCACGTATCGTGCGGGAGTGGTGTTGGCAGCGATTCTGGTCTGGCTACGGATATAAGAGACACGCCCTAGTCGCAATTCACCAGTATTGATACGCCATGTCCACGCGTTCGTCGAAGAAGGCTCGTTGAGAATCAAAACTTCTTTGATCGCGGAGGGCTGAACGTCATAAACCAAATCAGCACCCGGAAAAACTTCCTCATACAGTGCGTCGTGCCCATCTGTTCCAAATGGTAAAACTGACGCCGTGATTTCAGATTCGGCGGCACCTAACAATGTCATGGACAGCGCATCTTCACCATTTGACACCGACAGGGTTTCGGAATCTGCGGAGTTTCTGGAAAATTCGGGAGCGAGAGGATGGTTCACCGCCTCCCACGTTCCGTCACTTTGTGGAGCGACGTCTGTGCTAATCGGAACCCAAACGCCAGAATCCAACTGCATATTCACCGCAGAATCCGAAATCTGCAGTAAGCGTGTGCCGTTTAAGCCCGAAAACGTCGTGGAGAATTCATCACGCTGAATAACTGAAGTTTCTGATAATTCGTTCACCGTATGAGTATTTGAATCCTCAGGGAATTTCAATTCGGGCGAAATCGAACCGTCATCCAGCGAAGTTATTGCCACATCGTTGAAGTCACCAGACGGAAGTGATGTGTCCGAAGCCACGGCCGGCTCCGACACGGGAATTGGGGCAAATTCAGCAGCGAGTTCCTCGGTTTCTGCAGCTTTCACAGGAGAAATATCGACACAGAGAATCGATAGTGTTGTGAAAATCGCAACGAATAGAGCCCATGGCTGGCGAAAAATATTAAGCACGATTTCCAACTTCATTGTTGATAAAGAATTGAACTTCAAAAACATAGCATCGAGTAAAATTCGGCACAAGCCCTTGAAGTGCGCAATAATTCCGTACATGGGCAACACGACGGTTTTGGATGGTGTGACCTACACCTATGACGGTGCGGGTATGCACGTCGGGTCCGTGTT